>NZ_VIGP01000001.1 GCF_009299795.1 Brachybacterium subflavum
ACACCACCACTTACACAGACAGATTGACAGGCTCCGACCTCGCGGGCGACCGTGACTCGCTGCTCTTTCAGCTCCCTCACCTGACCAGCCACTCTGGGGATCACGAGCTCGACCGCCGCGGTCGCCGGCACCCTGTCACTGTCTGCTCGCCCAGCGCCGTGAAGATCTGGTCGATGAGTGCTTCCGGATCGCGGCGCGAGTGGGAGCGCGCGAACCTCAGAACTCTGCCCCGACCAGCCGTGTTGAGCCCGGTGGGGCCGCCGAACTTCTCCAGCAGGTCCAGTACCAGCGCTGTGGAGAGGCTGCTGCCGGCGAAGACCCGCTCGAGCGCGGGATGGATCTGTGTGAGCAGGGTCCGGATGCGATTCAATGCCCGCGTGGTCTCGTGAGCGAGGTCTTCGTCGAACCCGGCAAGGACCTTCAACGAGGAGAAGACCTCGCTGTCACGATCGACGCTGCGGAGCGTGTGGGGCATGGCCCGGGCAGCGTCAGCGATGATGAACGCATCGCGCGCATCAGTCTTTGACCTGCCCGGATAGAGGTCCGCGGCCTTCCGCATCGCCAGCCCGGGCAGATAGGCCACGGTGCAGCCCGCGTCCCAGGCGACCTCGATCGCCAGCGCGCCGATGGTGTTGGGCTGATCGACGACCATCAGCACCTCGCCGTGCTCCTGCAGGCTGATGAACAACTCTCGAAGCTCGGCCTTGTCCTGGACGAGGGGCTTGTCGAACAGACGGTTCCCGTCCGGGTCGAGAGCGCAGGCGTGGTGCCCGCTCTTCCCGACGTCCAGGCCGATCACAACCGCGAATCGGGCCTCCATGATGCTGTCCCTCCTTGAACGCATCGCTGCTGGTCGCAGTCACGACACCCGATGCCGACACCCACGTTACGAAGAGACCTCAGACTGTGCTGGACCGTGCCCCCCCCCCCCATCGGCGGTCAACGCGTGTTTCCCGACCGGGCGGCAACACCCCCGGATCATCAATGGCAGGGCAGAAAAGCCATACCCGGCCGAGCGACCAGACCCCGTCCCTCGGGGCCCTCACAAGGTACGGGCTTCGACGCCGCCACCACTTGGACACCGGAAATGAGAAACACACTTCGAGGGCGTGGTGTGAAAAACGAAACTCCGAGGCAAGCCTCGCGTCCGGTCGCCTCCTCTCGAGCGCTTGCGCAACCGGGCGCTGTCTTCCAGTGGCGTGAGCGGATGCCGAGTTATGTCGCGGAACGGATCGCCTCACGTCGGGTCAATGTCGAGATATCCACCCATCCTGCCGTCATGTGTCAATATAGTGCCCTCACTATCAGGTCATATTTCACTACCTCTAGTTAGAACAAAATGGAGTGTCACGGTTACCGCGCAGAAAGATCATAAAGAACCGCTTCGAGCGCAGAAAAGTGCAATTTTTTGGGGAGGCCACGAACCACTTCGGTTGCGAAGCTTTCAGACGATGCATCTACCATGCCTGCAAGTCCCGCGATGGCCTCATCGACATTTGTGACCCACTTTTCGCCAGAGTGGCGAACGACCGATCTATAACGGCGAGCCCAATCGGGCTTGACGCCAACGAGGTCGAGTTCATCGATCAAAAAGAGAACGGATGCCACGCCAGATGCGAATCCGTGGTTTTGCGTGGTTTCCCAGGCGTTGCATCCAGCGAGACCGAGGCAACTGAGGGGGTACTCCATATCCGAGGCGCTGTGGATTGGAACTCCAGGTATATCGGCAATACTCAAGAGGCCGTAATGAACATTTTCGACGAAGCGATCCTTCGATCCTAATGCCACGCCGTACTCGTTGAGAGCGATGCGCAACGAGGTTTCCCGGTCAGGAGCCTGCCATGAAGTAGAGATAGCGTGCTCGCCGAGATCGATTGCGTCTTCGACTCGATCCGCTCGCCTGTACGAACTGCTCAACCTGGCGGAATAGGAGAGGCGGGCGGGGCATTCGTCGTAGGCGGCCTCGGCCGCTAGGGTGGCCAGTTCTCTGTCAGGGATGTTCCTTGAGATATACGCCACGTCAATCAATTCTGGACTGTAGCCATCCTCCTCGATAAGAGACACCGCCGCTTTAACGAGCCTTGACACCGCGTCGCCCAGCGAGAAGCCCTCTTCGGCGGAGACATCAATAATCGCCTCAGCGATTGCCCTGTGTCGCGCATACACGTGCGATCCTGAGACCGACAAAGGGGCCTCGTCGCCCAGTGCGCGTAAGACAAGAGTATCGAGTTCAATTTTGGATAGGGCGAGCGCCCTGGCCAACACTCTCTTAGGGACCCCTGCGTTACCGTAGATCTGTGGAATCGACGCAAGGAAAAGCGGGTAGGCAAGTGAGGACTCACGAACACCAGAATTGGCTGAAGGGGCATCTGAAAGTATATCGGAGAGCCGTAAGACAAGTTCTCTAACGTGCGATCTCAAACCTCCGCCGTAGCGGATCTCCAGCGAGGCCCCGAAGAGTGTGCTGCTCTCCCCGTCTCCAGATCTCGAGAGCCGGATAAGCTCGCTCACCTTGGCATCAAAACTCGGCTTTGATGCTAGATCGCCGAGTGCCCTTTCGCCAAGCTGTTCCCACGAGCGGACGATCGAGCTCGCGTCGAGGTGTGTGAGGCCCTTCAATCGGTACGACTTGTAGTCCAGATACCTCGCCCATGGAAACCGGAAACCCCCGACGGATGCCCAATCCGTATCCCTGGCGACCGCAATAATGTGGAGGGGGCGCGGTGACTCGTCGTTGAGCTTCTGTGCAAGTGCGCGTAGCTGCCCGAAGGACTCATGGGCGTGGTCGAGCACAATCACGGTTTGCTGATTCGTGGACGCCGTAAGAACAGCATCTGGAGAAAACTTCTCATTCCTTGAGTAGAGGACGGCGTTTGCATCAACTTTTGAGAGCCGGGCCGCCAATTGGCATGCAACTGTCGACTTGCCCTCGCCGGCCGCACCTGTAATGAAGGTTAATGTCGGAACCCCGTTGGCAATTCTGGCGGCTAGTTGATTGTGCGCGGTAGGCACTGCGTCTAGAGACGCGATTAATGGGTTAAAGCCGTCGCGGATGGCGGGTTCCCTGCCGTCCAGGAAGGAAAGGGCCCTCGATTCGAGGTCTTGCTTGGATTGATCGCCGTGTTGTGCGGGGTCGACAAGGTCGAAACCTGTGATGCTTGATCGACTCGCACTCGATCGGCTGTTGTCCCCATATCTCAGATATTCGGCAACGGACATCTCGATATCGGGGATCCACGCGTTTGCGTCGCAGCCAGAATAGAAGGTGACCGAGGGGGAGCGCTCCAAGCGCGACAACACGCGACTGTCGTCTATGGTCGTCCTCAAATTGGGCGCTTGTCCGTAACTGCACCAGAGAATATCAAGCGTGTCCCGCGACGCCTCCGAGACCACTGCATCCAAGGCATTAGTGACGACATCATTCCATCCCGAGTAGCCAAGGACTATGAGTGTATGGCGAGTCAGCAGTGCCCGCAAAGAAGCAGATAAGAGTGGTCGCGCACCAGAAAGCTCGCTCATTCTGCTTAGCGTTGCACCTTCGCGCCAGAATCCATGGATATGCATAACGGCGGCGCTCTCACTCAGTTGCGGAGCTTGCTGGAGGCTCCCATCCCTGTCAATTATGTGAGTCGAGGCGGGCATTCCTGCTCTGCGCAGAGACACTTCAAACAGCGGGTCAAAATTCGTGGTAATAACCGGGCCTCGAAGGTGAGCCGGAAGGCCAGCCCAAATTCTTCCCAGTGCAGCTTGCCCTGGAGGCAACATCCAGCTGTCTGTGTCTATTTCGGCAGCGTACAATTCCTCTCCATTGAGGCGCCTTTCTGGGGTGTTGCCATCTTTTTTGTATGCACTAAGGACGGCGCTTGCAATTATTCGGTCCAGGTATTCACGCGGGCGTCGTAGAGATAAAAATTGAAATGCGCGTTGATACTTCTCTCCGGAGGATGACGCGGCGCTGAGATATTCGTCGTATTCTTGCCGGTCCCCGACGTCCAGGCTCTTTCTGATCGCTATTGCGATCTTCTCCACGCCCGGGACGGAGGGGGTTGAAATTCCGGATCCGAGCAACAGTGCGAGCGGTCTCATTTCGACAGAAGGGTCACTGGGCGACAGTGCAAATTTTATTCGCGCACTGAAGTCGCGGAATGTTCCGAAAGAGTTGTGATCCACTTGCCCTCCATTGGGTTGCGTCGAGGGGTATAATGTCGAGGGGTATAATATAGAGTCTCGCGGGTTCGGGTGGTAGTTGTCTTGCAGTTTGAGCACAGGTCCTGTTGTCGCTGATAGCGGCCGCCGAGTCGACGATCGAGGCGCGACCTGGAACGGACTCAGTGCGGCCAGCAGGACCGTAGAGTCCGTTCGTGCGGTCTGTCCGGGGCTTTGTGTCCTCTTCCGGGGAAGGCTTTGGGTAAGTCACGGCGGATTCCGTGGCCCGTTATGATCCAGCTTCGTGGATCGGTGGAACTGAGGACGCTGGGGTCGTCCCGGTAATGCTTGAGAGTCTGCGTGGTATGCGTCAGCTGTCGTCATGTCTCCGACTACTGGGTCATGGGAGCAGGTTCCTGTGCCGTTTGCTCAGCTCCTCGGACAATCGATTGGAACCTCTCACGTAGCCAGGGGTCCACCACATACACGTACGTCCCCCGCATCCCTCGCGTCAGTAGCACCCGGTACACGTTGGTGATGTAGCGCAGCAACTCCTCGTCCGACGTCTTCTGCCCACGCATCGTGTTGTTGGCCTTGCCCTTGGCGTCGAAGTAGTTCTTGCGGTCGGCGACGAGGCGTCCGGTCTCCGGGTCGATGCGCAGGTCGCCGCCGATGATGACTCCGGCGTAGTTGAGGTCGTATCCCTGGACGGTGTGGATCGAGCCGACCTCCTCGAGCGAGGTCTTCGAGGCGATCCAGTCGACGTCGGAGACGTTCCAGTCCAAGGCGACGCCGTCGAGCTCGATGTCGTGCAGACCGCTCTTGCCCTTGCTGCGCCACTTCCAGGCGTAGCCAGCTACGAGACGTGCGAGTCCGAACTCGGCGTCCCGCTCGCGGATCCTCTCGTGCATCGCGCCGAGGTCGTCGAACAGCTCGAACTCGTAATCCCCGAGATCCGGGAGCTCCGACGGCGGGTCATCGGAGACGAGAGCGCGGGCGAACTCGAGGTACTCCTTGCCGCCCTTCACACGCATCTGCGTGTCCAAGGGGTACAGGCGCTTCTGCTCCCTGGTCTCGGTGAGCACGCGCTCGAAGACCTCGGGCTCGATGTCGATCGGCCGTACGCTCTGCGCCGTGTCGAGCAGCAGGATCGTGTGGCGGGAGCGCTTGCGGATCCAGTCGAGCTGGTTGATCGCGAGGTCGTCCTCGCCGAAGAGGCGACGGGTGATCTCGCCGTACCGCGCGGTGAGCGTGCCATGAGCCTGAGCACCGCGCTGGGTGAGGCGGTGGGCCTCGTCGACCACGATGACGTCGAAGTCCTCTTCTGCGTCGGCGACCTCGTAGGGCGTGAGCACCTCCGCATCGCGCAGCGCAGGCACCTTCTTGAAGACCCTGCTGATGGACTTGCGCAGGGACTTCTGCGGGATCACGAGCCCGATGCGCAGGCCGCTGAACAGGTCGCGGTTCCCCTCGACGAAGAGGTCGGAGAACATCGAGTCGCCCTCGACCTCGTCGGTCGGGTCGAAGACCGCGAGGTCGCGCATGAGCTTCATGAGGTAGATGCCGACGATGGTCTTGCCGGTCCCGGGATCGCCCTGGATCGCCGCGATGGTGCGCACCTCGGGATGGTGCAGGTCCTCGACCAGACCCTCCATGATGTCGAGGACGGCGACGCCCTGCTCGGTGTTGAGCGCCTTGTACGGGGACAGCTTGAACAGGTCGGAGTTCTCGATCTCGGGGATCGAGCGCTCGAAGTAGCCCCGGCTGCGGAGCTCCTCGAAGATCTCCTTGAAGGTGTCGTTGTACTCGCTGCGCTGGAAGTAGTCCTGGTTGGTGATGCCCTCGTTGCGGTTCAGCACCTCGTACTTGCCGTCCCCGCCCAGGAGCCGGATGAGGAGCGACTCGAGGTCCAGGCAGGCGGAGCCGTTGAACCGCTTGTCGAAGACGATGCGCACCTCCTTGAGGTGCTGCTTCTGCTCGGACTTGAGGTGCTGGCGCATCCGACGGTCGGCACTGCCCGTCTCGCCGACGTAGATGTCGTGGCCATCCTCGATGAGGTAGACGACCGGCCAGTTCGAGAACCGCGGAACGCGTCCCCTGGTCTCCTCGACCGACTCGGGAGTGAAGCGGAGCTCCTCGATCTCAAAGGCGGTCATACTTCGTGCTCCGTCCCTTCGCCTTCTCGACCGGGTACTTCCGACCGGTGCGCTCGAGCTTGTCGAGGACGATCTGCTCGGGGTCCAACTCGAGCCTGTCCGCGAGCAGCAGCGCGTAGGTGAGGACATCGGCGAGCTCGCCGGCGACCTCGTCGCGGTCGGCATCACCGTCCCACTGGTAGCACTCGAGCAGCTCGGCGGCCTCGATCGAGATCGACTTCGCGAGGTTCTCGGGGGAGTGGAACTGGCCCCAGTCGCGCTCAGCCATGAAGGTTCTCAGGGCCTCGATCGTGCGCTCTGTCGACATGATGGTGAACCTAACAGCATTCGTGGACTGTGCGGGAGGGTGTGAGGGCGTTCTGGGCGGTTGCCGCTCAGCGTGCGGCGCCCTGGAACGGAAGGGTCAGATCACCTCCAACAGCCCCCGAATGAACTCCTCATACGTCCCCGCCCGCCTCGCGAGCCGCTCCACGTTCCCCCGCTTGGACAGCGCCCGGATCAGCGCTTCGAACAGCTCGCCGAACTCCTTGCGGCTGTCCTTGCTGAAGGCCATCATCACGACGGTCGAGACCTCGTTCTCGCCCCGTGCGATGGGCTGCTTCGGCACGTAGACGGCGATCGACGGGGTGTGGGCGTCGATCTTCGTCGAGTGGGTGGGATGCGACGTCCGTGCCCAACGACGTCGGGGGCATCTTCTCGCGCTCCAGCACTCCGCGGTGGAAACTGAACTCGACCATCCCGGCCTCGCCGAGCACCGCGCGCACGCGAATGTTTCACATTCCGGCACGATCTCAAGGACTTGTTGTCGCACTTGTCTAACGTGTTGGAAGCCGCGAAGCATAGGGGGTTATGACGGCAGAGTCAGGGGCCCGCGGGGCTGCTGAGGGGGAGGGGAGGGCCAGGGGCCCACCGGGAGTCGGCGAGATGAAGTCTGGGAGTGCTGGGGTGCTCGGCAGTTGGGGTGGGCAGTCGCCATCCTCGATGCGTCGCGCACTTCATGGGTGTGCGACGCTGAGAAGTGACGATGTGCACGGGAAGGACGTGTCCATGTTGGTGTGGATGATCGTGGTTGCGGCAACGGCTTCCTATTCGATTGTGCTCGCCGTTGGCGGGATTGCGAACATGATGACGCCGCGGCGGGTTCCGGCGCGTGAATCGTTTTCGCAAATCAGAGGCCGCGCGATCCAGACAAGGGACATTGTTTTGCCTGCTGTTGCGGCGGCATTTCTTGGGTTCATCGTCAGTCTCGCAGCCAGTTTTGTGAACGAGGGATTTCGGTCACCATTCGCTTCACGACTTGGCGTTCGGGGCGTCGACTACCTGCTCTTGCTGGTCGTTGGTGGCGCGCTATGCCTCTTGGGTCTGATTGTGCTCGTGGAAAGAACTCGGGTAGGCGCAAGAGACCTTGCGTGTCATCCGGCGGCGATCAATCGAGTGGCAGTACTGATGGGCCGGGGCAATGTTGTTGAGGACCTTGACTTCACTGATCTTGAGCGCAATTTGCGAACGTGGGAGGCGGGTAGGGGGCGTTCTGCTGTCGGGATTGTTTTCGGGAAGAAGGCGTCGCCGCACCTAAATAAGCTACTCGCGGGTGCGGGTGCGGGTGCGGGTGCGGGTGCGGGTGTTGGCCGTCGACGGTCGCCGTCTTTTGAATTTTCGATTCGATTGGCGATTGCGATGGCTGCAGACTATCCCGCCAGGGGCGCGGTGGTGCCCGTTACGTTCTTGGTGGGATTTGTTTCGACCGCGCTCTCGTCGATCTGGGTGTCAGTGATGCCCCACGATGGAATGGGGGTGTCGACGGCGGTTGCCGTTGCGATTATTTGTGCAGTCTGCCAGACGGGGGCGTTGGTGTTTTACTTACAGACTCGTGCGCGGCAAGTGGTGGCGACTTACCGGATTGATTCAATAGAGCTGATGGCGGCCAAGAGAAGGGTTGATTCTCTACGTCGCCAATTGCATTCTTTGGCATCGCATGATCCGGGCGTCTCTATGTCGAATTCTGGCATACGGTGTTGGGCTGTACGGGTCCGTCATGCATTTGTGGCTCGTTGCCGCAGGCGATAGGACGCCGTGCCAACGGGGCGCGGTAGAGCGAAGGGTGGGGTTTTTCGGGCAGACAGGCTCCCGAATACCGGGATAGCGTGCCTGCCCGAGATTGGAGTCTACAGGCGCGTCAGTCGATCTCCGCCCCACCACTCTCGATGACCCGCCGGTACCAGGCGTACGAGTCCTTCGGGATGCGGCGACCGCTGCCGTTGCCGGCATCGTCGAGGTCTACGTAGAGGAACCCGTACCGCTTGCTCATCTCGCTCGAGGAGCACGAGACGATGTCGATCGGCCCCCAGGGGAACCAGCCCCGCAGGTCGACGCCGTCCTGGATCGCCTCCCGCATCGCGCGCACGTGCTCGCGCAGATAGTCGATGCGGTAGTCGTCGTGCACGGTGCCGTCGGCCTCGAGGACGTCCCGTGACCCGAAGCCGTTCTCGGTGATCATGATCGGCACCTGGTAGCGGTCCCAGTACTCGTTGAGGGCGCGCCGCAGTCCGAGCGGATTCTTCGTCCACCCCCACTCGGAGGCCTCGAGGTGCGGGTTCCGGAAGCCGTCGTACTCGCCGCCCTCCCACGTCTGAGCATCGATCGCATTCGTGTAGTAGTAGGAGAACGTCAGCAGATCGGCCGTGCCTTCTGCGAGCGCTTCGGCGTCGCCCTCTCCGAATTCCACCGTGATCCCGCGGTCGCGGAAGTGGCGCCATGCGTAGCCGGGGTATCGCCCGCGCAGGGCGACATCCGCGAAGAAGTACTGCATCTGGTTCTGCTGCGTGGCAGCGAACAGATCCTCCGGCTTGGGGGAGATGGGGTCGGCGAGCGTGTGGCACAGCATGACGCCGAACTGCAGATTCTTACCGAGGCTGTGGCCGTAGGCAGTGATCCTCGCGGCGCTGACCATCTCGTTGTGCACGGCCTGGTACTTGGCCGACGGCAGGTCCTCGACCTTGTCCGCGGCGACGCCCAGGTGGTTGAAGGACTCATGGGTGATGAGGTTGATCTGGTTGACGACGATCCAGTGCTTCACACGGTCCGCGTACCTGTCCAGCAGCACCTTCCCGAAGCGCTCGAAGAAGCCGATGACCTCCCGTGAGTACCACCCGCTGTACTTCTGGGTCAGTGCCAGCGGCATCTCGTAGTGGGACATCGTCAGGACCGGCACCATCCCGTGCTCGATGATCGAGTCGATGAGGCGGTCGTAGAACTCCAGGCCCTCCTCGTTCGGCGTCGTCTCGTCGCCCTCGGGGAAGATCCGCGCCCAGCTGATGGAGGTGCGGAAGGCGTTCATCCCGGTGCCGGCCAGGAGCTCGAGATCGGAGTCGAAGGTGTGGAAGAAGTCGATCCCCTGGCGCTTGGGGTACCGGCCCTCCGCGTCCTCCTGGTGGAAGCGGACGCGATCGCTCGTCATCTCCTTGTTGGAGCGCTTCTCGGGCGGGACATCGCCCCGGTATTCATTGATGTCCGCGAGGCTCCAGCCCTTGCCGCCCTCCTGCCAGGCGCCCTCGGCCTGGTTCGCGGCGATCGCGCCTCCCCAGAGGAAGTCGTCGGGGAAGGCATCCGCGCCCTGAGCCTGCGTGTCCGTGCGTGTCATCGGTTCTCCTCCAGTGCGGTCAGGCGGTCGTCGAAGCTGCTGAGGACGGGCAGGATGCGCTTGATGATGCGGTACTCGCTGTAGGCGGTCATCATCGTGTCCTGCGCGTGGCTGAACAGCATGGAATGGTCGGTCTGCTTGTCCGAGGCCTCGGCCTGGATGGTGTCGGTGTGGACCTTGTGCGCGACCTCGAGCTCCTCGTGGGCCTGGGCGAGGTGCTCCGCGGCCGCGCCGAAGTCGCCGGACTCGACGGCTCGCAGGCTGCGATAGACCGAGGAGCGTCCTTTCCCGGACTCGATGAGGATGGTCATGGCGGTCTCGACCAACGAACCGGCGGTCATTGGTTCCGGGCCGACGGGGATACCGGGGTCGGTCATCACGCATCACCCTTCGTGGTGGAGGACTTCGCTGCGGCCTGCAGCGCGGGGGAGAGCCGCTTGGACGAGCGGCGGATTCCGTTGTCGGCGCGCGCCCCGGCGGAAGGAGCCGACGGACCGTCCGAGGGCGGAGCGGCGGCCTGAGCGGCCGCTGCCGCCGTCTCCTTGCGGAGGGTCTCTCGGTCGTGGACCCGGAAGAACGGGAACCAGATGAGGCCCGAGACGACGAAGATGATCGCGACGAGCACGATGGCGCCGAGCGAGCTCGTGGACAGCCAGGTGGCCACGGGGAACGGCGTGTACCAGAGCGCGAAGGAGCGGGTGGGCACCGGTGCCAGCGGTACGACCTTGATGAAAAACCACATGATGAGCGGCAGGATCAGCCCCTGCAGCCACATGCCGATCATCATGGTCGGGTTCCAGGCGATGGTGCCGAAGATGATCGGCTCGTTGATGTTGAGGATGCTCGGGACGAGGCTCGCCCTGCCGAGTGCCTTGAGAGAGCGGGAGCGGGCGCGGAACGCCATGAAGAGTGCCAGCGAGAGCGTCGCGCCGATGCCGCCCACCCAGAGGTAGGTCGCGTAGATGGACGAGTAGGTCGCGAAGTTCTCCGCCGTGCCGGCGACGTTCTGGGCGTCCGCCGCGTAGAGCGCGGGGATGATCACGGGAGTGAGGACCCACGCGGAGATGCCCATCGAGTAGATGAAGCACGTGATGAACATGGCCGCCATCAGACCGAGCGGGTTCTGCAGCATGCTCGACAGCGGGCTCAGGACGAACTGCACCACTCCGAACAGGTCGAAGCCTGCGACCTGGACGAGAAGCCACATGGGGACGACGGTGAGCGCGATCGGGAGCATCGAGTCGAACCAGGCGCGCACGAAGTCCGGCACGGGCGAGTCGTCCTTGAAGAACGTGAACGAGCCGAAGATCTTCATCACGAGGCCGACGAACAGGCCGGTGACGATCGCGACGAACATGCCGCCGGCCCCGAGGGCGTCGTGCTGCAATCCGGGCTCGTCGGCCTTCAGCACCTGCGGGGTGACCGAGATGAGGAAGACGACGATGCCGGTGAGGCCTGCGATCTGACGCTGCTTGCGCAGCTTGAACTTCTCCATGAGGTTGAAGGGGAGAAGGAACGACACGAACAGGCCGATCATCCCCATCGTCCATCCGAACGGCACCCAGAAGCTCGGCAGCCACGAGATGTAGTCGTTGAGGACCGCGAGCATCGCGAACACGGACCCCAGGAAGATGAACGGAAGGGTCTGCATGACCGAGTCCTTGAGGGACACGATCCACGGATTGTTGTTGACGACGTTCAGGCGGGGGCCGAACGAGTGCTCGAGCCAGTGCATGAAGCCCTTCATGACGCACTCGCCCCGTCGTCCTCGGTGAACGCGCCGAGCAGGTGGTCGAGCGCCGCATCCCCGTCGAGCGCCGCGTAGTAGTCGGGGCGCATGAGCACCACGGCTACGTCCGCATCTCCGATGTAGTCATCGGCCTCCTCGAAGAGGTAGGCGAGATGCGGGCCGATCATGAGGGCGTCGATCTCCGACACGTAGTTCTCGATCTCGCTCTCGCCTCGCGCGAACGTCTCCACGCTGAGACCCCGCGATGATGCGGCTTTGCGGATGTTGCTTGCCATGAACCCGCTGCTGGCTCCTGAGCCGCAGACGAGCATCACGCGCAGATCAGCCATGATCCTTCTCCTTCGAACACGTCCCTGTGCTGGTGCTCCCATGATCAGAGCCCGCGACCCGTGGGAACCAGGCAAGTTTTCTGCCGCACCCCCGGCAGAGATCTACTCGAGAAGGCGCAGGAGCTGATCCAGGAAGGCGTCGAAGTCCCCGCCGAGCGCCGCCAGTCGCAGGACGTTCTCCGGGTCGGACAGCACGGAGATCAGAAGCTCCAGGACATCCCGGAAGGCGGGGAGTCCGTCGGGCGCGATGGAGAACAGCATCATCAGGCGCACCGGCGTTCCAGCCCAATCGATGTCCCGATCAGAGGTGAGCACGCAGATGGTGGTGCGCACGGCGTCGTGTCTCAGCGAGTGCGGGATGGCGAAGCGTCCTGGGAAGGCGGTGGGGGAGCGCTGGTCCCGTTCGAGAACATCGGTCTCGAAGGACGCGGGTACCGCGCCCACGTCGTGCATCGCGGAAGCCCCGTGACGCATCGCCGATTCGCCAGTGCGGACGGATGCGTCGCGGAGGAACAGCGCCGGGTCGAGCAGCCTCACGAGCCGTGCTCGCGCGCGGTCCCGGCGCTGTCGGTCCTGCTCGAGACGAAGCGCTCGCTGCACGGCCTGGAGATCCTGTTCCGTGAGCAGCGGGGAGACGCGGACGACGGGAGTGCCGCTCAGCTCCGGCAGGGGCACTGTGGTCACCACCAGGTCGGAGGTGATCGTCCCCAGGCGGGCGGCGTCCTGTATCCGATGCTCGATGACGGCCGATGGGTCGACCGCTACGCCCAGGCGGTCTGCGAACGAGCTGGTGACGGTTCCGTACCGGGGAGCGACAAGGGTGATCGTGACGCGTGGTCCGCTTTCCACCTGGAATCGGAACTCGGTTCCCAGATGGAGGGACAACAGCTCGATCTCTCCCTCGGTGAATCGCAGTCCCGTCCGCCGCTCAAGGTGATGGACGAAATGCACCGTGATCTCGTGGACCATCGGAAGGGTCCGCTGGAAGTCATGGCCGAAGGCGGACTCGATCTGACGACCGGCACGTGCCCGTTCGACGAGCAGTCGGGTATGGCGCGCGAGGGCGGTCCGCGAGCTGGAGCGCCCCCACTGCAGGCCGAACTCGCGGGCGACGGTGTCGAGTGCATCGTCGAAGCACATCATGAAGTCGTCGTCGAGCGACCTTCCCTGCGGATCCGCTGAAGGATGGCCGGTTCCGGTGGTGATTGCCTGGCTCAGGATGTCGAGCTCTCCGGCGGGCAGGTCAACACCGGTTGCCGTGCGGATCCGCGCCATGACGTCGGCGGCGACCCCATCGTCCGCTGTCGTCGAGGTCGAGGTCGAGGTCGATGCTCGTGCAGCAGGTGGCGTCGGATCGTCCACGGGCTCGCGATGCTCGATGGAGACCGCGAGGTGCACGAGGAGGTCGGAGAGCAGATACGGGTTCATCTCGCGGCCGTGGGCGCCGAGTCCGCCGGTGACCGCCCCGTGCAGCAGGGCGAGCAGACCTTCGGGGTCCTTCCGCACTGCCGCCATCACGTCGACGGGCGCACCGTCCTCGCGACTGAACAGCAACGAGCGCAGCAGGCGCCTCCGATCCCGATCCGTACCGCTGACCCGCAGTCGGTCACGGTGCCGGCGGAAGGTCAGAGCGTGACTCTTGAGGATCGCCCTTGCCTTGGTCAGATCCCCCTCCAACGTGGAGTCGCTGACGTGCAGCGACTCGGCGAGCTCATAGACGTCGGTCGACTCCGCGCTGATGATCGTGCGCAGGACCTGGTCGAGACGTGCCTGGGGGCCGCCGTCCGCGATCCCGCCGACCTGCGGGAGCGCACGTTGTCGATTGAGAGCGTCGCGGCTGAGCCGATAGCCGCGCTCATCGGAGAGGATCGCGGGAGATGGCGCCGTCGAATTGATCCGTGCGACGTCGTCCCGGATGGTCCGCGGAGCGGCCCCGAGGGCGGCCGAGAGCCTCCGCGCGGACAACGGCGCGTCGGCCTCGTTGAGCAGATCGAGCAGCGATCTCTCACGCTGCTCGCGGGTGCGGGCGATGGTGGTCTCCTTCGACCTCGGGGTGGTACTGATAGCTGACGATGCCTTCCCAAAGTAGCCGAGGAGGTGAGTGGCCGCGAGATCGGTAGATTGTGGGCCCTGGGCGCCGAGATGACTCACTCGCAAGGAACGATCGGCCTGATGGGGGAGTTGGAGCTCGACCTCGCCCCATACCCTGTCCCCATGCCTCCGCTGCTCTGCCTCGACCTCGGCACGTCCTCCGCGAAGGCGGCGCTGATCGACCTCGAGGGCCGGCCCCTCGCCACAGCCAGCGCTCCGTACCCCACCACCTCGACGCCCGACGGCGGCTCCGAGCAGGATCCCGCGCAGTGGATCCACGCGGCCCGCACGGCGATCGCGCAGGTGCTTCCGCGATCGGCCGACGTCGCGGCGCTCTGCCTCACCGGCCAGATGCAGGACCTGATCCTCGAGAGCTCGGCAAGCGGCGATCACGGCGCGGTCCGCCCCGCCGTCCTCTACACCGACCTCCGCGCGAGCACCGAGGCCCGCGAGATCCGCGAGGCCCTCGACCGTGCTGGCGAGGACTGGGACGTACTCGCCGGCAACCAGCAGGACGCGAGCAGTTGCGCCGCCATGTTCCGGCGACTCGTGCGTGTCGAGCCCGAGGTCGTCGGCCGAGCCCGCGGCATCACCTTCGGGCCCGCCGGCCACCTCGCGCGCCGCCTCGGCGCAGGCACCTGGTGCGACCCGACCACCGCCTCGACGACGGGTCTGCTCGATGCCCGCACTCGCGACTGGTCGCCCGCCGTCGCCCGCGCGGCCGGCATCGACCCGGTCCTGCTGCCGCGCCTCACGCGCGGGATCGGCGAGGTCGTCGGCCGCACGGGCGAGAGTGCCCGCGATCTGCTCGGCCTCCCGTCCGGCATCCCGATCTTGCTCGCCCCCGGAGATGCGGGCGCCGCGGCCATCGGTGTCACCGGCACCGCGCCCGGACGCGACCACGCTTCCCTCGGAACGAGCGGCTGGATCGCAAGGATCCGCGACGTGCCAGCCGAGCGCGCCTCGTCGGTTGACGCCTCCCACCGCCTCGCGCTCGGTGACCTGGAGCTCCGCATCTCCGCCGTCCTCGCCGCCGGCGCGGCCGCCGCGTGGGCCCGCGAGACCTTTCTGCGCGGTGCCTCGCCCGCCGGGGCCGACGCGCTGCTGGAGCAGCGGGAGCGCGAGCACGGACGCGGTCCGACGGGACTGCTCGTGCTGCCCTCGCTCGGCGGGGAGCGCTACCCCGTGCGGGACGACGCGCTGCGCGGCGCCGTGCTCGGCCTCGACCCCACGACCCGCCCCGTCGACCTGTACGCCGCGACCCTCGAGGGCCTCGCCCTCGCCCTCTCGCACGCGCTCGAGCCCGCGCAACACGGAGTTGCCCCAGCCGGAGGCGACGCCGCCAGTCCACCAGGCGATGCCCTGCTCACCGTGTTTGGCGGGGGAGCGGTCTCTGCTCCCTGGCGACGGATCCTGGCCGACGCCACCGGCCGACCCGTCCACAGCATCGAGCGCGACGGCCAGCAAGCCGATGCCCGGACGCCGGAGACCGCACAGGTCGACGCGACCCTGCTGGGCGCGGCGATCGCGGGCGCTGATGCCCTCGGACTCCCGCACCGGATCGCTCCGCTCGCCGAGCGCGACGGCGACCTCACCGACCCGGACCAGGCCTCCGCGGGGGCGTATGCCCGGCTGCGACCGGCCCACCGCGCGCTGTACGACGCGGCGGCGCAGATCGGCCGCCTGCGGTAGGTTCGGAAGCCGCTGCACGACGGACGGCCTCCGCGGCGCTTCCGGGTCGTTCCGGGGACGCGCCGACGCGGCACCGGTAACACTGCGCCGGCACCACGGCGCCGACGACCGGCCAGGGGGCGCGCCGCCCCGCATCAGCGGCGCAGTCACCGAGGAGGGAGCATCGCGTTGACACCATCACCGGAGCACACCGACCTCCACCGGACCGATCCCGCGGACCTCCTCGCGACCGTCGACTGGCGGCGCACGGTGTTCGACCTCTACCGCCGCGTGCGCGAGGCCGCCGACCCCGAGACGGGGCATCGGCTCTGGCGCGCCGAGCGCGATCGGCTGTTCGCGCACCACCCCGCCTCCCCGCTCCTGCCCGAGGACGCCGCGACCTTCCGCGGGCTCTCTGTCGCCGACTACGACCCCCGGTGGCGGTTCCGCGCCCGGATCGAGCCCGCGCCGCCGCAGTCCTTCGCGGTCACCACCGGCACCGACGGTGTCGTGACCTTCGAACGTCTTGGGTTCGTCCGGCTCGCGGACAGAGGGACCCTCGACGTCTGGTCCCACACCGGCTATGGCGGAGGCGTGTTCGGCCCGGTCAAGGACGCCGGAGCCGGAAGTACGACCTACGGCGGCGGTCGCTACCTCATCGACACGATCAAGGGCGCCGACCTCGGCGACGGCGACGACCTCGTGCTCGACCTCAACTTCGCGTTCAACCCGTCGTGCGCGTACGACCCGATGTGGGCGTGCCCGCTGGCGCCGTCCGGCAACATCCTCGCCGACGTCGTCCCCGTCGGCGAGCTGCACTCGGCGCACTGAGCCCGCCTCCGTAGGACGCTGCCGGGCGCAGTCCGGACCCCCTGTGGAGCACACGATCCGGAGCCGTCGGCCGCGTCGGTGGGTTCGTCCCGAGATGATGCACCGGTGCCCTCAGAACGGCGCCAACCGCTCCCGCGACCGATCCTCGGTCGCCACCAGCACGTCCAGCAGGAACGCCTGCATCTCCGCTCGTGTCTCCCGTGCTGACGCCTCGTCCCACAGGTTGTGCAGCTCGTCCGGATCCGCGGCGAGGTCGTAGAGCTCCCCGGTGCGTTCCCGGTCGGTCGAGGGACGCCCGTGGTGCACGACGATCTTCCACGTGCCCCGGCGGACCATCGTGGTCTGCACGGGAGGGTCGTACGCCCAGCAGCCGTCGCGGTACTCCGAGAGCACCCAGTCGCGATCATCGAACCGACCGCCCGACCACAGCGGCGCGAGGTCGCGCCCCTGCGCCCGCGGGAGCCCGTCCGATCCCGCCGCCGCGAGCAGAGTCCGCGTCAGGTCGATCCACTCCACGAGCTCGTCGGCGACCATGCCTTCGGGGATCCGCCCGGGCCAGCGCACGAGCAGCGGCACCTTCACCGAGCAGTCGAACATCATCGGCCCCTTGAGCAGCATGCGGTGATCGCCCAGCATCTCCCCGTGGTCGCTCGTGAAGACCACCAAGGTGTCCTCGGTCAGCCCCTCGCGCTCGAGGGCATCGAGGATCCGCCCCACCTCCTCGTCGACGAGAGTGACCATCGCGAAGTACTGGGCCTTGATCTCCTGGAGATCCTCGGGGGAGTAGTCGTCGAACCCCGGCATGTGCCCCGCGTAGGACTTCGCGGACTCCTGGGCATAGATCGGAGGCTTGGTCGCGAGCTCGTCCTCGATCGTCACGGGCGCCGGCAGCGCAGTGGCGTCGTACAGGTCCCGGAACCGCTGGGGCGCCTCGAACCCGTGATGGGGATCGAAGAAGTTCGAGATGAAGCAGAAGGGACGATCCTTCTGCCGCGAGTGACCGAGGAACTCGATGGTCTCCTCGGCGACCCAGTGCGAGTAGTGCGCCTCCTGCGGCAGGGAGTCGATGGACCTCTCGCGCCGCGCCACGGCGCTCTCGAACAGGTCCGGATGCGTGCGCCGCAGCCAGTGGTGGTACTCGTTGCCTGCCGAGCGCAGGTACGGGTCGTGCGCCCAGCGGAACACGCGCAGGCCGTCGTCCAGACGCGGCTCGATCCTCCCGTCGAACGCCGATCCGAGATGGAGCTTGCCGGCGAGACCGCAGTCGTACCCCTCGTCGGCGAGGGTCTTCGTGAACAGCTGCTCGCCGGGGTCCATGTCCACGCCGTTCGCCCACAGGCCGTGGTGGCGCGGGTACCGCCCCGTCATCAGGCTCCCTCGGGAGGGAGCGCAGATCGGCGACTGCGTGTAGCAGTTCGTGAACCGCGCGCCCTGCGCGGCCAGACGATCGAGGTGCGGGGTGCGGATGTGCTCGTTGCCCGCGGCGCCGAGCGCGTCAAAGCGCTGCTGGTCGGTGCACAGGAACAGGATGTTGGGACGGGGCATGGTTCCTCCGGGGCTGTCGTTCCGGGCCGCTGCGGACATCGGATCCGGCAGCGGGCGAGGGGGAGTGGGGCGCGGTCGTCTCGCGCAGGAGCAGGATGATGCGGGTCAGTTCTTCACGGCACCGGCGATCCCCTCGACGAAGTAGCGCTGCAGGAGCAGGAACAGCAGCACGATCGGCACGAGGGAGATCGACGCGGCGGCGGCCAGCCCCGCCCAGTCCGTGGAGTTGGTCCCCTGGAACGCCATCATGCCGACGGCGAGCGTGCGGTTCTGCGGAGTGCTGAAGGTGAACACCAGCGGCAGGAAGAAGTTGTTCCAGCTCGCAAGGAACGTCAGCACCACCACCGTGGCCGTCACCGGTCCCGACAGCGGCAGCATGACCCGGAAGAAGACGCGCAGGAAGCCCGCTCCGTCCATCACCGCCGCCTCCTCGAGCTCCTTCGGGACGCGCGAGAAGAAGCCGACGTACAGCAGCACCGCGGCGACGTTCCCGCCTCCCGCGATCGCGAGCACCAGGCCGGTCCGCGTGTTCAACAGTCCGAGCAGGTCGCTGAGCTCTACGACCGGCACCACGAACAGTCCGGTGGGAATGAACATGGTCGCCACCAGCACCGCGAGGACGACCCTGCGCCCCAGGAACCTGAAGCGTGCGATCACGTAGCCCGCCATCGCGCACCGCACCACGACCAGCACGATGCTGCCGGCGGTGATCAGCACCGTGTTGAGCATGTACCCGGAGAAGTTCGCGTCCCGCCAGGCCCGCAGATAGTTCTCGGGGTGCCAGGAGTCCGGGAGCAGTCCGAGGCCGCCCGAGAAGATGTCGAGAGAATCCTTGAACGAGGCCGCCAGCACCCAGAGCAGCGGATAGATCCACAGCAGGCCCAGAGCTCCCAGGACGAGGGTCTGCGCCCATCTCCCGAAACGCCGCCGCCCGCGGCCGCGGGTTCTCGGATCCGATATCGGTCGGCCGTGGCTGCGTCCGGGCTCTCGACGGGCGGGGAGGTCCCGCGAGGGCTCCCGTGCCTGTGTGGTCGTCATCTCTGCTCCTGTCGTCGCTGTGCCAGTCGCATCACGAGCGTGAGCAGCACCATCAGCAGGACCGTCAGGACGCCGAAGGCGACCCCGATGGCCGATGCGTAGCCCAGATCCGGTCTGGCCGCGCCGAACGCCGTGTCGTAGATATAGACCTCGGTGGCAAGGGTGGAGAAGTACGGGCCGCCGCCCGTCATCGTGACCACCAGGTCGAAGATCTGCATCGTCTCGATGACGGTGAGGACCACGATGATCACCGCGAAGGGACGCAGCAGCGGCAGGGTCACATGGCGCAGCCGTGCGGCGGGCCCCGCTCCGTCGGTCTCGGCGGCTTCGAGGAGCTCGCGCGGAACGGTCTGCAGGGCGGCGAGCCAGTAGATCAGGGTGACGCCCAGCCATTTCCAGACGTGCACGCCCATGACCGCCCACAGCGAGGTCCGCGAACTGCCGAGGAAATCGACAGGACCGGCGCCGAAGATCGAGAGCACCTCGTTGATCGGGCCCGCCGACGGGTCCAGGACGAAGCCCATGACGATGCCGACGATCGCCGTGGTCGCGACGACCGGCACGAAGAACGCGGTGCGCAGAAGACCGGCGAGCGGCAGCCGAGGATTGTTGAGCACGAGTGCGAGGAGGAGCCCCGCTCCCACCCTCAGGGGCACCGTGACCACGATGATCAGCAGGGTGATCCACAGGGACTTCCAGAACAGCGGATCCGTCAGCAGGCGCCGATAGTTCTCGAGGCCGGTGAAGGAGCGCTCGAGGCCCAGTCCGCGCCACTCGAGCGTCGAGTACACCAGGCTCGAGACGCTCGGCCACACCGTGTACATCCCGAAGAGCACCACCGTCGGCGCCAGGAATACGTAGATCCAAAGGGAGGGCCGGCGTCGCCTCGGGACCGTGCGCGCGGCGGCGGGAGTCGCTCTCGCGGCTCCCGGCTCAGTAGTCCGTGACATCGTAGTCATCGCCGCTCCTGTACTCCTCGAAGATCCAGTCCTGCACGGACACGTCCCCACCGGCGCCGTTGACCACGTCGATCGCCCGGTCGCGCTCCGCCGACAGACGATCGTTGAAGCGGGTGAGCTCCTTCCCGAGGTCATCGATATCGCCGCCCAGGTACCCCTGGGTGATGTCACCGAGGTCGGGCCGGATGTCGTTCATCTCCGCGATCACGGAGCCCACGGCGGGGTTCCGCACCACGGGGCTGGGCGCTGTGCGCACGTTCTCCTCGAGCAGCCGCACGGCGCGCGAGTACAGAGCGGGGACCTCGGCCCTGTCCAGGGCGTGCGGGTCCGCCGGCGGCTGATCCATGTTCTCGGCGAGCGCCACGGCGAACTCCGGCCGGGTCAGCAGCGAGAACAGCTCCCCGACCTCCTCGCGGTGGTGCGACGTCCCCGCGCACCAGAACTGGCCGTCGGCGGGCGGCCGCGCCGTGAGTCCGTGCCCGTCGGGAGAGGGCGGGCCCGACACGCGCACACCCTCCATGAACTCGGCGAACTGGCCGTTCAGGACGCCTGCGTTCCAGGGGCCGTCGAGGAAGATCGCGGCCTCGCCCGACGCCCAGCGCACGCGCGCCTCCCGTGCGTCCAGAGAGGTGGACGCGGGGAGCATGAAGCCATCCGATATCAGCGAGTGCAGGAAGGCGAACGCCTCGAGGAAGCCTTCGTTCGCGAAGGGGAACTCCCCGGTCCTGGCGTCGGTGATCCCGTTCCCGCTGGATCCGACCATCGCCAGGCTCTGACCGGCGGACTGCGCGAGGTCCACCAGATGCTCCTGCATCCGATCCGAGTGGGCGAGCGGCGCCACCCACGGATGCTCCGTTCCGGAGGCCACGAGGTCGCTGCAGAGGGTCCGGAAGTCGTCCCACGTGCCCGGCAGATCCTCCGGTTCGTGGCCGGCCTTCTCCAGCAGCCGGGAGTTCGCCCACGTCAGGGTGGAGTTCTGGCGATGGCTGAAGATCGGGACGGTGAAGATCTTCCCGTCGAACGTGTGCACTCCCTCGAACAGCGACCCCTCCAGCCCGCGGCGCGCCCCGTCGCTGAGCTCCACGGGAGCGACCGTGCCCCGATCGACCAGGGACGCGGAGGGTGCGCCGAAGAGATTCGTGAACACGTCGGGGAGCTGGTCGCTGCCTTCGGCCAGCTGCAGCGCCTGCCCCATGCTGTCCGGGTTGTAGACCGTCCGCTCGACCGCGACGCCGGCGCTTCCCTCGAACTCGTCGAAGAGTCCGGTCAGTGCCGACTTCAGGGGGTCGAAGTGATCCCACCACTGCAGGGAGCCCGCCTCGCCGTGAGCGACGCCGCCGCGTGTCGAGGATCGTGCGCAGCCGCTCGCCGTCAGGGCGGCGCCGGCGGCGAACAGCGCGAGCGCGCCCCGTCGGGGAATCCTCTCCATCACAGCTCCTCCACCCGGTACATCGGTGTACTGCGAGGACCGTATGCGGTGCGCAACGGGCCGTCAATGCTCAAGAGGCAGAAAAAGGCCAGGCAGAAACACTATGTGCCACGCTCGCGTACGACGTATGTGTCAGTATTCGTGCAACAATGCTGTCGCGGAACAGAAGACGGAAAGGGGACGGATGGGACGGGGACCTGCGAAAGCGCTCGGACTGCGCTCGGGCGACGAAGAGGTGCTCTCGTCCGCCGTGAGGAGGGCGGCGCCGGCCGTCGCACGGCGGGCAGGGATCCTGCTGCTCGCGGCGCAGGGATTCTCGAATGCTGAGATCGCGACGATGGAGTCGACCAGTCGCGGAACCGTCATCCGGTGGAGGGCGAGGTACGAGTCGGAAGGGGTGGACTGCCTCGGAGATCGTCCGCGTGGAGGTCGCCCGCCCGTGGCTGACCCGCGGCACATCGTCCTGCGCACGCTGGAGCCGCCCCCGTCCTCGTCGGGAGCGCGGAGTTTCCGGTGGACCACGCGGTCGCTCGGGGCGGCGCTGGGCGTCAGCGCCTCGTCGGTCTCGAGGGCCTGGAGCCTCTACGACGTGAGCCCGGCGCGCGGCGGCGGGGTGCGGCTGCCCGGCCGTCCGGGGCTCACGGTCACCGCCGGAACCATCGTCGGGCTGGTCCTCGATCCGCCGCGGGCCGTGCTCGCCTTCGCGCCGGGCGGCTCGGAGCGCGGAGCGCCGCGACCCTCCGCCTCCGCGCCGACGCCGTCGGTGGCGCTCTCCCGCGCGGTGCGCGAGCACGCGGAACGCCTCGTGGACCCCTCGGGGAGCGTGTCGGGCGCGGGTCGCGTGGGCGAGTGCGCCCCGTCGGCCGATCTCGAGGTGCGGGCCGCACTCGAGGCGTTCGTGCGATCCGGGGCGCAGCTCGTCTGCACCGGCATCACGCCGCCGACCGATGGCACGGACGGCGGCGAGATCGCCGCGGTGGACACCTTCTCGCAGTGGCTCAGGGTGCTGGACGTGCTCGCCCTGGCCGCGCACCGATCCCGGTCCGGGGCGGCTCTGGGGCGGGCCGTGCGCGCGGTACGTGCCGCACGGCCCCGCGATGGCGCCCTGGTCTGGTCGGAGCTCGGTGCTGAGCACGGGGCCGAGGCGGAGTATCGTGCGGACCGAGGGGAAGGGGCGCCGACCTCGCCACCCGGGGAGAGGGCTCCCTCGGGCGCGTCGGCGGACCCGGCGCGACGCACCGCTCGCGCCCCGCAGGACGCCTCGGGCGCAGGTGGCACCGAGCACGGGGACGACCGCGTCGCGCGGCGCCCGATCATGAGTGACGTCGCCGCTCGAGCAGGCGTGTCGGTGAAGACCGTGTCCAATGTGCTCACCGGCGCGAAGCATGTCTCCGCCTCGACGCGTGCGCGCGTGGAGGAGGCGGTCGGCGCGCTCGACTACCAGGTGCATCCCGCAGCGCGCCAGCTGCGCACCGGCAGACCCCGTGCGCTCGTCCTGGCGCTGCCCGAGCTCGGGCTCAGCTACTTCGCACAGCTGGCAGAGCAGGTCATCGCCACGGCGGCCGCCCGGGGCCTCGGGGTCCTCGTCCAGACCACGGGCGGACGGCGCGAGCGCGAGCTCGCGGCGATCGACATGGCGCGCCATCAGGCCGACGGGCTGATCATCGCGGCGCACGGTCTTCGCGAGGACGACATCCGGCGGGCCTCGTCGACGGTCCCGTTCGTGCTCCTGGGGGAGGGGGTGCCCCAGCACCGGGTCGCCCAGATCACGATCAGCAATGCGGACGCGGCGAGCACCGCCATGCAGCACCTGCTCCGCACGGGACGACGCCGGGTCGTCCTGCTCGGCCTCGCCCATCGCGCCGTCGCCGAGGCGCGGGTCCGCGGCTGTCGCCGCGCTGCCACCATGCACGGTGCGCAGATCGCCCCGGCGCTCCTCGCGCCCGCCCCGCGCTGGGATCGCGAGAGCGGAGAGCATGCGATCCACGAGCTCCTCGACCGGGGCGCGCGCTTCGATGCGGTCATCGGGTTCAATGACGAGCTGGCGCTCGGCGCGCAGCGCTCCCTGCTCTCCCGTGGACACGATGTGCCCGGCGAAGCGGCGATCATCGGCTTCGACAACTCGGAGGACGCGCGCTACAGCACGCCCAGCCTCTCCTCCGTGGCCCCAGCGTTCGACGTCATCGCCGACGCCGCTCTGGAACTGGTGACGGGACACGGCCAGCGCACCCCGGAGAAGCAGGCCGGCGCGCCGGCCCGCCAGCACATCACCGCCCCTCATCGGCTCGTGGTGCGCGAGTCGACTGCGGGGGTCGTGGTGCGCTCGGGCGACGTTGAGCTGCGATGAACCGAGACTCCTGGGTCCGACCCGTCTTCACCGCGGCGCCGCCCGCATCCACCGCGCTCGCCGTGGCGGGTCGCCGTGCAACCGTTGACAGCCGTGGCTAACGGCCGTAACTTTACGGGCGTTGGCGCTCAATGCATCGCTGCACATCGAGCAGGATCACGCTCGAGCTCGCAGGGGCGAGGACCCTCGTGGGGCCGGAACGCGGTGCCGGCGATGCCATGCCCCGAGGGGAGCCCGTCGTGGTCCTCTCGGACTTCCCCTCCCACGCGCAGATTCACGTGGACCGGCTCCCGGATCCATCGGGAGCCCCGATCCCATCCCCACCATCGACAAGGCCGTCATCGACGTCATCGACGTCATCGCCGCATCTGCGGCGTGAACTCAACCGTCGTCGCACCCGTCAACGGAAAGGCCCCACCCATGACCACGGAGCACTACGACACGATCATCGTCGGCGCCGGAACCGCCGGCTGCGTGCTGGCCTCGAGGCTCAGCGAGGACGAGCACCAGTCGGTCCTGCTCCTGGAGGCCGCGGAGGCCGTGCCGGACGCGGCGACACAGACACCCGGATCGGCGTTCTTCGCGCTCACGCCTGATCGTCTCTATGCGAACGAGACGACCCCTCAACCGGGGCTGGGCGATCGCACCAGCGCCATCCCCTCGGGGCGAGGTCTCGGCGGAAGCGGTTCGGTGAACCTGCTCGCCTGGTTCGAAGGGCATCCCGACGACTACGACGCCTGGGCGGCCGCGGGAGCGACGCGCTGGAGCTGGCGCGATGTGGAACCGGTGTTCCGACGCTTCCGATCAGATGATGCCGGCACGTCGCATCACGCCAGGGGGATGCGCACGGAGAAGGCGCCCGACATCGAGCAGTCCCTGCTGGCGTTCGTCGCAGCGGGCGCGGAGCTGGGCCTTCCCCTCACCGAGGACTTCAATGCGGACCAGCGCGTCGGGGCGGGCCTCGTGACCGCGAACACCGAGAACGGCGTCCGGAGCGGCCCCGTCGACGGCTATCTCGCGGCGGCGCGCCACCGTGAGAACCTCGAGATTCGACAGGGCGTCCGCGTCGACAGGATCGTGCACGACGCCGACCTCGCACGCGCGGTGGTCCTCTCGGACGGCACCGAGATCGCTGCCGACCGCATCGTGCTGTGCGCGGGTGCTCTCCGGAGCCCTCAGCTGCTGATGCTCTCCGGCATCGGTCCCGCGGATCATCTTCGTGAACGGGGGATCGAGCCCGAGCTGGACCTGCCCGGGGTGGGCCAGAACCTTCACGATCACCCGCTCCTCATCCTGGCGTGGGAGATGCTCAGAGGGAACACGCTTCTGGACAGCGACACTCCCGCGAACCGCGCCGTCTACGAAACGCTCCGACGGGGCCCTCTCGCGTCCCTGCCGACCGTCGGCATGATGGTGCCCGGTCCCGGAGGGGGCGCCGCGGAATGGCAGCTGCTCCCATACCTGCTCGGACTCGATGAATCGATGAGCCCTCATTCGACCCCCGCGCTGAGCGTGACTCTCGGATTGCTGACTCCGCGGAGCCGTGGAGCTGTCACTCTCGCCTCGAACGACCCGGCAGCTGCTCCGCAGATCGATCCCCGCTATCTGTCCGATCCGAGTGATCTCGAGCGCCTGGTCGAGGGGGTGAGGTTCGTCGAGCGCCTGATGGCGAGCCCGGCGATGGCGGACTTCGCCGGTGAGCGCTTGAACCCCGGTCCATCCGATGGCCTCGAGGACTGGGTGGTCCGCACCATGGGCACCCAATGGCACCCTGCGGGCACATGCCGTCTCGGCACCGATCCCGGCACGGTCGTCGATCCGACTCTCCGCGTGCACGGCGTGAAGAACCTGTACGTCGCTGACGCGTCCGTGATCCCCACGGCGACCCGCGGAAACCTCCAGGCGCCCGTGGTGATGATCGCCGAAAGGGCAGCCGAGTTCATCCAGGAATCCACCCCAGGTGGTCATTCCCAAGATCGGTGACGGATCCTGCTCGGCCTCGCCCATCGCGCGGTCGCCGACGCGACGGGCTGCTCAGTTCCCCGCCGCATCCAGCAGCCAGTGGTACCGCAGACGCAGCGCCCGCTCCATGCTCGCGGCCGCCGCGGCGGCTCCCAGGGCGATGTTCAGCCACAGCGGGAGGGCGACGAGGGGATCGACGTGTCCGATCCGCTCCGCGACCGGCGGGATGCGCAGCACCGGCACTGCGATCTGCTGCAGCAGCAGGGCGACGCCCACCAGCAGCGCCACGGTCGAGACCGCGCCGACCATGCGGCTCAGGCCGGGACGTCGTCGCTCGAAGCGGGCGCGTCGACCCTCCGCCGAACGCGGATCCGGGACGAGCTGGTGCTCGGCGCCGTCGTCGGCGACGAAATGGCAGCGCTTGAGCCCGAACTGGCTGACCGCGACCTCGATCGCCCCGCCCTCGACGGGGAACACGGCGGGCGCGCGGGCGACCGCGTACTGGCGTCCGTCCCGGAACAGGTGCACCTTCACGTAGCCGTTGTCGTCGGTCTTCCACTGGCGCACGTCCACCGTGTACCGCACGGGGCGGCGGCCCCGATCCTCGAGGTCGAGATGGAACAGCGACCGTCCCAGCAGCTGCCACCAGCGGAACCGCTTGAGGGGACTGCCGTCCCCCGGATCGATCCGCTTGATCGCGCGCCGGCGCCGCCACTGCTCGAACATCGGGGTGCCTCCTCGGCACTTGGGTGCGGCCGGCTCGCCCGTCGGCCGGACATGGCGCGACGCTAGCACGCTGTACTAGTACGCTGTATCAGCAGAAAGTAGGGGGCGGGCCGACGGCGGGGACGAGAGGACGGGCCGGCGATGAGCGAGGGCGGGGGAGCAGTGGACGACCAGCAGGAGCAGAGCACGCGGGAGAGGATCCTCGCGGCGGCCGCCGCGATCCTCCGCGAGGACGGTGCCACGGCGCGCCTCAGCGTCCGCGCGGTCGCCGCCCGCGCGGGCGTGAGCGTGGGCTCCCTCCGCCATCACTTCCCGACCCAGCAGGACCTGCGGGACGAGGTGATGCGGCGCGTGCTGGACTGGATGATGCCGCGCAGCAGCATCGGCGACCGCTCGGTGCCCCCTCGGGACCGCCTCGTGCAGTGCCTGCTCGACGTGCTGGACCTCAGCGGCACGGGCGCGCGGGCCCGCGAGGCGATGGCGACGATGACCAGCACCTTCATCACTGCGGAGCAGACTGCGTCCGTGCGGGAGGCCTACCTGGCGACCCAGCGCGACGGTCAGAGGCGCACCGAGGACTGGCTGCGCGCGCTCGCCGAGGAGTGCGCGATCCCCGCCGAGGACATCCCGCGCCGCGCGCGCTTCCTCAGCACGGTGCTCGACGGCCTCTCGCTGGAGCGCGCGCTGCCCGCCGTCGACTCCCTCACGCAGGTCGAGTCCGAGGTGCTGTTGGCCGCCGCCGACGTCGCCCTCGCCCCTGCGGATCGCGACGGGTGAGGGGCGCCCCGCTCACCTGTCGTGGTGCCCGTGTCCCCACTCATGGAGCGCCGCGAACACCTCATCCAGGCTCCGACCGCGCTCGGTGATGCTGTAGGTGACCTGCGGCGGAGTCGTCGGGACGACATCGCGCGCCACGAGCCCCTCGGCCACGAGCCGCTTCAGCTCCGCCGACAGCACCTTCTGCGAGATCCCGTCGACCCGGCGCTGCAGGTCCGCATAGCGCCGCTCGCTCTGCAGCAGCTCGAACAGGATGAGCATCGTCCACTTCCCGCCGATCATGCCGATCGTGGTGCGCACGCTCTGCCCGCAGTAGTCCTCGCCGGGTGCTCCTGAATCGTCCATGTCCTACCTCGAGGTCGGTACCTGAGAAGAAAGTGCCGTCTTCCGCGTTCCGCGTCCTCCGCGCAGTCTGGTGCACACAGCACCCGACCGCCAGGAGGCATCATGCCGATCGTCCATCTCGACATCGTCCCCGAGCTCATGTTCGGAGACCGCCAGGAGCAGTACCAGAAGATCGCCGCGGGGATCACCGACACCATCGTCACCAGCACCGGCGCGCCCGCCGAATCCGTGCACGTGCTGATCCGCGAAGTCTCCGACGCGAGGTACTCCGTGGGCGGCGAGCTGCTGCGGGAGAGCATGAAGGGCGAGGGACGACCCTGATCTCGAGGGGACGAGTGCTCAGGCCCGATACCGCTCCGGGCGGTGGTTCAGCGCGAGCACCACGTTCAGGATCATCCCGCCGACGGCCGACAGCAGCACCCGCGGGACGTCGAGCACCAGCAGCGACAGCAGGATCACCGTGACGTCCATGGCCATCTGCACGTAGCCCGCGCGCAGTCCCGCGCGCTCCTGCAGGATCAGCGCGAGGATGTTGAAGCCGCCCAGGCTCGCCCGGTGCCGGAAGATGATGAGGAGGCCGACGCCCACCAGCAGGTTCCCGCCGATCACCGCGTAGACCAGCGGCACGTGCCCGAGCGCGAGGAACCGCGGGTGCACGAGGCTGAACAGCGAGATCAGCCCCACGCAGATCACGGTCCGCACCGTGAACGACCAGCCCTTCTTCCACAGCGCGAGCACGAAGAACGGCAGGTTCACCACCGCGAACAGGACGGCGAAGGGAACCGGGAGGGCGTGGGTGAGCAGCAGCGCGAGACCCGCCGTGCCGCCGGTGACCGCGCCCGCGCACTGCAGCAGGTAGAGGCCGAGCGAGGCGAGGAAGGTGCCCGTGATGACGCCGAGCACGTCCTCCGTCGGACGATGGGGGATGACGACGTCGATCGGCGGCGGGGGAGGGCCGGCCTCCGTCACGGGGCCTGAGGGGTCGGTGGCGCTGGGCATGGCGTCACCTTAGGCGGCGCACCGGCCGCGCCCGGTGGTTCCGGGCCGGCGGCGTACGGTCCTCCGGAACCGGTCGCGTCCGGTGGCCAGGGGCCGCCGTCCGCCGTCCGCGCACTCGGACGCGATCGGGGAGATCATGGAGCGATGGGCGAGGACAAGGACAGCACGGCGGAGCCTGAGCGCGAGGGCGCCCACGAGCCTTCACACACCCACGGCCACGACCACGCCCCCGTCGGCCCCGCGGCCCTCGAGGGCGAGCACGCCGTGCGCGCCACGGCCGAGCTGCTCGAGAGCGCGCAGGACCTCGATGACCTCGCGCGACGGCTCTCGGTGCTGGCCGACGCCCGCCGTCTGCGGATCCTCTTCGCCGTCCACGCGCATCCCGGCATCCGCAGCTCGGACCTCGCCCGGGTGACCGGCGCCCTGGAGTCCACGACCTCCCACGCCCTCTCCCTGCTGCGCGCGAACGGCTGGCTGCGCACCGAGCAGCACGGCCGCGAGGTGCGCTACCACCTCGCCGACCCCCTGGGTCATCGCATCCTCCACGAGATCGGCTCCACCCACCTGCCCGGGGTCGAGCACAGCTCCTGACCGCCTCCGCGCCCACCGGGGCGCGGGCCGCGCGCGGGCCGTGCCATCCGACGGCAACTCCTCGACCCCTCTCCCGATACTTGCAAGGATCTGCAACCATGACGCGACTCGAGGCACCGGGAACCACCGCGCAGCATCCCGGCGCGCAGCGCCCCGGGGCGTCCGGTCCGGCCGCCGCGCCTGACCCGCCCGCGACCGCCGGCCCGACCACGGCACCGGGACGGGCTGCGCCATCCGACCCGCTCGCGACCCCCGATCCGCCCGCGACCCGCGACGCGGACCCGCTCGGTGCCGCCCGACGCGCGCGTCGGGCCCGCCTCTGGACCCTCGCGCTCGCCGCGGCCACGCTGGTGAGCATCGTCGTGTGCCTCGGCATCGGCCCGGTCGCGATCCCGCCCCTGCGGGCCGCGGAGATCGTCCTCGCCCACCTCGGCCTGCCCGTCGACCCCCACGCCACCCCCGCGCAGGACTCGATCATCTGGGCGGTGCGCACCCCGCGGGTCGTGCTCGGGGCGGGCGTCGGCGCCTGCCTTGCCGTGTGCGGGGCGGCGCTGCAGGCCATGGTGCGCAACCTCCTCGCCGACCCCTACGTGCTGGGAATCTCCGGCGGCGCCTCGGCGGGCGCGGCCGCCGCGATCCTGTTCGGCGCGGGCGGCATGCTCGGGGCGGCGGCCCAGCCCGTGCTCGCCTTCGCCGGCGCGATGATCGCCGCGCTCGCCGTCCTCGTCCTCGCGCGCGCCCACGGCGCGGTGACCTCGCTGCGGATGCTGCTGGCCGGCATCGCCGTCGGCTACGTGCTCTCAGCGGTGACGAACCTGCTGATCTTCACCTCGGACTCCGCGGAGGGATCCAGGTCGGTGATGTTCTGGATGCTCGGCTCGCTCGCCCTGGGGCACTGGGACGCCTTCCTGGCGCTGGTCCTCCTCGCCGGGGTGCTGGGCACGCTCCTGCTCACCGTGCTCGGCCCGGTCCTCGACGCGCTCGCCGCGGGCGACGAGACCGCCTGGTCCCTGGGCATCCACCCCGATCGGGCCCGGGTGGGGCTGCTCGCCGTGGTCTCTCTGTGCACCGGGGCGGCCGTGAGTGCCGCAGGGGCCATCGGCTTCGTGGGCCTGGTGATCCCGCATCTGGCACGGCGGCTGGTGGGCGGCGTGCACCGCCGGATGCTGCCCGTGACCGCCCTGCTCGGGGCCCTCTTCCTGATCTGGGCCGACGCGATCGCCCGCATCGCGCTCGCCCCGCGCGAACTGCCCATCGGCGTCCTCACCGCCCTGGTGGGCGCCCCCTTCCTGGTGGTGCTCGTGCGCCGCCTGCACACGAGAGGCCTGTGATGCGCCGACGGACGACGCCCCGCCGAACGATGCCCCAACGGACGACGCCCGGGCGATCCCTGCCCCGCCGCACCGCGCTGCTCGCCCCGCTCGTGCTGGGCGCGCTCGGCGCCGGCGCGCTCACGGGATGCGACGACGGCGCGGCCTCCTCCGCGGCGGCCGACGGCTCCTCCGACGGCCAGGGCAGAACGCGCTTCCCCCTCGAGATCACCAACTGCGAGGCGCAGCTGCGATTCGACTCCGCCCCCGAACGCCTGGTCCTGCTCGAGACCGCTCCGGTCACGCTGCTCGACGGCCTGGGCGCGCTGGACCGGGTCGTCGCCAAGGCCGGCGTGTTCCCGGCCGCCTACTACCAGGCGGATCACTACGGGGACCTCGCCGAGCGGGTCGCGGCCATCGACGTCCTCTCCGACGACATCAACGGCGCCGGCCACCTGCAGATCAACCAGGAGGTCGTGATCGCCCAGTCCCCGGACCTCGTGCTGGGCCTGCCCGACGGCGTGACCCGCGAGGGCCTGGCCGCTGCCGGTGCACAGGTGCTCGTCCAGAACGTCTACTGCGGCGGTGCCGGCGCCGCCACCTGGGACGACCTCTACGACGAGGTGCGGCTGTACGGGAGGATCCTCGACCGCCAGGACGCCGCGGAGCAGTTCGTCGCGGCGCTCACCAAGCGCCTGGACGCCGCGCGCGAGGGCGCCTCCTCGCGGAAGCGGATGAGCGCCGCGGTCCTGTATCCGACGGTGGGCGGCGGACCCCTGTACACCTACGGGGCCGCCTCCATGGCCACGCCGCAGCTGGACGCCGTGGGCCTGGACAACGCCTTCGCGTCCTCGAGCGAGCGCGTGTTCGAGGTCAGCAGCGAGGCGCTGATCGACGCCGATCCCGAGCACCTCATCGTGCTCTACCAGGGAGAGGGCGACGGCTCCGACGTGCTCGCGGAGCTCGAGCGCAGCGCGGGCATCGGCGACCTCGGCGCGGTGCGCGAGGGACGCGTGCGCGCCCAGCTGTTCAACGTCACCGAGCCCGCGTCGGCCCTCGTCGTCGACGGCGCCGAGCAGCTCTCGCGCTGGCTCTCGGAGATCCACGCATGAGCACACGCAGGCGTACGGACACGGGCACGCGCAGGTACACGGGCACCGGCACGGGCACGAGCAGGGACACCGGCACGGGCACGAGCACGAAGCCCTCTGCCGTGCTCAGCGCCCACGGCATCCACCACGCCTTCGGGACCGCGGCGGTGCTGGACGGCGTGGACCTGTCCGTCGGCCCCGGCGAGGTCCTCGGCCTCGTCGGGCCCAACGGCAGCGGCAAGACGACGCTGCTGCGCGTGCTCACCGCCGCCCTGCGCCCGGACCGCGGCGAGGTGCTGCTGCACGGGACGCCGGTGCGCTCCCTCGGCGGGAGGGAGCGGGCGCGACGGCTCGCGGTCGTCGTGCAGGAGAGCGGCGGCGAGCTGCCGATGACCGTCGCCGACACGGTGCTGCTGGGGCGCGCGCCCCACCGCGGCCTGCGATCGCGTCCCGGCGAGGACCGCGAGATCGCCCGCGCGGCCCTCGAGCAGGTGGGCGCGCTCGCGCTCGCGAGCCGGGACCTGGCGACCCTCTCGGGCGGGGAGCGCCAGCGCGTGCTCATCGCCCGCGCGCTCGTCCAGCAGCCCGAGGTGCTGCTGCTCGACGAGCCGACGAACCACCTGGACGTCGGCTACCAGCACGAGGTGCTGCACATCGTGCGGGAGCTGGGGCTCTCGACCATCGTCGTCCTGCACGACCTCAACCTCGCCGCCCGGTACTGCGACCGGATCGCGGTGCTGCACGAGGGCCGGCTCCTGGCCGAGGGGACACCGGCCGAGGCGCTGCACGCCGCGTCGCTCGAGGAGGTCTACAGCGTCGGCGCCCAGGAGCTGCAGGCGCCCGACGGCACCGTACAGTTCCTCTTCCACCATCGGAGCAGCGCATGAGCGTGCAGGAGCGGATGAACGCGTACTGGTCCCGATGGGCCGACGAGTACGACGCCCAGCAGACCGCGCGCCTGCGCTCCGAGGACGCCCGACGGACCTGGCGGGACGTGTGGGAGCGAGCCCTCGCGCCCGCGGCGACACGCCCGGAGGTGCCCCGGGAGGCGCCCGCGCCTGCGGCAGCGCCCCGGAAGGCGGCCGCGGAAGTGGCCGTACCGGTGGCGCGCACCGGACCACCCCGCGTGCTCGACGTGCTCGATGTCGGCACGGGCAGCGGGAACGTCGCCCTCCAGGTGGCCGAGCTCGGCCACCGCGTGACGGGCATCGACCTCGCCCCGGGGATGCTCGAGCGGGCGCGCGCCAAGGCGACCGGCGGGCGGGTCCCGATCGCCGACGAGCGCGCCGCGACGTCGGTTTCACACTTCGCGACCGCTGACCTGCGCTTCCTGCCCGGTGACGCCGTCGCCCCGCCCTTCGCCACCGGCAGCTTCGATGCGATCGTCAGCCGCTACGTGCTGTGGACGCTCCGGGACGCGGGTGCGGCCCTCGCGGCCTGGCGCGATCTGCTGCGGCCCGGCGGGATCATCGCGGCCGTCGACTCCGCCTGGTTCCCCGCAGGCCAGGACCTCGGGGAGGGACTGGCGGGGGAGCGACAGGCGGACTTCCGGCACGCCTACGGCGATGGGACGCTCGAGGATCTGCCACTGGCCGCCGGACGCGAGGACCAGGTGCTCTCGGCCCTCGAGTCCAGCGGATTCACGCAGGTGACGGTGACCCCGCTGCAGGAGGTGCTGGACCTGGACCGCCGCCAAGGAGTCGCGCCCGGGCACCACCCCCAGCTGCAGATGCTGTATCGGGCGATGCGCACGTAGCGGGGGCGGCGGCAGTCGTCAGTGCAGGCGGCCGGGGCCGACGCCGACGGTCGGGACGCACGGCCGTCGGCTCACGCGGTCAGAACACCGTCTCGACGGCCTCCCGCACGATCCCGTCCGCATCGACCACCGGCACCAGGCGCCACTTGTCGAAGGCCGTGCACGGGTGGGAGAGACCCAGCTTCACCACGTCCCCGATCCGCACCGGCGCGTCGTCCGCCGCGCCGGACGCGTCGTCCGCACCCGAGGTCGCCTCCCACCGCACGAAGGTGTGCTGGTCGTTCAGCGCCGTGACCTCGAAAGTCCCCGCCTTCACGGAGCGCTCCTCGCCGCCGAGTCCGTCCGCCACGGCGATCACCGTGGGCAGGCCCTCGTCGAAGGGCACGTCGCGCTTGCCGGCATCGAGCAGGGCGAGCCCCGGCTCGGGCCGGGAGACCACGCGCGCATAGGCGAACATCGCCGGGCGCAGGGCCTCGTCGTCCGTGACGCCGCGGGTCGCATCCAGGGGCGAGATGCCCCGGTAGAAGCCGCTGTCGTGCACGATGTACGCGCCCGAGCGCAGGATCGCGCGGGTGTCCGCGATGCCCGCGATCGCCTCGGCCACGAGGTCGAAGTAGGCGCTGCCGCCCGCGGTGACCCACGGGGTGCCCTCGACGAGCGGCCGCACCTGCTCCACGAGCGCGGCAAGGCGCCGGCAGTAGGTGCCGACGGCGTCGAGCGCGGCGGGGGAGCGGTCGTGTGCGAGGGCCCCCTCGTAGCCGGCGACGCCGCGCAGGGCGAGCACGGGGGAGGCGGCGATGCGCTCGGCGATCGCGAGGGCCTCGTCCTCGGTGCGTGCGCCCGTGCGGCCCCCGTCGGCCCCGAGCTCCACGAGCACGCCGAGACGCGCGCCGGAGGGGAGCGCCCGCTCCATGAGTTCGACCGCGGCGAGCGAGTCCGCCCAGCACACGACCCCCTGCTCCGGGTGCTCGGCCAGGTGCGCGGCGAGCTGCCCCAGCAGCCCCGGATCCAGGCACATGTTCGCGATCTGCACGGTGGGGATGCCCGCGCGCAGGGCCACACCGGCCTGCCAGCCCGTCGCGACGGTGATCCCGGTGGCGCCCGCGGCGAGCTGACGGTGCCACAGCGCGGGCGCCATCGTCGTCTTGCCGTGCGGCATCAGCTCGAGCCCGCGCGCGCTCGTCCACGCGGCCATCGTGGCGAGGTTGTGGTCCACCGCCGCGCCGTCCAGCACGAACAGAGTGGTCGAGAAGGCGGAGAGCGGCGCGTCGAGAGCGGCGACGTCGCGGCCGACGAGCGCGGCCGGGAAGGACTTGTCCTCCGCGGTGACGGTGCGGGGGGTCGGGGGAGTGGTCTGCGTCGTCGTCATGGTCTCCATCGTCCTCGGTCGGGGGTCGTGCGGTGCGGGGAGCGTCGTTCCGGGCGGTCAGCGCCCGATGATCTGTGCGAGCCGTGGCAGCTCGGCCTCGTCGGCCAGGGCGCTTCCGACAGCCACCACCTGCGCCCCCGCGGCGAGGAAATCCGGTGCGTTGCGCGCGTGCATGCCGCCGGTCGCGACGAAGCGCATGCCCGGGAACGGGCCGCGCATGGCCGCGAACCAGTCGGTGCCCAGCACCGAAGCGGGGAACGCCTTCAGCCAGGTCAGCCCGGCCTTCTGCGCGAGCTGCACCTCGGAGGCGGTGGCGACGCCGGGCAGCGACGGCATCCCGGCCGCCTCGCTCGCGCGCACCACGTCGAGGTCGAAACCGGGGCTCACCGTGAACGCCGCCCCCGCCCGCGCCGCGGAGCGGACCGTCGCCTCGTCGACGACGGTGCCGGCGCCCACGGACCTGCCGCGCTCGCGTCCGGCCGCGACCACGGCGGCCAGGGCCTCCTCGTCGGCCGGGCTCTGGATCGGGATCTCGACCGCGTCGATGCCCAGGTCCCACGCGGTGCGGGCCAGCTCGAGGCTGCGCGCGGTGCCCATGCCGCGCAGGATCGCCATCAGGGGCGCGGCGCGGAACGCCTCGTCGAACCATGCACCGGCGTCGCTCGACGTGCTCAAGCCGTCGCCTCCTGCGTCTCGTGCGCGGAGTCGATGCCCGAAAGGGCCGACCCGTCGCCCTCACGGCGCCCGCCGTGCTCCGGGATGTCCTGCGTGCTCGAGAGCGCGCGGGCCGCCCAGGCGTGGCCGCGCGCGAGCCGCTCGGCGGGCGGGGCCTGGTCGAGCAGGGCGTCGAGCCATCCGGCGGCGAAGGCGTCGCCCGCGCCGACGACCTCGACGACCTCCACGCGGGGCGTCGCCACCGCGGTGCGGCCCGCGCCGGAGCCGGAGCCGGAGCCGCCGGAGCGGTCGGAGCCGTCGGGGGCGCTCGACCCGTCGGAGACCTCGGAGGCGAACTCGACCGCCTCCACGTCCGCATCCTTGATCACCAGGTGCGGCACCTGCGGGAAGAGCGCGCGCACGTCGTCCGCGGTCCGGGCGGACCACAGCACCTCGGCCTCGTCCCGGCCGACGAGCACCACGTCGGCCCGCCGTGCCGCCTCCCCGATGGCCTCCGCGGCCTCGGCCGTCGTCGGCCAGAGGGACGGCCGATGGTTCACGTCGAAGCTCACCAGCGCGCCGGCGCTGTGCGCGAGGTCGATCGCGGCGCCCACGAGGTCCCGGCAGCTCGCGGACAGGGCGAGCGTGATGCCGCTGAGGTGCACGATCCGCACCTGGTTCGTGTCGATCGCTGCCAGGTCGCCGGGGCCCAGGCGCGAGGCGGCCGAGCCCCTCCGGTAGTAGGAGACGCCACGGCCGGGGTCCTTCACGTACAGGCCCGTCGGCGCCTCCGGATCGAGGCGCACGCGGGCGATCGAGACGCCGCTGGCCTCGATGAACGCGCCCACGCGCCGGCCCAGCGGGTCATCGCCCAGGGCGCTGAACCACTCGACCGCGCGCCCGGCGGACGCGAGGTGGCAGGCGACGTTGGACTCCGCGCCGCCGGTGCCCACGTGGAAGTCGCGGGCCGACTCCAGCGGCTCCGGCCGGGCGGGCGTCACCAGCGCCATCGTCTCGCCGATCGCGAGCACGTCGATGGGCCGGGGCCGCGTTCCCGGATCCGCCTGCGCGGCCCGGGCCGCCGCAGTCTCCTCGCTCGCCACCTCGTGTCCTCCCGTCACCAGCGTCCGCTCCTGGTCCTCAGGCCTTCACACGGGCGACGACGTCGATCTCGACGAGGATGTTCGCGAGCTGCGAGCCGACGGTGGTGCGCACCGGGTAGGGCTCGGTGAAGAACTCGGCGTAGGCCTCGTTGAACTCGGCGAAGTCGGCGAGATCGGCGAGGTGCACGGTCGTCTTCAGCACGGCGTCCATGTCCACGCCGTGCTCGGCGAGCACGGAGCGCACGTTGCGCAGCACCTGGCGGGTCTGCTCGGCGACGGAGTCCGCGACGGCGTTGCCGTTCGCGCGGTCCTGCGGGCCGAAGCCGGCGGTGAACAGCAGGTCGCCGCTGACGATGCCCTGGCTGTAGGGGCCCGCTGGCTGGGGTGCGCTCTCGCTGACGATGGCGGTCTTCTCGATGCTCATGGTGCTCCTTCGGTGGGTGAGCGGTGGTGCTCGGGTGAGCGGTCGTGCTCGGGGTGGACGGATGGGTCAGGGGCGGGCGGCGGACGCACGGATGCCGCCGCCCGGTGTCTCGCCGGTCAGTCTCCCGCCTGCGAGGACGGGGGTGCCGGCGACGATCACATCATCGATGCCCTCGGCGAGGGCGAGGGGCGCGGCGTAGGTCGCCGCGTCCCGCACGCCGCCGGGGTCGACGAGGGCGAGGTCGGCGATCGCGCCGGGCCGGATGCGGCCGCGATCGCCCAGGTGGAAGCGGTCGACGGCCGCTGTGGACAGATGTGCCGCGGCCTGCGACCAGTCCAGGAAGCCGTGCTCGCGCACGTAGGTGGCGAGGTAGGAGGCGAAGGTGCCGCGGGCGCGCGGATGCGGATGGGCGCCGATGAAGATGCCGTCGGAGCCGCCCATGTGCGCGGGGTGGGCGATCAGGCGTCCCAGGTCCTCGACGGGGCGCTGGTGGTGCGCGGCCATGATCGCGTTCGCGTCCAGGCGCGAGGCGACCAGCACGTCCAGGGCCGCATCGACCGCGTCGGTGCCGCGGCGCTGCGCGATCTGCGCGAGCGTGAGCCCCGGCGCCCAGGCGAGCTCGGGGGCGGCGGTGTGGGCGAGGGTGATCAGCGCGGGCCAGTCCTCGCCGAGGCTCGGGTTCTTGGCGACGCGCGGGAACCACTCGCGGCGCAGGCGCTGCCTCTGCGCGGGGTCCGACAGCAGCGGCACGAGGTCGTCCGTGCGCATCGCGTTCAGCTCCGGCGGCAGCATGGTCATCGCGAGGATCGAGCAGCCGCGCGTGTACGGGTAGGCGTCGAAGCTGCCGGTCACGCCCTGGCCGGTCAGCCAGTCCATGAGCCGTGCGGCCTCGTCGGCCGCGGTGTGGAAGTGGGAGATGTGCACGGGCACGCCGGCGGCGGCGCCGATGCGCCCGGCCTCCTCGACGCCCACGCGCGCATTGTCCTCGTAGCCGCCGCGCATGTGCGTCACGTACGGCAGGCCCGTGGGCGCGAGCGGCGCGCACAGTGCGGCGATCTCGGCGGCGTCCGCGAAGATCCCCGGCGCGTAGTCGAGCCCGGTCGAGAGGCCGACGGCCCCGTCGGCCACGCCGCCCGCGACCAGGGCGACCATGTGCTCGAGATCCTCGGCCGACGCCGCGCCCTGCGCGGAGCCCATCACCTCGTGGCGCACGGTCCCGGCGGGCACCAGGTAGGCGACGCCGAGGGGAACCCGGCCGTCGTAGCTCGCGAGCAGGTCCGCCACGCGGGTGCCTTCCCCCGGGTACCCCGGATGCGAGCCGTTGATCGGTGCGAAGTACTCCGCAGCGTAGGCACCGTCGGCCGGGGCGAAGGAGACGCCGTCCTGCCCGCCGATCACGGCGGTGATGCCCTGGCGCAGCAGCGCGAGCTGCACGTCCTCGTCGAAGACGGCGGCGTCGGCGTGGGAGTGCGCATCGACGAAGCCGGGCATCACGAGCCGGCCCTCGGCCTCGACCACGTGCGTCCCGGGGAGGTCGGCGCTGGGGCGCCCCATGCCCGGTGCGGAGACGTCGACGATGTGCTCGCCGTCCACGAGCAGGTCCGCGCGCACGGGCGCGGCGCCGTCACCGGGGACGACGCACCCTCCGCGGATCAGCAGCCGGCCCATGTCAGGTCGTCTCCAGGTCGCGGAGCCGGCCGGCGTCGGCCGTATCGGGACGGATCGAGGCGGCGGCGGTGGCGATCGCGCCGATCAGGCAGATGACGACGACGTAGACGATGACCGGCCAGATCTCGCCGCTCGCCCAGCCCACGAGCGCTGTCGCGATGAAGGGCGCGAGCCCGCCGCCGAGCGTGTTGGAGAGCTGGTAGCCGACGTTCACGCCGGTGGTCCGCTCCTCGACGTCGAACATCTCGGTGAGCAGGGTCGAGAGCGTCCCCTGCATCATGACGCCGGGGATCACGAAGCCCACGACCATCCCGAGCCAGATGAGCGCGGGCACGTGCGTCCCGTACAGCAGGAACGCCGGCCAGACGAGCAGGGCGAAGCCGATGCAGCCGGCGATGTAGACGCGGCGGCGGCCCACCCGGTCCGAGAGCGCCCCGTAGGCGGGGGCGACGAAGATCTGCAGCACACCCACGATCATCGTCCCCAGGAAGCCCACCTGGGGCGGGACGCCGCCGGAGACCATGTAGGAGAGCCCGTAGGTGAGCACCACGTAGCCCGCGATGGACTGCGGGAGGCCGATGAGGATCCCCAGGATCGTGTTCCGGGGGTGGCGCAGCACCTCGACGATGGGGGAGCGGCGCCGGATCCTGCCCAGCTCGATCTCCTGGGTGTGGGTCGTGAACTCCGCGGACTCCTGCAGCTGGCGCCGCAGCAGCACCGCGCACACGGAGAGCACCAGGGAGAACACGAACGGGATCCGCCAGCCCCAGGTCATGAAGAACGAGTCCGGCCCCAGGCCCAGGCCCGCCATCATGCCCGCGGAGAGCACGTTCGCGACCCCGGCTCCGCTGATGAGGAAGGCGCCGAACAGGCCGCGCCGGCCGACGGGCGCGTGCTCGACGACCATCGTCGCCGCGCCGCCCATCTCCCCGCCCACGAACAGGCCCTGGAGCATCCGCATCACCAGCAGCAGCACGGGCGCCGCGAGACCGATCATGTGGTCGGGCGGGATGAACCCGATCGCGGCCGTGGACAGGCCCATGCCGATCACCGTGACCAGCAGCGTGACCTTGCGGCCCATGCGGTCGCCGATGTAGCCGAACACGACGCCGCCGAGGGGGCGGAACAGGAAGCCGACGGCGAAGGTCGCGAAGGACTCGAGCTGGGCGACGAAGGGGTCGTTGCCCGAGAAGAACACCTGCGGGAACACCGCGGCGGCCGCGAGTCCGTACAGGTAGTAGTCGAAGTACTCCATGAGGGTGCCGACGGCGCCGCCGGCGATGGTGCGCGCCTGCCTGCGGCGCGGGGGCGGGGTCGTGGAGGCGTTCTGCGGCGGGCGGTCCCCGGGGGTTCGGCGTCCGGTGGCGGCGCTCATGATCGCCTCGCGGCGGGGGTTCGTGCCATGGCTCTGGTCCTCCTCGACGACGCGGCAGGTGACGCTGCCGCAAGAGCGGGTGCGTCGGCCTCCGGGGCCGACGGCAGAGGACGCTACCCGATGGTGTACTGAAATTCTAGTCAACTGACAGAACTTATGTGCGCCTGGGTGAGAGGATGTCGCCGACCGACGATCGGAGAGAGCTGTGACCACGTCCTCAGCCGCGCAGACCGACTCAGCCCTGCAGGCGGGAGCCTCCGCGCAGGCGGAATCCGCCGCGCAGACCGAGACCCGCTTCGCCGACATCGAAGAGGTCCATCGCGCCCTCGCGCCCGTGATGGAGGCGATCGCCGCCGTCGGCGGCGCGCACTGCGAGGTCGTCCTGCACGACCTCGCCGAGGGCGACCTCAAGCACTCGGTGCACGCGATCATCAACGGCCACGTCAGCGGCCGCAGCGTCGGCGGACCCTCGACGAACCTCGGGGCCGAGGTCCTGCACGATCAGAGCCGTGACCACGACGCCTACGGCTACCGCGCGCGGACGGCCGACGGCCGCGAGCTCATCAGCTCCTCCGTCTACTACCGCGACCACGGCGGCCGGATCATCGCCGCCCTGTGCATCAACCGTGACCTCTCGCCCCTGCGCGGCGCGATGGACGCGCTCGCCGGGCTCCTCCCGACTCCCGCCGACGAGCCGGCCGACCAGCCCCACGAGCTCGTGGTCCCCAACGTCTCCGACGTCCTGGACGACATGATCGACGAGGCCGTCGGCGCGATCGGCCGCCCCGTCGCCTCGATGACCAAGGCGGACCGCATCGAGGTGCTGCGCCTGCTCGAGGGCAGGGGAGCCTTCCACATCAAGCGCGCCGCCGAGCGGGTCTCTGCGCGGCTCGGCGTCTCGCGCGTGACCACGTACGGGTACCTGGACGAGGTGCGGCGGGGCTGAGCATCTCCGGTAGCGTCCATGCCACTGCGCTGCCGGCACCTCCCCGCGGCCCCGCTCCACCTCGACGAAGACGGTGATCCCCCGATGAGCATCCTCTCCACCTTCGACCTCACCGGCCGCACGGCGATCGTGACCGGCGGCTACCGCGGCCTCGGCCTCGCCTTCGCGCGCGGTCTCGCCGAGGCCGGGGCCGACGTCGTCATCGGCGCCCGCGACGGCGACGCCTCGCAGCAGGTCGCCCGAGAGCTCGCCGAGGAGACCGGCCGACGCGCGCTCGGGATCGCCCTGGACGTCACGGACCCTGCCTCCTGCGAGACGGCCGTCGCGGCCGCCGTGGAATTCGGCGGCGGTCTCGACGTGCTGGTCAACAACGCCGGCGCCTGCTTCCACGCTCCGGCGCTCGACGTCACCGCGCAGGAGCTGCGCACCGTGCTCGACACGAACGTGGGCGGGGTCTTCGAGATGAGCCGCGCCGCGGCGCGCGCGATGATCCCCGCAGGGCGCGGCTCGATCGTGAACATCGGCTCGATGTCCGGGGACATCGTGAACCGTCCCCAGCTGCAGCCGATCTACAACGCCTCCAAGGCCGCCGTCCACCACCTCACGAAGTCGCTCGCGATGGAGTGGGCGGAGCACGGCATCCGCGTCAACGCCGTCGCCCCGGGCTACGTGAAGACCGAGATGGCGCCGGTCGACGACCCGGCCCTGCGCCAGCGCTGGATCGACGATGCGCCCATGCAGCGCTACGCCCTGCCCGAGGAGATCGCCCCCGCGGTGCTCTACTTCGCCGCCGACGCCTCGAGCTTCGCGACCGGCTCCGTGCTCACGGTCGACGGGGGATACACGGTGGTGTGAGTGCGGGAGTCCCGGGCGGGCAAGCGACCTCCCGGGTCTTCTCTGCATGCCCTTCGCGGATTCGACACCGGCGCATTGGTCCCGGTGTCGTGCACCCGTGATCTCTCTTGCCCCTTGGAGTGCAACCGCGCCATTTTGCCAGTTCAGAGACTTGGGGCGTCGTTCCGGGCATTGATCGTTCGGCGCCTCGAAGTTTCCGGTCGAGCGGAAGTCATCGCGCCCCGTGGATCAGCACTCGTTGCCGCAATTGCATGTTGCATGTAATCTGCCGGTTCAAGGAGGGCGATGATGACTCAGCCGACACTGGATACGGGATCGATCAGCCGAGGCGACGCGCTGGTGGATCAGGCCTACATGGTCATTCGGGGTGCGATCCTCGACCGGGCGCTCGAACCGGGGGCCCGATTGTCCGTCCCGGAGCTCGCGCGTCAGCTCGATATCAGCCGGAGCCCGGTCCGTGAGGCGATCGCCCGCATCGAGTACGAGGGGCTCGCGAAGAGCGTGGCCCATCGCGGAGCTGTCGTCGTGGAGATCGGGTTCGACGAGCTGATCGGGATCTACGACCTGCGTGAAGTCCTCGAGGGGCTCGCCGCACGGCTCGCGGCCCGATCGTCGGATCCGCAGCTCGCGGAGGCGCTGGAGACGAACTGGAGCTCGCACCACGATGCCGTCGAGAGCGGAGACGTGGAGCGGCACATGGAGCTCGACGCCGCATTCCACAGGCTCGTGCGGGAGGCCAGCGGCAACCTTCGGCTGGCGGACAGCCTGCGCAGGCTACAGGGCCAGATCCGAGTCGCCATGAACACGACGGTCGCGCGCCGCGGCGGTATGCACGCCGCACTCGCCGAGCACCGTTCTCTCATCGATGCGATCACGGCGGGCGATCCGGAACAAGCAGAATCCGTGGCCCGCCACCACATCGTCCGACTGCGCGAGAGCCTGCACGACGCGGCTCTCGCGGACAACCAGGACCTCGACGAAAGGCGCGAATCATGACCACCACCGCTGTGATCGGACTCGGAACCATGGGAGGGCGTATCGCCCGCACTATTGCGGCCGGCGGCCACGAGGTGAGGGGCTTCGATCCCTTCGAAGGGGCTCGCGAGGCTGCTGCCGCCTCGGGCATCGACGTCTTCGAGACCGCAGAGGCCGCGCTCCAGGATGCAGAGCTCGTGGTGCTTTCGGTTCCGCGTCCCGAACACGTCCTCGAGACGGCCCGGGGGCCGCTCTCCACCGCTCACGGTGCGGTGGTCGCCGATATGTCGACCATCGATCCCGGCACAGCCCGCGAGGCAGCACGGATCCTTGCGGACCAGGACGTCGTCTACGTCGACGCTCCTGTCCTCGGACGCCCAGACAAGATCGGCCATTGGACCCTCCCCACGGGCGGGCCGGAAGACGCCGCTGAGCTGGCGCGCTCCGTCCTCGAGGGAACGGTGGCCACGAAGGTCACCAGGGTTGGCGACGTCGGCGCCGGGCACGCCGTCAAGGTCCTGAACAACCTGATGTTCGGTGCGATCAATACGATCACCGCTGAGGTCCTCACCACCTGCGAGGCTGCGGGCGTGGACCCGAAGGTCTTCGTGTCGACGGTCGCCGACTCAGGCGCCGCCACGGTGTCGAACCTGTTCCGCGAAATCGCCCCGAAGATGATCGCGGGCGACTTCGACCCCGCCTTCGCGCTGGGGCTGCTGGCCAAGGACAACAAGCTCGCGATCGATCTCGCCCGCTCGGTCGGAGCTCCGACCCATCTCGCGGAGGTCATCGACCGCGTGAACTCCGCGGCCATGGACCAGGGCCTCGCAAACGAGGACACGGGCGTCGTCCGGAAGCTGTACAGCACGCAGGTCGGAAACTCCTGATGAGCGAACTGCCCATCGACCGCATCGTCGCGCGGGTCCTGGAATGTCCACTCGAGGACCAGGTTCCGATGTCCTTCTCGCAGCTGAGCGCTCGCCGCACATTCCTCGTGGAGGTGCACGCAGGCGGCGAGATCGGGGTCGGCGAGAGCTGGATCAACTACCCGAACTGGGGGGCGAGCGAAAGGGTGGCGACCCTGCTCGAAGGCGTCGCGCCCCTGGCGCTGGGGCGCGACGCAGAAGACCCTGGCAACGTGCTCGACACCCTCGTCTCCGCGCTCGACGGCGTGGGGCGTCAGTGGGGAGCCCGCGGGCCGATCTGGCAGGCGATCAGCGGCCTCGACATCGCCCTGTGGGACCTGAAGGGGCGCTTGGCGGGCGTACCGCTCGCCGAGCTGATCGGGCCGAAGCGCGAGTCCGTCCCCGCGTATGCGAGCGGAGTGGGTCCCACGAAGGTCCGCGAGCTGACCGAACGCGCCATGGAGTTGGGACTCGGCGCGGTGAAGACGAAGGTGGGTTTCGGCGCGGACACCGATCGCGCCACGATTGCGGCCGTGCGCGAGACCGCACCTGATATGCGGATCTTCGCCGATGCCAACCAGGCGTGGACTTTTGACGAGGCCGTAGAGAACGCGGCCTGGCTCCGGGATGCCGGCGTCGAGTGGCTCGAGGAGCCCGTCTCCGGGGATTCCCCCCAGGATCTGGTCGCTCTGCACGAGGCCACCGACATGCCGCTCTCGGGCGGCGAGAACGTGTACGGACTCGAGAACCTCGTTCGCTATGCGGGCACTGAGGGCCTGATCCATGTCCAGCCTGACGTTGCGAAGTCCGGAGGGCTCACCATCCCGCTTCGACTGGCCGAGCACCTCCCGGGAACGGGGTGTGCGCTGAGCCCTCACTGGTACGCCGGGGCCATCGGCCTGCGGGCCTCGATCACTCTCGCGACAACGGTCGAACAGGCCGGATGGATCGAACTCGACGTCCGCGACAACCCGCTTCGCGACGCGCTCGTCACTGAAGGCTTCCCTCTCTCGGATGGAGCCATCAGCCTCCCCAACGCCCACGGGCTCGTCGCTGATCTCGACCCCGACGCCGTGGACCGATTCCAAGTCCATTCTGACGAACGGAGAATCTCATGACCGACAACCGCATTCCCGCCGCCCGGATCGCCGGGCGAATCGTCGAGGGCGGTGACGTCCACGACGTAATCGATCCTTCGACCGGCACCCCCATTACGAGCGTCGGATGGACGGGTGCCGGTGACGTCGAGAAGGCAGTCAGCGCCGGCGCGCAGGCCTTCCAGCTCTGGTCCGGGACCGCGGCCCGTGAACGTGCCGCAGCGCTGCGTGCCATTGCCTCGGATCTGCGCGCACAGACGACGGACATCGCTCCCTTGCTCGCAGCCGAGTCGGGCAAGCTCCTCGGTGAGGCGGAGGGTGAGGTCGAGTTCTCCGCCAAGTACTTCGACTGGTTCGCCGACGCTGCTGTGATCGCAGAAGAGGAGACGGGGCGCACCACTGCGAACCGTAGGTTCCGGGTGCGCCGTCATCCCGTCGGTGTCGTCGCCGCGATCGGAACATGGAACTTCCCCCTTTCGATTCCCGCCCGCAAGATCGCCGCCTCGATCGCGGCCGGCTGCCCGACAGTGCTCAAGCCGAGCGAACGGACGCCGATCTCAGCAGACGCACTCGTGCGGATCTGTGAGAGGCATCTGCCACAAGGCGTCATCGGACAGGTCATCGGCGAGGGGATCGAGCTCACGAACGCTCTCATCGATGACCCCCGCGTGGCTGCTGTGACCTTCACGGGCTCCACGCCTATCGGGAAGGTGATCGCCGAGCGCGCTGCACGCACACTGACCCGTGCATGCCTGGAGCTCGGTGGCAGAGCGCCCTTCATCGTGCGCGAAGACGCTGACGTGGCCGACGCCGTGGAGCACCTGATGGTCGCGAAGCTGCGCAACAACGGGGAGTCGTGCATCGCGGCGAACACGCTGTTCGTGCACGCCTCGCTCGCCGAAGAATTCCGGGATGCCCTCGTCGCACGGCTTTCCGGACTGCGCCCTGGGCGCCAGGACGACACCGGCGCCGACTTCGGCCCACTCATCGACACGGGGGCCGTGGACAGGCTGCGTGGCCTCGTGGCACAGGCGGAGCGCGCAGGGAAACGAGTGGTCCGGGGTCCGGAGGGCCCCGATTCCGGGGCCTTCATGCCTGCCGTCCTGGTCGAGGATGCGCGGGACTCCGAGTTGTATGCACAGGAGATCTTCGGCCCCGTGCTCGCCATGGCCATCTATGAGGACGAGGACGCCCTCGTCAGCGAGATCAACGGATGGGGCGTCGGGCTCGCTGGTTACGTGTGCGGACGTGACATCGCCGCAGCACAGGACCTCGCCGAGCGACTCCGCATCGGCATCGTCGGCATCAACAACGGCGCCCCGAACACGCCCGAGGTCCCCTTCGGCGGGTTCGGCGACTCGGGCGTCGGGCGTGAGGGCGGAGTAGTCGGCTACGACGAGTTCACCGAACTGCAGACCATCTCGGCGGCGCGCTGAGCACACCTATCAGGAGAGGGACCATCATGGACAGAGTCGTCCTGCGCACGAAGCGCGATGTGATCACGTTCGTCAACGACCACCCGACCGGAAGCTCGCGCGGAAGGATCATCGCCCTCATTGCGCTGGGGTCGATATTCATCGACGCCTACGACTTCACGTCCCTCGCCATCGGGCTGGACACCATGAAGGCGGAGCTGAACCCCACGCCCTTCCAGGTCGGCACCACCACCTCCGCCATGGCGGTGGGCGCCCTGCTGGGGGCGATCTTCGGGGGATACCTCGTCGACAAGCTGGGCAGGTACAAGCTGCTCATCCTCGATCTGGTGCTCTTCGTGGTGGCCGCGCTCGGTTCGGCCCTGTCACCCTCGATCGGGATTCTGATCTTCTGGCGTTTCCTGCTCGGGGTGGGCGTCGGCCTCGACATGCCGGCCGCGCTGAGCCTGGTCGCTGAATTCACGCGCAACAAGGACAAGGGAAAGTTCGTCAACCTCTGGCAGCCCATGTGGTACCTCGCGACCATCACGTCGGCGGCCTTCGTGCTGCCCCTGGTGTTCCTCGGAATGGGGGATCACATGTGGCGTTGGGCCGTGGGGTTCGGCGCGGTGCCGGCCTTGATCGTGCTCGCCCTGCGATTCCTCTTCGCCGACGAGAGCCCCATGTGGGCGGCGCACAATCTCGGCATGGGTGAGGCAGTGAAGATCCTGCGCAAGAACTTCCCCGGTACCGAGTTCGAGATCGAGGAGGGGGAGGAGGAGAAGGAAGCCGACACACGCCTCGGTCGCATCTTCGAGAGCGGATACAGGGTGCGCTCCCTCGTCGTCGCCGTGGTGAGCGGCTTCCAAGCGGTCCAGTACTTCGCGGTGGGGTTCTACCTGCCCGTCATCGTCGGCCTCATCTTCGGACTCGATGTCACGTCGATCGTGCTCGGCACGATCCTGCTGAATCTTTTCGGGCTGGTGGGCGGAGGGATCCAACCATTCCTCACCCACCGCTACGGAGGGCGCGCCCTCACCTTCATCGGCTGTGCCATCTGCGTGGTCGCACTCATCGCAGTGGGGATGGTCGACGTCGCATCTGCCCCGTATCTCGCGGCCATGCTCGTCGGGGCCTTCATCTTCGGTCACTCCTTCGGGCCCGGGTCCCAGGGGAAGACGATGGCGACGCTCTCGTACCCGACCGATCTGCGCGGCACGGGAACCGGGTGGGCAGAAGCATGCAGCCGCGTCGGATCGATCGGCGGGTTCTACGTCTTCCCGCTGGTGGTCGCGGCCGTGGGGCTCTCGCACACCATGATCATCCTGGCCGTCGTGCCACTGATCATCTTCATCACTGTGCTCGTGGCCCGATGGGACCCGAAGGACGTGGACATCGAGGGCGGTTCGATCCGCCCCGTGCGTGCAGGGAATGAGAAGGAGGCCCTGTCTCGGTGAGTTCGCCCCGGTAGGTGATCGGCGAGGCGAATCCTGACGATGGTGCTCCTCGAGTGAGGCCCGCGCGGTGCGGACCCTTACCCCAGATACAGCTGGCCCGGCGCGTCGAACATGGTCTCCGCCATCGCCAGGGACGCGGCGCCGACGGCGCCGACGTGGCCCCCGATCGCGGTTCCCCGCACATCCACCGTGTGATCGTCCTTCGCCACGTAGTGCTCGTTCACCAGGGACGGAGCGACCCGCAGGCAGGCCGCCTCGAACGCCGGCCACTGCGGACCGCCGAACACGATGCTGTCCAGGTCCAGCAGGTTGGCCAGCTGCATGCCGACCCGAGCGAAGCCGCGCGCGGCGTCCTCGAGGATCTTCCGGGCCACGGCGTTGCCGCGATGCTCCGAGCGCTCCGAGAGTCGGGACAGTGCGGCTTCCACGGAGCGTGCGTCGTCGAGGTCGGTCCCCTTCTCCAGGGCGCCCTGCTCCACCGCGGTCCCGACGATCCGTGACGGGAGAGAGGAGACCGCCACGCAGCCGCGGCCTCCGCATTCGCACGGCGGCCCATCCGGGTCCGCGGTGAGGTGCCCGATATTGCCCAGATGGGAGAGGCGCCCGGCGGCGTTCCCGAACCCGCGCAGCGGCTGTCCGTCCAGCACGATCCCGGCTGACACGCCGCTCCCCAGGTAGAGGAAGGCCAGATTCTCCGCATCGCGCGGTGTCCGCCAGATCTCGCCGATCGCCGCGGCGGTGCTGTCCTTCTCGACCACCACCGGGACGCGCAGGCGCTGCGCGATCTCGTCTCGGAGCTCGACGGTCCCCCACCCCGGCAGCAGGGGAGGGCCGACGACCGACCCGTGCTCGATGTCGAGCGGGCCGGGTGTCGCCACACCGACACCGGCGACCTCTTCGGTGGGGACCGCTGCCTGGTCGAGCAGAGCTCTCACCTGGGTATCGACCACTTCGAGAATGCGCTCAGGGCCGGGTGTCTGCGGTGTGGGCACGGTCAGCGCATGGACGTCATCGCCGGCGAGGTCGAGCAGCACCAGGGAGAGACGTGCGGGATCGATGTGGAGTCCGATCGAGTACCGGCCGGTGGGAACGACCTCGTAGACGATGCGCGGGGCGCCCATCCCTGAGCGCACGCGCCCTGACTCCCGGATCAGTCCCGCCGTCACCAGGCGCTGGCAGATGTTCGAGAGCGTCTGCGGTGTCAGTCCCGTGCGCTGCACCAGCTCGCTGCGACTGGTGCCGGGGGAGCGTCGGATCAGGTCGAGGACCAGGACCTGGTTGTACCCGGCGACGCGCGGAAGGTTCGTCCCGCGGCGCCCCGGCCGCTCCGTCGCCGGCTGCGGGTACTGCATTGCCATGGGCCGATAGTACGTCGGCCGTTGACTTATTCAAATTGATCATGTCTACTGACGAGCGCCGAGGCTCGACGTGGAGACCTCAGGAGGAGACCTGGTCATGAGACGACGGACGATGCTGGCAGCCGGAATGGCGGCACTCCCGTTGGCCGGCTGCGCCGGCAGGGGCGGGGAGGGCCGTCGAGTCTTCCGCCAGTTCGACCCTGCGGATCAGGCGACGGGACTCGCGAAGGCGGTCAAGGCGTGGAACACAGAGCATCCGGACTACACCGTCACCATGGAGACGCTGTCGCCGAACAATCCGCAGCAGTTCGCGCGCGAGGCCAATGCCGGTTCGGGGCCGGACATCGCTCAGCTCGCGTTCACCGATGTGTCCTTCATGGCGGAGCCCCGCATCCTCACGCCGCTCGATCGGCTCATGTCCAGCGCGCCGGCGGAAGGACAGGAAGATCTCCTGGCCACAGACATGACGACGTACGACCGCCAGACCTGGGCGATCCCCTGGACCGCAGACACGATGGCTCTCGTCTTCAGGCCCGACGTGCTGGAGAAGGCGGGAGTGGCAGACACTCCCGAGGACTGGGAGGAACTGGCCGAGGTCTCGGCGCGCATCACCAAGGATTCCGGGGGTGATGTCAGTGGTTTCGTGTTCCCGGCGGCCGCCCAGTACTCGAGCGCCCAGTGGTTCCCTATCAACTACTACCTCTGGGCACATGGCTCCCAACTGATCAGGGCCGACGGAGAATCGTGGGAGGTGGCTGTCGATCAGCAGCAGCTCACGGACGCGATGACCTACTTCAACACCTTCTTCACCGAGCACATCGCCCCAGCAGCCATGCAGGCGGTCACCGATTACGGCGACCCGAGCATCGTGGGCGCGCTCGGTGAGGGCAGCTGCGCGATGACGTTCATGCCGCCGACGGCATTCCGCGCCGCACGGGAGAGCATCGACGCCGAGCTGATGACGGCCCCCATGCCGTGCGGCCTCGTCGACGGCGCGACGCATCTCGGCGGCCGAGCACTCGGCATCAACGCGAACTGCAAGGAGCCGGAAGCTGCCTGGGCATTCGTCACCCACCTGCTGAGCCCGGAGACCTTCGAGCTGTACCCGCAGTACCCGGCGTCCGCCGCGACCCTCGACCGCGTGGACGTGGACCCGTCGGAGCGAGGGTTCACGAAGCAGCTCCCACACTCCGAATCGTTCGCACGCTACGCGGACGCGCCGATCACGATCGCTTCGCTCCAGGAACTGGTGAACCAGCAGTTCTCCGCCGTCTACTCCGGTCAATCGGAGCCCGAGGACGCGTCGGAGAAGCTCCTTGCCGCCCTCGCCCGCGGGCTCGAGGAGTGATAGACGTGATCGCACCCCGCCTCCGCTCGGCGCAGCCGTACCTGCTGAGTGCCCCCGCTCTGCTCGTGATCGGACTGCTGTTCCTCATCCCGTCCGTCTACAACGTGGTCCTCGCCTTCCAGCACCTCACGCCCTACCAGTCGCCGGGCGAGGCCGAAGCTGCGGGCCTCGAGAACTTCACCGACCTGTGGAGCAGCGGAGACCTGCCGCACGCCGCACTCAACACCGTTCTCTGGCTGACAGCGGCGACCGTGGTCCTGCGCCTCGGCATCGGGCTGGGGCTGGCCCTCGCGCTGGAGTCCCCGATCCTGAGGCGCTGGCGGCTCCGCGGTGTCTCCCGCACGATCATCCTCATCCCGTGGATGGTGCCCCAGGTGGTCGCGATCGCAGCGTGGCGGTGGATCCTCGACGGGAGCACCGGCGTGCTGAACCAGGCGCTCACCGGGCTCGGGCTCATCGATCAGGGCGTCCCGTTCCTCGCGCAGACCAGCACCGTGTGGTGGTCGATCATCGCGATCATCGTCTGGCGCGAGCTCCCGTTCGTGGTCATGGTGCTCGTCGCCGGACTGCAATCGATCCCGGCGGAGCAGTACGAGGCCGCCGCGGTCGATGGCGCGGGTCGGTGGGCGTCCTGGCGCAGCGTCACGGTTCCGCACCTGCGCCCCGTGCTGACCGTCGTGGTGCTGGTGACCGTGATCCAGACCTTCAACAATTTCGTGTACGTCTGGCTCACCACGGGCGGCGGGCCGGGGAATGCGACCGCCGTGCTGGCCACCGAGCTGTACAGCGCCGCGTTCTTCGACAACGACCTCGGCGCGGGCGCGGCGATCGGATTGCTGATGACCGCGATCATGGCGATCTTCGCCGTCGTCTACCTGCGTGTCACCTCCACGAAGGGGGATTCCCGATGACGACGACACGTTCCGCCCGGATGACCGCGGCCCGGCCCCGGCCCGCGCCACGGAGACGATCGCGGGAGCGCAGGCGCCTGCAGGACCTCGTGTTCCTCGTGCCGTTCGGCGTGGTCCTGCTGGTGATCCTCTTCCCTGTGATCTGGATGCTCTACAGCTCTCTGCGCCCGGTGCAAGCCATCTCGCAGGGCATCACCTGGCGCAACGTCTTCTCGGGACTCAGCCTGGACTCGTACGCGCGCCTGTTCGAGCAGACGGGATTCGGGCGCTACCTGCCGAACAGCATCATCGTGTGCGTCAGCGGGACGATCATCACGGTGGCGATCGCGACGCTCGCCGGGTTCGCGCTCTCGCGCTTCGCGTTCCGCGGCAGGCCGGCCGTGATGCTGGTCCTGGTCGCCACACAGCTGCTCCCCTTCGTCGTGCTGATCACGCCGGTCTACCTCCTCTTCGCCGAGCTGAGGCTGCTGAACTCCTTCGCCGGGCTGACCATCGTCTACGTCGCGATCACCACCCCTCTCGCCACGCTCCTCATGACCGGATTCCTGAACGCCGTGCCGCAGACCCTCGATGAGGCGGCGAGGATCGACGGCGCCTCGACGCTCACGGTCATCGTGCGCGTGATCGCGCCGCTGGTCTGGCCCGGGATCGTCACGGTCGGGGTCACCACATTCATCGCCATGTGGGACGAGTTCCTGTTCGCGCAGGTCTTCCTGACCAGCGACTCCCTGAAGACCGTCCAGGTGGGCATCGCGGGGCTCTTCGGCGAGTACGGCACGGACTGGGGAGTCGTCATGGCCGCCTCTGTGGTCGCCGCTCTGCCCACCGTGGTCCTGTTCTCCCTGCTGCAGCGTCGGCTCGTCGCCGGCATGACCGCGGGAGCCGTGAAGGAGTGAAGATGACAGAGCCGAGCCGCCCCAACATCGTGATCCTGTTCGCCGACGACCTCGGCTGGGGCGACCTCGGCTGCTTCGGGGCCGAGGACATCCCCACCCCGCACCTCGACGCCCTCTGCGCGGCCGGGGTCCGGCTTCCCCAGTGGTACGCGAACTCCCCGGTGTGCTCGCCCTCGCGCGCCTCGCTGATGACAGGCCGGTACCCCGCCCACGCCGGTGTGGAATCCATCCTCGGCGGGACCCGGCGCACGCCCGGGCTGCCCCATCAGCCCACCCTCGCTTCACACCTGCGCGAGCGCGGGTATCGGACGGGTCTGTTCGGCAAGTGGCACCTGGGGGCCGACCCCGCCTACGCGCCCGCTCATTTCGGGTTCGACGAGACCTTCGGCTTCCGCGCAGGCTGCGTCGACTACTACTCGCACATCTTCTACTGGGGGGACCACAACCCGGTGCACGACCTCTGGGACGGGGACGACGAGGTATGGCGCAACGGCGAGTACCTCACCACGGTCATCGGGGACCGCGCCGCAGAGTTCGTCACTCGTACCGCGCCCGAGTCGCCCTTCTTCTGCTGCGTCCCCTTCAATGCACCGCACTACCCGATGCACGCGCCCGACGAGCACATGCGGCGCGTCGCCCATCTTCCTCCTGGTCGGCGGGAGAGCGCGGCGATGATCGCCGCGATGGACGATGCCATCGGCGAGATCCTCGCGGCCCTCGATCGCAGCGGCGTCCGGGACGACACGATCGTGCTGTTCTCCTCCGACAACGGGCCCTCCCGCGAGAGCCGCAACTGGCTGGACGGCGAGGAGATCTCCTACACGGGCGGCTCCGCCGGCGGGCTCCGCGGCTCGAAGGGATCCGTGTTCGAAGGGGGGATCCGTGTGCCCGGCATCGTCTCCTGGCCCGCGCAGCTGCCCTCCGGCGCCGAGTACGACCGGGTGGGAACGATGATGGACCTGCTGCCGACGCTCCTGCACGCCGTGGACGGCGAGGAGCCGAAGCTGCCCGAGGTCGACGGGATCTCACTGCTCGATGCGCTGCGGGCCGAAGGTGGAATCTCGGGCCGAAGCGAGGGCGACGTCCCCTCGGCGGGCGAGTCCGCCGAGCGTGCCGTCGTGTGGGAGTACCAGGGCCAGTACGCGGTACGGCGAGGTCGCTTCAAGCTCGTCCACGATGCTCGCGAGGGCATGGACCCGCCTGCTGCAGTGGGCGCTGCACTCTTCGACCTCGAGACCGACCCGCAGGAGTCGACGGACATCTCCGGACAGGCGCCCCGGATCGTGGCCGACCTCGAACGCGTGCTCAGCAGCTATCAGGAGGCCGCAGTGCAGTGGGAGGACTCCCGCCGCGACGGCTGAGGGCGATGCGCCTCCCAAGCCACGACCGCCTCCCCGGGGCGTTCCCTCACGCGGCCGCGCGCCGCGCCCTGCGCTCGGCCTGCAGGTCCGGATCGGCCACCGGAGCCGCGGCGATCAGGCGCCGGGTGTACTCCTCGTGCGGATCGTGCAGCACCCGGGCGCTGTCGTCCGTCTCCACGAGGGCCCCGGAGCGCATGACCGCCACGCGTCCGCAGAGCTGGTCGACGACCGCGAGGTCGTGCGTGATGAACAGGCACCCGAAGCCCAGGGACTCCTGCAGCTCGCGGAAGACGTCGAGGACCTGCGCCTGCACGGAGACGTCGAGGGCGCTCGTGGGCTCGTCCGCGATCAGCAGGGCGGGATCGAGGGCGAGCGCGCGGGCGATCGCGACCCTCTGGCACTGGCCGCCGGAGAGCTGGTGCGGGCGGCGGTGTCGCCACGAGTCGTCGAGCCCGACGCCTGCGAGAAGCCGGGAGGTGCGCTCCTCGAGCTGCTCGCTCGAGAGTCCGAGGATCTTCACGAGTGGCTCGGTGACGGTCCGCTCCACGGTGTACCGAGGGTTCAGGGAGGAGCGCGGGCTCTGGAACACGACGCCCACGCGCCGGCGCATGGCGCGGCGATCGGCGCGGCCCGCGGTGACCACGTCCCGGCCCTCGACGAGGATCGAGCCCTGTGCGACCGGCACCAGACCGACGATCGCGCGGCCGATGGTGGTCTTCCCGCTCCCGGACTCGCCGACCAGCCCCAGGATCTCGCCGGGCGCGACATCCAGGCCGACCCCGTCGACCGCCCGCGACCGGCGCGCGCCGCGTCCGTAGTCGACGCAGAGGTCGCGGATCGAGAGTGCGGCATCCGGATCGCCCGCCGCGTCCGCGCGGCTCGCGCCCTCGTGTGAGTCCCCGGTCGCGCCCTGGGACGGACACTCGGTCGTCCCCGGGTCCTCGCCCCCGGGCTCGCGCTGCGGAGCCGGCTCCCGCCCGGGCCGTTCGTCGATCTCGAGGCGCGGCACGGCCTCCAGCAGCGTGCGCGTGTACTCCTCGCGCGGAGAGCCCAGCACCTCGCGCACGGGCCCCTGCTCGACGACCTTCCCGTCCTTGAGCACGACCACCGCATCGGCGAGGTCCGCCACGACGCCCATGTCGTGGGTGATGAGCAGCACTGCCGTGCCCGTGGACTCCCGCAGGCGGCGCAGCACGTCGAGGACCTCCGCCTGCACGGTGACGTCCAGGGCGGTCGTCGGCTCGTCGGCGATCAGCAGGTCCGGTCGGGAGGCGAGCGCCATCGCGATCATCACGCGCTGGCACTGCCCGCCGGAGAGCTGGTGCGGGTACCTGCGCAGCGCACCCTCCGGGTCCGGGATGTCGACCTCGCGCAGGAGCTCGAGGCTGCGCTCGCGCACCTCGCGGCGACTGGTCCCGGGGGCGGCGCGTCGGACCACCTCGGCCAGCTGGAAGCCGATGCTGAAGACCGGGTCGAGCGAGGCCGTGGGGTCCTGGAAGATCATCGAGACCCGTCGGCCCCGCAGCTCGGGCAGAGGGCTGGGACCGTCGCCGAGCACCTCCACCAAGCGATCGTCGGCGCCGCGCACGCGGATCGAGCCTGTGATCCGGGCGTCCTCGGGAGCGATGCCGAGGATCGACATCGCGGTCATGGATTTGCCCGAGCCGGACTCGCCGACCACGGCCGCGACCTCCGCCTGATGGACCTCGAAGGACGCCCCGTCGACCGCGAGGACCTCGCCCTCGTCGGTCTCGAAGCGCACCCGGAGATCTGCGATCTCCAGGACCGCCGCGGAGTCCTCGTCGCCGTGCTCCAACGCGTCCGGCCTCGTGCTCATGGTCAGTCCTCTTCCTCGTGGGTGGTCGGGGAGCGCTTCTTCCGGTTCCCGCTGCGGCGCTCCGCCTTGAACGCCTCCCACTCCGCGAGCATCGCCCGGTGATGCCCCTGGAGCCAGGTCATGTAGTCGCGCCCGTTCTCCAGGCGCTCGCGGACGGGGGCGTCCGCCGGGTCGTCGGGATCGGTGGTCGCGAGGCCGCGGGCGATCACGTCGCGCTGGCGGTCCAGGTAGCGGCGCTCGGTCGCGAGCCAGCTGCCCCAGACGTCCGTCTCGGTGCGGAAGTAGTGGCGGCGGTCCCCCGGGATCACGTGCCGCTTGACGAAGCCCGACTCCACCAGGCGCCGGGTGGCCATGGAGATCGCCCCCGAGCTCGCCTGCAGGCCCTGCGCGAGCTGCGCCGAGGAGGTGTGGTCGGCCTGGGTCATCATCAGATAGCCGAGCACGCGGCCGTCGGTGAGGGGGAGTCCTGCAGCGTGGTTCATCATCACGGCGAGGTCCTCGACGAAGCCCTGGCGATCGGCGTCGAGGTACACGTCGTGCTCGGCAGGCTCCTGCGCGTCCTCGGTGCTCCTGCGCGGATCGCTGCGGTCCTCGGCCATGCTCTCTCCTCCATCCGTCCGGGGTCGTCGGCCGTGCGGGGGAGTGCCGCGGGCCGTGCTCCGGATCTTCTCATTCCGCCCGCCCTCATCCGTGGGCCGGTTCGAGCAGGGTCCGCAGGGTCTCCCCGAGCGTGGTCACGGTCAGCACCGTGATCACGAGGAACAGGGAGGGGAAGACCAGCATGTGCGGGGCGGAGAGGAACTGCCCGGTCGCCGCGGAGAGCTGGAGCCCCCACGAGATCGCCGGGGCCTGGAGACCGATGCCCAGGTAGGTGAGGGAGGACTCGGCGACGATCACGCTGCCCACGGTGATGGTGGCGAGCACCAGCAGCGGGGAGAGCGAGGAGGGCAGCACGTACCGGGTGGCGATCCACCAGGGGGAGAGCCCCATCGTGCGTCCCGCGGAGACGAACTCGGAGCGCGCGACGGCGCGGACCGAGCCGCGCACGAGCCGCGCCATCGTCGGCCATCCGAAGAGGGCGAGCACGAGGGAGACCGTGAGCACCGAGCGCGTGCCCACGGTGTTCAGCACGACCACCGCCCCGAGCAGGAACGGGAAGCCGAGGAACACGTCGGTCAGGCGCGAGAGCACCGAATCGACCCAGCCCCCGCTCATGCCCGCGACGGTCCCGACCACGATCGCGACGATCCCCGCGAGCGCGGTGGTGAGGGCGGCGACGCCGATCGAGGTGCGCGTCCCGTAGATCACCTGGGCGTAGACGTCGCAGCCCTGGACGTCGAAGCCGAAGGGGTGGCCGGAGGTCGGCGAGGCGCCGCTGCGGGTGAGGTCGCAGAAGCGGGGGTCGCCGTGCCCGAAGAGCCCCGCGAACGGGGCCGGGGCGATCGCGATCAGCAGGATGAGCACGAGCAGGACCGCGGGGACGATCACCCCGGGCCGGCGCAGGGCGGGGGAGAGCACCCGGTGGCGCACGGGGGCGTCGGCGGCGCGGACGAAGCTGGTCATGACGTCGTCCCCCGGGTGCGGATCCGCGGGTCGAGCAGTGCGTGGAGGCCGTCCACGAGCAGGCTGGTGAGCAGGAAGACGAGGATCAGGGCGGTCGAGATGCCGACGATCGTGGCACCCTCGTGGGAGCGGATCCCCTGGAACAGCAGGTTGCCGATGCCGGGCACGTTGAAGATCCCCTCCACGATGACGGTCCCGCCCATGAGCAGTCCGAGGTCCGTGGCCAGGTACGTCACCGGCGGGATCAGCGAGTTGCGCAGCACGTGCACGCCGACGATCCGTCGGCGCGAGAGGCCGCTCGCCGTGGCCGCGCGGATGTGGTCGGTCGCAAGGGTCTCGATCACCGAGGCCCGCGTGAGGCGGGAGACGGAGGCGAGCCCGAACAGGGCGATGACCAGCGCGGGCAGCAGGAAGGAGACGGGCCAGCCCTGGGCGGTGCCGGCGACGGGGAACCAGTGCAGGCGCACCGCGAACACGAGCTGGAGCGAGACGCCGAGCACGAACACGGGGATCGCGGCGACCGTGATCGTCGAGATCAGCACCGCCCGGTCGACGGCCTTCCCACGGCGCAGCGCGGCGGCGACGCCCAGGGCGATGCCCACCACGACCTCGATCACCCAGGCGGTGAGCGCGAGGACGATCGTCACCGGCCAGCGCTGGGCCATCTGCTCGCCGACGGACACGCCGTTGAAGTCGGTGCCGAAGTCGCCGTGGAGGAGCCCTCCCAGGTAGCGCAGATAGCGCTGCCAGAGCGGCTCGTCCAGGTGGTAGCGGGCCTGCAGGGTGTGCACGGTCGCGTCGCTCAGCGGACGGTCCCCGCCGAGCGCGCGGATCGGGTCGCCGGGCAGCGCGAAGGTCATCACGTAGATGAGGAAGGTGACGCCGAGGAAGACGATCACCAGCGTCCCGATCCGGCGCGCCGCGACCAGCAGCGCGCCTCTCATGACGCGCCGCCGTCGTCGGGGAGGGGGAGACCGGCCGACGGCGCGTCCCGCGTCGGACGTGTCGCGGCCACGTGCGCGGCGCCCGCGAGCACCGCCCCGAGCTGCACGCCGACGAGCGCGCGCATCGGGATGGGCGTCGCCTCGGTCGCGGCATCGGCCAGCCACTCCTCATACAGGGCGGCCATCCGCTCGCGCAGCGCGCGCAGAGGAGCGGGGGCGATGCCCGCGCCGGTCTCCGCCTCGATCGCCCGCAGCAGCATCCCGCCGTAGCGGAGGCGGAAGCAGCGCACCAGGTCCTCGCAGGCGAACCGCTCCGCCACGGTCGCCCGCCGTTCGGCCGGCTCGAGCGGCGCCCGGTGGCGGTCGGTCTCGGCGATCGCCCCGAGCATCGGGACGAACGCCCGGGAGGCCTCGAGATAGGGGGTCTGCAGCGTCAGGTGCGCCTCCGCCTCGTCCAGGATCTCCTGCAGGGCCTCGCCGGAGGAGCCCATCGCCGCGGCGGTGCGCAGCACCAGGTCCCGATAGGGCTCGGCAGTGGGCGTCTCGTCGCCGGCGTCGGGATGGGTCCAGTAGGGCAGCTCGGCCACCAGGCACAGCGCGTCGTGACGCGCGCCCCAGGATGCCGAGGAGGAGCCGCGGATCTGCGGCGCCGGATCGAGGCCGATCGACTCGAGGTACTCGTAGTACGTGGAGATGTGGTCCATGGCGAACACGGCGGTCGCGAGGGTGCGCAGGTGCGGGGACTCGGGCTCGCCGGTGTCCAGGGCGAGGCCCAGCGCATCGGGGATCGCGTGCAGGTCGGAGATCAGGTCCGGCTCGTCGTGGGAGAGGTAGTAGTAGACCCCTCCCATCTCTCCGTTGTGCAGGGTGACCAGCAGGTCGGGGCGCACGTCGTCGATCAGTCGCATGAGCGCGAGCGTCTCGGGGAGGACGGCGTCGAAGTAGGCGTCCCTGAAGTCGGTGGGGAAGGTCCACTCGACCTGGCTGTCCGGAGCCGGCCGGAAGAAGTGCCGCGAGTAGTGGGCGCGGTCGAAGGGGTCGGCGAACCAGTCCTCGTTCAGCCGCATGCCGTCGGGGTCGATGGTGGGCACGATGTGCCAGGTGGTCGCGAGCTGCTCGGCGGGGCCGTCCGCATCGAGCATCATCTCGGCCAGGTGCAGGGCGGTCCACGAGCCGATCGGCTCGTTGGGGTGGACGCCGCCGACGATCACCGCCTGGTGGGGCCCGCCGCCGACGACGAACTCGTGGATCGGCTCGCCCAGCCGGCTGGTGCCGATGCGGCGCCGGCCCACGCGGTCGGTGCTGCGTGCGAGCTCCTCGAAGCTCCGGTGCAGCTCGTCCACGGTGGGGAACCCGCTGTGGTCGGGCAGGGTCCGCACGAGATCCAGGATCTGCGGGGCGCGCAGCGGCGCCTGCTCGCGGAGGTCGGTGGACGGGTGTGGCATGCGTGCTTCCTCTCGTCGGGCGGCCGGCGGGCCGGGGGCGGTGTCGGCGGTGTCGGTCGTGATCGGGGAGCCGGGGACGCGCCTCGCGCTCATCGGACGCTCACCTCCGCGATCGCGACGTCGCCGCGGACGTCGGGCAGGTCGGTGATCTTCTCGCTGGTCACGTAGGAGTACTTGTCGAAGAAGGTGGGGACGACGGGGAAGTCCTCGAAGGCGGCCTCCTGGACCTTCGCGTAGTAGTCGGAGGCCTCGTCCTCGTCGCCGGCGGCGCTCGCGCGGGCGAGCAGGGTGTCCACGTCGTCGTCCTGGTAGTAGCCGGTGCAGGGCGCGCAGCCCCCGGTGGGGGTGAGCAGGGCGCGCAGGGTCCCCTGCTGGCTCGGGTAGAGGGCGCCCCAGTGGCCGAAGTGTGGTCCGTCGACCGTCTTCTCGACGAGCTCGGTGTTGAAGGAGGCGAAGTCCGTGGTGGGCTTCGCGACCGTCTCGACGCCGAGGTTCTGGCGGATCTGGTTCGCGTATCCCTGGTAGAGCGCGTCCAGGCCGGCGCCTCCCGGGTAGACCAGGGTGATCGTGCCGTCGAAGCCCCCGGCCTCGGCGAGCAGGGCCTTCGCATCCTCGGGATGGAACTCGCAGTACTTCCCGCACACGCCCTCCTTCGCCCCGATCATGCTGGGCGGGGTGAGCGAGGTGGCCGGTTCGTAGAGCCCTCCGAAGAACGCCTTGTTCACGGCGTCCCGGTCGATGGACATCGAGATCGCCTCGCGGACGCGGGGGTCGTCGTACCGCTCGTCCCACAGGGGGAACCCGAGGTAGTCGATGCCCGCGGCATCGTAGGTGTGCAGGCGGTCGCCGAAGTCCGCGGATGCGCTGGTCATCTTCTCCGCGGGCAGGGTGAGCACATCGGCGCTGCCGGAGAGCACGTCGGTATAGGCCGTGTTCTGGTCCTGGTAGCTGCGGAAGGTCACGCGCTGCGTCCGCGGGGCCTCGCCCTGGTAGCCGTCCCAGGCCTGCACCGTGAACTCGCCGCCCGGCTTCCACTCCTCGGTCATCGCGTAGGGGCCGTTGCCGATGGGCCCGCGGTCGTAGGCGTCGAGATCGTCGTAGGCGGCCTCGGGCATCGGGAAGAACGCGGTCTGGGAGGAGGTCAGCTGGAGAGGGAAGGAGCTGTCCGCGCTCGTGAGCTCCACCGTGAAGGTGCGCTCTCCCGTGACGTGCAGTCCGCTCATGGTCTTCGTCGTTGGCTTCCCGGACTCGGGGTTGAGGTCCGCGTATCCCTTGATGCCGGCGAGCTGCCCGGAGTCCTCCCAGGCGTTCGGGCCGAAGGCGACGTGGTTCCAGGCCTTCACGTAGCTCTCGGCCGTGACCGGCTCGCCGTTCTGGAAGGTCCAGCCCCTGCGCAGGGTGATGGTCCAGGTGACGTTGTCGTCGCTGGTGATGCTCGCGGCGGCGACCCCGTGCACGGTGCCGTCGTCGTCGACGGACACGAGCGGGGAGAACAGCGCCCGCATCTGGTCGTAGGCGACGGTCTGCCGGCCGGGCGTGAGGTGATCGGGCTCGCCGGTGGCGAACACGAAGCCGTCGGGGTCGCTGTGCTGCGGCGTGCCCACGGAGCACCCGGTGATCAGCGTGAGCATCGCCGCCCAGGCGACGACGGTGAGCGCTGCTCCTCTGCGCATGGTTCCTCCGATGGGTCGTCCTCGACCGCCGCTCGGGAGCGACGTGGGTCGACCGTACGGGAGCGTCTCTCTCAGCTTTCAGTGAATACTGAAAGTTTATAGAAACGTGACCTGCTCCACGAACATCGTCGTCCGGCGCGTGGGAGCGTGTCCGTCATGCGCCACACACCCTCGTACCTGCTGACGGATCCCGAAGAGGTGCGCCGCCTGATCCGCAGCAATCCCTGGGCGACGATCGTCTCGCCCGCCTCGGGGCTGGTCGCCTCCCACTATCCCTTCCTGCTCGAGGAGCCGGCCGACGGCGAGGACCCGGGGGACGAGATCAGCCTCGTCAGCCACGTCGGCCGGCCCGACGAGGAGGCCCACGAGCTCGGCCGCCATGAGGTGCTCGTGATCATCCAGGGTCCCCACGGCTACATCTCGCCGGGCTGGTACCCGCCCGATCAGTTCATCCCGACGTGGAACCACGTCACCGCCCACCTCTGGGGCACGCCCGAGATCCTCTCGGACGAGGAGAACTTCGCGGTGCTCTCCCGGCTCGTCGACCACTTCGAGCAGCAGATGCCCGAACCCGTCTCCCTGCAGATCGACGAGGAGAGGGCCCGGGGCATCGCGCGGGGGACCGTGGGGATCCGCGTGCGGGTTCGGCGCTTCGACGCCCGCGCCAAGCTCAGCCAGGACAAGGACCCCGCGGTGATCGACTCCGTGATCTCCGCTCTGCGCGCACCGGGGCCCTACGAGAACCCGGCGCTCGCCGCCGAGATGGTCCGCGAGCACGGCGAGCCGTCCCCGCAGCCGGGATCCGCAGAGCGGGGGCAGGACTGATGGGGATCCTGCTGCAGGAGGTGCGCCGGATCGGCGCCGACACGGCCCCGGTCGACGTGCGCATCGCACGGGGGCTCGTCGAGGAGATCGCGCCGACCGGCACTCTCGCGCCCCGTCCCGACGACGAGGTCGTCGCGGCCGCGGGCGCCTGGGTGGGCCCAGGACTCTGGGACCACCACACGCACATGGACCAGTGGGCGCTCGCGCGTCGCCGCATCGACGTCGCCGCCTGCTCGAGCGCGGCGGAACTCGCGCGCACCATGTCCACGGCGGCTCCCGACCGCGACCGGGACCCGGTGCTCATCGGCCACGGCTTCCGCGACGGGGTATGGCCCGACCGTGCGGAGCGCGCCCTCCTGGATGCGGCCGTGCCCGACCGTCCGGCGGTCGCGATCAGCCACGACCTGCACACCGTGTGGGCCAACGGCGCTGCCCTCGGCCTGCTCTCCCGCTCCCTGGGCAGGGCGCTCCCGGAGGACGGCGTGCTGCGGGAGACCGATGCCTTCGACGCCACCGGGCAGCTGTCCCGGGTGCCCGAGGCGACCCTCGACGGGTGGGTCGCCGAGGCCGTCCACGACGCCGCGGCGCGCGGTGTGGTCGGCCTCGTCGATCTGGAGATGGGCTACGGGATCGAGGCCTGGCAGCGTCGCATGGCCGCGACCGCGGGCGCGGGCACTGGCGCGGCCGCAGGAGCGGGCGCGGATTCCGACGCAGGTGCGCGTGCGCACGCCGTGCGCGTTCGATCCGGGATCTACCCACGGGACCTGGAGCGCGCGCTGCGCGCCGGGCTGCGGTCGGGGGAGGTCGTCGAGGACACCGGGGGACTGCTCAGCGTGGGCCCCTTCAAGCTGGTCCTGGACGGATCGCTCGGCACGCGTACGGCGTGGGTCGAGGATGCCTACGACGCCGACGCCGACGCCGACGCCGACGCCGACGGTCACCCTGACCGCGCAGACCACGCCGACCATGCGGACCACGGGCTGCGCGCGCTGTCGCCCGAGGAGGCGCTCGCCCTCACGCGCCGCGCGCACGACGGCGGGCTCGTCCCCGCGCTGCACGCGATCGGCGACCGCGCGGTGACGCTCGCACTCGACATCTTCGAGGAGATCGGGGCGGGGGGGAGCATCGAGCATGCGCAGCTCGTGGGGGAGGAGGACCTGCCCCGCTTCGCGGCGCTGGGCGTCGAGGCGAGCATCCAGCCCGAGCATGCGATGGACGACCGCGACGTCGCCGACCGCCACTGGCACGGCCGCACGGGGCGCGCCTTCGCCTTCGGCTCGCTCGCGCGGGCGGGAGCGCGGCTCCGTCTGGGGTCCGACGCCCCCGTCGCCCCGCTCGATCCCTGGATCTCGATGGCGGCCGCGGTGACGCGCGAGCGCGACGGCCGCGAGGCCTGGCATCCCGAGCAGCGGATCCCGGTGGAGATCGCCTGGAGCGCATCGACCGACGGACGCCGCACGATCGGCGTCGGGGACACGGCCGACCTGGTGCTCACGGCCGAGGACCCGCTCACCGCGCCGTCGGCCATGCTGCGGGACATGGAGGTGCTGGGGACGATCCGCGCGGGAGGCTGGACCCACCGCGCGCTCTGAGGTGCACGACCGACGTCGGGCCCGGCGGACCCGCCGCTGGTGAGATGCTCGGAAGGCCCCTGCTCGGCTCGGCCCGGTCGGGCCGGACCGGACGCAGCCAGATCCTTCCCCGGCACCAGAGGAGACCCCGCACCATGACCCGACCCCGTTTGGGACTGTTCACCCGGCTCCTCGAGGACGCGAGCCCCGCCGATCGCTACCGCTTCGCGCTCGAGCAGATCGCGCGGGCCGACGAGCTCGGCTTCGCCTCCGCGTGGGTCGCCCAGCACCACTTCGGCGAGCACGAGGGCGGTCTGCCCTCGCCCTTCGTGCTGCTCGCCGCCGCGGCCCAGCGTACGAGCCGGATCGCACTGGCCACCGGGGTGCTCACCCTTCCGATCGACGACCCGCTGCGCGCCGCCGAGGACGCCTCCGTGCTCGACGCCCTGAGCGGCGGGCGGGTGCAGCTCGGGATCGCCGCCGGCGGCACGCCCTCCTCGTTCCCCGCCTTCGGGCAGGATCCGGGCCGGCGCAGGGAGGTCTTCGCCGAGCACCTGGGCGTGCTGCGCGACGCGCTCGCCGGGCGCGGGGTCCGCGGCACCGAGTCCCGGATCTACCCGCCGGCCGGGGACCTCGGCCGGCGCATCTGGCAGGCGACGTTCTCGACCGACGGCGGCCGACGCGCCGGTGAGGCCGGCGACGCCCTGATGCTCTCGCGCACCCAGGTGCGCCCCGAGGACGCCCTCGACCAGCCGCTCCACGAACTCCAGCTGCCCATCATCGAGGCCTACCGCAGCGCACTGCCCGAGGGCGCGCTCCCGCGGGTCCTCGCCTCGCGCACCGCGCTCGTCGTCGACCCCGAGGACCGCGAGCGCGCCCTCGCGCTCGCCGAGCCCGGGCTGCGCGCGCTCGCCGCGGGACAGAGCGGATTCGACGCCGCCGGGGCGAGCATCGAGGAGCTCGTGGCCGTCACCGACACGCACGTGGGGACGGTCGATGAGGTCTGCGAGACGCTCGCGGCCGATGAGACGCTGCCCGCCGCGACCGACATCTCGTTCCAGGTGCACTCGATCGCCGCGCCCCACGGGATGACCCTGCGCAGCCTCGAGCTGCTGGCCACGGAGGTCGCCCCGCGCCTCGGCCTCGCCACCGGGCCGGAGGCGGCCGCGTCCCTGCGCGCGGGAGCCTGACCGGCGTCGGAGCCCACGGCCCTCGCGCGACGGCTCCCGCGCGAGGGCCCCACGCAGCGGCTCGCGTGCGACGACTCGCGCGCATCCGCCCCCGCGCGACGGCCGGGCGCTCACCTCTCGAGCGAAATCCCGAGCTCCCTCTCGATGCCCTTGATCGTGTTCAGCAGCGACCGGTGGTCCGAGGGCGTCTTCGGCATCGTGAACGTGCGCCCGTCGAGCTCGACGTGCGTGTGCCGCCCGGACGAATCGACGGTGCATCCGCGCTCGGCGAGCAGGGACATCAGGTCCTTCAGGGTCGTCGGGTAGCGGTTGCCGACGCCCCCGTGCCCGCGTGGGATCGCCTGCTCGCGGGGCCGCGAGGAGACCGCCCGCTCGTAGCGGGCCACCGAGAGCACGACCTTCCCGTCGAGCGAGACCACCACGGCGATCTCGCCGTCGGTCACGACGCTGGCCTCGCCCGTGCGCGAGAACGCCGTCCACTCCTCGGCGGGATCCTCGAGGATCGCGCGGATGCGATCGTCGGCGACGCCCAGGTCCTCGGCCCAGCGGCGCGCATCGGGCAGCAGGTCGAAGTCCTCCTCTCCGCCGCCCGGCGGGACGAAGGGACCGCCGGGTCGGGGACGAGCGCGGTTCGGAGCCGCCGGCCTCGACGCGGGCATCTCCGCGGGTGTCGGAACGGGGGTCGGCGGAGCCGGGACGGGAGTCGGGGCGGGCCGCGGGGGCACCGGGGGAGCCGGGTCCCCCGCCGACTCCTCGAGCGCGGCGCGGATCTGCGCGGCCTGGGGCGCGCTGAGGCGGTGGCGGGCGCCGTGGATGTCGAGGTACGGGCCCTGCGCATCGCGCCCGGCGGTGATGCCCGGATGCGCGTGGAGCGGCCCACCCTCGCCGGTATGTCGGGGCTCGCTCACGGCCGACGCCCCGTTCTCTGGGTCGGCGCGCGCCGGACGGCGACGGCAATTCTCTGGAACATGCCCGCAGGATAGTCGGGACGGATCCACCCGATCGCGCCGGAGGGGGAGCGGCGAAGGGGAGCCGGTGCGGGCTTCGTCCTCAGCCCGCCCGGTCCAGCGTGCGCCCGATCGCCTCCCGCACGCGCCGGGACATTCCAGGTCCGTCCACCACCTGGCGCCCCGCGACCTGGAGCGGGATGAACTGCTGCCACTGATCGCTGAACCCCAGGAGCTGCTCCATGTCCCGTGCCGGGTCGACGCGCACTCCGGCGAGCTTCTCGTAGTCCTCGAGGAACCACGCGGCGGCGTCGGCCGAGAAGAGCACGGCGAGGTTCAGCCGGCAGTGCCCCACGTCGAAGCCGCGATCGGCGAGACCGGCCGTCGGCCAGTCGACGACCGCACGGATCCGCGGATGCTCCCGGTCCTCCCAGAGCACGTTGAAGTGCTGGTAGTCGCCGTGGGTGAGGACGCGCGCCGAGGGGTCCGAGGGCTGCGAGGCGAGCGCGTGGGCCGCGGCGGCGAGGCCCGAGTCGCCGAGGGCGTCCAGCCAGGGATGCTGCTCGTAGGGCAGGTACTCGCAGGGTTCGAGCGCCGGCGGCGCGGCGGCGTGGATCCGCACGAGCATCTCGGCCAGGCGCCGCACCCACTCCCGCAGGTCCGGCGGATCGAGCTCCACGCGGCCCGGCAGGAAGGTGGTGACGGTCGACGGCAGGGAGGACGACGACCCGTCGGGGTCCGCGGCGAGCAGGCGCGGGATCGGAAGCCCGGAGACGGCCAGCGCCCCGAGGCCCTCGACCTCGCGCCGCACACGGTCCTGCTCCTCAGCGCCCACGCCGCGCCAGCGGCGCACCACGAGGTCACCGCCGCCGTCGGCGCGCCGCAGCTGGAGCATCTGACCGGTGATCCCTCCGACCAGCGGACGCACGAGCGCCACCTCACCGAAGATCGGCACGAGCCAGTCTCGCAGCGCCGGGTCGAGGTCGCCTCCGGTCGCGGCGTGAGCGCCGCCCCCGTCGCTCACGCCGTGCACGTGCCCGTCGACACGGCCTGCGTCTCGGTGTCGAGCTGCGCGATGACGGGCAGCAGCTCGGCGTTGGTCATCGCGTAGGCGACGCCGTCGTCGGACTCGCCGCGCGCGAAGACCACGCCGGCCACGCCGCCGTCGGAGTCGAGCAGCGGGCCGCCCGAGTTCCCCGGCTCGACCTGCGCGTCCAGCACGTAGACGTCCCGGTCCACGGCGCCCTCGCCGTGGGCGTCGTGCACCTCGGCGGTGCCCGAGGCGCGCACGGCCGCGGACGTCGAGCGGAACGGCCCGCCGTGCGGATAGCCCTGGATCACGGCCGACGCGCCGTCGTCCAGGGTGTCCACGAGCTTCAGCGGCTCCGCGTCGACGTCGGCCGCGATGACGGCGAGGTCGTTCTCGACGTCGAAGTGGACCACGCGGCCCTCCTTCGCGCTCTCGCCGGGCAGGTCGATCAGCGGATGGTCCACGCCGGCGACGACGTGGGCGTTGGTGACGATGCGGTCGGGCGCGACCACGAAGCCGGAACCTGTGGAGATCGTGCCGCAGCCGTTCGTCGGCCCTGAGATGCGCGCGACCGACTGCGCGGCGCGGGCGAGGTCCGCGTCGTCGAGGTCGACGGGGGCCGACGTCGACGCCTCGGCGGAGTCCAGTCCCGCGGGAGGGGTCTGGATCGTGGGCATCGGCAGGGCGCCGACGACCTGCGAGCGCAGCTGGGCGACCGCGTCGTCGACCGGCGCCGGCGTGGCCCGGTCGAGCTGCCGGAGGACCTGCGAGGACGCGACGGTGCTGGAGACGCCGGGAATGCCCGCGGAGACCAGCCCGGCGCCGCCGAAGGTCACGATGGCCACGCCGAGCACGAGCCCGAGCACCCCGCCGAGGAGTCGTTCGAGCACGCGCAGGTGGATGCGGTCGGCACCGCGACGGATCACCGCGCCGATGCTCGAGCCGATCGCGCATCCGACCACCAGCAGCACGCACAGGGCGCCGATCACGGCGGCGGTGCGCCACGGGGGATCGACCGCGCCGGAGACCCAGGGGAGCGCCCAGACCGCCGCGACGGCACCGGCGACGAGGCCCAGCAGTGCGCCGAGGGTGGCAGCGAAGCCCGAGCGCAGCCCGGAGGCGAGCGCGCCCAGCAGGATGATGACGGCCACGACGTCCACGATCCAGGTCATCGCCCGCCTCCTTCCCGATGCACGGGTCGTTCCGGCCCATGCGGCTGGCCCGATCGTAATCGGAGCGCTCGCAGGGCGTCTGTGAGGCGCTTCATGATTCGCGATACGCCTGGTCACCGGGGTATCGGGATCGGTCCCAGCTTTCTTCGAGCCAGGCTCCCAGGAACCCCCGAAGCAGCGGGGCGAGCATCAGCCCATGACATCTGCTCACCACGATCCTGCGCCGCCCTCGGCCCACGCGCAGGCCCCTTCCTCTCGTGGCCATGACGGCTCTCTCCCCGCGGACCGGCGAGGCGACCGCGGCGGCGGCGCTCCCCGCTCCTCCGCGGGGGAGCGCACGGAGTCGCAGGTCAAGAAGCTGTCCCCATCGGGTCTCATCGGGAGCGGTGCGGCGGCGGCCGCCGCCTCCGTGATCGGCGGCCAGCTCGGTGTGGCCGGCACCGTGGTGGGTGCCGCGCTGACCTCGGTGGTCTCCGCCGCGGTCCTCGCCTTCTACACGGACTCCGTGAACACGAGCCGTCGCAAGCTGCGCGAGGTCCAGGAGAACGGGATCCTTCCCGGCAGCGGTGGACGCGGCGGCAGCCGCGGGGACCGGGGGACCGGTTCCCCGTCCGCCTCGCGCTCGTCCTCCCGCTCCGTCTCGAGCTCCCGCTCCGTCTCGCGCACGGGGAGGACCGAGCAGGCGGCCGAGGGTCGCGTCGGCGCCGGGGGATCGGCCGACGGGACGCTCTCCGGCGCATCGGCCGACGACGCGATGACCGGTGCCCCGTCGCGCCGACGCCTGATGAGGATCATCGGCATGGCGCTCGCGATCGCGGTGATCGGCATCGTCGCGGTGTTCGGCATCCAGCGCGTCATGGGTGCGGAGCTCTCGCCCGGCACCGGCCAGATCCAGCGCAGCGTGACCGGCACCGAGCACGTGTCCTCGCGCGATGGGTCGTCCACCGGCGACGACTCCCGCTCGACCGACGGCTCGACGGACGACGGGGATTCCTCGACCACCGACGGCACGGATGACGGCGACAGCACCGGAACCGACACAGACGGCTCCGGCGACACGAAGGGATGGAACCCGTTCGGCGGCGACTCCTCGAGCAGCGGCTCGGACACCGATTCGGGCTCCGGCAGCGGGTCCGGATCGGGGACCGGTTCCGGGGACAGCTCCTCGGGCGACGGGTCGAGCAGCGGGAGCGGCAGCGGATCGAGCGGCTCCGGCGACTCGGGCTCCGGCAGCGGGTCGGGCTCGAGCGGCGGCTCGGGATCCGGGAGCGGATCGGGCTCCGGCTCCGGGAGCGGGTCCGGGGGCGGCTCCGGGGCGGGCACCGGTCAGTGACCGCGGGGAGAAGCGTGCAGCGGGACGCCAGCCGGCATCAGTCGGTGTGGGGCGCCGAGCCCTGCCTGTCCGCGCTGATCCTGCACTCCGTGGTGCAGTGCGGCCAGGCGCCTGAGTCGGTGCGCTGCGCGTAGCAGTGCCCGCCCGGGCGTCCTCGCGGATCGAGCACGAGCTCACGCGCGATCTGCTGGTTCGACTTCCCCTCGGCGAGCGGCCTCACATCTTCGCGTTCAGTGTCGCTGGGTGAGGGCTCAACGCATAAGCGGGCTTGAGACCTCACCCAGCGACACCGTAGAGAAAGCTCTCGCTCGAGATCGTAGGGGGCAGGCCGCTGACGCAGCTCGTAGAACGCCGAACCCACTTCGCGGGCCGCGATCTTTCTTGCCGGTCCATGATTCGTCGAGTCGCTGTCTGAGATCAGTTGCGGTTCAGACCGTGATCGCACGTTCCGAGGACGTGTTTGAAATGTCGTTCAGCTGCATCGATCTGGCTGTGTGGCGTCGACGGGTCGAAGACCCTCAAGAGAGAAAATCTGAAGGACAAGGGGTCACGAGAGCGCAGCTCGACGTTGCCGCCGTGACCATTTGCAGCGTAGGCCGCCCAGCGTTGATGGATACTCTCGGCACCGTCGGCCTTTCCGACGTACTGCTTCCCGTCGCGCATGTCAGTGATGACGTAGATGCCGAGGGCCGAGGAGAGAGCAGTACGCCAGGTAGCGAAGCGATGCTCGCGCATCACTTCCTGCAGCCTCGAGTAGTCCAAGCTGATCCGATCGAATCCGGGGAAAGGGTCGGGCGTGGAGTCGGCGATTTCGGTGATGGTGTACCGGGCCGCGGTCCTTCCGGTAAGCCACCATGTGCGGGGTGACCTCCAGCGGAGCACGAGTCTTTCTCGCATATCGGCCATCTGCTCGGTGTGTTCGAGGTCGTACCAGCGGTGGATACCGTTGTTCGAGGTTTCTCCGTTGTTATGGACCACTGACCACAGGCGTGCCCTGTCGCCGCCCTCAGGTAGGAAGACGACCCATGTGCGCGGCGGCGTTACGGGGAACTTGCGGGGGCCGGTCTCCTGGCGCCGCGTGTATTCCATGATGTCGTCTGCCGACGACGCGGCGTTGATCCCGGGATACGCCCCGGAGCGGTCGCGGACGTACGCATGACGGATCACGAGGACGGTCAGAGGGTCGATGCCCGCGCTCTCGAGCACCGTTCCGAGGGTCAACGTCATGTACCCATCATCTCGTCTCCTGGTGAGCGGGGGGCAGGCAATGGCGGCGCTCGACGTCAGCCCCGATGACGGTGCCACCACAGGGCGGCCTGCACCCGTGACTCGACCTGCAGCTTGCCGAGCACATGCGTGATGTGGGTCTTCACGGTGGTCACCTCGACCACGAGCTCACGCGCGATCTGCTGGTTCGACCTCCCCTCGGCGAGCAGCCGCAGCACCTCCTCCTCGCGCCGCGTGAGCTCGGTGCCCGGTGCCGGAGCGGGCCCCGGCGCGGGCTCGCCCGGAGTCCGGGCTTCCTCGGGCGTCCCGGTCCGCAGCGCTTCGACCACTGCCCGGGTCGCGGCGGGCGAGAGCACTGCGTCGCCGCTGGCCACGGCGTGCACGGCCTCGAGGATCCTGCGCGGTTCCTCCGTCTTCACGAGGTACCCGTCGGCGCCGGCCGCGAGCGCGCCCAGCACGTAGGAGTCGAGGTCGAAGGCGGAGATCACGAGCACGCGCGCGCCGGCCTCGCGCAGCGCCGGCGTGATCTCGATGCCGGTCGCCCCGGGCATGCGCACGTCGGTCAGCGCCACGTCCGGGCGCTGAGCCCGTGCGTGCCGCACGGCGGCGTCGCCGTCGGCCGCCTGGGCGACGACCTCGGTGCTCGGATCGGCCTCCAGCAGGGCGACGAGCCCCGCGCGCACCGCCGGATGGTCGTCGGCCACGAGCACGCGGATCGGGGTCCCCGGCTCCTCGCGGGCGACGGATGAGGTGGGGGCGTCGGGCATCAGGAGACCTCCGTCGTGAGCGGGGAGTGGACCCGTATCGGAGCCCGGACCTCGACGCGCCAGGTCCTCGGGTCGGCGGCATCGGGTCCGGCACTGAGGGATCCGCCGACGGCGAGGGCGCGCGAGCGCATCGTCGTGAGACCGAGCCCGGGGGAATCGTCGGCGCGGACATGGCCGGGGACGAACGCGTTGGTGCAGATCAGGCGGACTGCGTCGGCGTCCGCGACGACATGCAGCCGGCGCGGCGCCCGGCCGTGGGCGAGGGCGTTCGCGACGGCTTCTGCGCCGATCCGCAGCAGCGCCGCCCGCAGCGTCGGGTCCACGTGCGCCGGATCCTCGACCAGCGGATCGACCTGCACCAGACTGCCGTCGTCGGCCCCGTCGGCCCCGTCGGCCCCGTCGGCCCCGTCGGCCCCGTCGGCCCCGTCGGCCCCGTCGGCCCCGTCGGCCCCGTCGGCCCCGTCGGCCCCGTCGGCCCCGTCGGCCCCGTCGGCCCCGTCGGCCCCGTCGGCCCCGTCGGCCCCGTCGGCCCCGTCGGCCCCGTCGGCCCCGTCGGCCCCGTCGGCCCCGTCGGCCCCGTCGGCCCCGTCGGCCCCGTCGGCCCCGTCGGCCCCGTCGGCCCCGTCGGCCCCGTCGGCCCCGTCGGCCCCGTCGGCCCCGTCGGCCCCGTCGGCCCCGTCGGCCCCGTCGGCCCCGTCGGCCCCGTCGGCCCCGTCGGCCCCGTCGGCCCCGTCGGCCCCGTCGGCCCCGTCGGCCCCGTCGGCCCCGTCGGCCCCGTCGGCCCCGTCGGCCCCGTCGGCCCCGTCGGCCCCGTCGGCCCCGTCGGCCCCGTCGGCCCCGTCGGCCCCGTCGGCCCCGTCGGCCCCGTCGGCCCCGTCGGCCCCGTCGGCCCCGTCGGCCCCGTCGGCCCCGTCGGCCCCGTCGGCCCCGTCGGCCCCGTCGGCCCCGTCGGCCCCGTCGGCCCCGTCGGCCCCGTCGGCCCCGTCGGCCCCGTCGGCCCCGTCGGCCCCGTCGGCCCCGTCGGCGGTGACCGCTGTGTGCGCGTCCGTATCGAGCCGCGCCGCGAGCGCGTCCCAACTGAGCGTCACCTCCGGCTCGGCCGCGCCCTCGTCGGTGAGCATGGTGATCACCGAGCGCAGATCCCGCAGCGCCGCCTGCGCCGACTCCCGGGCAGTGGCAAGGGACCGCTCGCGGGCGTCTGCTGAGGGCAGCTGCGCCGCGAGCCCCGCGTGCAGCGCGACCGCGCTGAGATGCCCGGACAGCACATCGTGCAGATCCTGGGCCAGCCGGCGCCGCTCCGTCTCCACGGCACGCTCCGCCCGCTCCGCGGCGAGCTCCTGCTCGGCCGAGGCGAGACGCTCCGCCGTCGCCCGCGCCAGGTGCAGGTGCCGCACCTCCCAGCCCCAGGCCAGGGGAGTTCCGACGACCACGACGATCAGCAGCAGCCCCACGACGATCGACGGGCCCGGCTGCGGCCAGGTGGATGCCACCGCGAGCATCGCGATCGAGATCGCGACCCCCGCGCCGCTCGTCACGCGCGCCAGGCGCCGGGACCCGTAGGCGACCGGCGACCACAGCGCCTCGAACAGCAGCACATAGCCGCCGATCGTGGACCCGCCCAGCACCTCCGCGCACGAGAGGACGCCCGTCACCACCAGCGTCACCGCCGGCGCTCGGTGCCGCAGCGCCGTCGCCAGTGCCGCGGGCAGCAGCAGCGCGATCGATACGGTGCCGGGCCACAGCGGCCCCTGCTCCAGCAGACCCTGCGTGCTGACCCCGGCGCTGCCGATGCCGCCGAGGGACACCACGACAGCCAGGTAGATCGCCGCGACGAGCAGGTCGCGGCGCGGCAGCCGCGGTGCGCGCTCGGGCCCGGAATCCATGCTCCCGAGGCTAGACGGCGGAAAGCGGGCCGGCACCGGTGATCGAGGGTTCCAGCACCAAGGGATGACGCCCTCGGACCGTGCGGCCCGGAAGCCTGGAACCCATGGAAGCCCTGACCCACGCCACGGGTCCGCTCGGACTGGTGGTGCTCGCCCTCGTCGACTCGACCTCCGTGGGGACCCTCGTGATCCCCGTGATGCTGCTCGTCCTCGGACAGGGCGGCGCGCGCCGCGTGGCAGCCCGCACCGTGCTGTACCTCCTGGTCATCGGGGGTTTCTACCTCGCGTTCGGACTGGTCCTGCTGGCCGGGCTGCTGCCGCTCATGCAGTCCGCCCAGGGACTGCTCGAGACGCCCGCTGCCGCTGTCGCCCTGGCGGCGATCGGCGCCGGGCTGCTCGCCTGGTCCTTCCGTCTCGACCCGAAGGCGATCCGCAAGCGCGGAGGGGACCCCGAGGCCTCCGCGCGACGCTGGTCCGAGCGCGTGCGGGAGGCGGCCGGGAAGCCGCGGGCCCTCGTCGGCCTCGCCCTGCTCGCCGGCAGCATCGAGGCGGCGTCGATGCTCCCGTACCTCGCGGCGATGGGGATCATCGGGCAGATGGGGATCGGGTTCGCGCGCGGCGCGCTGGTGCTGGTCGGCTAGTGCGCGGTGATGATCCTGCCCGGGCTCGTGCTCGCGGGGGTGCGGGCGCTCGCCGGGGCCCGCGCCGACCGTCTGCTCCAGCGCCTGCACGACTGGGCGATCCGCAGTGCCGCCGAGACCCTCTCGTGGGTGGTCGGGATCATCGGCGTGCTCCTGCTGCTGCGGAATCTGGGGACCGCCGCCGGCGTGCTCGGCATCGGGTGAGGCCGACGGCCCGCCGCTCGTCGGGCCCGCGGAGGCACCGCTCGAGGTGTGAATCACGACACCCCGCCGTGAACGATCACGAGGTCGCGGACCTGCGGAACCTCTGCGCGCCGCCGATGCGGAACTCCGAGGCCCGCGCGGCGCCCCGGAAATAGTCGCCGAACGCTAATGTGGGCCTCGACTTCGCAAGGAAGAGGAGTACCCATGAGACCGCTCGTGCCACGCCGCACGGCCCTCGCCGGGGGCGCTGCAGCCCTCGCCGCGGGCCTCGCGGCATGCGCCCCCACCGGTGCCGGGAAGGTGAACGCGGAAGCGGTCATCCCGCCGTCGGACGGGCCCGTCACCCTGACCTACTGGGCCTGGCTGAAGGACCTCCAGAAGGTCGCCGACAAGTTCAACGCCTCCCAGGACCGCATCACCGTCAACGCCACCTGGATCCCGGGCGGCAACGCCGGCGGCTACGCAAAGATCCTCAGTGCCGTCGCCGCGGGCGGAGGCCCGGACATCGCCCAGGTCGAGCTGCGCAGCGTCCCCGAGTTCGCCCTCGCCGGCGCGCTCACGGACCTCTCGCGCTACGGCTTCGCCGACGACGAGAAGGCCTTCGACCCCGGAGCCTTCGCGCAGATCAAGGTCGGCGACTCGCTCTGGGCCGTCCCGCAGGACACCGGCCCCGGCGCGATGTTCTTCAACAAGGACGTCTTCGAGGGAGAGCTGGGACTGACCCCGCCGAAGACCTGGGACGAGTTCCGCACGGCGGCCGAGGAGGTCTCCAAGGCGGGCAAGACGATCATGACGCTCGACCCGGGCGACGGCTCCGTGCTGCCGATGTGGGCCATGCAGAAGGGCTCCGTCTGGTTCGAGCCCCAGGACGACACCTGGGTGCTGAACATGGCCGACGACCCCACCATGGAGATGGCCGACTTCTGGGACGGCATCTTCAAGGACAAGCTCGTCTCCACGGGCTACGGCCCCTTCTCGACCCCGTGGTACGCCGCGGCCGGCTCGGGCGACGTGCTCTCGTACGTCGGCGGGTCGTGGGGCGACGCCCTCATCGAGACCGTCCCCGGCGGCAAGGGCAAGTGGGCCGTGGCCGACATGCCCCGCTGGGACGACGGGTACGCGTCCGGAGGGCTCGGCGGCTCGTCGGCCGCGGTCCTGTCCACGAGCGAGCACCCGGCCGAGGCGCTCGAGTTCCTGCGCTGGATGTGCACCGATCCCGACGGCATCGACGCGATGATCAAGAACTCGGGCATCGGCTGGTCCCCGGCCGCCGACTACATCGGCAAGACCCGCGAGAAGCCCAGTGAGTTCTTCTCCGGACAGAGCTACAACGTCGACGTCATCGAGCCGATGGCCAAGGGTCAGAACCTGGACTGGACCTGGGCGCCGCTCATGCAGCGCATCATCGACCGCCTCGGCGACGGCATGCTCGACGTCGTCGGCGGCGCCAGCACCTTCACCAAGATGCTGCCGCAGGCCCAGGAGGACATCGCCGAGATCATGCGCAAGATCGGCCTGAAGGTGGAGATCGCCAAATGAGAAGCAAGAGCGCTCCCTGGGTGCTGATGGCGCCCTTCCTGCTGCTGTTCCTGTTCACCATGGTGCTGCCGATCATCATCGCGATCGTGCAGTCCTTCATGACCGTGCAGCGCACGGGCCTGGTCGGCGAGGACGGCGCCGTCAGCCGCTTCGCAGGCCTGGAGAACTACCTCGCGGCGCTGACCAACCAGAACTTCACCGACGCGATCCTGCGGATGCTGCTGTTCGGCGTCGTGCAGGTGACCGTCATGATCGTGGCCTCCACGATCCTCGCGCTGCTCCTGGAGAGTGCGAGCGCGAAGTGGCCGGGCCTGTTCCGCGCCGCCTTCTTCCTGCCCTACGGCATCCCCGGCGTGATCGCGACGATCCTGTGGTCCTTCCTGTACGTCCCGGGCCTCAGCCCGATCGTGGACGCGCTGGGCTGGGTCGGCATCGACGTCGACTTCCTGGGTCCGAACATGGTGCTGTGGTCGATCGCGAACATCGTGACCTGGACCTATACGGGCTACAACATGCTCATCATCATCGCCCAGCTGAAGGCGATCCCCGCTGACCTCTACGAGGCCGCGAAGATCGACGGGGCCGGGCCGCTGCGCGTGGTCACCTCCATCCAGCTGCCCCTGATCCGCCCGGCGCTGATGCTCACGATCATCTTCTCGATCATCGGCACGCTGCAGCTGTTCGCCGAGCCGCAGGTGCTCTCCTCGATGAGCTCCGGCATCAACTCCGAGTACACCCCGAACCTGTCCGCCTACGCCTACGCGTTCCAGTACAACGACCTGGGCATGGCCTCGGCGGAGGCGGTCATCATCGCGCTCGCCGCGTTCATCCTCTCGGCCGCCGCGCTGGGCATCTCCAACCGTCTGGGGAGGAAGTCATGAGCACCTCGACGCAGACGCAGGACCCGTCCGCGCACTCGAACCCGAGCACGACTGCGACGGGCGCGACCACGAAGCGCGCGAAGGCCGGCAAGGGCGGGCAGGACTCCCGCACCGCCGGCACCAAGCCGACCACCACCATCATCGTCACCGCGATCCTGGTGATCGTCGCGCTGTACTTCCTGGTGCCCGTGTACTGGGTGATCGTCAACGCCACGAAGTCCACCGAGGACCTCTTCGGCACCAACGGCTTCTGGCTCGGCAACACCTTCCAGCTGTTCTCGAACCTGGGCGATGTGCTCACCGCCAACGGGGGAGCCTTCCCGCGCTGGGCGCTCAACTCGCTGCTCTACTCCGGGGTGGGCGCGGTCTTCGCCTGCTACTTCGCCGTGGCCGCCGGGTACGCCCTGGCCAAGTTCGAGTTCCCCGGCCGCAACGCGATCTTCGCGTTCGTGCTGGGCGGCGTGCTGGTGCCCGGCACCGCGACTGCGCTGCCGCTGTTCCTCGTGTTCAGCAAGATCGGGCTCACCAACACCTACTGGTCGGTGCTGATCCCCTCGCTGCTGAGCCCCTTCGGCCTGTTCCTCGCCCGCATCTACGCGAGCGCGGCGATCCCCGACGAGGTCCTCGAGGCCGCCCGCATGGACGGTGCGAGCGAGATGCGGATCTTCCACACCATCGTGCTGCGCCAGCTGGTGCCGGCGATCGTGACCATCCTGCTGTTCCAGTTCGTCGCGATCTGGAACAACTACTTCCTGCCGCTGGTGATGCTGGCCGACGAGAAGCTCTACCCGATCACCCTGGGCCTGAACAACTGGCGGGCCCAGACCGATCGTCTGCCGGAGTTCTACCAGCTCACCGTGGGCGGCGCGCTGCTCTCGGTGATCCCGCTGGCGATCCTCATCATCGTGCTGCAGCGCTTCTGGCGCGGCGGCCTCACCGAGGGCTCCGTCAAGGGCTGACGCCCGGCGCCTTCCGCGCGGCGCCGCCGTGGCGCCGCCGTGGCGCCGCCACGGCGCCGCTGCACCCAAAGATGTGAGGGTGGCGAGCCAAGAGAGTCCACTCTTGGCTCGCCACCCTCACATCTTTCCGGGCCCGTCGTCCCGCCGCTCCGGCGGACGGGCGGCCCCCGGGTTTGGGCGGGTTTGCGGACCATTCAGTGGTGTGAATGGTCCGCAGACCCGCCCGAACAACCGGATCTGGGCCGCGCCGCCCCAGCGGGCTGCGCCGCCCCAGCGGGCCGCGCCGCCTCCGTCGGTGGGCCGCGATTCCCCCGCCGGCCGCGCCGCCCTCTTCGGGCCCGTCGCCCTCGGCCGGCGGCACCGATATCGCGCCCGACTCCGTCCCGCTGACCTCCAGATTCTGTTATTCGCTCCTCATCCGCCGGCCCGCCGTGGAACGCTCCACGCATGGGGGTCTTCGGGGTCGGGGTCTGGAGCGTGCGCCAAGCATGGGCGACGGCGCCGGGGAAGCTGCTGCTCACGGCGCTGCTCGGCCTGCTCGTCGCCGCGGTGCCGTCGGCCCAGGTCGTGCTGATGGCAGGCTTCGTCGCGGCGCTCACCACAGCGGACAGCTTCACTGACGTCGCCGCTCCTTTCGGCGGGCTCGTCCTGCTGATCGCGTTCGCCAGCCCGGTCCAGGAGATCTCGAGCATCCTGCGCTGGCGGTGCGTCGATCTCATCGGTCTGCACACGAAGCAGGAGGTCGCAGCGACTCTCGCGACCCTTCCGCCGCGCATCATCGCCGACCCTGCCGTCGCTGCGGACATCGAGGCCGGCAACAAGGCCGCGGAGGACGAGCTGCCGGCGGTGTTCCCCTTCGTGCTCAACGTCCTGCAGTCCGCGCTGTCGGTCATCGGCGTGTTCTTCACGCTGCTGCTCATGAGCCCTCTCGCGGCGCTGCTCGTGCTGGTCTCCCTGGTGCCGATGCTCATCGCCTCGCAGCGCGTGGCCCGGATCGACTCGCAGATGTGGGACGACGTCGGCAAGCTCTACTGGCGCTCCCGATACCTCCACCAGCACCTGGTGACCACCGCACCCGCCGTCGAGCTCACCTCGCTCGGGGCCAGCGGACAGATCTCCGCGATGGTCGCGCGCACCGTCCGCGACATCACCGCGCGCAAGGCCAAGACGTACCCGCCGCAGCTGGGCTGGCGACTGGCCTCCGGCCTCGCCACCTCCGTGCTGCTCGCGGGTGCGCTGGCTTCGCTCGTGGTCGGCGTCCACTACGGACCCGCCGCGGCAGGCGGTGTGTACGGGGTGATGGCCGCGATGAACGCCGTCGGTTCATTGGGCGGAGCACTCGGATACGTCGTCGAGGGCAGCGCTCCGTTCGGGCGCTACGAGAAGCTCCTCGCGCTGCGGCGCGAAAGTCTGCTGCCTGCCATCGCCGACGACGCCGCCGTCCTGGAGGTCGAGGGTGTCTCGCATACGTACGACGGCAAGGACGAGCCCTCGCTCGAGCAACTGGACCTGCGCATCGAGAAGGGATCCGTGGTCGCGCTGGTCGGCGTCAACGGCGCGGGCAAGACGACCTCGGTCAACGCGATCGTCGGCACGCTCGAGCCGCAGGAGGGGCGCATCGCGATCGACGGCCGCACCCGGGACAACATGTCCTTCCAGGAGTGGGTGGGCTATTTCGGCATCCTCACCCAGGAGTTCGGGCGCTATGAGCTCACGGTGCGCGAGTCCCTGCAGCTGGGCACTCCGCGCACCGACGTCAGCGACGAGGAGATGTGGGCCGCGCTCGAGGCGGCCAATGCAGCGAGCATGGTGCGCGGTTTCAAGAACGGTCTCGACCAGCAGCTCGGGTCGCAGTGGGAGGGCGGCGTGGGCCTCTCCGGCGGGCAGTGGCAGCGCATCTCCCTAGCGCGCATCCACCTGCGCGGCGCACCGATCTGGATCCTCGACGAGCCCACGAGCGCGATCGACGCCGAGGCCGAGCAGGACATCTTCCGCGAGCTGCAGCGCTCGAAGGGCGAGCGCATCACGATCGTCGTCTCCCACCGGGCATGGACCCTGCGGGGGATGGACGAGATCCTCGTGATCGACGACGGCCGGGTGGTCGAGCGCGGTCGCTACGACGAGCTGCTCGCCACCGGCGGTCGCTTCTCCGCGATCTTCGCCGAGCAGGCGAGCTGAGCGACCGTCGCGCAGAGCAGGCGTGGCGGCGCCGCACCCGACGAGCTGAGCAGCCGTGGCGCCGCCGCACGCGAAGATGTGACGGTGGCGAGCCAAGACTCGACCTTCTCGGCTCGCCACCCTCACATCTTTCCGGGCCCGTCGTCCCGCCGCTCCGGCGGACGGGTGGCCCCCGGGTTCGAGCGGGTTTGCGGACCATTCAGTGGTGTGAATGGTCCGCAGACCCGCCCAAATGCTCGAAGACGGGCCGCGCCGCCCTCCCGTTCAGCCCTGCCGGGCCTTCAGGCGCGGGTTCCTCTTGTTGATCACGAAGGTGCGCCCGCGGCGGCGGACGACCTGCGATCCCGGCTGGCTCTTCAGCGCGCGCAGGGAGTTGCGGACCTTCATCGGGTGGCCTCCTGGGTGGATGCGGCGGTGCTCGGGGTGCCGGCGCTCGACGATCCCGGGCCCGAGGTCTGCGCGCCCGCGGACTTCGCGCCGTAGCGGCGACGGAACTTCTCGACGCGTCCGGCGGTGTCGACCACGCGGGCGCTGCCCGTGTAGAAGGGGTGCGAGGCGGACGAGATCTCCACGTCGATGACGGGGTACTCGCGGCCGTCGTCCCACAGCACGGTCCTGTCCGAGGTGACGGTCGAGCGGGTGAGGAACGAGTGCCCGGCGCCGGCGTCGCGGAACACGACGTGGTGGTAGTCGGGGTGGATGCCCTTCTTCATGAAGGCCTCCTTCGCGGTGTCAGGGGGATGGGCGGGACGGGTCGTCGGCGGATCGGCCGACGGCCGCACCTCACCAGCTGGACTTTGTGATGCCGGGCAGCTCGCCGCGGTGGGCGGCGGCCCGGAAGCGGACGCGGGAGAGGCCGAAGCGGCGCAGATGGCCGCGCGGTCGCCCGTCGATCGCGTCGCGGTTGCGCAGGCGCGTCGGGCTCGCGTCGCGGGGGAGCGCCTGCAGGGCACGCTGGGCCTCGGCGCGCTCCGCGGGGGAGGCGGCCGGGTCCTTGAGCGCCCGCTTGAGTGCGGCCCGACGCTCGGCGTACTTCGCGACGACAGTGCGCCGACGCTCGTCGGCCGCGATCTTCGAGGTCTTGGCCATCAGCGCTCCTCCCGGAACTCGACGACCTCGCGCACGCGCGGGTCGAACTTGCGCATGCTGAGGCGATCGGGGGTGTTCCGCCTGTTCTTGGTGGTCATGTAGGTGAAACCGGTGCCGGCCGTGGAACGCATCTTCACGGTCTGGCGGACGTCGTTGCGACGACTCATGGGTGCCCTCCTGCGGGGTCGTGGTGGGTGGATCGATGGGCGCTGGGCCGCTGGGGCTGCGCGGGGATGTTGTTCGGGTGCGCCGCCCCGGAGGACGGTCGCGTCAGAGGTGATGGACGAGATGCTCGCTCGGCGGGGCTGGTCAGATCCGAGGGCCGACGGGCCGACTGGTCGACGGGTCGACGGGTGGAGCGGGAACTCGGTCCTGCGGAGGCGGGGCCGCCTGCATGAGATCGCGCGCCCCGGTTCCTTCCGTGCCGGGTACGACGCCAGAGGGTCTCTGCTCCATGTCAGGGGTGCTCGCACGTCACATCGTCGGCATCCCGCCGGCCCGTCGGCCCGCCGCCCCTCGGCCCGCCGGCCTCAGACCTTCTCGCCCCGGGCGAGCAGCTCCTGGACCACCGCGTCGATGCCGCGCCGGTCGATGATCTTGATGGCCTTGGCCGAGAGCGTGAGGCGCACGGTGCGGCCGAGCGACGGGGCGAAGTACTTCTTGTGCTGGATGTTCGGGCTGAAGCGGCGAGGCGTGCGGCGGCGGGAGTGGGAGACGTTCCGTCCCATCCGCGGCTCGGCGCCGGTGACTTGACAACGCTGGGTCATGATGGAGGAGACTAACTACTGATAATCATTCTCGTCAAGAAGTGAGGTCGCGACGGATGTCCGCGAACGATGCCGCGAACGGCGGCCCCGATGCCCGAGGGCCGCTGCGCCCCCTGCCCGACGCCGGTTCCCTGCCCGTCAGCCTGATCTCCGCGATCGACCCGGTGCTGCGGGACGTGCTGGTCACGAGCCTGCTGCTCGAGCGGCCCGGCATGCTTGCCCTGCGCTACGAGGTCGACGCGGAGCACGGGGCGCTGCGCCGCGTGCTCGGCGACGCGGAGCGCGTGATCGACGATTCCCTCGTCGAGCTCGACCACCCGTGCGTCTCCTGCGCCATGCGCGAGGACGCGATCCCGCTGCTCGCGCGCCTGGCCGCCGAGAGCCGCTGGAACGGTCTGCTGCTCGCCCCGCCGATCAGCGCCGACCCGGAGGTCGTCGTGCGCACGATCCTGCCCGGGCGGCAGGGCTGGCACCTGGGGTCCTCCGCCGCCGTCCTCGACATGCGCACCGCCGTGCACGACCTCCTCGAGGACGACACCCTGGCCGAGCGCGGCCTGCAGTGGGCCGACGGCGACGAGCGCGCGGTGGGCGAGGCCCTCGCCGCCCAGATCGAGTACGCCGACCTGCTGGTCCTCGACGGGGCCGACGGCGCCGCCCGCGAGCTCATCGAGCACCTGCGGGCGCCCGAGCAGCAGGTCTCCGCCTCGATGCACACCCTCCACCCGAAGACCCTGCTGCTGGGCCGCCATTCCCGCGCCCGCGCCGAGGGGCGCCGCGATCCCCGCCGCGTCGAGCCCTACGGCGGCCCCACCGCCCACGGCACCTGGACCCTGGACCTCAGCTCCGAACGGCCCTTCCACCCCGAGCGCCTGCTCGAGCACATCGAGGAGCTCGGGGCCGGCAGGCTGCGCGGCCGCGGCCGCTTCTGGGTCCCCGACCGCCCCGGCACCATCTGCCAGTGGGACGGCGCGGGCGGCCAGGTCTCCATCGGTGCGATCGCCGACGCCGGCCGCGACCTGCCCACCACCCGGCTCGTCGTCACCGGCGTCGGGGCGGCGGATGCCGAGCGCGTGCGCCGCGCCTTCGGCCGCATCCTGCTGACCCCCGAGGAACGGGCCGACGGGCTCGCCCCGTGGCTGGGCGTCGAGGACCGCCTCGCCCCGTGGCTCGGGGAGCGCGAGACCGCGGCCTGAGGCGAGGGGCGCGGGGCGTCGGCCTCCATCGGAGGCGCCTCCGCGACTCCCCGCCCCATGGAAGACTGGCATCTGTAGATCGGTTCACCGAGAGGACTCCCGACGATGCCTGCCCTGCTCGAGCCCACCCCCGAGGGATTCCTCCGCGGGGGCGAGCCCCACCAGATCGTCTCCGGCGCGATCCACTACTTCCGTGTGCATCCGGACCAGTGGCGCGACCGCCTGCGCCGTCTGGTCGCGATGGGCTGCGACACCGTGGAGACCTACGTGGCCTGGAACGTCCACCAGCCCGCGCCCGAGACCGTCACCTTCGAGGGCATCGCCGACCTCGGGCGCTTCCTCGACATCGCCGCTCAGGAGGGGCTGGATGCGATCGTGCGCCCGGGCCCGTTCATCTGCGCCGAGTGGGAGAACGGCGGATTCCCCGGCTGGGTGCTGCGCGAGCAGGGCGTGCGCCTGCGCACCCGCGACGCGGCCTATCTGCGCCTGGTCGACGACTGGTTCGACCAGCTCATCCCCGTGATCGCGCAGCGCCAGGCGTGCCGCGGCGGCAACGTCGTCATGGTCCAGGTCGAGAACGAGTACGGCTCCTTCGGCGACGACGCGGTCTACCTCGCGCACCTGCGCGACGGCCTGCGGGCCCGCGGCATCGACGAGCTCCTGGTGACCTCCGACGGCCCCGCGCGCATGTGGCTGACGGCCGGAACGGTCGAGGGCGTCCTGCCCACCGTGAACTTCGGGTCCCGCACCCTGGACGTGCTCGAGATGGCGAGGCGCGAGCTGCCGGACCAGCCCCTGATGTGCATGGAGTTCTGGAACGGCTGGTTCGACCACTGGGGCGAGAGCCACCACTCCCGCGACGCCGCGAGCGCCGCCTCCGAGCTCGAGGACATGCTCGCGCACGGCATGAGCGTGAACTTCTACATGGCCCTCGGCGGCACGAACTTCGGGCTCACCGCGGGCGCGAACCACGACGGCGGCCTCCAGCCCACGACCACGAGCTACGACTATGACGCGCCGATCGCCGAGGACGGCCGTCTCACCGAGAAGTTCCATGCCTTCCGCGAGGTCATCGCCCGCCACCGCGACCTCCCGCCGCTCGAGAAGCAGCTGGCGGAGCTCGGCCTCGAGGCGGAGCCGGCCGCCCTGCCCGCGCGCGAGGTGCGCATCGAGCGCGTGGCGGCGCTGCGCGATGCCGAGCGCTTCACCCGCACCGCCCCCGTCCACATCGCGCCGCCCGCCTTCGAGGACCTCGGGCTCGAGCGCGGCATGGTCCGCTACTCGCGCGAGGTCGAGATCGAGGCCCGCGAGCAGGCCGACGGCACCCGCACCCTCGCCCCGCTCACGCTCTACGGCCTCGCCGACCGCGCGTGGGTGTTCGTCGACGGGATCGCCGCCGGCTCCGTGGGCGTGGGCGCGCGGGGATCGGCCGACGAGTCGCTGGTCGGGGAGAGCGAGCCCGCCGTCGTGGAGCTCGCGCCGCTCGTGGACCGCCTGCTGCCCGGCGGCGGGAACCGCACGGTGCGCGTCGAGATCCTCGTGGAGAACCTCGCCCGCGTGAACTTCGGCCCCTACCTGGGCGGACGCAAGGGCATCCTGCGCGGCGTCTGGGACCGCGTCCGCTTCCTGGGCGACTGGGAGGCCGACCCCTGGCCCCTCGAGGAGATGGGGGAGGAGCTCGCCGGCATCGCCGCCGAGGCGGATCCCACCACGCAGTCCCCGTCGGCCGAGCCCGCCGATGACCTGCCCGTCCTGGTCGCCGCCTCCTTCGAGGCCGAGCGCAGCGCCGACGCGCACCTGGACCTCTCCGCCGCCGGCCACGGCGTCGCCTACGTCAACGGGCACTGCGTGGGCCGGTACTGGAGCGTCGGACCCCAGCAGTCGCTGTACGTTCCCTCCCCCTGGGTGCGCGAGGGCCGCAACGAGGTGCTGCTGCTGGATCTCGACGCGATCCCCGCCCGGCTCGCCCTCGCCGAGCGCCCGTTCTTCGACTGAGCGCCCGGTCTTCGACTGAGCGCCCGGTCACCGACCCGCCAAGCGGCCGCCGGCCGGCCGAGGCGTCGGCGAAGCGCACGACCATCGACTCACCACCGCGCGCGTTGTGCGCACATGACGGACGGAGGAACGGATGCCTGACACGAGCACGACCGGTGGCGCCCCCGATCAGCGCCAGCGCCCGAACATCCTGCTGATCGTCTCGGACGACCACGGGTACGGCGATCTGGGTCTGCGCGGCAGCGATCCGGAGGTCTCCACCCCGCACCTCGACGCCCTCGCGGCGTCGGGGCGGCTGTACGACAACGCGTACGTGACCGCACCGATCTGCAGCCCGTCGCGCGCGGGCCTCATCGCGGGCCAGTACCAGGAGCGCTGGGGCGCGCACTGGTTCACGGACTCCGCGATGCCCCCGCAGGCCGTGCCGTCGCTCGCCGAGCTGCTGGGGGAGCGCGGGTACCGCACGGGCTACTTCGGCAAGATCCACTACGGCCAGGACAGGCCCGGCGATCGCGCCTGCCCGCCACACCACGGCTTCGACACCTCCTTCTACGGCGTGGCCGCGCTCTCGATGGGCCGCCTGCACTACCTCCACCACTCCCGTGCGCACGAGGAGGCCTACGGCGAGGCCGCCGAGCGCCACGGCGTCTCCCCGATGTGGGAGGGCGAGGGTGAGCAGACCTGGGAGGTCGACTGCGAGCGCCACCTCACCGAGGAGTTTGTCCAGCGCGCGATCGACTTCGCCGGCGATGGCCGCGGGGAGGGGGCCGACGGCGCGACCGGGGCCGAGGGCCCTTCTTCGCGATGGTCGCCTTCAACGCGGTCCACAACTTCACCTGGCAGCTCCCGCAGCACGAGCTCGACGCCCGCGGCCTGCCCTCCCATCCCGACTTCGACGCCGAGACCAACGACTACCTCGACTGGTACGACGGGGCGGTCGAGCCGAACCTCGAGAACGGCCGCGCCTACTACCTGGCCCAGCTCGAGATCATGGACCGCGAGATCGGGCGCCTGATGGCGCACCTCGAGGAGACCGGCCAGCGCGAGAACACCCTGGTGGTCTACATGACCGACAACGGCGGCTCGCACTGCAACTACGGGCGCAACACCCCGCTCGAGGGCAGCAAGTACACGCTCTACGAGGGCGGCGTGCGCACCCCGCTGATCATCTCCTGGCCCGGCGCGACCGAACCGGGATCCGTGTCGAAGTCCCTGGTCAGCTCGCTCGACCTGATGCCGACCTTCATCGGCGCCAGCGGCGTCCCCCTCGCGGCCGACGGCGTGTGCGACGGGATCGACCTGCGCGACTCGCTGCGCGACCCCGAGGCGCCGGTGCACGTCTCCCTGCACTTCGACACCGGCTTCCAGTGGGCCGTGCGCACGCGCGACTGGAAGCTGCGGTTCGTGGACCCGGAATCCCGGGCGCGGGCGAGCATCCTCCAGGTCGAGCACACGGACATCGGCAGCGGTATGCAGCTGAGCCCTGCGACCGACGACCTCGCGGGCCTCGACGAGACCCGGGAGGTCTCGGCCGAGCACCCCGAGGCGCTCGCGCACCTGCAGCGGCTGCACGAGTCCTGGCGGGCGGAGATGGAGGCCTCGGCCGCCCGCCTCCCCTGAGCGCGGCGTGGCCGACGGGCGAGCCAGAGGGAGCCGTGAGACCGACGATGACCAGGTTGTCTCACCGGAACGGCTCGTTCCGGTGAGAAAACCTGGTCATCGTCGGCGGGCGCGGGCTTGGGCTTGCGCGGGCTTGGGCTTGCGCGGGCGCGGGCGCGGGCGTGGGCTTGGGCTTGCGCGGGCGGGGGCGTGGGCGTGGGCTTGCGCGGGCGCGGGCGCGGGCGGGGGCGCGGGCGTGGGCGACCGTGAGGGCCGTCGGCCCGCCTCAGTCCGTCACTTGGCCTTGGGATCCTTGGTGACCGGGACGTCCGCGGGGAGGACCTCGGCGTACTCCTCGAGGATCTTCTTGCCGCCGCCCTCCTCCCAGGTCTTCAGGGCCTTCTTGAAGTCGTCGATGGTCTTGCGGCCCTGGATGACGTCGTCGCGCACGTCGTTCAGGCGGGTGCCGATCTCCGTGCCCTTGGACGAGGCCGTGTCGGAGTACAGGCCCTTGATCGGGGACTGCGCCGCGTTCTCGAGCAGCTTCTTCTCCTGCTCATAGATGTACTCGGAGTCGTCGGCGATGGGGTTGTAGATGACGCCCTCGCCCGAGGCCATGATCTCCAGAGCGCTCTGGAGACCGGGCACGTTGGTCTCGCCGTCCTCGGTGAGGGCGTAGTTGCCGTCCTTGACCTCGTACTCCTCGCCTTCGCGACCCCAGTTGACCGTCATGTACTCCTCGGTCCCGAAGGGCGCAGAGAGGTAGTTGATGAGGTCCAGCAGCTCGCGGATCTTCTTCTCGTCGTCCGTCTTCTTCAGCGGTGTGAATCCCACGGTCCCGTAGCCCATGTCGTAGACCGGGGTGCGGTCCTTGTCCGCGGCGAAGGGGACGAGGATGTCGGCCAGCAGGTCCTTGTTATAGCTGCGGTAGTCGGAGGCGCCGCGCGGGCCCACCGACACGACCGCGCCGATCGTCCCGTTGGAGAAGTACTGGGAGGACTCGGCGAGGTTCAGGTCCGGGTAGAAGACGCCGGCCTTGAAGACCTTCTGCGCGTACTCGAGGGTCTCGAGGTATTCGTCGGTCTGGTACTGCGCGGTGAGCGTGCGGTCCTCGTTCACGCGGTACCCCGTGGGCACGCCGAACCACTCGCCGAACATGTGGAAGGCGTTGGGCAGGAAGGGCTCGAGCGCCCAGCGCTTGCCCTTGATCGAGACGTCCTTGCACTTCTCGAGGAACTCGTCGGCGTCGTTGAACGAGAAGCCGTCGACGTCCTTCCACACGTCGGGGTTGCCCAGGTAGACCTGCCCGAAGGGGGTGGAGGGGATCGGGGCGCCCCAGATCTTGCCGTTGACCACGGCGGTGCGCCACGAGCTCGGCGTGAGCGCGGCGAGGTTGCCCCATTCGAGCACCTTGTCCCCCGAGAGGTACTCGGTGAGGTCGGTGAACTGCGACTCGAGCATCGGGCCGACGTTCGGGATGCCCTGGTTCGGCGGCACCCACATGAGGTCGGGCAGGTCGCCGGAGGCGAGGATCGTCGCGAACTTGTCCGGGTAGGAGTCGATGACGACCTGCATGTCCAGGGTGCCGCCGAGCTGCGTGTTCAGGTTCTTCCAGAAAGGGTTCGACTTCATCGGCGGCGGGGGCGTCTGGAAGGTCTGCGTGAGCGCCTTGATGGTGCCCGAGGTGATGGGCTTCTTGTCCGTGGTCTTCAGGAGCTTCTCGGGAGCCTTCAGGAAGACGTTGTGCAGGCCCTTCTCGTTGCCCTTCAGGTCCGGCGTGAGGCCGTCGAGGGCCTTGTAGGTCGGAAGCTCGACCTCGGCCGACTTCTTCGCACCGCCGGACCGGCTGGAGCTCGCGGTGCAGGCGCCCGCGCCGACGGTGACTGCGGCGGCGCCTCCGGCGGCGAGGAGCTGACGACGTCCGATCTCGAAGCTCATGGTGTGTCCTTTCATCAGGGCCGCAGCGAAGCCACTGCGGAGCAGGAGGGGGGGGGAGGGAAGGTGAAGCAGCGGTGCCGGCGAGTGCGCGGTTCAGCCCTTGATGGCGCCGGTGATGACGCCCTTGGAGAAGTACTTCTGGAGGAACGGGTAGACGACCACGATCGGTGCGAGCGCCACGACGACGACGGCCATCTTGATCGACTGCGGGGGCGGGGCCTGCGAGACGCCGAGGGTGTCGGCGGTCATCGAGGACCCCTGGATGACGTAGCTGCGCAGGATCATCTGGATCGGCCACAGCGACTGGTCGTTGATGTACAGCAGGGCATTGAAGAACGAGTTCCAGAAGCCGACCGCGTAGAACAGGCCGATCACGGCGATCACGGCCTTGGACAGGGGCAGCACGATCCGCAGCAGGACGGTGAAGTCGCTCGCGCCGTCGATCTTCGCGGACTCGAGGAGCTCCTTGGGGATCCCCATGAAGAAGGAGCGCATAACGATGAAGTTGAAGCCCGCGAACAGTCCCGGCAGGATCAGCGACCAGATCGTGTTCAGCAGGTGCAGCTCCTTGATCATGAGGTACATCGGGATCAGGCCGGGGCTGAAGAACAGGGTCACGATGATCGCCATCAGCATCGGCTTGCCGAAGAGCACCGGGCGGCTGAGCGCGTAGGCCATCGTGATCGTCACGAAGAGTGCGAGCAGGGTGCCCACCAGCGTGATGAACACGCTGACGCCGATCGCGCGGAACACCAGCGGGCTCTTGAAGATGGTGCGGTAGGCCTCGAGGGTCGGGTCCGTCGGGAACAGCACGTAGCCGCCGGCGTCCCGGATCTGGTCGCTCGAGGCGAACGAGGTCGAGACGACCACGAGCATGGGCACCACGATCGAGATCGTCACGACCGCGATCAGCAGGCACTTGAGCACGGTGAGCCCGGGCGTCGGCTTCTCCATCCAGGCGGCGCGCTCGCTGCGGCCGAAGGCGCGGGCCCAGATCCGCTCGTGCAGCGAGCGGTCGTCCGTCGCGGCGGCGGATCGGCTCGCTGCGGAGGCGGCCGACGGGGCCGCGGCGTCGTTCTCGTCGACCTCGGGGGCCGGTATGGTCATGTGCTCGCTCATCGCGCGCTCCCTCGGTAGATGCCGTCCTCGCCGAGCATGTGGGCGAACTTGTTGGCCAGCAGGACGAGGATCGTGCCGACCACCCCCTTGGCGAGGCCGGCGGCCGCGCCCATCGACCAGTCGCCGCCGATCACGCCCGTGTAGTAGGAGTAGGTGTCCAGGACCTCCGAGGCGTCGGCGCCCACGGCGTCCCGCTGGAGGATGAACTGCTCGAAGCCGACGGTGAGGATCGAGCCCAGGTTCAGGATCAGCAGCAGCACGATGACCGGGCGCATGCCCGGCAGCGTGATGTGCCAGATGCGGCGGAAGCGTCCCGCGCCGTCGGCCGCGGCCGATTCGTAGAGCGCCGGGTCGATGCTCGCGAGCGCCGCGAGGAAGATGATCATTCCCCAGCCGGCGTCCTTCCAGACGTTCTCGAGTGCGACCAGGAACGGGAAGGTGCTCGGGTTGGTCATGAACGGGATCGCGTCCATGCCGTGGGTCAGCAGGAACTTGTTGATGAAGCCCGCGCCGCCCAGCATCTGCTGGAACAGGGCGATGACCAGCACCCACGAGAGGAAGTGGGGGAGGTAGACGATCGACTGGAACGCCTTGCGCAGGCGTGGGGTGACCATCGAGTCCACGACGAGCGCGAGGACGATCGGCACCGGGAAGAACAGCACCAGCTGGACGACAGCGAGGATCAGCGTGTTCTTCAGCGCCAGGAAGAACCGGCTGTCGTCGAACAGGTCGATGAAGTTCTGCATCGCCATGTACGGCGCCTCGGTGATCTTGAGGTAGGGCTGGTAGTCCTGGAAGGCGATCACGTTGCCGAGGATGGGGATGTAGAAGAACAGCAGCAGGCACAGCGCGCCCGGGATCATCAGGACGAGCATCTGCCAGTCGCGTCGCAGGCGCACCCCGAACGGGTCCTTGGGCTTGCGTGGTGCGCGACCCTTCCTGCCGCTGCGCGAGGGGCTGCTCGCGCTCTGCGTGCGCAGCGCGATCGCCTCCCCCTCCGCGGCTGTCGCCGGCGTCGTCTGGCTCATGGGTCTCCTCGCAGTTCATGAGGCGGCCGGGCGGCCTCCCTGCCGAGCCTCGGTGCTTGACAGGTTCTGGATGACAGTAAATGATCTTGGTCGCCGTGTAAATCCATTCACCATTTCGTGATCATCCGATGGTCCGAGCACCCCCGCTCCCGGCGTCGACGCCGGAGGCCGTAGGGTCGCGAGCAGGCCCGATGTCCGACGGTGATGGGTGGACGCGCGAGCGTCGTGCCCGGACGGGCCTCGACCCCCACCATCGCGAAGGAGTGTGGTCCACGTGGAGGACCTGCGGATCGGCATCATCGGCTACGGCGCGCGCGGCGGTCTGTCGCGGCATGCGCATCGGCCGGGGGAGGGGTCGCGGGTCACGGTCGTCGCCGACCCCTCGGAGCGCGGCCGGGAGGACGCCCGCGAGCGCTTCGGCGAGGAGGTCGCCTACGTCGCCTCGGTCGACGAGCTGCTGGCCGAGCACCAGGTCGATGCGGTGATGATCCTGGCCCCGGACTTCGCCCACGCCGGGATCGCCCTGCAGACCCTCGGCGCCGGGATCCCCACCTTCACCGAGAAGCCGATGGCGATCCGCGTCGAGGACACCGACGCCATGCTGCAGCTCGCGATGGAGAAGCGCACGCGGCTGTTCGTCGGCCACAACATGCGCCACATGCCCGTGATCCGCCAGCTCAAGGCGATCGTCGACTCCGGGCGCATCGGGCGCGTGCGCGCGATCTGGTGCCGCCACTTCGTGGGCGCCGGCGGCGACTTCTACTTCAAGGACTGGCACGCCGAGCGCGCGCGGGCCACCAGCCTGCTGCTGCAGAAGGGCGCGCACGACATCGACGTCATCCACTGGCTCGCCGGCGGCTACACCCGCCGTGTCTCCGGCATCGGCGACCTCGCCGTCTACGGCGACATCAGCGACCGCCGGGACAACTCCGACCGCCGCATGTGGGACTGGTACGACGACTCCACCTGGCCGCCCACCGCCCAGAAGGAGCTGAACCCCACGATCGACGTCGAGGACATCTCGATGCTCAGCATGACCCTCGACAACGGCGTGCTCGCCTCTTACCAGCAGTGCCACTTCACGCCCGACTACTGGCGGAACTACACGGTGATCGGCGACGCCGGGCGCATCGAGAACATGGGCGACGGCGGCGGGGACCAGATCCACATCTGGGAGTCCCGCAGGAGCGGACCGGGCAGCCCCGACGCCGTCGAGGTCATCGACCGCGGCGACGGCGGCCACGGCGGCGCCGACCCCAACCTCGTGGGCGAGTTCCTGCGCTTCGTGCGCGAGGGCGGCGCGACCGACGTCTCCGTGATCGCCGCCCGCGAGGCCGTCGCCACCGGCGTCTACGGGGCCGAGTCCATCCGCCACGGCGGCGTCCCCTACGACATCCCCGAGGTCCCGGCCGACGTGCGCGCCTACTTCGACGGCGGCCAGGCCTAAGGGTCCCCGCGCCCGCACCCGCACCCGCGCCCGCCATCCCGAGCGCCCGCCTCGTCGGTCCGTGGTCGATCTGACGTTCGGGTTGGAATTCGGCCCCGATTCCAACCCGAACGTCAGATCGACCGGGCGGATCACGGATCACGGATCACGGATCACGGATCACGGATCACGGGGCCGGGTCAGGGGCGTGGGGCCGGATCCTGGGGCTGGGGTCCGGGGCCGTGATCGGCGTCGGCGTCGACGGAATGTGGAGGGCTCGGCGTCGGTGCCGTGACCTGCGCACTGTGGATGGGCGACGGGCCTGTGCCGCGGCACCGGCACCATGTGCGGATGGCTCGCCCGCCTCTCCGCTGCCCGCTTCGCTCGGCCCCGTGTTCACCACGCGGCAGGCCCGCGCTGCGGGCGTCACCCCCCAGCGTCTGCGTGCACGGGATGTGGAGGCGATCTGTCGCGGGATCCACGGGAGGGTGGGCGCACCCGTCACGGCGACGGCCCTCGCTCGTGCTGTGGCGACGGACGTTCCCGGAGTTGTCGTCCGCGGCCCCACGGCGGCTGAGCTCTTCGGGATGCCGCTGCCGTTCCGGGTGATGTCCGAATGGGGCGAACCCGTCCACCTGAGCACCGAGACCGCACGCCGCAGCACCGCGCGGGTGCGCTGGCACGAGTGCACGCATGCGCGCGCGGAGACGGCCTCCGTCGACGGTATGCGTCTGACCAGCAGGGTGCGCACCTGGTGCGATCTCGCCGCGGACCTCACGGTGGATGAGCTCGTGATGGTCGCCGATCACCTGGTGCGGCACCCGCGACCGAGGTTCGAGGGCCGCACCCGGCCCCATGCCACACCGCGCGAGCTCGAGACGGCGATCGAGCGCTGGGGGAGGCCCTGGTCCGCGAAGCTGCGGGAGGCGCTCGCGCTCTCGCGCGTCGGCAGCGATTCGGGGGCGGAGACGGCGCTGAGGCTCGGCCTCGAGAGAGCGGGCCTCCCGGAGCCCGGACTGAACATCGCGATCTGGGACGGCGACATCTGGCTCGGTGAGCCCGACCTGCACTGGGAGGCCTGGAAGGTCTGTGTAGAGCACGAGGGGCCGCGTCATCTGGACCGTGAGCAGCAGGCGAAGGACATCCGACGCACCGAGCGTCGCACCGACGCCGGATGGATCGAGGTGCGCACTACGGCGACGGATCTGCACCACGGTGCTGCCCGCGCCGCCCACCGTGTCGCCTCCGCGCTCCACCGACACGGATGGGCAGGGGAATCGCGCTGAGCCGGGACGGGCGGGGCGCCCGCCGGTGGGAGCGGATCGAGCACGATCGGCGTCGATCGCCACCGGCGTCGATCGCCACCGGGCGGGGCAGGTCGATCTGACGTTCGGGTTGGAATTCGCCCCAGATTCCAACCCGAACGTCAGATCGACCGACCGGTCACCGGTGGGGCGTCACTGGTGCGCCGTCACCGCCCGGCGATCACCTCGAGGAGGCGCGCGGCCTCGTCGCGGCCGGCGTCGCGGCCGGGTCCGAGCCACTTGCGGGTGTCGGCCGGGGGCTTCTCGCCCGTGAGCACGTCCCGCACGGCGGCAGTGGTGACCTTGTTCAGGTGCGTGGAGACGTTGATCTTGGTCATCCCGGCGGCGACGGCGTCGCGGATCCCCTCATCGCTCACTCCCGAGGAGCCGTGCAGCACGAGCGGCACCTCGACCCGGCGCGTGATCGCCCGGATCAGATCGAGGTCGAGCGCCGCATCCCGCGTGGTCATCGCGTGGGAGGAGCCCACGGCGACCGCGAGCAGGTCCACGCCGGTGTCCGCGACGAACCGGGCGGCGTCGCCGGGATCGGTGCGGGCCGAGGGGTCGTGCACGCCGTCCTTGCCTCCCACCTCCCCGAGCTCGGCCTCGACGCTCACGCCGCGGGCGTGCGCCGCGCGGACGACCTCGCGTGTCCGCGCGCGGTTCTCGGCGTCGGGCAGCTTCGAGCCGTCGTACATGATCGACGTGAAGCCGAGGTCGAGCGCCTCTGCCACGAGATCGAGATCGTCGGCATGGTCGAGGTGGACGACGACGTCCTGGCTGCAGCGCCGGGCGATCTCGAGGGTCGCGAGCGCGATCGGCGCGAGCGCGCCGTGGTACGTCGCGGCGTTCTGGCTGATCTGCATGACCACCGGCAGACGGGTCGATGCGGCCGCGGCGGCGAAGGCCTCGGCGTTCTCGAGGTGGACGACGTTGAAGGCGGCGAGGCCGCGGTGCGCGGCGCGGGCACGGGCGGCCAGCGGTGCGAGGGGGCTGAGAGTCATGGCTGCTCCACGGGGGCCTGGGAGGGGTTCGGGGCGGAGGACGGGGGCGTGAGGCCGCGCTCGACAGTGATCTCTGCGAGCAGCTGTCGGGCCAGTGCCGGGTCGATCTCGCCCGCGACGGGGCGGGCGACCGCGCTCGCGCTGATCGCGACGGCGGAGCGCAGCAGGTCGGGGAGGGCATCGCCGCGGGCCAGGGCACGGGAGGTCGCGGCCACGGAGGCATCGCCCGCACCGGTCGGGTTCCCGCGGATCGGGCGCGGGGGCGTCGCGCGCAGCGCGGCGTCGGCCGTCACGGCGAGCATGCCGTCGGGCCCCTGCGAGCACAGGACGATGCCCGCGCCGAGGGCGATGAGTGCGCGGCAGGCGGCGATCGGGTCGTCGATGCCGGTGGCGGCCCGCACCTCGCCGAGGTTGGGCTTCAGCACGGAGGCTCCCGCGCGGGCGGCGTCCAGGAGCGCGGGCCCCGAGGTGTCGACGACGACGGGCAGGCCGAGCCCGCGCAGCTCGGAGACCAGGGCGCTCACGTCCTCGCCGCGCAGGCCGCGAGGCAGGGAGCCGCTGATCACGACGACATCCGCGCCGCGCGCTCGGGAGCGGACATCGGCCAGGACCCGGTCCCTCTCCGCGGCGGACAGCTCGGGGCCGGGCTCGTAGAAGCCGGTCGCGCCGTCGGGATCGACGACGGTGACGGTGCGGCGGGTCGCCCCCGCGACGCGGGTCCAGGCCTGCTCGATCGCGCCGGCGGGGCCGTGCGCGCCGCGCCCGTCGGACCCGTCGTCCCCATCGAGCAGCCCTGCGAGCTCCTCGCCGGAGGCGCCGCCGACAGGGCCGACGAGCACCGAGCTCTCGCCGAGCTCGGCGAGCACGCGGGCGACGTTCACGCCCTTGCCGCCGGCGACGGTCCGCACCCGCTGCACGCGCTGCTCGCCGTGGACGGGGACGGGTCCGTCGACCTCATAGGTGACGTCGAGGGCGGGGTTCGGGGTGAGGACGAGGATCATGACGCGCGCACCATGCCCATCAGCCCCGCGCCCTGGCAGCCGGCCCACATGCCCAGCGAGGACGGCAGCACGGGAGGGGTGGGCACGACTCCCAGGCGTCCGGAGATCGACTCCCGCAGAGTGTCCAGCACGATGGGCCCGCCCTCCGCGAGACCGCCGCCGATGACCACGGGCAGCGTGCCGACGCTCGAGATGATCGTCGCGAGCGCCTGGCCCAGCGTGTCCAGGGCGCTGAACAGGATCTTCTCGGCGTCCGCATCGCCCTCGCGGGCGCGGTCGACGACCGCGCGGGCGGCGGGGCGTCCGCCGTCGGTGGTCACCAGGGAGTGGGCGGCGGGGTCGATCTGCTCGGCGAAGCGTCGACCGATCGCGGAGGCCGAGGCGACCTCCTCGAGGCGCATCGTGCGGCCCGTGTACGGCTCCTCGACGCGCACCTGGCCGATCTCGCCGGTGAAGCGGTCGCCGAAGACGGCGCCGTCGTGCACCACGGCCGCGGCGATCCCGGTGCCGATGGGCACGAAGATGAGGTCGGCGAGCGGCGGCGCCTGCTCGCGGCCGGCTTCGGTCTGCTGGGGGAAGGCGCGCTGGGGGAACAGGCGCCCCGCGCCCCAGGCGGCTTCGGCCATCGCCCCCGCGCGGACGTCGTGGCCGAGGGCCAGCGGCGCGTCCAGGTGCTCGCGCAGGAGCGACCCGAGGGCGAGCTCCTCCCATCCCAGGTTGACCGCGAGCTCGACGATCTCGCGCTCCTCGTCGATGATGCCCGGCACGGCGACGCCCACCGGGGCCTGCGCGGCCAGGTGCGCCTGCTCCCTCAGCCGCGCCGTCTGCTCGGCGATCATCGCGGCCAGATCGTCCGGCTCGTGCGGCGTGGGCAGGGAGTAGGGGATCGTGAGGGTGCCGTCGGGCGCGACCGCGCCGAACTTGGTGCGGGTCCCGCCGACGTCGACCCCGATCGCGGCGCGCGCCGGGGACCGCGAGGCAGCAGGCACCGGTGGCGCCGTCATCGAGGGCGGGGACGTTGAAGGAGACGGTGCCGGGGATGGGGGTGTGGTGCGCGTCATCGGCCCTCTCAGATCAGGTGGACGGCGCGGGTGAGGTGGCGCGGGGTGTCGGGGTTCAGGCCCTTCGCCTCGGCGCGGCGCACGGCCCAGAGGTGGACGGCGACGAGCTGGGCGAGAGGGTCCAGGTCCGAGGCGACGAATGCGGATCCCGCCTGCTCGGTCTGCGCGGCCAGCCCCTCGGGCGCGGGGCCGAACTGGTAGGTGATGCGGCCGCTCTGGGCGATCGCGATGGGGCCGTGCCGGTATTCCATCGCGTAGTAGGACTCGGTCCAGGACTGGGAGGCCTCCCGCATCTTCAGACCGGCCTCATCGGCGAGGCCCTTGGTCCACCCGGTGCCCAGGAAGGTGATCTGATCCGCGTCGATCCAGGACTGCTCGATCTCACGGTCCAGCACGTCGCGGGCGTCGGCGATCGCACTGCTCAGGTCCTCGCCGAGGGAGGAGCGCAGCAGGGCCAGGGCGCTGCTGGCGAAGCGGGTCTGGACGACGGAGGTCTCGTCGGCGAAGTCGAGGACGATCTCGGCGTCCGCGTGCTCGCTCGCGGGGCCGCCGGCGACGGCGGTGACGAGGACGCTCGGGGTTCCCGAGAGCTGCTGCAGCACGTCGATGATCTCGGTCGTGGTGCCGCTGCGCGAGAGCGCGATGACGCGGTCGTAGCTGCGGGCGGGGGAGACCTCGGTGGGGGTGAGGGCATCGGTGACGCCCTGGCCGGCGGCCTCGCGCAGCTTCGCATAGGCGATCGCCATGAACCACGAGGTCCCGGCGCCCACGATCAGCGCGCGCTCGCCGGCGTGCGGCAGCAGGTCGCGCACGGAGGGCAGCAGGTCGATCGCCTGCTGCCAGGTCTCGGGCTGGGTGCGCAGTTCGATCTCGGTGGCGCTGGTCATCGCGTCTCCTTCGGGATGTGCCGGGGTCGGCGGGCGAGTGTTCGATGGATAGGCGGCCGACGGGGCGGCGTCCGCGAAGCGGGTGAGTAATCGGTGATCGTTTATGAGCATATCGAATCAGAACGATCAATGGTGTGCAATCTGCGAGGCGGTGTGCGCGGGGTGCCGTCGGCCGCTCCGCTCACCCTTCTGACGGACTCGCCACCGGCGGGGCAGCCGCGTCGCATACCCTCGATGCAGCGATCTCGAACCGCACATCCATCGCACATGACAGGACGAGGAGGCGACCGGTGCCCAGCGACGCAGTGCCGAGCGCCTCCGCGGCGGCAGACCGCACCCCGGGCGCGGCCGATGGCGCCGCCGGCGCGCCCGCCCGCGGACGCCGCCAGCGCCTGGACCGCATCCTCGACCTGGTCATCGAGCGCGGTCACGTGCGCGTCGACGAGCTCGCCGCCGACCTCGGGACCTCGCCCGCGACCGTGCGCCGCGACCTCGACAGCCTCGCGGCGCAGCAGCTGGTGATCCGCAGCCATGGCGGGGCCTCGGCGCATCCCGACGCGAGCGCGCTGCCCATGCGCTACCGCTCCACCCGCCATGCCGATGCGAAGGACGCGATCGCGCGTGCGGCCGTGGACATGATCGAGCCCGGCACCGTCGTCGGCATGAACGGCGGCACCACCACCACCGCCCTCGCCCACGAGCTCGCCGCCCGCGACTCGATCCGGGAGGCCCCGCGGCCCACGACCCTGGTGACGAACGCGCTGAACATCGCCCAGGAGCTCGCGGTGCGCCGACACCTCCAGCTGGTGGTGACCGGCGGGATCGTGCGCGGCGGCAGCTTCGAGCTGGTGGGCGGCTGGGCCGAGCAGATGCTCGAGCAGATCCGCATCGACCTGCTGTTCCTCGGCGTCGACGGGATCAGCGCGCGCGACGGCGCCTGCACCCATGACGAGGCCGAGGCGCTGATCTCCGCGCGCCTCGCCGATCGCGCGGAGAAGGTCGTCGTGCTCGCCGACTCCTCGAAGATCGGCGGCAGCGCCTTCGCCCGGATCCAGTCCACCGAGGGCCTGGACGCCGTGGTCACGGACCCGGGTGCGGATCCCGACGCCGTCGCGGCCCTGCGCGGGGCGGGCGTCGAGATCGTGGTCGCGAAGGAGGGCAGCCGATGAACGCCGCCGGACGCCCGGTGACCCTGGCCGATGTCGCCAAGAAGGCGGGCGTCTCCGTCGCGACCGCGTCGTTCGTGCTCTCGGGCCGCGGGGGCGTGCGCTCCTCCGGGTCCCCGGAGACCAAGGCGAAGGTGCGGGGCGCGGCCGAGGACCTCGGCTACGTCCCCAATCGCAATGCCCGCTCCCTGCGCACGGGCCGCAGCGGCGGCATCGTCCTGGCCCTGGGCACCGTCGAGGACCCGTGGGGCCTGAGCCTCGCGGGCGCGGTGCGCGATCGCGCCCTGCCCGAGGACCTCTCGACCCTGATCCTGGGCGATGAGCGCTGGTTCGAGTTCCTCTCCGGCTCCGCCTTCGACTGCTCGTTCGTCACCAGCATCGACTTCACCCCCGAGGGGCCCGAGCAGGTGCGCCATCTCGCGCGGGGGCAGAGCGGGATCGTCGCCTTCAGCGAGCGCATCGAGCCGGAGCGCTTCGACGTCGTCTCCTCCTCGGCCCTTCCTGCCGTGCACGCCGCCTACCAGCAGCTGCGCGGACGGCACGACGCCGTCGCCTTCATGTCGGGCCGGGAGATCGACCCCGAGCGCAGGCCGTTCTACCCCTCGCGCGCGCACGTCTTCCTCGACGCCGCCGCCGAGGCGGGCGACGGACCGGGCATCGACCTCGTGCACGCCTCCGGGGCCGGTCGCCAGCAGAGCTTCGAGTACTCCCAGCGGTGGCTCGAAGGGCCGGACCGGCCGACGGCCGTCATCTGCTCCACCGGCTACCAGGCGATGGCGCTGCAGGTCGCGGCGATGCACGCGGGCGTCTCGGTGCCCGAGGACCTCGAGATCATCTCCATCGGCGACGTCCCCGACGACGCCCAGATGCTCGGCCCCATCAGCTACTACGGCGTCGAGGACGTGTTCGCGCGGATGGCGGACATCATCCTCGCGCGGGCGCTGGACCGCGAGGGCGCTCCCGGTCGCCTGCACCGCTTCGACTGGGAGTTCTTCCCCGGCGGCACCACGATCGACGGGGTCGATGGGGTCGATGGGGTCGATGGGACCGACGGGGCCGATGGGGCCCACGGGGCCGACAGGGCCTGAGGCCGCCCGTCGGCCGGAACCCGCCCGCATGCTCGCCCGGCCTCGGGGCTTTCGGCCCTCTACGCTGGATCTCATGCCCACTCCCTCCAGCTCCGCGCCTGCCGCGCCCACACCGCCCGCCGCGCCCGCACCGGCCGCACCGTCCCTCTCCACCTGGTCCCTGCCGGGCCTCGCGCTCACCGACGTGCGCGTGAGCGCGCCCCTGGACCACGCGGACCCGTCGGGCCCGCACATCGAGGTCTTCGCGCGCGTCGCCACCGCCCCCGGCGGCGAGGACCGGCCCCTCCTCGTCTACCTGCAGGGAGGCCCGGGCTCCGAGGCACCCCGGCCCAGTGCGCACCCCGCGAACCCCTCGTGGCTCGCCCGCGCGCTGAAGGACTATCGCGTGGTCATGCTCGACCAGCGCGGCACCGGGCGCTCGACCCCCGTCGGCCTCGACACCGCGCTGCCCGCAGGGGCGATCGACGTCGTCGCGCCCCCGGGAGCGGACGTGTCGGCCCCCGCGACACTGCGCGAGGCGAGCCCCAGCCAGCAGGCCGACTACCTCGCGCATTTCCGGGCCGACGCGATCGTGGAGGACGCGGAGCTGGTCCGTGAGGCCCTCGGTGCCCGCACCTGGAGCCTGCTGGGCCAGTCCTTCGGCGGCTTCACGGCCCTGCGCTACCTCAGCGCCCACGCGTCATCGCTGGATGCGGCCATGTTCACCGGGGGCCTGCCCAAGCTCGGGCCCGATCTCGACATCGTCTACGAGACCACCTGGCAGGGCATGATCCTGCGCAGCGAGGCCCACTACGCGCGCTTCCCGGAGGACCGCGACCGCATGCTCGCGCTCGCCGAGCGGGCCGCCGCCGGGCGCCTCGTCCTCGGCGACGGCGAGCTGGTGGGCGTGGAGCGGCTGCGGCGCCTCGGACACCTGCTCGGCGCCTCGGGCGGCTCCGAGAAGCTGCACTACCTGCTCGAGAACGAGCCCGACAGCCCGGTGCTGCGCCACGACCTCGCCGCAGCGCTCCCGTTCAGCGGCCGCAATCCGATCTACGCGGTCCTCCACGAGTCCTGCTGGGCCGACGGCGTCGCCATGGACTGGGCGGCCGAGCGCACCATGCCCGAGGCCGTCCGCGCCGACGCGACCCTGCTCGCGGGCGAGCACATGCACCGCGAGGCGATCGCCGAGGGCCCCGAGCTCGCGCCCTGGGCGCAGGCCGCCGACCTCCTCGCCGCGCGGCAGTGGCCCGCCCTCTACGACCCCGAGGCGCTGCGCGCGGCCGAGGTCCCGGTCGCCGCCGCCGTCTACTTCGACGACGCCTACGTGCCCCGCGAGTTCTCCCTGGCCACGGCCGATCTGCTGCCCCGCGCGACCTGCTGGGTCACCAGCGAGTACCAGCACAACGGCCTGCGCGCGAGCGGCGACGGAGTGCTCGATCACCTGCTCGGGATCGTGCAGGGCACGCGCGTGGCGTGAGGTCGGCGGGCCGGCCGCGCGGCGTGAGATCTGCGGGGTGATCGGCCCGCCCGCGACAGCAGGCCCCGACGAGTGAGGGGGAAGCTCCGAGGGTGGTGCGTCCGCCCGGCCGCCAGCCCGCCCCGCCCGCCGGCCAGGATCCGTCCGGCAGACAGACCCGCGACCCGCCACCTGTCACGCGCCACCTGTCAGTCGTCGTTGCGGTCGGCCCTCGCGTCGACCTGCTGGCCGATGAAGCGTGCGGTGCGGAGTGTGAGGTCGGGGCGCGCGGCACGGATCCTGCGCACGCCCTCGGCGGACTCACCGCGCACGTTCGGGTCCCGCAGCAGGTCCGCCGCCCAGGCTGACGCCTCCGCCTCGTCGATGAACCCCGCCTCCCGCAGCGCGTCGCGCTGGTCGCGGTGGTCGCCGGCGATCTTGTGCTTCAGATTCTTCAGGTGTTCCGATGCCATGGGACCAGGCCATCATGCGGGTGGTCGGCCCGACGACAGTCCGACGTCGACGCCGCGCGCCGACGAAGGTAGGGCAGCGACGCGCCCCATCCTCGGCCGGCTCCGCGCGCGCCCGGCCTGCGCGCTCTCGTCCGGCCCCGCGCGCCGGCCGGCCGATCCGCCTTCGACCGCCCCGCGCGCGTGCCCGCCCGGAGCCCGGTCAGCCGCCCATCACCGGCAGCAGCAGGTGGGAGGGGTGCTCGCCGCCGGTGTGGATCACGTGGCGGCCCTGGTTCGCGCCGACGTACTCGCGGATGCCCGGCATCATCGTGCCCAGCAGGTTCCGCGAGCTGATCACGAGGCGCAGCTGCTCGCCCGCGCGGAAGGAGAGGCCGATCGGCAGCAGGTCGATCGCGACCTCGACGACCTCGCCCGCCGAGAGCGGCTCGGGACGATCGAAGGTGTGCACAGGCATCTCCGGGCTCGTGAGCTCCGGATCCTCGCAGCGCAGGGAGACGCGCAGCCGCCCGTCGGACCCGCGGTAGCGCAGGATGCTCGCACCGCGCTCGGTGACGTCCTGGACGAAGGCCGACCGGTTCGGCACGGTGAACTCCGCGAGCGGTGTGCCCTGCGCGTCGAGCTTCTGGACCAGCACGAACAGGTCCATGTCCGCGGCCCCGTCGGCCTCGACGAACAGGTGGGCCGCGGGATGCCCGACGAGCTCGGTGTCGGCCTCGAAGGGCAGCAGGAAGGAGACCTGGTCGGGGTTCGCATCCACGGCGTAGGAGGCGCTCGCCTCCTGCTCGGGGGCCTCCCGGGTCAGCACCCTGCTGCGGGCGTCGAGGTAGAAGGGGGTGGAGGTGCTCTGCGCGGGCGGGAAGGACCCGGCGGGGATGCCGGTGCGGTCTCCGCCCTCGAGGTCGAGCACCGAGTAGCGCACCCGGGGCGTCGTCTCCCAGTCGTTGTCCTCGCCGCGCAGGAAGCGGTCGAAGAAGCGGCGCAGGTCCTCGACGTTCTCGCGCGCGTAGTAGTCGGGCCACTCCTGGGAGGCGTGGATCCGCAGCCACTTCTGCGTCGAGGCCATGCGGTGCCAGGCGCGGAAGGTGCCGGCGGTGTGGAGGGTGTTCGAGTAGCTCGCGACGACATAGGCGGGCACCTCGATGCGCTCGAAGTCGGGGATCTTCTCCTCCCACAGCGCGTCCATGAGGGGGTGCGCCTCGGCCTCGGCGAGGATGTCCTCCTTGCGGGAGCTGCCGAAGAAGCTGCCGTTCTGCAGCTGGCCGGCGAAGCCGGTGTCGGGCATGCCGCCGCGCAGGACCAGATCCCGGTAGACGTCGCTCACGCCCTCCCAGGGGTTGATCGCGGCCAGGTGCGGGGGCTGCTCGGCGGCGGTGAACCACTGCGAGACGGCGAGGTAGGACGTGCCGCTCATGCCGACCCTGCCGGTGCACCAGGGCTGCTCGGCGAGCCACTCGATCACGTCGTAGCAGTCACGGCCCTCCTGGCGGTCCCACAGCACGCTGTCGCCCTCGGAGTCGATGACGCCGCGCGGATCCGGATGGCAGATCGCGTAGCCGCGCGCGCACCAGTACGCCGGATCGGGGCCCTCGAACTTCTCCAGGCCCGAGACGATCCCGTCGTCCAGCCCGACCATCGCGAACACGCCCCGCGCGCTGTCAGAGGTGCCCTGGCCCTTGCCGTAGGGGCTCCAGGCCACGATCACCGGCACCTGCTCCGCGCTCGCCGGACGGAACACGTCGACATGGATGACGGTGCCGTCGCGCAGTGTGACGGGGGTGTCCTTCTCGAGGACCACGTCCACCGGCAGCTCGGCGAACCCGGGCGCGGCGCGGTAGCCGGCCGCGAGCGTGCGGGTGCCCGGATCGAACGGGGTGAGCACGCCGGTCCTGCCCGCCGGCAGCGCGGACGAGGGGGTGTGGATCTTCTGGACGTCGCTCATGGCGGCTCCTCTCGACGGGTCCCCGGCTCCGGTGCGAGGACGCGGCGGGCGTATGCCCGCGCTCCCCGTAACTCAACAGACGTTGAGAAAGATGTGTCACGCGAGATATGTTCGGGGGATGACGACGGACAGCGGCAGGGCGCGGCCGACGGGGCGCCCCGGGCGTCGGCCCGGCCCTTCGAGCACGCGCGAGCAGGTGCTCGAGGCGGCGCGCGCCCGCTTCGCGGCCGACGGCTTCGCCTCGACCACCATCCGCCGGATCGCGGCCGATGCGGGCGTCGACCCCTCGCAGGTCATGCAGTTCTTCGGGACGAAGGAGCGGCTCTATGCGGCGGTCCTGGAGATCCCCGACGCGGCGCTCGAGCAGTTCGCCACCGCCTTCGACGGGCCCGAGGCGGGCCTCGGGGAGCGCGTGGTGCGCTCCTTCCTCGCCGCGTGGGAGGGGTCCCCGCAGATTTCCGAGCCGCTGATGGCGATGCTGCGCGGCGCGATCGTCCATGACGTCGCCCGCGACCAGCTGCGGGAGTTCATCCAGGCGCGGCTGCTGGAGGGGGTGAGAGGGCGTGCCACGGGCGACGAGTCCGAGCTCGCGATGCGCGCGGGCCTCGTCTCCGCGATGCTCGTGGGGGTGGTCATGGGGCGGCGCGTGATCGGCGTGCCGACGCTCGCCGAGGCCGACCCGGAGCGGATCGTCGACGTCCTGGCCCCCGCAGTGCAGCGGATCCTCGCGGGGGAGTAGCGCGCCGACTCGGCCGCTGCGCCGCGCTCGGCCTCGTCACCCCGCGCTCAGCTCTGTGCGCGGATCGCCTTCGCGAGCCCCTGCACCCGGAACTGCTGGACGTGGTACGGCCAGTCCGGCCCGGTATGCCACTGGGAGACGGTGAGGTGCATGTCGTCGAGCGTGGACCCGGGGACGATGTACCCGCCGTAGAGCTGGGCCACGCGCTCGTCGTCCTCGTGGCCCCACTCGCAGCCCCACAGCAGGGTCTCGGCGAACGGGCTTTCGCGCAGCCCCGTCGCGGACGACGCGGCGAGCAGGTCGATCCGGTAGAGCCCCGCGTTGAAGAAGGTCAGCACGAAGCGGTCCTCGACCGCGCGCAGGCACATCTCGCCCACGGAGCCGCCGACCACGGGCTCCGGGTCCGCGCCCCATTCCCAGGTCGTCTTCGCCTCGTCGGTCGGCCCGTAGGTCTCGTAGGCGTCGGCCTCGAGGATCTTCGAGCTCTTCACGCGCTGCAGGATCGCGCCCTTGTCGCGCTGGAAGCCCGTGGTCAGCAGGTAGACCCAGTCGCTGTCGGGGTCCTTGCACCAGGTGGCCTGCTGGGACAGGCCTCCCAGGTGGTCGCCGGGGAACATCTTCGCGCCGCGCTCCCAGTTCTCGCCGGAGTCCTGCGACGTCCAGATCTCGGTGCGCACCACGTTGCCGAAGCCGGCGTTCGCGAGCACCCACAGGTGCATGGTGTCGCCCAGCGTGATCACGTCCCCGGGCAGGTAGGTGCTGATCTCGCCGCCGTGGTCGTAGTCGATGAGCTGCTCGGCGCGCTCGCCGCCCACTGCGCCCGTCCACTGCAGCCCGCCGACGGAGGGCCGCCTGCGATCCTTCGCATAGAGGGCGACGGGGGAGGTCCAGCGGCCGGAGCCGACCTTCGCGCCCTCGAAGGTGTCGCCGAAGACCACGAGCAGGCGGCCGTCGGGCGTGCGGCAGGGGACGCCCAGGTCGGTCGCTTCGAACCCGTACGCGGTGGTGATGTCGGGGCCGGTGAGCGTCGCCGTGCGGGTGACGCGCGGGCGCTTGTACTCGGGGTTCGGCCGGGGCCTGGGCGCGGCATCGGCCGCGGGTGCGCCCGCCGTCTGCGCGAGGGCCGCGGCGCCGAGTGCTCCGGCGCCGATCGCGAGGGCTCCGCCGCGCAGCACGGAGGAGCGGGGGATCGGGGCGTCGTCGGTGTTCCGGTTCTCGGGTGCGTGGTGCACGGGGGACCCCTTCGTCGGTGCGCATGCGCCGTCGCATGCGCACCGCACTGTACCGATCGCGGCCATCGCTGGCAATCGTTTACTCGGCCGACGTCGGGGTCAGGGTGCGCAAGGGCGGACAGGACCGGGCCGGCCCGATGGGCGCTTCGCGGCAGAGGGCGCGGCGACCTCGCCGTGCGTGCGCCGATCGCGTTTACTTCCCGCGTCCGCCGCTCTAGAGTGGCCGGAATCCGCGAAAACGTTTAGCGAGCCGCGGGGCCGCCCCTCCGTCGTCGGGGCGCGCCCGCGGAGAACGGGCTGCCGATGCACGCGACCCCACCGCCGAAGCCTCCCTCGACCGGCCCGTCGGCCCCCGATCTCACCGTCCTCTCCGAGGCGCGGACCTTCTCGATCAGCGCCGAGAACCCCACCGGTGCCCCGGGCCGGGGCGGCCGGGCCGAGCGCGGTGAGCACGAGACCGCGTGGGCCTCGCGCGAGCTGCCGGTGGGATGGAAGAAGTCCCCGTGCATCGACCTGCCCGGCCGCAGCCGGCGCTCCTTCGTCGACGTCGAGGGGCCCGGGATCATCCAGCACATCTGGATCACCGTCCTGCCCGAGCACCTGCGCTCCCTCGTTCTGCGCATGTTCTGGGACGACGAGGAGGACCCGTCGGTCGAGGTCCCTCTCGGCGACTTCTTCTGCCAGGGCTGGGCCCGGTACGCGCCGGTCACCTCGCAGATGGTGACCGTCGCGCCCGCGGGCGGACTGAACTGCTACTGGCCGATGCCCTTCGCCCGCCGCGCGCGGATGGAGATCGAGAACCTCTCCACCGAGCCGGTCGAGGGCTTCTTCTACCAGGTCACCGGCTCCTTCGAGGATGTCACCGGACGCGATCTGCGCCTGCACGCGCAGTGGCGGCGCTCCGATCCCGTGGATGACCAGGCACCGCACGTCATCCTCGACGGCGTGCGCGGGGCCGGTCACTTCGTGGGCACCTACTTCGCCTGGGAGACCCACCGCACCGCCTGGTGGGGCGAGGGCGAGGTGAAGATGTACATCGACGAGGACCTCGAGGGCGCGGCGCCCGGCGAGGGCGGGGAGGGCATCGAGCCGCCGACGATCTTCCCGACGGTCTGCGGCACCGGCACCGAGGACTACGTGGGCGGCGCGTGGGCCTTCGAGCACCCCGCGGGCGCCTACGCCGAGTACTCGACGCCCTATCTCGGCATGCCGCAGGTGATCCGGCCCGACGGCTTCGGCGACTCCCTCACCCGCTTCGGGATGTACCGCTGGCACGTGCCCGACCCGATCCGCTTCCGCGAGCGCCTGCGCGTCACCGTCCAGGCGCTCGGCTTCGCCCGGCCCGTCGACGGGAAGGTCCGCTACCGGCCGCTGCGCGAGGACGTCGCCACCACGGCCTTCTGGTACCAGGGCGAGCCGCACGCGCCCTTCGCCGAGGACCCGCACTGGCAGGCCCCGACCTGGGACGGCCTCGATGTCACCTGAGCCGCGGGACCCCCGGGGCGCGGCCACTGACTCGCCCGCCCCCGATGTGTCCGCCGTCGACCCGCCCGCCGTCGACCTGCCCGTGCGCCTCGTGCCCGGCCCCAAGCGCCGCCTGCTCGACGCCTCGCCGGGGCCGGGCGCGCCCTGGTACATCAACGACCACACGCTCGTGCGCGATGCGCACGGCACCTGGCACGCCTTCGGCATCTGGCACCCCGAGCCCGCCGCGCCGCTGGACGAGACCTTCTTCCTGCATGCCACGACCCTCTCGCTCGAGGATCCGCTCTGGAGCATCCACGACCCCGTGCTCCACGCCCGCACGGATATCGGGGAGACCCATGTCTGGGCGCCGCACGTGATCCGCCACGACGGCCGGTGCTGGATGTTCTACTGCGGGGGCACGGCCGACCACACCCGCTACCGCATCGAGCTCGCCACCAGCAGCGACCTGTTCACCTGGGAGCACCACCCCGGAGGCCCGCTCTGCGAGGACGGCTTCGACGCCCGCGACCCGATGGTGCTGCGCGACGGCGATCGCTGGCTCATGTACTGCACCCGCACCTCCCGTCCCGAGGGCGGCTTCCACGAGGTCTCCGTGCGCGAGAGCACTGATCTCATCACCTGGGCGGAGCCGTCCGTCGCCTATCGGTCGACGCAGCAGGGCACCGTCGGCGGTCCCACGGAGTCGCCCTTCGTGGTGCCTGTGATGCCCGGCGGAACCATCGGCGTCGATCCCGCCGACGGGCTGATCGGCACCCGCGACGACCCGGGGACGGTCGACGGCTCCGCGGCCGACGGGCCAGTGGGATGGATCCTGTTCGTCTGCGAATCGGGGGAGTACGACCGCACCCTCGCCTACTTCTCGCGCGACCCCGAGCACTTCGAGGACGCCGGCCGGCTCGAGGTCGATCTCGACGAGCACTGCGCCGAGATCGTCGTCGACCCCGACGACCCCTCACGTCTATGGGTCACCGGCGGGGGCTGGGGGAGGGGCGGGCTCACGATCCGGCCGCTGGGGATCAGGGCCTAGCCGGCCGGCCCGGCGCCCGCCCGTCGGCTCGGCTCGCACGCGTCGGCCCGCCCCGGCGCCCGCCCGCCGGACCCCGCATCACTTCAGCCCGGCCATCTTGATGTTCGCGATGATCTGGCGCTGGAAGACCAGGAACAGGATGATGATCGGCGCGGCCGCGAGCGCGGAGCCGGCCATCAGCAGGCCGAGCTCGCTCGAGCGCTCGCCGCGGAAGTTCGCGAGGTACTGCTGGACCTGGAACAGGTCGGGGTTCGTGATGGTCAGGACCGGCCACACGAAGCTGTTCCAGTAGGCCATGAAGGAGCCGATGCCCACCACCACGAACGGCGCCTTCGACAGCGGCAGGAACACGCGGAAGTACACGCCCCAGCGCCCGCAGCCGTCCACGCGCGCCGCCTCCTCGAGGCTCGAGGGGATGTTCAGGTAGAACTGGCGCACGAAGAACACGTGCCCGGCGGAGGCCAGTCCCGGCAGGATCAGCACCGCGAGGGTGTCGAGCATATACAGCTTGGTGACCACGATGAAGCTCGTGAGCAGGATCGTCATGCCGGGGATGAACATGGTCATCAGCACCAGCGGCCACACGATCCGCTTGCCCACGAACTCCAGGCGTGCGAAGGCGTAGGCGGCCATGGAGTTGATCATGATCGAGCCGGTCGTGAAGATGACCGCGCCGAGCCCCGTGATCGCCAGCGTCCGCACGAACGACGGGTCGCTGAGGATCTGGACGTAGTTCTGCACCTCCCAGACGTCCGGGAAGAACTGGAAGGGAGTGCGCACCACCTCGGTGCGCAGCTTGAACCCGGAGATCACCATCCACGCGAGCGGGAACAGCGCGAGGCCGACGATGATCGCGCCCGCGACGAACTTCAGGGCCAGGATCCCGGCGCGCGCGGGGGTGAGCCTGCGGCGGTGCCTGCTGCGCGTCGGGACGCGGGTCGGGGCATCGGGCTCGACGGCCGGGATGGTCGGTGCGATCGCCATGTCAGTCCACCAGCTTCTCGGAGTTCACGATCCGGAAGATGATCGAGGAGATCGACCCGAGCACCACGAACAGCAGCAGCGCCGCCGCGATCGAGTACCCGACGTAGGTGTCCTGCCGGAAGTGGTTGAAGATGAAGAGGTTCGGCAGCTCGGTGGCGTGCTGCGGCCCGCCCGCCGTCATCACCAGCGGCAGCTCGTACTGCTGGATCGAGCCCACGAACCCCGTGACCAGCAGGAACAGCAGCACGTTCTTGATCTGCGGGAGCGTGATGAACCGGGTGCGCTGCCACCACGAGGCCCCTTCGAGCTCGGCCGCCTCGTAGAAGCTCTGCGGGACGTCGAGCAGCGCCGCGATCATGATCAGCGTCGAGATGCCCAGTCCCAGCCAGACGGCCGGCAGCGCGATCGCGCCGAGCGCCCACCGCGGATCGCCCAGCCAGGCCTGGTTCGGCAGGCCCACGAGGTTGATGATCGCGTTGAGGATGCCGCCGGAGTAGTCGTAGATCATCACGAAGGTGATCGAGGCGATCACGCCGGAGATCACCGAGGGGATGTAGATGCTGATCTTCAGGAGGGTGGAGACCTTCTGGGAGACCGAGACGGCGAGCGAGGCGATGAGGAACGAGAGCACGAGCGAGGCGGGCACCGTCATCAGCACGAACTCGAGGCCCCGCAGGATCGCCTGCCAGAACCGGTCGTCGCCGAGCACGTTCGCATAGTTCTTCCACGCCACGAACTGGGAGGGCGTGTAGAAGCTCCAGTCGAAGAAGCTCAGGTAGACGGCCTGGATCGCGGGCCACAGCACGAAGACCGACAGCAGCACCAGCACCGGCGCCAGCATGATGTAGGCCATCAGCGAGTCCCGGCGCGGAGGCGCGGACCGCAGACGGTCCTTCGCCTCCGGCGTCGGGGTGGTCGCCGACGTCTCGTCGGCGACGCTCACTTCTCGTCCATCTCCTTGCGCACCTTCGCGAGCTCCTCGCGGTCGATGACCTTCTGGATCTCGGTGTTCGCCTTCTTCAGGGCGTCCTTCGCCGAGGCCTCGCCGGTCATGCCCGCCTGGATCGCATCGCCCATCGCCTCGTTGATGTCGAAGGGGTACTGCGACTCCGGGACGCAGTGGGGGACGATGTCCTCGAAGACCACCGAGGACCACGGCGCGTCCTTCGACTTCGGGTCCGCGTCGACCACGTCGGTGACCTTCTGCCGGGCGGGCGCCTTGGTGAACTGGGTGTCCACGAAGAAGGGCTTGAGGACCTCGGGATCCCCGCCGAGCGCCCAGCTGAAGAACGCGGCCGTGGCCTCGGGCTCCTTCGCCTTCGCGTCGATCAGCCACTTCATGTTGCCGATCGTCGAGATGGAGGTCGTGAGGTCGCCGTCGTTCTGGACCCAGGGCGCCATCCCCGTCTTCTCGACCATGTCCGGGTAGTCGGCGGCGATCTCCGACATCGCCCAGGAGCCCTGCGAGAGCATCGCGACCTTGCCCTCGCCGAAGGGCTGCGCGGAGTTGCCCGCGCCCAGCGGCTGACGGGGCATCCACGTGTTGTCCTGCAGGGTCTTGTAGAAGCCGATCAGGTCCTCGTACTTGGGGTCCTCCGCGTCGGCCTTCGACCAGTCGTCGGAGATCGGCAGGTGCCCGGCGACGTGCTCCTGCGAGGCGACCGTCGTCCAGCCGAAGGTGCCCGGGTCAGCGGCCGTGCCCACGCAGAACTGCCCGTTCTTCATGAGCGGGGCGATCTTCTCGCACGCGTCGTACATCTCGTCCCAGGTCGTCGGCGGCTTCTCCGGGTCCAGGCCGGCCTTCTCGAAGAGCTCCTTGTTCCACAGCAGCGTCATCTGCGGCTCGAGCAGCAGCGGGAAGCCGTACCACTTCCCCTGGTACTGGGAGATCTCCTTGGCCTGGTCGGTGATCTCGTCGAAGACGGAGGCGTCGATGAGATCGTCCAGGGGGTGGAGGAGCCCCGTGCGGGCACCGGTGTCCAGGCGGCCCGCCTGGATGTACATGTCCGGGGCGTTGCCGGCGGCCTGCGCGGCCTTGAGCTTCTGGTCCCAGGCGTCCGCGGGGATCACCTGGTAGTTGACGAACACGTCCTCCTGCGCGTCGTTGAAGTCCTCGACGACCTTCTTGTACCAGGCGTTCTCCGGGGTGGTGAATACCGAGCCCCAGAACTCGACGTTCGTGCGGTTCTTCGCCCTCGAATCCTTCGCCGTCTCGCCGGGCGTGCCGCTCCCGCATGCCGCCAGCGAGACGGCTGCCGCGCCGGCGGCCGCGGTGGTGAGGAGTGTCCTTCTGCGCATCGGATGCCTCTCTCCCGGTGCGTCGCTGCACCGTTGTGCCGGTGCGTCCCTGCACCGTGTCCCCGAATCCGCCATGCCCGTCATGTCGGATCCCTCCATCGGGTCCGACGGGCGCGTGCGGCGATCTCCCGGGTGGGAGAAATCGTTTACGCTGAGTGTAGGGAGGGGCGTCGGTCCGGTCAACAGTCGCGTGCGGCGCCGTGCGGTGCGATTCCGTTCCCCGTGTGCGCTGCGAATCGGCGACCTGCCTGTTCGGCGTGGCTCCGCATGTGGCGATCAGATGGTAATCGTTTCCTCATCGTGACCCAGCGTGCGGGCGCGTCGACGGGGCCGCGGCGACGCACCCGCCCGGGCCCTCACTTCAGGCCGGAGGTCTTGATGGAGGCGACGATCTGCTTCTGGAAGACGAAGAAGATCCCCAGGGTGGGCAGGGCCGCGACGGTCGCGGCGGCCAGGATGTAGTTCCAGTCGGCCGCGTACTGCTGCTGGAAGCTCGGGATCCCCAGCTGGACCACGCGCAGGTGCGGATCCGAGGTCACAGTCATCGGCCACACGAACGAGTTCCAGTTCGCGAGGAAGAAGAAGACCGCGAGGGCCGCGAGGATCGGCCGCGACAGCGGCAGCACGATCGACCAGTAGATCTTCCAGTAGCTCGCCCCGTCGACCAGGGCCGCCTCCTCGAGCTCGTCGGGCAGGGAGACGTAGAACTGGCGCAGCAGGAAGATGCCGAAGGCGTTGAAGATCGCGGGGACGATGAGGCCCGCATAGCTGTCCACCATCCCGAGCGTGCGCACGATGATGAAGGTCGGGATGATGGTCACCGGGGCGCTCACCAGCATCGTCGCGAAGATCCCCAGGAAGATCTTCTCGCGTCCGGGGAAGCGCAGGCGCGCCAGCGCATAGGCCGCCATCGAATGGAACCAGAGTGCGATCACCGTGACCGCCGCGGAGACGAAGAAGCTGTTGAAGAGGTAGCGCGCGAACGGCACCTGCGAGAACACGTAGACGTAGTTGTCCAGGGTGAAGGTGCTGGGGATCAGCTGCGGGGAGTTGACCTCCTCGGCGGTCTTGAAGGATCCCAGCACCATCCACAGCAGCGGGAACACGGTCGCGAGTGCGAGGACCAGGCCGATCGCGAAGAGCAGCCAGCGCAGGCGGCTGCTCCGGGAGCCGCGGCGCGGTCCCGAGCGCGGGCCCTGAGAGCCGACGGGGGCGGCCTGGGTGCGGGCGTCAGTCGTCATGGGAGAACCGGCCTCCTCGTGTCAGCAGGAACATCGCGCCGGAGAACAGCAGCAGGAACGCGACGAGGACCGAGCCGACGGCTGCCGCGTATCCCAGATCCCCGAAGAGGAACGCCTGCTGGTAGATATAGAAGATGAGCAGGGATGTCGAATTCGCGGGCCCGCCGCTGGTGAGCACGAAGATCATGTCCAGCCCGCCCGTGACGACCGCGACCATCGAGGTCAGCAGCACGAAGAAGCTCGTGGGGGCGAGCAGCGGCAGGGTGATGCGCCGGAGGCGCTGCCAGGCGCTCGCGCCGTCGATGCGCGCGGCCTCGTAGAGCTCGCCGGGGATGTCCTGGAGCCCGGCGAGGAAGATGATCATGTAGTAGCCCATCTGCAGCCATACGGTCACCGCGATCACCGTGCCCAGGGCGAACCTCGGGTCGCCCAGGAACGAGATCCCGTCGAGGCCGACGACCGAGAGCAGCGAGGCGATCACGCCGGTGCGGTCGGTGAGCATGAACTGCCAGACCATCGCGACCACGACGATGCTGATCACGTACGGCAGGAACAGCGCGGAGCGGATGACGCCGACCGCCGGGAACTTCTGCTGGACCAGCAGTGCGAGCCCCAGACCGACGACGTAGATCAGCGGCACGAGAACCACCAGGTACAGCAGCGTCACGCGGGCGCTGTTCCAGAACTGCGGGTCCTTGACCATGCGGACGTAGTTGTCGATCCCGATGAACTCGAAGTTCCCGAACCCGTCGATCCAGAAGAAGCCCAGCACCACCGAGAGCGCCATCGGGATCGCGACGAACACGAGCAGGCCGACGGCGTCGGGGGCGAGGAAGAAGAGGGCGGCGCGGGTCTCCCGCTGCGCGCGGCTGGGGGCGCGGCCACGGCGTCGTCGACCGCTGCCGCCGACTCCCGTGCCCGGCGCGGCGGAGGAGTCGGCGCCCGCGCCGGCGGCTGCGTTCACGTCTGCGGCGGCACTCATACGAGGCTGCCTCCTTCATAGGTCTCGAGGTAGCTCTCGATGGTCTGCTGGGCGCGGTCGGACTCCTCGCCGGGGTCCCCGCCTCCCAGCTCGACGGACTGCAGGGCGTCGGAGACGGCCTTGTAGACGACGGGCGGGAAGCGGGGCTCGCCGCGTCCGGTCGGCAGGATCTCGTCGTGGAAGATCTTCTGGTGCTCCTCCGCGTAGGCGTCGTCGGCCTGCAGCTTCGCGTCGACCGAGCGCCGTGCGGGCATGTTGCCCTTGGCGGGGCCGTTCCAGGTGGCGATGTGGTCGATGGACTGCTCGTCCATGGATCCCAGGGTCTGCACGACGAAGCGGGCGGCGGCCTCCGGGTCGGTGCCGCGCGCGTTCACGCACCAGGCCCAGCCGCCCAGGATCGTGCTCGACTCCTTGCCCGGCGGCGGCGGCAGCGGCAGGACTCCGAACCTCTTGTCCGGTGCGTTCTGGGTCAGGTTCATGACCTCCCAGACGCCCGACTCCCAGAACGCCGCGTAGCCGGAGGTGAAGGCCGAGACGATGTCGCCGTTGGCGGGGCGGGTGCGGGGCGTGGCGCCGGTGGAGACGGCGCGGCCCCAGAGCTCGAGCGCGGCGCGGGGACCGTCGGCGTCGAAGACCGGACTCTGCGTCTTCGGGTCGATGACGTCCCCGCCGGTCTGCCACACCCACGGGTAGAAGGTGAAGTTCTGGTAGTAGCCGGGGTCCACGTCGAGCACGAGACCGGTCGTGGAGCCCGTGCTGAGGGACGCGGCGAGCTCGAGCAGCTCGTCCCAGTCCTTCGGCAGGTCGCCCTCGGAGATCCCGTTCTTCTCGAGCAGGTCCGGGTCGTAGAAGAGGGCCAGCGGCTCCTGCTCCATGGGCAGTCCGAAGATCCTGTCCCCGTCGCGCCGCGTGGTGAGCGCCTCGGGGAAGTAGTCCGCGATCGCCTCCTCCTCCATGTACGGGGCGAGGTCCACGAGCACCCCTCCGTTGGCGTAGCGCAGATAGTCGCCGGGGGAGATGAGGAAGATGTCCGGGCCGTCGCCCGAGGCGAAGGCGACCGGCATGCGCTGGTTCATCTGGTCGCTCGTCATGTACACGGAGGTGATCTCGTGCTCGCCCGCGTCGTTCCAGCGGTCGATCGCCTTCTGGAACCAGTCGGACTGCGCGACGAGGTTCGGATCCTGCTGGGGCGCCGGGCTGTAGAAGTTCCAGAAGGTCAGCGGTCGGTCCGCGTCAGCGCCGCCGCACGCGCCGAGCAGCGGCACGCTCGCTGCCGCGGCGGCGCCTCCCGCCAGCAGCGAGCGCCGTGGGATCCGCCCGGCCGATCGCTGCGGGCGTCCGGTGGGCGGCGGCTCGAGCCGAGGCCGGGGAGAAGAGCGGCGGTGGGGAAGAGCAGGTGGCACGGGGTTCCTCCTCGAACCGCGTCGATGGTGCGGCGGAGACGGGTCCGCCGACGTGTGCTCCTCGGAGCGCCGCCGGTGCCCGGCACCGATGATGCCCGGGCACCTGCATGCTTCTGCTGCACTGCGCGAAGGGCCTCGAGGGGCCCGGCGCCGTGGGAGCGACTCCGTGAGGAAACGATTACCGGACACCGTACGAATGAGCCCGGGCCGCGTCAACCGTCCTTTCGTCCCGGGTTCGCCGTACCCGACGCGCGCCACCGTTCTCCTGCGGATCCTCGGCGAATCCGGATCGCGTCGGCGCCTTGACCTGCCGGGCGCACCTCCGTACAGTCCGAGTAAACGTTTTTCGCTCGACGGCTCCAGGCGTCGGCCCGCACCGTCCGCACCGCCGTGCGGTCACGAGGGCCCGAGCGCTCGCGAGGCCGTCGACCCCCGGCTCACGAAGGAGTGACCCCGTGTACGACCTCGCTGGTGCTTCCCCCGCTGCGCCTCCCACGACGCCCGCCGCGCCCGCCGCCTCCGCATCGTCGGGGCTCGCACGCCTGCGTCCCGTGCTCACCCGCTCCATCAGCCCGGAGAACTTCGACGGGGCCCCCGGCGGCGGCGCCCGAGCGACCGAGGGGACCGGTGCGGCCAGCGCCCGCGACCTCGGTGTGGGCTGGAAGGTCTCGCCGAGCGTCGACGTGAGGGCGGGGGAGACCTTCGACCTCGCGGACATCGACGGCGCCGGCGTCATCACCCACATCTGGATCACCACGCACACGGACAACTGGCGCACGCTCGTGCTGCGCGCCTACTGGGACGGATCCGACGAGCCCGCCGTCGAGGTCCCCTACGGCGACTTCTTCTGCAGCGGCTGGAGCAGCTTCGCGCAGGTCGACTCCCAGATGATCGCCGCGAACCCCCACGGCGGCTTCAACTCCTACTGGCCGATGCCCTTCCGCGACGGCGCGCGTCTGACCATCGAGAACACCTCCGGGGTCGACGCCCGCGTCTACTACCAGGTGACCTATGAGGTGGGCGGCGACCACAGCGAGGACGCCTACTTCCACGCCCAGTGGCGGCGCTCGAACCCGCTGGCGGACCGCACCCCGCACGTGCTCCTCGAGGGCATCGAGGGGCAGGGGCAGTACGTGGGCACCTACATCGCCTGGGGCGTGAACTCCAACGGCTGGTGGGGCGAGGGCGAGATCAAGTTCTACATGGACGACGACACCGAGCACCCCACCATCTGCGGCACCGGCACCGAGGACTACTTCGGCGGGGCCTGGAACTTCGACATCCCCGGCCAGGGGTACACCGCGTTCTCGACGCCCTATCTGGGCATGCCGCAGATCATCCGGCCCGACGGCCTCTACTCCTCCCAGCAGCGCTTCGGGATGTACCGCTGGCACGTCGCCGACCCGATCCACTTCGCGACGGGCCTGCCCAAGGTCGACATCCAGGCCCTCGGGTGGCGCTCCGGCTGGCGCTACCTGCCGCTGCGCGACGACATCGCCTCCACGGCCCTGTTCTACCTGGACCGGCCGACGACGCACCGTCCGCCGGCTCCCGACTTCGACGCCATGGAGGTGCACCTGGCCTCCGGCCCCGTGCCCGACATCGGCGCCACCCCTCCGCGCGACCCGCAGGACTGAGCACGCCGGCACCGCCCCGCACGCACCTCCGCACCCTGCCCCGAACGCACCCCGGCACCCTCCACTCCCGAAGGAGTCCTCAGATGACTGCCACCGCAGACCCCACCGAGTCCCGCACCTACGCCCTGCCCGAGCGCGCGCAGCGCCCGTCGGCCGCCGAGGGGGAGGTGTGGCTGATCCCGAGCGGTGACCTGCGCGAGAGCGCGAACACCGAGTCGTGGGGCGCGCAGCAGGAGCTCGAGCGGCAGGTCACGGAGGCGTTCGAGGTGGCGGGCGTGGGAGTGCGCCGTGCGTTCCAGGCGGATCCGGCCCTCGGGCACGGTTTCATCCGTTCGCAGCGGATGGGCATGGAGGTGTTCCGGTCGATCCCGGTGGATGCTCCGCTGGTGGTGGCGACGGCGAACTGGCAGTACAGCCATCACGTGCTCGCGGGCCTGCGCACTCACCAGGGGCCGGTGCTGACGGTCGCGAACTTCGCGCCGGAGTGGCCCGGTCTGGTGGGGCTGCTGAACCTCAACGGCGGGCTGACGAAGATGGGTCGGGAGTACTCGAGCATCTGGACGGTCGACGGGAGCGACGACTGGTTCCGCGAGGGCATCGCGACGTGGGCCCGCACCGGGACCCTCGAGCACGATGCCTCGCACGTGAAGGAGCTTCCCGCCCTCGCGGACACCCCGGAGTCGCGGCTCGGGGTGGCGCTCGCGGAGCAGCTGATCGAGGACAAGGCCATCATCGGGATCTTCGATGAGGGCTGCATGGGGATGTACAACGCGATCATCGACGACGAGCTGCTGAACCCGCTGGGGATCTATAAAGAGCGGCTCTCGCAGTCGGCCCTGTGGGCGGAGATGCAGACGGTCCCCGACGAGGAGGCCGATGCGGTGGGCCGCTGGCTCACCGAGGCGGGGATGACGTTCCGCCTGGGCACGGATGAGGCGACGGAGCTCACGGAGAACCAGCTGCGCTGGCAGTACAAGATGTACATCGCCGCCCTGCGCATCAGCGACGACTTCGGTCTGGACGCGGTGGGCATCCAGTACCAGCAGGGACTCAAGGACGTGTGCCCGGCCTCGGACCTCGTCGAGGGGCTGCTGAACAACCTCGAGCGTCCGGAGGTGACCAGCCGCGACGGGAAGCGGGTGCTGTGGGAGGGCAAGGCCCTGCCGAACTTCAACGAGGTCGACGAGGGCGTCGCGGTCGATGCGCTGATCACGAACCGGGTGTGGTCGGCGATGGGCATGGACCCGGCGACCACCCTGCACGACGTGCGCTGGGGAGAGGACTTCGACGGGCAGTACGTGTGGGTCTACGAGATCTCCGGCTCGGTGCCGCCCAGCCACCTGCCCGGCGGGTACGCGGGCGCGGAGGGATGGCGGCAGGGGCCGACGTTCTTCCCCGCGGGCGGGTCCACGATCAACGGGGTCTCGCGGCCCGGGGAGATCGTGTGGTCCCGCGTGTACATCGAGGACGGCGGGCTGCACGCGGACGTGGGCCGCGGCCGGGTCGTGGAGCTGCCGGAGGCCGAGGTCACGCGCCGCAAGGAGTCGACGAACCCCGAGTGGCCGATCGCGAGCGTGGTCCTGGACGGCGTCTCCCGCGACCAGTTCATGGCACGCCACAAGGCCAATCACGCCCAGCTGGTCTACGCTGACAGCGCCGCTGCGGCGGACCGGGCGCTGACCGCGAAGGCCGCCATGTTCGACCGCCTCGGCGTGCAGGTCCACCTCTGCGGCGACGCCACCGTCCTCCAGAGCTGACCGGCTCCGCCGCCCGCCGACCCGACCCGAGAAGAGCCCCGCGATGAACGTGCGCCGACCGACGATCCTGGATGTCGCGAGCGCGGCCGGGGTCTCGACGGCCACGGTCTCGCGCGTCGTGAACGGCGCGCAGAACGTCGACAAGGAGCTCAGCCGGCGGGTGCGATCGGCCGTGCGCTCCACCGGCTACGTGCCCAACGCCGCGGGCCGCTCCCTGCGCAGCGGCGCCTCGGCCCAGGTCGCCGTCGTCACGCCCGACGCCGAGAACCCCTACTTCACGCGGGTGATCAGCGAGGTCGAGCGGATGGCGCGCGGCCAGGGCTACTCGGTGATGGTCGCCCACACCGAGGACGACCTGGAGCGCGAGCGCGAGGTGTTCCCGCAGCTGGTCAGCAGACAGGTCGCCGGGGTCATCCTCACTGTGGTCGACGAGAACCTCTCGGACGTGACGCCCCTGCTCGCGGCCGGGACGCCCCTCGTGCTGGTGGACCGCCGCGTCCACGGGGCCGACGTCGACCTCGTGGTCACCGACAACCTCGATGCCGGCCGCCGCGGCGCCCAGCACCTGGCCGAGCAGGGATTCCGCCGGCCCGTCGTCCTCGCCGGACCCGAGGGCCTCACCTCGACCGAGGACCGCGTGCGCGGCTTCCTGGCCGAGTGGTCGCGGGTGGGAGGAGCCGACGGCGGCCTCGAGGCGCCGCGCGTGACCCGCGGGGATCTGCATCTGGACTCGGGCCGCGAGGCCATGGCGGCCGTGCTCGCCGAGGAATGGGCCGACGCCGTCTACGCGACGAACAATCGCATGTCGGCCGGTGCCTTCGAGGCGATGCGCGGGCTAGGGACCGCGCCGGGCCTGCTCGCCACCGACGACGACCTCTGGACCCGCCTGGTCACGCCCTCCGTGTCCGTGGTCCAGCAGCCCATCCGCGCGACGGGCCGCACGGCCGCGCGCCTGCTCGGCCAGCGCATGCAGGAGCCGGGGGAGGACCCCTCCACGATCCTGCTGCACCCGCGGATCCTCGAGCGCGAGTCCACGCGCCGCCGCGAGGGCTGAGGCGGCAGCGCCGCGACCCACCGAGAAGACGGAACGCGCCGCCGATCGGAACTTGTTCGCCCCATGTTCCGATCGACGGCGCGTGAAGGTCGCGACTGCTGGCGGGTTCCCACCGCGTCAGCGACATCCGTGGCACCTGTGGAGCGACTGCGACACGCTCCGTTCGGTGCGAGCACTACGTTATCCGCGCCGTCTCGGGTTTCGCAAGCCCTGTGTTGCGAAAAGTTCCGCGGGGTGGCCGGGGTTCGTCAGATGGACGCCTCGACCGCGCTCTCACCTGCGGCGTTACCCTTCAGGTATGACAGCGATCACGCGCCGCATCGGCTCCCTCTCCGTCTCGGCCCTCGGGTACGGGGCGATGCCCCTGTCCTACGGCCGCCAGAACCCGCCCACCCATGACGAGGCGATCGCGACGATCCATGCGGCGCTCGACGCCGGGATCACGCTCATCGACACCGCGGACATGTACGCCCCCAGCTGGGACACGATGGGGCACAACGAGAAGCTCGTCGCCGAGGGCGTGCGCACCTGGTCCGGCGACGCGAGCCGGGTCGTGATCGCCTCCAAGGGCGGCATCGTGCGCGGCCCGGGCAAGGATGGCGAGGAGGAGTCCAAGGGCAGGGACGGCTCGCTCGCCTATCTGCGCTCGGCCCTCGAGAAGACGCTGACGAACCTCGGCCAGGACTCGGTGGACCTCTACTACTGGCACCGGCCCGACCGCTCCATCCGCTACGCGGAGGGCGTCGAGGCCCTCGCGACCCTGCAGCAGGAGGGGCTGATCCGCGAGGTCGGCATCTCCAACGCGAACGTCGAGGAGATCGACGTGGCGCTCGAGGTGCTCGGCGAAGGCCGCCTCGCGGCGGTGCAGAACCAGTTCAGCCCGACCTTCTTCCACACGAGCCTCGGCGAGCTGCGCCATTCCCGCGAGATCGGTGCCGCGTTCGTGCCCTGGGGTCCGCTGGGCGGTGCCGGCGGCGGCGCGGCGGCCGTGGGCGAGAGGTTCCCGCAGATCGCGCGTGCGGCCGCGGCGCACGGGGTGAGCCCGCAGCGGGTGGTCCTCGCCTGGGAGCTGAGCCTGGGTCCGCACGTGGTGCCGATCCCCGGCGCGGCCCGCCCCGCCTCGATCATCGACTCGGCGCAGGCGCCGTCCCTGCAGCTGACGACGGCCGAGGTCGAGGATCTGAACTCGATCCTGGGGTGAGCGCGGGCCGCGCCTCCCGCCTCACCGCGCGGCCCAGAAGTACAGCTCGTGCTGCCCGCCTCCGATCCGTGTGGTGAAGCTCCGGGCGTGCGCGGATCCGGCGTCGCCCTTCCCGTGGTGCGAAGGGCGCTCGCGCTCGAGGCGCACGCGGGAGGAGCGGCCGGTGCGCGGATCGATGCGGCGCAGGTGAGCACCCCGCGGCGGCGCCACCTCCACGCGGATCTCCTGGGCGGTCTGCCAGTGCTGGCCGTCGTCGATGCGGGTGCGCTTCATCGTGCTCGGCAGCTGCGCATTTGCGATGAGGCCGTTGACCAGCATGAACGCGCTCGACGGGGCGCTCGTGAACACCCTGTCGAGCTCATGGGCCGTGAGGCCCTCGAGCGGTGAGAACAGCCCGAGCACGACGTCCCCGGGCAGTCCGTCGTTCGCGGTCCCGACGTTCGTCGCGTGCACGTCCGTGATGCCGTGCGCGGAGAGCTCGTCCGCGGAATCGTCGACCGACGCCATGCGGAAGCCGGTCGGAGCCGTCCCTGCGGTCTCCGCCTCGTCCTCCAGGTGCCGTCCCGGGGCGATCGCCAGGTGGTCGTGGTCCAGCGCGGTGAGGAACGGGCTGAGGCCGCGGACGCCGGCGAGGATCTCGGCCATCTCCCAGTAGGAGCGCAGCGGGGCGCCGTCGACGTCGAACAGGGGACTGCCGTCGAAGCGGTTGATCTCCATCCGGAACAGCGACAGCCACTTCATCCCGCTCGCCAGGGAGAGGCTGGTGACCAGGGACTTCTGGGACTGTGAGCCGTTGTGGTCGAAGGTGTCGAGGTACTGGCCGAACAGGATCGGCTCGCTGCCGTCACCGGTCAGGCCCTCGAGGGCGGCCTGGCGCTGGGTCTGCCAGATGCCCGTGGAGAGGATGGAGCGCACTGCCTCATGCGCTTCGGGCCCGCCGCTCCCGAACGCGCCGCCGCCCTGCCAGTAGTAGCGGTCGAAGCTCAGCAGGTCGGGCTGCGCGGTGCGCACGTAGTGGCGCATGTTCTCCAGCTCGTTCCAGGCGGAGCCGTCGTACTGGTTGGCGTGGGTGATCGCTTGCGGATAGGCGTCGCGGGAGAACGCGTACCAGCGGGCGAAGGCGTCCACCTCGGAGCTCGAGTAGCCGCCCTCGTCGCCGTACTGGGCGTCGATGAATCGCGAGGCATAGGGCTCCAGCGCCTCGGGGAGGTACTCATGCGGGTCTCCGGCCTCCTCGACGCCGTTGCTCCCGCCGGGCGCCTTCGCGATCCCCCAGGTGGCCTTCGGGTGGGAGGCGAAGAAGTCCAGGTTGCGGAACGGCGGATCGTAGAACTGCGCGGTGGGCTGCGCGAGGTCGTCGTACTCCCCGGGGTCCAGGGACCCCGCGGCGTAGCCGTCGGACGGGGACCACATGCCGACGACGATCCCGTGGTGCCGGGCGAGCTCCTGGGCTCGGGTCACGTGCGTGCCGCGCGGCACGAAGGCATGGTCCTGCGTGCCGTCCGCCGGGGCGCGGCGACGGGCGGGAGGACGTGTGCCGCGGGGCAGGGCGAAGACCTGCATCTCCTCGACGCCGAAGTCGTCGTCGAGGTCCTCGTCCATGGCGAGCAGGGTGATGCGGATGTAGCGGGAGTCGTAGTAGTCGCTGAGCTCCCAGTACAGGATGTCCTGGTCCTGGCGCAGTGTCGCGTGCTCGGCGGCTCGCGTGAAGTCCTCGCCGTCGACCGAGACGTCGATCGCGACATAGGTCTTCCACTCGTCGGGGTACCACGTCTTCTCGGGGGTGCGGACATGGCCCGCGATCCGGCCGACGCACCTCACCGTGCCGAGGTCCAGCGTGAAGGAGGTGACGCCCTTCTCGTCGCTGTCCCCGGCGACGAGCGGCCCCGCGGGATGCCAGGACGTGCCGCGGTCGCCGTCGCAGATCGCGGAGAGAGGGTGGTCCTCCGTCTCGCCGACCGGTGAGGTGGCGGTGACGCCGGTGACGAGCTCGCGCCCGCGGTGGTCGGTGTCGCGTCGGGTCACGACCACGGTGAAGTGCTGGGTCGTCCTCCCTGCGGTGACCGTGATCCGGATGCGGTTCTTCCCCGTGGAGAGCGGGACGCTCACGCGGTCGTGCTGATCCGGGTCGGGGGCTGCGCCGTTGACCGTGGCCTTCGCGCCCCCGCGGGTGATGGGGCGGATCGTGAGGGTCTCGAGGCTGCGGTACGCCGTGGCCGTGTAGTGGTGGACATCCGGGGAGAAGGCAGGGGTGATCCGCCCGACCTGGTCGAGGATCAGGTCCGCCAGTCCGGACTCCGGAGGCTCGCGCACCGTGTCCGCTCGGGCCGACGGAGGGTTCGTGAAGGCGGCGGCGCCGGAGACGGCGCCCGCGGCGGCGGTGCCGGTGAGCACCGTGCGTCGACGGATCGAGGGGGTGGAGTGGTCAGGGGATCGGGTCACGTCCTGCTCCTTCGCGGGATGGGGCCGTGCGCGGGGTGGGGTCCGCGTCGTGGATCGATCGCTGAGAGATGCTCAGGGTCAGGCCCGCACCCGTAAGAACCTACCTTTGCTGCTCCCGGTGCGGGGGAGTTCCCGAGAATCTCGGCAGGGGTGCAGTTCGAACGCAGGTGAGTGAGGGGTGCGGGGTTGTGCCCGGTGCAGAGATCGGGTGATTCGTCGGCCTCGGGTGTCCCCGTTGTTCGGAGTCGCCGAGCTGCGCGGCCCAGCTGCGTCAGCTCGCGCGGATGACGCGATCGGCGCGGGCGCGCGTCGCGGCGACCAGGCGCGCATTGGCCTCGTCGGGACCGAGCGACCAGGCGCGCGCGGCCTCCGGGGACTTCCCGAAGGTCTCGTGGCGGGCGATCAGCCGCTCGTGGCGCACGTCCTCGTCGACCTCGATGAACCAGCAGGCGTCGAGCATCGCGCCCACGGGGGCGAAGGGGCCCTGGTCGATCAGCAGGTAGTTGCCCTCGGTGATCACGAGCGGGATATCCCCGGGCACCTCGATCGCTCCGGCGAGGGGCTGCTCGAGGTCCCGTGCGAACATCGGCGCCCACACCGGCGGATCCTCGGGCCGGGCGGTCCGCAGGCGCTGCAGCAGGGCGACGTATCCCGCGGCGTCGAAGGTGTCCGGAGCGCCCTTGCGGTCCAGCCTGCCCAGGCGCTCGAGGGCGACGTCGGCCAGGTGGAACCCGTCCATCGGGACCACCACGCAGCTGCCCGCGGGCAGCGCCTGCTCGAGCAGCGCCGTGAGCGTGCTCTTGCCGGCGCCCGGCGCGCCCGCGATGCCGAGCAGGCGGCGACCGCCGCTGCGCCGGGCCTCGTCGAGGAGAACGCGTGCGGCCTGCACCGCCTGCGCTTCCGGGGTGTTCGGTGCGCGCTCAGGCATCCGCGCCGCCCTGCCCGGCGCCGGAACCGGAGACCGAGCGTGAGCCGGTGCGGGAGCCAGAACCGGAGCCGACTGCGGCGGGCTGCCCGTGCAGCTCGACCTCGAGGACCTCGCCGCGCAGCGGCAGGTGGATGAGGATCCGCGCCGGCGCACCGCCCGTGGCCTCCAGGGCCGCCGCGTACGTCGCCATCTGCCCCAGGTAGTGCTCGCGCACGTGGCAGACGGGGTCGGAACCCGGGTAGGTCTTGTGGTCCACGAGCACGCGGGAGCCGTCGGGCAGGGCCAGCAGGGCGTCGATCCAGCCCTCCATGACCTGCTCCTCCTCGTTCCACCAGGCGATCGGCTGCTCGGTGAGCACGCGCGCGCCGGGGAACTCGGCGGCGAGGAACTCCTGCCAGGCACGGCCGGCGGCGAGCAGCGTCTCGGCGCCGACGGCGCGGGAGACCGCCCAGCGCTCGACGAGCCGCAGCGCCGCCTGCTCCTGCAGCGCGGGCGCGAGCTGCGCGAGCGGCAGTGCGAGGAAGGCATGCACCGCCTCGCCCACGCGGTTCCAATCCCGGCCGCCGCCGCTGACCAGGGCGGGACCGATGCTCCGCGGCGCGTGCACGGTGCCCAGCGCATCGTCGGAGGCGACGCCCGAGGCCTGGAAGCGGGCCGCCGTGCCCGGGCCGCGGTGCTCGTCCGCGGTGCGGGGGCCGAGCGGCAGGTCGGTCATGGCCAGCGGGCTGCGAAGGCCACGGCGGGTGGCAGGGTCTGCGGCCTCCCCGGCCTCCCCGGCCCCGTCGATCGCCGTGGTGCGCACTCGCGCGGGCAGATCGCCGTGGCCGGAGACGTGGATGACCTCGGTCCCGTCCTGCCAGGAGAGCAGGGGCGCCTCGCCTTCGACGAGCGCGTCGAGAGCCGACCCGGTGCCGTCGCCGCTGAGCACGGTGACATCGGCCGCGCGGGTGAGCGCCACGTACTGCAGACGCCCCGCCTCCTCGCGCTCCTTGCGGGCGGCGCGCCGAGGATGCTCGGCCTCGGCGAGCTTCTCCTGCAGGGGCGCGTAGCTGTCGAGCACGCGCGGCCAGTAGCGCAGGGAGCGGCCGTCCAGGGGGCGCAGCACGTCGAGGTCCGCGGCGGGCACCACGAACACGCCGCCGGTGTGGGCGCGCTCGGTCGCCTTCGCCGGGAGCATCACGACCACGCGCGACCACTCGAGTCCCTTCGCGCCGTGGATCGTGCCCACCCACACGGTGTCGGGGATTCCGGTGAGGTCGGGGCCCGCCGCTGTCTCGTCGAGCACGGCACGCAGCCCCGTGAGGGTGGTGGGCACCGAGGCCGAGCGCGCCTGGTCGGCGTAGTCGGCCGCGAGACGGCGCAGAGCGTCCAGGGTGCGCAGGCGCTGCTCGGGCAGGGGCCAGGAGCGCAGCCGCTCGGGAAGGTCGAGGGCGTCGATGACGGCGGCGATCATCTCCACGGGGCTGAGGCCGATGCACTCCTCCCGCAGTGCGCGCAGTCCGGCGAGGGAATCGTCCTCCCACCAGGACTGCAGCACCTCCCGCCGCCCGTCGCGATCCTGCGGTGCAGTGAGGTCCCGGAACCAGCTCGCGTTCGCGCCGTGGTCCGGCAGCAGGTCCACGAGCTCGGTGAGCGCGAGGGAATCGGAGACGTCGAGGGTGATCGCGAGCGCGGCCCGCACCAGGCGGCCTTCACGGGTGCCCAGGATCGGGCCGCCCTGCCCGGAGGCGGGGACACCGCGCAACTGGAGGGCGGAGACGACCTCGGCGGCCTGCGCGTTGCTGCGCACCAGCACGGCCACGTCCCCGGGGCCGGCGCCGTCCTCGGCGAGCATGCGCACCACGCCGTCGGCGATGCCGGCGGCGTGCTCGGGGGCGCTCCTGTAGCGGTTGCTGAAGTCGGGGATCCAGGCCTCGATGCGGCCGTCGGTCCGGCCCTGCTCGGCCCGGCGCGCGGCCGCCTCGGGGGCCGCCGTGAGCACCACGCGCTCGCGCGGCAGATGGGGGAAGACCTGTGGGAAGACGGCGCTGACCAGCTCCAGGACCTGCTCCTGGGAGCGCCACGAGTGCTCGAGGTCGCGGATGGTCCCCTCGCCGAGGTCTGTCGTGCCCCCGCTCACCGTGTCGAGCACGCCGAGCATGAGGTCGGGGTCGGCGTCGCGGAACCCGTAGATGGCCTGCTTGGGGTCGCCCACCCAGATCAGGTCCTCAATCTGGCGGCCGAGCTCGAGGAACAGGGCCAGCTGGATGGGGGAGGTGTCCTGGAACTCGTCGACCGCGAGAAGGCGGAAGCGGGCGCCGATCGCGTAGCGGGCGCGCTCGCTCGTGCGCAGCAGGTGCAGGGCGAGCACCTCCTGGTCGATGAAGTCCATCAGGGCGAGCTCGTTCTTGAACTGGGCGTAGGCCTCGAGCGAATCCGCGGCGGTGGTGACGACGAGCTCGATGAGAGCGCGGATGTCGCGCTGCAGGACGGGACTGGCCGGCAGCTCCTCGGCGATCTCGATGGCGAGGCCGACGAGGGCGGTGTCCACGTCCTTGCTGTACACGTACTTGCCGGTGCCATCCGGGTCGCCGGCCTTGCCCGCGGCGACGCGAGCGAGCTTCGCCCAGGCCGACCACGGCGTGCGGGCGCCCTGGCCGAGGGTGCGGCGCAGCTGGTGCAGGGTCTCGAGGCGCTTGGCGATGACGCCCGCGGCCTTCTCCTCCTGCGGCGTCCCGCCGGCGGCTCCGTCGACCTGTGCCTGGAGTCCGTCCAGCACGGTGTCGAGGTGTCCGAGCCAGGCGCGGCGGTGGTCCTCGGCGCCGGGCTCGGGCAGCGCCGCGGCGCGGAAGTCCTCCCAGGAGTCCTCGGTGCTCCCGCGCAGCTGATCGGCGCCCACGTCGTTGGTGCGGGCACGGACGGCGAGGGCCTGCACGTGATCGCGCCAGAACGAGGACGGGGCGAACGGGTTGGCGGCGCTCTTCTCGCTGTCGTGCTCGGTGCGCGCGAGCAGGTCGCTCGCACGGTCGCCCGCGCGTGCGACGGCCTCGTCGATCGCGGCGTCGAAGGACGCGGAGGCGCGCTCCTGGTCGAGGACCTGCACCTCGGGCGAGATGCCTGCGTCCAGTGCGAACTCGCGCACGAGCTCGCCCGCCACGGCGTTGACGGTGCCGATCAGGGCGCTGTCGATGCCGCGGGCGGCCTCGGTCTGCCCGCGCTCGAGCAGCGTGCGGCGCACGCGGTCGGAGAGCTCGTCGGCCGCCTTCACGGTGAAGGTGGTCGCGATGAGCTGGGAGGGCTCGAGACCCGCGCTCATCCGGTCGGCGATCTCCTGGGTGAGCGTATGGGTCTTCCCGGAGCCCGCGGAGGCGTTGATCAGGGTGAAGCTCATCAGTTCCCTCCCGTGAGCATGCACAGCTGGGCGTAGTCGCTGCGGCCGCAGTGGTCCTCGATGAGGATCCGGCCGTCGGCCCGGGCGAGATCGCGCTGGGCGGCCACGGCCTTCTGCCGCGCCCGGTATGGGGCGTCGACGGGGATGCCGGTGTCCTCGAGGAGCTGCCGGCAGCCCAGGGCGACGGTGCCGGCCGCGATCTCGTCGAGTCGGGCCTGCACGCCCTCGACGAGCCGGCGCCATGCGTCGCCCACGTCCATCGGGCTGCGGCGGTGGGCGTCCAGGGCGCGGTTCGCGCTGATGAACTCGCCGCTGCGCAGCAGGAAGTAGCCGACGTCGGCCGGGTGCTGAGCATCGGCCGGGGAACCGGGGTCCTCGGCGAGCGACCAGGCGTAGGACGCCAGCTGGACGGCCGCGCTTGTGTCGAACAGATCGCCGTAGCGGGTGCGGGAGAACGACCACTTGAGGTCGATGACGGTGGGGCTGCCGTCCGCGTCCTCGGCGTCGAGATCACGGCTGCCGACGAAGGAGACCCCGCGCGGTCCGCTGGCCAGCTGCAGCGTCAGCGGTCGCTCGAATCCGGATTCGGTGCCGGTGACACGCAGGCCGGCGTCGGCGAGGCCGGCGAAGAGCTCGCGCAGGCTGCGCACCGCCCGGTCCCGGACCTCGGTGCGCTCGAAGGCGCGGCCGGGCAGGTCCAGCTCGGAGGCGAGCTGGGGGACCAGGGAGTCGAACACCTCGCCGATGCGGCGCGGGTCCGGCGGCTCGAGCGGCGCGCCGCCGAGGCCGGAGTCCATGCGCTCGTCCACGAGGGCCTCGACGACCGCGTGGACGAGGGTGCCGATCATCCGGGGGCCGGTGGGCAGGGAGGCGACGTGCGCGGGGCGGATGCCCAGCGCGTACTCGAGCACCCAGTGGTGCGGGCATTCCAGGAGCGTCTGGGCCTGGGTGAACGACAGCCTCTCGGGAAGCAGGTGGTCCAGGCGGTGACCCGCACTGCGGCGGGTGGTGGGCTCGGTGGACAGGTCCTGCAGGTCGGGGGTGCGCACGGAGAGCGTGCGGCCGGCGAGGGACCAGGAGACCCCGTCGACCAGCTGCGCGGGGGTGAGGCGGTCCCGCGCCGAGCGCCCCGCCCCGGCCTCGAGGTGGGTGAGCAGACCGCTGGGGGTCGGCTCCTTCTCGAGGCGGCGTCCGGGCAGCACGGCGATCAGGCGGCTCGCGCCGCGCAGCGCCCGCAGGGCCGCGCCGACATGCAGCGCCGACTCCTGCGCGGGCGGCAGCAGGCGGGCGCCGAACTCCTCGAGCGTCTGCACTTCGTCCGGGTCCCAGAGCATCGGGGAGGGTAGGGCGTCCTCGGCGGGTCCCCACCACAGCACGGTGCCGCCCTCGGCATGCAGCTGCGCGGGCCGCGTGGCGACCGACCACAGTGCGACCTCGGCGCGCGCGAGCGGGGAGCGGCCGGCGCCGCCGCAGGCGTCGATGATCTGCTGGAGGGTGCGGCGGCTCAGCGGGACGCCCGGCTCGAGCATCCCCAGCACCGTGCGCAGCGACGTCACCTGGGACAGGCTCGCGAGCAGATCGCCCTCGCCGCGGGCGACGGCGCGCAGGCGCTCTGTGAGCAGACCGAGCCGCTCGCCGAGCGCGCCGGGGAGCAGGGCGTCGGCCGACAGCGGGTCGCTGACCAGCCGATCGATCCCGCGGGCCGCCTCGAGCGCTCGGCGCTCCCGGTCGCGGGACTCCGCAGGGGCGGTCGCCGCCCTCTCCTCCAGACGCGCGAGGGCGTCCCGCCAGGCGGGGCCGATGCCGGGCTCGCGGGTGAGGGCGCGCAGCAGCTCGCGGCGCGCGGCGGCGGGGACCAGTCCGATCGGCTCGTCGTCCCGGTGCATCCCCGGCAGCACGCGCAGGTCCAGCAGGGCCGCGAGCTGATGGACGTCCACCGGTGCGGTCGCGACGTCGAGGAAGAGCCCGAGCACCTGATGATGGGCGCGGTCCGTCGAGGGATCGACGGCACCGATCGCGGGCATGCCCCGCCGGTGCAGGGCGCGGTCCAGCACGGTGGTGTCGGTCGTGGCGAGGACGCTCAGCGGCCGGTCGCCGGCTCCCACGGGATCGGCGGCATCGGTCCCGGGGTCCGCGGGAGCGCTGAGGAAGCGGGCGGCGACGTCCGCGGCGCTCCACTCGTCCAGGCACTGCACGACCTCGAGGTCGGGCGCCTCCTGAGGGCCGGTGCCTGCGTGGCGCAGGCGCACCCCTGCGGCGTCGAGGAGCTCGAACAGCCGCGGCCACAGTCCCGGCAGCGCGGTCGGGTACTCGGCGAGGGTGATGACGTCGATCCCCAGCGGCCACGAGGCGTCCAGGGAGTCGAGCTCGGTGAGGGTGTCGACGACCTCGCGCAGGTCATCGGCGGGTCCGGGGGAGAGGGTTGAGGCACGACCGCCGGGGCCGCTGGTCCCGGGCAAGCCGACGACCGCACGGTGCTCGAGGTCCCGCACCGCCGCGAGGCGCTCGGGCAGACGGTGGATCGGCTCCGGCGCGCTCCAGCCGGCCTCGATGCTCGCATCGCGCAGTCGCAGGAGGTGCGCGGCCGTGCTCCAGGGGTCGACGGCGAAGGAGGGCTCGGGCCAGAATCTGCTGCTGCCGCCGCCGCGATCGGTGCCCCCGGTCGCCCGCTCGGCGATGATCTCCCCGATCAGGCGCATGGTCTGGGCGATGCGCACGGCGTGCTCGACGGGGGGATGCGTGAGTGCGAGACGCCCCTGCAGCAGCGCGACGAGACCCCGCGGGCCCAGACGCGCATCCGGTGCACCGCCGTCGCGACCCGCGGCGTCGCGGTCGTCCGCCGGGGTGTCGACGCCGCCTGCCGGGCAGCCGGTCGACGTGCCCCCCGCGCGCCGCGCGGATGCGCTGGCCCAGTCCGCGCCGTCGGCCGTCCATCCGAACTCGATCTCCATGTGCGCCCCCTTCCGCTCACACAGTAGGGGAGCAGGCCGACAATCCGTGCCGCCATGTGCACGAACGAGATGTGGGGAGGACCGGTGACGGCGCGCCCGGCCTCGTCAGCCGCTCGGGGGACTCCTCCCGCCGCTGCGTCCGTGCCGTCACAGCCGCGCGAACTCCTGCACCCAGCTCGCCTCGGACTGCGGGGCGCGCCCGGGGACGAGGCGCCCGTCCTCGACGTACCCCTCCTCCCGGTCCGTGAGGGCCGTGACCAGCAGCCGGCGGTGCCGGGAGAGCTCGTCGGCATGGGAGGGGTCCGCGGCGAGGTCGGTGAGCTCGTGCGGGTCGGCATCGAGGTCGAAGAGCTGCTCGTGGCCGTCGCCGGAGAACCAGATGTACTTGAAGCGCGGCGTGCGGATCCACTGCATCGAATGGCGCCCGAGGGCACTGATCACGTGCTCGCCGTGCAGGTGATCGCGCACGCGCGGTACGGCCGCGGCAGCGCTCGACGGCGCGCCGTCCCCGTCGTCGGCCCCGTCCTCGGTCCCTGCCCGCAGGGACGGCAGCAGGCTCGCGCCGTCGACGTCCTCGGGGATCGGGACGCCCGCGAGGTCCAGCAGCGTGGGCATCAGGTCGCGCAGCTCGACGATCTCGTCGACCTCGCGCGGGGCTCCCGTGCCCTCGCGCAGGGATGCCGGCAGGTGCAGCAGGAAGGGGATGTGCGACGAGCCCTCGTACGCGACGGACTTGCGGTACATGTCGTGGTCGCCGAGCATCTCGCCGTGGTCGGACACGAAGGCGACCACCGTGTTCTCCAGCAGACGCAGATCGTGGAGGGTCTCCTGGAGCCTGTTCATCTGCAGGTCGATGAACTCGATGCTCCCGTAGTAGCCCGCGCGGACGTCGTGGTGCACCGACTCCTTGCGCGCGCCGAACTCGGCCTCGACCTCATGGTCGCGGCGGAAGCCGTCGAAGCGCGAGACCCAGGTGCCCATGGGCCGCTGCGCGTGCGGCTGGGCGCGGTACTTGTCCCACAGCCAGCCGGGCGGATCGAAGGGCGCATGCGGCCGGTGGAAGGACATGTAGAGGAAGAAGGGACGGGTGGGGTCGCGGCGCTGGAGGAAGCGGAAGGACTCGTCGGCGACCCAGCGCGTGGGGTGCAGCCGCTCCTCGCGCTCCCACGGGCGGGCCGTCATCGCGTTGCAGCCGATGCCGGTCTCCTGGTGGTCGGCGCGCGGATCGCCGGTCTCCCGGCGCAGCCAGTCGACGTAGTCGTCGCTCGCGCCCGAGGCACCGCCGGTGGCGCGCCGCGAGACGTGCAGGAAGCCGTCGTGCAGGAGCACGTCGTCGAATCCGCAGCGGGCCCGGTCGGGGAACACGTGCATCTTGCCCACGCCGAACGTCTGGTAGCCGGCCCCGCGCAGCGTCGAGGGCAGGGTCACGGGGTAGGCGGCGGGGAAGTCGATGCCCTCGCGGTATCCGTAGCGCCCGTGGGCCTCCTGGCTCTTCCCCGTCAGCAGGGCGACGCGGGCCGGGACGCAGGTGGGCGTCGCCGAGTAGGCCTTCGTGAAGCGGAAGCCGTCGCGCGCGAGCCGATCGAGGTACGGGGTGTCGATGTGCTCGTTCCCCGAGATGCCCAGGGCATCCGCGCGCATCTGATCGACGCACACCACGATGAGGTTCGGGCGGGAGGGGGAGGAGGACGTCGCTGTCATGTCTCCATTGTGTCGTGCAGGAAAAGATATGAGGGTGGCGAGCCGAGATCCTGCGATCTCTGTTCGCCACCCTCACATCTTCGAGGCGTTCGGCCCGCCCGGGCGGGCCGCCCGCGGGGTCAGCCCTGCTGACCGGGGTGGGCCCACGGCGGCTGCTGGCCGCCGCCCTGGCCCTGCTGGCCCTGCGCCTGGTCGCGTGCCCGCTGGGCACCGCGCTCGGCGTCGGCCTTGGCCTCCTGAGCGCGCTGAGCGGCGGCGCGGCGCGCGGCCTCGGCCCGCTGGCGGCGGCTCTCGTCGGCCTGTGCGGCGTCCGCGCCGTCGCCCGCATCGGACGCCTCCTGGGCGGCCTGCGCCTGGAGCATCGCGGTGCGGATCTCCTCGCCCATCGAGCCGACGGTGCCGGGGTTCGAGGGCAGGAACAGCACGTTGGAGCGGCCGTTGCGGGCCACGTCCTGCATCGTGTCGAAGTACTGCGTCATCAGCAGCAGCTGCTCGGCGCTGGACTCGATGCCCACCTTGCGCAGCATCTCGTACTGCTCGGCGATGCCCATGGCGATCGCCTTGCGCTGCGCTGCCACGCCCTCGCCCTGCAGGCGCTTGGACTCGGCCTCCGCCTCGGCCTGGGTGACGCGCTTGATCTTGTCGGCCTCGGCGAGGGACTGCGCGGCGACGCGGTCGCGCTGGGCGGCGTTGATCGAGTTCATCGAGTCGCGCACGCGCTGGTCCGGGGAGATGTCCTGGACCAGGGTGTTGACGATGTTGAAGCCGAACTCGCGCATGCGCTCGCTCAGCGTGTTCTCGACGCTGCGGGCGATGTCGTCCTTCGACTCGAACGCCTCGTCGAGCTCGAGGCCCGACAGCGCCGAGCGCACCGTGTCGAAGACGTAGGAGCGGATCTGGTTCTCAGGGTTCGACAGCCGGTAGTAGGCGTCGACGACCTGGTCCTCCTTGATGACGTACTGCACCGCGACCGGCACCGTGACGAACACGTTGTCCTTGGTCTTGGACTCGATGTTGACCTCGAGCTGCTGGATGCGCAGCGAGATCGGACGCGTGGTGCTGTCCACGAACGGCGCCTTGACGTTCAGGCCGGGCGTGGCGACGCGCTTGAACTTCCCAAAGCGCTCGACGATCACGTTCTCCTGCGTGTGCACCGTGAACATGATGCTGGTGCGCAGGCCCCCGAACAGAAGCGCCGCCAGGATGGCCAGGACGACCACCAGGACGACGATCACGATGAGGACGGCGATGGCCCCCTCCATGGGATCCCCTCTCGTTGTGCGTGTGCATCCCTGTGCGGGCGCACGGGATGGGACTCAGGTCACGCTATCAGTGCGGAGGAGGTCGCCCCGGGGCGCGTCCGGGCCGGTCGGGAGCGGTACGGACGCCGCAGCGGGGGCGTGGGAGGCGCGCTCGCGGGCTCAGGCCGCGTCGGCCCCGAGCTCCTCGCGGACCCTGCGCTCGATGCGCGAGGGCGGCACGGGCGGCGCATAGCGCCGCAGCACCCGACCTTCGGGGGAGACCAGGAACTTCGTGAAGTTCCAGCTGATGCGGCCCCCGATGAGTCCGCCCTTCTGCGTCTGCAGCCACGACCACACGGGGTGCGCCTCGGGGCCGTTGACCTTCACGGCGGAGAACATCGGGAAGGTGACGTCGAAGTTGTCGGTGCAGAACTCTTCGATCTGCTCGTCCTCCTCGAGCTCCTGATGGAACTGGTCCGAGGGGAAGCCGAGGACGGAGAAGCCCTGGTGGTGGTACCTGCGGTGCAGGTCCTCGAGGTCCTGCAGCTGCCGGGTGAACAGGCAGCGCGAGGCCGTGTTGACCACGAGCACGAGCTGCCCGCGGAACTGGTCGAGGGAGACCTCGTCGCCGGTGATCGAGGTGGCGGTGAAGTCGTGCAGGGTGAGGGTGCGCGGGGACGACGCATGGAGGTCGGGCTGTGTCGCCATGAATGCTCCTCCTCGATGGCGTGGTGGGGCGATAGCTCGGTGGGCGGGCCGATGGTGCGTCCGCGGCGGCGGGCGCCGCGTCGGCGCGCGAGGGCCGACGACGCGAGGGCGCCGCGGAGGATGTCGAAGGTGGGGGCTGCCGACGCGTGCGTCCGCGATCGGGCTACGCCATCGTAACGTGTCCCACTCCACAGATCCTGAGTGCGTCCGGCGGGCGGGACCGCGGATCGGCCGACGCGCTCAGCCGGGATCGCTCTGCCCACTCGCGCGCCCACTCGCACGCCCGCTCGCGCGAGGCTCACGCGAGGAAGGCGTCGACCTCCGCGCGGGTGGGGGCGGTCACGGGGCCGCGCCGGGTCACCTTGATCGCGGCGGCCGCGTTCGCGCGGGTCGCGGCGGTCTCCCAGTCCGCGCCGAGGGCCCGCTCCGCGAGCAGCACGCCGGTGTGGGTGTCGCCCGCGCCGTTGGTGTCGACGGCGGTCTGGGGGAAGCCCGGCAGCGAGGTGCCGCGGCCGTGGTGGAAGACGGTGCAGCCGCGCTCGCCGTCGCGCACGATCACGACGCCACCCGGGCGGATCCGCCGGTGGAGGGCCTCCGGGGTGTCCTCCAGGCCGTCGCGGTCGGTGAGCGCGAGCGCCTCATCGGCGTTCGAGGTCCACACGGTCACCCGGCGGAGCACGCGCTCGCGCAGCTCCTCGTCGAAGGTCGCGAACGGCGCCCCGGGATCGAGCACCACCTCGACGCCGTCGGCCACCTGCTCCAGCCATGCCAGGAGCGGGTCCCGGGTGGGCTCGAAGAAGCTGTAACCCGAGAGGCACAGCAGATCTCCGGGCCGGGGGTCCAGGCGGGAGAGCGAGTCGACGCTGATCCGGCGTTCGGCGCCGTACCCGGTGACGAAGGTGCGCTCGGCGCTCGGCTCGACCAGGACGATGCACTCGGCGGTGTCCTCGTCCGCGATCGGCTCGGTCGCGAGAGCGACCCCGTCGCCCGCGAGGGCCTCGCGCACCAGGTCCCCGTTCGGCCCGGTGCCGTGGGCGCCGCCGTGGACGGCCTCGGCGCCGGCGCGGGCGGCGGCGACCAGGATGTTCACGGCGCCGCCGGCGAAGCGGCGGGAGTCGGCGGCGTTCACGTTGCCGCCGCGCGGAGGCAGCGCGGGCACCTCGACGACGAGGTCCACGAGGGCCTGGGCGGTGTGCAGCACACGGGGCATGGCCCGAGTCTAGGGCGAGGGCCCCACGGGTGAGGGAAGAGCGCTCGCTAGCGGCGAGGGCCCGGGGTGATCTGCCGCAGGTGCGGCGGAGGAGGTATCAGGCCGAGGATCGTGAGCTCGTGGGAGAAGGCGATCATCAGCAATCGGCACATGATCGGCACCGCGAACGCGAGCCCCATCAGGACGAGCAGCATCGAGTTGGTCGCCGTCCCGGGGCCGAGCACCGGTGCGGGCACCAGGGAGAGGAGCCCGAGGACGGGAGTCGTGACGATCCCGCAGGCGCCGAGCAGGGCGAACAGCAGCCGGCGGCCTCCGCGCACCACGGCTCCGAGGCGTCCGGTGGTCAGTTCGAGGGAGCGCACCGCGACCAGGATGTCGAGCACGAGCGCCGCGATCGCGAGGAGAGCCGCGAGGACCAGGGCCAGCAGGTTCACGGCGACCCAGCCGAGGAGCACGTCGAATCCGTCGTAGGCCGATCCGGTGGAGTCTCCGGACAGCCGATCACCCCAGATGTCGAGCACGAGGGTCGCGGCCACAGGCACCGCGAGGACGAGGGTGAGCGCGATCCCCACCAGCGCGTCGGCCAGCACCAGCCGGCGGGTCCCGACGATCGCGCGCGCCGCCACCGCCGCGGGCGCTGCCCCGGCGGCGCCCGGCCCCGCCGTCGCGCGGCCGGCGGGCCCGGAAATCGGGCGGCCGGCGGGCCCGAGGGGCGGCAGGTGGTCGCTCACGCCCCCAACCTATCCGCCGGACCGTGCAGGTCCTGTGCATCTGTGGACGGATCCCAGCAGGGTGCAGGACGATGGGGCGCATGGCGCCTGCTTCCTCCCCCTCCGACCCCACCCGCACCCGACGTCGTCGCGGGCCGATCATCGCGGGGATCTCCGCCGTGGTGGTCCTCGCCCTGATCGCCGCCTTCTTCGTCATCCGCGATCGCGCGGGCGACGGTGGGAGGGAGGCGAAGGCGCTGGCCGCGGCCCTCGCGAGCGGCGACTTCAGCGGCGTGACGCTGACGGGCACCGATGCCGCGGCGGCGAAGAAGGAGCGCGAGAAGGCCCTCGGCGACCTCCAGGACGCCTCCGGGAAGGCGCCCAGCGTGGAGGTCGCGAAGGTCGAGAAGGCGGACGACGGCACGCGCACGGCGACCCTCGACTGGAGCTGGGCCCTCCCGCACGACGCCGGGATTTGGGACTACACCACCACCGCGTCCCTCACGAAGGACGGCGACACCTGGGCCGCGGAGCTCGACCCCGCCGAGCTCGCCCCGGACCTCACGGCCGACGAGACCGTCTCCCTGCGCACCGTGCAGGGGGACCTCGGCTCGATCACCGACCGCGACGGCGACGACCTCTACGGCCCGCGCGAGGTGCGCGTGCTCGGCATCGACAAGACGCAGGTCGACGCCGACCAGCAGCAGGACGCCGCGAGGAAGCTCGCCGACCTCCTCGGCATCGACGCCGACACCTTCGCCGACTCCGTGAAGAGCGCGGGGGAGAAGGCCTTCGTCCCCGCGCTCACGATCCGCGAGAGCGCGATCGACGACTACCCGCTCGACAAGGCGGCCGACGTCCCCGGGTACCACGAGCAGAAGGAGACCCAGCCGCTCGCGGTCACGAAGGACTTCGCCCCCGGCGTCCTCGGCTCCCTGCGCGAGGCGACCGCAGAGGACATCGAGAAGTCCGACGGGGACGTCGTCGAGGGGGACATGGTGGGCAGCGGCGGGGTCGCCGCCGCCGAGCGCGACACCCTGGTGGGCACCCCGGGCGTGCAGGTCGTCGCCTCGGACGCGAAGACCGGCAAGGAGCGCACCCTGCACGAGACCGACGCGACCGGCGGCAAGGACGTGGAGACCACGCTCGACACGGCCCTGCAGAAGAAGGCCACCGCGGCCATCGCCGACCAGGACTCCGCGAGCGCCGTCATGGTCATGCAGCCCTCGACCGGGGACGTCCTGGCCTCCGCGCTCGGGCCGACGGGCCAGTCCTACCCGGTGGGCCTCGTGGGCCAGTACGCGCCCGGGTCGACCTTCAAGACCGTGACCGCGCTGTCGCTGCTGCGCGCGGGCGACACCCCCGACACGAGCGTGGAGTGCCCGGCGACCGCGAGCGTCGAGGGCCGCTCCTTCAAGAACGCCGACTCGATGGACAAGAGCCTGTTCGGGAAGATGTCCCTGGCCACCGCGATCGCGCACTCCTGCAACACCGCGATGCTGCTGCAGTACGACACGGTCTCCCAGAAGAAGCTGGCCGACGCCGCGACCACGCTGGGCATCGGCCAGGACGCCCCCGAGGGCCTCAGCAGCGCCTTCATGGGGACCGTCGACCCCGACGACTCGGGCGTCGAGCACGCCGCGGACATGATGGGCCAGGGCCGCGTCCTCACCTCGCCCCTGAGCATGGCGACCGTGCTCTCGAGCATCCAGAACGGCTCGACCGTGCGGCCCCGGATCCTCGCCGACGACGACTCGAAGGCCCCAGAGGCCGACAGCCCGCTGACCGAGGACGAGACCTCCCAGCTCCAGAGCATGCTCCACGGCGTGGTCACCGAGGGCACGCTGAAGAGCACCTTCGGGGACGTCGGCGGCGACGAGATCATCGGCAAGACCGGCACCGCCGAGTGGACCGACGAGAACGGGGACGACAAGCTCCACTCGTGGGTCGTCGTCGCCCAGGGCGATGTGGTCGTCGTGGCCTTCGTCGAGGACGGCGGCTACGGCGCGACGACCGCCGGGCCCATCGCCAAGGAGGTCCTGGCCGCCGCCCAGAAGGACGGCTGAGCGCTGAGACGCGGCGACGAGCCCGGCCGCCCGCTCAGCCGAGGTCGGCGACGACCGCGGCGAGGTTGTCCGGGGCGCCCGCCTCGAGCGTCCGACGGGCCAGGTCCTGGGCCGTCTGCTCGGGGGCGGAGCCGGCGAGCAGCGCCTCGCCGAGCTCCTCCGCGGTGAGGACAGCGTGGATGCCGTCGCTCGTGAGCACGAGCCGGTCGTCCGCGGCGAGCGTGCGCACGATGAGGTCCGGCGCCGTCGGCGCGCCGGCCGCGAGCGCGCGGTTGAGCACGGCGCGCCGGGGATCGGCGGCGGCCTCCTCCTCCGTGAGGCGGCCCGCCGCGACCAGCGAGGCGACGTGCGTGTGATCCCTGGTCAGCGGCTCCACGTGTCCCTCGCGCACGAGCAGGGCGCGGCCGTCCCCGAGGTGGGCGAGCACGAGACGCTCGCCCTCGAGGACCGCCGCGATCAGGGCCGCGCCGGAGGCACCGTCGGCCGGGAGCAGGTCCGGCAGCGCGGCCCACGCGGATTCGAGCGCGGTGAGGACATCGGGGTCGTCGCTCCCGCCGAGCGCCGTGCCGAGGCTCGTGCCGAGCGCGTCGAGCAGGCGGCCGGCGAGCTCGTCGTCGCGGCCGAAGCCGTCGGCGATCGCGAGCAGCATGCGCTCGCCCGGCAGGTCCATTACGCGGACGGCGTCCTGCTGGCTCGCGCGCACGGCGCCCTGCTCGAGCACGTGCGCGACGCTCACGTGGCCGGATGCGGTCGACGTGTGGGTGGTGGGGTCGGTGGTCATGGGACTCTCCTTGGTCGGGAGCGTCCGGAGATCCGTGAGCAGTGAGGCCACCTCGGTGCTGCGGGTGCGGGCGTCGGCCTGCTCCTGCAGCCACCAGGAGCGCAGCTCCTGGCCGGCGGCGTCGGAGGGGAGGTCGCAGATCACGCGGATCCGCTCGAGCCCCATGCCGATCCCCCGCAGACGGGCGATGAGCAGGGCGCGCCCCACCTGGTCGGCGCCGTAGCGGCGGTACCCCGTGAAGGGGTCCACGTGCCGCGGCGGGATCAGGTCGGAGGCGTCGTAGAGGCGCAGCGCCTTCGGGCTGAGTCCGCTGCGGCGGGCCAGCTCTCCGATGCCGAGCATCTGCGCGGGCGCGGTGCGCCCGCGTGCGTCCTGTCCGTCGGTCCCGTCCATCGTGCGACTCCTCGTCGTCCCGGGCGGTGCGCCCGAGCATGATGCCCCGGATTCTCCGGTGCGGGGATCTCCCGCACCCCGCACGCTGGTCCCTGCCCCGAGGGGAGGGTCAAGGCGCTGCCCGAGCGCGGGAGCGGCAGCGGTCGCGCCCGGGAATGGTGTCGCGCACGAGGCCCCCGCACGGAGCGTGCACTACGCGTAGCAGGAGGTCGGGTGACCTCCATATATGCACGCCGCCCGACCTCTGACTACGCGTGGCGCACGGGGTCGCCTTCGCCGCCGCGGGCTTCGCCGCGCCGCATCATCCGGCCCACGGTGGTCGCGACCAGGCGGGTGGGCAGCACGCGGCGGGTCAGCTGCGCCATGGCCGTGTTCGCCATCCCGGGCACGACGGTCGAGGGCGGATTCCGCCGCTCCAGAGCCTTGAGGGCGGCTTCGACGACCTCGTCCGGCTCCATGCGCGGCAGGCCGGCCGCGGCCGCTTCTCCTGCGACCTCGAAGAACTCGGTCTTCGCGGGGCCGGGGCAGAGGGCGAGCACCCGCAGGCCGGCGGAGCGCGACTCCTCCCAGAGCGCCTGGGTGAAGTTCAGGACGAAGGCCTTGGAGGCGCCGTAGGCGGCGAGCCCGGGGTTGGGCTGGAAGGCGGCGAGGCTCGCGAGGTTCACGAGGATCCCGTTCCCGCTCGCGCGCAGGTCCGGGAGGAAGGTCGTGGTGAGGTCCACGAGCGCGTCGACGTTCAGGCGCACCATCTCCAGGGTGCGCTCGCGATCGACGTGGTGCAGGGCGCCGGAGTACCCGAAGCCCGCGTTGTTCACGAGCCCGGTGAGCGTGATGCCGCGCTCGCCGAGGTCGCGGCGCAGGGTCTCCGCGGCGCCCTCGCGGGCGAGGTCCATGGTCAGAGTGGTGACGGTGACGCCGTGGGCGGAGCCGATCTGCGAGGCGACCTCGGCGAGGCGGTCTGCCCGGCGGGCGACGAGCACGAGGTCGGCGCCGCGGGCGGCCAGCTGATGGGCGAACTCGACGCCCAGGCCGGAGCTCGCACCGGTCACCATCACGGTCGCGTTCTCGAGGTGCAGCGGGCGCATGGGCCGGTCCTTTCGGTGGGCGGGTGGAGAGGAGAGCGGTGGAGAGGGGAGCGGAGGAGAGGCGGAAGCGACGGAGAGGAGGAGGCGGAGGGCGGGGGCCACGGGCTCGACCGATCCGACGGGCGCGATGAACGCGTGGTCAGAGCAGTCCGAGCCGGTCCAGGGCGAGGGCGAAGCCGTTCCCGCTCGGCGGCGGGACCACGAGGTCGGCATGCTCGAGCAGGGCCGACGCGCCGCCGTCGATCGCGACCGCGGTGCCGGCCGCCTCGAGCATGCCCAGGTCGTTCGTGCCGTCGCCCACGGCGATCGCGACGGAGACGTCGGCCCCCAGGTGCTCGAGGATCAGCCGCATGCCGTCGGCCTTGTCGACGTCGGCCAGCTGCAGCTCCCCGGCATGGGAGTCGTCGGTGGCCACGGAGTTCGGCAGGGGCCGCAGCGCGGGTCCGATCTCCGCGGCGAGGACCTCCATCGGCACGGGGCTGCCCCACACGGAGATCTTCGCGAAGCGGTGCGCGGTGAGGTCATCGGGGGTCTGCACGGAGGCGAGGATCTCGCGGGCGTTGCGCTCGGCGCGTCCGTCGTCGGAGAGCCGCGCGCGCATCACCTCCGCGGTGCGCGCGGTCGTGAAGATCGCGTCGGAGGCCTCCAGGGCGAAGCCGACGCCGTGGGCCAGCAGCACCTCGGCCGCGCGTCGGCCGACGTCCTCGGGCACCAGGTGGTCGCACAGGCGCTCACCGCCGACCTCCACGACGGCCCCGGCCCCGGTGATCGCGCCGTCGAACAGTTCGCGCACCGCGCGCGGCACCATGCAGATCGCGCGCCCCGTGCTCAGCAGCACCGTGTGCCCGTTCGCCTGGGCGCGCCGGGTCGCCTCGATGTGGGCCTCGGGCACGACGCCGTGGTCGGCGAAGGTGCCGTCGAAGTCGGTGAGGACGATCCGCGGGGAGGCGGCAGCGGGCATGGCGTGGTTCCTCCACAGGATCAGGGACACGGCGCGGCGGCGCCGATCTGCACGGTAGCAAGAGGCGGGCGTGCCTGCCCGGGCACCACCGCGCGCCGGGCCCAACCGCGCGCTCAGAGCGCGGCGGCGGTCTCGACGGCCTGGCGGATGGCGCGCTCGGCGTCGAGCTCGGCGGCGACGTCGGCCCCGCCGATGACGTGCACGCGCGGCGCGTCCTCGCCCTGCAGGGCGAGCAGCTCGTCGGCGAGGGTGCGCTCGGAGACCTGGCCCGCGCAGATCACGACGGCGTCCACGGCGATCACGCGCTCGCGGGCCTCCGGCTCCTGCCCTTCGGGCTGGTTCTCAGGCCGTCCCTCGGGCCGTCCCTCGGTGACGTGCAGGCCGCCGGCGTCGATGCTGCGATAAGCGACGCCGCGGTGCTCGATGATCCCGGCGTGGCGCAGCTCGGCGCGGTGCACCCAGCCGGTCGTGCGACCCAGGCCCTTCCCGATCTTCGAGCTCTTGCGCTGCAGCAGGTGCACCTCGCGGGGGCGGGCCGGTGCGGCGAGGGGACGGGTCGCGACGGAGGCGGAAGCCTCCGTCCCGGGGCGGTCCGCGACGGCGAGGGTCGACGGGGCACGCCCCGCGGACGAAGAGGACGGCGTCGATGCGGCCCACGCGGCGAGGCCGCCGCGGAACGCGGCCGGGTCGGCCACTCCCCAGCGCTCGCGCCAGGCGGGCGGGTCCTCGGTGAGAGACGGCTCGGGCGCGGTGAGGAACTCGGCGACGTCCACGCCGATGCCTCCGGCGCCGATGATGGCGACCCGCTCACCGACCGCCGCGAGGGCCTCGTGGCGAGGCATCGACAGCAGCTGGGCGTAGCTCAGCACCTGGGGGCCCTCGGCCCCGGCCTCGTTCGTCGACGTTCCGTCCGCGCTGTCGCGCGCCGCCGGCCCTTCCGCCGTCGCGAATCCGGGGAGATCCAGCACGCGCGGACGGACCCCGGTCGCGATGATCACGTCGTCGAAGCCGCGCAGAGTCTCCGCGTCGGGCCGCGTCTCGAGCTTCACGTCCACGCCCTCGGCGGCCAGCCGCGACTGCCAGGAGCGCAGCGCCTCGGCGTACGCCTCCTTGCCGGGGATGCGGGAGGCGAACAGGAACTGGCCCCCGAGCTGCGAGGACGCCTCGAACAGGGTGACCACGTGGCCGCGCTCGGCGGCGGCGACGGCGGCCTCGAGCCCTGCCGGTCCGCCGCCGACGACCGCCACCTTCCGGCGCCGCGGCACCGGCACGGGCAGCAGCGTCAGCTCGGTCTCGCGGGCGGCCCGGGGATTCACCAGGCAGCTCGCCCGCTCACCGGAGAACACCTTGTCCAGGCACGCCTGGTTGCAGGAGATGCAGGAGACGATCTGCTCCTCCCGGCCGCTTGCGAGCTTCGCGGGCAGCTGCGGGTCGGCGAGCAGCTGGCGCGCCATGGAGACGAGGTCCGCGGTGCCGTCGGCGATCACGGACTCGGCGAGGTGAGGATCGTGCAGACGGTTCGAGGCGACCACGGGCACCTCGACGCTCTCCCGCAGGCGCCGGCTGACGTCGACGAACGCGCCGGAGGGGACGGACGTCGCGATGGTGGGGACGCGCGCCTCGTGCCAGCCGATCCCGGTGGACAGCACGTCGACGCCGATCTCCTGGAGCCGGCGGGCGAGCGCGAGCGTCTCCTCCCAGTCCTGGCCCTCGGGCACGAGGTCCAGCAGGGAGATGCGGTAGGTGAGCAGGGCGTTCGGGCCGATCGCCTCCCGGACGGCGGCGGCGACGGCGAGCGGCACCGCGCGGCGGTCCTCGGCGGTGCGGCCGTACCCGTCGCGCCGACGGTTGGTGCGCGGGGCGAGGAACTGGTTGAGCAGATAGCCCTCGGACCCCATGATCTCGATGCCGTCGTACCCGGCCTCGACGCCCGCCCGCGCGGCCCGCGCGAAGTCGGCTATCGTGCGCCGCACCCCGGCGCGGGTGAGCCCGCGCGCGCGGAACGGGGTGATCGGGGACTTCCCGGCCGACGGTGCCGCCGCGAGCGGGTGGAAGGAGTACCGGCCCGCGTGCAGGAGCTGCAGGACGATGCGTCCGCCCGTCTCGTGGACGTCCCGGGTGACCAGGCGGTGCGCGTCCATCCGGCGCGGCCGGATCTGCGCCCCGTGCGGGGTCAGGCGCCCGCTGAGGTTCGGCGAGAAGCCGCCGGTGACGATCAGGCCCACGCCGCCGCGGGCCCGCTCGGCGAGATGCGCGGCGAGCTTCGGGGCGTCGCTCTCCTCGTCCTCGAGGCCGACGTGCATCGACCCCATGACCAGCCGATTCGGCACGGTGAACGGGCCCAGATCCAGGGGCGAGAGCAGATGCGGGAAGGAGCTCGGGGCGAGCTCGGGCATAGGGACCTCCGGTGGGCCGGTGCGGAGCGACGTCCGATACAGGCTACGGGGACGACGAGACACCAGGGCACAAGCCTCCTTCGAGCTGGGGTCGATCCCGTCGGACCTGGGCATCTCAGCGCTTACCTTCGGCGGAGCCCGCCGAAGCCCGCGGCCTCCCGCCGGGCGACGGGATACAGACCGTCCGGTAAAGCGGCCGTGGGTGGGGCGCGCGTCCGACAGCGGTTCCCGCAACGTCCCTGAACATCCGGGATTTCGCACCGTCGCGACCCCCGGCTCTCCACGGACGAGTGCGAGCTCGAGCAGCCCGGCCTTTACAGGCGGTGGACCCCTCCCCGTAGCGTGGTCGTATGGCTGGATACACGACCACCAACCCGACAACGGGACAGACGATCAGGGAATATGACGGCCTGGACGAGGCAGGGGTGGAGAGGACCTTGTCGCAGTCGTCCGACGCATACCCGGAATGGCGGGATAAGGGGGCGTCAGAGCGCGCCGCAATCCTCGAGCGTGCCGCCGATGCCTACGACGAGCGGCAGGAGGAGCTCGGTCGGCTGATCGCCCAAGAGATGGGCAAGCCGCTCGCCCAGGGTATCGGCGAGGCGCAGCTCGCGGGTTCGATCTACCGTTGGTACGCGACGCACGGTCCCGAGATCCTCCGGAGCGAACAGCTCGACCCCCAGGGGGCACAGGAGTCGCTGGTCCAGACGGAGCCGATCGGCCCTCTCATCGGGGTGATGCCGTGGAACTTCCCCTACTACCAGGTCGCGCGCTTCGCGGCCCCGAATCTGGTCGCGGGGAACACGATCATCCTCAAACATGCCGAGATCTGTGCGGCATCGTCGTCGGTGATGGCGGACATCCTTCACCAAGCGGGCGCCGCCGCCGGTGTCTATGCGAATGTCTTCGCCGGTCATGAGCAGATCGCTGGCATGATTGCCGACCCGCGGGTGCGTGGGGTCTCTCTCACGGGGAGCGAGCGCGCCGGCGCTTCGATCGCCGAGACAGCCGGGAAGAACCTCAAGAAGGTCGTGCTGGAGCTGGGGGGCTCCGACCCCCTCATCGTCCTCGAGGACGCGAACATCGACGAGGTCGCCCGCACCGCCGCCACGGCTCGGCTCTCCAATGCCGGGCAGGCCTGCAACTCGCCCAAGCGAATGATCGTGGCCCATCACCAGGCGCAACAGTTCACCTCGAGGGTCATCGCGTCGTTCGAACAGGCTGTCGTGGGCGATCCGACCCATGAGGGCGTCGACGTGGGTCCGCTGTCCTCGGTCGGCGCGCGGGATACCGTCGTCGAGCAGGTGTCGCGTGCCGTGGAGCAGGGCGCGCACCTGCATGTCGGGGGCGAGGCGATCGAGGGTGACGGCGCGTTCATGCGTCCAGCCGTCCTTTCGGGCGTGACGCCGGAGATGGACGCCTATTCCGAGGAGATCTTCGGCCCCGTCGCCGTGATCCACGAGTACGAATCCATCGACCAGGCAGTGCAGCTGGCGAACGACGTGCCGTTCGGCCTGAGCGGATCCGTGTGGGGTGCCGACCTCGAGCGCGCGAAGGAGGTCGCAGACGGACTGCAGGTCGGTATGGCCTACATCAACGAGCACGGTACGACCCTTGCGGGGCTCCCGTTCGGTGGGGTCAAGCGCTCCGGGTTCGGCCGGGAACTGGGGCGCTGGGGCATGGGGGAGTTCGTCAATACTCGCCTGCGGCGCACCTCCGCTGCCTGATCTTCGGCTCCGAGCGCCCGCCGCAGGTATATCTGTGGACGCCCTGCTCACCGCATGGTCGACTGGCTCGCATGGAGATCACCGTGCGCCCGCTGAACGTCGACGAGCCCGGCATCCTCGAGCAGCTGAACTCCCTCGACGAGGCCTGCGATCGCGACCTGTTCGGCGCCGTCGAGAAGCACACCGTCGCCCAGCGCCGCGCGATCCTCGCCGACACCCCGTACTGGAAAGTGCAGCGGTGGATCGCGGAGGTCGAGCCGATGGACGGCGGTGCGAGCGTCGTCGGCCTGTGCACGGTCCACCTGGCGCTCGAGGAGAACCTCGACGCCGTGGATCTGGGCCTCGCCGTCCATCCCGCGTATCGCGGGCATGGCGTCGCGACCGCCATGATCGAGCGGGCGCTGCTGCCCGCCGTCGCGGACTCCGGCCGCCACCAGGTGTCGTACTGGGGCGAGATCCCCGCGAAGGGCGACCCCGATGATCCCGCGCTGCCCACCCGGCGCATCGCCGCGCGCATGGGTCTGGAGCGGCGGACGATGGGCGTGTGCCGCACCCTCGCCCTGCCGGTGCCCGAGGACCTCCTCGACGAGCTGGCCGCCGAGGCCGCTGAGAAGACCGACGGCTATGTGATCCGCCTGTGGGAGGACGCCGTCCCCGAGGAGCACCTCGAGTCCTTCGGCGTCGTGCTGCGCCAGCTCGACCTCGACGATCCCGACGAGGACTTCGAGTACGAGGCGCCGCAGTACACGCCCGAGCGGATCCGCATCTTCGAGAAGCGCCGCGCCGACGCCGGCACCCGCGTGCTGATCGCGGTCGCCCTCGCGCCGGACGGCTCGATCGCCGCGCACAGCGAGATCCACGTCCAGGGTTCCGCGGGGACGACCGTCGGCTGGCAGGAGAACACCCTGGTCATGCCCGGTCATCGCGGGCACCGCCTGGGCCTGGCCCTGAAGGTCGCGAACCATCGCCGCCTCCCCCAGGCGTTCCCGGAGCTGCAGCGCCTGGTCACCTGGAACTCGCATGTGAACCCCTGGATGATCAGCATCAACGAGAAGCTCGGCTTCGAGGTCGCCTTCCGCGAGATCGGCTTCCAGGGCGAGGCGCGCGCCGACGGGGCCTGATGCACAGGTGAACGGGCGGCGAACACGCTCGTCGGCCACAGGTCCCGCCCGTACGATCACTGCGTGTCCCCCGCATCGCAGGCCCGCTCCCGCCGCGCTCGCCGAGACCGGTGCTCGCCGCTGGTCCTCGGCGCGCTGGGTTCGGTCGGGATCGTGGCGGGTGTCCTCGCGGCAGGGGAGGTGCTCTCCGCTCGCGCGGCCCGTGCGGAGCGTGCGCAGCTCGAGCGCATCCGGCCCGGCGTGGGGCCGACGGGCGAGTCCGCGGGCCTCCGCGAGGTCATCGTGGTGCTCGGCTACGGCAATCCCGGCAGGCGCATCAACGCGGTGAACCGCTGGCGGGTCGACGTGGGCCTGCGCTCCCGGGACCCGCAGGCCACGAGCAGCCTGCTCGTGATGGCCGGCGGGGCCGTGCACGGCGAGGTCTCCGAGGCCGAGCACATGGCCCGCTTCGCCCGGTCCGAGCGCGGCTACGCCGGGCTCCTCGTCCTCGAGGACGAGAGCGTCACGACCTGGGAGAACGTGCGCAACGTGCTCCCGCTGCTCGAGGACGCCGATCGCATCGTGCTCGCGAGCGACCCCCTGCACTCGGTGCGCGCCGAGGGTTTCCTGCGCACCCTGCGCCCCGATCTCGCCGCCCGCCTCGCGCCCGCCGAGGGCAATCGGCTCGGCGAGCAGATCCTGCGCAAGCCCGCCTTCGTCGTGATGGGACTCGAGGGTCTGCGTCGCGCACGCCGCGACGGCCTCATCGTCTGAAGCCCTCGTAGCCTGGAGCGCGGTCCGGGGATCACGCCAGCACCTGATCCGCGAGCAGGCGCTGGAGGGTCGTGCGTCCCAGCTCGGCCATCGCAGGCAGCGTGCTCCGGTAGTACCAGACCAGACCCAGCGCCTGCTCGAGCGCCCACGCGGCTCCGCGCTCCCACTGCAGATCCGATGCCCCCAGCTGCTCACGCAGCACGGCCCGCCGGTCGGCGTCGAGCAGATGCCAGGCGACCACGAGGTCCAGCGCGGGATCGGCGGGGCCGAACCCGCCCGTGTCCAGCACGCCGACCAGGCGCGGCTCGACAGCGGCGCCATCGACGAGGAGGTTCGCGGGGATCAGATCTCCGTGGCACAGGCCGTCGGGATCCTCGCGCGGGAGCGAGCGGGCGCGCTCCCACATGCGTCGCAGATCGTCGACGGGGAGCAGGCCCTCGCTGCGATGGAGGCAGTGGGTGACCCAGTCGTCGTGATCGGGCAGGTGGCCGCCCCGTCCGGTGCCGGAGAACCGGCGCTCGCCGGCGTCCCCCTCCCGCAGCGTCCCGATCAGCGAGGCGAGCTGATGCGCGACGGACGCGGAGCGCTCGATCCCGCGCGGCGTCGTCGGGACTCCCGGCACCCAGGTCTGCAGGGACCAGGGGAGCGGGAACCCTGGCCCCGGCGCGCCGACCCCCTGCGGGACGGGGGCGGCCACGGGGGTCGCGAGGGCGAACTCGGCCATGGCGCGCTGCTCGTCCTCGAGGTCGCGGCGCACCTGCGCCGGGTCGGCCCGCCGGCGAGGGAACCGCGCCGCGAGGGAATCGCCGATCCGCACGATGCGGCTGGTCGTCCCCGCGGCGGGCAGGACCCGGACGGAACATCCGGCGAGGTCGGGCCGCATGCCGACGATGCGCGCGGCGGCCACGTCGGCCGACAGCGGGATCTCGTCCTCGTGCATGCTCATCCCGCGGAGGCTACGGGCCTGCACGGGGCCGGTCCATCGGTTATCCGGCCGCCGTCCCCACCCGCCGTCCTGGACTCCCGCGCCCCGCCGCGAGAGGATCACGGGGAGAGCGGAGGCGGGGCGCGAGGACGCGCAGCCCGCACGCGCCGAGCACCGATCCGCGAGGAGGCTCCGATGATCCGGGACGGCAAGTGGGTCGACGGCGCCATCGAGGAGGCCATGGCCCGCGGGGACTTCGATGATCTCCCCGGCAGCGGCAAGCCCCTCGAGCTGCCCACCCACCACGACCCCGACTGGTGGATCAAGCAGCGCATCGCCGAGGGCGAGGTCGATCCGTCGGCCCTGCTGCCCACGGTCGTGCTGCTGCGCCGCGAGTACGCCGCGCGCGACGAGACCCTCGCCGAGCTCCCCGACGAGGACGCCGTCCGCGCCTACGCCGAGGAGTTCACGCACCGGGTGATGGACGACCGTCTCGAGCACCCCATGGCCCGCATGATCTCCCCGACCCTCGAGACCGACGAGGCCCTCGCGCGCTGGCGCGAGCTGCGCGCCGCCCGCGCGGAGCAGGAGCGCGCGGACCTCGAGGCCGCCCGTGCCCAGACAGCCGCAGCGCCTCCGCGGACCTCCTGGTGGCGCAGGCTCCTGGGCCGGGGGGATGCGGGTCACGAGGCCTCTTCGGGGACGCCCGCCGAGCGGTAGCCGCCCGTAGACTCACGGTATGTCCCCGGTCCGTCTGGTCGCCTCCGATCTGGATGGCACTCTGCTCGACGATGCGGGCGCCCTCACCGAGCGCACCGCCCGCACCTGGCGGGCCCTGTGGGACCACGACATCGAGACCGTTCTGGTCACGGCGCGCCCGCCGCGCTGGGTCGATGCCCTGGCCGGGATCACCGGAGCCCACGGCGTGGTGCTCTGCCTGAACGGGGCGTTCGTCTACGACGCGGCGAACCGCCGGGTGCGCAGTCATCATGCGATCGCACCGGACACGGTGCGCGAGATCTCCGCGCGGCTGCGGCAGATCCCCGGCATCCGCTTCAGCGCGGAGCTCGCGGGAGGCGCCCACCGCGAGCCCGACTACCTGGGCGGCACCCCCGCCGGCGTGCTGCGCACCGAGGCGGCGTCCGTCGGCCCCATCGAGGAGGTGCCCGGGCCCGTCGGCAAGCTCCTGGCCCGCAGCGACGAGCTGGGGGAGCGGGAGTTCCTGGCGCGCGTGCGCGTGCTGCTCGGCGACATGGCGCTGCTGTCGACCTCGTGCGAGGGAGGTCTCGCCGAGATCGGCCCGTCGGGCGTGACCAAGGCGCGGGCCCTGGAGGCGTGGAGCGCGGACCTCGGCATCGCGGCAGGCGAGGTGTGGGCCTTCGGCGACATGCCCAACGACATCCCGATGCTGGAGTGGGCGGGCACCGGCTGGGCCGTCGCGAATGCTCACCCGGACGTGCTCGCGGTCGCCGACCGTGTGTGCGCCGAGAACAGCGCCGACGGCGTCGCCGAGGCCCTCGAGAGTCTGCTGCCCGAGCCCGCGGGGGCGTGACGCTCTCGAGCGCGCTCAGTCCATGCCCTGGGCGACGCGCTCCCGCACCGCCCGCACGGCCGTCGCATCGCCCGTGAGCTCGACGCTCTGCGCGCCCTCCTCGAGGACGTCGAGCGCGCGCTCCCTGCCCCACAGCCAGAGGTAGAGCGCAGGGGCGAGACCGCTCGCGACCGCGCGCGGCAGGGCGCCGACGGCGTCCGACGACTCGCCCCCGCCCCCGCCGCCCTGGCCCTCGCCGGGCAGCGGGCGGGCGAGCAGCTGCGAGAGCTCCTCGCCGTCGCGCGGGCGGGTACCGTGCCAGCGTGCGATCTCGACCTCGATGCCCGCGCGTGTCCCGTCGTTCTGGCCATCGCGCACCTGCAGGGTGAGCACGGCGAGCGACTCGACCTCCGCCCACTCGGGGATCCAGTCCCAGCTCGCGGCCCACATCACGCCGACCGCGTGATCGATGCCATCGGTCGCGACGTCCTCGCTGATCGCGGTGACCGGCACGTTCGCGGTGAGCTGCGCGTCGACGCGATGCACGGTCGCCTCGTGCACCTGCATGCGCCGGGTGAAGCCCACGGTCTGGTCGGCGGGGAACCAGGACCAGCAGGTCTCGGCGCCGCCGCGCGTGGTGAGCTGGGCGAGGAGCGCGGCGGTCGCCTGCTCGCGCCGTTCGACGAGCTGGTTGCGGGCGCCGGGGCCCTCGGGACGCGGGGCCTTCGCGGCGTCGATCGCCTCGGCGTCGGCGTCGGTGAGGGCGCCGCTGCCCAGCACGCCGGCCCAGAACTCGTGCACCTCGGTGAGGTGCCACAGCAGGTCGACGGAGGTCCAGTCGGGACAGGTGGGAACGGGGGCGGAGGGGTCCGGTCCGCGCAGGGCGTCGGCGAAGCGCTCGGCCTCCTCGGCGATGAGGTCTGTGGCCTGAGTCATGCCACCAGTGAATCACTCCGCGGAACGGCGGGCAACGGAGATCCGGCCCGCCTCCCCGCGTGCCTGTCGATCAGCTCTCGCGGAGCGAGTCGAGCGTGAGCAGGACGTTCGCTGCCGTCCAGGCGAGCGGTGCGACCGCGGCCGGTGAGCCGTCGGCGAGGACCTTCTCCGGCAGGGACCCGTCCGCCGTGCGGTGCTGATCGAGCCAGCCGAGCAGGTCGCGCGCGCCGTCGGCGTCCCCCGCGCGGGCGAGGCCGAGGGCGAGCAGGGACGTCGAGGGCGTCCAGCTGACCCCGTCGCGGCGCCACCGTGCACCGGGGGCGATGCCGCCCGCGGGACGTGCCAGGGATGTGCGCAGCGCGCGCAGCTGGTCGGCCCCGACGATGCCATGGCTGCCGGTCGCATCGAGGAAGGCGAGGGCGGAGTCGGCGCCGCCGCTGCGGGCTCGGCGCTGGAAGCCGTGAGGGCCGAAGGAGGTGACGAGGACGCGGCGGAAGGCCTCGGCCCCGTCCCTTACGGCTCCCTCCCCGTCGAGCCGCCCGGCGGCTTCGAGGCCCGCGAGGGTCGAGGCCATGATCCCGAGAGTCACCGCGCGCTCGCTGACCTCCCAGTAGTCGGGGGAGACCGGCGGCAGCAGGGTGCCGTGGTCGGTGGCGCGCAGCAGGGCGTCGCGACTGGTGGCGAGCAGGGGGCCGAGGCGACGGCGCGCCGACGCCCGGGCGCTCCCGGACCGCGTGCCGATCACCTCGGCGGCGGCCCAGAGAGCGAGGCCCGTGCCGTCGAACTGACGCGGGCGCTCGTCCGGGGCCTCGCCGGTGGTGGGGGAGTAGCGGGCCTCGAACCAGCCGTCGGCCGCCTGCAGCTCCTGCAGATGGGCGAGGTGGTCCAGGGCCGTGTCCACATGGCCGATGCGCGCGAGGGCGACCGCGCAGAAGGCGGTGTCGCGGGGCCAGATGAAGCGCCAGCTCCTCGACCAGCCGGCGACCGGGGCCGGCAGGCCGTCGCTGAGCGCCCACAGGTCCCAGACCGCGCTGCGCGCGAGTGCGGCGAAAGCGTCGGGAACCTCGGCGAGCCAGGTCGCGGCACCTTCCATGAATTCGTGGGCCCGGCGGGCGACGGGGGAGTCGGCGGGTGTCCCGGCGAGCAGCCGGGTGCCGGGCTCGAGGCGGGGTGAGGACGCGGCTGATCCGGCCGAGGGCGAGCCCGACGGCGGGGCGAGGAGGGTGCGCCGACCGTCTGCGTCGACGGCCACCGTGCTCGAGTACAGCGAGATCGTCGCGTTGCCCGGCAGATGCGCGCTGAGCAGGCGATGCGCCCCGGCCCCGAGTCCGCCGAGGGCGATCACGGCGCCCCCTGCGCCGAGGGTCTGCAGCGCGCGGCGGCGCGTGGGACGGGGTGTCGGGCTGTCCGGGAGCGCGGCGTCATGCGTCATCGAGCCCCCTTCCCTGCTCGGGACAGTATGCCCGAGAGCCGTGGTCCGCGCGTGTCGAGAGGACGGGGGATGTCCGCGGTCGGTGTCCGACGGACGTCGGGACGTACCGTAGGACCGCATGGGCATCCGCGATCATCTCGACTCCCGCCTCGGCACCGCTGCGTCGCGGGCGATGCACGACCTGAACGCCCGGCACCCGTGGAGCCACAACGACCACTTCCACAGCTGGATCCTGCACGAGCTGCCGGAGCGTCGGCGCGCGGCGCTCGACGTCGGCTGCGGGCGCGGCGGGCTGCTCGCCGAGCTCGCGCCCTGGTTCGATCGCGTCGCAGGCATCGACCGCGACGCCGGGATGCGAGAGGCCGCCGCGCGGCGCACGGCGGACCTTCCGCAGGTGGACGTCCTGGACACGCGCCTCCAGGACCTCGAGGGGCCCTTCGACCTGATCACGATGATCGCGGTGCTGCATCACCTGGACCTCGAGCAGGCGCTGACTCGGGTGCGGGAACTCCTCGCACCCGGCGGACGCTTCCTCTGCGTCGGCCTCGCACCGCCCGTCTCGGTGCGCGACCACGCCTGGGACATGACGTCGATGGTGACGAATCCGCTGATCGGCGCCGTGAAGCACCCCTGGCCCGCGCGGCACGATCCTGACGTCGCGGCGCGGACCGCGATCCCGGTCAGGGACCCCAGCATCCCGCTCGACGAGCTCGTGCGCCGGGCCGCCCCGATCCTCCCGGGGCTGAGGGCGCGACGCCGCTTGGCCTTCCGCCACACCCTCGAATGGACCCGAACCGTGTGAACCCTGTGCCATCGGGTCCTGCACCACGCGGCCGTGCCGCGGGCATAGCCTGGGGCGATGAGCAACTCCTCGCGCACCCGCCGGTTCCTCACCGCCCTGCTCGCCGGGGCCGGGGTCATGCATTTCGCGAAGCCCGCGCCCTTCGACAGCATCGTGCCCCCCGCGCTGCCCGGCGGGGCGCGGGCCTACACCTACGCCTCGGGCGTCGCGGAGCTCGCGATCGCCGGGATGCTGGCGGCGCGCCCCACCCGGCGCCTGGGCGGGGCGGCGTCCGTCGCGCTGTTCGTGGCGGTGTTCCCCGCGAACGTGCAGATGGCGTGGGACTCCCGGCACGGATCCCCGGTGCGGAAGGCGATCGCCTACGGGCGCCTGCCCCTGCAGGGCGTGCTCATCGCCCAGGGGATCAGCGTCGCGCGGGACGGCGCTCCCGCATCGCGATGAGCACCATCGCCGCGGCGGCCACCATCAGCACGACGCCCACTCCCGCCGTATAGGCGACGCCGGAGTCGAAGGCCTCCCTGGCCGAGTTCAGCAGCGCCTCGCCCGTCTCGCCGCCCATCGAGCGGGCCGCATCGGTCGCGCCGCCCAGGGTCTGCCCGGCGGCGTCGGCCGCTGCGCCGCTCAGTGCCGTCGGCACCTCGACATGCGCGCGGAAGGCCGCATTGAGGATCGAGCCGAGGATCGCGGTGCCCAGCACCGCACCGGTCTCGTAGGCGGTCTCCGAGATCGCGGACGCGGCGCCGGCCCTGCGGGCGGGCACGGCACCGAGGATCTCGTCGTTCGAGATGGTCTCGGCGGTGCCGACGCCCGCACCGACCACGGCGAAGGCGAGCACGAGCGCCCCGTCGGACCCGGCCGTGCCGGTGACCAGCACGATCCCGTAGCCGACGGCGTTCATGAGCAGCCCCGCCGCCATCGCGTGCGCGGGCCGGACCCGCGGCACCACGCGCACCACGAGCAGTCCGGTCACGATCGTCACCACGAGCCCCGGCAGCAGGAGCAGACCGGCCTGCATGGGGGAGCGGCCGCTCACGAGCTGCAGGTGCTGGGAGAGGAAGTACAGGAACCCGACCAGCGAGAACACGCTCAGCAGGTTCGCCGTGACCGAGGCGCTGAAGGCGGGGATGGTGAACAGGCGCACGTCGAGCATGGGCTCCTCGCGCGTGACCTGGCGGCGCACGAAGGCGACGCCCGCGAGGACCGCGACGCCCGCGGCGAGGACGACGGGGGTGGAGACGCCCGCGTCGGCCGCGGTCTTGATCGCCCAGACGAACGGGGTCATGGTCGCCATCACCAGCACGATGCTCAGCGGGTCGACGGGCCCCGGCTGCGGGTCGCGCGACTCGGGGACGAGGATCGGTGCGAGCGCGAGCAGCGGCACCAGCATCGGCAGGGCCAGCAGGAACACGGAGCCCCACCAGAGGTGCTCGAGCAGGAAGCCGCCCAGGATCGGGCCGAGGGCCGCTCCCCCCGAGAACGCTGCGGCCCACAGGGCGATCGCGGTGCGGCGCTCGCGCGGGTCCTCGAAGATGTTGCGGATCAGCGAGAGCGTCGCGGGCATGAGCATCGAGCCGAACAGGCCCATCGCCGCGCGCAGGCCGATGAGGGCGAGGGCGCTGGGTGCGAAGGCCGCGAGCGCGGAGACGGCCGCGAAGCCGGCGGCGCCGATCAGCAGCAGCCGGCGCCGGCCGATGCGGTCGCCGAGGCTCCCCATCGGCACCAGCAGGCCGGCCAGCAGCAGCGGATAGATGTCGACGATCCACAGCAGATCCGTGCCCGAGGGGCGCAGCGCCTCCGAGATCGAGGGCAGTGCGAAGGACAGCACGGTGTTGTCGACCGACACCAGCAGCACGGGGAGCATCAGCACCGCGAGGGCGGCCCAGCGGCGCCGCGGCGAGGTCGACGTGCCGATCACCGGGATGGGGCTCGTGATGGTCATGGTCTTCCTCCTTCGATGCGGTGGATGCGCGGGACGCGCTGGGTGTGCGGCCAGGTCTGGATGCCCGGGGCGCGGGATGGGGGCGGAAGCGGATGCGGGGCCGACGGGCGCGGAGCGCCTCGCGTCGACCCGTCCAAGACTAAACCGTCCAGACGGTACAGTAAACAGCGGGGCCTATGGTGTGGGTCATGTCCGCACGTGAAGACGTCCTCGACGCCCTCGAGCAGATCCTCATCCGCGACGGGGGGCGCGCCGCGACCCTCGACGCCGTCGCCGCCCAGGCAGGGGTCTCCAAGGGCGGGCTGCTCTACCACTTCGGCTCCCAGCGGGCCCTCGTGGAGGGTCTCGCCGAGCGGATGCGCGAGCGCGCCGCGCAGGATGTCGAGCTCATGGCCGAGGCGCCCGACGGACCCTCCGCCTACTTCGTGCGCACCTCCGTCTTCGAGGACACACCCTTCGACCGCACGCTCGTGGCCGCGACCCGCCTCTCCGGCAGGGACGATGCGCCCGTGCACCAGGCCTTCGCCGACATGCGCGAGGGATGGCTCGCGCTGATCCGCGAGGAGGTCGGCGACGACGCCCGGGCCGAGGCGATCATGCTGATCGGCGACGGGCTCTACTACAACGCCGTGCTCGATCCCGCCTTCCAGGCGGGTGACGTGGTGCGGGCGAAGGCCATGGAGGGGCTGCTCGGCGTGGTCGCGCAGCTGCGGGACGGCAGCGCGTGAGGGCGCGTCCGTGTGGTGAGCGCGGGGCCCGGGTGACGGCCGCCGAGCCGCCGGGAGCGGGCCGCCGGCACGGCGCCGCGCTGCTGCTGTCCTCGCTCGCGCTGGTCCTGCTGCTCGCCTCGACCTGGATCCTCGTTGCCGTCGCGCTGCAGGATGCGCCGGTCCCGCTCGTCTCCGCGGGCCGCAGCATCTTCGTCGTGATGGGGCTCGGCGTCCTCGCGGCCCTCGCCTCCCGCGGTCAGAGGGCCGACGGCGATCCGTCGTCCGCGGCGACGGCCGGCGATGGGCCTCGTCGTCATCTCGCGGACCCGCGCATCCGGCTGATCGGGGCCGCCGGACGACCTCAGGACTGCATGCCCTGCACCGAACTGAGGATCGCCTGGGCGGCGTCCTCGAGGGACTGGCTGCCGAAGTAGTAGGCCTGCGACAGCCGGGTGAAGTCGTCGGAGAAGCCGACGCCGGAGGTGGGCGTGACCCGCGGGGTGGGGGCGACCTCCTTCTGCATGTCCCGCGCGAAGTCCAGGCAGACGGTCTCGATCTCGTCGAGGTCCGGCTCGATCTCGTCCTGCACCTCGGGGAATCCCGTCACGCCGCGCTCGATCTTCAGCGCCTTGGCGGCGCCGGGGTCGGTGAGCAGGAAGTCCATGAGCACTCCCGCGTTCTGCGCCGATCGGGACCTCGAGGAGATCGACCAGTACATCGATGCCTTGTTCACCATGTGATGCCGGCCGCTGGTGAGGGCCGGCAGCCGCCACAGGGTCATATGCGCCTTGGACGACGTCTGGAACGTCTGGATCTGCGTGTGGAACTGCAGGTGGAATGCTGATCGGCCGGTGCCGAACAGGCCCTGCTCCACACCTGCAGCAGTGTCCTCGATCTGCGCCGAGACGGAGGGGACTGCTCCGGCGTCCACGAGCTTCTTCGAGTAGTCCAGGAAGGATGCGATCGTGTCCAGGCTGACCAGGGTCTCGTCCGACCGCGGGAACACCTGCTCGCCCGACTGGCGCGCCCACGCCGCGAGCTGGTCGCCGCCCTGTCCGAAGCCGTCCAGGCCCACGATGTCCCTGCCCTCCTCGGCCGCCCACTCGCTGATCCCGGCGGCGGTCCGCTGGAGGTCATCCCACGTCCACGAGGTGTCATGGGGTGCGTCGACCCCCGACTCCTCGAGGATGTCGGAGTTCACCCCGACCGACAGGATGCCCGTGCCCAGAGGCGCGCCGACGAGCGTGCCGTTCTCGAGGCGGCCCGTATCCAGCAGGCTCTTCTCCATGCCGGAGAGATCCAGGACGTCCCCGAGCGTCTCCAGGTCGAGCAGGGCGCCGCGGGTCCCGTAGGAGTCGATGTACTTCTCGTCCATCTGCAGGAGGTCCGGCATGCTCCCGCCCGAGGTCTGGGTCGCGAGCTTGTCCCAGTACCCGGTCCACTCGCTGTACTCGGGCGTGACCGTGATGCCGCTGTGGGAGCCCTTGAAGAGGTCGAACGCCTGCTGCGTCAGCTCATGGCGCAGATCGCCGCCCCACCAGTAGGTGCGCACCGTGTCCGGATCGCTGTTCGACCTCGACGGGAGGTTCGGGCCGCAGGCGCTCAAAGCCGATGCCGAGCCCAGGGAGCCCAGGAAGGCCAGGACGAGCAGGGTCTGGCGGCGGCTGAGCATGCGGGGCTCCGTTCCGAAGATGTCGCTGCCGGCGGCGGTGCCGGAGTCGTCTCGATCATGCGGCGCCCGTCGTGGCGGACCCGCGGGTGAGGAGCCGTCGGCGCGTCCTCATGGGACGAGCATGGTCGTCGGCCCGCGCATCATCAAGGACGGCCCGAGTCCTGGGCGGCGGACCGCGCCGCCTCGCGGCGGCTGCCGGATGACGGATTCTCCGAAAGTGCGCTGGAGTCTCGGACCCCGGCCCTCCTGCCCGGGATCAGGCGCGCGGAGTTCAGGATGAAGGCCGTCTCGCTGCCCACGTGCACGAGCGCTGCGGCCAGCGGATTCAGCACTCCGACGGCGGCCAGGACGATGCCCAGCAGGTCCACGGCGATCGTGCCCGCGAAGTTCGCCATCACGATGCGCCGCGCGCGCCGGGCGATGAGCAGGGTGCGCGCGAGGTCCTCCGGGTCGGAGCTGATCAGGACGACGCCCGCCGACTCCTGCGCCACGTCGGTGCCGCTGCCCATCGCGATGCCGACGTCGGCCCGCAGCAGCGCCGGAGCGTCGTTCACCCCGTCGCCGACCATCGCCAGTCGGTGCCCGGCGGCGATCTCCGCGTCGATCCGCGCGAGCTTCTGCTCGGGGAGCAGCCCGGCCTCCACGTTCTCGATGCCCAGCTCCCGTCCGATCGCGTGGGCAGTCGCCGGGGCGTCGCCCGTCAGCATGAGCACGCGCAGCCCGCGGGTGCGCAGGGCGCTGATCGCGCCGGCCGAGCCGGGGCGCACCGTGTCCGCGAGCTGGACCGATCCGATCCTCTCGCCGTCGGTCCGCACCTGGATCCGGGAGTCCCCGCCGCCGCCGATCTCCACGAGAGCACCGGCCACCCGGGCGCGGATCCCTCGACCGGGCAGAGCGGCGAAGTCCGTCGGCGCCTCGAGGGGGATTCCCATCTCGCGCGCCCTGCGGACCAGGGCGCGGCCCGCGGGGTGCTCGGAGTAGAGCTCGGCGCTGCCGGCGAGGCGCAGCAGCCGAGTGACCGACATCCCGTCGGCCGGGCAGACGGAGACGACCTGCAGGTCCCCGCTGGTGAGCGTCCCGGTCTTGTCGAACACGACCGTGTCCACCGCCGAGAGCGCCTCGAGCTGCGCGCCTCCCTTCACGAAGGCGCCCGTGCGCGCGGTCCGCGCGATCGCGGCGAGCACCGCGAGCGGCGTGCCGGCGGCGATCCCGCAGGCGCCGGCCACGAGGATCACGGAGATCGTCGCCGTGAGGTCGCGCGTGAGCAGGAAGGTGACCGCGGCGCCCGCGAGCGCGATGTAGACGAGCCAGGCGGCGAGGCGGTCGGCCAGACGCTGTGCGGGGGCCTCGGTCGACTGGGCCTCGCGCACCGCGCGCACGATCCTCCCGTACGAGGAGTCCTCGCCCACGCGCTCGGCGCGCACTTCGAGCGCACCCATCTGGTTCACCGATCCGGCGTGCACGCCGTCGCCGGGGCCGACGTCCACCGGCAGCGACTCCCCGGTGATGCGCGAGGCGTCCACGGCGGAAGCGCCTGCGATCACGGCGCCGTCCACGGGAACGCGGCCACCGGGAGGGACCAGCACCGTGTCACCGACGCGGACCTCCGCGAGCGGCACGTCCCGGAAGTCCGCCGGGGCGTCGACCACGGTGCTCGCTCCGCCGCCCGGTCGTGCGGCTGCGCCGTCCGCAGTGCCGTCCTCCTCCGCTGCTCCAGTGCGCCGCACCTGCACGGACTCGGGCAGGAAGGACATCAGGTCCGTGAGAGCCTCGCGCCCGCGATCCATGGAGAGGTCCTCGAGGATCTCGGCGGCGAGCACGAAGGCCGCGATGATCAGCGCCGTCACCCATTCGCCGATGGCTGCGGCAGCCGCGATCGCGAGCAGCATCGACAGCTCCATGCTCATCCGCCGCGCACGCACGTCCTCGAACGCCTCGCGCAGGATCGGCCAGAGCCCCACCACCAGGCCGACGAGCGCGATCAGGGGCATCCGCTCGAGCGGCCACGCGGGCAGCAGAGCCGTCGCGATTGCGCACGCCGCGACCACCGCGATGCGCGCGAGATCGGTGCGATCGATCCGCGCGAGCAGGGAGTCCGCGCTCATGCGCTCGTCCCTCGGTCCCGCGGGCAGCCGGCCTCGAGATCGTCCCGGTGATGCTCCGGAACCCCGCCCACCACGTGCTGCGCCTGCATGACGGCCTGGGTGACGAGCTGGCGCGCATGCTCGTCGATGAGGCTGTAGTAGGCGCGGGTGCCCTCCTGGCGGGCCTGCACGACCTTCCCCCAGCGCAGCTTCGCGAGGTGCTGCGAGATGTTCGTGGGCGACTTGCCGACGCGATCGGCGAGGTCGTTGACGGTGAGCTCGCCGCCGCGCAGCGCGAGGATGATCCGCACCCGAGTGGCGTCCGCGAGCAGAGAGAAGACCTCCGCCGCGAGGTCCGCGTACTGGCTGTGCTCGTCGAACGTGCATTTCTTCGTATCTTCGCGCATACGAAGATAATAAGGCCCCAGCGACCTGGTGTCGAGGGATGTCCGTAGGGGAGCGCCCGCACCTCATCCCCGCCGCTCCATGGCCTCCGTCCACCACTCCTCGGCGTTCGCGCCCCGCGGATCGGCGCCGTGGGCGCGCAGCCAGGTGCACACGTTCTCGCAGTCGCGGCGCAGGAAGTCGGGCCCGTTGGGGTTCGCGATCAGGTCGATCACCTGGGGGACGTCGATCACCACCAGGCGCTCGTCGGCGCTGCGCGGATCGACCAGCACGTTGTACGCCGAGAGATCGCCGTGGACGAGCCCCATCTCGGCGAGGCGCAGCACGAAGCCGCGCAGCTCACGGGTCCATTGCGCGGCCCGCTCGGCCGACGGCCGGCGCTCGTGCAGCCGGGGCCCGGCGACGGGCGTGGCGGGTGCCCCGTGCTCGCCCGGCTTCCGCACCGGGCCGGGTCCGCTGGAGGAGTCGGGACCGCTGGCCGCGTCGGCCCCGCCGACCACGTCGAGTCCGCTGCCCGCCCCGGGCCCGCCGACGCCGATGAACTCCATGCACACCTCGGTGCCCTGGATCTGCACGGGGTAGGGCACGGCGAGGCCGGCGGCGTGCAGACGCGCGAGGGTGTCGAACTCGGCGCGCGCCCACTGCCCGGCGGCGGCCCGCTTGCCGAAGGCGCTGCCGCGCGCGATCGCTCGGCCCTCGCGGGAATCTGTCACCCGCCTGCCCTCGGTGTACTGCACGGAGCGGTGGAAGGAGGTGTGCTCATCGGTGCGATAGCGCTTGGCGACCATGAGCGCGGCCTCGCCGGGCGCGCCCGTGCGGAGGTCAGGAGGCAGGGCGCGCTCGATCAGGAAGGCGTCGGCCTCCTTGCCGGTCTTCAGCACACCGAGCTCGGTGTCGATCGCGCCCTCGTGCTGGACCACCCAGTCGGGGAACGGCTGCGGGCCGCGGTCCAGGGTGTGGGCGGTCTCGGGCCAGGTCGACCAGCGCTGATCGGGCCCGGGGCCATCGGGGTCGTGGGGGAGGTCGTCGTCGGTCACGCCGGCGGTGACCAGAGAGGTGGAGTAGAAGGTGTCCCAGTCGAAGGACGATGCCATGAGGGGTTCTCCCGAGGTGGGGACCTGCGGCGCGGGAGCGCGGGCGCGCGATCGGCGCGGCGGCGGCCGTGGGGCCGACGGCGGTTCAGCAGGTCGGAGCGGAGCGGAGGACGGCAGGGGTCAGCGCAGTGGCAACCATCGGGTCCTCCTCACCTCGGGGTCGGCGCATGGCGGCCGACGCTCGGCAGCACCGTACGGCGCTCGGGGGAGCCGGGTCGAGCGATTTTTCGGAGGAGCCGGGGCGGGCGGGTCGGCGCGTTCGTCCCAGAGCGGAGAGCAGCCCGTTCCGTGGTTCGTATCAGCGCTGGTGAAGCGATTTACGCGTTGCCTGGCGCATGCCTTACCGTGGATCGTCGTCGGCCGTGTCCGCACGCGCCGGAACGACAGCACGAAGGAGTGGCAGTGACAAGCAGACGCACCGTGCTCGGAGCCGCAGGCGTCGCCGCGGCGGGAGGGGCGCTCGCGCTCTCCGGCTGCTCCTCGGGAGACGGCGGAGTCTCCCCGGAGCTCGGCGCGATGGCCGCCACGAGTGCGAAGGACTCGATCAGCTTCCAGATCTGGGACGCCGCTCAGGCTCCCGCGATGCAGCAGATCATCGACGCCTTCCACGAGGACTACCCCGGCATCGAGGTGACGATGTCGGTCGCCGCGTACGGGAGCTACTTCGAGCGCCTGCGCATCCAGGCCACGGGCGACGACCTCCCCGACGTGTTCTGGATCAACGGCCCGAACTTCGAGCTCTACGCCTCCCACGGGCTTCTCCAGGACCTCAGCGATCTCGAGGGGTTCGATCCGAAGAACTATCCCGAGAACCTCGTCGATCTCTACACCTACGACGCGGAGCCCTGCGCGATTCCCAAGGATTTCGACACCATCGGCCTCTGGTACAACCGGGAGCTGCTGCACCGGGCAGGCGTCGATGCGCCCGACGGCTCGTGGAGCTGGCAGCAGTACCGCGACGCCTCCGAGCAGGTGACCCGGAAGCTCCGGTCCGACCGCATCTGGGGCAATCCCGGCGGCATCGAGACCCAGGCGTACATCTATCCGCTCGCGCTGCAGGCCGGCGGCTTCATCGTCTCCGAGGACAAGAAGACCTCCGGGTACGACGACCCCGGGACGCTCGAGGCCTTCGAGTTCCTCCGCGGGATGATCGACGACGGCATCGCCCCCGACGTCCGCTACACCACCGAGAATCGTCCGCAGGATCTTTTCAGCGACGGCCGTGCGGCGCTCATGACCTCGGGCAACTGGCAGGCGGCCGTGCTCCAGGACTCCGTGGTCAAGGAGCAGATCGATGCCGCCCCGCTTCTCCATGGGAAGCAGGAGGGCAATGTCATCCACGGCATCGGCTACGCGATGAGCGCCCACAGCGCGCACAAGCCCGCCGCCTCGGCGTTCCTCTCGTTCCTGGGGTCGGAGAAGGCGAACCGCATCCAGGGCGCCGCGGGGGCCGCGAACCCGGCGTTCATCGGCACCAACGATAGCTTCTTCGACGCCCTCCCCGGGTTCGACCTCGAGCTCTTCGTGGACGCCGCGGAGAGCGCCCGCCCCTACCCCGTCTCGCAGAACACCTCGGCCTGGAACCAGCTCGAGGAGCTCCTGCTCCCCAAGATCGTCGGCGGCCCCGGTGACCTCGCGGAGACCGCGGGGGACCTCGCCGATCGGATGAACGGAGTGCTCGCCGATGAGTCATGAGACCACTGCGGCCGCGCCGCGCAGGAAAGGCCGAGGAGCAGACGGCTGGTGGCCGCTCGTCTTCCTCGGCCCGCTGCTCCTGGGCATCGCCGTCTTCTACTTCTGGCCGATCATCGCGACGGTCATCAACTCCTTCACCGTGTTCGGCCCCTTCGGCGGACGCACCTTCAACGGGCTCGCGAACTACGCGCAGCTGCTGCAGGACTCCTTCATCCCGAGGGCAGTCCTCAACACGCTGATCTACACGCTGATCGTGCTCTGCGGGATCCCGCTCGCGGTGTGCATCGCCTCGCTGCTGAACCAGAAGGGCCTGCGCTTCGCCCGCTTCTACCAGGTGCTGTTCTTCCTGCCCGCGGTCTCCATGCCGGTCGCGGTCTCGCTCGTGTGGCGGATGATCTTCAACAAGGAGTTCGGCCTGGTCAACTGGGTGCTCTCCCTCGTGGGCATCGACGGCCCGTACTGGGTGACCGCCCCCTGGTGGTCGCTGCTCGCGGTCTCGATCGTGGGCCTGTGGTCGAGCCTGCCGCTCGCGATCATCATCCTGGGGGCGGGGTTGCGCGGCATCCCCGCCGAGCTCTACGAGGCCGCGCAGCTCGACGGCGCCGGCACCGTGCGCCAGTTCTTCTCGGTGACCGTGCCGCTGCTGACCCCGAGCATCTTCTTCCTGAGCATCATCACCGCGATCAACGGCTTCCAGCTGTTCGACCTGCTCTTCGCGATGATGGGCCAGGCGAACCCCGCGATGGCCGACACCCAGTCCCTCGTGTACCTCTTCTACTCCGAGGCCTTCCGCCAGAACAACCAGGGGTACGCCTCCGTGATCGCCCTGCTGATCCTCGCGATCATCGGAGTGTTCACGCTGCTGCAGTTCCGCCTTCAGAGGAGGTGGGTCCACTATGAGTGAGACGCCCGCGCACGCACCTGCCACCACCCCCGCGACCCAGACGGCTGCCCGCGACCGTGCCCGCTCTCGTCGGCCCCGCTGGGCGACCCATGCGGTCCTGCTGATCGGCGGGATCCTGATGGTGTTCCCGTTCCTGTGGCAGATCAACATGTCGCTCTCCACGCAGGCGGAGGTCACCTCGGTCCCGCCCAGCTGGCTGCCCGCCTCGCCTCAGTGGCAGAACTATCCGGCGGTCTTCGCGCAGGTGCCGTTCCTGCACCAGTTCGTGAACACGGCGCTGGTGACGATCGCCCGCGTGATCGGGCAACTGCTGCTGTGCGCCCTGGCCGGCTACGCCTTCGCGCGGATGAGGTTCCGCGGCAGGAACCTCGTGTTCGCGCTGGTGCTCTCGATCCTCATGGTCCCGTACCAGATCTACCTCATCCCGCAGTACGGCGTGATCCAGAACCTGGGCCTGCTCAACACCATCGCCGGCATCGCCGCACCAGGCGTCTTCAGCGCCTTCGGCACCTTCCTCATGCGCCAGCACTTCCTGTCGATGCCCGCCTCGCTCGAGGAGGCGGCGCGCCTGGACGGCGCGAACCCGTGGCAGACCTTCTGGCGGATCATGTTCCCGCTCTCCGGGCCGGCGCTCAGCGCGGTCGCGATCCTCACCGCCCTCGCCTCGTGGAACGACCTCATGTGGCCGCTGATCGCCGCCACCTACGACGAGAAGACGACCCTCGCCGTCGGCCTCACGTCCCTGCAGGGCCAGTTCACGACGGACTACCCGGTGATGATGGCGGCGAGCTTCATGGCGATGCTGCCGCTGATGATCCTGTTCATCGTGCTGCAGCGCCGCGTCGTGGAGGGGCTCGCCCATTCGGGCATGAAGGGCTGAGCACTGGAATCGCGCGAGCACGGTGGTCTCAGCGGCCGAACCGCTGCTGCGCCGCCTGGCGGGTGGTGTCCAGGGCCGCACCGATCACGGTCCAGGAGATCCCTGTGTCCCGTGCGGTGGCGACAGCATCCCGCAGCTCCCGTTCTGCGCGCACCAGTCCCTCGCGCGCGGCGAGGATCCGACGGAAGGGTTCTGCATCCTGCGACGGAGTCGTCAGGGGGTCCAGAGAGTCCAGGCCGTTCGCCGTCGTCCTGTGAGCGGGGTCGAATGCCATGCGATCACCTCAGGTAGTCGTAGAAGGTCGGGCGAAGTCGGTCTGCGTGGATGACGAGGGCCGGGGCGTCCGTGGGAAGCGCGACCATCTCGAGCAGCATCCCGTGGCGATCCGGGCCGATGACCAGGAGACGATCCTCTCCGCGGTACTCGTACTCGACGAGTCGTACTGCGTTCCGCCAGGCATGGCGTATGTCGTGGTCGTCGATTCCGTGTCGGCGGGCTGATGCCGTGATGTCCACACGAGTCTCCTGCCGACTGGACGAGCTGTCAAGGATGACTTGACATGGGGTGACGAGGCGGCTCGTCTCGAATGCCCAGGGTGCCCACGGTGTGCGCCCTGCAGCGCGACGATGTGGACGGCGGGGGTGTGGGGAGGGTTGGCGGGTCCATCGGTTCCGGACTCTTCGAGGACTTTTCCGGCAAACCGCGCCACCCGCCGTCTCGTGCCCCCGACCCACCCTTCCCACGTGAGCATCCCGCGGTTACAGTGCAGATCCCCCACCTCCCACAGGAGTCGATGATGACCGTGGATCTGCCCCGCCCCGCCCTCTCCTCCCGCCCTGAGACGGCAGCGCCGACGCCCTCGACGTCCCGCTCGTTCACCCGCCGCACGGCGCTGGCCGGCGGCATCGGTGCCGCGGGCGCCGCCGCTGCCCTCTCGATCAGCGCCCCGTCGGCCGTCGCGGCGGGCCCCGCCCCCGCCGGCGGGCACCACGGCGGCCACCCCGGCGGTGCGGCCCCCGCCGTCCACTGGGAGCGCAGGCGCCTCTTCCCAACCTTCGACCGCGCCGCGGGCACGGTGCGCGTGGGCGACATGCGCACGCTCGACGGCTTCGACCGCCTGCTGCTGGTCACCCTGCAGGGTCTCGTGAACCGCGAGCGCCCCGAGGTCTACCTCATCGCCGACGACGTCGACGAGACCTGGATCCCCGATCTCCCCGCGCGCACCCGGGTCGAGAAGAAACCGCTCGACCTCGTCGGCCGCTACCGCAGGCGGATCGCCGGCGCCGTCGTCTACGACATGGACGCCCCGGACACCATCAACCTCGCGACCACCATCGCCTCCCAGCGCGGCGCGGTCGTCGCGACCGCGCAGCAGGCCTCCGACCACCACCTGAAGGTCGTCGAGGACCTGCGCGGACGCTTCGAGGACGACCCCGCCGCGATCTACGAGTACGCCATCGACCACCTCTGGGAGAGGAGCACCCACAAGGTGCTCGTCGGCCTCCCGCCCACGCACACCGTCGAGGTCGAGGGCGTCGAATGGACCGAGCTGGCGCGCGAGAAGGAGCGGGTCACCGACTCCTCGAACCTCGGCACCGTCACCGTGGACCTCACCGCCCACGTCGGCGACGGCGAGGTGTTCGTGCGCCTGTCCGACTCCTTCCCCGATGACGGCTGGGGGCCCTCGCTCCATCATGCGACCCTCACGGTCGACGGCGAGAAGACCGCCGACTTCGTGCCCGGCACCGACGACGAGGCGGAGTACCTCTTCGACGGCAGCGGTTCGCAGACCAAGGAGGGCCTGCGCTTCGCCGACGGCGGCTCCTCCTTCATCTATCGCTTCGAGGTCCCGGACGGCGCGAAGGCCGTGAGCGTCGACCTCGAGCTGGAGAACGAGTACGCCGTCTCCGCCACGTCCGCCGCACCCACGCGCGTCGAGCCCTTCTCGTCCTTCCGCGACTTCGCGATCGCCACGAGCGCGCTGATCACCTGGCTCCCGCCTTCGGGCGCGAGCGGCAGCCAGTTCTCCGAGCTGCTGGAGAAGGTCGACCCCGGCACCGTCTACGCCGGCTGGTTCGCGAACGACGTCGACGGCGAATGGTCGGGCGTGGAGCTGTGCAGCACCCACGGCGTCATCGTCGTGGCCGCCGACTTCTACATGAACGCGAGCGTGCTCTCCGGCATCCCCGCCCCGACCCGCGCGAAGCCCACGAAGCCCTCGCGCGGCCGCGTCGAGGACCGCACGTACGTCACGCTCACCTTCGGCGAGGGCGACAACATCCAGTTCTGCGAACGGCACATGCGCGAGCTCTGGGACGATCCCGCCCGCGGCTCCGTGCCGATGAACTGGACGATCACGCCGCTTCTCGAGGACATCGGCCCCGCCCTGCTGCACCACTTCCAGCACACCGCGACCGAGAACGACTTCCTGGTGTGCGGCCCCTCGGGCGCCGGCTACACCTACGGCGACTCCTGGCCGAAGGACCAGCTGGACGTCTTCACGAAGGCCTCGGGCCGCTACCAGTCCCGCACGGGGCTCGACGTGGTCTACGCCTACTCGACGCCCGAATCCGGCGAGCCCTCGCCGACCCTGCCCGACTGGGTGCTCGAGTCCTATGCGGACAACGTCGATCTGCGCGGCATCATGCAGACCGACGAGAAGGGCTCGATCAGCGACCCCGGCGCGGCCGTCCCGCTGATCGGCACGTTCTATCCCGCCGGCGGCGTCGACACCTACCGCGAGCAGCTGCTCGCGAAGATCGAGGAGGCCCGCGGAACGGGCGGGGGCGACGGCAGGGCCTCGTCCGGCGGCAACGGCTCGTCGGGAGGCCCTCTGTTCATCGCCGGGCTCATCAACGCCTGGAGCTGGACCCCGTCGGACGTGAAGGAGCTCGTCGAGAGCCTGCCGGAGGACGTCGAGGTCGTGCTGGCCGACGAGTTCTTCGACCTCTTCGCGCGCACCGCCTGAAGGCCCCAGCAGGGGCGGTCATGGCGGGCGTAGCCTGCCCGCCATGACCGCTCCCGCAGACCGCCTCATCGACGTCCACGCCCACTTCGTCACCGACGACTACGTCGCGGCCGCACGCGGGGCCGGGATCGAGCATCCGGACGGCATGCCCGGCTGGCCGCAGTGGGACCTCGCCGCGCAGATCGAGGACATGGATCGCCGCGGCATCGAGCACGCGGTGCTCTCGATCTCCTCGCCCGGGGGCCACTTCGGGGACGACGCGGCGGCGGCATCGCTCGCCCGCGCGGTGAACGACGCCGCGGCCTCGTTCGTCGCCGAGCACCCGCAGCGCCTCTCCTTCTTCGCCTCGCTGCCCCTGCCCGATGTCGACGCTGCCCGCACCGAGGCCCGCCGCGCGCTCGCGCTGCCCGGGGCTCGTGGCGTGATCCTCGAGTCCAACGCGCACGGTCAGTACCTCGGCGACCAGGCGCTCGAGCCCCTGTGGGCGGATCTCGAGGCCGCGGGCGCGATCGTGTTCGTGCATCCGACCTCGCCCGTCGGGGCCGACGGGACGGACCTCGGCCGGCCCCGCCCGATGCTCGAGTTCATGGCCGACTCGACCCGCAGCATCGCCGACCTCGTGCTCGCAGGTGTCCTCGAGCGGCACCCCGGGCTGCGCGTGATCGTCCCGCACTCCGGGGCGTCCCTCGCCCTGCTGTCCGACCGGGTCTCCATGTTCCAGGGCGGGTTCGGCCTGGGCGGCGTGCCCTTCGCCGACGCGATGCGAGGGCTCTGGTTCGACCTCGCGGGCACGCCCTTCCCGCACGCGGCACCGCTGCTGGTGGACGTCGCCGGATCCCAGCACGTGCTCTACGGCAGCGACTCCTGCTGGACCCCGGCCCCGGCGGTCGACGCGCAGATCGCGAGCATCGACCGTGCCCAGCCGCCCCTCGGGGCGACCAGCTGGCGGCGCCTGACCACTCGCAACGCGGAGACGCTGCTGGGCGAGATGTGAGGGCGCGTGCTCAGGCCCTGCCGATCCCGGCAGTCCACTCGCCGACGGTGGTCACCGTCGCCTGACGAGGGAACACCTTCTGCGTGAGCACCCGGTGCACCTCCTCGTCGGGGTCCGCGCAGGCGTCGGCGAGCACGGTGAGGCGGAAGTCCAGGTCTGCCGCCTGGCGCAGCGTCGAGAGCACCACGCCGCTCGTGGAGATCCCGGCGAGCACGAGCGACTCGGCCTGCAGGCCCCGCAGCAGCACCTCGAGGTCGCTGCCGGTGAACGCGCTGATCCGGCGCTTGACCACGACGGGCTCCTCCGGGCGCGGGGCGAGCGCCTCGTGGAGCGCGGTGGCGGGGGAGTCCTCGGTCATGCCCCTGTCGCCCGCGCGCTCGGCGATGCCGGCGAAACCCGAGGACGGAGCGATCTCGGGGTAGCCGGGACGGAATGCCACCCGCACCCAGAGGACCGGGATGCCGGCCGCGCGCGCCGCCTCGACCGCCTCGCGGGCGCGCTCGAGGACGCCGGTGCCGGTGAAGCGGTCGGCGATGCCGTGCTGGAAGTCCATGGCGAGCAGCACGGAGCGCGGGGCGAGGGCCGAGGCCTCGCGAGGAACGGTGGCGGATGAGGTCATGGGGGAGTGCTCCTCTGTCTGGACGGTGCGGGGCCGGGTCGGCCGACCCCTCATTTGCTCAATCAACATTGATCAATGTACGTTGACGATATGGATGCAGCAAATCGTCCGCCCTCCGCGGCGGAGGCCGCGCATGCCCTGCGCGGCGTCGTCGGCCGACTGCGGCGCCGCCTCCTCGCGGTCTCCGACAGCGACGCCCTCACGCCCGCGCAGGCCTCGGCCCTCACCCTCTTCGTGCGCGGCGACGCCGACTCGGGCACCTCGCTCGCCCGGGCCGAGCGCATCTCGCCCCAGGCCGCGGCCGTCACCGTGGCGGCCCTCGCGAAGGCCGGTCTCATCGAGCGCACGGCCGACCCGGCCGACGGCCGCCGCCAGATCATCGCCGTGACCGAGGCGGGCCTGGACTGCGTGCAGGGCGCGCGCGGGATGCGTCAGGCCTGGCTCGAGGAGGGCCTGGCCGAGGAGTACACCGAGGACGAGCGCGCGCAGATCATCGCGGCCGCCGCCCTCCTCGAGCGCCTGCTGGCGCGATGACGGCGATCGCCCGCCGCCCCGCACCCGCCGACCGCTTCGACCGGCGCCTGCTCTCCCCGATGATGCTCGGGTCGATCCTGAACCCGATCAACTCCTCGATCATCGCCGTCGCGCTCGTGCCCATCGGCGTCGCCCTCGGCGCTCCCGCCCGGGAGACCACCTGGCTGATCACGGGGCTGTACCTCGCCACTGCCGTCGGCCAGCCGCTGATGGGTCGCCTCGTCGACGCCTACGGCGCCCGCCGCATGTTCCTCATCGGCTCCGCGCTGACCCTGCTCGCCGGCGTGATCGGCACCTTCGCGCCGAACATCTGGGTGCTCGTGGCCGCCCGCGTGGTGCTCGGCTTCGGCACCTGCGCCGGCTACCCCTCGGCGATGCGGCTGATCCGCGACGAGGGCGATCGGACCGGGGTGGACAGCCCCGCCGCCGTGCTCAGCGCGCTCAGCATCACCACCCAGACCATCTCGGTGATCGGCCCCGTGCTCGGCGGCGTGCTCATCGACGTCGGAGGCTGGCGCAGCACGCTCGCGATCAACGTGCTGCTGGGCGCCGCGGGCCTCGTGCTGGGTCGGCTCTACCTGCCGCCGAGCCGTCGGCCCGTCGGCCGCGCGCGGATCGACGTGGCCGGGATCCTGCTGTTCACGGTCGCCCTGGTGAGCCTGCTGCTCCTGGTCATGGACCCGTCCGTCGGCCGGCTCTGGCTGCTCGTGCCTGTCCTCGCCGCCGGCGCCGGATTCTGGATCTGCGAACTGCGGCGCAGCGACCCCTTCATCGACGTGCGCATGCTGCGGGCGAGCCCCGCCCTCGTGCGCACGTACCTGCGATCGGTGCTCGCGGCGCTCGTGAGCTACGGCTACATCTACGGCTTCACCCAGTGGATGCAGGAGGCGCGCGACCTCAGCCCCTCGGTCTCCGGGCTCGTGCTGCTGCCCACCTTCGCCGTGGGCATCGCGGTGGTCGCCCTCACCGGGCGGCGCGAGGCGCTGCGCGGGAAGCTGATCGTCGGCTCCCTGGCGCAGATCCTCGCCTGCGCCCTGCTGCTCGCACTCGGCGACAGCTCGCCGCTCGCGCTGCTGCTCGCGATCGCCGTGGTGCTCGGCATCCCGCAGGGCCTGCTGAACCTCGCCAACCAGAACGCGGTCTACCGCCAGGCGCGCGGCGACCAGATCGGGGCGGCGGCGGGGCTGCTGCGCACCTTCATGTACCTCGGCGCGATCGGCTCGTCCTCCGCGAGCGGCGTGCTCTTCGGCCGACGGGCCGACACCGCGGGCATGCATGACCTCGGTCTGGTGATGCTCGGCGCGGCCGTGCTGCTGCTCGTGCTCGCGGTGGCAGACAGGGCGCTCGGCGGGACGGCGGCCCGCCGCGATTGATGCTGCGGGCCGGGCGCCCCACGGATCGGTCGTCAGCGCAGCTCGCGGTGCAGATCCGCGAAGCAGTCCACCCCCGACGTCCACTCCTTGTGCGCGCCGTCCCCGAAGTCGCCCAGACGCGCGACGGCGGTGCCGTCGCGCTGGGAGGGACGCGGGTGGATGCGCAGCGAGCCGTAGGTCAGCTCGAGGCGCAGCCCGATGCCCTGCTCCTCGTAGGTCTCCGTGACGTCCTGGCCGATCAGTGCGCGCAGGGCGCCCGCCCAGCGCTCGTCGTCATCGGAGACGATCGTGTGCCCCTTCAGCACGGTGGGCATCACCAGGCACTCCAGGAGCGGCTGCTCGCTCGAGCCGGCGGGGGACTCGAAGCGGATCCGCAGGCGCCCCAGCACGAAGCCGATCTCGCGCACCCGGTAGCCCCGGAGCCTCGAGAGGTCGAGGGTGCGGGGCTGCGTCGCCGTGCTGATGTCCGCCGTGGTGTCCATGAGGGCACTCTCCTTCCGGTCGTGGCTGCGATGCGGGCGGGCCGCCGCGGAGGGCGACCCGGGTCACAGTGCGGCACTGTAGACCCCTTGCCCGGAAGATGCCGACATGGCGTGCACAGCGGACACGAGGAGCACGCCGGGGGTCGATGCCGCGGGGCCGGACGGTCCGTGCGGAGGGCAGAATGCGCACCATGGACGAGACCCTGACCGACGCCGCCGAGGCGGCCCCGCGCGTGGTGAGCACGAGCCGCGTGATCGCGGCCCACCCGGGCGTGATCTTCGAGCACATCGCCGATCCGGCCCTGCAGAGCGCATGGGACGGCAACGACAACCTCGCCGAGGCCGCCTCCGGCCAGCGCGTGCGCGGGATCGGGGACGTCTTCGCGACGACGCTGACCACCGGCGCCGTGCGCGAGAACCACGTGGTCGACTTCGACGAGGGCCTGCGCATCGCCTGGCTCCCCGCCCCCGAGGGCGAGCAGCCGCCCGGCCACCTGTGGCGCTGGGACCTCGAACCGCTCGGCGACGGGCGCACCCGCGTCATCCACACCTACGACTGGACCGACCTCCACGACCCCGTGCGCGAGGAGCGGGCCCGCGCCACCACTGCCGAGAGCCTGCAGTCCTCGATAGACCGGCTCGCGGCGCTCGTCGAGCGGGGCGCCTGAGCGCCCGTCACCCCCGGCCTTCGCGGGGGAGCCGGCCCGGCCTCAGCGGGTGAAGGCGACGCGCCCGTCGACGATCGTCGCGAGCGGCCGCACCTCGCGCAGGCGCGCGGCCGCCTCCCTCGCCGCAGCCTCGACGAACAGGCCGTCGGCCCTTCGCGGCACGTCGGCGAAGAGCCCGTCGGCTCCCTGCGGCGCTGCGGCGACGAGTCCCGCATCCGCGCTGCCGTCGGCCCCGCGGAGATCGGTGCGGGCTCCTCCGGAGGGATCCAGGAGCACCAGGTCCGCGCGCCCGCCCGGCGCGGGCAGCACGCCGGCGCCGTCGGTCGAGGCGGCGAGCGCCTCGAGGGGCTGCACCTGCTGGGCGGGGAACCAGGACTCGCGCGCATCGGCGCTGCGATGCACCGCCACCGCCATGGCGAGCCAGGGATCCACGGGCGCGACGGGGGAGTCGGAGCCCATCAGCAGGTCGACGCCCGCATCGAGGAGGTCGCGGAAGCGGTAGGAGCGCTGCGCGTCGGCCGGCCAGACCTCCTCCGTGGGATCGCGATCGTCGAGCAGGTGGGCGGGCTGCACCGAGGCACCCACTCCGAGCGCCGCCATCCGCGCCACGTCCTCGTCTGCCAGCAGCTGCGCGTGCTCGATCCGCGGTCGGAGCGCGGTCGCGCTGCTCCCGCTCCCGGCGCCGGCCTCCGCGAGCGCGTCCAGGACCACCGAGGCGGCGGCATCGCCGATCGCGTGGACGGCGACCTGGAGGCCGCGCGCACCGGCCCGGGCGAGCAGCGCCGCGAGATCGTCGGCCATGTGGCTGAGCACCCCGTAGCCGCCGCCGAGCGGATGCGCCCCCGCCTCCCCGGAGAAGGCGTAGGGGTGGCGGCAGTAGGCCGAGCGGGAGCCCAGCGAGCCGTCGGCGATCACCTTGAGCGGCCCCATGGTGACGAGCCCCGAGGCGCCGATCGGCGTGCCCGTCGGCCCCGGGATCCCGTCGAGCCCGGAGGCGTAGGTCGCCGTGCGCACGCGGATCCGCGCCTCGCGGCGCGCCCACAGCGACGCGTTGTCGGCCCATTCCATGTCCGTGAGGCCGACGATCCCGCGCGCGAGGGCGTCCTCCTGCAGGCTCGTGACCCCGGCCTCGAGGTGCGCCGCGACGCCGGGCAGATCGTCGAGGTGGGCGACGGCATCGAACCACTCGTCCTCGGCGACGATGCCGCGCCGCGGAGGCAGCCCCAGGGCCCTCAGGGCGGCCGAGCTCATCCACGCGTGGTGCGCGTCGCCGCCGATCAGCACCACGGGCAGCTCCCCGGCGACGGCGTCGAGCCCGGCGACCGTCGGATCGCCGGCCATGTCCACGAGGCGATGACCGAAGCCGATCAGCGCCTCGGCCCCGGCGGAGCCCGCGGCGCCGGCCTGCCGTGGGGCGCCGGAACGGTCGCCGGAACGGTCGGCGGGGCGGGCGGCGATCGCGGCGGCGACCTCGCGCAGCACCTCGTCGACCGAGGCGAGACCGGAGGTGTCCAGTCGCGAGTAGCCCTGGGCGGTCTGCCCCACGTGCACGTGGTGGTCCCAGAGCCCCGGGACCGCGAGCGCCCCGCCCGCCTCGAGGATCTCCTCGCCCGGGGCCGCTGCGAGGTCCGGCCCGACCTCCGTGATCATCCCGTCGCGCATCCGGACGCAGACGGGGGAGACAGGTGAGGCGGGGGATGCGGGGGAGGGCGGCAGCAGGCGCAGATCACGGACGAGCACGCGGTGAGCCTATCCGCCCGCGCACGGGGGAGAATCGAGGCATGCGCGAGCAGTCCACCGCCCCCGACACCGCTCCCACCCCGGCTTCCCCGCGTGCCTCCGCGCCGTCCGCCGCCGCTCCGCAGGCCTCCCGCGACGAGACCGCCGCGCTGTGGTGCGCCGCGGGCGCGGCCGTCCTCGGCCTCGGTGTGGGCCTCGTGTCGCTCCGCGCGACCCTGCCCCTGTTCGGTCGCGGCTCGATCGGCGAGGTCGCGGCGTACGCGGGGATGGGCGCCGGCCTGCTCGGGTTCGTCCTGGCCGGTCTCACCATCACCCCGCGCTGCCAGCCCTGGCTGCGGGAGATCTCCCGTGTGCGCTGCGCGGCGAACATCCTCGCCCTCGGCGCGCTCCATGCGGTCTTCGCCTTCCTGCTGTGCAGCGCCCTGTACGGCGTGTTCTCCTCGGCCTTCCTGGGGCTCGCCCTGGATCGCTGGACAGGTGCCGTCTGGGTCGCCATCACCGCTGCGGCCTGCGCCTACGCGTGCGTGGAGAGCGCGCTCGCCCTCACCAGCGAGTCGCTGTCCGCTCTGCTGGCCGCGTTCCTGGTCACCGGCGCGCTCGCGGCGGCGCTCAGCGCGAGCGACCCCCACTGGTGGCATCACCACTTCTCCGCGCTCGGCTCGGGCCGGGACGGATTCACCTTCAACCTCACCCTGCTGCTCGCGGGTCTCGCGCTCGCCGCGATCGGCGACTTCGTGGGGCACGACGTCGCCCTCTGGTGCCGCGCGACCGGTCAGACCCGCGCCCCGGCGACCATCGTGCGCCTGGCCCTCATCATCCTCGGGGTGCTCGTGATCGCCGTCGCCCTCATCCCCGTGGACGCCGAGCGCACCTGGCACGACGCTGCCGCCCAGAGCATCGTCCTGGTCTTCGCAGCGGCCCTCGTCGGCTTCCCGATGCTGTTCCGGCGCCTGCCGGGCAGCTTCCTGGCGGTCACCGTGGGCGTGATCATCGCACTGATGGTCCAGCTCGTGCTCTGGAAGGGCGTGGGCTACCTGGGCCTCACGGCCTTCGAGATGGGGGCGGCCGCGACCGTCATGACCTGGCTCGTGCTGTTCGTGCGCACCGTGGCGGCCGCGGTGCGCAGCCTGCCCGCCGCCGACTGAGGCTGCCCGCCGCGGACCGTGCCCTGCGCGGGCTCCATGACAGCTGTCACGGGAGGGACGTGACGGCGCCCGATGGGTGCGCGGGCACGGCGCGGCGGAGGGTGGAGCCATGAACGAGACGACTCCCGACCCCACCCGAGCATCCGATGTCGCGATCGACTGCCGCAGCCTCACCAAGACCTTCGGCTCCCTCACCGCCGTCGACGACCTCGACCTCACCGTCCCGCGCGGACAGATCCTCGCGCTGCTGGGCCCCAACGGCGCCGGCAAGTCCACGACCACCGAGATGATGCTCGGGCTCGCGACCCCGGACGCCGGCGAGGTGCGCATCTGCGGCGCTGCGCCCACGGATGCGGCGCGCCGCGGCTTGGTCGGCGCGATGCTCCAGAACGGCGCCCTGCTCGAGGAGACCCCGGTGCGCGTGATGCTGAACCTCGTCGCCGGGGTCTGCGCGCATCCGCTGCCCATGGACGACGTCATCGAGCGGGCCGACATCTCCTCCCTGCTGCGCCGCAGCACCTCGAAGCTCTCCGGAGGCGAGGCCCAGCGGGTCCGCTTCGCGCTCGCGCTGCTGCCCGACCCCGAGGTCATCCTGCTGGACGAGCCCACGGTCGCCATGGACGTCGAGACCCGTCGGCGCTTCTGGGAGCGCATGCGCCACGTCGCCGCCGACGGCCGCACCATCGTCTTCGCGTCCCACTACCTCGAGGAGGCCGACCAGCAGGCCGGCCGGGTCGTCGTGATGGACGCCGGGCGCATCGTCGCCGACGGCACGGGCGCCCAGATCCGGGCCCGCATCGGCGGACGCGCGATCACCCTGCGCGTGCCCGACCCCGCTGCCGCCGAGCCCTTCGCCCACCTCGAGGGCGTGACCAGCGTCGACATGCTCGACGACGGCCGCCTGCGGCTAGCCACCTCCGACTCCGACGCCACCCTGCGGGGCCTCTTCACCGGGGAGGGCCTGCCTCGGGCGCACGACGTCGAGGTCACCACCCCGAGCCTCGAGGACGCGTTCCTCGCCCTCACCTCCCACTGAGCGCGCCCGGTGCGCCGGGCCCATCAGCCCCGGCGGCACCCTCGCCCCCGCCCCACGCACTCCACCAGAGCCACCCCCACCAGTCCCGCAAGTCCCGCTCCCACCCGCCAGGAGACGTCATGACCACCGCAGCAGCACTCACCACCACGGCCACCGCCGCCGCACCGGGCATCGGCCGCGGAGCCCCCGCGAGCCAGACGCGCCGCACCGTCCGCTTCGCGCTCTCGTCGACCTCGACGACCCTGCGCAAGGGCATGTTCCTGTTCTTCACGGTCGCCCTGCCGATCCTCATGTTCCTCATGTTCAACGAGATCTTCGGGAAGGAGGCCGTCGGCCAGGGCGGCGACACCGTGGGCACCTTGATCATGGTGCGCATGGCCGCCTACGGAGGGCTCGGCGCCGCGGTCAATGCGGGCGCGATCATCCAGCTCGAGCGCACGAACGGATGGCTGCGCCAGCTCATGGTCGCGGGCCTCACGCCGCGCAGCTTCGTGATCGGCAAGATGGTCGCCGCGATGGTGATCGTCCTGCCTGCGCTGATCGGCGTCTACCTCGCCGGTGCGCTCGTCGCCGGCATCCACCTGGACGCCCTGGAGGCGGTGCGCTCGCTGCTCGCCCTCTGGATCGGCATGCTGCCGCTGGTCCTGCTGGGCCTCGTCGTCGGGCTCGCCCTGAAGCCCAGCGCCGTCGGCGCCGCGACCACCATCGGCATGATGCTGCTCGCCGTCGCGGGCGGCCTCTGGTTCCCCTACGAGATGTTCCCGAGCTGGCTGCAGTCCATCTCGCGATTCACCCCGACCTACTGGGTGGGCGAGCTGGGCACCTGGGGCATCATCGGCGAGGACTTCCCTGTGCGCGGCGCGGTGACCCTCGCCGCCTGGACGCTCGGCCTCGCGGTGATCGCCGCCCTGCTGCTGGGCCGTGCCGCCCGCTCCGCCTCCCGACGCTGAGCGGCCGCCGGCGGTCCCGATCGGTCGCGACCCACGGTCCCGATCGATCACGATCGGGACCGTCGGACCGGACGGGACCGGCGGACGGATGTCGGTGCGGAGGAACGAGGAATGCTGGAAGAATCGCTGAACAGCTCGCGAGGAGGGGGAGGACCATGGCGCGGACACGACTGACCGGCTTCGCACGCCGCGGGCCCGCCGGCGCCACCGCACCGCCTCTCGAGCGCTGCGACGAGCAGCATCCGCGGACCCTGCGCGGACTGCACCGGGCGGCGGTCGATTCCGGCGCGATGTTCTACACGGCGCCGTCCCTGCTGTTCATGCTGTTCGTCATCATCCCGGCGTTCGACGAGCCCAGCGTGCTGCGCACGGTGGCCATCATCGTGCTCTCGCTCGCCTTCAGCGCGGTCTTCCTCTATCTCCCCGGGGTCAAGGCCTACGGGCCGAGCGTCGGGTACGCCTACATCGGCGTGGTCTGGGTGCTGGTCGCGCTGTTCGTCCCCGCGATCGGCGCGAACGTCCTGTACATGGTGATGTTCGTGCAGATCGCGCACACCATCGCGCTGCCCTGGCGCACCGCCCGCGTGGTGATCCTCCCGCTCACCCTCGCCGTGTGCCTCGTCGCGGTGCTCACCGGCGAGTACATCACGATCATCCTCGCGCTCGTCGGCCTCATGATCTCCCTGGGCGTGGGCTATGGGATCGAGCGCGAGATCCTCACCGAGCGCCTCGCCCGGGCCGAGCAGCGCAACGCCGTCCTCGCCGTCGCCGCCGAGCGCGAGCGCATCGGTCGGGACCTCCACGACATCCTGGGCCACTCGCTGACCACCATCACCGTCTCCTCGCAGCTCGCCCAGCGCCTGCTGGCCTCCGATCCGGAGGCCGCGCACGCCCAGATGGCCGAGGTCGAGCGGCTCTCCCGCCAGTCCCTGGCCGACGTCCGCGCGACCGTGAGCGGCATGCAGGAGGTGCGCGCGGCCACGGAGATCGCCTCGGCCCGCAGCGTGCTCGCGGCCGCCGGGATCGAGGCCGACGTCCCCGCGGCCCTGCCCGAGCTCGTCGACGAGCGCGCCGAGCTCTTCGGATACGTGATCCGCGAGGGCGTCACCAACGTGGTGCGCCACTCCCGCGCGACCCGCTGCACCATCCGTGTGGACGCCGGCAGCGCGAGCGTCGCCGATGACGGTGTGGGCATCCCGAGTGATCGCGCCCGCTCGGGCCTCGACGGCCTCGCGCGCCGCGTCGAGGAGGGCGGGGGAGAGCTCGAGATCTCCTCCGACGGGGACGGTGCGGGGACCGTGATCACGGCGCGGCTCGCGCCCGCCCTGCGACCGCTCGACGAAGGAGCCCACCATGCTTGACGCGTCCGCCGCACCTGCTGCGCCGATCCGCATCGCCCTGGCCGATGACCAGGCGATGCTGCGCTCGGGCCTCGCGGCGCTGCTGCGCCTGGAGGCCGACATCGAGGTGGTCGGGGAGGCCGCGGACGGCGCCGGAGCGCTCGCCGTCGTCTCCGAGCATCATCCCGACGTGCTGCTGCTGGACGTCCAGATGCCCGCGGGCATCGGCGCGGACGGCGCGAGCGGCCCGGCCGACGGGCTCGAGGTCGCCGAGCGCCTCCAGGGCTCCGGCACCCGGATCATCGTGCTCACGACCTTCGGCCGCGCCGGCTACCTGCGCCGCACCCTCGAGGCGGGGGCGGACGGCTTCATGGTCAAGGACGCCCCCGTGGAGCGGCTCGTCGACGCGATCCGCCGCGTCCACCGGGGACTGCGCGTGGTCGACCCCGAGCTCGCCGCGCAGTCGCTGGCCGCGGGACCGAACCCGCTCTCGGCGAAGGAGACGGATGTGCTGCGTGCCTGCGCCCGCGGAGGCTCGACGGCCGACGTCGCCGCGCGGGTGTTCCTCTCCGAGGGGACGGTGCGCAACCACGTCTCGAGCGCGATCGGGAAGCTCGGCGTCGGCAACCGCGCAGAGGCCGTGCGCCGTGCCACCGACAACGGGTGGCTGTAGCGGGAGAAGAATCTCAGCGGCAGGGGAGCCGCCGCGAGCGAGCCGCAGCGGCAGGAGAGCCGCTATCGGGCGGGCTCCATCACCGTGGCAGATCCGAGGGGTCTCCCGCCAGCCCGTGCAGGCGATGTAGCAGGAGGTCGGGTGACGTGCACATGTGCACGTCACCCGACCTCCTGCTACGCGTAGTGTGCGGGGGCCGCGGAGCCCCGCCTCGGATCCTCAGATCGTGGACGCGAAGGGGTCGAAGTCGACGGGGACCGTCGGCACCTCGGAGACCGAGCTCTTGACGGTCACGAACTCCTCGCTCGCGGCGGACTCCTCGGCCGAGAGCATGACGTCCAGGACGTGGTAGCCCAGCTCGCCGCTCGCGACGTGCGGACGGTCCTCGGCGATCGCGCGGACCATGTCCAGCAGGCCCAGGCCGCGGCCGGTGACCGTGCCCTCCTGCGGGATCTCGATGCGCTCCTGCACGGGCGGCGCCTCGCCGAAGGACTCGAAGGGCTTCACGTAGGAGATCGCGCCCTCGAACATGTTCGGGTCCGGCAGGAAGATCGAGCCCTCGGTGCCGTGGATCTCGACGATGCCCTGGCGGGCGAGCGGCGAGTCGAAGCTGACCAGCGAGTTCGCCTGCTGCCCGGCCTCGAAGCTCGTGAGCAGCGAGAGCGTGGAGGGCACCTCGACGGGGAAGGTCTCGCCGGCGCGGTCACCCACCTGGATGGTGCGCTCGAGCTGGGCGCGCAGGCCCATCGCCGCGACCTTGTCCACGGTGCCGAACAGGCTCACGAGCGCCGTGATGTAGTACGGGCCGATGTCCAGCAGCGGGCCCGCGCCCTTGGCGAAGAGGAAGCCGGGGTTCGGGTGGAAGACCTCGGGGCCCTGCCACTGCATGGAGGTCTGGGCGAACAGCGGGGTGCCGATGGTGCCCTTGAGGATCTCGCGCTTGGCGGTCTGGAAGCCCGGGCCCAGCACCGTGTCGGGTGCGCAGCCCACGCGCAGGCCCTTGGCCTCGGCGTCCTCGAGCAGCTGCGCGGTGGACTCGCGGTCCAGGCCCAGCGGCTTCTCGGTCCACACGTGCTTGCCGGCGGCGATCGCGCTCGCGGAGACCTCGGCGTGCACGGCCGGGATCGTCAGGTTGACGACGACCTGCACGCCCGGGTGGTCCAGGACGTCCTGGGCGGTGCCGGCGGCCGGGACGCCGTGCTTGGCGGCCTGGGACTTCGCGCGCTCCACGTCGAGGTCGCCGAGGATCAGGACCTCGACGTCGGGGAACGAGCCCAGGTTCTCCAGGTAGGTGTCGGAGATGACGCCGACGCCGATGAAGCCGACACCGATCGGGCTGCCGGTGGTGCTGGGGGTGGTCATGCGATGAAGCCTCCGTCGCGCAGGAACGCGTAGCTGGCGGCGACGTCCTCGAAGACGTCACCGGGGGTGTGGTCGTACTCGATGACGGCGTACTTCAGGGAGTCGCCGGCGGCCTTCAGGGCGTCCTCGGTGGGCACCTCGCCCTCGCCGGGGTGACGCTGGTCGAGGCTCGCCGAGTCGAAGTCGGGGGCGTCGGGCGCGAAGGGGTTCCCCTGCGGCGGGACGCCGTCCTTCACGTGGACCGCGACGAGGCGATCGCCGAGCGACCCCACGAGCTCGGTCGGGTTCTGCCCGCCCACGATCGCCCAGAACAGGTCGAGCTCGATGACGACGCTCGGATCGAGCAGGGAGACCATGTACTCGTACGCGGTCTTGCCGTCGAAGCTCGCGAGGAACTCCTGCGCGTGGTTGTGGTAGCCGACGCTCAGCCCGAAGGTCTTCGCGGTCTCGGCGGCGGCGTTCAGGCGCTCGGCGATGTCCTTGACGCCGTCCTGCGTGAGCCAGCGCTCGACCGGCACGAACGGATCGATGACGGTGGTCATCCCGATCTCCGCGGCGGCCTCGAAGACGACCTCGTTGGCGGGGGTGGGGATGGAGCCGTCCGGGGTCCACAGCTCGTCGGAGAGCAGCGGCGCGTGGCCGGTCGGGGAGGCGAGGCCGCTCGCGTCGAGCGCGGCGCGGATCTCGCGCGGCCGGCGCACGAAGTCGAAGGCCTCGACGTTCTTCAGGCCGATCGCGGCGAGCTTGTCGAGGGAGCCGCCCATGTCGTCGGAGAACTGCTGAGCGAGGGTGTACAGCTGCACGGAGCCGAGGGGGAGAGCCACGGTGCCCTTCTTTCCTGTTCGGTGATGGTCGGGTGCGTACGGAGTCACGCTAGCACGAAAAGTACCGCTTGGAGGTTTTGGGGCGGTAGGGTGCGGGACATGATGACCACGGGGCACGACGAGGAGGCCGGGGCGCCGCTCGAGGACCAGGCGACCATCGGCCGGCCCGGTGCCTATGCCAAGGGCATGGCCCGACGGCGACAGATCCTGGACCGCGCCATCGAGGTCTTCCGCGAGCGCGGGGCCGACGGCACGTCGCTGCGCCGCATCGCCGAGGCCATCGGCGTCTCGCACGCGGCGCTGCGCCACTACTTCGACTCCCTCGAGCAGCTGCTGGTGGCGGTCTACGCCCACGCGGAAGCCGCGCGCGACGACGACCCGGACCTGCCCGAGCCCTCGTCGGCCGTCGACGTCATGGTGCAGGCGGCCGTGCAGAACCTCGAGGTGCCCGGTCTCGTGCAGCTGTACTCGACGCTCGTCGCGGCCTCGCTCGAGGCGCGGTCGACCGAGGCCAAGGACTTCTTCACCTCGCGCTTCGAGCATCTGCGCGTCGCGCTCGAGGCGCGGGTGCGCGCGGAGCAGGAGGCGGGGGAGCTGCGTTCCGACGTCGATCCCGCGCAGATCGCGGCCCTGCTCGTCGCGGCGTCGGACGGCCTGCAGATCCAGTGGCTGCTGGAGCCCGGCATCGATCTCGAGGGCACGCTGAGCGCTTTCCGCACTCTGCTGCGTCCCTGAGGGCCGGTCCCGGAGGCCCGTGCCGGTGGGAGGATCCCCGCGGATGCTCGGGATGCTCGGGATGCTCGGGATGCTCGGGATGCTCGGGATGCTCGGGGTGCCCGGATGGTCGGGGTGCCCGGATGCCCGCCAGGGTCCGCGAGGCCTAGGCTGATCGGGTGCTGAGCGCGATCGAGGATCTGCTGGAGCTCGTCATCTCCATCTCCGTGCCCGCCTTCGCGATCGCGAGCATGCTCTCCATGGGACTGCGCACCCCGCTGGACACCTTCGCACGCCAGCTGCGGGATCGCCGGAGCGTGATCGCCGTGCTGATGGCCAACTTCGTGGTGGTCCCCGCTGTCGGCACCCTCATCGTCTGGATGCTGAGCCCCTGGGTGCCGAGCGGCGTCTCCGAGGGATTCGTGATCGTGCTGTGCGCCGCGGGCGCACCGTTCGTGCTGCAGCTCGGCGCGATGGCCCGCATCCCCTTCGACGAGTCCGCGGGGCCGATGGCCGTGCTGCTCCTGGGCACGGTCGTGTACATGCCGATCGTCGTGCCGCTGCTTATGCGCGACGTCGAGGTCGATGCCCTCGCCGTCGCTGCCCTGCTCCTGGGGACGATGTTCGCTCCGATGATCCTCGGGGTCGCCGTCGCCCGTGCGATGCCGCGTCGGGCCGACTCGCTGGGACGCCTCGCCGGCGGAGTCGCCGCGGTCGCAGCAGTCCTCATGTTCCTCTCGGGCTTCGGTGCGAACTCCGGGCTCGTCCTCGATCTGCTCGTCTCGCCCTCGCTGCTGGTCGCGATCGGGATCGTGGCCCTCGCCTTCGTCGCCGGCCGGATCGCCGGGGAGCAGGCGGGACCCACGCTGCGGGTTCCCGACGGGCCCGGGATCCTCACCAGTCAGCGCAACATCGCCGCCGCCCTGCTGGTCGCCCGCGGCGCCGAGCACCATGGAGAGATCGTCATCGCGATCCTGCTGACCAGCGCCGTCGGGTTCGCGATGCTCGTCCCCTACGCCTTCGCCACGGGGCTCGTGCGGCGTCGGCGCGCGGGGGAACGGACGACGCTCGGCCGATTGATCGGCACCAGCCGCTCCCCGGACGAACCCGGCGACTGACGGGTCACCGCGACGCCGCAGCCGCGTCTCCAGCGCGCGCCTCCAGCGTGCGCCGCAGCCGCGCGGCCCGGTCCGGGCTCAGGCGGACGCCGAGCTCCCGCACGGTCTCGACGGACTGCGCGGGCGTCAGCTCCCGGCGCTCCGTGGGGCGCCCCGCCCTGCGGATGGTCAGTGAGGTGTCCGCCAGGCTGCGGTGCCCCTCCGAGGTGAAGCGGGAGACGATGAGGCGGTGGGTGAACGGGCCCGCGTCCGGGTCCGTCGACGTGATCACGTGCCCGCCCCGCACATCAGCCGGCACCACGGGCAGGGTGTCGATCACGTGGGCGGTCTCGCCTCCCCGGCGCAGCTCCCAGGTCTCGGCCCCGCCGGCCTCGCCCTGGTGCAGCGAGTACTCCCCATGCGCCTCGTGCCGCACGGCACCGTCGGACATCCGTAGCGGGCCGGTGATCGAGAGCCCGAAACCGGGATCGCAGAGCATCCTCGAGCCCTCGAGCTGCACCTCGACGGCCATGTGGGTGCGGGTGTTGACCGGGCTGTGCACGCGTCCCAGGCGCCGGACGACAGTGAATCCGAGCGACTCGCACGTCGCGGCGAACAGCTGGGCGTGCTCGAAGCAGTACCCGCCGGTGCGCTCGACCAGCAGCCGGCGGGACATGGTCGCGGGCGCCACCCCCGGATGATCCCCCAGGAGCACATCCACGTTCGCGAACGGGAACGTGTGCACGTGCCGGCGATGGAGCTCGGCGAGCAGAGCGAGGTCCGGCTCCGAGCGCTCGAGCCCGAGGAGCTCGAGGTGGAGATCGACGTCGACGTCGGAGATATGCCAGGGATCGGGTGAAGACGTCATCGGACCGCGGGTCATGCGGCCAGCCTAGGGGCAGGGTGCGTGGACGACAGCATCCCGGCTTCGTCCGGAGCTTCGCTGGTAGCTGAGCGCCGGGCCCTCGGAGGAGCTCGGCACCTAGGCTGAACCGGTGTCGTCCCTCCTGCGCATCGTGCGCTTCACCCGTGAGCTGACCCCGCTCTATCTCCTCATCGTCCTCTGCTCGGTCGTCACCGCGCTGACCGGCCTCGCCGTCCCGTTCATCATCGGGCACGCGACCGACGTGGTCACCGGCGCCGTGGGCGGCAGCATCGACGCCGGCTCCGCCACCCGCACGGTGCTGTGGCTCGCCTTCGCACTGCTGCTCGCGGAGCTCGCCAACACGCTGCTGTCCAACCTCGGCGGCTACTACGGCGACCGCATGAGCAACCGTCTGCGCACGATCCTCTCGGTGCGCTACTTCGACAAGCTGCTCGCCCTGCCCCAGCGCTGGTTCGACACCGAGCTGACCGGCACGATCGTCTCGCGGCTGAACCGCTCGATCGCCGAGGTCTCGAACTTCGCGAAGACCTTCTCGAACTCGTTCGCGACGATGCTCATCACGACCTTCGCGGTCCTGGGCATCTCGGCCTTCTACTTCTGGCCGCTCGCGGTGCTGCTGCTCATCATCTTCCCCGTCTACGTGTGGCTGACCGCGCTGACGTCGAAGAAGTGGCAGAAGCTCGAGGGCGCCAAGAACGAGCAGGTCGATCTCGCGGGCGGACGCTTCGCCGAGGTCATCGGCCAGATCCGCGTCGTGAAGTCCTTCGTGCGCGAGCGCTCCGAGCTCGACGGCTTCCGCGGCCGCTTCGAGACGACGGACGATCTCACCACCCAGCAGTCCGCGCACTGGCACCGCATGGACGTGCTGCGCCGCGGCGTGCTGAACCTCATCTTCTTCGCGATCTACGCGATCATCTTCGTGCTCACCGCCCGCGGCCAGTTCTCCCTGGGGCAGATGGTCCTGCTCATCCAGCTCATGAACATGGCCCGCGACCCCGTGCAGTCGATGAGCTGGGTGATCGACTCGTCCCAGCGTGCGATCGCGGGCTCCCGCGACTACTTCCGCGTCATGGAGACGCCCGTGGATCCGCGCACCCCGCACGTGGCGGCCGCGCCCGGCGCCGACGGCCTCGAGGCGGAGGATCTTCCCGTGCCCGTCCTCGGCGCACCGATGATCGCCTTCGACGACGTCCGCTTCGCCTATGAGAACGGCGAGGACGTCCTGCACGGGGTCTCCTTCGACGTCGCCCGCGGGGAGAAGGTCGCCCTGGTCGGCGAGTCCGGCGGCGGCAAGTCCACGATCGTGAACCTGCTGCTCGGCCTCTACGAGACCCGCACCGGAAGCGTCGACATCGCTGGGCACCCTCTCACGGACCTGCCGCTGGGGCAGCTGCGCCGCGAGGTCGGCGTCGTCTTCCAGGACGCCGCCCTGTTCTCCGGCACCATCCGCGAGAACATCGCCTACGGTCGGCCCGACGCGTCCGATGAGGAGATCCGCGAGGCCGCGCGCCGCGCGAACGCCGACCGCTTCATCGAGCACTTCCCCGGCGGCTACGACACCGTGATCGGCGAGCGGGGGCTTCGGCTCTCCGGCGGCCAGCGCCAGCGGATCGCGGTCGCCCGCGCGATGCTCAAGGACGCGCCGATCCTCGTGCTCGACGAGGCGACGTCGGCCCTGGACACCAAGGCAGAGAGGCAGGTGCAGGCGGGTCTCGAGGAGCTCATGTCCGGCCGCACCTCGCTGATCATCGCCCACCGCCTCTCGACGATCGCGAGCGTGGACCGCATCGTCACCCTGCGCGACGGACACGTCGACGAGATCGGCGCCCCGGAGGACCTCGCGGCATCCGGCGGCATCTACGCCGAGCTGCTCTCGCTGCAGGACTCGGGCCGGAAGAAGGACCTCGCGAGGTTCGGCTTCCGCGCCTAGGGCGAGGCGGACGGGGCCGTGCGGCGGTCCTGCAGCCGCCCGGACGCCCCCACCCAGGCCGACGGCCCGATCCGCTCCGGCCGCCCGCGCGCGAGAATGGACGCGACAGCAGACCGGAAGAAAAGGACCCAGCATCATGACCAAGCGCATCCTCGTCGTCGGAGCCCGCGGGCTCATCGGATCGGAGGCGGCTTCCGCCCTCGAAGCTGCAGGCCATGAGGTCATCCGCGCCTCGCGCAGCAGCGGCGAGCACGTCGACCTCACCGCTCCCGCCTCGATCGAGGCCCTCTTCGAGCGCATCGGCGATGTCGACGCGGTCGTCGCGACCACCGGCGTCGTCGCCTTCAAGCCGTTCACCGAACTCACGCTCGACGACTTCCGGGACGGAGTGGCTGACAAGGCCCTCGGTCAGATCGCCCTCGTCACGCTCGGCGCGGCGCATGTGCGCGATGGCGGGTCGTTCACCCTCACCAGCGGGGTCCTCTCCGCAGAGCCCATCGAGACCGGCGCCGCCGCGTCGGTCGCCAACGGCGCGCTCGACTCGTTCGCGATCGCCGCCGCCGTGGGCCTGCCCCGCGGCATCCGCATCAACACCGTGAGCCCCAGCGTCATCGCCGAGGCCACCGGCTACCACGCGAGCTTCCCCGGCTTCCCGCAGACCCCCGTCGCCGAGGCGGCCCGCGCGGTCGTGCGGTCGGTCGACGGCGTGGAGACGGGCCAGATCTTCTCGATCTGATCCCACGGATGCGGGGCGCGCGCTGCCGGGCACCGGATGCCCCGCAGCGCCGCCCCGCACAGCCCCTTCTTCGGGAACTCCACAGCTCCTCCTCAGGGCGGTCGATAGCATGGCCGGCATCACATGACGACCGGCCTCCCGGGGGACGAAGGAGATCAGCATGGGCTTCATCCAGGCATTCAAGGGCGCCATCGGCGGCATGTTCGCCGATCAGTGGAAGGACTTCCTCACGGTGCCCGACGGGCTCCCGGCGACGGCGGCCCTGTTCCCCGCGGTCCCGCGCGGCACCAACGCCGGCCGCGGCTCGAACGTGCGCGGCTCGCAGTCGATCATCACCAACGGCTCGCGGATCCTCGTGCCCGAGGGGTACGGGCTGGTCACCGTGCTCGACGGCAAGGCGACCGGCTTCATCACCGAGGCCGGCGGCTACGAGTTCCAGGGCGATGCGCCCGACTCGAAGTCCGTCTTCGCGGGCGACGACATCATGTCCTCGACCGTCGGCATGAGCTGGGAGCGCTTCAAGTTCGGCGGACGCCCCACCTCCCAGCAGCTCGCGTTCTTCGTGAACCTCAAGGAGATCCCCGACAACCGCTTCGGCACCCAGTCGGAGATCTACTGGGACGACGCCTACCTCAACGCCCAGGTCGGGGCGCTGGCCCGTGGCTCGTACACGATGCGGATCCTCGACCCGCTGCTGTTCGTGCACAACTACGTTCCCGCCTCGTTCATCACCGAGAACGCCGGGGTCTTCGACTTCTCCGACCCTGACAACCCGGCCGGCAACCAGCTGTTCCGCGAGGTCGTGTCCTCGCTCGCCGCCGCGTTCTCCCGGTACACGAACGACCCCGACAAGGGGAACCGCATCACCCGGATCCAGTCCGACGCCGTCGGGTTCGCGCAATCCCTCGCGGCCGTCGTCGAGGAGGACTACCGCTGGTCGAGCGACCGCGGCCTCGCGATCGTCAAGGTCGCGATCGCCTCGATCGAGTACGACCAGAACACCCGTGCGCTGCTCAACGACGTCCAGAAGGCCGACGCCCTCTCCGGCAACCGCTCGCAGTCCTTCATGAACCAGGCCGTCGCCCGCGGCGTCCAGGGCGCCGGCGAGAACGGCGGCGGTCAGGGGATCGCGATGATGGGCATGGGCATGAACGCGACCGGCGGGATCGTGCAGCCCTCGCAGGCCCAGACCCCTCCCGGACTGAACTTCGGGAACCAGCAGGGTCAGCAGCAGGGCCAGCAGAACCAGCAGCAGGGCCAGCAGAACGCCGGCCAGCCTGCACAGGACCAGGCCGCGGGAGCCCCGGCAGGCGCTTCCGGAGGGGCTCCGGCCGACGGGGCCTCCGGCTCCGCGCCGGCCGCGGACGACCCGGTCGCGAAGCTCGGCCAGTACAAGCAGATGCTGGACCAGGGGCTGATCTCGCAGGAGGACTACGACGCGGCCAAGAAGAAGGCGCTGGGTCTCTGACCCGGCCGTCGGCCCCCTGGCACCTCGAAACCAGACCACGGAAGACCCGCGATGAGCCAGCAGCCCGGTGACCCCGCGCGTCCGACCGGACCCGCGGGACCTCCGCCTGCCCGGGGAACGCGGGGGACCCCGTCGGCCCCACCGCGCCCGGCGCAACAGCCCCAGGGGCGCACGCCCCAGATCCCCCAGCAGCCATCGGCCCCGCCCTCCGGGCCATCGGCCCCGCCGCAGTCCGTCCTGCCGGATCAGAGCGCCGGCCCCGCCGAGCAGATCCAGGATGCGATCGACGAGGCCACGTCGGGCGCCCGGGTCATCGACACCGATCGCGGCAAGAGCCACGGCCTCGACAAATGCCCGCGATGCGGGTCCTCCGATGTGCACTACCGGATCGAGTCCCGTGCGCTCGTGTGCGACTACTGCCGCAACCAGTGGAACGAGGACAACGCCGAGAAGGCGTTCCACCTCGACACCCCGATCCAGGAGCTGCGCGGCGACCACGTCGCCTCCGGCGCCCAGGATGTCCAGGCCGGCGATTCGATGGTCACCATCAAGTGCCAGGGCTGCGGCGCCGAGATCGTCGTGAAGTCCGACGAGACCCTGCAGGCCCGCTGCCACTGGTGCCGCCAGGTGCTCTCGATCAACCATCAGATCCCCAACGGCGCCGTCCCGGACGCGGTGCTGCCCTTCACGCTCACGCGCGAGCAGGCGGTCGAACAGATCAAGAAGTTCGTCGACTCCCGGCGCACCTTCGCCAACCGCACCTTCGTCAAGGAGTTCGTGCCGGACAACGTCAAGGGCGTCTATATGCCCTACATGGTGGTGGACGGGAACCTGCACACCGACCTGCGCGGCACCGGTGAGATCACCACCCGCACCTACACGGTCCAGCGCCGCGTCGGGAAGGACCAGACGGTCTCCGAGCGCTACTGGGACGCGAGCGTCCACGAGCTGGGCCGCAGCTTCGACGTGCTGGTCAACGACCTCACGGCCGGCTCCTCGCGGCAGTACGACCGCACCGACTCCTCGGCTGCGACCAACTACATCCTCGACGCGGTCCAGCCGTACGACACCCGCGAGGCGCTCGTGTTCAACCCGAACTACCTCTCGCGCTTCACCTCCGAGCGCCGCGACCTGGACATCGACGACCTCGACGAGCGGGTCGAGGACAAGTTCCTCACGATCGCGCGGGAGAAGGCGCGTCCCACGATCGCCCAGTACGACCGCGGCGTGCGCTGGGAGCGCGAGGGTGTCGCGGTCCGCGGCACCCGCTGGATCACGATGTACGTCCCGGTGTGGCTCTACAGCTATTACCAGCAGACGTCGAAGGGCAGCTACGTCCACTACATCGCGGTGAACGGCCGCACCGGCAAGACCATGGGGTCCGTCCCCGTGTCCCATCCGCGGATCTTCAGCCTGGCCTGCGCGGGCGGCGCGGTCGCGACCGCCGCCGCGGCGGTCGTGGGCTGGGGAGTCTTCCTCACCCAGGGATTCTGAGAGGAGCAGGCCATGGACACCATCCTCGCGGCGCAGGTGCTGCTGGCCGACGGCGGCAGCTCCGAGGGCGGGCTGTTCGCTCTCGCGCTCCCGTTCGTCGTGGGACCGGCCGTGTTCGGCGCGATCTACGGCGGCATCTACCGCTACTACCGCAACAAGGACAAGCGCTTCGGCTTCGAGCGCGAGACCGACATCCAGGTCGGCAACCTCCAGGCCTTCGATCACCATGTCGGCGAGAAGAACCGCCAGCGCAGCGCCACGATGTCGGGCGCGAACCAGGACGATCCGCTGAGCCGCGTGGGACGGCTGGAGGTGCGGTGAGCACCCCTCCCGCCGCTCGCCCCGCGGCGCATCAGCTCGCGGCCGACGCGATCGTCGTGGGCGCGGGCCTGGCCGGGCTCGTGGCCGCCTGCGAGATCGCCGACGCCGGGCGCGACGTTCTCCTCCTCGAGCGCGAGGGCATGGCGGACCTCGGCGGGCAGGCGCACTGGAGCTTCGGCGGCCTGTTCCTCGTGGACAGCCCCGAACAGCGCCGGCTGGGGATCCGCGACTCCCTCGCGCTGGCGCATCAGGACTGGATGGGCTCCGCGCGCTTCGAGCGGCCCGAGGATCACTGGCCCCGCGCCTGGGCCGAGGCCTACCTGCGCTTCGCCGCGGGGGAGAAGCGCGCCTGGCTGCACGGGATGGGCGTGCGCTTCTTCCCCGTCGTCGGCTGGGCCGAGCGCGGCGACGGCACCGCCGAGGGCCACGGCAACTCCGTGCCCCGCTTCCACGTCACCTGGGGCACCGGGCCCGGCGTGCTCGAGCCGTTCCTGCGCCGCCTCGCCGCGCACCGCGAGAGCGGCCGGATCCGCCTGCGCACCCGCCACGCCGTCGAGGCGCTGATCCTCGAGGACGGGCGCGCGGCCGGGGTGCGCGGGCACGTCCTCGAGGCCGACGCGACGCCGCGCGGGGTCGCCTCGTCCCGTCGGCCGACGGGCGAGTTCGAGGCCCGCGCGGGCGCCGTGCTGCTCGCCACCGGAGGCATCGGAGGCAACCCCGACCTGGTGGGCGAGCTGTGGCCGCAGCGCCTGGGCACCATGCCGAGGGACGTGGTGCGCGGCGTGCCCGCGAGCGTCGACGGCGCCGGCATGGTGATGGCGCGCGATGCGGGTGCGCACTGGATCAACGCCGACCGCATGTGGCACTACACCGAGGGGCTGCGCAACTGGGATCCCGTGTGGGAGGGGCACGGCATCCGCATCCTCCCCGGCCCCTCGTCGCTCTGGGTCGACGCGCGCGGGGAGCGGCTGCCCGCTCCCGCCTATCCCGGCTTCGACACCACGGGCACGCTGCGGATACTGCGCGAGCGCGGGGGCGAGCACTCGTGGTTCGTGCTCACCCGCAGGATCATCGAGAAGGAGTTCGTGCTCTCCGGGAGCGAGCAGAATCCAGATCTCACCGGCAAGGACCTGCGAGCGGTGCTGGGGAGGGTGCGGCCGGGTGCGCCGCCGCCCGTGCGGGCCTTCCTGGACCGCGGCGAGGACTTCGTGACCGCGAGCGACGTCCCCGGCCTCGTGCAGAAGATGAACGCCCTGGTGGGGGAGGAGCTCGTGGACGCCGAGCGGCTCGAGACGCAGATCCGGGCCCGCGACGCGGAGGTCGTGAATCCCTTCGCGAAGGACACCCAGATCACCGCGATCCGCGGCGCCCGCCGGTACGTCGGCGACCGTCTCATCCGCACCGCGGCCCCGCACCGTCTGCTGGATCCTGCGGCGGGCCCCCTCATCGCGGTGCGCCTGCACGTGCTGCTGCGCAAGACCCTCGGGGGCCTCGAGACCGACCTCGACGGCCGCGTGCAGCGCGCGCCCGCGGCGGGCGGCGGCGCGTTCGACGGGCTGTTCGCCGCGGGCGAGGCCTCCGGCTTCGGAGGCGGCGGCTACCACGGCAACTCGGCGCTCGAGGGCACCTTCCTGGGCGGATGCCTCTTCTCGGGCCGACAGGCCGGGCAGGGGATCGCTCAGGAGCTGGGCTGATCCCCGGAGCCGTCGTGCACGAACATCGCCGAGAAGTCATGCTCGCCGCGGTCCGCCTCCTGCTGCGCCTCCAGGGAGTCGAGAGCGGCGTGCAGCGCCGGCAGGTCCTCGTCCTCTCCCGTGTCCGCCACCGTGTCGAGCATGAGGCGGGCGTCCTTCGCGATCGCGTCGACCGTGAAGTCACCGCCCTCGGTGGAGCGCTCGCCGCGCACGAACGTGCCCTTCATGCCGGCGATGAACGCGAGGCCCGTCGAGCCCAGCATGTCGAGGGTCGCCTCGTCGGACACGCCGCACGCCGCGCCGAGGGCGAGCGCCTCCTTCAACCCCTGCGCGCTCACGGCGAGCGCGAGGTTCGCCAGCAGCTTCCCGGTCGCGGCCTCGCGGCCCGAGCCGACCTGGACGAGACGATCGGGGTCCGCCCAGGGGGCGACGAGATCGGCCACCTGCGCACGACGGTCCGCGTCGGCCGAGCCCACATAGACCCCGAGCATGCCCTTGCGCGCCGGGCCCAGCGTGCCCACGACGGGCGCGGCGACGTAGCCGGCGACGGCGCCGGCGAACTCATCGGCGTCGGCGGGGGAGACGGTCGTGGTGTCGACCCAGGTCACGCCCTCCGGGACCAGACCCGGACCGATGACCGCCTCTCGGACGGCACCCGGGCCGAACAGGCTCGTGACCACGACGTCCGCGCCCTCGACGGCCTCCTGGGGGGCGTCGACCACGCGGGCTCCGCCCTTCTCGACGATCCGCGTGCGCTCGCGGGTGCGGTTCCAGGCCACGAGCTCGTGGCCCGCGCCCAGCAGCTGCAGGGCAAGCTCCGTGCCCATCCGTCCGGTGCCCAGGAATGCGATCCTCATACCGACAGTCTGGCACTGCTCCTAGAGTGGCATCCATGACTCCCGCGCCCTCCCTGCCCCCGGTCATCGACATCGATCGCTTCCGCGCTCTGCGCGAGCAGCCCGGAGTGCGCGTCGCCGAGGTGCGCTGGGCGCTCGACGGGTCGAAGGGCCGCTCGACCTTCCTCGCCGGCCACGTGCCCGGCTCCGTGTACATCGACCTGGGCGCCGATCTCGCCGCCCCCGCAGGGCCCGACGCCGGGCGCCACCCGCTGCCGGACCCCGCCGACTTCGCCGCCGCCCTCGGCGCGGCGGGCATCGGGGACGGCGCCGCCGTGCTCGCCCTCGACGACACCGACGGCTCGCAGGCCTCCCGCCTGGTGTGGATGCTGCGCGCTCTCGGCGTGGACGCCGCGCTGCTGGACGGCGGGCTCGGCGCCTGGACGGCCGACGGCGGCGAGCTCTCGACGGAGGACCCCGCACCGGACGCCGCCACGTTCGCCCCGCGCCCGTGGGGGAGGGCCGTGACCGCGACGGCCGACGAGGTCGAGGCCGCCGCCGGGAGCGAGGGCTCGGTCGTCATCGACGCCCGCGCATCCGAGCGGTACCGCGGCGAGACCGAGCCCGTCGACCCGCGCGCGGGTCACGTGCCCGGTGCGATCAACGTTCCGTTCGCGGGGAACATCGCTCCTGGAGGCCGTTTCCTCGACCCGCAGGCGCTGCGCGAGCGCTTCGAGTCAGCGGGCGTGGGCGACGCGGACCAGATCATCGTCTACTGCGGCTCGGGCGTCACCGCGACCCACGACCTGCTGGCCCTCGAGCGCGCCGGCTTCACCGGCGCGCGGCTGTTCCCCGGCTCGTGGTCGCAGTGGAGCGCGGACGAGGGCCGGGAGGTCGCGACCGGCGAATGAGGGACTGGGACGGCGTCGCGGACGCCTGACCTCACCCCGCCCCCAGCCGCTGCTGGATCGCCCGCACCACACGCCCTCGGTCCACCGACGGGTCGAGACCGAGGACCGCGGCCCAGACCAGCACGACCTCCTCGTGGTAGCTGTGGCCGTGGCCGCCGTCGACCTCGGCCGAGAGCGGCATGTCCGCCGCGATCTGCCAGAAGGTGATCCATGGTGCCCAGCCGATGGCGCCGGTGACGTCCCTGCCCACGCGCTCTCGCAGCCAGTCGGGCTTCCTCACCAGGAGGGACGGCTGCCACCAGACGACGGGGTCCGAGGCGTGCTGAACGTAGGCCACGCGCGGCGGCAGCCAGGGCCCGAAGGCCGGGCCGCGGCCGTGGAAGGGGCGATGCAGATCGGCCGGCTCGGTGATGAAGCGGACGTGCTCGCCGTCGCCCACCACGGGTGCGATCTCCGGCGTGCCCGGCCGTCGCGCCTCGGTGAGCTCGCGCCAGATCGGCGTGAACCCCGGGGTGCCCGTCCACACCGCGCCGTCGATGCGCGCGAGCATCTCCGAGACGTCGCCGAACGCCGCGTGGCCGGCGAAGGAGCCGAGCGACTCCCCGGCCGCGAACAGGCGCGGGCGCTCGTGCGGGGGCATCGCGTCGAGCCTCCCGCGCACCGCCTCGAACAGCAGACGCCCCGCACGCTGCGGGGTGCGCCTGTCCAGCACGTAGTTCAGGGCGCTCGAGTAGACCGAGTACTGCAGGGAGGCAGTCGCGCAGTTCCCGCCGGTGAGGAACTCGACCGCGGACAGCGACCATTCCTGCAGCCAGCCCGTGCCGGTCCCGGTGAACAGCACGAGCACCTCGCGCTCCCACGCGCGGGTGCGGTCGAGCTCGGCGATCACGGCCGCGACGGTCTGCTCGAGCGTGCGGTCGGAGCGCTTGCCCGCGTACACGCGGATGGGCGTGCTCGCGCTCCTCCCTGTGGCCCGCGCGATCTCCTCGGCGCTCGCCGCGGAGGAGACGATGCGCCGTCCCGCGGCGCCGAGGGACTCCCAGCTCTCCTTCGAGGCGATCGAGCCGGACACCAGCTCGGAGGCGGGGCGGCGCAGGTCGGGGGAGAGCAGCCGGTTGGCCTGCTCGGCGCGCTCGATCATCCGCTCGAGCACCTGGCCGCGCACCAGGCGGTCGATGGCGACGGCGAGCGTCGCCGCGGTGAGCAGGGCGGAGCCGATGGCGACGGCGAGCGGAGGCAGGTAGGAGCGCAGCAGCAGCCGGTACAGGCGGGCCGTCGCGCCCACGACGCGGGACGCCATGAGCACTCCGGCGAAGATGCCGAGCCCCGCGGCGGTGCCGACCGCATGCGTGGCGAGGTTCTTCGGCTCGCGGTCCACGAGCACGCTGATCTCCCGCTGCCGCAGCGCCCCTCGGGTCCACGAGTAGGCGGTGATCCCGACCAGGGCGGCCGCGCCGCCCCAGCGCAGCGTCTCCCGGTTCCTGGGACTGAGGGGCTCGCGCGCCGCGGGATGGGGGAGGCGGCGCACGAGCATCCGTCCGGTGCGGCCCAGCACCACGCCCGAGGCGTATCCGTACGTCGTGGACAGCGCGTAGTTGGCCGCCCACATCCACCAGGTGCGCGGCAGCAGGCTCGGCGAGGTCGCGATCCAGCCGGCCATGCTCGCGCCCAGGAAGCCCGAGGCGCTCAGCGGGGTCGTGGTCGCCACGCGCCCCGCAGCGCGGCGGATCATGCGGCGCGTGGCCCGCGGTGCCACGTCGGCATGGACAGTGCGGGCGAGGCGGCCGACGGCGCGCAGCAGACGCCGGGAGGACGAGGTGGAGGGGGCGCGCGTGGAACGGGGTGCCGGGCCGATGCGCATGCGCCCAGGTTAGTGCTCGCGGGTGCCCCCGGGCGCTCTCCGGCGCTCTCGGACAGGTGCCCCCGGCCGGGTGATCCCGTGCGATGCGGTGTCCGGATCCGCCGTGGCGGCCCGCGCCTCCGGGCCCGACGTCCTAGCCTTGTGCCATGAAGATCCTGCTGCCGGATACGATGGAGCTCGACCCCGCCCTTCCCGAGGGGTGGGAGGCCGTCGTCGTCGACGCCCGCGAACCGATCCCCGCCGAGCACCGCGACGCCGAGGCCCTCGTGGTCTGGGGCTCCTCGCGCCGCCATCTCGAGTCGGCCGCGCGCGACCTGGGCTCCCTGCGCCTCGTGCAGTCCCTCGCCGCCGGGGTCGACGGGATCCTCGCCGCCGGATTCGCCGACGACGTGGTGATCGCGAGCGGCGCGGGCCTGCACTCGCGCACCGTGAGCGAGCACGCCCTGGCCCTGCTGCTCACGCTCGTGCGGCGCCTGCCCGAGGCGCGGATCGCCCAGGAGCACCACGAGTGGTCCCGAGAGCTCGGCGGCCTGCAGCCCCTCCACCCCGAGGGCCGCCTCACCACCCTGCTCGACGCCCGCGTGCTGATCTGGGGATTCGGGGAGATCGGGCAGACCCTCGCTCCGATCCTCGCCGCCCTCGGCGCGCACGTGCGCGGGGTCGCCCGCAGCGCGGGGGAGCGCTCCGGCTTCGAGGTCATCGCGGCGGACGACGTCATGTCCGCCCTGCCGGGGACCGATGTCCTCGTCGACATCCTCCCGGCCGCCCCGGAGACGGCGGGAGCCGTCGGCCGCGAGGTCCTGGACGCGCTGCCGGACCACGCGATCCTCGTGAACGTGGGACGCGGGGCGACGGTCGATCAGGGCGCTCTGCTCGACGCCCTCGAGGACGGGCGCCTGGGCGCCGCCGGCATCGACGTGACCGATCCCGAGCCGCTCCCGGCCGACGCCCCGCTGTGGGGAGCGCCGCGGCTGCTCATCACGCCGCACGGCGCGGGCGGGCGCCCCGTCGGCGCCGACGAGCGGATCGCGCGGAACGTCCGCTCGCTCGCGCTCGGCGAGGAGATCCTGCACACCGCCGCGCGCTGAGCCCGGCTCGATCCCGCTGGGCACGGTCGAGCCGGAGGCCGCGCAGACCGCCGCCGCCGGAGCGGTCACGGCGGTCATGCTGCTCGCGGGCGGCGATGATCCCGCGGATGCCGACGAGGAGGGGCGCGGACCAGCGCTGAGCGGCTCAGCCCGCCGCCACGGCCTCCAGCAGCCGGCAGACCGCGCGGGCCGACGTCTCGGCGACCACGTCGAGCTCGAGATGGAACTGCTCGTCGGCCGCGGGCCCGCAGAGATCCGAGATCGCGCGCATCGCGAGGAACGGCACCCCCAGCGACGAGCAGGTCTGGGCGATCGCCGTGGACTCCATGTCGGCGCTCAGGGCGCCGGGGAAGCGCTCGCGCATGGGCGCGGCGATCTCGGCGGTCACGAAGGCGTCGCCGGAGAGCATGAGGCCGCGGCGCACCCCGTGCGCGGTCGCCGCGTCCTCGGCCGCGCGCGCCGCGAGGTCCACCAGTCGCGGATCGGTGCGGAAGCGCTCGGGGCCGCCGGGCACCTGGCCGGGCGCATAGCCGAACGCGGTCGCGTCGGCGATCGAATAGGTGAAGGACTCCCCGATCACGAGCGTGCCCACGCCGATCCCGGAGGCGAGACCGCCCGCCGAGCCCGCGCTGATCACCAGGCGCGGATGCCGGGTGAGGATGCCCCAGGTCGCTGCGGCCGTCGCCGCGCTGATGCCGATCCCGCTGGTCGCGACCACGGCGTCGATCCCGCCCAGGGTCCCCGCCCAGGCGTGCGCCGGGGCCGACAGCGGGAGGTCCGCGCGGCGCGGTGAGAGCATGCGCTCGACCAGCGGGGAGGCCTCCTCGTCCATCGCGGCGAGGATCAGGACCGGACCGTTCCCGCGCAGGACCGGGCGCTCGGCTGCGGGGGAGTGCGCGCCCGAGGGTGTGGTGGAGGACGTCATGACGTGCAGGCTACCTGCGGCTCGGAGTCGCTAGGCTGGAGGGGACCGAGCCCACCGCACAGGAGACGTGATGAGTCGTATCCGCGACGCCGCGATCATGGCAGGACGCACCCTGCGCCGGCTGCCTCTGCCGAAGGCCTTCTACACCCATACGCTGCGCGAGGCCCGCCGCCCGATGCCCGGGGGCGGGGTCCTCAAGCGCCACGCGGTGGACGTGGAGATGATCGACCGCTCCCGCTGCGTCTGGCTCGACCGCCACCACGCCTCGAACGGCGTGATCGTCCACCTGCACGGCGGCGCCTTCCTCTCCGGCCCGTTCCCGGGCGACTGGGGGTGGCTCTCCCGGCAGGCCGACGCCCAGCAGTGCGCGGGACTGCTCGTCGACTACCGCACCGCGCCGGACCACCAGCATCCCGTCGCGCTCGAGGACGTCGAGGCCGTGCTCGCGCAGCTCGCCGGCTCCGGCGCGCTCGGCGAGGCGCCCTGGGTGCTCTCGTGCCACAACGCGGGGGCCGCGCTCGCGCTCGCGATCGTGCGTCGCATCCGCGACGGCGTCGGACCGCTGGCGGACATCCCCGAGCCGGCGCTGCTCGTGCTCATGTCCCCCTGGACGGACCTCGAGCTCGCCAACACCGGCATGACAGAGACCGGCAGGCGGGACTTCCCGCAGGAGCGGCGCCTGCTCACCCTCGCCGCGCAGTCCTACGCGGGCCGCACGCCCCTGGACGACCAGGACCTCTCCCCGGTCAACGCCCACCTCCACGATCTCCCGCCGATCCACCTCAGCGTGGGCACGGACGACATCTTCCTCACCGACGCCCGCGTGCTGCGCCTGCAGCTCGAGGAGGCGGGCCCCGAGGTCTCCTACCGGGAGATCCACGGGCGCCTCGCGTTCCTCTCGGGGCTGCGTCCGGGCGAGGAGATGGGGCGTCTGCTCACCGAGCAGCGTGCGGCGATCGCGAAGGCTCTGGGCACGGACTGAGCGGGTGGCCGGCCGGCTGGCGTGCCGGTCGGCGACCGTCCGGGCGAGCGACCCGTCGAACGATCGGGCGACGACCCGCGGCGATCAGCCCTCGATGATCACGAGCGAGGCGCCGCTGCTGGGCTGAGGGGCCCAGCGGCGCGCCGGCACGGTGCGCAGCAGTCCCAGCACCAGCAGGGCGTTGCCCGCGATGTAGGAGCCCATCACCCACAGGTCGGACTCGGGGATCCAGGCGCCCGGCAGGAACCAGGACATCCCCAGCACGGAGCTCGAGAGCAGCAGCAGGGTGCCGCCGATCCAGGTCAGAGGGTTCACGCCGGCCGAGAGGAAGGCGACGGCCGCGAGGACCAGCGCGTAGACGACCAGCAGCGGCAGCAGGCTCCCGGCGCCGCCCGCGCATGCGAGGAACAGTCCGATGACGACCCCGCCGTAGGGGATCGCGAGCAGCAGGTGCAGCCCGTCGAGCTCGCGCAGCCAGTACGGGGCCAGCGTGGCCGCGTAGACGACGAGCGCGAGCAGGAACAGGACGGACGTCGCGCCGTGCGCCCACGGCGTGAAGCCCGGGGCGATGTCAGCGAGGAACGCCAGGGCGAGCGCGAAGGTGAGGCGCTTGGCCATGCGGTGCGTGAGCGAGAGCGCGCTGAGGACCGCGACGATGAGCGCGGGCGCGAGAAGGGCCTTGGTGACCAGCGCGAGGGCACCGGTGTTCGTCGCGAGGGCCACCATGTGCATGATGGCCGCGACGATGTAGACCGCCCACGCGGCCGCATGCGTCCTCCGGCTTCTCACCACCGTCACAGGTTACGAAGCGCCGGCGCGTGATGACCAGCGACTTCTGTACCGCAGCAGGACACGGTTCGGTCACGAACGGACACGGTTCCGTCACAGAGGCGACGAACATGCACCCATGACCGGACATGCCGGAATTCCGTGCTCGTCGGCCGGGCCCGCGGTCACATGCGCTGAGGTGCGCGCACCCCCAGTGCGTCGAGCCCCTCGACGAGGACCCGCTCGGTGAGCTCGGCGAGCGCGAGCCGGCCCGCGCGCACCTCGCCGTCGGACTCCTTGAGGATCGGGGAGGCGTCGTAGAAGGCCGTGAAGGCCTGCGCGAGGGAGAACAGGTAGGCGCACAGGCGATGCGGCTCGTACGCGGCGCCGACCTGGACGAGCGTGGGGCCGAACTGCAGCAGCTCGAGGGCGAGCGCCCGCTCGGCGTCGTTCTCGACGCGCGGGGCCGGACCGGCGGTGATGCCCTGCTCGGCGGCGCGCCGCGAGATCGAGCGGATCCGCGCGACCGCGTACTGCAGGTAGGGGGCGGTGTTCCCGGTGAGGGCGAGCATCCGCTCGAGGTCGAAGACGTAGTCGGAGTCGTGCGCGGTCGAGAGGTCCGCGTACTTCACGCCGCCGATGCCCACGGCGTGCGCGATCTCGGCGCGCTCGTCCTCGGGCAGGTCGGGGCGCAGCTCGTCGATGACGCCGCGGGCGGTCTGCTCGGCCTCCTCGAGCAGGGACATGAGGCGCAGCGAGCTGCCCGAGCGGGTGCGCAGGATCTTCCCGTCCTCGCCGAGCACCGAACCGATCTTCACGTGCGTCGCCTCGACGGCGTCCGTGAGCCAGCCGGCCTCGCGCGCGGTCTCGAAGACCATGTTCAGGTGCAGCTCCTGCGCGGAGCCGATCACGTAGGCGATGCGGTCGGCGCGCAGGTCCTGGATGCGGTGGCGGATGGCCGCGAGGTCGGTCGTGCCGTACCCGTACCCGCCGTCGGACTTGCGGATGATCAGCGGCAGCGGCTTCTCGTCGCGGCCGATGAACCCCTCGGGGAACACGCACAGCGCCCCGTCGGAGATCCGGGCGAGCCCGTCGGCCTCGAGCTGCTTCGCGACGAGCTCGAGCTGGTCGTTGTAGCTGGACTCCCCGGCGAGATCGTCGTCCGTGAGAGTCACGTCCAGCATGTCGTAGATGCGGTGGAAGTACTGCTTGGACAGCTCCACCAGGCGGGTCCAGATCTCCAGGGTCTGCTGGTCCCCGGCCTGGAGGGTGACCACGCGGGAGCGCGCGCGGTCCGCGAAGGCGGCGTCGCCGTCGAACTTCGCGCGGGCGTGCTGGTAGAAGGCGTTGGGGTCGCTCTCCAGGAGCTTCGCCTCCTCGCCCTCCTCTCCCACGTCCAGCAGGTGCTCGATGAGCATGCCGAAGGGCGTGCCCCAGTCACCGATGTGGTTCTGGCGCACCACGGTGTGGCCGAGCTTCTCGAGGGTGCGGGCGAGGGCGTCGCCCACGACCGTGGTGCGCAGGTGCCCGACGTGCATCTCCTTGGCGACGTTCGGCGCCGAGTAGTCGATGGCCACGGTGTCGGCGTGATCGGGCGCGGGGATGCCCAGGTGCGACTCGGGGGCGGCGAGCTCGGCCGCCTGGTTCCCGATCCAGTCCGTGCGCAGGCGGATGTTGAGGAAGCCGGGCCCGGCGATCTCCGGGGTCTCGGCGAGGCCCGTGAGGTCGACGGCGTCCAGGATCTGCTGGGCCACGTCCCGGGGCTTCGCGCCCAGGCGCTTCGCGAGGCCCATCGCCGCGTTGCACTGGAAATCGGCGAACTGCGAGGGGCGGATGATCGGATCCGCGTCGCGGAACTCCTCCCCGAAGGCCTGGGCGAAGGCGGACTGGAAGCGCTCGGTGAGCGCGAACTCGGGTGCTGGCATGCCTCCCAGCGTACCCAGGCACGGCCCGCGCGAGCACGCCCGCGAGCAGGCATGCGACCGCGGACACGCTCCCGGCCCGTCGGCCGACGGCGCGCCCCGGACGGACGCACCGCCTCCCCGCCTAGAATCGGCCCGCAGAAGGCTCTGGAACCCGGCGTCGTCCGACGACGACGGACCGGGCAGGATCGGGGCCGCAGGGTCGAGGAGCAGGGAGGGACCGGATGGCGCGCGACCGCCGTGGCTCACGAGGCGGGGACGAGGACTGGATCTTCTCCGCGGATCCCGGGACGGTCCCCACCGAGAAGCTCCCCGGCCGCGAGGAAGTCGAGCTGCTCGCCGCCGAGCGTGCCGGCCATCCGCGGCACCGTCGGCCCGTGCGCCCCGCGGGGCCGGCGGGCGCACAGGAGGACGGGCAGACGGGCGACGACCTCCGCGACACCCGCACCGGTGCGCTCCCCGCGCTCGACGAGGACGGCGAGGTGTCCGCGGACGGCGCAGTCGAAGGGAACCGCGCTGGGACCGATGCCGGGAACGACGCCGGGACCGGCGCGGTGACCGATGTCGGGACCGACGCGGACTGGACCCGCGAGAGCACCGACGAGGACGCCGGCTCCCTCGCCCCGCACGGCGAGGACGTCCCCGCGCCCGTCGGCGGCTCCCCGGGCGCGGGGAGCGGCTCCTCCGCGACCTACGCCCGCTCGGGCACCACGCCGAACGCGGCCGACGCGCCGGGCCGCTCCCCGGCGATCCCCGCGCGCTTCGCCGACCTCGGCGCCTTCGACGCCCTGCGCGACGTCACCGCCTTCGTGTGCCTGGTCGCGGCCCTGTCGACCTCCTTCACCCACGCCGGGTACACACCTGTGGACCTCATCGGACGCATCGCGGTCGGCTTCGGCCTGCTCGTGCTCGTGGTGGTCCTGGTGCTGCGCTGGGCGCCGAAGTCCTCGCCGCTGCGGCTGGTGCGGACGGTCCGCGTGATCGGCCTCGCGCCCGTGCTGCTGGTGGCCGTCGGCACGATCGTCGCCGACCTCGTGACCTCGATCCCCGTCATGTTCTCACCGCTGCCCGAGGGTCCTCCCGTCGGACTCGGGGCCGGCGTCTCCCTGCTGCTCGCGGGCGCCGTGGTCGGCATCGAGCCGCGCGCCCACGAGGGCTACCTGCCCTCGGCGCTCGCCCGGCGGCGCTCTCGCACCGTGATCGCGGCGATCGCCCTGGCCGCCGCCGCATCCTTCGTGTTCGCCGTGGTCATGCTCGTGGGCCGCGTGTTCGTCACCGGCTGGGCGTACTCGCTCATCACCTTCGCGAGCGCGCTCGTCTCCGCACTCCTGCTGACGCTGCTCATCGGCGCGGCGCTGCGCCGCGACCGCTCCTGGTTCGTGTTCTGCGCGGGCGCCGCCTCGGGACTGGTGATCCTCGCGATCGCCGACAGCTCCCTGCGCCTCGAGTTCGCCGCCCCCACCTCGTTCGCCACGGACTTCGTCTACCTGCCCTTCGTGTTCGCCGCCTGGGGCGTGATGGTCTCGCGCTCGTTCGTGCGCACGATGCCGCTGAACTTCCAGCGCGTGGACTGGATCGTCTACGCCGTGCGCGCCTTCGAGTTCGGCGCGATCATGCACGGCGCGGCCATCGTGTGGAACCTGATCGCGGCCGTCGCCGCGGTCGGGGGAGCGGGCATGGGCGGTCCGGTCATCCACGTGATGGATGCGGTGATCTCCGCATGCTTCGTCGCGATCTCGCTGTTCGCGCGCCGCTCGCTGCTCGAGCGCCCGGCCGACGTGGCCCGCTCGAGCGCCGTCATCGCGGGCGTGGTCATGCTGGTCGTCGGCTTCCTCGACGTCATCGTGAACTCGCTCGCGACCGGCGCCGGGGCGGGGCTGATGACCGGTGGGGTCGCGCTCGCCGTCGGCGTCGTCGCCGCCCTCATGCTCACCGTGCCCGCTCCCGTGCGCGACGAGTACGGAGCACCGGACCTCAGCCGCATGTTCGCCGACTTCCGCACCCGCAACGAGCCCGCCACCGCGGCCTCCCCGGACCTGATCCCCGACGTCTCCGCGGAGCGTGCACGGATCAAGGTCTTCCCCGGCGCCGCGCGGCGCTGATCCGGTGCGCAAGCCGCTCCGGCCGCGCTGATCCGCCGGCCGCGCTGATCCGCCGGCCGCGCGGGCCAGCCGCCCTCGCTGACCCGCCGATCGACCCCGACCCGCCCTCCTCACCCCTGGAGCACCCATGCCCGTCTGGACCCTGCACGGCGACGGCCGCTCCGTCGCCCCCGATGCGATCGTGCGCCCCGAGGAGCGGCTGGCCTGGCCGCTGACCATCGGCATCGGCGCCCAGCATGTGGTCGCCATGTTCGGCGCGACCTTCCTGGTGCCGCTGCTCACCGGCTTCCCGCCCTCCACGACGCTGCTGTTCAGCGGCATCGGCACCCTGCTGTTCCTGGTGATCACCCGCAACCGGGTGCCCAGCTACCTGGGCTCCTCCTTCGCGTTCATCGCCCCGATCACGGCCTCGACGCAGGCCGGGTCGATGTCCGCCGCGCTCGGCGGAGTGCTCGTCATCGGCATCGCGATGGCGCTGCTCGGACTGCTGGTCCAGGCCGTGGGGACGCGCTGGATCGGGCTGCTCATGCCGCCCGTGGTGATGGGGTCGATCGTCGCGCTGATCGGCTTCAACCTCGCGCCGACGGCCTACGGCAACTTCCAGAAGTCCGCCGTGACCGCGACCATCACCCTGTTCGCCGTGGTGCTGTGCACGGCCCTGTTCAAGGGCATGCTGGGCCGCGTCTCCGTGCTGCTCGGCGTGATCATCGGGTACCTGGTCGCCGTCGCCCGCGGCGAGGTCGACTTCACCGCCTTCCACGAGGCGCGCTGGCTGGGCCTGCCCGAGCTCCACCACCCCTCCCTCGACCTGTCCCTGCTGCCGATGTTCCTGCCGGTGATCGTGGTGCTGCTCGCGGAGAACGTCGGCCACGTGACGAGCGTCGGCCTGATGACCCATCGGAACCTCGACCACATGGTGGGCCGCACCCTCGCCTCCGACGGCATCGCCACCGCGATCTCCGCCTGCTTCGGCGGCTCGCCGACCACCACCTACGGCGAGAACATCGGCGTCATGTCCGCGACCCGCGTGTACTCGACCGCGGCCTACTGGGTCGCGGGCGTGGTCGCGATCCTGCTCTCGCTCTCCCCGAAGGTGGGCGCCCTCATCAACACGATCCCGCCGGGCGTGCTGGGCGGGGTCACCTTCGTGCTCTACGGGCTCATCGGCATCGTGGGCGTGCGCATGTGGGTCGACGGTCGCGTGGACTTCTCCCGCCCCAAGAACCAGATCACCGCGGGCGTCGCCCTCGTGGTCGGCATCGCGAACGTCACCTGGACCTTCGGCGGCATCCAGCTCACCGGTATCGCGCTGGGCACCCTCGCCGCGCTCGTCATCTACCACCTGATGGCCGGGATCGGACGGCTGACCGGGACGGATCGGCCCGAGGTGCCGACGGACCACGAGCAGCCGCGACCCGGCGACGCGGAGCAGTGAGGGCGAGGACATGACGACCCCGCTCACCCGCCTCGCCGCACCCGCCGACCGGGACCTGGTCCGCACGCTGAGGCTGCGCACCCTGCGGGAGGATCCCGAGGCGTTCGGATCGACCTACGAGGGAACCCTCGAGCGCGAGCGCGAGGACCCGACCTACTGGGACCGCTTCCTCGCGCTCGGTGCATGCATCCTGGCGACCCCCGAGGGGAGCACAGCCCCGCAGGGCATCGCTCGGGTCGTCCCCGCGACGGAGCCGGGAGAGCCGGCCATGATCCTCTCGGTGTGGGTCGCCCCGGAGGGGCGCGGAACCGGTGCGGGCCGGGCCCTCATCGACGCCTGCATCGACTGGGCCGAGGAGCACCTTCCCGGGGTCCGGCTCCGACTGCACGTGATGCGGGAGAACCCGCCCGCCCGGCGACTCTACGAGCGCTGCGGCTTCGGGGAGATCGGAGCGGATCCCGAGGACCCCGCGCAGGTCGTCATGGAGCGCCGCTCGGGCCGCGCCCGTCCCGCCGTGCTGCTGCCCACCGCGCTCGTCGCCCGCTACCGGGCCGTCGACCGGGAGGTCGTCGGCTCCCCGCACCTGGACACGCCCGCGCACCTCGACGCGATCGAGGCCGACGCGCGCCTCCACGGCATCCGCAGCCCGCTCGACCTCGCCTTCAACGAGCAGTTCGCGACGCTCGACGGCAACCATCGCGTGGCCGTCGCCCTCCGGGTCGGCCTCGCGCAGATCCCCGTGCACGTCACCCGCCGCCTGCTCACCCCGCGTCCCGAGCACGCCAGGCCGATGCATGCCGAGGATCTCTCCGTGCTCGAGCAGGCGCTCGCGGGCGGGCAGCCCGGCTGACCCGCCGGGCTGCCCGCCCGCCGGACCCGCTGGGGTGATCGACGCGCCCCGTGTACGGTCCGAAGGGTGACCAGCGCGCTCAGCACGTACTTCGACCGGCAGATGCACGTCCTCGGCTCCGCCGTGCCCGACGGCGACATCCCCGACCTCGCCCGCCTCTCCGGCGCCCGCGAGGACCATCTCGCCGTCGCCCTGTGCATGACCGACGGCGAGATCACGACCGCCGGCACCGACCACTGCTTCCCGATCCAGTCGATCTCCAAGGCCTTCGCCTACGGCGCCGCGATCGACCTGCACGGACTCGAGTATGTGAACTCGATCGTCGACGAGGAGCCGACGGGCGAGCAGTTCAACGCTCTCAGCCTCGACGTGTGGACGAAGAAGCCCAAGAACCCGCTGGTGAACATCGGCGCGATCCGCACCCACGCGATGCTCGGCCCCACCCAGGGCGAGCGCACCGAGCGCCTGCGCTCCGTGCTCGAGGCGGCCGCCGGGCACACCCTCGCCCTGCACGAGGCGACCCGCCGCGAGGAGGCCCGCACCGCCGACCGCAACCTCGCGCTCGCCTACATGCTGCGCGCCGCCGGCTCGATGACGGAGGAGGCGCATGAGGTCGTCGAGGGGTACATCGAGGGCTGCTCGATCCTCGCCTCGGTCACGGATCTCGCCGTGATGGCCGCGACCCTCGCCTCGGGCGGCACCAATCCGCTGACGGGGGAGGAGGTCTTCTCCCGCGTCGCCGCCCGCAAGACCCTCTCCGTGATGCTCACCTGCGGGATGTACGACAACGCGGGCGACTGGGTGAGCGACGTCGGCCTGCCCGCGAAGTCCGGGGTCGCCGGGGGAATCATCGCGGCCCTGCCCTCCCGCTTCGGCATCGCGACCTACGCCCCGCAGCTGGACCTGCACGGCAACTCCGTGCGCGGCACCATGCTCTTCGAGCACTTCAGCGAGGACTTCGCCCTGCACATGCTCGACGGCGTGGAGCCCATGGACCTCGAGCGCCGCGCCGCCGAGATCGTCGAGGTGAGCGGGGAGCACTGAACGGGAGCACGGACGAGGAGCACTGAACGTGAGCCCTGACGGGGAGTCCTGAGACGCCCGTCCCATGGACACGGGGTGTGGTCGGACATGGGGGACGGTTAGGCTGTCCTTCATGACGACCGATCTCCGATCGACCGCCGTCGAGGAGAGGGTCATCCCCGCGGCGGTTCCTGCCGACGCCCGCCGTCCCGCCGCCGAGGATCCGGCCGCGCGCCGGCTCGACGCCGAGGGCCTCGTGCTGCGCTACGGTCGCAGCGAGGTCGTCCACGGCGTCGACCTGCAGATCCGTCCCGGCGAGGTCACCGTTCTGCTGGGCCCCAACGGCAGCGGCAAGTCGACCGTGCTGCGCGCCGTCTCCCGCCTGCACCCGCTGGCCCGCGGCGAGGTGCGCATCGCCGAGCGCGACGCGGCGCTGATGGGCGCCAAGGACTTCGCGCGCACCCTCACCCTGTTCTCCCAGAGCCGCGGCACCCCGCAGGGCCTCACGGTGCGCGAGGTCGTCGGCTTCGGCCGTCACCCGCACCGCCGCCGCTTCGCCGGTCTCTCCGAGGCCGACGAGGCCGCGATCGAGCGCGCCATGGAGCTGACCGGCACCGCTGTCTTCGCCGCCCGCGGCGTCGGTGAGCTCTCCGGAGGGGAGATCCAGCGCGTCTGGCTCGCCTCCTGCCTCGCGCAGGACACCGGCATCGTCCTGCTCGACGAGCCCACCAACCACCTCGACCTGCGCTACCAGATCGAGACCCTCGATCTGGTGCGGGACCTCGCTGCTGAGCACGGCGCCGCGATCGGCGTGGTCCTGCACGACCTCGCCCAGGCCGCCCGCATCGCCGACCGCGTCGTGCTGCTACGCCGAGGGGACGTCCACGCCGCCGGCTCCGTCGACGACGTCCTCACCTCGCAGCATCTCAGCGAGGTCTACGAGATCCCCATCGAGGTGAGCGTCGATCCCGCCTCCGGACGCCGACGGATCGAGGTCGCCGAGCGCTGTTCGCGCGCCCGCTGATCCCCGCCCCTCGCGCCCGCTGATCCCGTCCCCGCCCACCCGCGCACGCCGCTCCCGCATGTGCCGAGCGCGCCCCGAATCTTCGCCCCGCCGCAGCGCCCACCGCGCCGCACACCACCCCGCCCGCACCCGGCCGCCCGGCCGGCATCCCTCGGAGAACCATGACCACCACCTCGCTCCGCACCACCGCGTCCGCCGTCCGCTCCCGCCCCTCCGCGCTGCGCCGCCTCGGCGCCGTGCTCACCCTGGGGCTCACCGCGCTCTCGCTCGCCGCCTGCGGCACCACCGACGTCGAGGCGTCCACCGACGCCACGAAGGACGCCTCCGCCGTGTCCGAATCCTGCGCGGACGACTCCACCTCGACCGCGACCGGCGCCGTCGAGCTCACCGATGACTTCGGCCGCACCGTGACGCTCGATGAACCCGCGAAGCGCGTCGCCGTCCTCGAATGGCAGCAGACCGAGGACCTGCTCAGCCTCTGCGTGGCCCCCGTGGGCGTCGCCGACGTCGAGGGGTTCACCACCTGGGACACCGCCGAGAAGCTGCCCGACGGCGTCACGGACGTCGGCCAGCGCGGAGAGCCCGACCTCGACACCCTCTACGGCACGAACCCCGACCTGATCATCGTCGAGGCCTCGAGCAAGGACGACGAGATCATCGGCCAGCTCGAGGAGCGCGGGGTGCCCGTGCTCGCCACCCGCGGCGCCGACGCGAAGGACCCCATCGGGAACATGAAGGACCTGTTCTCCCTGATCGGGAAGGCCACCGGCCGCACCGAGCGGGCCGACGCGGTCCTCGAGGAGTTCGACCAGCACCTCGCCGAGGCCAAGAAGGAGGTCGAGGACGTCGACCTGCCCACCCGCGACTTCGTCTACTTCGACGGCTGGGTCGACGGCGGCAACGTCTCCATCCGCCCCTTCGGCAAGGGCGCCCTGTTCAGCGCGCTCGGCCAGGAGCTCGGGCTGAAGCCCGCCTGGACCGGGAAGACCGACGCGATCTACGGGCTCGGCCAGACCGACATCGAGGGACTCACCTCGGTGGGCGACGCGAACCTCTTCTATACGTCGACCGACGATCCGGCCGGCAACTACGTCACCGAGCTCGAGAAGAACGACATCTGGACGTCGCTGCCCGCCGTCGAGGACGGCCGCGCCCACCCGTTCCCCTCGAGCATCTGGACCTTCGGCGGCCCCCGCACCTCCGAGCAGGCGGTCGACGCCTACGTCGACGCGCTCACGAAGTGACCCGCCCGTGAGTCCCACGGCGAGCCCGACCACCACCCCCGAGAGCGGGCAGCGGGCCCCGGGCGCCACTCCGCCCCCGGCCGCCGCTCCGGCCCCGGCCGCGCGCCGGCGCCCGGGCGTCGGCGCGCTGCTCGCGGGCGGCGGCGGGCTCGTGGCTCTCGCCGTGGTGCTCGTGGTCGTCGGCGCCTGGCATCTCACCCAGGGGACCTCGGGCATCGGCCTCGGCGACCTGCTGCGCGCCGCCGTCGGGGCGGACCCCGCCGAGGGGGCGGGGGAGGCCGGCGTCCCGGTCTCCGCGATCTTCTCCGCCTCGCGCCTGCCGCGACTGCTCGCCGGCATCGCGGTCGGCTTCGCCCTCGGCGCGGCCGGCGCCGTCCTGCAATCCATCTCCCGCAACGCCCTCGCTTCGCCGGACACCCTCGCGGTGACCGCCGGGTCCTACCTCGCGATCGTCGCCGTCGCCGCCTTCGGCCTGGCCGTGCCGCTGTGGGCGTCCGGCGCCGTCGCCTTCGCCGGGGGACTGGCGGCCGCGGGCCTCGTGCTCGCGATCTCGGGAGGTGCGGGGACCTCCACCACCCGGCTCGTGCTCGCCGGGTCCGCCGTCGCGCTCGCCCTGCAGGCCGCGACCTCCGCCCTGCTCATCCCCTTCGAGGTGCAGACCACGGGCCTGTTCGCGTGGGGCAGCGGGTCGCTCGCCCAGCTGAACCTCGACGCCTCCCTGCGCGCGATCCCGGTGATCGTCGGGGTGCTCGTGGTGATGCTGCTGATCGCCCGGCGCCTGGACATCCTGGGGCTGGGCGACGACGCCGCCTCCTCTCTCGGGATCCCCGTGCGCCGCACCCGTGTGCTCGGGATCCTCGGCGCCGTGCTGCTCACCGCGATCGCCGTGACCGTCGCCGGGCCCGTCGGCTTCGTGGGCCTGGGCGCCCCGGTGCTCGCCCGGCTGCTCGCGGTGCTGCTGCCCGCCCTGCACCGCCACGTGCTGCTGATCCCCGCCTCGGGACTGCTGGGCGCGCTCGTCGTCATCCTGGCCGATGCGCTGCTGCGCGGGATCGCCGGCGCCGAGGCGGCGTCGAAGATCCCCACCGGTATCGCGACCTCCCTGCTGGGCGCGATCATCATGATCGTCCTGGCCCGTCGGCTGCGGGACTCGGGGCCCGCGAAGGAGCCGCCGCAGGCCCGCACCCCGCCCCGCTCCGGCCGGCGAGCCCTCGTGATCAGCATGCTCGTCCTTGTGGCGCTCGCCGGAGCCGGGCTCGTCGGGCTGCTCGCCGGGAGCCTCTGGCTGCGCACGGGCGACGTGGTCCTGTGGATCCGGCACGCGGCGCCGGCGCCCGTGCGGTTCGCGCTCGACGAGCGCCTCCCGAGGACCACCGCCGCGATCGTGGGCGGGGCGGCCCTCGCGCTCGCCGGCAGCGTCGTGCAGTCCACCGTCCGCAACCCCCTCGCCGAGCCCGGCATCCTCGGCATCACCGCCGGGGCGGGCCTGGGCGCCGTGCTCGCGATCGGCGCCGGGGGCGCGGGCGGCGCGAGCAGGCCCGTGATGGTGGGCGCCGCCATCGTCGGCGGCCTCGTCACCTTCGCCGTGATCTACCTGCTGGCCTGGCGGCGCGGCATCCGACCCGAGCGCCTCGTGCTCGTGGGCATCGGCATGGGCTTCGCCCTCTCCTCCCTCTCCACGTTCCTGCTGCTGTGGCAGAACCCGTGGGACACGCCGCGCCTGCTCACCTGGCTCTCCGGCACCACCTACGGCCGCGGCCTCGTCGACGTCGCGATCGTCGCGATCGCCCTCGTCCTCATCGCGCCCTTCGTGCTCTCCCGCTCGCGCGAGCTCGACCTGCTCGCGCTCGACGAGGACTCCCCGCGGATCCTCGGCGTGCGCCTCGAGCGCACCCGTCTCGCGGTGATCGCCTGCGCGGCCGTGCTCGCCTCGGTGAGCGTCATCGCGGTGGGCACGATCGGGTTCGTGGGGCTCGTCGCCCCGCACCTCGCGAGAGCCCTGGTCGGCGCGCGGCACGTGCGCTCCGTGCCGGTCGCGATGCTGCTGGGCGCGCTGCTGGTGAGCATCGCCGACACGATCGGCCGCACCCTCATCGCCCCCGCCCAGGTCCCCGCAGGGCTGGTGGTGGCGATCATCGGGGCGCCCTACTTCGTGTGGCTGCTCTGGCGCTCGCGCGCGTGAGGAGCCGGGGCCGACGGGGCTGACGAGGTCGATCGGGCCGACGAGCCGACGGGTCGGCGAGCAGCTCAGACGCGCGGCGCCAGGTGGATCCCGGCGATCATGCAGCGCACCGAGCCGCCCGCCGTCTCGATCGTCGGCACCTCGACCGCGCGCACCCGGCACGAACGCTCGATCCGGCGGAGCTGATCCGGGGCGAGCGCCGCCGCGGCGGTCGCGGACATCATCAGCGAGCGCTCGCCCGCGGCGTCGCCTGTGGCGTCGTCTGTGGCGTCGCCCCCGGCGCCGCCCGCCGGGCCGGCATCCGCCGCGACCTCGAGGCAGTTCCCCGCGAAGGCCCGCACCTGGCCCTCGTCCAGCTCGACGACCTCCCGGCCGCCCGCACACAGACGCTCCCGCACCGCCTCGCGCCGCGCCGGGTCCCGGATCATCGAGGCGCCCAGAACGGCGACCTCGGTCCCCACGCTCATCAGCACGTTCGTGTGGTAGACGGGCACGCCCGCGGCGTCGGCCGCATCGACGACGAGGGGCTCGAGTCCGAGATCCGCGCACACGTCCGCCAGCAGCGTCTCGTCGAGGCGCCGCGAGCGGCACGCGAAGGCGGTGCGCGTGACGTCGTCGAGCACCATCGCCCCGGTGCCCTCGAGGTAGCGCGCGTCGGCCTCGCCGTCGGAGTAGTCGACGACCCTGCGCACGTGGAAGCGCGTGCGCAGAGCGGCGACGATGTCCGCGCGGCGCTCGGCGCGGCGGCTGGGCGCGTACATGGGGAACAGGGCGAGCGTGCCGTCCGCGTGCGTGCTCAGCCAGTTGTTGGGGAACACGCTGTCGGGCGTCGCCGTGCCCGGATCATCGAACATCGTCACCGCGACGCCCGCCGCATCGAGCGCGTCCGCGAGGCGGACCACCTCGTCGTACGCCCGCCGGGCGAGGACAGCAGGATCCACGGCCCGCGCGGCGTCGAGGGACTGGAAGGCGTTGTCCAGCGCGGTCTCCGGGTTCGCCGTGAAGTGGTGGGGCCGCACCAGCAGGGCCCGCGACGGGGACTGCACGGGGAGCGGGGGCGACGTCCGCGCACCGGCGAGGGCCGGGGCACTCATCGCCCGCCGACCGGAGACAGCGAGCCGACCAGCGAGAACAGGTCCTTCGGGTCGCTCGGGGAGGCCACCAGGTCCACGTCGGAGACCAGGTCGGTGCCCGTCGTCGCGTCGCGCGCGCAGCGCAGGCCCGAGAAGTCGGAGATCGCGAAGCCCACCGAGTCGAACACGGTGATCTGCTCGGGCGAGGTGCGCCCCGCGGCCGTGCCCGTGAGCACCTCCCAGAGCTCGGTGACGGCGAAGTCCTCCGGCATCTGCTGGATCTCGCCCTCGATGCGGGTCTGCGGCGTGAACTCGACGAACACGTCCCCCGCCTCGAGGATCCGCGGATCCAGCTCGGTCTTGCCGGGGCAGTCGCCGCCGATCGCGTTGACGTGCACGCCGGGGCGCACGTCGGTCAGGTCCAGGACCCGGTTCTGGGCCTTGTCGGCGGTGCAGGTGGTGATGATGTCCGCGCCCTCGGCCGCCTCCGCCGCGGTCGCCGCGTCGTGGATGCGGAAGCCGAGCGGCTCGAGGTTGCGGCGGACCTTGTCGACCGCCGCAGGATCGACGTCGAACACGCGCAGCTCCTCGATGCCGAGCACTCCGCGGAAGGCGAGCGCCTGGAACTCCGACTGCGAGCCCGCGCCGATGAGGGCGAGCACGCGGGCGTCGGGCCGGGCGAGGGTGCGGGCGGCGAGGGCAGAGGCGGCCGCGGTGCGCAGCGCCGTCAGCAGCGTCATCTCGGACAGGAACACGGGGTAGCCGTTGTCGACGTCGGCGAGGACGCCGAAAGCGGTCACGGTCTGGAAGCCGCGCGCGGGGTTCGAGGGGTGGCCGTTGACGTACTTGAACGCGTACGTCTCGCCGTCGGAGGTCGGCATCAGCTCGATCACGCCGAAGGGCGTGTGGCTCGCGATCCGGGGGATCCGCTCGAAGCTCTGCCAGCGCCGGAAGTCGTGGTCGAGGTAGCCGACCATGGTGGTGAGGATGTTCTGGGCGCCGTCCCGCACGATCCAGCGGGCCATGTTCGCCACGTCGAGCAGCTGCGTCATCGTCATCGCTCCGTCTCTCGCGGTGTGCCTGGTGAAGCTCAGAGTAGATTTCGCAGATGGCAGGCGGAAGAGCAGGATCGCGCGAGATCTGCCAAGCTCATGCGCAATCTGAGAGCAGAGATCTAGCATTCTGCGCATGAACACTGCACAGGACGGCTCTGCGGACCGGCTGACGGATCTGGACCGGAGACTGCTCGCGGCGCTGCGCACCGACGGGCGCGCGCCGATCGCCTCCCTCGCCCAGCGGCTCGGCGTCTCGCGGGCGACGGTCTCGCACCGGATCGAGAAGCTCACCGCCCGGGGAGTCATCGTCGGCTTCTCGGTGCGCGTGCGCGACTACGCGCAGGCGGCGCCCGTGCGGGCGATCTCGTTCATCGAAGTCGAGGGGCGCACGACGGACCGGGCGATCGACGCCCTGCGCGGCTTCGTCGAGATCCAGAACCTCCACACCACCAACGGTGGCTGGGACCTGGTCGCCGAGATCGCCTGCGAGGACCTCGCGGCCTTCGACGGCGTGCTGCGCCGGATCCGCGGCATCGAGGGCGTGGTCAACTCGGAGACGAGCCTGCTGCTCAGCTCGGTGGTGCGCTGAAGGGGCCGGGACGTCGCGGTCGTCGCGGTCAGGGCATGGGCGGTCAGGGCATGGGCGGACCCGCAGGCAGCGCTCGCGCGCCTGCCGGATGGACGAGGTCCGGCGCCTGCGGGTCCGGGCAGCTCGGTGGGATTCGCTGCACGTCCCTCGATCTGGTGGTCGGCGGCGGTGCCGCCGGTCAGGTCGATGGTCGCCTCAGCGGCGAGCCACCTCACATGTCCGAGAGAACTTCATCTGTCGGATCACCTCCTTCCCTGTGTCCGACGAGCGTAGAACCGGACGCGAGAGGGCGGCAAGGGAATAAGAGCGGCAAGGGATTCACAGGAGCGGGCGGCACGGGTTCCACAGCGGAAGGGGAAGACGTGGCGTCTGCCTCCCGAGCGCCCCTCGAGCTCACCCCGCGGGCAGCACGAGGTCGAGGCGGAAGCCGCCGTCCACCCGCTGCGCCCTGACGTCGCCGCCGTGGGCCTCGGCGATGCCGCGCACGATCGCGAGGCCGAGGCCCGCACCGCCGGATCCGCCGAGGTCATCGGACTGCGTGCGCGCGGGATCCTCGCGCCAGCCGACCTCGAAGATCTGCCCGATGTGCTCGCTCGCCACGCCCGGTCCCTGGTCCAGGACGCTGAGGACCAGTCGGTCGCCGGGCAGGACATCGGCCGAGACCACGATCTCCCCGCCCTCGGGGGAGTGGCGCACGCCGTTGCTGAGGAGGTTCGCGAGCGCGCGCGTGAGCTCGCGAGGATCCGCCCGCAGCACGCGGCCCTCGATGCCGCGATGCACGATGCGGATGCCGCGCTGCTGGGCCACGGGCATCACGTCGGCCACGGCGTCGGAGACGAGATCCAGGAGCTCGACCGTCTCCCGCCGCAGCACGAGGGTGCCGGACTGCAGGCGGGAGAGCTCGAAGAGGTCCTCGACCATCGAGCTGAGGGTGTCCACCCGGCCGCGGATGCCGCGTGCATAGGCGACGGGGTCGTCGGCGGTGCCCGCCTCGAGCGCCTCGGCCATCGCGCGCAGACCCGTGAGCGGGGTGCGCAGGTCGTGGGAGATCCAGGCGATCGACTGCCGACGGTCCGCGTCCAGCGCCTCGATCTCCGCACGGGCCGAGCTGAGCCGGCGGGACGTCTCCGCGAGCTCGGTCGAGAGGGTCTCGAACTCCTTCCACCCGGGCCCGTCGGCCTCGACGCCGGGCCCGGCCCCGGCGCGGTCCCCGAGCCGCCGCGCCGAGTCCGCGAGAGCGGTGATCGAGGTGCGCACCCGCCGGCCCAGCAGCAGGCGCGCGGCCGCGATCGAGATCAGTCCGGAGACGGCGAGCACCCAGGCCAGGACCGTGAGGTCGTGCGCGGAGAAGTACATCTCCACGAGCACCGCGAGGGTCGTCGCCGCGATCGAGAGGACCGTCGCGACCAGCAGGATCACCGTCTGCGAGACGATGCTGCCGCGCCGGTTCAGATGCAGCGCCCACCAGGCGCCGCTCATCACGACGCCCGTGCACACGATCGTCGTCGCGACGATGAGCAGGTAGTCGATCGGGCTCAGCACGTCGGCCCCGATGATCGCGGCAGGGGCGGCGGCTGCGCCCGCCGGGGCGATCCGGCGTCCCCTGTCTCCAGGCGGTACCCGGCGCCCCATTCGGTGCGCAGGAAGCGGGGCGACGTCGGGTCGGGCTCGATCTTCTCGCGCAGGCGGCGCACGTGGACGGTCACCGTCGAGGCATCGCCCTCGCTCCAGCCCCAGACCTCACGGAGGATCTCGTCGCGCCGCACCACCTGGCCCTCGCGACCCAGCAGGAAGAGGAACAGCTCGTACTCGCGCGAGGTCAGCGCGATCTCACGATCGCCGATCCGCAGCCGGCGATGCGCCGGGTCCACGCGGAACGCGCCGGCCGTGAACGCGACAGGCGCCGCGTCGGGCAGGCGCCGACGCAGCAGGGCCTCGAGCCGCAGCTGCAGCTCGCGCAGGGAGAAGGGCTTGGGGAGGTAGTCGTCGGCCCCGTGCTCGAGCCCCTCGATGCGGTGGTCGACCGTGCCCAGCGCGGTGAGCATGAGGATCGGCACGTCGCTGATCCCGCGCACCCGGCGGCACAGCTCGTCGCCGCTGAGCCGCGGCAGCATCCGATCGAGCACGATCACGTCCGGGAGCCGCATGCACATCGCCTCCCACGCCGCATCTCCTGCCGCGAAGGGCTCGACCCGGTGTCCGGCCGCCCGCAGATGGTCGCCGACCACCGTGCGCACGGCCGGATCGTCCTCGACGATCATCACCCGTGCGCCCGTGCTCGTCCTCTCGCTGCCGGTCACGCAGCCAGCGTAGGCGCAGGGGGAGTCCGCGGACCTTACGGATCCGTCACCCGTCCTTACGGTTCCGTCATCGCGCTCACGGAGCCGTCATCCTCCTTCTCCGCGGGCGACGGGCCGGGTCGACTGGTCGTCATCGGGGTCGGCATCGGGCCGACGCCCGGGCCGGGAAGCATCCCGGCCCTCGACACAGGAGGAACTCCCATGCGCATCACCCGCACCCTGCAGCGCGCCGCCCTCGGCGCCGGAGCGCTCGCGCTCGCCGCCGGCCTCGCCGCCTGCGGCTCCGGCTCCGGCGGCTCGATGGACGACGGCGCGGCGAAGGACGGCTCGTCGGCGATGGAGTCGAGCGACGGAGGCGGCGACGCAGGCATGGCGTCCGACGGCGGAGGCGACATGAGCAGCGACATGGGCGGCGACATGGCCATGTCCATGGCCCACGGCAGCTTCGCCGGGGCGAACGGCAAGAGCGTCGCAGGAACGGTGAGCATCGAGGACGGGAAGCTCATGCTCAGCGGATTCTCCTCGGACGAGGGTCCCGACCTGCACCTCTACCTCGCGAAGGGCGATGACGAGGCCGCCGTCGGCTCGGGGATGGAGCTCGGCGACGTCGCGTACGACTCGGCCGAGCAGACGTTCTCCGTCGAGGGCGTCGACCTCTCGCAGTACGACCACGTGGTCGTCCACTGCGACAAGGCCAAGGCCGTGTTCGGCAGCGCCGCGCTGTCGTGAGCCCGGGGAGCGGGCGGGCGCATCGGGGGAGGCGCGCCGCGTCGGCCGCCGCCGGCGCGGCGCTGGTCGCGCGCCTCGTCCTGGCCGCGCTCTGGCTGGTCGAGGGCGCGGTGAAGGTGCATGCCGGATTCGGCGCAGCGGACATCGGCCTGGTCGTCGAGGGGGCGCGGTCCACTCCGCGCGTGCCCGAGGTGTTCGGCCTGTTCGCGGAGCACGTGATGGCCCCGCTGTCCGGTGTGTTCGGGATCGGGATCCCCGTTCTCGAACTGGCCCTCGGGGCCGGGCTCGCGCTGGGGTGGGGCGCACGCCTGCTCGCTCTCGCCTCCAGTGCGACGCTCGCCCTGTACTGGCTGTCCGATCAGCTCGTCGTGCAGTATCCCGTGATGATGCTGCTCGGCGCCGTGGTGCTGTGCCTGGCACGGGGCCCGGTACGGGCCCGCGCGCCCCGCTCCTCCGTCGGGCCGACGCATCGGTAGACTGGCGGGCATGTCGACGAGCTCACGAGACGCGCTGGTCCGCCGTCCTTTCGAGGGTCTGCCGCAGGAGCAGGATCTGGTGGCGATGCGCCAGCTGATCCCCGCCGCGACCATCAGCGCGCGGACCACCGCCGAGTACGGGAGCGAGGCCGTCACCCTCGCCACGATCCTGCCGATGAACTGGCCCGCGATCCGCCGCTCCGACGGCTCTGTCGTCGTGGGCCTGCAGGCGAGCGTCCCCGGCGGGGACCTCTCGCGCGCCTTCGGCCAGGCGATCGTGCAGGCGCTCGCGCTCGAGCCCGGATCGCCGGTCCCCACGGTCACCCTCGAGGACGGCTCCCCGCGCCTCCAGGACGTGCTGGACCTCGACGGCGACTTCGCGATCGAGGTCCACGACTCCTTCGAGTTCTGGGTCGATCCCGAGGCCGATCGCACCGCCGAGGTCGAGGCCTCCCTGCGGGAGGCGAACGACAAGATCATGCCGACCCGCCCCGTCGCGGGGCTCGAGCACGCCTACTGGGTCGACGCCGGCCCCAAGGAGCACCTGCGCTGGGTCCTCGATGCCGACGAGGACCGCGTCGTCGACGCCGTGGCCCGCCTGCACGCGCGCCGCGAGTCCGGCATCGGCGAGGGCACGAAGTACGTCGGCTCCTTCCGGGCCGAGGGGCTCACCATCCCCGTGTGGGACCTGCCCTCCGGGTTCGGGGCCGAGGGAGTCGAGGCACAGGCGGAGGCGTTCAGCGCCCGCTTCCTCGAGGCGCTCGGGACCACCGCTCCGCTCACCGTCATGGAGCGGCGGGCCCGGGGCGGCATCGTCGCGCGCCAGGTGACCCTGCGATGAGCGCGGCGGGGCCGCTCGCGGCCGACCGTCCCACGGCGGTCGCCGTGGTGATCCCCGCGAAGGACGAGGCCGACCGCATCGAGGCGACGATCCGCGCCGCCCAGCGCATCGACCGCGTGGACACCGTGGTGGTCGTCGACGACGGCTCGAGCGATGCGACCGCGGCGGTCGCCACGGGTGCCGGCGCGCTCGTGGTCCGCCACCGCACCAACCGCGGGAAGGCCGCCGCGATGGCGACCGGCGCGCGCGTCATCGCCATGCGCGAGGACACCGAGGCGGCCGACGGCGGCGCGGACTTCCGCGAGGAGCTCCACGCCGAGCCCCGCATGCCCGGCCACACGGGTCCGCTGCCCGTGATCTCCCCGTCGGACCTCATCTCCCGCGCGCTGCTGTTCCTCGACGGGGACATGGAGGACAGCGCCGAGAACGCCGCACCGCTCGTGGACGCCGTCCTCGACGACGGCGTCGACATGGCGATCTCCCTGCTGCCCCCGCAGAACGGCGCCGCCGGCTTCGGGATCGTGGTGCGCACCGCCCGCAACGGCATCCGCCGCATCACCGGCTGGGAGCCGCAGCAGCCGCTCTCGGGCACGCGCTGCATCACCCGCGAGACGTGGGAGGCGTGCCAGCCGCTCGCCCCCGGGTGGGGTGTGGAGACGTCGCTGACGATCGACGCGCTGACCGGCGGGTTCTGGGTGAAGGAGGTGCCCTGCGACCTGCGCCATCGCGCCACCGGCAAAGACCTCTCCGGACAGCTGCACCGCGCCGCCCAGCTGCGCGACGTCACCCGCGCGCTGCTGCGCCGTCGCACCGTGCATCCGCCCGAGGTCGCGGAGGAGCCGCCCTCCGACGTCGAGGAGTCGACGCTCGGTGTCGAGGAGCCCCCAGCGGACGCCGGGGAGTCGACGGAGGCCGCCGCGGAGTCGAGCGTCGTCGAGGAAACTGCCGATGCCGACGATGCGCCCTCCGAAGCGGATGTCGAGCCGATGGCCGCTCCCGTCGTGGATGAGCACGTCGAGCCCGCATCGCAGACGCTCGATGGAGCAGTGCCCGAGGATGAGCTCTCGCAGGTCGATGCGACCCAGCAGGTCGTGGGTGCCGAGCAGGTCGACGAGCCCTCGCAGGGCGACGCGACCGACCGGGTCGGCGTGGCAGAGCAGCTCGATGAGACCCAGCGGCTCGATACGACCGCGCACGCGGATGAGGCGGAGCCAGGAGCGGAGACGGAGTCCGCGCGTCTGCATCCCGCGCCCGCCAGCTACCCCGACGATGTCGATGCCTGGGGGATCGCATCCTCCGGGGAAGCGGTCGTGGAGGACGATCCCTCGGAGCCGGAGCCGGAGCCGGAGCCGGAGCCGGAGCCGGAGCCGGAGCCGGAGCCGGAGCCGGAGCCGGAGCCGGAGCCGGAGCCGGAGCCGGAGCCGGAGCCGGAGCCGGAGCCGGAGCCGGAGCCGGAGCCGGAGCCGGAGCCGGAGCCGGAGCCGGAGCCGGAGCCGGAGCCGGAGCCGGAGCCGGAGCCGGAGCCGGAGCCGGAGCCGGAGCCGGAGCCGGAGCCGGAGCCGGAGCCGGAGCCGGAGCCGGAGCCGGAGCCGGAGCCGGAGCCGGAGCCGGAGCCGGAGCCGGAGCCGGAGCCGGAGCCGGAGCCGGAGCCGGAGCCGGAGCCGGAGCCGGAGCCGGAGCCGGAGCCGGAGCCGGAGCCGGAGCCGGAGCCGGAGCCGGAGCCGGAGCCGGAGCCGGAGCCGGAGCCGGAGCCGGAGCCGGAGCCGGAGCCGGAGCCGGAGCCGGAGCCGGAGCCGGAGCCGGAGCCGGAGCCGGAGCCGGAGCCGGAGCCGGAGCCGGAGCCGGAGCCGGAGCCGGAGCCGGAGCCGGAGCCGGAGCCGGAGCCGGAGCCGGAGCCGGAGCCGGAGCCGGAGCCGGAGCCGGAGCCGGAGCCGGAGCCGGAGCCGGAGCCGGAGCCGGAGCCGGAGCCGGAGCCGGAGCCGGAGCCGGAGCCGGAGCTTGCGACCGAGCCTGCACCGGCGACCGAGTCCGAACCGGCGGCCGGGCCGTCCACCGAGCCCCCGTCGGCCGGCGGCTCGACCCCCGTCGCTCTCGACGACACGACCGGCGGAGCATCGTCGGCCCGCTCGCTCTCCGATCTCCCCGCATCGGGTCCCTTCGATGCCGAGGATGCGCGCGAGCTCGAGCAGGTCGATATCTCCGCCCTCGACGAGGATCTGCGCGCGCTGCCCGTCGACGGCCCCTTCGAACCCGAGGACGTGGTGCTGCTGGCCGGCGCCGACCTCCACGAGCTGGGTCGGCGCATGCACGAGGCCCCCGTGGACGGCCCCTTCGCCCCCGAGCACGCGGTGATCATGGCAGCGCATCTCCAGCGCCGCGTGCCGCGCGTGCCCGAGCGCATCAACCTGCCGATGGACGCCGGTGAGTACACCTCGCTCGTGGTCCAGTCGGCTGTCGAGGAGGCCGACGCCGAAGGACAGCGGGACCGCGGGCGCGACTGAGCATCAGCATCACGCGGCCGAGGTCTCAGGCCTCGGCCGCGACGTCCTCTTCCGCGGGCAGTACCGCTGCGAACGCGAGGATGCCGAGGCCCAGGACTGCGGCGATCAGCACCGGTCCGGTGTCGTTGACCGCGTAGCCCAGCCACCCGCCGGCGACGAGCGCGATCCGCACCGCGCGGGAGCTCGGATGCTCCCGGTCCAGCCTCGCGAGTGCGGCCCAGCGCAGATGCCGCGGCATGAGGATCGCGACCGAGGCGAGCAGCGCGAGGAGCACCACCAGCGCGAGCCCCGGATAGTCCACGAGCATCTGCAGGTTCTGGCCGAGCTTGCGCGCGATGACCGTGGTGAGACCGCCGGCGAGCACGTCGTCGATGAAGCGTCCCAGGTGGGAGCGGGAGGCGGGCGGACGCAGCCAGTCGAGCACCGACACCCCGACCACAGCGACCGCGCCCGCCGCATACAGGCCCAGCACGTGCCACCAGCGCAGGGGGATGCGCGAGACGAGCAGGGCGAGCAGACCGAAGGTCGGCACGCACACGAGCATCGAGCCGAAATCAGCACCCATCGACGGGGCGACGCACGCCGCCGAGACCACGATGCCCGTGGCCACCGTCGCGATCACCCGGGCCCGCGGCGTGCGCAGGCGCGTGAACAGGCAGCCCAGGGCGGCGAGCGTGCCCGCGAGCACCATTCCGAACAGGTGGTTCGAGAGGCCGTAGAAGCGCGCGCCCGAGATGGCGTTCGCGCCCAGGGGCGATCCCGTCTGCCATGGTGATCCGAGCGCCGACTCGAGCAGGATCAGGCCCGCCACCAGCGCGAACGCGACGCCCGGGGGGCCGAAGCGCGAGCGCCGCCAGGGCCCCGCGAGCACCAGGACCGACAGCACCGCGGACCCGGCCCACACCACTCCCGTCAGCGCCAGGGACGGATGATCGGACCGCCACCACGGGACGAGCGTCGACATCAGCGCGACGGGGAAGCAGAGCGGCGCGATGGAGAGCAGCGAGCGGGCGAGATGCCGCACGCGGTCGCGCCGGCGCAGCGGTGCGACCAGCATCAGCACCAGCCCCACGACTCCGAACGAGAGCCAGGAGAAGAACGCGGGCGGCGACGCGCCGTCGACGAGCCGCGCGGCGAGCGAGCGGTCCATCGCGAGCTGCGGGGGGCCGACGGGCGTGTCCGCGCCCTCGAAGGACTGCCCGGGCAGGGTGAGCGTCGGCTCGACGCCGTGGCTCTCGAGCACGGTGGGCAGTACGTCGGTGAGCACGACGAGCCCGTTCTGATGGGTGGAACCGCTGGTCAGCGCCTGCCCGGGGTGGCCGGTGTCCATCGCGACCTGCAGCCCGGCGGTCCGCGAGGCGATCGACCCCTGGGTCTCGACGGCCGCAGGATCGGCCGGATCGGTCGCGGCGACCGAGACCATCAGGGTGCGGGGGAGCTGCGCGGAGCCGGCCTCGCAGCCGCCCGCCGCGTCGAGGACCTGGCCCGCGCGCTCGTCGAGCGCGGCGAGATCCGAGGCGGAGGCGGAATCCGAGGTGGCTGCCGAGTCGGAGGAGGCGGCGGAGCCGAGATCCACGAGGAGGACGCCGACACCGCCGTCGCCCGCCGCATCACCGCCGAGCGCCGCGCTGATGCGGTCGACGGGCACGTCCTCGCTCGCGTCGACCTCCGTCGTGCCGCCGGGGATCCGCGCGAGCTGGTCCGTGGGAGGATTCGGGACGCCGGCGCTCGCAGGCGCCGTCGCGGCGAGCCCGCGGAAGCCGGTCCGCAGCGTCTCCTCACCCTGCCGGGTCGTGGAGACCACGGTGGTGGATGTCGTGTTCATGGCGCCCACGCCGGAGCTCTCGGCGAGGCACTGCAGGTGCGGTGTCTTCTTCGCGGAGACGTCCTCCCAGGTCAGACCGGAGGTCACGAGGACCAGGCGGACCGGCGCTTCGGTGCTCTCCGCGGTGCCGCCGGCGTCGGCCCGTGCGGCTCCCGTCGGCCCCAGAAGCAGGGCAGCCATGGCGAGCAGTGCGCAGAGCGCCGCCAGCACGACGGGTCGCAGGAAGGGGCCCCCGGCGGTGCGCAGCGCCCCCTGCGCACCCGCGCGGGGGGCCTCGAGGGCGGCCCGGCGCGAGAGGGGCGGACGGGGGAGAAGCACGTCAGCGATGGTAGGCGGCCGATCCGGGAGGAGCCTCACCGTCGACCCGGTCCGCTCCACCCGCCGGATCCGGGAGCATCGCCGTGATCAGCGGCACCGAGACCACGAGCGCGGCGAGCAGCAGCATCGCCCCGGTGTCGTTCGTCGCATAGCCGATGCCCGCCCCGACACCGAGGACGATGCGCACCGGCCGGGAGGCGGGGTACCGGGCGTCGAAGGCCGCCAGGCGACGCATGCGCGTGCGCCCCGGGACCAGCGAGCACAGCCAGAGCACGGCGGCCACCAGCAGCACACCCAGCAGCGGCCAGAACGTGGTGACCTGGTCGATGTTCTGCTGCGCCTTGCTGGCGACCACGTCGAGCAGCTCGCCGGAGAGCACCTGGTCCACGAACCGTCCCAGGTGCGTGCGCTGGGAGGGTGGGCGCAGCCAGTCGAGCACCGAGACGCCGCCGACGGCGATGACCGCCGCCCCGCCGACCGCGAGCACATGCCACCAGCGCACGCGGATCCCGCTCAGCATGAGCGCGAGCAGCCCGAGCGTCGGCACCAGCACCAGGACCCCGCCGAAGTCGGCACCCATCGTCGGCGCCGCGCTGACGCCCATCACCACGGCGCCGATCCCGATGACGGCGAGCACCCGCGAGCGGGGCCGCGCGAGGTGAGCGCACACGGCGAGCAGCGTGATCATCGTGCCCGCCAGCACCATCCCCGAGAGGTGGTTGGAGATCCCGTAGAAGCGTCCGCCGCGGATCGCCTGCGCTCCGAGCGGGGAGCCCAGCTGCAGGTGGGAGCCGGTCGCGGACTCCGCGAGGATGGCCAGGGCGAGCAGCGCCCCCGCCGCCCCTGCGGGACCGTACCGGGCGCGGCGCCAGGGGCCGAGCAGGGCGAGTGCCGCGAGCACCAGGCCGAAGCCCCACACCACGCCGGTGAGCGCGAGCGCGGGATGCTCCGCCCGCCACCAGGGCACAGCCCCCGCGAGCAGCCCCGCGGCCGGACCGAGAGGGAGGCACACGGCCGCCGCGCGTGCGAGGCCCGCGAGCCGGCGGCGTGCGGCCTGACGCGGGATCAGCAGCACCAGCAGGCCGAGCGCGGGCAGCACCAGCCAGGTGCCGAGCGCCCACCACGTCGCCCCGTCGACCAGCACGTTCGCCGCCGACCGATCGGTGGCCAGCCGCATGCCTCCGGTGTCGCGGACGACGGCACCGGAAGCGTCCGAGCCCTCGGAGCCGGCCCCGCCGGTGCTCGCCCCAGTGCCCTCGAAGACCTGCCCCGGCAGGCCCGCAGGCTCGCTCTCGCCGTGGCTCTCGAGGATCGTGGGCACCACGTCGGTGAGCAGCACGACGCCCTTCTGGTGGGTGGACCCGCTGGTCAGGGGCCCGCTGGCGAACCCGGTGTCCATCACGACCTGCAGCCGGTCGGGCCCGGGAGCGGGGGAGCGGCCCTCCTCGACCGCGGCGGAGTCCTCGGGGTCGTAGGGGGCGACGGAGACCAGCAGCACCCGCCCCATCGCCGCGCTGTCGCAGCCGCCGACGGCATCCAGCCGCTTCCCGACCTCGGCGTCGAGCGCGGCGAGCGCGCGACCGCGCTCCGACGCGGGGTCGACGGGGCCCTCGTCGGCCCCGCGCGCGGGCAGCGAGTCCAGGGAGACGACCTCAGGGGCGTCGGGCAGCGCGGAGACCAGGTCCTGCGCGGGCTGCGGGGAGCGCGCGGTGCGGTGGGACTGCGAGGCGAGCCCCAGGTGCCCGCTGGTCAGCGTCTCCATCCCCTGGCGGCGAGTGGGGGTCAGCGGAGTCATCGAGCCGATGCTCATCGCGGCGGTGCCCGAGCGCTCGGCGAGGCACTGCAGATGCGGCGTCGCCTCCGAGATGTCCTCCCAGTTCAGCCCGGCGCTCGCGAGCACCAGCTCCACGGGCTGGTCCGACGGGCCCTGCACGGCGGCGGGGGCGGCGGGTGCCGCGGTGCCCTTCGTGCCGTCGGCCCGGGCGGCCGCGGGAGCGAGCGCGGGCAGCAGCACGGAGGCGAGCAGGGCGAGAGTGAGGGCGAGCAGCAGCGGACGGGCCGCGCGGCCGAGCCGCCGGGGCGCGGGCGCCGAGGACGGGCGAGGGCGGAGGGCCGGCGGAGGGAAGGTCACCCGATGATCGTAGAAGGCCGCACGGGGCGGGCGCCCACCCCGTTGGTCGCGGCGCGGACGCGTGGTGCCGGTAGATTGCGCATCGTCGGGGGCGATCGGCGCCCCACCTCCGCTTCGGCCCGCTCCCGAGGAGCCTCGCATGATCCTGCACACCGTCTGCTTCACCCTCGCCCACGCGCCCGGCTCCGACGAGGAGCAGACCTTCCTGGACGACGCCCGGCGCATCCTGCCCGCGATCCCGGGCGTCGAGGAGTTCACCGCCTCCCGGCAGGTGGGGGAGCAGAGCGACTTCCGCTTCCAGTTCGCCATGCGCTTCGCGAGCCGTGACGCCTACGCCGCCTACGATGCCCACCCGGACCACCAGGGCTTCGTCGCCGAGCGCTGGGAGGCAGAGGTCGCCGCCTTCCAGGAGTTCGACTTCGTCCCGCTCGAGGGGTGACGCCGTTCTGATGGTGCGTCCGGAGGGAGCCGACGGGGTCGAACGCTCCGTGCGCCTCGAGCGTCTCGGGACACTGCACGCCGACGACATTCTCGCCGGGCAGGACCGGGCTCTTGCGCAGGAGGTCTTCGGCTGCCGGTGGGAGCGCGAGGGACTCGCGGAGTTCCTCGAGCGCGCGCAGCGGTGGCGGCCGGAGGGACCCGTCCGGGAGTTCGCGGCGCGCCCGATCCCCGCCGACCCATCGGCCGAGCCGACCTCCGAACCCAGGACAGGACCTACCGCCGGCCCCACCGGCGGGGTCGTCGGCGGGGGAGGACTGCACCTGCTCGGACCGGGCCTGGATCGCGGTCAGGCGGACATGAGCTACTGGGTGCTCGCCCCGCATCGTGGGCACGGCTGGGGCGCTGGGATCGTGCGGGCACTGCGCGAGGTCGCAGCGGGGGATCCGCGCATCCGCACGCTCATCCTGCGCATCGCACCGCAGAACGAGGCGTCCCGAAGAGTCGCCCGCGGAGCCGGGGCCAGGCCGACGAGCCGGTACGAACGCCACCCGGGTGACGCCCGGCGACGGGTCGAGCGCTGGGAGCTCGCGCTGGATCCGAGCGGAGAGGGCAGGCACGGCGGCACCGACAGCGGCGGCGGCAACGGCGGCGGGACTACCCTGGCCCGATGATCCGCCTGGTCGCCCCCGATCCCACCCATTTCGAGCCCTGGGCCGCGTGCGTGCGGGACTTCGCGGACGGCCCGATCGACGGCTCGGGCTACGTGGGCGGTCCGGCCCCCGAGCCCACGCCCGAGGAGTTCGCGCAGTACCTGGACCAGCGCCTCGCCGAGGGCGACATGGCGATCCCTCCGCCTCCCGGGCGCGTGCACTGCTCGTACCGGTGGATCGTCGACACGTCCTGGGAGGACGGCGGCCCGGTGCTCGGCTTCCTCGCCCTGCGCCATCGCCTCACCGCCTTCCTGCTCGCCCAGGGCGGGCACATCGGCTACTCGGTCCGGCCCTCCGCCCGTCGTCGTGGTGTCGCGGGCTCCGCGCTCGCCGCGGGCCTCGCGGAGGCCGCCGACCTGGGCATCGATCCCGTGCTGGTCTCCTGCGCGGAGACCAACGTGGCCTCGCGCCGCACGATCGAGCGCAACGGCGGGCAGTACGAGAGCTCGGTCGCCGGGCACCGGCGCTACTGGTTCGGGCAGGGCCCGTGGCCGCAGGAGTCCGATGTGTGACGCCGGCTCCGGCGCTCGGACGCTGCGGTGCTCCGGCGACCGGGCTCCCCACAGCTGAGGCCTGGACCGTGGCGCCGCACGGGGCCCGCCGCCGATACCCTGCACCCATGCGGTACGGATTCCTCGGCCCCGAGACGACCTTCACCCACCAGGCGCTCCTGCAGGCCCTCGCCGAGGTGCCCGAGGAGCAGCGCGCCGGCGCCGAGCTGATCCCGTTCACGTCGGTCGCGACGGCGACGAGCGCGCTCGTGGACGGCGAGATCGACGCGATCACAGCGCCGATCGAGAACTCCGTCGAGGGCGGGGTCTCCGGCACGCTCGACGTCCTGGCCTCGCACGATCGCATCACGATCATCGCCGAGCAGATCGTGCAGATCACCTTCGTGCTCGCCGCCAAGCGGCCCATGGACCTGTCCGAGGTGCGCGCCGTCGCCTCCCACACCCACGCGCAGGCGCAGGTGCAGGGCTGGATCCGCGAGAACCTCCCGGACGCGGCCGTCGAACCCGCCTCCTCGACCGCGGGGGCAGCCCAGGCCATCGCCGAGGCGAGCGAGGAGGAGGCCGAGGGCCTCGCCGCGATCTGCTCACCTCTCGCCGCCGAGCACTTCGGGCTCGAGGTCCTGGCCCGCGGCATCGAGGACACCAAGGGCGCCCAGACACGCTTCGTCGTCGTCACCCGCAACAGTCGCATCCCCGCCCGCACGGGCGCGGACAAGACGACGCTGGTTGTGCACCTGCCGCACAACCGCTCGGGCGCGCTGCTCGAGATGCTCGAGCAGTTCAGCGCCAACGGCGTGAACCTCTCGCGGATCGAGTCCCGCCCCATCGGCGATGCCCTGGGCCGCTACTCCTTCTCCATCGACGCCGAGGGCCACCTCGAGGACCGGCGCGTCGCGAGCGCCCTGCGCGGCCTGCACCGCATGTGCCCCAAGGTCATCTACCTCGGTTCCTACCCGCGGGCGGATCGGATGCGGCCGACGGTCGAGACCGCGACGGCCGACGAGTCCTACGACGACGCGAGCCGCTGGGTCGGCGAGCTGAGCAGGATGATCACGCCGGCTCCGTGACCGTGCGGCTCGTCGATCCTCCCGCGTGATCCGGCCGCTCCGCCGTGCGACCCGCCGGCTCCTCGGAGCGGTCCGTCGGCCCCTCCTCGGGGTCCGTCGGGTCCTCACCTCCGGCGATCGGCTCCGATTCCGTGACATGCGGTCCGACCTGCTGCTTCTCGGTCTCGACGGCGCGGTCCTCGACGGTCGACGGGGTGCGCATGATGAGTGCGCCGGGGTCGACCTCGGCGAGCAGGTGGGTCGCCTTCCGCTCCGTGTCCCCGTCGAGCTGCACGGGCTGGGGCTTGGATGTCACCACGCTCACGCTCGTGGTGAGCGCCTGCTCCATCGTGGAGAGCTGGGGCTTGGGATGCAGTGCGGGCTGGACGAGCCGCGCGATGATCTGGCTGAGCCCCGCCGCGCCGCGCCAGGAGAGCACGAGCACGTCGAGGCGGTGGTTGTCCGCGGTCGCGTCGGGCATGAGGACGATGCCGCCGGGCAGGCGGCCCACGTTGCCGATCAGCACGGTGCGGGCATCGACGTCGACGCTCCGCCCGGACGGTGTGGTGATCCGCGCGGAGAAGGCGCGGCCGGAGATCTTGTCGAGCCCCGCCACGACGTACGCGGGCCAGCCGATGCGCCTCTTCATCCTCGGGTCGGTCGAGCCGATGACCTCGGCGTCCGCGCCTACGCCGGCGATCACGAGGAACGCCATCTTCTCCGCCGTCGCGATCTCGGCCGACGAATCGCCGATGCGCATCCAGCCCATGTCGACCATGCTGTCGCCGCCCAGGAGTGCGACGCGCAGCGCCTTCTCGAGGTCATCGAGGGGGATGTCGAGATTCCGGGCGAGCAGGTTGCCGGTGCCCACGGGAAGGATCGCCATCCGCACGCCCGAGTGGGCGAGAGCCGAGGCGACCTCGCGCACCGTTCCGTCGCCCCCTGCCGCGATCACGAGGTCCGCGCCATCGGCGAGAGCCTGTGCGGCCTGCCCGTGGCCCGGGTCCTCACGCGTGGTGTCGTGGAAGTGCAGCTCCAGACCGGCGAGCCTCTCGGCGATCGTGCGCAGCCGCTCGCGGAACTGCTCAGGGTCGTCGTGCTTCGACGGGTTCATGACCACCGCGACGTGGGAGAACGCGGGCCCCTCGCTGGTCAGGGCCGCCCCGTCGCGCCGGGCGCGCGAGAGCTCATCGACCTGGCGGCGCTGGGCGCGGACGTGCACGAGCACCACGGCCAGCAGCACGACGACGATCACGCTGAGGGCGATCGAGACGATCGCGAGAACGGTGCTCAGATCCATGTTCCGAGACTACCTGCGCCGATGCCGCGACCCTCGACGAGGCGCGCACCGACTCTGCTCGCTGAGTACGCGCGCCGACTGCGCTCGCTGAGCCCGCGGGTTCGCTCCTCACGGCGGCTCCGCACGGGGACCGGGAGGATGCGTGTCGCTGCTCGCGCTGGTGTCCAGGTCCGGACGGGGCCATCGCAGAGGGGGAGGGGCACTGGTGAACGTCCTGCCCGTCGGGGTGGTCAGACGCAGCGTGCGGTCGGGAGGCACATCGAGTCCGTCGGATCGGTCGGTGCCGTGTGCCCGACCCGCGTCGTGGTCCTCGTCGGCCCCGATCTGCTCGATCCAGCCCTGCGTCTCCATGAGGTAGTTGCACGATTCGCAGAGTCCCGCGCCGTTGTCGACGCGCGTCGGGCCGCCCTCGGCGAAGCCCTCGACGTGGTCGATATGGCGGATGCGCGCCTCGCACCAGGGAGTGCGGCAGGTCTGGTCGGCGATCTCGATGAAACGGCGCTCCGGGCCGGAGAAGCGGCGGCGCGTCTCGTCGGCCGCGGTGAGGCGTCCGCTGATCGGGTCGGTGAGCAGGCGGCGCACGAAGCGCTGAGCGGTGTTGTCTTCGTCCGGATCGCCGTGGAGGGCGAAGCGACGTGCGATGCCGGCGGGAACGGGGTGGCCGTCGATCCAGGCGACGTCGTCCGCCTCGTCCAGCAGGGCGCGGTCGGTCATCATCAGCTGGATCTCGATATCCATGCTCTCCGGCTCCTGCCGGCCGGTGACGCGGGCGACCAGGGCATCGGCCATGTGCTGGCCGCGGGTGCCCTCGACGCCCTGTGACCGGGCGGTCGAGGCGGCCTGGTCCAGCGCCATGTACACGGCGACGCCCTCGACGAGCGGCAGCAGGGCGCTCAGACGCACGGTCGAGCCGGAGGCGGGCCGGATCGAGACGTGCCGGTCGGCGACCTCGCGCTCGTTCCGGGCGAGGGCGGCGGCCTGATCGAGCTCGTCGGCGCGCGCCCGGGCCAGCACTCCGGCCCGAGTGGGGGAGACCTCGGGCAGCTGGGCGGAGATGTCGCGGTCCACGCGCGCACGGTCCTCGTCCTCGAGGCAGATGACGGCCTTGGCGACCTCGTCGCACGCCCAGGCGCAGATCTCCCCGCGGGCGAGCAGATCCAGGGTTCTCGGCATCGACTCGACGACCACCCGCTCGAGCGCCAGGTGGTTGCGGGTGCGGGCGGGCGAGGCGCGGCGGACGAGTGCGATCTCCTCCGCGACTCCCTTGCCGAGGTCCTTGCGGGGCACGCCGTCGGCACGCTGCTGGTCGATGCGGGCGGCGCGGAAGGCCACCGACGCGCTCATCTGCGTCGCACCGGCGAGGGAGAGGATCTGCTCGGTGACCTCGATCGAGGCGAGCAGGGAGTCGACGCCGACGGAGGGCGCGGACGCGGCGCCGACGGAGGCTCCGGAGTCGTCGAGGACGTCCGGGGATGCAGGGGAGAGGAGGGCGAAGGCCCGAGCGAGGGCGGCGTGGGCGTCGGCGAGCAGCTGCGCGGGATCCTCCGCTCGCACCAGCTCGAGCGCGGGCGCGGCCGAGTCGTCATCCTGCGTCACCGTCGACGTCATCGTCCTCACCACCTCCCGAGCTCCGTGCGTGGGACGGATCCCCGTGCTCACCCCGCGCAGAACACACGGAGAAATGCCGCGCCACCTGCGGGGATCCATCTTTTGACTCGAGCCTACGGGCCGCTCGGAGCCCTGTGAACAGCGAGGACAAGAATGTGGATAAATCGGAGAATTCGGCCTGATGTCCCGAGGTGGCGGCGCTCTGACCAGCACTCCGTCGGTCCTCCCCATTCGACGGCGACATCGAACGCACCGTCCGCCCGACCGCCCCGCCGTCGGCCCCGCCGCCCCACCCGCCCCGCCGTACCCGCCCCGCCGTCGACCGCTCCCCGACCTGTTCCCCGCATCCCATCCCGTCCCGGGCGCACGGAACCGCCCCCGAGCCCCGGTACCCTGGAACGCATGATCGATCTGCGGCTCCTGCGCGAGAACCCCGACCTGGTCCGTGACGCACAGAAGGCCCGTCGGCGCGACCCCTCCACCGTCGATGCGGTGCTCGCGGCCGATGAGCGCTGGCGCGAGGCGACCACGTCCTTCGAGAACGCGCGCGCGGAGCAGAAGGCCTTCGGCAAGCAGGTCGCCAAGGCCCAGGGCGAGGAGAAGCAGCAGCTCCTCGCGCAGGTCAAGGACCTCGCCGCCCGCGTGAAGGAGCTCGACGCGCAGGCGCACACTGCCGCCGAGGAGCGCGAGGCCGCCCTGCGCGTCATCCCGAACATCTCCGAGGGCGCCCCCGAGGGCCTCGAGGAGGACTTCGCGGTCCGCGAGGTCGTGGGCGAGAACCCGACCTTCGACTTCCCCGTGAAGGATCACCTCGAGATCGCCGAGGGCCTGCGCGCGCTCGATATGGCGCGCGGCGCGAAGGTCTCCGGCGCCCGCTTCTACTTCCTGCGCGGCATCGGCGCGCAGCTCGAGCTCGCGATCCTCAACGCGGCGATCGACCAGGCCACGAAGGCCGGCTTCACCCCGATGATCACCCCCACCCTGGTGCTCCCGGAGTCGATGGAGGGCACCGGATTCCTCGGCGAGCACGCCGACGAGGTCTACCACCTCGACAAGGACGACGACCTCTACCTCGTGGGCACGAGCGAGGTCGCGCTCGCGAGCTACCACCGCGACGAGGTCCTCGACCTCTCCGACGGGCCGCTGCGCTACGCCGGCTGGTCGACCTGCTACCGCCGCGAGGCCGGAAGCTACGGCAAGGACACCCGCGGCATCATCCGCGTCCACCAGTTCCAGAAGGTCGAGATGTTCTCGTTCTGCAGGATCGAGGACTCCTACGCCGAGCACGAGCGCCTCCTGGACTGGGAGCGCGAGATGATGGCGAAGATCGACGTGCCCTACCGCATCATCGACACCGCCGCCGGGGACCTCGGCACGAGCGCCGCCCGCAAGTTCGACTGCGAGGCCTGGGTGCCCAGCCAGAACACCTACCGCGAGCTCACCTCCACCTCGAACACGACCCAGTTCCAGGCGCGCCGGCTGAACATCCGCGAGCGCACCGAGGACGGCCTGCGGCCCGTCGCGACCCTCAACGGGACGCTCGGGACCACGCGATTCATCGTCGCGATCCTCGAGAACCACCAGCAGGCCGACGGGTCCGTGGTGGTGCCGGAGGGGCTGCGCCCGTACCTCGGCGGCCGCGAGGTCTTCGAGGTGCAGTCCTGACATGCGGCGCGGACGCTCCCGCACCTCGGGGCTGCTGCCGAGCGCGCTGCGGCGCCTGGGCAGGGGCCTGCGCCGCCTGTCCTTCACCCGTTCGTCAGACGCACCTGACAGGCTCGAGGCCATGACCATGACGGAGACCGAGAACGACCGCATCGCCCGCATCGAGCACGTGCGCACGCGGCTGGGCGAGGCGCTCGCGCCGCTGCGGGGCGGCGAGGACGGCAGCGTCCTGTTCGGGCTCGACGTCGACGGGACCCTCGTGGACCACGACGGCGAGATGTCTCCCGGCGTGCACGACGCCCTGGTCGCCGCGGCATCCGCGCAGCGCGTGGTGATCGCGACCGGACGCTCTCTCGGCGCGACGCTGCCGATCGCCCGCATGGCCGGCGTCGAGCGCGGGTACGCGGTCTGCTCGAACGGCGCGGTGACCATCGAGCTCGACCCGTCGGCCGACGAGGGCTGGCACGTCCTGGAGACCCGTGCCTTCCAGCCCGAGGAGGCCCTGCGCACCCTGCGCGAGGTAGCCCCTCACGCCCACTACGCGGTCGAGACGGTCGACGGCGCGTTCTACGCGACGCCCGGGTTCCAGGACGCGAGCTTCGGCGTCGAGGCGATCCCCACCGAGCTCGACGAGCTGCTGGTGCTCGAGGCGGTGCGTGTGGTCGTCCACGTCCCCGACCTCACCCCGCAGGAGTTCGCGCAGCTCATCGACGAGTCCGGGGTCCACGGCGTGCAGTACGCGATCGGATGGACGGCCTGGCTCGACATGGCCGCGCCGGGCGTCTCCAAGGCGACCGCGCTGGAGTCCGTGCGCGCGCGCCTGGACATCGACACCTCGCGCACCGTGACCATCGGCGACGGCTTCAACGACGTCGAGATGCTGCGCTGGGCCGGCACGGGCATCGCCATGGGCCAGGCGGTCGACGGGGTCAAGGACAGCGCGGACCTCGTGACCCTCGACGTCTGGAACGACGGGGCCGCCGAGGTCCTGCGCGGCGTCGTCGGCTGAGGGGCGCCTGCCGGGCTCCGGGGCTCGCGAACCCCGGAGCGCGGGCTCATCCCGCCGCGTGCGCGGCGAGCCACCGTCCCGTCGCGGAGTCCTCGCACGCCGCGACCTGCGCGGGTGTGCCCTCGGCGATGATCCTGCCGCCGTCCTCGCCCGCTCCGGGTCCCAGGTCGATGACGTGGTCGGCCTGCGCGACCACCCGCATGTCGTGCTCGACGACGATCACGCTCGAGCCGCCGTCCACGAGCCGATTCAGCTCCGCCACCAGCAGGTCGACGTCGGCGGGATGCAGACCCGAGGTGGGCTCGTCCAGGAGGTAGGCGGTGTGCCCGCGCGCGGTGCGCTGCAGCTCGGTCGCGAGCTTGATGCGCTGCGCCTCCCCGCCGGAGAGCTCCGTGGCGCTCTGGCCGAGCGTCAGGTAGCCCAGACCGATCGCGTCGAGCGCCTCCAGGGCCCTCAGGACGCGCTTCTCACCCTCGAAGACCGCGCGGGACTCGCGCACCGAGAGGTCGAGGATCTCGGCGATGCTCCGCCCGTTCCACGTCACCTCGAGCGTCTCCGCGCTGTACCGGGCGCCGTGGCAGTCGGGGCAGGGGGTGAAGCTGCCGGGGAGGAAGACGAGCTCGACCTCGATCTGGCCTTCGCCCTGGCAGGTGGGGCAGCGGCCTGCCACCACGTTGAAGGAGAAGCGGCCGACGCCCCACCCGCGGCGGCGCGCCTCCTCGGTGTCGGCGAACAGCCTGCGCACGTGGTCGAACAGCCCCGTGTAGGTCGCCAGGCACGAGCGGGGGCTGCGGCCGATGGGCTTCTGCGTGATCCGCACCAGCCGGTCGACCTGCTCAGCGCCCTGCACGTCCCGGATGCGCGCCGTGGCCTCCTGCCCCGCGGGGTGGGCCCCGCCGGTCTCGCGCGGATCGCCGTCGAGCGTCTCGTCCCCGACCGTGGTGCGCACGTGACGACCGAGCTCGGAGGCGATGACGTCGCTCAGCAGGGTGGTCTTTCCCGCGCCGGACACTCCGGTGATCGCCGTGAAGGTGCCGAGCGGGACCTCGACGTCCACGTCGCGGAGGGTGCGGGCGGTGATGCCGGTGAGGACGAGGCGTCCATTGGGGGAGCGGGCCTCGTCGGTGGTGCGCAGAGGCGGCAGCGGACTCCCCAGGTATGCGGCGGTGCGCGAGCCGGCGACCTCGGACAGCTCGTCGACCGCTCCGGAGTGCAGCACCAGACCTCCCTCGACGCCGGCGCCGGGACCGAGGTCCACCACGTGGTCGGCGGCCTCGACGAGATGCATGTCGTGCTCGACGAGCAGCACGGAGTTCCCCTCGTCGAGGAAGCGGTCGAACAGGTCCAGCAGCATGCCCTTCTCGCTCGGGTGCAGTCCGGCAGAGGGCTCGTCGAGAACGTACGCGACGCCGAACAGGCCCGAGCGCAGCTGCGACGCGAGTCGCAGGCGCTGCAGCTCGCCCGTGGAGAGGGTGCGTGCGGCGCGGTCCAGCTGCAGGTGGCCCAGCCCCAGCCCGACCATCGTGCGCAGCACGGGCAGCAGGTGGGGCAGCAGCAGACGCTCGGCCTCCGCCTCCGGAGTCTCGGTGCGGGAGTCCGCGCCGTTGCGCAGCGCCTGGTCGCGGGACTCGATCAGGGTGAGGACGGCCTGGGCGCTGCGGGCGATGAGCGAGTGGATCGGCTCGCCCAGGTAAGTGACCCTCAGGGCATCGGACCTCAGTCGGTGCCCCGCGCAGGAGGGGCAGGTCATGGTCTCCAGGAAGCGCAGCGCACGGCCGCGCGAGGACTCCGACCCCGAGGTGTCCACGACCTTGCGCAGGTAGCGCGACACCGACTGCCAGCGGCCCTCGTAGGTGCGCTGCACCTGGTCGACGCCGCGCACCGGATGGACGGTCACGACGGGCTGGTCGTCGGTGAACAGGATCCACTCGCGCGCCTCGCGGGGGATGTCGCGCCAGGGCACGTCCATCGGCGCGACCTCGAGCGTCGCGAGGATGTCGTGGAAGTTCTTGCCCATCCAGGCGCCCGGCCACGCCTGGATGGCGCCGTCGTCGATGCTCAGCGAGGGGTCGGGGACCATCGAGCGCTCGGTGGGCTCGTGCAGCACGCCCGCGCCGCGGCAGGTCGGGCACATGCCCTCGGTGGTGTTCGGGCTGAACGCCTCGGCGAGCAGCCGGCCGCCGTGGGCGGGATGGCCGTGCTCGAGGACGTCGGAGGGGTGCTCGCCGGCGCGCGAATAGAGCAGGCGGATGGCGTTGGACAGGGTGGTCAGCGTGGCCACGCTCGAGCGCGCGCCGCCTCCGCTGGTGCGCTGCTCGAGGGCGACCGTCGGCGGCAGCCCGGTGAGGGACTCCACGCGCGGGTCCATGGCGCTGCCGATCAGCCGACGTGCGAACGGGGCGATCGACTCGAGGTAGCGGCGCTGCGACTCCCCGTGGATCGTGCCGAAGGCGAGCGAGGACTTCCCCGATCCGGACACCCCCGTGAAGGCGACGAGGCGCCCCCGCGGGAACGTCGTGCTCACATGGCGCAGGTTGTGCAGGTGGGCGTCGTGCACGCGGACGAGGTCATCGTGGGCATCGGACATGGTCGGACCGTAGCAGCGAGCGCCGTCAGTCCCTGACGTCGAGGATCACCTTGCCCAGGTGCCCGCCCTCCTGCAGGATCGTGTGCGCCTGCGCCGCGTCGGCGAGGGGGAAGCGGGCCTGGATCGGGAGATGCACGGAGCCGTCCTCGAGCATCGGCCACACGAGCTCTCGGGTGAGCTGCACGATGAGGTGCTTCTCCGCGACCGGGCGCGAGCGCAGCGTGGTGCCGATGACGCGCGCCCGTCGGCCCATCAGGGCGCCGAGGTCGAGCTCGCCGCGGGGCCCGCCGATCGTGCCGATCACGACGAGACGGCCGTGCTCGCGCAGCATCCCGACGTTGTCGCGGAGGGTCGGCCCGCCGACGACGTCGAGGATCACGTCGGCCCCGCCGGCCTCGCCCACCGCGGCGGGGACATCGGTCGTGTGCCGGTTCCAGGCGAGGTCCGCGCCGAGCTCCTGCGCCGTGCGCACGGCCTCGTCGGACCCGACGGTCGTGAGCACCCGCGCGCCGAGCGCGTGGGCGAACTGGATCGCGAACGAGCCGATGCCGCCGGTGCCGCCGTGGACCAGCAGGGTCTGCGGGCCGGGAGCGGGCTCGCCCTGCAGTCGCGGCCACGGGTTGTCCGTGCGGCCTCCGGGGCGCAGGTCCGCCTCGATGACGAGGTTCGAGACGACGGTCGCCGCGACCTCGATGAGACCGGCGGCGTCGTGCAGCTCCAGGGCCGACGGGGCGGGCAGCACCTGCGCCTCGGGCACCGCGACGACCTCGGCGTATCCGCCGCCGGCCAGCAGCGCGACGACCTCCTCCCCGGTGTCCCGGCGGCGACCGGAGACCTCGAGGCCGGGGATCTCCGAGGCCCCGGGAGGGGGCGGGTAGTTCCCGGCGGTCTGCGCGAGGTCGGCGCGGTTCACACCGGCCGCGACGACGTCCACGAGGATCTCGCCGTCGGCGGGCTCGGGCTCGGGGATATCGCTGAGCTGGAGGCGGTGGTCCTCGGTGATCGTGATCGCGCGCATGGGATCCACGGTACGCGGCGGCCGCGGCATCGGCCGACGCCGGGCATCGGGAAGTCGGCCTGCCTGCGCCCTCCGATCCGAGCCCCCGCGTATCGGTACGAATCGGAACGGTTCCCGTGAAGCCGGGACCTCGGGCCGACGGGTCGCTAGCGTGAGCGGCGATGCGGCGCCCGGCCGTGCGCCGCGCACTCGATGAGGAGTCCGCCGTGGCAGATCAGACCTTCGACCCCGCCCCGCACGATCCCCGAGCCGTGGAGCCCGCCGGTGCGGGCGGCCGTCCGGGTCGCCAGCCGGGCCGCCGTGCACTGCTGGGAGCCGCGGTGTGCGCGGGCGCCCTGCTGCCGGCCGCGGCGGCGGTCGCGGCCCCGACGGGCGGTGCTGCCACGACGGGCGGTGCAGCCCCTGCCTCGCCGCATCGGCCGGAGAGATCCGGGGATCGCCTCTCGACGGCCCAGCGCCGTCGGCGCGCACGCCGTGCGGTCCGCGCGCTGCAGCTGAACTTCTCGCTCCCCGCGCCCAGCCCGATGCTCTCCGAGCTCTACCCACGCCGCGACGGGGATCCCGACTGCTCCTACTGCTGGCCGCTGTCCCAGGCCCGCTCGGCAGCCTGCGAGCTCTCCTACGCCCTCGCCTCCGAACCCGCGCAGGACCGCCGGTTCCGCAGTGCGCTCGAGGACGCCCAGCAGGCCTACTGGTACGCGGCGGGCGGCGAGACGGGCCTGCCCGGATGCACCGCCGCCTGTGATCGGGAACAGGGTCCGCACGGGGACATGTACTACGACGACAACGCCTGGGTGGGCCTGCAGGACGTCGAGGAGCATCTGATCGCCGGCGACAGGCGCGGGAACCTGGAGCGGGCGCGAGCGATCCTCGAGCTGCTGCGCTCGGGGGAGGACACCGACCCCGACGCCCCGAGCCCCGGTGGCATCTTCTGGACCCAGGCCGGCGACGAGAGCGGTCGCAACACCGTCTCCACCGTCCCCTCGGCGAAGCTCGCCCTGCGACTGCACCAGATCACGGGGGACTCGACCATGCTCCGCGACGCGCAGCGCTGGGTGTCCTGGGCCCGGGGGACCCTGCTGGCCGACGAGGGGCTGTTCTGGGACAACATCGCGCCCGACGGCACGATCGACAGGACCTTCTGGAGCTACAACCAGGGGGTGCCGCTGGGCACCGAGGCCCTCCTCTTCGAGATCACCGGGCGACGGGCCCACCGCGACCGGGCCATCGACCTCGCCGATGCGGTCGTGCGCCGATACGCGCCCTTCGAGGACGGCGGCGGCCTGGACGATCAGCCCCTGCAGTTCGCCGCGATCCTCACCACGAACCTGGTGATGGCGCAGGCCGTGGTCGGCGACCGCATCCCCGGCCGCGCGATCGCCCAGGCCTTTGCCGATCGTCTGTGGTCGCGCCGCGATCCCGGCACGGACCTCTACGACGGGGAGAAGCGCGAGGGCGGGGACCGTCTGCACCTGCTGGACCAGGCGGGCTATGCGCGGGCGCTGGCCGTCGCGGCCATCGGGGAGAAGCACGCGCGTCTGCTGTGCTGAGAGCGCGAGGACTGCAGAGCTGAACGGGCTGCGGGGCCGAGGGGCTGCGGGACGACAAGGTGACGGATTCGCGAGTCTGATCAGTCCGCCTCCGTCAGCTCCTCGCCGAGGAGTGCGGCGACGCCGCGCGAGAACGCGACGGCATCGGCCTGCTCGAGTAGCGCGGACTGCGCCAGGAAGCCCTGGACGAGAGCGGCCATCACCCGCGTCGAGGCGCGCGCGTCTGCCGTCGGATCCGCGCGCTGCTCCTGGGTGAACCAGGAGGTCAGATACTCCTCCATGGTGGTCTGCAGCGTGGAGAGGACGCCCACGAAGACCTCGCGCACGCGAGGGTCGCGCGCCGCCTCGGCCCACACCTGCAGCACCAGGGTGCCGTCGCGGGCGAACTCCGGGATCGTCGTCAGCAGCAGGCGCAGCACCTGCGAGGGCGGCGGGATCGGGGAAGACGCGATCACGCGCTCGAGCTCGGTGCGGCGATCGGCCGCGAGGCCCTCGGCGACGGCGAGCAGGATGTCGTCCTTGGAGGGGAAGTACCCGTAGATCGCCCCGGCGGAGAGTCCCGAACGCTCGATGACCTCGGACATCGAGACCGAGCTGATGCCCTTCTCGCGGACGGCGTCCCGCATCGCGTCGACGATCCGTGCTCTCTGGGCGGCACGGCGCTCCTCGGTGATCCTCGGCATGATGCCCATCATAGAGAACGCTCGTTCTGGTTGTGTGTCTGCGGGGCAGACCTCATACTCAGAACGTTCATTCGAAGAACGATCCGCCCGGAACCCGCTGTCCGGAGTCGGCCGTTCGACAGCAGATCAGGGGAGATGGATGGCTCAGGAGCACACGCACCGCAAGGACGTGTCGGCGCAGCAGCAGCGTGACGCCGCCGCGCAGCAGCACGAGGAGGGGACCCACCGCGCGCCGGAGCCGTCGTCGGCCTCGTCGCAGACTTCCTCGGACCATGACGGGGTCGCGCCCGGCGCACTGCCCACCGCGCCCGCGGCCTCTGCCGCCGCGACGCCCTCTGCCGCCGCTGCGAGCTCCGGCGACGCACCTTCCAAGCCCGCCCCCACGCCCTGGGGGAAGGCCGTAGGCCTCGGGCTCATCGCCTCCGCCCTGATCACCGTGGTGCTGCTGGCCTTCCTGTGGCCCACCTACGAGTCGAAGGCCAAGGACGTCACGGTCGACGTGGTCGCCTCCCAGTCCGACTTCGAGGACTTCACGCAGGCCGTCGGTGATGCCGCGGAGAAGAACGGACAGGATCTTCCCTTCGAGTTCACACGGGTGGGCGACCGCTCCGACGCGGTGACGCACATCAAGGAGCGCGAGGCCTACGGCGCCTTCGTGCTGCCCGCCTCCGAGGACGACAAGCTCGAGGTGCTCACCGCATCGGCCGCGAACACCTCCGTCTCCACGATGCTCGGCCAGACCGGACGCAGCATCGTCGCCGCGCAGACGCAAGCCGGGCTCTCCCAGGCGCAGGAGAAGACGACCGACGGATCGTCCCAGCAGTCCGGCGACCAGCAGGCGCAGCAGGGGAGCGACCCCTCGGCCATGCAGGAGCAGATGCAGAAGCAGCTCGGGTCGATCATCGGCGCCGCGCAGGCGGGTCTCCAGGGTCCGACGATCACCGACGTGGTGCCGCTCTCCGACGACGACCCCCAGGGCGCGGGCCTCGCCGTGGCCTCCCTGCCGCTGACCATCGGCGGCATCGTGGGCGGCTCCCTCATGTCCTTCGGGCTCAAGGGGAGCTGGCGTCGACTGCTGGGCGTCGTGGTGTACGCCGTGGTCGGCGGGCTGGCGATGGTGCTCATCCTCGACGCCTGGTTCGGGTTCGCGCCGGCCCCCGCCTTCGAGCTCTGGGCTGCCGTCACGCTGAGCCTCGCCGGCACCGTGGGCCTCATCGTGGGGCTGAACAGTCTGATCGGCGGTGCGGGCATCGGTGTCGGCGCGCTGATCACGATGCTCATCGGCAACCCGATCTCCGGCGCGCAGTCCCCGAAGGAGTTCCTGCCCGGGCCCTTCGGCGAGATCGGTCAGCTCTTCGTGCCCGGCGCGACCGGAACCCTGGTGCGCGACCTCTCCTACTTCCCCGATGCGAGCCTGGTGCAGCCCTGGCTGGTCCTGGGCGGTTGGGTGGTCGTGGGGCTCCTCCTGATCATCCTCGGCCACCACCGCACGGGAGGGCACGCCCACAAGGGCGGGCCGAGCCGGCGCGACGCGCAGCAGGAGCCGGCGGCGGCCTGAGGCGTCGGCCCGGCGCCGGCCCGATGCCGGCGTGAAGCCCGTGCTCGACGGGCCCCGGGACGACGGTCCGGCCTCGCCACCGGTATCCGATAGGGTTTCCTGGCGGCGAGGCCCGTGGGCCCGCCGCCGGGAGGGATGACAGAGCGGCCGAATGTGGTGGTCTTGAAAACCACTGTGCAGTGACCCTGTACCGCGGGTTCGAATCCCGCTCCCTCCGCGCTCGTGGTGTCTGAGGACCTCGTCCGCGGCTGTCTTGCGACATCGTGCGCGAGACAGGAAGCGGCCCCGCCGCCCGTGATGGGCGGCGGGGCCGCTCCGCTTCCGAGATCGGCAGTCCCCCTCGATGCCGGTCGGAAGATCAGTGCTGGCCGAGCGGTGCGCTCAGTGCATCGCCCCGTCCGTGCGGACCTTGCCGAACAGGTACGACCAGCCGCCGTCGCCGCCGATCGCGGTCCCGTACCAGAAGGTCCACTCGGGGTCCGTGGCGCCGTCGGTGAGGGTCCAGCCGGAGATGCCGTCCCCGCCGTCGACGATCTTCACGTGCTCGATCCTCGTCTCGAAGGTGCCGTCGTCCTCCTGGGCGTATCCCATGGAGACCGCGTTCCAGAGCGCCTGCTCCGCATCGTCCTGGGTGACCAGCGCGGGCGAGTCGACCTGGACCAGGTCCCAGGCGAAGTCGGTGTGCTCGGGCAGGCGGATCGACCAGTGCTTCTCGCCGAGCACGTGCAGCAGGATCCCGGGATTCTCCGGATCGGTGCCGAGCACGTAGTGGGCCTCGGCGATCAACTCGGAGTTGTCGGACCCGGTGAAGATGATCTCGACGGGGTCGCCGCCGATGGAGGCGCCTGTGCTCGCCGACGGCGTGTAGGAGGGGCCGTCCCCGTCGTCGTCGCCGTAGGCGCGGAAGTTCGCGATGCCGTCGACCTCCTCGAGCTGCTTCTTCGTGAGGTCCACGGGCGTATGGCCGTACAGCGTCGTGAAGCTCGCGATGTAGCCCTTGTCCTCGGAGGGGAGGGGTTCGAAGAACACCGTGTCCTCCCAGGACTCCGGGAACTCGATGTCGCCGGTCTCGCCGGCGGGGGCGGCGTCGGCGGGCGCTGCGGCGTGGGCCGAGGCCGTGAGGCCGCCCAGGCCCACCAGGCCGCCGGTCGCCACGACGGCGGAGCGCAGGAACGTGCCCCGCGTGATGGCGGATCGCGTGCCGCTGTGGCCCGTGGTGCTGGATCGCGTGGTGCTGTGTCGCGTGCTGCGGACGGTGGTCATCGAGAACCACTCCTCGGTCTCCGACTCCGGTGCGGCAGATCCTCGGTCCCGGGGACCCGCCCTGTGCATGACTCAGGCTTTACCAATGCTTGACCGGGCGTCAAGGGGTGGATCGGGACCGTGGAGGGAACCTGCAGGCCGCAGGTGAGAAATTTCTTTTGCAATCGGCGTGGCGAAACGAGCTTACTTCTGCGTAAGGGGACGCCGCGGGAAGAGTCGCGCCCGGCTCCTCCCTCTCGCCCCCCGACGGTGGGCAGGAACCGGGCGCGACGATCATGGGCCGGGCGCGCTGGTGCCTCGGCGGCCGGCGGCGGGGCCGTCAGCTCTTCTCGGGCAGCTCGGCGACCAGGTAGCTCCAGCCTCCGTCGGCGCGCACTGCGGTGCCGTACCAGCGGTGCGCCGTCCGGGAACCGTGCGATGAGACGCTCACCTCGCCCACCACGTGCCGTCCGCCGTCGAGCACGCTCGCCCGGGTCGAGTGCGCCGGGTTCGGGCCCTCCTCGCCGAAGCTGAACCCGACGCCCTGCTCGAGGAGCTCACGGACTCCTGCTGTCTTCAGCTTCGAAGGGGAGGAGAGGGCGGGGGCGTCCCAGACGACGGCGGTCCTCGGGGGCAGCGCGATCGACGACGCGCTCTTGCCGAGCACATGCAGCAGCAGCCCCGGAGACTTCGGGTCCGCCGTGCGCACCAGGTGCACCTCGGCGGTGATCCTCCTGCCCTTGTTCCCGACGAAGCGGATCCGCACGGGACCGCCGTCCAGACGGGCGGCTCCGGCGACGTGCGGGGTGAAGCGCTCGATCTGCTCGTACTCGCCGTAGGGGAGGAAGTTCGAGATACCGTCCGCCTGCGCGATCCTCTTCGCGCTCAGCGACGTGATGGCGCCCTCGCCGTGGAGCACCGTGTGGCTCGCGATGTAGCCGTCGCTCTTCGCGGGCAGGGGCTGGGTGAAGACGGTCCCCTTCCAGCTCGCCGGCAGGCGGACGGCCGACGAGGTCTTCGCCGGAGCGGTGGAGGCTCCCGCGCCCGATGCGACGGCCGCGGCGTCCGGTGTGCCGAGCGGGCCGCTGCCGAGGACCGTGGCGCCCAGGGCTCCGCCCGCGAGGGCGAGTCCGGAGCGGAGCAGCGTGCTGCGGGAGATGGTGCGCGTGCTGAGATCGGTGGGCATGACCATGCCTCTCCTGTCGTGGGGATGGATCCGAGAGCCGGACCGCGAGGGGACCCGTGCTGCAAGCATGACCAACCCTTTACCAGCGCTTGACTCACGTCAACCTGGCCGTCGGCGGAATCTGCATCGCCGCAGGCCATGGCTACGAAATTAGTTCCGTGACCGGCGTGTCGTATCGAACGGACTTGCGTCATGACGTGTCGGACAGATGCCCCGATGGCGGTCAGCGGGTGTCCGACGGTGGGGTCCGCAGCAGAGCGCGCGGGCCCCCGGGGTCGGGAGCCCGCACGCTCTGGGGGTGCGGCTCAGCTCTTGTCGGGCAGCTGGGCGCACAGATAGAACCAGCCGCCGTCGCCGCCGACGGCCGCGCCGTACCAGTGGTGGTGCACGCGTTCCCCGTTCACGGGGTGGCTCACGCCGCCGCTGATGTGCTGCCCGCCGTCCAGGACCTGCACACCGTCCATGCGAGCGGGATTGTCGCCGTCGGGATGGAAGCTCATCCCGACGCCGTCCGCGAGGGCGATGCGGGCGTCCTTCTTGCGGGTCAGTCCGGGCGACTCCACCTGGACGAGGTCGCCCACGATCGGCGTCTGCTCGGGCAGGGCGATCGACCAGCCGCTCGTGCCGAGCACGTGCAGCAGCAGGGCGCGGGCGCCGGGATTCGCGGTGCGCACCAGCTGGACCTCGGCCCAGGTCTCGGTGCCCTTGTCGCCGAGCAGCAGGAGGGTGACCGGTCCGCCGTCCAGGCGGGCCGGACCCGAGACGTGCGGGGTGAAGCCCTCGCCCTGGGTGTCGGTGCCCTTCGGCATGAAGTTCACGATGCCGTCGGCCTGGGCGATGCGCTTCGCGCTGACCTGCTTCTGGGGGCCATCGCCGTAGAGCGTCGTGAAGCTCGCGATGTAACCGTCCTGCTCGGAGGGGAGGTCCCCTGCGAGGACGGTGCCCTTCCAGGACGCCGGGAGCTGGACGTTCGCGGCCGGCTCCGCCGGCCCTGCGGCGTCGGCGGTGAGGGTCCCGACGGCCCCGCTGCCGACGGCGGCGACGCCCATGGCGAGGCCGGAGCGCAGAAGGGTGCTTCGTGCGATGGGGCGGTGAGTGGTGCGTTCGGTGGACATGGTGGTCCCTCTCCAGGAATGGGGAAGAGATGTCGGCCGTGCCGCGGTGTGCTTCGGGTGCGGCGCTGCGCCATGAACATGGCCAACCCTTTACTTCGATTTTGCCTTCGTCAACCCCGCATCTCGACGTTTCGGACATCACCGCAGGTCCGTGCTGAAAAATTACTTTCGCGAAGGGAGTGTCGGAACGAGGTGACTTGCTCGGTCGGGGTGCGCGACGTGGACGGTGCGGGCGGCACGGACGGTCACGTCCGCACCTCCCGCACCGGAGGATCGGGAGGCTCTCGGGTCCCCCACCGCGTCACCCGCGGACGAGCAGCTCGATCTGCGCGAGGCGGATCGGGCAGTCGCCGGCGCCGAGGACGAGCCGGTGCGCGCGCTCGCGGACGAAGGGGCCCGCGATGCGGAAGGGGCGGGTCTGACGGCGCCAGCGGAAGACCTCGTCCGTGCGCTCGTCCAGCACCGCCCAGGAGCCGTCGTCACCCAGCTCCTCGAGACGCCAGGAGAGGGGGTCGCGCCCCTCCTCGGAGCCGGAGGTCAGCGTCAGGAAGACGGCCTCCGGGGTGGACTTCTCAGCCGTGCCCGACCCTGTCCCCACGCTCGTGTCCGTGTCCGTGTCCGTGTCCGTGTCCGTGATGCGTCCGCGAGGGCTCGGCGATTCCTCCTTCGAGGGCGCGGGCAGGTCGATGACGACCCGGCCGTCCACGGGCTCGAGGACGGCCTCGGTGCGGGAGTCGTCGTCCACCAGCGGATCCTCCGGGTCCCGGGCGAGCAGATCGACGAGAGGGCGCGGGGCCTCGCCGGGCGGCGTCGGGGAGGCGGGAGGCTCATCGGCCGGTCCCGGCTCGTCTCCCAGCTGCACGCGGATCTCCCCGCGCAGGTCGTCGTGGCGCAGGAAGGAGGTCGAGCGCAGCGTGCCCTCGCGCCGCACCGCCTGGATGTATGGGTGGTCGATCGCCTGGTCCTCGACGCGGATCGTGAACTCCTCGCCGCCCAGCGGTCGCACGTGCGCGACATCGAACAGCGGCGCGACCAGGTGGTACACGTCGGTGCCGAGCTGCAGCGGGTAGAGGCCGAGCGCCGTGAGCAGCCACCAGGCGCTCATCTCGCCGTTGTCCTCGTCCCCCGGGTATCCCTGTCCGATCTGCTCACCGGTGAACAGGCGCCGGTGCCCTTCCCGCACCACCTCCTGCGCGCGATGGGGAGCGCCTGCATGGTGGAACAGGAACGGGATGTGATGGCTGGGCTGGTTGGACATGCCGAACTGGCCCATCCGCACCGCTCGCGCCTCGAGCATCTCGTGGATGATGCCGCCGTAGGTGCCGGGGCGCCCGCCCGTCTCGGGCGTCGCGAAGAACTCCTCGAGCTTCGCGCGCAGCTGCTCGCGGCCTCCGTAGAGCGCGGCCAGGCCCTCGCCGTCGTGCGGGACGTGGAAGGCGAAGTTCCACCCGTCGGTCTCCGTGAAGTCGCCGCCCCAGTCGCGAGGGTCGAACTGCTCGGGGGCCTGCGCGAAGGCGCCGTCGGCCCGTCGCCCCTGGAAGAAGCCGATCGCCGGATCGAACAGCAGAGCAAAGCCGGCGCTGCGCGCCTCGAGGTAGTCCGCCTCCTCGCGCAGCTCACGGCGCCGCTGTTGGGACAGTTCGTGCGCCCCGGGGCCCTCGGGGGCCTCGAGGGTCTCAGCGAGGAGCCTCGCCTGGTGGGCGAGACCCTGGTCGTTGATGTGCGCCTCGAGAGTCCAGGAGACGGACTCAGGGGTGTCGGTGTCGACGTACCCGGTGAACATCGCCCGCTCCGCGCCCTTGCGGCCCACCAGCGGATCCGGGGAGGCGACGGTCGCATTGCGCAGGCCCGCCTCGTAGGTCGCGAGCGGATCGCGCAGGGCGATGCCCTTGACCTGCACGTCGGCGAAGGCGACGTCGGAGCTCGTGCCGGTCATGCAGTCCGCATACCCGGGTGAGGACCAGCGCGGGATCCAGCCGCCCTCCCGATAGTGCTGGACGAAGCCGTCGACGAGCCGTGCCGCGAGCTGCGGGTACAGCAGCGCGAAGGCCGGCCAGCAGGTGCGGTAGGTGTCCCAGAAGCCATGATTGACGAACAGCTCACCGGGAATGACCTGGGCGTTCGTGCGCGTGTCAGTGACCTCGCCGCCCGTGGGCGCCACCGGAGAGGCATGCATCGGTCGGGGATCGCGGGCCGAGCCCGTGTTCTCGTGGTGGGAGTTCGGGTAGAGGTTCAGGCGATAGAGGCTCCCGTACAGGGTGCGGCGCTGCGGGGCCGTCGCGCCCTCGACGCTGATCACCCCGAGCCGCTCGGACCACGCCGCGTGGGCGCCGCGCCGGATCGTGCGCAGGTCGCGGCCCGCGAGCTCGAGGTCGAGGGTGTGGCGGGCCTGCTCGACACCGATGAAGCTTGTCGCCAGGTGCACGGTCACCGTGCGGACCTCGTCGGCGAAGGTCGCGACGCGCGCGCTCGCGAGGTCACCGCCGGCGGGGCCGACGTGCTCGGGCAGCGGGTCGAGGGTTCCGGCGACGAACATCCGCGAGCGCCCCGCCGAGCGCTCCTCGCCGTCGGTGCCGTTGTCGACCCAGCCAGTGAAGGTTCCGTCGAACACCGCGCCCGCGAGATCGAGACGCGTGTTCTCGTCGGCCCCCTCGAGGAGCAGGGCGCGGCGGCGACCCGCCTCGGGGAAGGTCAGCTCGAGCACGGCGCCGTGGTCGCTCGGGGCGAGGCGCAGCCGCGTGCCGTCCTCGAGGGTGACCGCATAGAGGTCGGGCAGGGCGGTCTCGTCCTCGTGGGTGAAGGCGCGAGAGCGCCCGGCGGGAGTCGCGTCGGGCCCCGTCAGCGGCATCATGATCAGCTGATTGCGGTCGCCCATCCACGGGCTCGGCTGGTGGGAGACGGCGAGCCCCTGCAGGCGCGGACGGTTCTGCGCGTCGTTCGCGCGCTGGTACTGGTACGGCCATCGCAGGGAACGCGCATCGGTCATCGGCGTGAAGAACGCGAAGCCGTTCGGCCAGGCGGTGATCGGCAGGTTGTTCCCGCGCGAGAAGTCGCCCGAGGCGTTCGTGCCGCGGCGGGTGTCCACCCAGGCCACGGGATCGTCCACGGGCGGGTCGGCGGGGATCGGCTCGATGCGCGGCGGGTCGAACCAGGCGGTGAGGGCGGGCGCGGGCGGATCGTCGGCCCTGCCCGCGGCCACGGCCTCGCTCTCGGTGCCCGCCGCGGCCTCGGCGGATGCGGCGGGCGGGTCGGCCACGACCACGACGCCGACGATCGTGCGGCCGACGGCGGGGGAGAGGTCGACCTGCACGTCGTTCCACTGGTCGGCGTACAGGATCTTCGCCGCGCCCTGGGCGGCGGCGTCGATCGCCGTTCCGTACTGGTCGGGCGCGCCGAGCTCGGAGAGGCGGGTGCCGTCGGAGAGCTCCAGGTCCACCGCCGCATGCGTCGCGCCCCAGGTGAGGGCGTCGTCGAGCTCCGGATACACGAAGACGTGCAGGCGCTCGCCGGGTGCGATCACGTGGAGCACGGGGTCGAGGGCGCGGTCGGTGAACGGGAAGGGAGCCTCGCTGCGCTCGCCTGCCGGGAACTGCGCACGCACCGCCTCGGGGGCGAGGAAACCTGCGGCGTCGCGACTGGTGGGGCCGCCGTCGGGCCCGCCTCCGGGGGTGAGGATCATCCGGCCATGCTACGCAGGTCACACCCTCCTGCCTGGGACTTCCCGCGCGCTGGTCGGCGTGCCGAGGAGGAGCCGTGCCCGCGGGTGGCCCGCGCGCCGCCGCCGCGCGGGCCGGTCGTGCGGCACCTCCTCGGGCCTCTCCCTGCGCCGTCCGTCGTCTGGTTCGCTCAGGCGCTGAGCCGCTTCAACCGCAGCAGACGGCGCATGCCTGCGGCGCTGGGATGCTCGCACGGCGCGAGCGCTGCGACGAGCCGGCCGCGGACCGCTGCCTCGTCGAGGTGCATGCCGATCGCGACCAGCCCTTCGGGATGCACGCTCTCCGCCTGCGCCTCCGCCCGCGCCGGCGCCGTCGCCACATGCATCCGTCGGCCCACGAGGTTCAGTGCGAAGCGCCGCCGCCCGCGGGGTCCGGCGACGGCGATGATGCCCTTGAGACGGAAGACCCCCTCAGGCGGCTCCTCGAGCAGATCGGCCAGGGCCGACGGCTCCACCGGGCCCCGGGCGTGCACCGTGACGGCATCCGCGTGCTCGTGGATATGCCGGTCGTGCTCCTCCCGCGCGAGCGCCGCGAGCGGCAGCTGGCCCGGCGGGTCCTCCGTCCGGGCGACGTCCACGAGCAGCGCCGGATCGAGCCCTCCGTGGGGGATGGCCAGGACCTGTGCGTCCTCGCTCCGTTCGCGGACGCGGGCCGTGATCGCCTCGATCCGTCGTGCGGCGAGCTGCGCGGGCAGCAGGTCGGTCTTGGTGACGAGCACGAGCGTAGGGGCGGCGTACCGGGCGGGGGCGGGGCGCGGGTGCGGTCCGTCGCCACCGGGGTCGACGGTCTGGAAGCACGTCTCGGCGTCGACCACCTCGACCACGCCCGCCAGCCGCGTGCGCTCGGCGGAGGAGAAGCGGATCATGCGCCCCAGAGCGAGCGGCTCGGCGGCCCCGCTCGCCTCGATGACGATGGCATCGAGGGCCAGGCGGGGTCGGGACAGGCTCTCCAGCGCATCGTCCAGCGGCGTCGAGTCCGGCAGGCAGCACAGGCAGCCTCCGGCGATGGAAGCGGCGTCGTCGGCCTGGCCGGTGACCATCGCCGCATCCACGTTGATCTCGCCGATGTCGTTGACGATCACCCCGAGGCGCGCGCCGGGCGCCGCCAGCAGCGCGTTGAGCACCGTCGTCTTCCCCGCCCCGAGGTGCCCGGTCAGGGCGATCACGGGTACGGGCTGCGGCGCCGACGGGCCGACGGGCACGGGCATCCTCCAGGTGTGGGGCGGACGGAGTGGGGCGGGTGGTGCGGATCGGCGCACCCGCCCCTTGTCGGGAAAGGTTATCAACAAGCGGCGTGGTGGTGGGACGCACGAGGCCCCGCGGGCGAACCCGCGGGGCCTCGGAATCCGGCGCGCCGCAGAGCCGCGGCGCGGAGATGATCAGTCGCGCTGCGAACGGTCGATCGCACGCACGCCGCGCCAGGCGAGCGGGATCGCGACCGCGGCGATCGCGGCCTTCACGACGCCGCCCGCGATGAAGGGCGTGACGCCCAGGGCCAGGATCTGGCCGAGGTCGGCGCCCGCGCCCATCACGGCGTTCAGGATCCAGGCCATGTAGGGCACGCCCACGAGGAAGGGCACGGCGCTCGCGGCGGCGAAGCCGGCGAAGGCCTTCCAGGAGCGGCGGTCCCACGAGCGCTCGGCGAACCAGCCCGCGAGGTACGCGGCGGGGATGAAGCCCAGGACGAACCCGAAGCTCGGGGTCATCACCGCGGCGAGGGAGCCGCTGAAGCCGGCGAACACCGGCGCCCCGGCGAGGCCGGCGACCATGTAGGCGGTCAGGGCGGCAGCGCCGCGGCGCGCGCCCAGTGCCGCGCCCACGAGGAGCACACCCAGGGTCTGGCCCGTGATCGGCACGACGGGCAGCGGGATCTCGACCTGGGCCAGCAGGGCGACGATCGCGGCACCGGCGACGACCAGCGCGGCATCGACCCCCAGCGAGCGATGTCGGTTCAGGGCATCGGCGAGGACAGGGTGCCGGGGGGAGAGGGCTGCGGCGGTCACGGGACTCCTTCTTCCGGGAAACGGACGAGCGGCCATGGTAGTGCGACCGGCCCCGCGCGCGGGCCGCGCGACCACGCGGCGCCGCGGGCGCGATCAGTCGCGATCGGACGAGGTCAGGGGCGGGCGGGCGCGAGCAGGGCGGCGAGCTCCTCGACCATCGCGGGCTGCCACCAGGCCCAGTCGTGACCCCCTCGATGCAGGCGCACGGGGATCGTGGCGCCGGTCGCGTCGGACACGGCGTCCGCGAGCTCGCGCGCCGCCGCGCCCATCGTCCCCTCGAAGTGCCCGGCGTGGAGGCGGATGCGCACACTCCCGGGGGCCTCGCTGAGCAGCGCTGCGCGCAGGGGTGCAGCGAGCGCCAGGTGGGGATAGCGCCAGAGCGAGACCGACTGCGCGATCACGGCGCCGATCCTGTGCGGCGCCCGAGCGAGGGCGAAGAGTGAGGTCAGACCCCCGAAACTCGACCCGGTGACCACGGTGCGCCGCGGATCGGGAGTGGGGCGCAGGCGCGGCACCAGGGTGTCCGCGATCCATGCGGCCTGCCCGCCGGGCACGCCCAGGTCCCGGGCGCGCTCGGGCCACGCGTCGATGAACACGGCGCACAGCGGCGGCAGCTCGCCGGCCCGGACGGCCTCGGCGAGCACGCCCGGGGTGTCCAGGCGATCGAGATGCGCCTCCCCGTCGGTGACGACGAGCAGGGGCAGATCCGACCGCGGGAGCGCGCCGTCCCCGCCCTCCTCGTCATCCTCGACGTTCCCGCCGTCCTCGCCGATCGCGCACCAGTGGGCGCGCGGCTCACCCTCGGCGCTCGCCAGCTCGTGCACCGGGACGCTGGAGGCTGCGTGCGAGGCGACGACCCGGTCGCGGACCAGGTCCAGGACCAGGGATCCGCCGGGACGTGCCTGCGGTCGCGCCTGCGGGCGCGCCGGCCCCGCCGGACGCTTCCCCTTGAGGCCCTCGCTCCACCACGGCGGGTCGGCAGGTGCTCCGCCGTCCCCGTGGTGCTCGAGGAAGGCGATCGTGGCGCAGAGGTCCCCGGGAACGGAGAGAGCGCCCGTGAACCACCCGTCCCCCTGCGCGACGAGATCGAGGCCGTCGGGCGGATCGGGGTGCCACCAGCCGTTGATCTGCACGGCCACCGCGCGTGCGCCGGGCGCTCGGTGCTGCAGGCGCACGATCGCGCGATCATCCTCGCGAGCGAGGACCTCGACGGCCGCGCCGCCGGGCGCGGACGCCGCGCGATGCTGCTCGTGCTCGGCCCGCATGACGCGCACGCGCTGGACGGGTGCGTCCGTCGGCCTCGGGAGCGGCTCCCACCGGGGCCCGGACAGCAGGGCCGCGAGATCGGAGGGCTGCACGGCTCCGGCGGCTCCGGCGGGACGTCGCGTCGGCTCCTGCGCGTTCACAGCGGCACCACCAGGGGCCGACCGGAGGTCGGATGCTCGAGCACGGCGACCTCGTGGCGGTAGACCTCGCGGATCCGGTCGGGGGTGAGCACGTCCTCGGGGCGGCCGAGCGCGACCAGGCGCCCGCCGTCGAACATGGCGATGCGATCGCTGCAGCGTGCGGCGAGCGTGAGGTCATGGAGGACCACGAGCACGCAGCGGCCCTCCTGCGCGAGCTCGCCCGCCCGGGCCATGAGCACCTCCTGGTGATGGAGGTCCAGAGCGGCCGTGGGCTCGTCGAGCAGCACCACCTGCGCGTCCTGGGCGAGGACGCGGGCGAAGACGGTCCGCGCGAGCTCGCCGCCCGAGAGCGTCGTGACATCGCGCCCGGCGAGGGCGTCGACGTCCGCCTCGAGCAGGCAGCGCTCGATGAGGGCGTCGTCCTCCGGGCCGACGGGATGCGGGGCGCGGCCCATCGCCGCGGCCTCGCGCACGGTGAAGGAGAAGGCCTGGCTGTGGTGCTGGGTCATCACCGAACGGCGCCGGGCCAGGGCCTTGGCCGGCCAGTCCGCCGTCGGCGTGCCGTCCAGGAGCACCTGGCCGCTCGTCGGCCGCTGATCGCCCGAGAGCAGGGAGAGGAGCGTCGACTTCCCGGCGCCGTTGGGGCCGACGAGCGCGACGACCTCGCCTCCGCTCGCCGAGAACTCGACGTCCCGCAGCAGCATCGCGCCCCCGATGGCGAAGCCGGCCTGCTCGACGCGGATCCACGGCTCGCTCGAGGGAGTGCCGGCCGCGGGTGTGCCGACCGCGGACCTGCCGGCCGCCGCGGCGCCGACGCGAGCCCCCGTCCGCGCGCTCACAGCCGCACCGTCCGCGAGCGCAGCACGAGCATGAGGAAGAACGGGGCGCCCATGATCGCCGTGAACAGGCCGATCGGCACCTCGGCGGGAGGGGCCACGGTGCGCGAGAGCGTGTCCGCGACGACGATCAGCAGCGCGCCGATCACCGCCGACATCGGCAGCACCCCGCGGTGCGCGGGGCCGCAGATGAGGCGCACGATGTGCGGGACGACGAGGCCGATGAAGCCGATCGTGCCCGCGAAGGCGACGCTCGTGCCCGTCAGCAGGGCGGTGGTCCCGATGACGATCTTGCGTGTCGTGGACACGTCGAGGCCCAGATGGTGGGCCTGACGGTCGCCGAGCGTGAGCAGGTCCAGGCGTCGCGAGAGCAGGATCATCACCACCACGCCGACGAGGATCACGGGCGTGCCGATCGCGAGCTTCATCCAGTCCAGATCGCCCAGCGAGCCCATCTGCCAGAACACCACGGTCTGCAGATCGTCGTCGTCGGCCGCGAACGTGAGGAACCCGGTGATCGCCGCGAAGGCGGAGCCGATCGCGATGCCCACCAGCAGCAGGCGCGCGGTGCCGGAGTCCATGCCCGGCCGGGCGAGCGCGTAGATCAGGGTGGTCGCGAGGATGCCGCCCGCGAAGGCCGCGGCGGGCACCACCCAGGCGACGGCCGCCCCGGTCAGGGGCGGAAGCAGCACGATCGCGGCGACCGCTCCGGTCGAGGCTCCGCCGCTGACGCCGATGATGCCGGGATCGGCCAGCGGGTTGCGGAACAGGCTCTGCAGCGCCGCGCCCGAGACCGCGAGCGCCGCTCCGGAGAGCGCCCCGAACAGCACGCGCGGCATGCGCAGGTCCATCACCACGGTGGTCTCGAGCGGCGGACGCGCGGCGCCCTGCCCGAGGATCTCGTGCCAGACCACGCCGAGGACCGTGCTCGGACTGAGCTGGATGGGCCCCGTCCCGATCGAGACCACGATCGCGACCAGCAGCACCGCCCCGCCGATCGGGAGGCCGATCGCGAGCGGCAGGCGCCGGGTCCGCTCGCGCGCCGCGCGGCGGGGAGCGGACCCGGCGGTGTCCTCGGCGGCGGTCACTTCGCGACGGCGGCGAGGGCCTTCACCAGCGCGATCGCACCGGCGCCGACGCCCACGCCGCTGACCTTGATCTGCTCGCTGGGCATGAGGAAGAAAGTGTTCGAGGTGCCCGCGGGGGTCTGCGCGAGGGTCGGGAAGGCGGAGAGGAAGCCCTCGAGCCCGCCCCATTCCTCGAGATCGCCGTCGCCGGCGAGGATGACGTCGGGCTTCGTGTCCAGCAGGCCCTCGTCGCTGTACTTCACGGAGTAGCCGCGCAGGCCCTCCTCGACGCCGACGCTCGTCGCGCCCGCGGCCTCGATGATGTCTGCGGCGGCCGTGCCGGTGCCGACCACGGCGTTCGCGCCGCCCGCGCCGCTCGAGGTCACCGCGAGGATGCGCAGGCCGTCGATGCCGGTGCCCTTCGCGTCGGACGCGGCCTGGTCGAGCTGGTCCTCGACGGTGCTCGCGAGCTCCTCGCCCGCGTCCTTCGCCCCCACGTACTCGGCGACGGCGCGGATCTTGTCGGCGATGGGCTGCTGGTCGTCCACGACCACCGCGTCCACGCCGGCCTCGCGGAACTGGGCCGCGGGCTTGCCGTGCCGCTTGACGTTGTTGCCGATGAAGAGGGTCCCCTTGACGCTCAGCAGGCCCTCGACGCCGGTCTTCTGGCTGAACTCGTAGTGCTCGGGCGCATCGAGGGCGGCCTGGGCGACGGAGTTCGTGGGGGCCGCATAGATGTTCTTCTGCAGGCCCAGCGCCGCGAGGATGTCGGCGACGTCCTCGCCGCCCACGATGATCTTCGAGATGTCGGTGACCTCGACCTTCTCGCCCGTGCCGTCAGTGACCGTGACCGGCAGCTCCGGGGTCGCCGTGGCCGAGGGGAGGTCTGTGCCCTCCACCCAGGTCCAGCCCTCGGGCAGGTCTGACGGGGCGCCCTGCGCGCCGCCGGCCGCGGAGCCGGAGCCTCCGTCGGAGGAGCCGGCGTCCGAGGCCGCGTCCTCGGCGGACCGGCTGCCCGCACCGCATGCGGTGAGCGCGGCGAGGACCGCGGCCGACGGGGCGATCCCGAGCAGGGAGCGCCGTGCGAGCGGACGACGGGCGGAGGGCTCGTGGGAGGAGGTGCGGGGGAGCGGGCGCGACGAGGTCACAGAACGGTCCTTCGGGTGAGCTAGGTGAGTATGCAGGTTCGCCTAAGTAGGCGTGCAGGGTCTACTAGATCACGATATGAGGGGAGCGTCACCCGGCGGCGGCAGGGGTCACACCCCCGGCCGCCGCCGGAGCGACGGCTCGCTCACGCCATGCTCACTCCATGCTCACGCCGCGCTCGCGCGTGCGGCGGGCACCTTCTCCCCGGCATCCACGCAGAAGGGGAGCGTGTTCTCCCGCGGCGGCACCGGGCAGGTCGAGAAGTCCGTGTAGGCGCAGGGGAGGTTCACCGCGCGGTTGAAGTCGAGCACCGCGGAGCCATCGGCCGAGGGGGCGGGGACCGTGAGCGATCTGCTCGCCGCATAGGTCGTGATCCCGCTGGTCGCGTCCCGGAACAGGACGGTCAGAGAGCCGTCAGCGCCCGCGAAGGCCGTGAGGCGGTGGGTGCGCCCGTCGCGCTCGAACTCGAGACGGCCCGGGCTCGAGAAGGTGTGCTGGATGCCCGGCAGCACGGCCCCGACCCGACGTGCCGCGGGCGCAGGATCGGCGACGAAGCGTGCGTCGATCGCCCATTGCGGGTCGGCCGGATAGGCCTTCGTCCCGATGAAGGAGGCGAGGTAGGGGCTGTCCGCGCGGCGGGGTCGCAGCATGACGCCGCTTCCGCGCCGCGAGACCTCGGCGAGTCCGTCGACGCCGCCCTCGCGCGTGCCGCCGTGACTCGCGCCGCCGTCACGTGCGCCGCTGTCGCCCGTGCCGGCCGACCGATCGACGAAGCGCAGCAGGACGGTGCCCTCGTGCATGAGGGGAGCGAGCTGCCGGGTGCCCCGCAGCTCCTCGTCGCCTGCCGTGAGGACCTCGCCCTCGGCGAGCTCGACCAGCGGGCCCTGGGGACCGACGGACCAGGCGCCCGGGACGCCGGGCGCGCGCAGTCGCGCCCGGCCCAGCCAGTGCAGCCCGGTGGCGGCGAGGATCCCGAGCGGTTCGGTGCGCGAGCTCTCGTGCGCCTCGTGCCATGCGGTCCACTCCTGGGTGAAGGCCGCGGTGGCGGCGGGCCCGGTTGCGGTCCGAGCGGCGCTCCTGCGTGCGGCGCTCATGCGGCGCTCCGCACGGCGTCCAGCGGCACCGTGCCGCGCTCGGCGTCCAGGAGCTCCCCGAACCAGCGCGCGACCTGTCGCACGGCGGGCGTCGGCGCTTCGCGCTCGACCGCCGGGTTGTAGTTGGAGTTCGTGTTGAGGTCGTAGGTGACGGTGCGGCCATCGGTCGTGGTGAGGAACTCGATGCCGGCGATCTCGATCCCGAGGTCCGCCAGCAGCTCCTCGTAGCGCCGGATCAGGGACGTGCTCGCGGTGATCGACTGATCGAGCCGGAAGCTCGGGGGCCTCGGCGTCCCGGGCAGGGCGCAGGCGTCGGCCGGGCAGAGCTCGAAGCCGCCGGAGGTGTCCACGCGCACCGCGTACACGAAGCGGCCGCCCACGAACTCCGCGCGCGTGATCTCGGGCTCGGGGGCCACCAGCAGCTCCTGCAGCAGGGTGATCCCGTCCGCGCTCTCCTCGAAGTCCGCGCCCCTCACGTACTCCTCGAATGCCTCGTGATCCTCGAAGCGGCGCACACCCAGGCCCTTGCCGCCCTGGTCGTGCTTGGTGATGAACGGTGCGGGCAGGGTGCGTGCGGCATCGGCGAGCGAGTCGCGGTCGTGCACGGCGATCGTGCGCGGCACGTCGAAGCCCGCGTGGCGCAGCGCCGCGTGCTGCTGGATCTTCGAGACCTCGAGGTCGGCGACGCGGGAGCCTCCCACCACGCGCCGCCCCCAGGACTCGAGCCAGGTGAGGGTGCCGCGTGCGACGTCCTTCGCGTGCGGGGCGCCGCGGGTATGGGACGAGGCGCTCAGACGGGACCAGAACACGCCCTGGGGAGGTGCGGCGTCTAGATCGAGCACCCCGCCGTCGAGCGGCCACTCGATCAGCGGCACGCCGACAGCCTCGAAGGCCGCGGTGAACGGGGCGATCCACTCCGGGTTGTCGTGCAGCACGTGGACCGCCGGAGCGGCCGGCACCACGGGCAGGGACGGGGCCGCGGATGCGGTCGGGAATGCGGGGTCGGACATCGGGCCTCCTGGACGTCGAGCTCTGGACCTGCCGGAGCAACGGGTGGGCCGACGCCAGCCCTCCCTCGGGTCGCGCGGTGGATCACGGACATCCCGCGTCATCTGCGGACGCCCCGGTCCACGCGCACACGATCGGTGCGTGGATGCGCCTGCCCGCGCCCGGACGTGCCGGGGCGGCAGTGATCGTGTTCCCCGAACTTATCTTATGGGCGCCATAAGCAGAGCGCAGGGGTTGAAGAACGTGGGGTTCCTCGCGCGGCGCACCGCGCTCACGATCACGAGGACTTCCGCTTCTTCCCGGAGGCCGATGCGCTCTTCGAGGAGGACGTCTTCGACGTCCCTGCCGACGTCTTCGATCCTCCTGCGGACTTCTTCGACCCTGCGTTGGACTTCTTCGCTCCGCCGGCGGACTTCTTCGAACCACCAGTGGACTTCTTCGACGTCCCGGTGGACGTCTTCGCTCCCGACGACGACCCCTCCGACCCCGTGGACCCCCGCTTCTCCAGGCTGCGCTCGAGCGCGTCCATCAGGCTGATGACCTTGCCGCCCTGCTCCTTCTCGGCGTGCTCCTCCCGCTCGCGGCCGAAGGTCTCGTCGGTGTCCACGGACTCCCCCTGCACGAGCTTGTCCTCGATGAGCTCGTGCAGCTGCTCCTGGTACTCGTCGGAGTACTTCTCGGGCTCGAAGTCGCCGCTGAACTGGTCGACGAGAGCACCGGCCATGTCCAGCTCCTTCTCGGTGATCTTCGGCCGTTTGCGGGCGGCGGGGAAGTCCATGTCCTGCACGTCCTCGGGCCAGCGCATGGTCTGGAGCGTCAGCAGACGCCCGCGCGAGCGCAGCACGCCCAGGCGGGTCTTCGTGCGCAGCGTGAAGGTGACGATCGCGGTGCGCTCGCTGTGCTCGAGCGTCCGGCGCAGCAGCAGGTACGACTTCGGCGACCTGCCCACCGGCTCGAGGAGGTACGCGGTACCCAGCAGCACCGGGTCCACCTGGTCACCCGGGATGAACTGCACGACGTCGATCTCGTCGTTCTCCTCGGCCGGGAGGGCGTCGAGCTCCTCGTCGGTGAGGACGACGGTCTTGTCGCCCTCCGCATAGGCCTTCTCGATGTGGTCGTAGTCGATCACGCGGCCGCAGACCTCGCAGCGCCGCTCGTACCTGATGCGGCCGTCGTCCTCGTCGTGCACCTGATGGAAGGAGACGTCGTGCGAGCGGGTGGCGCTGTACAGCTTCACCGGCACGTTCACGAGCCCGAACGTGATCTCACCGCTCCATATCGCGCGCATCGCACCATCACAGCACTCCCGGGCGCTCACGGCCAGAGGCCCCCTCGCGCGGCGGCGGCCCGGCTCGCCCGTGACAGGGCGGGTGATCCGCGCAACAGTGGAGCCATGTCGGCACGGGAGCAGAAGTCCGCACGGGAGCAGAAGGTGGAGGTCGAGGGCCGCACGCTGCGGCTCACGCACCTCGACAAGGTCATGTATCCCTCGACCGGGACCACCAAGGGCGAGGTCATCGACTACTACCGGCGTGCCGCCGGGGTGATGGTGCCGCAGGCCGCCCGCAGACCGGCGACGCGGAAGCGATGGGTCGACGGGGTCGGCACCGCTGAGAATCCGGGCAAGGTCTTCTTCCGCAAGGACCTCGAGGACTCCGCGCCCGACTGGGTGCCGCGAGCGGACCTCGAGCACCACGAGGGCATCTCCACCTACCCCCTGGTGGACGAGGCGGCCGTGCTGGTGTGGCTCGCCCAGCTCGCGGCCCTCGAGATCCACACCCCCCAGTGGCGGTTCGACGCCGGGGGCGAGCCGGCCCGTCCCGACCGGCTCGTGCTCGATCTCGATCCGGGAGAGGGCGCCGGTCTCGGCGACTGCGCCCAGGTGGCGCTGTGGTGCCGCGAGCTCCTGGACGAGATGGGGCTCGACTCGTATCCCGTGACGTCCGGCTCGAAGGGGATCCACCTCTACGCCCCGCTGGACGGGACCTCCGCCGCCGACGAGGTCGCCGAGGTGGCGCATCGTCTTGCGCGAGCCCTCGAGGACGAGCACCCCGACCATGTGGTCAGCGACATGAAGAGATCCCTGCGCCGAGGGAAGGTCCTGGTCGACTGGTCGCAGAACAACGGGCACAAGACCACGGTGTGCCCGTACTCCCTGCGCGGCAGGGAGCGTCCCACGGTCGCCGCGCCCCGCACCTGGGACGAGATCGAGGACTCGTCGCTCGCCCAGCTCGGCTTCCAGGAGGTGCTCGCGCGCATCGAGGACGGCACCGATCCCCTCGCGGTGCTCGGCCTCGCGCAGCACGAGACGCCGGCCGGGGGCGGGGCGTCGGCCGACGACGAGGCGTCGGCCGGGGCCGCGAACGATCGACTGCGCACCTACCGCTCCAAGCGCGACGCGCGCCGCACGCCCGAGCCCGTCCCCGACGCGGCAGGGGAAGAGCCGCAGGGGCGGGCCGATGCCGCGCGGCGCGCGCTCGAGGCGGAGGACCCGATGTTCGTGATCCAGGAGCACCACGCCTCGAGCCTGCACTGGGACTTCCGGCTTCAGCACGAGGGGGCGCTCGTCTCCTGGGCCGTCCCCAAGGGGCCTCCGCTCGAGATGGACGTGAACCGGTTGGCGGTGCAGACGGAGGACCATCCGCTCGAGTACGGCACCTTCGAGGGGAGCATCCCGGAGGACGAGTACGGCGGGGGCGAGGTGACCATCTGGGACAGCGGCCTCGTCGAGATCGAGAAGTGGCGCGAGGGGCGCGAGGTCATCGCCGTCTGCCGCGGACGCGAGGACGGAGGGCTCGGAGGCGTGCCGCGCCGCTTCGCGTTCATCCACACGGGAGGCATGGGCCGCGGCGCCAGGACCGCTGCCGCGAAGGAGAAGGCGAAGGCCGACTGGCTCCTGCACCTCATGAAGGACCAGCCCGAGGAGGAATCGGCCGGTGCCCGCGAGGAGACGGACGCCGATGAGCGGATCAGCCCGATGCTCGCGACGCTCGGCGCGCGCGAGGACATCGACGAGGACGACTGGGCCTTCGAGATGAAATGGGACGGTGTGCGCGCGATCGCCACGATCACCCCGGCCGGTGTGCGCCTGACCAGCCGCGGCGGCAAGGACGTCACCGCCGCCTTCCCCGAGGTCGGGGAGCTCGCCGACGCGGTGGGCGGCGCCGGCTCCGGGACGGGACGCATCGTCCTGGACGGTGAGATCGTCGCCCTGGACTCCCACGACCGGCCCTCGTTCTCGCGCCTCCAGCGGCGTCTGGGGCTGACGTCCCGGCGCGACGTGGAGCGGGCGCAGAAGGAGACGGAGGTCCACCTGATGGTCTTCGACCTGCTCGAGGTCGACGGCAGGTCGCTGCTGCGCACGCCCTACAGGGAACGGCGCGAGGCCCTCTTCGCGACCGTCGACCCCACCGCGCACGTGAAGCTCCCGCACGCGGACCATGGGGACGTCGACCACGCGATCGCCGTCTCCCAGGAGCTCCAGCTCGAGGGCGTGATGGCGAAGAAGGAATCGAGCGTCTACCAGCCCGGGCGCCGTGCCCGCACCTGGATCAAGATCAAGAACGCCCATCACCAGGAGGTCGTCGTCGTGGGCTGGCGCGAGGGCCGGGGTGCGCGCGCAGGCGGGATCGGCTCCCTGCTGCTGGCCGTCCCGGACGAGGACGGGAACCTGCACTACGTCGGCCGCGTGGGCACCGGGTTCAGCGAGGACGACCTCGAGCACGCGCGAGAGCGCCTCCGCTCGCGCGCGCGGAAGACGCCGCCGGTGAGCGGCGTCCCGAGCGCCGACGCCCGCGACGCCCACTGGGTGCGCGCCGACCTGGTGGGCGAGGTGCGCCATGCCGAGCGCACCCCCGACGACAGGCTGCGCCAGCCCGTGTGGAGGGGATGGCGTCCCGACAAGTACGCCGCCGAGGTGCGCTGGGAGTCCTGATCCCTCCGAGCGATCCTGCGAAAGGGCCCCTGCGCACGCCTTGCTATGGTGCACGTGCTGTACGACACGTCACGACAACATCGCACGTGCCGCCTTCGTCGGGCTCGCAGCCGTGCGGGCCCCCACGGGGCACCGATGCCCGGGCGGCGCAGCGAGGTCCGAGGAGGAACCGGTGTCGCCCCTTTCCCCGCCCGCCCCAGGCATCCCGCCTGCGTCACCCGAAGCGGCTCCGCCGCGCACCGCGTCGGCGGCCCTCGCGCCTTCGCCCGCCGGAGCCCGGCCCCCCGCGCTGCGCTGGATCGCCCTGCTCGCGGTCCTGCTCATGGCCGCGCTCACCGCCGCGGTGAGCGCGCAGCCCGCCCACGCGGAGCCGAAGGAGAAGTACGTCGTCGGCACCGACACGACGTACGCGCCCTTCGAGTACACCGGCTCCGACGGCGACCTCGAGGGCATCGACATCGACCTGCTCCACGCGATCGCGAAGGACCAGGGGTTCGAGGTCGAGATCCGCCCGCTCGGCTTCGACGCGGCGGTCCAGGCGCTGTCCTCGAACCAGGTCGACGCCGTGATGGCGGGCATGACCATCACGGACGAGCGGAAGGAATCCTTCGACTTCACCGACACCTACTTCGTGGGCGGCGTGCAGTTCGCGGTGCCCGAGAGCAGCGACATCTCCTCCCTCGACCAGCTGAAGGGCGAGACGGTCGCGGTCAAGAACGGCACCACCGGCAAGGACTTCGCCGAGGAGAACAAGGACAAGTACGGGTACACGGTCGACACCTACCAGGAGACCACCGACGTGGTCGACGCGGTGAAGTCCGGGCACGCGGTCGGCTACTTCGACGACTACCCGGTGATCGCCTACGGCATCACCCAGGGATCCGGGTTCAAGCAGGTCGGTGACCCACAGGGCGGCGGCGACTTCGGCGCCGCCGTGAACAAGGGCAAGAACGCGGAGTTCCGCGAGAAGTTCAACGCGGGGCTGAAGAACCTCAAGAAGAGCGGCGAGTACGACACGATCGTCGAGAAGTACGTCGGTGCCCAGGGCAGCGACGGCGGCGGCGAGCAGGCGCAGAAGCCCGACCGCTCCGTGCTCACGGTGATCACGGACTACTGGCCGCAGCTGCTGAACGGCGTCTGGCTCACGTTCCTGTCGACCGTGGTCGCGCTCGTGCTGGCCTTCGTGCTCGGCATCATCTTCGGCTTCGCCCGCCTCGCGCGCTTCGCTCCCTTCCGCTGGGTCGCGACCGCCTATGTGTACGTGTTCCGCGGGACACCGATCCTGGTGCAGGCGTTCTTCGTCTTCTTCGCGATCCCGCAGATGTTCCCGAGCATCCAGATGGGGCCGTTCGTCGCCGGCGCGATCACGCTGACGCTGAACACCGGTGCCTACATGACCGAGATCATCCGCGGCGGCATCCAGGCCGTCGATCCCGGGCAGACGGAGGCCGCGCGCTCGCTGGGACTCGGCCACCGCAAGACCATGCAGAAGGTCGTGCTCCCGCAGGCCTTCCGGATCATGATCCCGACCTTCGTGAACCAGGGCATCATCACGCTGAAGGACACCTCGCTGCTGAGCGTCATCGGGCTCGCAGAGCTCACCTACCAGTCCCGGCAGATCATCGCGACGACCTACATGTCCTCGCAGGTGCTGGTCGTGGTGGCGTTCCTGTACTTCGCGGTGATCACGATCCTCACCCTGCTGTCGCAGCGACTCGAGAGGAAGTACGCGGTATGAGCGAGCAGACGAGTCCGAGCGGGCAGACGGGCGCCCGCGACGGCGCGAGTGCCGGCGGCGCGACGAAGGGCGCGGGCGAGCGTCCCGAGAAGATCGTCGTCGAGGGCCTGCGCAAGAGCTTCGGCGACAACGAGGTGCTCACCGGCATCGACCTCACGGTGAAGGAGCGCGAGGTGGTCGCGATCATCGGCCCCTCGGGGTCGGGCAAGTCCACCTTCCTGCGCTGCCTGAACCGTCTCGAGGACCCCACGGGCGGGTCGATCGTGATCGACGGCGCCGACCTCTCGGGGCGGAAGGTGAAGATCGACGAGGTGCGCCAGAGGATCGGCATGGTCTTCCAGCACTTCAACCTCTTCCCGCACATGACCGTGCTCGAGAACATCACGCTCGCGCCGATCCAGCTGGGCAAGTGCTCCGCGAAGGAGGCCGAGCAGCGCGCCCGCACCCTCCTGGACCGGGTGGGGCTCGCCGAGAAGGCCGACGCCAAGCCGGCCTCGCTCTCCGGCGGGCAGAAGCAGCGCGTCGCGATCGCGCGTGCGCTCGCGATGGAGCCCGAGGTGATGCTCTTCGACGAGGCCACGAGCGCGCTCGACCCCGAGATGGTGGGGGAGGTGCTCCAGGTGATCCGTGACCTCGCGGAGAACGGGATGACCATGATCCTGGTGACCCACGAGATGGGCTTCGCCCGCGAGGTCTCCCACCGCACGATCTTCATGGACGGCGGCGTGATCGTCGAGGCCGGGACGCCCGAGGAGATCTTCGGCGATCCGCAGAGCGAGCGGCTCCAGGACTTCCTGGCCAAGGTGCTCTGAGCCCCGGCGTCCTCCGGCTCCTCGATGTGAGCGCGGCAATGCCCGCAGGGCGTCCGGACCGGCGCCGGGGGACACTGGCGGGGTCCTGTTCTTCCGACGGGCCGACGCCTGCTCGTCGGTCCGTCCTGCCGTCGGCCGATCGGAGCTGCCCCGTGACCGAGTCCCTCACCAGCGCCCCTGCAACCACCTCGCCCGCCCGGCCCTGGTCCGAGATCCAGGACGGCCCCCACGACATCCGCCTCGTCGTCGCCGACATGGACGGCACGCTGCTGACGCCCGAGGGCGAGGTCCCCGGCGACTTCTGGGTGCTGCAGGAGCGCATGCGGGCGGCGGGCATCGAGTTCGTGCCCGCGAGCGGACGCCAGCTCGCGACGCTGCGCGCGACCTTCGGCGCCGAGAACGGCACCGCTCCGGGCCTCGACACCTACGTCGCCGAGAACGGGACGCTCGTCGTCCACGACGGGGAGGTCGTCGCGACCACGACCGTCGACGCGCCGACGGCCGCGCGCGTCATCGCCCGTGTGCGGGAGCTCGTCGCGGGCGGCCTGGACCTCGGTCTCGTGGTCTGCGGGGTCGAGACCGCGTACGTCGAGCGGGACGACGAGGCATTCCTCGCCGAGGCCCGGAAGTACTACCGCCGGCTCGAGATCGTCCCCGACCTCGAGGCCGTGCAGGGCGGGGTCCTCAAGCTCGCGATCCACGACTTCGCCGACGCCGAGGCCACCTCCGCCGAGTTCTCCGACCTGGCCGAGACCCACCAGGTGGTCGTCTCGGGCGCGCACTGGATCGATGTCATGAACCCCGAGGCGGACAAGGGCCGCGGGATCCTCGCGCTCCAGGCGGCGCTCGGGGTCACGGCCGCGCAGACCGCCGTGTTCGGCGACTACCTCAACGATCTCGCCATGTACGACGTCGCCGAGTGGTCGTTCGCGATGGCCAACGCCCATCCGCGCATCACCGCCGCCGCGAGGTACACCGCGCCCAGCAACGCCGAGCACGGCGTGGTGCGCGTGCTCGAGCATCTGCTGGGCTGATCCCGGCGGGGCCGTCGCACCAGCGGGGATGCCTGCTGCCGGCGGCCCCCGCTGGCGGGGAGGCCTGCTCGCGGGGCCGGCCCGTGCCGTGCCTCAGCGCAGCGCGGCCGGCGCCGTCGACGGCTGCGAAGGATCCTCGCGGTTCACGGGGCCCTCGAACAGGAGGATCGACTCGTCGGCCCCCTTGCCGTTGGTCTCCGGCAGGAAGCGGTGCACGAACAGGACGCCCAGCAGGCACAGCACCGCGAAGATGATCATCACCCAGCTGAGGCCCAGGCCGTCGCGCAGCGGCGGGAACGCCACGACCAGCACGAAGTTCGCGAGCCAGTTGACGGCGGCCGCGATCGCGGCGGCGCGCCCGCGCACGGCGGTCGGGAAGATCTCGCCCTGCAGCAGCCAGCCGGTGCCGCCCACGCCGATCGCGAAGCTCGAGATGAACAGCGCGAAGGTGATCATGAGGACCACCAGCTGCGCGGTGCCCGTGAGGGTCGCGTTGCCGATCGCGCCGATCACGAGGAAGACGATCATGAAGCCGAAGCCGCCGATGGAGAGCTTGCGCCGGCCCAGCTTGTCGATCCAGCGGAAGGCGAAGTAGGTCGCCAGCACGTTGACGATCGCGAGCACGCCCGCGGCCATCACGCCGGCGATCTCGGCGTCCACGGGGTTGCCGGCGTCGGTGCCGAAGTACGGGCCCAGCAGCTCGGGACCGTAGTAGAAGGCGACGTTGATGCCGGTGATCTGCTGGAAGACGAAGAACACGCAGACCACGACCAGGGCGCGCCGCACGGCGGGCGTCCACAGGGTCGTGTTCGCCAGGCGGCGCACGCGCTCCTGGACGGCGAGGGCCTCCGCGTGGACCTGCTCGGCGGTGGTCTGGATGTCGAGCTTGCGCATCGCGGTCAGAACGTCGGACTCGCGCCCGCGCTCGAGCAGCCAGCGCGGGGACTCGGGCATCCGGGCGCGCAGCAGCAGCGAGAGGATCGCGGGGATGAAGCCGACGCCCAGCATGATCCGCCAGTCCACGGTCACCGCGGAGTCGGGGAACGCCTTGAGCAGCAGCACGGCGATGACGTACGCGCCGAGGATGCCGATCGTGATCATCCACTGCTGGATGACGGCGAGGGAGCCGCGGCGCTTCTTCGGGGCGAACTCGGCGATGTAGGCGGTCGCGATCGCGGAGTCCGCGCCGATCGCTAGACCGATGATGATGCGGCCGATGATCAGGGTCGTCGCCTCGGGGGCGAGCGCCGAGATGATCGAGCCCAGCGCGAACAGCGCGGAGTCCACGAGCAGCAGGGACTTGCGGCCGAAGCGGTCGGTCAGCGGTCCCGCGAGCAGAGCGCCCACGAAGGAGCCGAGGGAGGCGCCGGCGACGGTGATGCCCGTGCCCCAGGACCCCAGGTCGAAGGGCAGGAACACGAGCGCGGAGCCGATGTTCGAGGAGTCGAAGCCGAAGAGGAACCCGCCGATCGTCGCGAGCACCGCGAGGTACAGGTAGAGGCCCTTGACGTCCCGCGCGTCGAGTGCGGCCAGCACGCCGCCTCCGGGCGGCGCCCCGTCGGGGGTCGAGGCGTGATCGGGGCGTCCGGTGGGATCCGGGACGGGGCCGCTTGCATTCTCCGGTGAATTCGACACGGCCGGGACTGTACTCCTCGATCGGCTCTCCCGTGATGCCAGAGGATCCGATGAGGGCGGGATGTCCGGAATCCGGCGGTCCGCGCGGGTCCGCGAGGGCGCACTCGTTCTCGCGGCGCGACGCGGCGGTCGCTCGGGGAGCCGCGTCAGCCGCCCGTGCCGGCTCCGTGCTCCAGGTGCGAGTGCAGGAAGCGGCCGGTCGCGGTGCCGGGATCCTCGGCCAGCTCCTGCGGGGCGCCGGTCGCGACGATCCTGCCGCCGGCCGCTCCGCCGCCGGGCCCCATGTCGATCACGTGATCGGCGTTGGCGATCATGTCGAGATCGTGCTCGATCACGACCACGGTCGCGCCGTTGCCCACCAGGCGGTCGAGCACGTGCAGCAGCGTGCGCACGTCCAGGGGATGCAGCCCGACGCTGGGCTCGTCGAACACGAAGAGCGCGTCGGCCTGCCCGCGGTCGATGTGCGCCGAGAGCTTGAGACGCTGCGCCTCGCCGCCGGAGAGCGCCGGGGTGTCCTCGCCGAGCGTCAGGTACCCCAGACCCAGGTCGATGAGGGCCTGCAGGCGCCTGCGCACCGCGGGGATGTCGCCCACCGCCTCGATCGCCTCCCGGACCGTGAGGCCCATCAGGTGGGGGAGGGAGACCCCGTCGCGCGGGTAGGACTCCGCCGCCGGCGCGTACCGTGTGCCCTCGCACTCCGGGCAGTCGATGTCGACGTCGGGCAGGAACTGCACGTCCAGGACCACGCGCCCGGTGCCCTCGCAGCGCGGGCAGCGCAGCGACCCCGTGTTGTACGAGAAGTCGCCCGCGCCCAGGCCCGCCTCCTTCGCTGCGGCGGTGCGCGCGAAGGCTCGGCGCAGGTCGTCCAGGACCCCGCTGTAGGTGGCGACGGTCGAGCGGATGTTCACGCCGATCGGGGTCGCATCGATCTGGTGGACGCGACGGATGCCGGCGGCATCCAGCGTGTGCACGTGGCCGGGCAGGCCGGCCCCGCTCGCCGTCGCCGCGCGCAGCGCGGGGACCAGGGACTCGAGCACCATCGTGGTCTTGCCCGAGCCCGAGACCCCGGTGACCGCGGTGAGGCGGCCGAGCGGGATGCGCACCGACAGCGGCTGCACCGTGTGCAGGGCGCTCGTGGTCATGGCGATGGTCCCCCGGGCGAACGTCTCCGCGGGGGACGCCTGCTTGCGGATCACCACGTCGGCGCTGCCGTCGAGGAAGCCGGCGAGGCGGGAGTCCCCGGAGTCGATCACCTGCCGGATGCTCCCGCTCGCGGTGATCTCGCCGCCCTCGCGACCGGAACCCGGCCCGATCTCGATCAGGTGGTCCGCCTCGCGCAGCACCTGCACGTCGTGGTCGACGAGGAGCACGGAGTTGCCGTCCGCCAGCAGGTCCCCGATCAGTGCGAGCAGTCCGTCGATGTTCGAGGGGTGCAGGCCGATGCTGGGCTCGTCGAGCACGTAGAGAACGCCCGTGGTGCGGTTGCGCACCGCCCTGGCCAGTTGGACGCGCTGGCGCTCGCCCGTGGAGAGCGAGGAGCCCGCGCGGTCCAGGGAGAGGTAGCCGAGCCCCAGCTGCACGAGCCGGTCGGCCATGCCCGTGAGCTGGGAGACGAGCTCGCGGGCCATCGGGTGCATGTCGGAGGGCAGCGGGTCGATCACGGTCGGGGCCAATGCCAGGAGGCCGTCGAGGGTGAGGGCGGTGGCGCCGGCGAGGCCGAGCTCGCCGATGCGCGGAGCGCGCGCGGCGGGTGACAGGCGCGTGCCCTCGCAGTCGGGGCAGACTGTCTCCACGAGGAAGCGGCTCACGCGGGACAGGCGCTTCTCCGTGTCGGCGCGGCGCAGCTCCTCGGTGACGGTGAGGCGGGCGTTGCGGAACGTGAAGTCGAGGTCGTGCACGCCCTTCTTCGACGTCACCGTGATGTGCTTCTTCTCCTCGGGGCCGTCCAGCACGATCTCGCGCTCGGCGTCGGTGAGGTCCCGGAAGGGCACGTCCGTGCGCACCCCGAACTCGCGCGCGATGTCCGGCTGGACGTTGAACCCGAACATCTGCCAGGGGGCCACGGCTCCCTCGTCGAGGGACTTCCCGGGATCGGGCACGAGCGCCGCATCGTCGACCTCGCGCACCGTGCCGATGCCCTCGCAGCGAGGGCACGCGCCCTCTGAGTTGAAGGCGAGCGCCTCCGCGCCCGGGGCCTGAACCGCGGCGCCGCAGACCGGACAGGAGAACGGCACCTCGGCGGCGACGTCGATCGTCGGCGGGACGCGATGTCCGTTCGGGCACAGGTGGGAGGCAAGACGCGAGAACATCAGCCGCAGCACGTTGAGCAGCTCGGTCGAGGTCCCGAAGGTCGAGCGCACCCCGGGCACGGCCGGCCGCTGGCGCAGCGCGAGGGCCGCGGGCACGTGGGTCACCGAGTCCACGGCGGCGCGCGGGGCCTGGGACATCCGCCGGCGGGTGTAGGTCGACAGCGCCTCGACGTACCGGCGCGACCCCTCCGCGTAGAGCACGCCGAGGGCGAGCGAGGACTTGCCGGAGCCCGAGACGCCGGCGATCGCGACCAGGGAATCCAGCGGGACGTCGACGTCGACGTCCCGGAGGTTGTGCACGCGCGCGCCGCGCACCTCGATGGTCGTGGGATGGGGGATCCGGTGAGGCGTCACCGGATCACGCTATCGGCCCCGCCGTCGGCGCGGAGGACATCCTTCAGGTCCGTCGGACGCATGGCTGTCGGACACCCTGCGCCCCGATCTCACCTGCTCGCGCTCTCGCTGCGGCGCACGTAGGCGGTCTTCATGCCGAAGATGGTGAGCGGGCGGATGTCGTGCCCGTCGCGGCCGGGACGGATCGCGCGCCACGCGAGCGAGACCAGGTAGCCCACGACGACGGTGCCCACGAAGGCGAAGCACGCCACCATGAACGGCGTCGACCCGGAGTCCTGGACGATCCAGGCGGCGATCGAGCCGACCACGAGACCCGCGATCACACCCACCGTGTTCGCGCGGCGGGTGAAGATGCCCAGCGCGAAGACCGCGGCGATCGGCGTGCCGAACAGCCCCAGGATCGACAGGAACAGGTTCCAGGTCTCCGCCTGGTCGGTGCTCGCCAGGTAGAGCGCCGCGCCCGTGCCGATGACGCCGGCGACGACGATGATCGCGCGGGCGAGGCCGACGGAGGACGCCTTCGCGCCGCGGCCCACCAGGAAGCGGTCCCAGATGTCGACCGTCAGGCACGCGGAGATCGAGTTGAGCGAGGAGGAGAGCGTGGACTGGGCGGCGGCGAAGATGGCCGCCAGGACCACGCCGGAGATCCCGGCCGGCAGCACGTGCACCACGAAGTAGGGGACGATCGCGGACGTGTTCACCGAGTCCGGCAGGGGGCTCGTGTTCTTGAAGTAGCTGTACAGCAGGGTCCCCATGCCGTAGAAGAGCGGGATCGTGATGAGGGAGAGCACGCCGTTGGTCAGCAGCGAGCGCTTCGTCTCCCGAGTGCTCGCTGTGGTCTGGTAGCGCTGGACGACGTCCTGGCTGCCCGTGTACTGGTAGAGGTTCGTGAACACCGAGCCGATGAAGATGATCGGGATCGAGGCGCCGAGCATCCCGCCCAGGTCCCAGTTCTTGCCGGAGATCACCTTGTCGTCGGCGATCGCGTCGCTCGCCACCGTGCCCAGGCCCCCGTCGATCGTGGAGAGTCCGAAGCCGATGATCACGACGGCGCCCAGCAGCAGGATGATCCCCTGGATGACGTCGGCCCAGATCACGCCCTCGATGCCGCCCAGGAAGGTGTAGACGATCGAGAGCAGTCCGACGATGGCCGCCACCAACACCGGATCGATCTCGGTGACCGAGGCGATCGCGAGGGTGGGCAGGTAGATGACGACGGCGATCCGGCCGATGTGGAACAGCACGAACATCAGCGACCCGATCACGCGCATCGCCGGGCTGAAGCGCTCCTCGAGGTAGTCGTAGGCGGTGACCACGTTGAGCTTGCGGAAGAACGGCACGTAGAACGCGATGAGGATCGGCACGATCGCGAAGATCGCGAGGCTGCCCGCGGCGTACGACCAGTCGCCGAGGTACGCCTGCTCGGGCGTGGACATGTAGGTGATCGCCGACAGCGTGGTCGCGTAGATGCTGAAGCCCGCCGCCCAGGCGGGGATCCGCCCCTGGGCCCGGAAGTACGAGTCGGTGCTCGTGGAGGCGCGGCGCGTGAAGTGCACGCCGACGCCCAGCATCGCGAGCAGATAGATGATGATGACGGCCCAGTTCAGAGCACCCAGTCCGGTGGTCTCCACGGAATCCCTCCAGGCTCTCGGGCCCCGCTGGTACGGGGCGATCGACGCTGATCCTGTGCGGCGGGACAGTTGGGTCATCAGACGTCTGATGTCCTGCCGCGGTGGCGACGATAGCGTCCCGGCGGCGCCGGTGCGAGGGACGCCCGGTTCGGGTGACCCGTCTCTCGTCGGCCGGGCCCATCGTCCGGTCTCCGCCTCGGCCCGGTCCGCATCCGGCCCCGTCCGCGCCTCGGCCCGGTCCCAGCTGCGCCTGGGATGCTGGCGGGCGTGGACATCGGCACCGCTCTCTCCGAGGCCCTCTCCGGGGCGTGGCAGCGCAGCCTGCCCGCGACCCCGCCCGAGCAGGGCTGGTGGTCGCTCGCCGCGATCGCCGTGGCCCTCGCGGCCGTCGCTGTCCCGACCGTCTGGCGCTTCGCCCGCCTCGCGGTGACGGTCGTGCACGAGCTCGGGCACGCGGGCGTCGGCATCCTCGTGGGCAGGCGCTTCACCGGTTTCGTGGTCAGCGGGGACATGTCCGGCCACGCGGTGACCGTGGGGCGGCCGACGGGACCAGGCCGCGTGCTCTCCGCCTGGGCCGGGTACCCGATGCCCGCCCTGGTGGGGGCGCTGCTCATCCAGATCGCCTTCGGCGGCTGGGCGCGCACGGCGCTCGCCGTCGCGCTCGTGCTGCTCGTCGTGTCGCTGGTCTTCTCCCGCTCGCTGCACACGGTCGCGACGGTGCTGGTGAGCGCCCTCATCGTGGGCGCCGTGTGGTGGTGGGGCGGGGCGCTCGGACCGGGAGCTCTCGTCCTGGCCCTCGGCGTGCTGCTCCTGCTCGGCGCCTGGCGGCACCTCGGGACCGTGATGACCGGCGGCCGCCGCCAGGACGATCCCCAGCAGCTCGCCCAGCTCACGGGCGTGCCCGCAGGGGCGTGGAACGCCGGATACGTGCTGGTCCTCGCGCTGTGCTCGTGGTGGGCCGGGGCGGTGCTGCTGCGCGCGCTGGGGTGATGCGTCGGCCCGACGGTCGCTCGGCACGGCGGCCCCTCGGCCCGTCGGCCCGCCCTCGACGCCCTGGCACGAGGGGCGGATGATGGCACCGAGGTGACTTCGATGGATCTTCACGCCTGGCTCTCGCTGCTCGACGCCCGCGAGTACACGATCGCCCGCGAGGTGATCATGCGCGGCGTCGCCCTCGTGTTCGTGATCGCCTTCGCCTCCACCTGGAGGCAGTTCCCGGCGCTGCTGGGGGAGCGCGGCCTGCTGCCCGCCCCGCGGTACCTCGCCAGGCTCGAGCAGCGCGGCATCCGCGGGGGCCCCACGCTCTTCCGCTTCTCGCGCACCCCCTACAGCGATCGTCTGCTGCGGATCATGTGCGCGACCGGGATGCTCCTCGGCGCGGCGTGCGTGCTCGGCCTCCCGCAGCTCGGCCCCGCCTGGACCACGATCCCCGTCTTTCTCGTGATGTGGGGGCTCTATCTCTCCATCCACTCCGTGGGCCAGGTCTTCTACGGCTTCGGCTGGGAGTCGATGCTGCTGGAGTGCGGCGCGGTCGTCGGCTTCCTCGGGTCCGACGCGGTCGCCCCGCCCCTGCTGATCCTGCTGTTCCTGCGCTGGATGCTGCTGCGCCTCGAGTTCGGCGCAGGGATGATCAAGATGCGCGGCGATCCCGCCTGGCGTGACCTCACCGCGATGGACTTCCACCACCTCACCCAGCCCATGCCGGGCCCGCTGAGCCGACGAGCGCACCTCATGCCCCGCTGGTGGCACCGGCTCGAGACCCTGGGCAGCCACGTGGTCCAGCTCGGCGCGATCTGGCTGATCCTGCTTCCCCAGCCCCTCGCCTCGATCGGTGCGGGCCTGGTGATCCTCACCCAGCTCTTCCTCATGCTCACCGGGAACTTCGCCTGGCTGAACCTGCTCACGATCCTCGTCGCCTTCAGCGCGATCAGCGATCCGTTCCTGCGCTGGATCGTCGGCGGACCCTGGCCCGGATGGGGCCTTCCCCACGGTCCCGGTGAAGGGGGCGGAGCGGCCGATGGCGCTGTCCTCGCCTCCTCGCCCCTGTGGTGGCACGTGCTGGTGCTCGCGGTCTTCGCGGGGCTCGTCGCCCTCAGCGGGAAGCCGCTGAAGAACCTCTTCTCCTCGCATCAGCTCATGAACGCGAGCTTCAACCGGTGGCACCTCGTCAACGCCTACGGCGCGTTCGGGTCGATGACGACGCGGCGCCACGAGGTCGAGATCGAGGGGACCCTCGCCGAGGACCCCGACGCGGCGGGCGAGGAGGAGTGGCGCCCCTACCTCTTCCCCGGCAAACCGGGCCCCCTCGCACGGCGCTCCCGACAGTTCGCGCCCTACCACCTGCGACTGGACTGGCTGATGTGGTTCCTCGCCCTGCGGCCCGGCGCCGACCCCTGGTTCGTCGCGCTGCTGACGAAGCTGCTCGAGGGCGATCCGCAGATCCGACGCCTGCTGCGCGCGGATCCCTTCGACGGGACCGCGCCGACGGGACTGCGGGTGCGGCTGTTCGACTACCGCTACGCGAGCCGCGCGGAGCGCCGCGCGAGGGGCGACTGGTGGGTCCGCACGGACCTCGGGATCATCGCCCGGCAGGGTCGAGGCGACCGGCGCGGATGACCGGGCCCTCGTCGTCCGTGCGGTGGTCGTCCGAGCCCCCGTCGGGCCCCTCGGGGTCCCGGCGGAAGGGGGCGGTGAGCGCGGGCAGGATCCCGCGGCGGTGCAGGACGAACAGGGCGAGCGCGACCGCGAGATAGACCGCGGAGAGGATGAGGCGGCCGTGGGTCCCGGGCACCGCGAACTGCACGGCGAACAGGGCGAGCAGCGCGATCGCGCCCCAGCGGGGGAAGCGCAGGCCCAGCAGCAGCGCGACGCCCATCATGGTCTGCGCGGCGGTCAGCAGGATCTCCTCGACCTGGCGCGGGTCCAGGACCAGGGTGCCGCTGCCGCCTCCCAGCGCGTAGGCGATGGGCAGGCTGCCCACGAGCATCGTCCACTGGTTGACCTTGGCGGAGATCAGCATGCCCAGGGCCGCCGCGGCCTTCCCGCGGGTCGCGAAGATGATCGCGACGATGAACTCGGGCGCCTCGGAGGCGAGCGGCGCGAGCCACTGCACGAGCAGGAACTGGTCGATCCCGAGCGTGCTGCCGGAGGCGACGAGGGCCTCGGCGAACGGCTCCGCGCAGGCGAGGATGATCAGCGCGGAGACGACGAAGAGGGCGATCACCACGGGGCGTCGGGTGCGCTGGGGCAGCGCGCCGATCCGCGCGGCGGTGCCCACCAGGTCGGGCTCCTCCTCGGCCCCGCCGCGCGCGATCCGCACCAGGTAGAACACGAACCAGGCCAGCAGGATCGCGCCGAGGACCCAGCTGATGGTCGCGGTCAGCGGCATCACGAAGGCGAGCAGGGAGGCGATCAGCAGGAAGCCCAGCTCGAGGCGGTGCGCGGGATCCAGGACGACCTCGCGCACGGTGCGCCCCGAACGGCGCGAGGCGATCGCGACGCTCACCAGCACCACCACCGGCCAGCCGAGCCCCAGCAGCAGACGGTTGGAGCCGGTCATGTTCGCGGCGGCGAACTGCACGTAGTCCGGCTCGGAGCCCGCACGGAAGGCGAAGTAGAGGTCCACGGCGTATTCGGGGAGCACCGCGATGATCGCGAGGATCGCGACCGCGAGACCGCCGCTGATGTCGACTTCGGCGGCCTCGGCCGCCCACGCGAGCACGAAGGCCGCGGCGACCACGGCTCCGCCGAAGACGAGCAGCCCCAGCAGCGAGGGGGCCTCGATGCCGCCCAGGCGCACCACGAGCGCCGGCACGGCGACGAGGAAGCACAGCAGCGCGGGGCGGATCGATCTCAGCACGTCCGACACACTGTCAGACGTTTAGGCAGGTATGCAAGTGTCGAATCGTGCATGGTGGGACGCAGAACGGTGACACAATGAATTAATGGGCATTGAACCGACGAGGCGGCAGCTGGAGACCGTGGCGCGCACCTTCGCGCTCCTCAGCTCTCCCACGCGCCTGCACCTCGTCGCCCTCGCCGTCGCCGGCGAGCTCGACGTCAGCGCCCTCGCCCACGAGGCGGGCATCACCGTCGCCACCGCCAGCCAGCACCTCAGCAAGATGCGCCTGGCGGGACTGGTCTCCGCGCGGCGCGACGGACGCCGCCTCTTCTACACGGTCGACGACCCCCACGTGGTGATGGTCGTCCAGCAGATGTTCGAGCACATCGCCCCTGACGGGACCCTCGCGCCGGATCCGGTCGGCGAGTAGGCGGGGCGGTCGGCGCGGGTCGGGACGGGTCGGCGCGGCAGGGGAGAGCCGAGCGCGGGAGAGCAGGACGGTGGAGAACGGGGCCGACGGGGCCCTCAGCCCTCGAGTCCGGTCTCCCGCAGCGTGATGTTCAGCCTGCCCTCCGTGATCCCGCAGCCCTCCGGCGCCGTGCCCGGCTGGATCCTGGTGACGCCGTGGAAGGCGAGACGCGCGGGGCCGCCGAAGACGAACAGGTCCCCCGACTCGAGCATGATGTCCTCGTACGGCTTCGTGCGCGCCTCGGTGTTGCCGAAGCGGAACGTGCAGGCGTCGCCGATCGACAGCGAGACCACGGGCGCGAGCGAGCGCTCGTCCTTGTCCTGGTGCATGCCCATCTTCGCCGCGGCGGTGTAGTGGTTCACCAGGGCGGTGTCGGGGGAGTAGAGGCGGTCGGGGATGCCCGGCTGCGTGGGTGCGTCGGCGAGCTCGGGATCGTGCTCCGCGGCCGCCGCGATCGCCGAACGGCCCAGTCGGATCATCCAGTCCGGGAACGGCAGCACACGGTTGCCGTTCACGTCGACCGCCTCCCGCGAATAGGCGTAGGGCCGCCAGTGCCAGCCGAGGCACACCGTCCGCACGCTCATCTCGTGCCCGCGCACCTTCGGGGAGCGCGGCGGCACGGGCCCCTCGGCCCATTCCTCGAAGCGCGCGGAGATCCACGCCTGCTGGTCCAGGCGCAGGAAGCCCGGCACCCAGACCGCCCCCGGTCCGAGCACCCTCGCAGGGCGGGGGAGCAGATCGTCACCGAAGAGGGAGCCGTCCTCGTGCTGCGCGTCCATGGAGCCGATCCTCGCAGACCGGGCCGACGGCGTCCGCCGACCCCCTCGGACCGGGCCGGCGCCTCCGCGCCCGTCGTGCCACCCGCCGGTTCCGTACAGTGGCGGGACCAGTGCGACCCTGCCGACCCCGCCCGCGCCGCCCGTCCACGAGGGCGGTGCCACCCGTCGGCCCGACCACCCAGGAGAGACGCCCTCATGCCGACGACCCCCGCCGCAGGCGGCTCCGTGAAGCTCGCCGTGGGCGACATGGCACCCGACTTCGACCTGCCCACCGCCGACGGCGGGCGCGTGAGCCTCACCGACCTGCGCGGCGCTCCCGCGCTGATCTGGTTCTACCCGGCCGCGAACACCTCGCTGTGCACCAGGGAGGCCTGCGACCTGCGCGATCACCACGACATGTTCACCGGCCAGGGATACCGGGTGGTCGGCATCTCGCCGGACGCCATCGAGGACCTGAAGACCTTCGCGGCGAAGCAGGACCTGCCGTACACGCTCGCGAGCGACGAGTCGAAGCACGTGCTGCGCTCCTACGGCGCCTTCGGCGAGAAGAACATGTACGGCAAGATCGTCGAGGGCGTCATCCGCTCCACGTTCGCGATCGACGCCGAGGGGCGGCTGACCTACGTGAAGTACCGCGTGGGCACGCCCAAGCAGATCGCCGACCTGCAGGCGAAGCTCGGGCTCTGAGGTCGGGCACCGGCGGACGTGACATGCGCCCGATCCGCCGTCGGCCCTTTTGCTGGCCCGTACGCCCTCCGCTACGATGAACGGCGTTGCGTGCACGCAGCGCTGATCTCGATCCGTTCCTGATCAACGCCGCAGTTCGCGCACCGCGCACCCGGTGCGCGAGGAGACGTGGCAGAGCGGCCGAATGCGCTCCCCTGCTAAGGGAGTAGGCGGCAAAAACCGCCTCGGAGGTTCAAATCCTCTCGTCTCCGCCGGCCAGAAAGGGCCGCTGACCTGGTGAAACACCCGGTTGGCGGCCCTTTTTGTGTGCCAGATGAGGTTCGCAATAGCACTCATGGCAACCCTCTGACCGGCTTTAATCTGGCAAGGATCTGGCACGGCCCGATCCATCTGGCACGTATCTGGCACGCGCCGGGCTCCTAGTGACGAGAGGATCGACATGGCTGGCAAGCGCGCGTTCGGCAGCATCCGCAAGCTGACCTCCGGCAGGTTTCAGGCACGGTACACAGGGCCGGACCTCGCCGTGCACACGGCACCGCGCACCTTTGCGAAGAAGGCCTACGCAGAAGCGTGGCTCGCGAGCGAGGACCAGCTGATCTCGTCCGGTACCTGGAGCCCTCCAAAGCGTCGCCGGCTGCAGCAGGAGAGTGCTGGCGTGACGGTAGGCGAGTACGTCGAGGCCGTGATTCAACGCAGGTCGAGGCGCGCGCGCAACCCGATCAAGCAGACCACCGCCGACCTGTACCGGAAGGACTGGAAGAACCGAGGTCAGGAAGCGCTAGGCGACGTGGCGCTGACCGAGTTGACCTCGGCGGCGGTGACACAGTGGTGGGACTCTCTCGGAAGTACGCCCGCCCAGGACGGCCGCTGCTACGACCTCCTGAAGACGGTTATGGCCGAGGCGGTGGAGGACGAGATCATCGATCGGAACCCTTGCCGGGTCCGCGGTGCCGGCAAGCCGGAGCCCAAGAGGCGGGACGATGCGATGACGGTCGATGAGGGCAAGAGGTACCTCGAAGCTGTAACCCCGCGGTACCGGCTGGCGCTGATGACGTGCCTGTGGTGCGGGTTGCGCTCAGGTGAGGTACGAGGTCTGCGGCGTCGGGACGTGGACCTGGAGACCGGAACTCTGCGCCTTGAGCAGGCTGTAAGCCGCGTGCGCGCCGACGACCACAGCTACACGTGGAGGATCGACGGACCGAAGACAGTGGCGTCCTATCGCAGGGTGTCGATGCCGCAGATGATGGTCGAGCCGCTGCGAGAGCACCTCGAGAACGCACCGATCAAGACCCCTGACGCATTCGTGTTCCCCGCTATCAGGGATGCTACGAAGCCGATGCATGAGTCGCTCCTGCGCCGCGCCCACAACAAGGGGCTCGAGGCGATCGACAAGCCCCACCTGACGGTCCACGATCTCCGGCGCTCAGCGGCGACGCTCGCTGCACAGGGTGGGGCAACCACTGCGGAGCTGATGCGGCTGCTCGGGCACACGACGGTGACCATGGCTATGGGCTACCAGGTCGCGAGCGACGCTCGAGACCGCGAGCGCGCGAGGCGGCTGGACGAGAAGATCCGTGGGGGCGACGAAAAGGGCAAATCCGCATGATCTATTGGGGTTCGTTGTATCGCAATGTTGCCTGCTGATATCATTGACCTAGTCGGTGACTGTCCATGAGGCGGTCTAGCGCAGATATCTCCTGCATGACGCCGACCTCGACTGGGACACCACGAGATCGGGTGTCTGGCGACCAAGTCGCCACTGGCCCGCGCGACGGAGCGGGCTCGCCGTACGTGCCTGAGGTGATGGTCGCCGGGCCGAAGCTCCGATCGGCTTCGGTAGCACCCGCGTGTGATGACGGGTCGTTACCGCTGGAGATACCGTGAGCACACCCGTCATTGAATCCGCCTACCTGCCGATCCCCGCTGCCGCCAAGTACTTGGGCGTCAGCGTCGCGACGATCTACCGCCGCATCAGTGACGGCACTCTGCAGGCCTACGACGTCGCTCCCAAGGGCGCACGCCGCCGCACACCCCGCGTTGCTCGAGCAGACATCGATGCGCTTCTGCGCCCGCTGGACCCGACGGGCCTGCTTGAGTGACGGTGAGTCAGCCGGGCCGTCCCGCATTCATAGCCTCGCAGCCACATCCCTCGAGCGTTCCAGTTGAGGGGCACGCCGGTTTCACGCGCTAGGGACCATTCCGCTTCCCCGTCTGACCTGGCGATTTGCGCCACCGGAATCGGTCAAGTGGGCCCAGAGGTCGGTCTCATTCAATAGGGTGGGGGCATGGCTCTCCAGACCGCTCTGATCGAGGACCGCCCACTCGGTGCAAGGGGATCGCGACGGCACATCAGCTCCGCAGAGGCGTCTGCGGAGCTTTCCCCCACGGCTTCGGCTGTCCTCGCAGCGCTTCCGTCCTGGTGGACTGCCCGAGCTGATGCGGCCGGCCTAGACGGAGTGTGGTTGGACGTCACACAGGCTGTCGCGGCCGAGCCGCCCTTCTCCATGTCCGAGCTCCCGCAGCTCGAGGAGGAGTGGGGCGCGCTGACCGGGGAAGAGGTCGGGCAGGCGTACGTCGAGTCGCTCAGTAGCGCCACGCGAGCACGTCACGGTCGGCACTACACCCCTGCGGAGCTGTCAGAGCCGCTCTGGTCGCAGGTGCGCGAGACGCTCGGACAAGGGGGTGCAGCTTCCAAGACCCTGCCGGGCCTCGTGCGAGATCCCGCCTGCGGGGGTGGGGCGCTGCTGCTCCCTGCCCTACGGGAACACCTGCGTGCAAGCGCCGGCGTCAACCCACGCCTCGTGCTGGCGGGGCTGTCGAACCTGCTCGAGGGTATCGACAACGACCCCGCCGCAGTGTGGGTAGCGAACCTTGTCCTCGCAGCCGAGATGCTCCCCACCCTCGCCCGCATCCCAGACAAGGATCGCCGACCGCTGCCCGCGCTCTGCCACGTCGGCGACGGCCTCGCGCCAGCCACGCGAAGCGCACGCGCCGTCGTAATGAATCCGCCTTACGGTCGAGTGAAGCTCTCCGAGCAGGAGAGGGAGCGGTTCTCCCATGTCGTCTACGGTCACGCCAACATCTACGGCCTGTTCATGGCCGCCGGTGCGGAGGGACTTGACGAGAAGGGCGTCCTCGGTGCACTCGTGCCCACGTCCTTCCTCGCTGGACGCTACTTTTCGCCCCTCCGAGAGCACTTCTCGTCGGCTTTTCGGTTGCGGGAGCTCGGGTTCGTCGAGAAACGCTCCGGCGTGTTCTCGACCGTCCTGCAGGAGACCTGCCTCGCGACATTCACGACGGCGCGCATCAGACAGGCCAACATCACGACTCTGAACGACGAGGGCGTCCCGAAGGTCGCGAAGGTGCCATCGCCGCGAGGGTCCGAACCGTGGATCCTCCCTCGCCGGACCGACATCGCGGCTGTGTCCGCTGCCGCCTCGCAGATGCCCCTCACCCTGAGCAGCGCCGGCTGGCGCGTGTCCACAGGTCCCCTTGTCTGGAATCGCAGGCTCGCCGACCTGAACGACAACTCCGGTGTCCCCGTCATCTGGTCAGCCGACTTCGATGGCGGCACGTTGCACACCGACGCTCGACGCGGCGCGATGAGGTACTTCGTGGTGCGGTCCGACCGGGACCGCAGAACAATGCTCCTCTCCGAACCAGCCGTTCTCGTTCAGAGGACCACGGCTCCGGAGCAGACTCGTCGGCTGACCAGCGTGCATCTCACCTCCGAGCACCTCGAGAGCCTTGGCGGGTCAGTGGTGATCGAAAACCACGTCAACGTCCTGCGGCCGGCCACGGCAGGGCCGGTTCTCTCCATGAGGCTCCTCAGCCGCCTGCTGCAGAGCTCTGCGCTGGATGCGGTCGCTCGTTGTATTTCTGGGTCCGTGGCGCTTTCGGCCTTCGAGCTCTCGGCACTGCCACTCCCTTCTGCTGAGACGCTCGCCTCGTGGGAACTGCTGGACGATCAGGAGCTTAGCGTCGCCGTAAGTATGGAGTACCGGCTCGGAGGTCGCCTGTGAGGTCCGTGATCGATCCGGAACTCGCCGAGGAACGTCTCGGCTGGATCTTCCCCCGTGCGGCCTTCGATACCACCCTCTCGAGCCCGATCGCCGCCTGGGCAGTGGTGAGCCTGCTATACATGGACGCCGTTGCTCCCCGTGACGAAGATCCGCCGGTTTGGGCGCGACCGACGACAATTCTTTGGCAGCAGCAGAACATACTCGATGATCGCATCGAGGAGCTCGATCGCGTCGAATGGCGAAAAGCGGCACTTCGGGGGCGGAAGGCATATGAGGAGCTTCTGGCCACGTGGGATATCGACATCGCTCCGCGATACCGCGAGAATAGTCGAGAAACGCTGCGCGATGACGTCTTCAAGGAGTGGCTTGGCCTCAACGTGATGCGTCAGCGCGCGGGCCTCAGCACGACCAGCAACCTCCCGAGGTGGGCAATCGAGGCGCACTTCGCTGATCTCTTCGATCCGGCCCTCGAGGGCGATGAGCTGACAGAGGCAATCAGCCGGTGGACTGACGAGTATCTGGACGCTGGTGCCCGGCTCCGTGCCCACCGTGGTCGCGAGTCTGCCTCGTCAGAGTATGCAGTCACGGTCACTTTGCCTGACGGGCAGCAGCGCACACTCGAGCATGGGCAGTCGTCCGAGATCCTCAAAGGCGTGATCGAGGAGTGGGCTCCGCGGAAACTGATCGATCCCGTCGTACTCACCGTCAGTGAGCCGGGAGACAAGGTCTATGTCGGCGACCAACGGACGTTGACAGTGCTCGGAGTGCAGATCGATGTAGCCGCCCTGCTCCCAGATGCAGTCCTTGTAGACCTCGGGACCAAGCCTGCCGAGTTCTGGATCGTCGAGGCGGTCAACAGCGACGGGCCCATTCATGAGCGGCGGAAGGCCGAACTTCTCGAATGGGCTGCTGATCAGCGCATTAATCCAGACTCGTGCCGCTTTCTCACAGCGTTCGCGTCGCGCAATGCATCGCCAGCCAAGCGGCGGCTCAAGGACATCGCGTCGGGTACCTTCGTGTGGTTTCTCGACGAGCCGGGTCTAGAGCTCGAGCTGTCTTTAATCGACGATGGGTCGGAAAAAGTGGTACCGCTTCAGCGAAGTGCGCACTGACACACCCTACGTCCTTGATTGGCGTTGATGGCCGCTCAGGCTTGGTGTCGCCCGGGCACATGCAGATGGAGCCCGTGGCTTCGCGCTTGCAAGCTCTTGTGCTTGTCCGATCTGTGAGCTTGCCCGGGCCGTTGCCCTCCGGCATCGATAGCGCGCCGGAGGGCAACGGTGTTACCTTGCTGCGTTGCGAGCGGCACGCTCCTGCTCGAGGCGGGCCGCGAAGCCCTCGGGGGTCTCCTTCAGCAAATCAAGATTGACCCACATGACGAAGGCATCTCCGTCCCATTCGAGATCCCCTGGCACCGACTCGTCATCAATGGAGATGGAAAAGTCCTGCGCATACGGGTGAAAGTCGAAGCGATGATCGGGGTGCTCGGTTCTACTCCAGTTGTCGGATACGTACTGTTCGAGATCAGAGAAGTTGAGGGTCATTGCGAGATTCGAGGCCCAGTCGTCGTCGTCAGTCACGCGAGCCTTTTCGAGTTCCTGCACAAACTTGTCGGCTTCGCTCGGCATGAGGGTCTCCTCTGCGTACCGCGCGATGTTGAGGATGAAAAAGTAGCCGTCGACTGTGAGGTCGCAGACGAAAGGCCCGCTCGCCTCGATCTCTTCGAGAGGCATATTGGTGCGTGAAGATGTACTGAGGGTCACTTCTGAAATCCTGTCTCGATGGAAGGGTAATTGCTATCCGGGAATCTAGAGGCGGGGCTGGCTGTAGCGAGTCGAGACGTCGCTCAACTGACGGGTCTGCGCTGATCCGATGGATCTGAGGGAACTTTTACATCAGAGGAGCCACCCTGCGCTACTTGGGTATGCGCCATTTGCCCTACTTGTCGCATTCTGATGTGCGCATCGGGCCTGACCTGTCCTGTCTCCCGGGATTGTTCTATGAGCACCCACACCTTCGCGCTCGGGTGCTCTGCCCTCACCGGCTCTGCTATGGATGTCGGGCCCAGGCTGCCCCGGCTGGCCTACTCTCGGTCCATGACAAGCTCCGATGGTCTCCCGCGCTTCGTGTCGCTCGAGCACGTGCAGTCGGAGCTGTCGATCTCGTACCAGCAGGCTCTCGCCCTCGTTCGGTCGGGCGAGCTGCGCGCGATCAAGGTCGGCGGCCGCGGACAGTGGCGGGTGTCGCTCGGGGCGCTCGAGGACTACATCGCTGATCGGTACGCCGAGACCGCGGCGATGGTCTCGAGTCGTGACGGACACGAACTGCCGGCTCCGGACTGCGAGTCCGGGTACCCGATCGAGCAGCTCGTCAGAGAGCTCGGTGAGGAGCACCTCGGCGAGCTGCAGGAGTACGTGATGATGCGTGCGAGCGTCAACTGCCCCGAGCACGGCATCGTTCTATACGCGGTCGACGCCGAGAGGTACGTGGAGCAGCGGGCCTCGCGCCCGAAGTAGTCCCGTCGTCATCTCCGTCGTGGCAGGATCGCGGCATGCGACGTCGCGATCCGGAAGACCAAGAACCCATGGGCGAGCAGGTCGAGCGCGACCTGACCGACGATGAGCGTGCAGTGCTCGCTGACCCGTCCGTCTGGGAGGCGGCGGCCCGCGCGAGCGAACGGGGCGGCGTGAACCCCCGACGCCGGCTCGAGGAAGGCTGAGTCAGCGTGCCTCGGTCCACCACGACGGGAGCGGGTGGCCGGATCTCTCGATGACCCCGATGGCCTCGTCGATCGCATCGGGATCGTCATGCGCATCCTCGAGCGCAGTGCGCAGCAGCGCGTCGACATCCCCCGAGGTGTGGAGGTAGTCCGCGGCGTCGAAGCGGTCGTCCTTGTCCATGCGACGATTCTCCACCTGCGTCGAGGAGGAGGCGAGGGTGCAGAGCGGTGCGCTGCGCACCGCCCTGCACCGGAACCTCACAGCACGAAGCCTGCGAGGTCCTTGCCCGCCTGACCACACATGCGGGTGAACTCCCCGAACTCCGCGTCGTAGTGCACGTTCGCCGGCCCGTCCTGGTCGAGCGAGTCGGTGTAGCGCAGCGTGGTCTCATCGATCGTCAGTGTGTCTTCATCGCTGATATCGATCGTGGGCGAGTTGCCCTCCCACTTGGCGGTGGTGAGCCCGTCGCCATCAGAGTGCAGGCTCGCGTACGTCTCGAAGTCGACCGTTCCGATGCAGGTGTAGGAGACGTAGTGCAGCCGGTTGTCCTTGATCTGCCAGGACTCGATGGTGGGGGAGAAGTTCTGGATCGCGCGGAGGTAGGTCACGGATCCCTCGGAGCGGTCGATGAGGTTGATCCCGGCAGGGGTCGGCGATGCGCTCGCGGGGGGCGGAGCACCGCCTCCGTCGCTGGGCTGGGCGGCCGCGTCTCCGCCATCGCTGGACTGTGCCACGGTCCCGCCTCCATCGCTCGTCTGGGCGGTCGGTGCCGGGGACGGCGCAGGGGTGGTCGCAGGGGCGGCGGCCGGCGCTGTGGCGGTGGGCGATGATGCCGGCTGCTGGGCCGCCTCGCGGTCTGCAGCTGCCCCGGGATAGCCGCAGCCGACCAGGGCGACCGCTGCGAGGGCGAACAGACCTGTCATCATTGCGGTGGTCCTCATGGCTGGGTCCTCTCCGTCTTGACGTCGTCGGGGTTGGGGATCGTGCGGCTGCGGTGCCTGATGGCGGACAGCAGGTCGGTCAGCAGCATGGGGGCGCAGATGAGCAGTCCGATGCCGGTGCCGACCCCTCCGGCGACCCATAGGGTGATGCCGCCGTGAGCGTCGGCCCCGGCGAGGAGCCAGTAGCCAGCGGTGAACGCCGTGGCGTACGTGATGGCGATCGCCAGCAGTCGCAGGGCGATCGGGCTCGGGGTCTTGTCGCCCGCGCTCATTACTCGACCCCTTCGGGGCTCTGCACCTCGAGGCTGCGGGGCCTCTGATGGGGGCACTGGTCCAGGTCGCTGAAGTGGTCCACCGGCAGCGGCGGCACCGGCCGGGCACCCGTGCCGGGCTCGGCCGCAGCGGGTGCGGCGGTCGGGGCTCCCGTGCGGTGAGTGCGGGAGCGGACGGCACGCAGGAGGCCCGCGAACAGCGTCGGGAAGCAGATGAAGGCCGCGATCACGCCGCCGGCGGCCAGCGCCATCCAGACGTTGGTGAAGATCGTCAGCGCCCAGGTGACTGTCTGACGCAGGAGCACGAAGGCGACGCCGTAGCCGATCGAGATGAGCACCAGGCGCAGCAGAGAGCTGTGGTCGATGTACGCCTGGATCATCCCGGCGATGGCCTTGAGGGCGTTGCGGCCCTCTTCGATGCGGGCGTCCTCGCTCGGCCCGTCGCCGAAGACGATGAAGCCGTTCCGGATCATGAGCTGGAAGAGCATCGCCAGCACCGCCGACGTGCCGGTCGCGGCGATCTCGATCAGGCCCCACTGGGTGAGGCCGTACGCGAGCGAGACGAGCGAGCCGATGGCGAGGAAGGTTGCGAGGACCCGCCAGATGTGGGCCCCGGAGTCGAAGTTCGTGTTGTGGATGTGGATGTCGGGCTGGATGGTCATGACAGCTCCTTCTCGGTGGTGGTGACGGTGGGGATGATCTGCGCGACGGCCTCGATGTCGATGTCGATGTCGTCGATGTCGAAGGGGTCGTCGTCGAAGACGGGATCGGGGTCGTCGGGCTCAGGCTCGGGCTCGCTCGGCAGGTCCGAGATGATCTGGAAGCCTGCGTCCTCGAGCGCCGGCTCGGCGTCCTCGTCGATCTCCGTGGCGGCGGGCACGGTCGCTGCCGCACCGCCGAGGATCCGCACCGCGGGGTCGACCGCTCTGCCGTCGCGAGACTTGGCGGCTGCTGTCGCGCGACGGACGGTCGGTGCGACCCACCCCCACGACCAGGCGCGGTACACGCTCGACAAGAGGCCGAGGATCAGCTGGATCTCGAGCCAGGAGACGGTTCCCGCGGCGTACCAGCGCGAGAGCGCAGCAGGGGCAAGCAGCCCACCGCTCGCCTCTTCGTACATGGCGGCGAGGCTGTAGATCAGGACAAGGTCCAGCCCGAGGCGTCGCGCCATCACCGCCGCGAAGGCGAGCACGGCGGCGAGCAGCAGCGGAGGCCAAGGGCGCGAGGCGTAGGGACGCAGGGCCGTGCGCCACAGCAGGTAGCTCACGTGGCTCACCACCCAGGCGACCCCGACGACGAGCGGCAGCGCGTAGCAGAAGAGCATCACGTAGGCGATCGCGCCGAGGGCCGACGTCTTGGTGTCGTCGTGGTGGGCCCACTGCGCGAAGCGACCCTTGGCGATCTCCTCGTGCAAGGCGGAGTCGCCGACGCCGGTCGCCGCGCGCTCGCGCTTGCGGGCGGCACGCGCGAGCAGGTCCGCGCGACGCATCGCGGCGTGGCGGTCCCACCAGCGCCGGCCCTTGATCCACGCGGCGCGCTCGGCCTCGTACAGCGGCTCAGGCATGGCCGAGCGCCTCTGCAGGGAGGGGCAGAAGCCCGGCCGCAGCTGCGAGCGGGGACGTGGTGGTGCCGGCGACGTAGCCGATGAAGAAGACGGTGAGGCAGGCGACCACAAGGATGATCGCGCCGAAGACGAGTCGCCACATGGCAGACCCTCCGATCCGGAGTCCAGCGCCGGGAGCAGTGCCCGACAGCAGAGCCGACAGAACGAGGCGCACCGAGAGATGGTGCGCTGCTTCGTACGGTGGTGGCCGCCGCGGATGGTCGGCCGATGAGCTCTCGTGGAGCTCCGGATGCCTTCATTCTAGTGGTCCCTCTTGATTAAAATCAAGTGGGTCCACTAGAATAATCGCCATGAAGGTGGTCCTCCCTGACGACGACTCGCGGCACCTCGGACGACTGGTGAGGTCCGCGGAGAAGCTGCGGCCTGCATCCCAGGGTCGAACGGTCCGCGTGAGCGCCGTCGCGTGGGTGCGGGGTGCGATAGCCGCCGCCAGGAAGGACAAGGACCTCGCGCGCCGTATTGCCGAACAGATACCTGATACAGGGCGCGGAGGAGTGCGGCCGGGGGCCGGCCGTCCAACAGGTCGTAATGCCACGAAGGAGCCGAAATGAGCATCAAGGAAGCCAAGCCGCAGGCAGGACATGGGAAGGCTCAACCCCGAGGGTGATCCGCCCTCGGGGGCACAGAAAGCAAAGGAGTCCGAACATGATCAACAGTTCGAGCGGTCGTCGGGGGCAGAGCACAATTCCGGAGGAGCCTCGTCCCTACGTGGGCTTCGCGATGGACGCGACGGGGCAGACGTCCGGCCTCGCCGAGGGCGGGGTGCACACGCTCGTGCTCGCCGGCTCGGGTGTGGGCAAGAGCCGGCGGGTGCTGGTACCGAGCATCTGCCTGTGGGAGGAGAGCGTCGTCGCCGTCAGCGCCAAGAGCGACTTGGCCGAGATGTCCGCGCGCATCCGCGCGAGCCGTGGCGGTCCGATGTACGTCATGGACCTCACCGGTCAGGCGGACTGGGCGCAGCTGCCCGAGGACGTCATCCGCCTGAGCAGCGACCCGTGCGCCCTCCTCACGTGGGATGAGGACGGGTCGAACGACGACTCGGCGCTCGGCCTCGCGGAACTGCTGACGACGCTCGGCTCGCTCGGCATGGGCGGCGGTGGCGGTGGAGGCGGAGACAGCGCCTTCTGGATGCAGCTCGCGGTCGGCACGCTCGCCTGTCTCGTGCAGGCCGGCGGCTACTACCCGGACCCCGAGACGGGAGAGACCGTCTGGGGTGGTGGTATCGAGTGGGTGATGCAGGCCGCGCTGGACACCGGCGAGGATGAGGACGAGGAGGAGGCCAAGACCGACTACGTGACGCCGAGCTGGGCCACAGCAGCACGCCGTGCCGAACTCCTCGGCTCGGAGCATGTGCGCGAGATCGTTCGCAGCACGGTGCTCGACCCCCGCCAGCGCGACTCGATCGGCATCAACCTCCGCGTGGCGCTCAGCAACTGGAAGAAGCGCACGGTCCGCGGGAAGGCAGGCGATGTGCCGTTCAGCCCCGACCTGCTCGAGCAGCCGGGCTCCACGCTGTACCTCGTCTCCCCGGGGGACGGGGGCGGCGCGAGCGCGGCGGCGTCGGTGATCGAGTCCCTCGTGCGTCACTGGACGCAGCACTCGATCACCAAGGGACTGCCGAAGATCCAGATGGTGATCGACGAGTGCCCGCAGATCTGCCCGCTGCCGCGTCTCGACCAGTACATCGGTGTCATGAGGAGCTACGGCATGCACTTCCTGGTGGCGGCTCAGCACTCGAGCCAGTTCGAGAAGAGGTTCGGCGAGAAGGATGCCAAGGTCCTGCTCAACATCTTCCCCTCGATCCTGGTGGGCGTCGGTGCGATCGAGAAGGACCTGATCGATCAGGCGGCGTGGACGGTGCCGCCCACAGAGCGCAAGGTGTCCTCGATCGGCTCGGGAGGGCAGGAGAACTTCTCGGCCGACAAGACGACCTCGATGACGGGAGCGGAGCTGCTGCCTCGCTCCATGGGCGAGGCCCGTCTGATCGTGCGGGGTCTGCCCGGCACGCTCGTGAAGCTCGTGGACTACGAGCACATGCTGACCCGCGCCGCCGCGTGATCGGCAGCGTCCGGAGCTGAGCTAGGAGCAGCGCCCCGGCCATACGGTCGGGGCGCTTCCTTGTGCCCTGCGGCGCGTGGACGCGGCCTCACTCCGGACGCCGCCCCGGACCTCGAGACGACCCCGGCGCTTCCACCTCGCGACCGACCACCCACCACCGCAGCAGCGACGGCCTCGGACATCACCGACGTCGGCCGTTCCGGCAGGCGTGCCAACGACCGCCCGGTGGGCTGACAACCTCGAGGGCTGATGATTTCACCACCGTCGACCCGCCCACGCGCGAGGGGCTGATGCGTCGACGCTGAGCGGGTGCACACCCCCGCGCGAGCACGTGTACACACGGCGACCGGGGGCGCGCATACACGGCAAGGGAAAAATCGAGGCACACAATCTAACTCGCTTCGCGAGTTAGCGGAACCTAGCGGTTCCAGCCAGTGGCCAGCTACAATGAACCTAGCCACGCCACTCGGAGCGACCCACGCGCTTCCGAGTGACCGACCGTCCCATGACGGTCGGTTCATCTTACGTATCTGGCCTGATCCGGCTTGTCCGGAGCGGCCCGTAGCCGAGATGGAGCAGGCGCATGAGCAAGGGCGGAGTCGTCACCTTCCGAGGGTCGGCACAGGCTGCAGAGAACTATCTGCGCGAGACGTACCTGCGCGAGGGCAAGGACCTCCCCGTCACCCACATTGCCGTGGAGAACGGTCAGGCGACGGCTCGGAACATCGACGGCGAGCAGTTCCGTCGCTGGATGGAGCACCGGGACCCGTTCGAAGCGGAGTCGCCCGTCCGCGGTCAGCAGCGCGGTGGTCAGCGCAAGTCGCCGGTGTACCACGAGGTGCTCGTCTCGTCCTCGAAGTCGCTGTCGCTCGCGGCGGCGGCGAACCCTCGTATCGGTGAGGCGCTCGAGGCCGCGATGGACCGCGCGACGACCGCATCGGTCGAGGCGTTCGCGGAGCACGCGGCAGGGCGTGCGGTCATGAGGCCCCGCGGGCCGCAGGTCGCCGTGCGCGCATCCCGCGTCGAGGCGACGCACGTCCAGCACACGAGCTCTCGCGGGGGAGACCCGCACTACCACCGTCACGTGCAGCTGCTGCCGAGGGTGCAGGTGCGCACCCGCAAGGGGCTCGAGTGGAAGGCCGTGGACGGTGCGATGGTCTACGCCGCGGCGGGTCGGATGTCGGCAGCGGCGGACCTCGCGATGTCGACGGATTCGGAGCTGCGCCGCGTCATCGCGGAGGAGGGCTACACGTGGGAGCCCGGCGTCGGCGGCGGCAAGATCGCGGAGTTCGAGCCGCTGGTGGACGAGTTCTCCTCGCGGCGGGATCAGGTCGCCGCGCACAAGGAGGCGGCCGAGGCGTCGTGGCGGTCGGAGAACCCGGGCAAGGAGCCGAGCGTTGCGCAGGTGCGCAAGTGGGATCAGCTCGGGTGGGCGACCGACCGTCCGGAGAAGAAGGCGACGGCGAAGACCGCGGCGGGCGTGCTCGAGGACAAGGCGCAGCGGCTGGCCGAGGTCGCCCCGCAGAACGAATCACGCGCGGTCGTGCGGGAGGACCCGTCGACCATCGACCCCGACGTGATCGCCCGTGAGGCAGTAAAGGATCTCGAGGCACATAGCACGGCGTTCTCCCGCATGGAGCTACTCGCGGCGATCGACCGTCGGGTGGCCGACACCTACGTCATGGGCGAAGACGCGGTCACCGTGCGATCCGCGGCGATCGAAGCGGCGACCGGCGAGGTACTCCAGCTCGACGGGCTCGACGCCCAGAACGACGCCAAGCGGACGCGGTTCACGACCCGTCGCGTGGTCGCCAACGATTGGGGGGTGATGCGTCGTCTGCAGGAGCGCGGACAGCGCGGCGGACGCGACGGGTACGTGACCGAGAACCGCGGCAGCTTCTCGCTCAGCGAAGATCAGACGGCAGCGGCACGCTCGATCACCGGCAACCACGCGCTCGTCGTCGTCGAGGGCGCGGCGGGCAGCGGCAAGACGACCATGCTCGAGGCGGCGAACGAGGAGCTGATCGCCCGGGACCGCCGTCTGGTCGCCGTCTCGCCGACCAAGCGCGGCGCGCTCGAGATGGGGAAGTCCATCGGCGCGCAGGCGACGAGCGTGCACGGACTCCTGGTCGCCGCGGGCGCGTCGTTCGACGACCGTGGGCGCTGGACGCTCCCGGTGCAGTGGAAGCCGCAGTCGCAGGAGTGGCGCATGGACAAGGAGAGCGTCCTGGTCGTCGACGAGGCCGGCATGCTCGACAAGGAGACGGCGTGGGCGCTGCATCGGTACGCGGACGACATGGGTGTCGGAAGCGTCGTCCTGCTCGGTGACTCCAAGCAGCTGCCGGCCGTCGGTCGCGGCGGCTACCTGCGTGACGCGTGGGCGGCGACGTCGGCCTACCACGACCTCACCAACGTGCAGAGGTTCCGGATCGCCGACGGCAAGAGCACCAGGCTGCAGCTCGACACCGAGTACGCCGACGCGTCGCTGAAGCTGCGCGAGCGGGAGGAACCCGAGGCGTTCGTTGCGATGCTGCAGGAGCGCGGCCACGTGCGCACGGGCGAGGTCGACGAGGTCATCGGTCGAGTCGCGGAGACGGTGGCGCTCGAGACGAAGGCGGGGGAGAGCTCGATCGCTGTCGCATCGACCAACACGGTCGCGAGCCGCATCAACCGTGCCGTCTACGACGAGCTCGTCGCCAACCGGACGATCGACGCGAGCGTCGTCGTGCGCGGCCGGGACGGCGATCCGATCGCCAAGGGCGCTCGCGTCGCGACGAGGCTGAACGACAAGGACATGGACGTCGCCAACCGGCAGGTGTGGGAGGTCCGCTCCGTGCAGGAGAACGGGTCGGTCATCGTCAAGGACGTCGAGTCCGGTCACCACCGGACACTGGACCCCGACTACGTGCACGAGAACGTCCAGCTGGCGTTCGCTGTCACCGCGCACGGCGCGCAGGGCATGACCGTGGACACCGCGCACATGGTGCTGTCGGACCAGACCGACGCTGCCGGGCTCTACGTGGGCCTCACCCGTGGGCGTTACGCGAACGTGCTCCACACGGTCGCTGAAGACGACGCCGACGTCCTCGAGCAGTTCACTGCTGCCGTCTCCCGTGTCCGCGGGGACGAGGGTCTGAGCGCCGTGCAGGCGACGATCGCACGCGAGCACGACAAGCAGAACGCTGTCGAGGCTCAGCCCGAGCGGAAATCGCTGGACCTGTCGCTCGAGGACGAGCCGTTCGAGCTCGAGCCGAAGCGTCGTCGTCAGTGGGTCCTCCGGGGAGCGAGGACCGAGGCGTCCGTGCCGGACGCTCCGAGCACATCGTCCGATCCGCGGGACGCCTACCGCGGCGAGTTCGCGAGCGAGCTCGCGGTACTGCACCAGCGGGCTCTGGCCTTCGCCCGTGAGGATCACCCGCGCGGCGGCGAGGAGTACTGGCAGGCGGCAGCGGAGGCGAAGCTCGTGAACGAGGCGTACTTCGCTCAGCGGGCGATGCAGCGGAAGCCGGGCACGCCGGACGCCTTCCTTGCGCAGCTCGAGGGCGTGCGGTCGGAGGTCGCCGAGCAGGAGCGGCTCGTGGCGCAGCAGCGCGAGCAGGAGCAGATCCGCCGTGCAGAACAGGAGCGCGTGGCGGAGGAGGCCCGCTACCAGCGTGTCCACGAGGTGATGACCGAGGCGAAGACGCGCTACCCAGAGGAGCTGACGCGGTTCGCCAACACTCGCCGCATGGAGCTCGCGACCGCCTACCCGTCGATGTCGAAGGAAGACGCGACCGGTCAGGTCCTGCGCGAGCTGAACGCCGCCGCGGGCGACGGGTCGCTCATCGACACGCTTCAGGGCGTCCGCATCCAGAACCACCGTGCGCAGATCGCGAAGGAGGCGCGTCAGGAGCGGCGGGTCCCGTCGATCCATGAGCGGCTGGCACGGGCCAACAAGCAGAGCCGGGAGAGGGAGGCGAGCCAGGACCACGGCATGGAGCTGTGAGCAGTACCCACCAGCAGTACCCACCACGAGATAGGAGTCAGGCATGGCACAGCTGACGGTCAACCCGAGGGACGTCCAGAAGGTGCAGTCGGCGATCCGCATCGACGGCATGGAGGCGGCCAAGAAGCGGTTCGGCGAGGACTCGCCGGAGTTCAGGAAGGCGCAGCAGGACCGCCAGCGCCGGCGGATGGTCGCGCGTCGGGAGCAGGCGGCCCGGCACGCGACCGAGGCCAGGACGACCAAGAGGCAGCAGGCGTCCCCGACCGGTCAGGCCCAGGACGCGGGCAAGCGTCAGGCCGAGGCAGCGGAGGCGGCCAAGCGTCGGCAGGCGCAGAAGTCGGCGGCGGACCGCACGGCCCAGAGCCAGCAGCAGGCTCGGGCGCAGGCTCAGCGTGCTCAGGACCAGCGCACCCAGGCCCAGGCACAGGCGCGTGCCCGTGCTCAGAGCCAAGCGCAGGCCGAGAGCAGGGCGCGGTCGCAGGCACAGATCCAACGGGCGCACCAGACGGCGACGGAGGCGGCTGCACGGCGCAAGCAGCAGCAGTCCCCGGCGGCCGAGCGGGTCTCCCGTGCTCCGCGGCAGGCTCCGGCGGCGGCGACGCGGGCCACCGCGGCGCAGTCGCAGGGGCCGTCGGCGACGGAGCGCATGCAGGCGATGCAGCGCCGGCAGGCGCAGCTGCGGGCTCGTCAGCCCCAGGTGCAGTCCCAGGGTCAGGCGATGTGACCATGTGGAACGGACCTGCTCTGCACGGCGACGAGGTGTTCGCCGGCGGCTACCGCATCTGCCCCGAGTGCGACGAGATGGCCGCGCTGTACGCGGGGGAGCCGATCGAGCACGCTCCCACGTGCCCCAAGGCCGAGGGTCGCCGGCTGCGCACGTGAGCAAACCCCGAGCATGAAGAAGCCCCGTCGGAGCGATCCGGCGGGGCTTCTTCATGGAGAGGCTCAGGAGGCGAGCTGACCCCACTGGGGCGTCACAGGCTCCTCCTCGCCCTCATCGTCGCTCTGAGGGGCCGTCAGCGGCTTCGGGACGGGCTGGACGGGCGTCGGGGTGGTCCGACTCCGCCCGCGCTTCTCGCGCTTCTCACGGCGCTCCTCGCGCTCGAGGTGGCGCATCTCGATGCCCTCCTTGTCCTCCGTCTTCAGGCGGGCCAGCAGAGCGGGGTCGGCCTCCTCGATGATCGTCTCGAGCATGGCCAGCAGGCGCTCGGTGCGTTCCTCCTCCTTCTTGTCGACGGGCACCACGACGGTGCCGCGATCGGTGATGCGGCTCGTCGGGGTCTCGGGGTCGACCTCGAGCATGTCGTACAGGGCGTCGACGACACGGTAGGCGCTGAGCCCGGCGACCTTCGCCGCGGCCTGCAGGGCGGCCTCCTGTGCCTTCGCCTCGGCCTGCACGGCTTCGAGCTGGCGCTGCAGTTCGGCCTGCTGCTCGCGGATCGCCTTCTCCTCGCGGGTGAGCTTGCGGTTGAGAGCCATGATGGGGGTTCCTTTCTGGTGGGTACTGCGATGGGTGATGGGTACTACGGACAGGTGGTCGGGGTGGTTGTCAGGCGGTAGCGCTCGGATCGTGGTCGGCGGCGTTATCCCAGGGAGAATCCTGGGTGGCGTTGACCCACTTGAATTCCGTCGAGGTGGACGACCAGGTTGCGGTGGTGTGACAGGTGCAGTCGTCTTCGCAGGGCTCGTTGCCCGGGAGCGGCTTCGCAGAGCCGGGCACCTTCCGCTTGATCCCACCCACCGGGTCGTTCTTGCGCCAGTGGGCCGCGAGGTGGCCCTTGTTTGGGTCCCACAGAACCGGAACGCGGTACTGCTCGATAAGGGGCTCCGCACCCTTGACCATGCCACGGGGCCGCTGAACCTTGAACTCCATACGGCGCTTCTCCTCGTTGTACACCTCGTCGGCGTACCAGTCCTCGTCGTTCTTCACAGCTTCGAGGATTGACTTCCGGAACATCGGAAATGAAACCTTCCGACCTTCCGGGTTGATGTCCAGGACCCATTCCTTATAGAACTGGTAAAGAAAAGACTTGCAGGGAAGGAAGTCCCAGCGGAACAGGTCGCGGTTCTCGCTCCAGAAGAGGCGCACCGGGTCGTTGGCCTCCTTGTACTGCTCGAGGAACACACGACTCACCTCGGGGTTGCTCAGCTCGTAGAACTCACCGGGGGTCTCAGCGCCCGCCCGGTTCATCGCGTACCAGGCGACGTACTCGAGAACCTCCGGACGCTGGAGGTAGTCGTCCTTGATGTACTTGAGGTCGTTGCCCTCGAAAGTCTTGTCGAACGGGACGAACAGGTCTCGCCTGTACCACGAGTTCGACTTGTCCTTCACCTTCGGCTCGCCGTTGAGGCACTGAATCATGAGGCCGTTGAAGGCGATGTCGACAGGGTTCTGTCCCTTGATGTTGACAGTGAAGGTGTCGCCATTGGTAACGGCCTTGACGTTGGAGATGTCGTCGACATAAGTATTGACCGGATTTTCGTCGACGATGACGGCATTAGCACGCAGAAGGCGCTCGAGGTAGAACTCCTTGCCGAAGTCCTTAAGGGGGATCGACGCGTGCACGCCGGGGCCGAGAATGTTGCGGATGAGGTGACACAGGGACCCCTTTCCGTTGTTGCCTACCTCGGAGTAGAGGAAGGCGATCTTGGTCCACCTGACGTACGGACGCAGTGCCGCACTGATGATCTCCCAAAGCAGCTTGCTCAGACCCTCACCGCCGGGGTAGTCACCGAGGTCTTCGATCCACTCGCGCACCTCCCATCCGTCCGGGCCGTCGGTGTCGACGTGGTCGAGGATGCGCACCTCGGGCAGCTCAGGGACGTCCATGTACCGCACCGTGAACTTGGAGGTGAAGACGACGTCAGGGGTGAAGTCCCGGAAGGACTTGGGCTCGAAGTGGTAGGTGGTGCCGTTGAGCTCGATGTCCTTAGGCTCGGTGCCGTAGTAGAACAGCCCATTGCTGAACGCGATGAGGTCCCGGTTGTCGTTCTTCTCCCGCCGAGGGGCGGCCTCGCGCATCATCTGCAGGACTTCGGTGGTCTCCTTCCGGAGGAGGTTCCTGTTGAACTCATTGGCCAGCCCCCGGATGTACAGGTCATCGCTGTCGAACGTGCCGGCCCGCGGGCCGTCGGTCCGATAGACGGCGAGCAGCTCGCGGTCACGCAGCTCAACCTTCTTGTTCGGCGTGATGAGAGTGGCGTGGTGGAAGTGGATGACGAACTGAGCGATCTGCCAGAAGGTGGGGGCCCTCAGCAGGAGCATCCGCGCCGCTGCCGGCGTGCCCTTCGGCATCGCCCCGTTGCGCTCCATCAGCAGCTCGTTCGTGACGGTCACGACGACCCCAGCGAAGTCTGCATCGGGCACGACACCCTTCGGAAGCTGGGCCAGGATCGCCTTCGTGGCCTCCTGGATGATGTCGCTCTGGGTCGCGATCTTAATGCGGGGCTGGAGCCAGTTCAGAACCTGCCTGCGGGCGGTCACCGCCCAGTCCGGGAGCGGGATCTCCTCGGTAGGCGGGGTGGCGAGTGCGATCGGTGCCGAGATGTCGAGACCATCAAAGTCGTCATCCCAAACGGGCTGCTCGTACTTGCTTTCGGCGTTGTCATATGCCACGATGGAAGGGCCTTTCAGAGATGGTGCCGCGAATGAGTTGGACGCTCAGCGGCGAGGTTCAGACTGGGGGGAGTGCACCGTCGGCTAAGCCGGCGGTGTTCTTCTTTGTCCTCAGGAGGCGAGGAGGTCGCGCAGCGCTGCGCGGTGCAGGTCGTCCATCGTGGGCCAGCTCCGGATCACCTGAGCGGTCACGTCGGCGATCTCGCGGGTGTCCTGCGAGCTCTGCCGGGGAGCCACGTACTCCTGCATGGACGCGGGTACGAGGCGGCCGGGGATGTGCAGTCGCCACAGGTCTGACCTGCGGATCCCGATACCACGGCCGCCCAACCGCTCGGTGGGGACGACGCCGCGGGCGATGTGGTCGCGGATGGTCGGCTCGGAGCCGAACGCTGGGAGGTGGCCGGGCACACGGATCCGGCTGACCTCGCCGATCGTCAGGATCGGGTCGCCCTCGTCGGAGAGCAGCATCTCGACCGAGCGCGGGAGGGTCTGCACCGCGCCGGCGTCGGTCAGGGGTGCATCAGGACTGGATTCAGCAGACATGGAGAGTCCTCAGGACATGGGGAGCCATCCGGTTCCCGGCCTCGTCTGGGCTCTTTTCACCGGCCGCTATCAGGGATGCACGCCGAGTTTGGGTACCCGGAACCCTGTGGGATCTGCTTGAGTGGCCACATCCTACATGGAAACGTCTGCCCTCACAAGATGCTTACGCAAAATAACTGGGCGAGTCGATCCTGACTGACGACGAACCGCCGTTCGACCAGAGCGACCTGGCGACGGTCACGACGCAGTCGAGGCGCGATCAGACTGGAGTCGAAGGGAGCGCAGTGCTGGTGCGCAGGTGGACGTCAACAAGACCCTCTAACGCGGCCTCCGGCCGCTCCACGCAAAGTCGCTCAGGAGGGGCCGCCCGGCCAGGAGGCCGGTGGCGGGCGTGCAGTTGTGGCGGTTGTGAAGCGCAACCGGCACAACTGCACGACTGGGATGACTACCGCCGTGACCGCCGAGAGCTCCCGTCGACCGCGACCGCGACCGCGACCGCGCGGGGTTACGGTGAAGCAGCGGGCCGGGGTGACCACGGTGGCGACGTCGAGCCGCCTGTTGAGCAGCTCTCCAACACGGCCGCCGTCCGCGTTCCCCCAGGTCAGACAGAGAAGAGGGAGGGGGTCGTGGAGTTCGCGGTGAGCCATGTTGAGGTTGACGGAGCGCTCTTCAACACGCATTAGCCCAGGTCAGAGCCGGAAACTGGGGGTGGCTGTTGAGATGTTGAAGCGATTTGGCGGAGTTCTGCTGTAGGACATGCAGCGGCGACGGCCCTCGGGGAGGAAGTTCCCTACTAACCCCTCTAGATCACTTCAACACTTCAACATTTGGTATAGAAAGGGCCTCTGACCTGCGGTGATGTTTGTTGAAGCAGGTCTTCTCGACTTCAACACAGCAGGTCGAGCTTCCCGTGAAACTGCCTCTGGCCTGCGGTGATGAGTGTTGAGGCGTGCTTCAACACTCGGCGACCGGCAGCCCTGACGCCCAGCGTGAGCCGTCTGCGGCATGCCCCCCCTCACCCCTTGAACCCCGGGGGGAGGATCGCCCCCCTCCTCCTGGACGACTCCCCGTGGAGGGGCGGGCCGGAGGCGCGCCCCGGCAGATAGGCCTAGCCGGCAGTGCTCAGGGTGGCCTCCTGTCATTCCCCGGGACGGTTCCGACGGGCATTCCGGGGGTGCGATGCTGGTTTATCAACATCGCTGTGTGACCTACTGAAGAAAGTTGAAAAAAGTTGGCCCAACCCCTTCCCTTTCGGTCGCCGGAGCCATACACTAGGAGCACCACAGCAGAACCGGCAGGCGCTCTAGCCAAGCGCCTGCAGCTGTGACCATCTCTCGCTCTAGAGGAGTCACTATGACCGCCATTGTCGGCACCCCGCTCATTTCGTCCACCACCGATTCTCGATCGCTTCTTCGCAGGCTCCGTGCTGCGTGGGGTAATGAGGACGGCTCCACCGTCGTCTCGTCCTTCTTCGGCAGGCTCTGCCTCCTCGCGGCGGGCACCTGCTCCGCGGTTGCACTCTCCCCGCTTCTGGGCGTCGCCCATGACACCGCGGCGATGCAGACTCTCAGCGACGTGCAGGTCGCGCAGGAGAGCCATTGGCTCATGAGCGTCGGTGAGGACGCGCCCGCGTACGTGTCAGCGGAGACCCTCGTCGAGGACGGATTCGTCAAGCAGGGTGTGACCGGCATCGCGACAGGGCCCGTAGCCCACCCCCGCGACTTCGCAGGTGACGCGACCTACTGGGTGCTCTCGGCATCCGACTCCGGCACCGTCTACCTGCAGCTCGGCGACCAGGCCGGCGACCCCCTCGAGCTTCACGAGGGCGACGTCGTCCCCGACCTTGCGCCCATGACGGGCGCGCAGGAGGAAGAGCTGACTGCCCTTGCGCAGCAGCTGCGCGAGGAGGCTGCGGTGGACACGAGCCCTCTGGCGGCGCGTCTCCAGGAGCTGCGTGACGCCGGCGAGGCTGTCACCGAGGAGGTCCAGAAGGTCGCTACGAACGCTGGACAGTGATGCGGCGCACCGCCGATATCCTGGATTCCTCGTGTAGACTGGCATTGTCTCCGTAGAGCGAGACATTGCCTCTGGCCGAGGCAGTCGAGAACCCCACCTTCCGAGGTGGGGTTCTTGTCTTTCCGGCACTCCTTTCATGCATTCCGCGGCTGTTCGCTCAGGAAGGATCGTCCACAGTTGAGCGGTCGAGCGCTGGTTTATCAACATCATGCGCCGCCGCGCCGAAAGTTGTTCAGGAATCTCTGTCCCAGGCCTGTTCCGTGAACACCCCTCGCAGTAGAATGGGAGTAATCATTCTAGGGAGGTCCTATCTGGACGCTCCCCTCGATCAACAGGGGGTTTTCATGAAGGTCAACGACTCCACTTTCCACATCCCTCCCTCTAGGTTCAGGGCGGCAGTGTCGAGGAGCATTTCGCTGACGCTCCTGGCGAGCCTCCTGCTCGGCGGAGCGCTCGCTCTGGGGCCGACCTCGTCCGCGCATGCGGACCCGACCACACCCGCGGCGACGTCCGAGGGCCGGCCCGAGTTCACCCCCGAGCCTGTCCAGTTCGAGCTGCTGCCCGGTGGTGGCGGCGTCGAGGCTGTCCCGCTGGAGTGGCCCGAGGGCACGACCATGACCTACCAGTGGAACATCGACGGCGAGCCCATGCCCGGCAAGACCGGGACGACGTTCCTGTTCGACCAGCCCTGGTACGGGGACAAGGACCTCACGCTCACAGTCATCGCGTCGAACCCGGGGTACCAGACGGCGAGCTTCACCTCGCCCGCGCGGCGCATTGCAGACTCGGACATTCGGTTGAACCTCACGCTGGACTCGTCGATCCCGGTGATCACCGGTCTGCAGGACGGGAACCCGCCGCAGGTGCACCAGGTGCTCTCGGCGGCGACGGGCCGCTGGACCGCTGGCACGACGTTCGCCTACCAGTGGCTCGCCGACGGTGAGCCGATCGCCGGCGCGACCAAGCGCGACTTCACTGTCACCTCGGATCAGGTCGGTGCGAAGCTGTCCGTGGAGATCGTCGGCTCCAAGACCGACTACACGACCAATGCCCGCGTCTCGTCCGAGACTCCCTCGGTGCCGACCTCCGTCACCCCGCGGGTTGTCGTCTCCGGGAGCGCGACCGTGGGTGCGACCCTCAAGGCCGACGTCGGCAGCTGGCCCGGGTGGAAGGCCGCGGAGTTCTACTGGAAGGTCGATGGCGTCGACGTCCGCCAGGCCGACGTGGAATCCGACTCGTACGTGCTGACCACCGACCACGTCGGGCACGAGATCAGTGTGTCCACGACCTGGTTCCACGTCGGCGACTCCGCCGCTGTCTTCGACCCGGTCAGCATTGACAGCGACCGCACAGCGAAGGTCGCTGGTCTGGCCGAGCAGACGGCCGGCACCGTGACGATCGCGGGCACGCCGCAGGTGGGCAAGACGATCGTGGCCGACACCGCGGGCTGGGGGAAGGGCTCCAAGCTCTCGTACCAGTGGTTCGCCGACGGCGAGCTGATCCCGGACCAGACCGAGGACCGCATCAAGGTGCCGCGCGACGTCGCAGGCAAGCGCATCACCGTGAAGGTGACCGGCGTCCTCGCCGGTCACACCGATCGCACGGCGGAATCGGATCCGACCCCCGCCGCCACGCTCCCGGCCCTGTCGAGCGGCTCCGTGAAGGTGACGGGGAGCGGCCGCGTCGGATCGACGCTGACCGCTGAGACGGCCAGGTGGCCTGAGGGTACCGGGCTGACGTATCAGTGGGTCGTCTCCGGACTTCCCGACGGCGGCGGCTACACGATCCCGGGTGCGACCGGTCCGACGCTGACCCTGACTCCCGAGCTCGAGGACGGGCTGATCGAGGTCTACGTGAAGGGTGTGCACGACGACTACAGCTCCTCGACCGCATCGGCCTTCTTCGCGGGCCGGGTCCTCCCCGAGGCGCAGCACCCGAGTGCGACCACGGTCACCGGCACGCTCCGCGTCGGCGAGAAGGTCACGGCGGTCCCGCACGACTGGGCTCGCGACACGCGGTACGAGTACGTTTGGGCGGCCGGGACCGGTGGTCAGCTGGAGTGGCTCGAGGGTGATGGTGGCCCCAGCCTCACGATTACCCCGGACCTCGCCGGGAAGCAGATCGGGGTCCTGGTCATCGGTGCCCACGAGGGGCTCCCCGAGAAGCGCTACTCGACCCTGCTCGGTGAGGTCGAGCAGGGAGCCCTCGACGTCTCGACGCCCGAGATCGCAGGCACTCCCACCGTGGGGCACACCCTGAGCGCGATGCCGGGGCAGTGGACCAAGGGCACGGCGCTCTCCTACCAGTGGTACGCCGACGGCGCTGCCCTGGACGGCGCGACCTCCGCAAAGCTCGCTGTGACCCCCGACCACCTCGGCAAGCAGCTCTCGGTCGCCGTCACAGGTGAGCTGGACGGCTACGTCGCGGCCCAGCGCACCTCGAAGGCGACTGCTCCGGTCGCCGCCGGCTCCATGACCGGTCCCACCCCGGGCCTGTCGGGCAGCAGCCGCGTCGGCCAGACGATCATCGCGACAGCCGGCACGTGGCCGAAGGGCGCGAAGCTGGCGTACCAGTGGAAGGCGAACGGCGTCTCGATCAAGGGCGCGACCAAGTCGTCTATGGCCGTCGCGCCCTCGCTGAAGGGCAAGCGCCTCACGGTGACGGTGACTGGAAAGCAGGCCGGCTACGCGAACGTCTCGCACACCTCGCGCGTCTCGAAGCCCGTCGCCGCCGGCACCATGATCTCGGCGACGCCGGGGCTGTCGGGCAGCAGCCGCATCGGTCAGAAGATCTACGCCAAGCCGGGCACCTGGTCCAAGGGCGCGAAGCTCTCCTACCAGTGGAACGCGAACGACAAGGCGATCAACGGCGCGACCAAGCCCTCGATGACCGTCACGCCCTCGCTGAAGGGCAAGCGACTCTCGGTCACCGTGATCGGCCGTCTGGACGGGTACACGACCATCTCGCACTCCTCTCGGGTCTCGAAGCCGGTCTCCCTCGGCATCCTGACTGCCTCGACCCCGAAGATCTCGGGCACCGTCCGAGTGGGATCGAAGCTGGCGGCGAAGGCCGGCAGCTGGAGCTCTGGAACGAAGTTCTCGTACCAGTGGTACGCGAATGGGAAGCCGATCAAGGGTGCGGCCAAGTCCACTCTGGTCCTCGACTCGTCCCAGAAGGGCAAGACCATCACCGTCAAGGTCAAGGGGTCCAAGAGCGGCTACAACACCGTTTCGAAGAGCTCCGGCAAGACCGCGAAGGTCGCAGCGCGTCGGTGAGCCGCACGGAGCCCCGAGAGAACTTTCCCTCGGGGCTCCGTCGTCTCAAACGCCCTCAGGCCCGAGAACCGGTGACCTCCGCCGGCGGCACCCCGCGCCGGAACGCCTCGCGCGCGACGTCGAGGGGGAGCGGGCGGCCGTACAGTCGGCTCGGGATCTCCTCGATGGGGAAGTCCCAGAGCAGCCCGAAGCGAGCGAGGTACCAGCCGGCTCTCGTCACCGAGCCGGACTTCTCGAGCGTCGGCGGCACCGAGAGCACGTAGCCCAGGAGCTGGCGGATACCGTCCCCGGTCAAGAGCGTCTGTATGCGCGTGCTGCCACCGGACTTCACCTCGATCAGCGTGCCGTCGAGCAGCAGATCTGCCTGACCGTGGCCGCACCGCGGTTGCACGACGGACCTCGTCAGCTGCGAAGGCGCGGGGAGTGCCCGCGTCGCCAGATGGAGCATGTCCGCGACGGCTGAGATCTCATCCCCATCCGGGATCTCGAGCATCGCTCCGAAGACCGTCGTCTTCAGACGGCTATGCCGGCGCTCCGGCGTCTGACAGAGCATCGGCTCCCGTCCGACTGCCGCGTGCAGTCCGAGCACCATGCCGTGCCTGCCGAGCCCTGTCCTGCCGTGCTCGTCCTCGATCGTGTCGGCCCGCAGGTCCGGGAGCCAACTCTTCAGCACGCGCCGGTACTCCTTCCACGCCTCGTCCCAGGTTTGGAGCTCGGCGGGGGTCCTCGGTTCCCCTCTCGAGTGGTCGATCGGCCCGAACATCACCTGGCGCACCCGGTGCCGGCCCCACTCGGCTGTCTCCGTGGTCGGCTCCTGCGAGTAGCGCAGGTTCAGCAACTCGTCGATGGCATTGCCGACGGCAGCGTCCCCGGAAGCGTCGGTGACGAGGCACGTGAGGCCATGCAGGCGCGTCGAGGACGTGAATACGAGAGGCCCGGTGGTGCCCTCCACGGTCTGCGGCGGCTCGCCGGTCGGTCTGAAGCGCACGCCGTCGAGATGGCTGTAGTGCTCCTTGAGGTACAGGTTCCGCTTGTGCCAGAACTGCATCGGCCGCTCGAACTCGTAGGCACTGCCCATGGTTATCGCCCCAGATCGATGTCGACGGCACCGATCTTGGTGGTGGACCCCTTGGCGAAGTACGCCGTGCAGCGCATGGGTTCTGTGCCGTCATCGCTGTTGACGCGCGTGGTGAGCCGGACGCCGTCGGAGAGCTCGTCAATCGTGAGATCCGTGCTCGGGGCAATCTGGACATCGCTGCCACCGGTCGTCGAGAGTCGGTCCGAGAGAGCCAGATTGCAGAGGTTCACCATCTGATTCTCCATGTCGTGCGCGCGCGTTCTCGACGCGGTGTTCATCATCAGCGCCCAGACCAGCACGACGACGAGAACCACCGCTGCGATCGTGAGCACGTTGCGCCGACGCGGCGTCCGCGTGAGGACGATCCAGCCCTCGGCGGCCGCGCGGGTCTTCCTGTGCTCCGTGGTGAAGCTGCCCTGCTTCGCGCGGCCCGTATGCTTGAACTCCTCAGCTGGAGCCTTGCGAGGTGGGTCTTCTCGACGGGCCGTGGGCCGCGATCGCTGAGGGGTCTCAGAGCGTGCTCGGCGCTGAGGATCGTGGGTGCTGTTCACGGCGGTGGCCTCACAGGTGTCGAAGTGGAGTCGCGAAGGCTCGCGATCGCATCATCGCACCGCACACCCACTTTCGGACGCCGAACGTCATCGGACTGGCGCATACTCACCACATGAGAACGAGAGGGCAATGGATTGCACTGCTGTTCGCCGTCACGCTGATGACGTCGTGCGGAGAAACTGCGCCCGATGAGCCCGAGACGGTTGAGCCGACGACCTCAGCCACACCTTCTGAGGCTGAATCAGTGACTCCGGATGCCACGGGCCTTTTCAACCCGGACAGCTTAAAAGCAGCAGTTGCTGAGCTTGGTGCGCAGTGCGAAAACGAATGGATCAGGAACGGCAACACGGAGTCGTGTATCGACATCACAACGCCCGGAGGTGGCAACTTCATGATCGTCGAAGCGCCCGAGGAGGACGCGATGATGTCGTTGACCGCTGGAGGGTGGGACTCGGGCGGCCCATACACCTCGGTCTGGAACGACGACTACGGCTTCATGTACCCGGATGCACAGGCCGGAGAGTGGGTGGACCCGATCATCCAGGACTGCATGGCGGGGGGAGTCCGAGTGTCTTATGCAGATGGCCGACGATGCCCCGGCTGTCTTGAACTAGGACGCCAACGGCGTCGTCATCCGGGACCACAATCGTTCCCCGAACGCAGACTGAGGAAGCGCCTCGCTACGCGCCAGAGCCTCGACTCCGAGCCCGGGCTGCTACGCATTCGGCCCTGCCAGCAGCCTGGTCTTCGCCGTCTGGAACTCCTCATCGGTGAGCACGCCGGCATCGCGCAGCTCGCCGAGCTTCGCCAGGCGCGACACCAGATCGTCTGCGGGCGCTGCCGGGGGAGGAGGCGTGGGCATTCCGGCCGGCATCGTGATGTTCACGCTCGTCTGCTTCGCGGCGGCGATGCGCTGCCGGAGCTCCGACATCTCGGCCCGAGCGCTCGTGTACTCGGAGTTGTTGATAGGCAGGGTGTTGCTCAGAGTCCATGGACTACCGGCATCCGCGTTACGACTACTATTCGAACCCCTCCAATAGTCGTGGTTCGCCGTCCCTTGATACGACGACGTCAGGACCTCGAGAACGCTGCCGAGGAGTTGCTTGTTGAACTCGATCGCATTGATGTCGTGGTAGTAGAACGTGGTGCTGCGGCTGCCGAACATCGTGCCGGCCATGTAACCCTGCATGTTCCCACCCTTGACGATCATCAGGCGGTCATCGAAGCACGCCATGCAGCCAGCCATGAAGCTCGTGAGAATGAACCACGGTTCCTCGCTGTCGTGACAGTGCTGCAGGATCGTGAGGCCGCTCGCCTTGTTGGGTGGGCCGTTCGGGAGCCGAGTGTTCGGCCAGGTCTTCGTTGCTGCACGAGCCTTGAGCGCCTCCTGGTGCCCGCGCTCGAGCCTGGTCCGCTCCTCGCGCGAGGTGACCTCGGCCTGACGAGACGCCTGGACGAACTCCTTCTGTGTGGGCATGTAGGCGTCAGTGAGTTCCTTGCGCCGAGCCACCCAGGCCTGCCACGCCTCGTTGTTGGGGCCAAGGCGAGGGAAGGTCTCCAGTGCGGCCTTGAGAGCGAGCCGCTCCACCATGTCAAGCTTCGGAATCGTGATATCGGCGGCTCCACCCTTGCGATGGATGACGACGCCGCCCTTTTCCGTGTCGTCGTAGCCGATGACATCCCCGTACATGAAGCGAGGGTCAGGGGTCGAGAAGTTGAATCCGGCGAACCCGAGCGTGGTCAAGTAGAAGCTGTCGAACCCGGCCATCACGCCCGGGACGTAACCGATGAAGAAGGTGACTTCGCCTGGCTGAAGTCGAGCCGTTCGTTTCGCCAGCTTCTTCCCGGTGTTAAAGCTCTTCGCACGATCGGTGATCTCTGGTTCCACGCCCCACCCCTCCACTGTCCTGTTTTGGGGCATTCTACTGCGAGTGCGACCGCTTCCGAGCCGATTCGGGCACGGTCTACGCTCGATCCCACGACGACGAGGGGATCCATCATGTGCGGACGGTTCGTGCTCGACTACGACGAGGCGGGGCTGCTCCACGCCTACGTCGCGACCAAGGCTGATCGCGAGGATCCGGACTGGTCGCCGGTGTTCTCGATCGCGCCATCCACGCTGGTGCCCGTCGTCCGCGAGCACTTCGACGACGAGGGCGAGCTGCAGCGCACCCTCGAGCCCGCCCGCTGGGGCCTGCGCCCCTCGTGGGCGAAAGAGAAGGGTCCGCGGCCGATCAATGCCCGCTTCGAGACCGTGACGAGCAACGGCATGTTCAAGGGCTCCTTCACCTCGCAGCGCGTCGTCGTCCCCATGAGCGGCTACTACGAGTGGGTCGAGCAGGAGGACGGCACGAAGCAGCCGTACTACGTCCACCCCGAGAAGGGCGGCCTGCTGAACGCCGCCGGACTCGCTGCCGCGCGCAAGGAGGGCGAGGACTGGCAGGTGACCTTCACGATCATCACGCGTGAGGCGAAGGACGCCGCGGGCGACGTCCACGACCGCATGCCCGCGTACCTCCCGGACGAGAAGCTGGGGGAGTGGCTCGCGCCAGGCAAGCTCGACGATGACGAGAAGGCCGATCTGCACCAGGGGCTGGGCGAGGTGTCCGAGGAGATCGCCAAGACACTCGTGACCTACCCGGTCGACCGTCAGGTCAACAACGCCCGGAAGGTCGACCGTACAGATCCCTCGCTCATCGAACCCGTCGAGCTCGGCGCATGACGAGCATCGACGCCGAGATGCCGTATGAACCCATTCGACGTCATGACAGAGTGAGGTCATGAGTTCGTCCATAGCGGTCACGCCTCGCACCCATTGGGTGAACGGGTGGTTTCTGAGGCTGTTCGCTCACCCGGTCGTTCGTCTAGACGGTGTCGACCACGAGGCGAAGTGGGGCCGACCGCTTCAGATTGATACCACTGGGGGTACGCACGAACTCGCCGTCGGTGCTCGCTATCGCGGCACGGCCAGTGTTCTCGGAGCGGCCGGGGCGCGGGTCGACGTGCCCGACGGACAGCACGTGGGGCTCGTGGCGAGGAACGGGCTCTTCAACCACCAGCCCTTCACCGTGCGCACACTGGGCGCAGTCCCGCATCCAGCCTCTTTAGCTGGCGAACCGTAGCGCACCGGACACCTGGCCGCAGCAGCTCAGGTGTAGCCACGTGTCGACCCCTCATTCCGTCTTCACGATGAAGGAGCTGCAGCAGATGCGCATGGTCTCGCCCGAGCCGCGCTACGTGCAACTGATGTTCCGCGAGGTCCCGTCCGATGACAGCCCGACGACGTTCGGTCCGTACCGGCCGCTCGTCGGTGTCTACGAGGAGGAGGCCGACGCGATCAGAGCCGAGCTGCGCAACCCCGGTATCGGGGTGCACTGGATCGAGTTCGAGGTCATCGGACCTCGCGCTCGTGCATCGCAGGAGTTCGTCTGGGTCGCCGTCGACACGGACTGTCCGCTCGCGCCGGAGGTCGACACCAATCCCTGCGCGGTCTTCGGCACGCTTGAACGCGCCCGATCCTGGGTCGAGGAGCACGCCCGGCGCGGTGAACACCTCCTGCTGTGGCGACTGCCGCTGAACCAGATCGATCCCACGAACCGCTCGGTCTTCGAGCTGGTCGAACTGAGCTGACCTCGCGCCGGCCTGGTGCATGCTGGGGAGAGGTCTTGCGCGCGCTCCGTTCGTGCTCGACCCGAGGCGTACTGTCCGCGATCGCCGACCGGATGTCGCCCCTACCCGCTACGGTCATCCCCATGACGATGTGGCGACCGAAGCACGTTTCCGAGAAGCTCGGACTGAAGGCGAACGAGGACGTGCGCCGTCCATTGCGCGCTAAGTATCCCGAGCATCCTGCTCACAAGCCGTGGCAGCTCACGCGCGAGATGATCGGAGTCGTCGGCGAGTGGAACCTGTCCCGCGGGAACGTCACCTCGCAGCGCATTGATGAGGTACTCGCCGAATTCGACGCAGCTCAGCCCGCATCTGCTGAGGGATCCGTCGAACCGATCCCGGGAGAGCCGCCCGCGTGCAGTCTCATCGACTTCGACGGACCGGTCAGCAGAGAGGCGGAGCGGCTGCTGGAGTGCGCTCGCGCCGGCGGATCCGTACTTACTGACCACGACGTGTGGACCGACGAGAACGTAGAGCTCCTCATGGAGCGCTTCGCGAAGCAGCCGGACGTCTCGGGCAAGGACTTCTTCTCGAAGCTGGACCTGCAGCTGGATGGGGTCTCAGACGATGTCCGTGTGCTCTTCGCAGAGATCTTCCTGCTGCAGATCCTGCCTCTCGCGCAGTACCTCCCCGCCACCAAGGTGGGCTACATCGAGCGTGTTCTGCGGGACGCGGCTGGCGAGTACGAGATACCTGACGAGATTACCGAGGCGCTCGAGTCTCCCGTTTTCGGGGGAGGTGTCGCGTTCAGCACCCGCCGCTTCCAACAGCTGTCGATGCTGATCGAATTCGTGCGGTACCTGCGCACACTCACCACGGAGGAACTCGACCGCGGGTGGGAGGAGCCTCTCGCCTGGCGCGAGATCGTGAGCAACTCGCCCGGCACACCGGAACCAACCCTGAGAGGCTCGCTCACCTACCTGGGGCATCCCGACTACTTCTTCCCGATCGTCGTCGACAAGGACAAGAGGCTGATCGTGAAGGAGTTCTTCCCCGAGGTGACCGGCCGGCCAGCAAGCGGTGATCTCGACGTGGACCTTGCCGCCCTGCGGGAGTGGATGTCCCCGTCGCCGGGTCCTCTGCCCAACTTCTACGAGTCTCCATTGTTCGAACGCTGGATCGACCACGACCAGGGGTCTGCAGTGGAGGACGCGGAAGAGCTGGACAGCGCGCCCTACACCGTGGAGTCGATCATCGAAGACGGGGCCTTCCACCCTCCGCACGAGCTGCGCCGGATCATCGACCGTTGGCAGTCGACGAAGAACATCGTCCTGCAAGGTGCGCCGGGCACAGGTAAGACCTGGCTTGCCCGCCGACTCGCCTACGCGCTGATCGGCTTCGAGGACGAGTTGAGCGTCCGCGCCGTGCAGTTCCATCCCGGAACCTCCTACGAGGACTTCGTGCGCGGATGGCGGCCCGCAGGAGATGGCACCCTCGAGCTCGTGGACGGACCTCTGCTGCAACACGCAGAACTCGCACGGCAGGACCCCGACATCCCTCACGTGATGATCATCGAGGAGTTCAACCGTGGCAACCCGGCCCAGGCGCTCGGCGAGATGCTGACCCTCCTCGAACACACCAAGCGCTCCGAGCGGGAGGCCCTCGAGCTGACCTACACCCGGGACGATGGGGATCGCTTCTACCTGCCCGAGAACCTCTACGTCATCGGCACGATGAACACCGCGGATCGGTCGCTCGCTCTGGTCGACTTCGCCCTCCGCCGGCGCTTCGCGTTCTTCGAGCTCGAGCCGCAGCTCAACGACGCGTGGAAGGCCCACCTGCGGGACAAGTTCCGCACGGCCCCGGCGGGTCACATCGAAGAGATCGCGCGCCGGGTCATCGCGATGAACGACCAGATCGCCGAGGACCCGAACCTCGGGAAATCATTCCGGATCGGCCACTCCTACTTCACCCCAGAGGTCGAGGCCAGTGAGCTGTGGCCGTGGTTCCAGGCCGTCGTCGAGACGTCGGTCGCGCCGCAGCTGAGCGAGTACTGGCACGACGATCCCGCGGCCGTCGAGCGCATGGTCGAGCAACTGCTCGCGGAGGTCTGAGGTGTTCGTCGCCGGTGCGGGGACGACACGTATCGACGTGCGCAGCGTCTGGTTCCTGCTGCTGTACGCCTCGGACCTGCTCGACAAGCTCACGGGCGAGAACCGGGAGCGTCTGCTGCGCGGAGAGCGGGACAACGATCTGCTGGACGCATTGGCCGAGGTTCTTGCGACGCGAGTGGAGCGCCGGGTCCGGACGATGCTCGCGCAGGGGTACCACCGCCGCCTCGAACCGCTGACCCGCGTCCGCGGACGCATCGACCACCTGGGGACGGCCCGCGGTCAGCTCATGCAGTCCGGGCGGGTGCTGTGCCGCTACGACGAACAGACGGTCGATCTGCCCCGGTACAGGTCCATGCTGGTCACGTTGCGGCAGGCCTCGCGCCGTGCCGTCTCCGCCCCGGTGCGGCAGCACTGCCTGACGACCGCGCAGATGCTCGAGCGCTCGGGCGTGGCCCCGGTGAGTCCGACGACGGCTGAACTCTCCAAGGAGCAGTTCGGCCACTTCGACGCCGAGGACCGCACATTGCTCACGCTCAGTGCGCTGGTGCGCGAGATGTGCGCACCAGAGCACAGCCCAGGGGAATCCGAGTTGCCGAAGATCCTGCGAGACGAAGGCGCGCTGCGGCGGCTGTTCGAGCAGGCCGTGCGAGGGTTCTACCGCCACCACCTCACGCCACGCGGGTACTCCGTTGCGGCCGAGCGGCGTTCTTGGCCAGCCACGGGGAGCCCGGCCGATCTCGCGTTCCTGCCGAACCTCAACGCGGACGTGGTGATACGCGATCACCACGAGCAGGTGATCGTGGAGTGCAAGTTCGCTCCGGTCTTTACTCAGCACCAGGGCAAGACGATGCTCAAGCCCGGCTACGTTCGCCAGCTGGTCTCCTACGCCTCCGTGTTCCGCGGTGAGTTCGCGGGGCATACACGAGCAGTACTGCTCGGCGCGCTCGTGGAGGGATCCGCGGGTCGGGATCTGGACGTCGAGATCGACGGACTACCCATCTCGGTGCGGCAGGTCGATCTCGCCGAAGGCCCTGCCCAGATTCGCGCAGCCCTTGCTGCGGTCTGGAGCCCTCAATAATACGCGTGACGCGCAGTTCGCCGAGGCCGACGCGGCGATCAGGGCCTCGCGATGTGCTGTGCGATGCGCGCTGCCATGCGAGCCCGCCCCACGTGGCTGGGCACCGGCATCGAGCTGGACCTTCTCGAGAGGGTGCCTGCGAGCTCATGCAGCAGCCGCGCCGTCGAGGCTGTAGCCGCGCAGCGGGACCCTATCGAGCCCCCAGGGTGTGTCGGGTGCGCTTGCCGGATCTCCATCAGAGAATTCAGGTCGGCGAGGTCTTTCGGATCAGAGAGTCTGCGTGCCTTCCAGCTGTGGGCCTTCAGCAACACGGCGACCTCGAGTCGCGGGATCCGCGTGCGGAACTCGATGGAGGAGCCGTCCAGCAGGTCAGCGGACACGTCCAGTATGAGGCCTGATCCGGACAACGCGAACGTGAGCTCGGGCAGGGTATCGACATGCCCGAGACCGGGGACGTTCCTCGGGCGGATGCCGCACGAGCTGCCGTCCTGTGGCATCAGCACGTTGATCTCGATCTCCTGACCGCCACCAGCCGGCTTCGTGAAGAGGCTCCCGGCTCTCTTCTCGAAGTCCTGCGTTTGCAGATGTTGGGCTCTGGGACCGATGACCTCCACGCTCTCGGCGGCGTGGTCGGCATCGTACGTCGAGTGCAGCACAGCACCAGGGCGTGGTGCCCTGGTATTGGACCCGCTTCTCCGACAGGACGCGGGCCAACTCACAGTTCTCCTCGGTCCGCGTGTTCGCCGGAACCCGGCAAGTGAAATCGTGACCTTCGATCTCGAATCCTTCGCGTCGTCCTGCTCGCATGCATCAATTGTCACCTCGAAGGGCGTCGGATCAGGCGACCATTCAGGAGATCGGCGCAGGACCGGGGTCAAAGCGCTCAGACCCGGCGAGCTGCTCCACTGCCGACCCGTCGCGGGTCAGGCGGGCGCGACCGGGGCATCGGCGCTCGTCCTCAACGTGGGCGGAGAAGATCCCCAAGTGCGCCACATAGAGTGGCGTGGGGAATGTGGAGGTCTTTGGCTAGCCGTTACGAACCATTCCCGAGCTACCAGGTAGCTGGCGCGTTCGACTGATCCACAAGGTCGCCGAACGCGTCTAGCTCGTGTCGGCTGGGAGGGTTTGCGCCGGGTCGGGACACCGTGATCGCCGCGCTTCGGAGCGCGGTCCGGGCGCACGTTTCGATGAACTCGCGATCCGCTCTCCGGGTTATCAGCTTCTCGATGCCCTCGGAGCGGATGATCTCGTAGATGAGCCCGGACATGAAGGCGTCGCCGGCTCCGACCGTGTCGGCAACGCCTGCCGGCTCAGCAGGGATGTCGCGGAAGACATCACCGGATGCGACGCTACATCCGCGCTCGGCGCGGGTAAGGACGAACAAGGTGACTCCGAGCGATGCGTACTGCTCGGCGATAGCGTTCCTGCTCCTGCCGGGGTAGAGCCAGGAGGCGTCCTCTTCGCTCATCTTTACGACGTGGGCCAGGGAGGCGAAGCCCTCCGTCTGGCGTCGCGCAGCCTCGCGGGAGGGAGTAAGCGATGGCCTGATGTTGGGGTCGAAGGTAACGAGGACGGAGGGAGAGAGGCTACCCAGCATGGATTCGACGTTGCTCGCGCCGGGGTCGAGGATAGTTGCGAGAGAGCCCGTATGCACCAAAAGTGGGTCCCCAGTCCAGAACTCCTCGAGCTGCCACTCGACGTCGAACTCGTAGGTCGCTGATCCGTCGGCGTCGAGGGTCGCGCGGGAAGTCGCGGTGCGGTCCGATGCCGAGCTGCCCGAATGCACTGCTACTCCAGCTTCGGCGAGGTGGCCTCGGACGAGGTCGCCGTTCGGGTCGCGGCCAATGCACGTCGCGAGCTGGGTAGGGAGGCCGAGCCGACCCAGGCCGACGGCTACGTTCAGCGGACTCCCTCCAGGATGGACCGATCGGCGTCCCTCCGCGTCAAGGATCACATCGACCAGCGACTCGCCGATGACCAGTGCGGACGCGCCAGGTTCTTGCTCGTCTCCCTTGTGCATGGTGGGTCCTCTCTGCGTGGGTGTTGCCTGTGGGGGGGGGTGACGTCGTGGCTCGCAGAACGAGGCCGCGGTATTCGAGGACGCGTGTCACGGAAAACCGGAGTCTCTCGGGAATGCCATGGGGCCTGGGTCGCGGCCGCCTACCTCGGTCTGCGCTCCTGCGGAGATCCGATCCTTCCGCCGACGCCGATCGGGCGGTCGAGGTACCAGTAGGCGACGCTGGCGACGTCGTCGTTACGCTCGAACAGGCCGGTGTCCGAATCGCCGATCATCTGCTGCGTTACCCGCAGATCGTCGGCGAAGTGGATGGGGTCAAGGAGATGCCAGCGGTACATGTCGAACTGCGGTGGCATGCTGCGCTCATAGTTCGAGAACATCGTCGTCTCCTTCGTGGCGACGCGGGTGAGGCCGAAGGAGTGACTGGAGTACGTGATCGGCACCGGCTCAGGGTTCTTGTGCAGGCCGTCCTGGAACGCCCAGGACCCACCGACGTAGTCTTCGAGTCCGGTGCTGGCCAGCGAGGGCCACTGCTCATCCCCGTCCACGAAGAACTTGATCTCGCCCTCGCCCCACCAGTAGCGCTCCAAGGACGTCACCGAGAAGAAGGTGCCTAGGTATGCTCCCCGCCCCCGGACCGTGTCCAGCACGACGTGGTCATTGCCTGCGCCGAGGTCCCCGTTGGAACGCCGCCACTGCGCGTGGAGGTAACCGGAATCCTCGCCGACCTCGTCCCCGGTGGTGGCATCGACCTGGTAGAAGAACCCCTTCACTGTGTCGGGATGCTCGCTGACGACGACGACCCTCGCCCGAGTACGGAACGGCATAGCGAGGTAGGAATTGAAACCAGAGTTCGGCGCGACCACGATCGGCAAAGACTCCACCCGGCTGGAGACCGCGCCGCCGCAGCAGAAGAAGTCCCCCAGCGGGGCCACGACGGAGGGGACCGGCGAGTCGTCCCAGTACATCTTCAGCACGAGATTGCGGTACACGAACGGATCCGCCTCGGTGATCGCATTGCACGTGATCCAGATATGTCGGATGATCCCGGGGCCCTCGACATCCGCCAGGACCAGTTCTTGACCGGGGCTAAGGTTGACCGCTGGTGCTCCCTTGCGGCCGACGCCCAGGACCGAAGCGGCCTGCGCTGCCGCCCCTCTGAGACCCTGCGGGTTCTCGGCGTTGAAAGCGCGGGACGAAATGCCGCGCTGCATGCGGATCGGGTCGAACACGTCGAGCACGTGGCGCTCCTTCTCACGTAGTAATCGTGCCCAGGGCTACCGGAATATCGGCTCCGGAAGGGGCGAGGAGAGACCGCTGACCTCTGCGGCGGACTGCCGAGATCGCCGCAAATCCCTTCGCGAGGAAAGCTAGAAGCGTCAATCGCTTGACGCAAAGCTTGGGCACCGCAGCGGGAGCTGGCGACGAAATCGGCCGACGTGTCGGACCATCTATCAGCCCTCGGCTCCTACCGCAGGATCAGTTGTGTCGCAATGCGGGACTCCTTCACCGGCGCGTCGTCATTGGCAATCCGCCTCAGGAGCGTGTGCGTGGCTTCCGTGCCGAGGGCAGCGGCATCCTGGGCGACCACGTTCACTCCACCGCACACCACTTCGGCCAGGGGGAAGTCGTCGAAGGCGATGAAGGAATCGGCTCCAGCATCGAAGCCGGCGCGGATCATGGCGAGAGTGGACAGGGAGTTGCCGGAGACGAAGGCCGTCGGCGGGTGGGGGAGCTGGGCGAGCCAGGCGAGGTGCTGGCGCGTGCGTTCAGCGTCGGGTCGGCGCTCGTAGATGAGCGCGTGATCTTCCGTCACCCCGTGGCGGGCCAGCGCCGCCCGGTACCCCTGCAGCCGCTCGGCTTCGGCGAACACCTCTGGGGCGTCGCCGACGTAGGCGATCCGTCGATGGCCCTGGGCGAGCAGGTGCTCGACGGCGTCCTGCATGCCTCGGGCGTTGTCGGACAGGACAACGTCGGTGCGCTCACCGGGCAGGGGGCGGTCCACGCACACCACTGCGGTCCGGCCCATCCAGCGCAGGAGACGCGGCCGAGGCGTACGCGTGGGAGCGAGGACCACGCCGTCGATCTGGCGAGCGGCGAGCGTCGCGAGGATCTCGGCCTCGCGCACGGGATCCCCCAGGCTCGAGGAGACGATGACGACGGTGCCGTCGTCCACGGCGTGCTCTACAGCGAGGGTCACCTGGGCGGCGAACGGCTCGGAGATGTCCTCGACCACCACCGCGATCGAGCGGGAGCTCGCCCGCCGCAGGCTCTGCGCGGCCGGGTTCGGCCGGTAGGACAGCGCCGCGATCGCGGTGAGTACTCGCGTGCGGGTGCCGTCAGCTACGTACCCGTCCCGGTTCATCACGCGTGAGACCGTCTTGGTGCTTACGCCCGCCCGCTCGGCGACGTCTCGGATGGTCGCTGGGCGATTCCGGTTCATGGGCGGACTCTGCACGAAGTCTCGAACAGGCAAGATACCTCAGGGGCGACCTTGAAAGATGTCACCGTTGTCATGTCCTCCCACCTGCCTCATCACGTCCTAAGTCCAGTTGACGGCCGTCTATCCGCGTCTTCGTCACTGGTCTTGGGCGGCAGTCTCTTCGAGACTTGAGACAAGGATGTCATGTGTTCGGGTGCAGCCGCCTCAGATGACGTCGAGGCCATTGACGAGGAAGTGAGGGAGCATGCGACGACGCAGCTTCTTGGCCGCCGGGGCCCTGGGCCTCGCAGGCATGACGAGCGCATGCGGTGCGACGGAGACGGGTTCCGCCAGCGACCTGCAGTTCTTCAACGACGCCGCGTCGTGGGAGCCCGGCTACCGCGCCGCCGGCGACGCGCTTCGCAGGCGATCGGGATGGGGCATGTCCCCGCAGACGATCCCGAATGCCTCCTCCTACGAGCAGGTGATCCGTTCGCTGCTGCAGACGAAGAACCCGCCGGACCTCGTCAAGTGGGGGAGCGGCTACCGAATGAAGGACCTCGCGCGAACCGGGTCGCTGGCCGATCTCGGCAGCGCCTGGGACTCGTCGGTCGCAGCCGGCTGGTTGGACGACGACATGCGGCAAGACTTCACGTACGACGGGGGCATCTACGGCATGCCCCTCATCCAGGGCTACTACGCCATGTTCTACAACGTCGAGGTCTTCGCGCGCCTCGGCCTCGAAGCCCCCGGCACGTGGGACGAGTTCCTCGCGGTGTGCAGAGCGCTCAAGAAGGGCGGCGTAACGCCGATCGGCACCACGCAGATGAACATCTGGCCCGTGGCGAACTGGTTCAGCATGCTGGCCTCCGCCTACGACGCCGACTGGTACCGCGCACTGTGCCGAAACGAGGCCTCCTTCCTGGACGACCGGGCGACGGGCCTGATGGAGCTGTGGCAGAGCATGATCCGAGACGGGCTACACACAAGCGCGGACTCGGTCGGCGACAACTTCCCATCCATGCTCGCCAACGGCCGCATCGGCATGCAGCCCACCCCGGTCAGCTGGAGCACCCAGTCGATGGAGCTCGCGGGCATGGCCCCCGGGACCGGGTTCGACGCATTCCTCCTCCCCGCCGTGCAGGCCCCGTCCCCGACGGTGGTCACAGAGATCGCGGGGCTCGTGGTCCCCGACCGCTCGCGCCACCGCGCCGAGGCGACGGAGGCTCTGGCGTCCTGGCTCTCCCCGCAGGTGCAGGAGCCCTGGTCCGACTTCCTCAACGGATCCAGCGCGAACCCGAAGGTCACCTGGTCCGATCCGATGAGCCAGCGCATCAAGGAGACGATCCTCGGCAAAGGCTTCGAGGTCGTCAACCGGTACTGGGAGAACTCACCGCCACCACTCGTAGTGGGAGTGACGCAAGACTTGGGCGGCTTCATGGCCGACCCCTCGGACCCGCGGGGCGTGCTGGAGTCCCTCCAGCGCAAGGCCGATTCCGAATGGTCCTACTGGCAGGAGGCGACCCGATGAGCGCTCTGACCGACCGCGGCGAGGCACTGTCCGCTCAGCGTCGCCGTGACCGGGTGGTCCGCGGCAGGCCGCGCCTGCTGTTCCTCGCTCCGGCCGTGGTCGTCGTGGGCCTGCTCGCGCTGCTGCCCTTCGCGCTCACCGTCGGGCGCAGCCTCCTCGACGACGCAGTGGTCGAACCGGGCTTCGCCGGCCTGTCCAGCTACGCCCGCCTCGTCACCGATCCGGTGATCGTCCGTTCCAGCGTCAACACGCTGTTCTGGCTGGTGGGAACCGTCGTCATCCCCGTGGGTCTGGGGCTGGCGATCGCCGCCCTGACGAACTCCGTCCCGTGGGGCAAGTACGCCCGCCTCGCGATCGTTCTGCCCTACGCCCTCTCGGGCACGGCAGTGGCTGTGGTGTGGAACTTCGTCCTACAGGACGACGGCGCGCTCAACTCGCTGCTGCGCGGCATCGGCCTCGAGTCCCTTGCCCAGCCCTGGCTGCTGAATTGGCCCGGCAACACAATCGCCCTCATCATCGCCAACTCCTGGCAAGCCACAGGGGTCGCCGTCATCCTCTACCTGGTCGGACTCCAGGGCATCCCGCGAGAGACCATCGAAGCTGCCGCGCTCGACGGCGTCGACGGCATCCGCCGATTCCGGCTGATCGTCGTGCCGCAGCTGCGCGCCTCGACCGCAGTCGTGATGGGCATCAGCCTCGCCAACGGCCTGAAGTCCTTCGACCTGATCTGGGTCCTCACCAACGGCGGCCCCGGACGCGCCACCGAGACCCTCGCCGTGTCCATGTACTGGCAGAGCTTCGTCCTCCAACGGCCCGGGTCGGGAGCCGCCATCGCCGTGGTCCTGACGATCATCGTGGTCGCCGTCTCCGTCGCCTACCTGCGCAAGCAGCTGCGCACGCATTGAGGAGCATCCCGTGAAGACCCTTCGATCCCTCGTCGTCGTCCTGCTCGCGCTGATCTGGTTCGTCCCCACCTACCTGATCGTCGTCAATGCCTTCACCCCCAACGATGCATACACCGGCGACGTCCGCTGGCTGCCAGGCGGCGTGGCCATCTTCGAGAACATGGCCGCAGCATGGAACGCCGCGCAGCTCGGCCCGTCGATGCTCAACAGCCTCGCCTACGCCGTGGTCGCCGGATGCCTCGCCGTCCTCGTGGCCGCCTTCGCCGGGTTTGCGCTCACCGCGATACCCGGCGGCCGGCGCGTCCTCTGGTTCTGGCTCATCTACGCCGGGTCCCTGTTCCCCGCGCAGGCGTTCCTGCGGCCGCTGTTCACCGGCTACGCCGAGACCGGGCTCTACGACTCGCGGCTGGGGCTGCTGCTGATCTACGTCGCCACGTGCATCCCCTTCTCCTTCTTCATCATGCGCAACCACATGCTCACCATCCCGCCGGAGATCGCCGAGGCGGCACAGCTCGACGGAGCGAACTGGTGGCGGGTCTTCACACGGTTCTACCTGCCCCTAAGCAGGTCGGCTCTCGCAGCCGCGTTCATCTTCCAGTTCGTGTGGGTGTGGAACGAGCTCCTGTTCGGCATCACCCTCAGCTACAGCGAGCAGATCCGCCCCGTCATGGCCGCGCTCGCGGGCCTGCAGAGTAACTACGGCACCGTCGGCCCGCCCGTCGTCCTCGCCGGGGCGCTCCTGGTTTCGCTGCCCACCGTCATCGTCTTCCTCGCCTTCCAGCGCGTGTTCGCCTCAAGCCTCGGCGGCACGCGGATATGACCCGGGCACGGCACTCCCGCCGTGTCCTCACGGAGCCGAAGCTCCAGCCCGATGCCCTCTACTCGATCGAAGGACTGACCCGCACCATGCCCGACATCCACTACCAGCACCCCGGCACCTGGTTCGGGGACTGCATGCCGTTCTTCCACGACGGCGCGTTCTACCTGTTCCACCAGCGCGACGGCCGCGACCCCGGGCCCCTCCCGGACTGCGAGCCCTTCGGCTGGGCCCTCGCCCGCACCACGGACTTCGTCGAGTACGAGGACCTCGGCGACGCGATCGTCCGCGGCGGGGAGCACGATCAGGACCAGTTCATCTACGCCGGCTCCGTCTTCGAGGCAGACGGCACCTTCTACGCCATGTACACCGGCTTCAACCGCGACCACTTCGCCGCCGAGGGCAAGCCGTCGCAGGTCCTCATGATCGCCGAGAGCGACGACCTGATCCACTGGCGCAAGACCGACAAGTCCCTGGTCGCCCCGCAGGAGGGATACGACCCCGACGATTGGCGCGACCCCTGGGTCGTCTACGACGAGGACGCCGGACACTGGGTGATGATCCTCGGAACCCGCAAGGCCGGCCCCAAGACCCGGCTGAGTGGCTCGACGGTCTACTTCACCTCGACCGATCACGAGACCTGGGAGTTCCAGGGCGACTTCTGGGCCCCGGGCCTGTTCACGATGCATGAGATGCCGGACGTGTTCCGCGAAGGCGACTGGTGGTACCACCTCGTCACCGAGTACAGCGACAAATCCAAGACAATCTACCGTCGCTCTCGCTCTCTCTACGGGCCGTGGGAAGCGACCGGGGACGACGCCTTCGACGGACGCCCGTACTACGCGGCGCGCTCCGTGTCCGACGGCGAGCACCGCTACCTCGTCGGCTGGGTCGCCACACGCTGGGACGACGACGACACCAAGACCTGGCAGTGGGGCGGCACCCTCCTGATCCACCAGGTCATCGCGCGCGAGGACGGCACCCTAGGCGTGAAGATCCCCGACGCCGTGCAGGCACACCTCACCGCATCTTCCGCGACCACCGTCGCCCCGTTCGCGGTCTCCTGCAGCGACGGCCTCGCCCAGCGGTCTCTCGCCGACTCCGTGCCCCAGCCGTGCCTGCTCGAGACGACGCTGACGGTCGCGCCGGGCACTCGGGAGATCAACCTCCGCTTCGGCGAGGACACCGCGACCGACGTCGGCTACCAGTTCTCGATGATCGTGGACGAGCAACGCCTCGAGTTCGACAAGCGCCCCAACTGGCCCTGGGGCCAGCTCGACAACCGCGGCCTCGAGCGCCCACTGCCGGACCTCGCTGACGGCCAGGAGCACCGCCTGCAGCTGCTGCTGGACGAGGACATCGCGACGCTCTACGTGGACGACGTCGCCCTCAGCACGCGTTTCGAGAACCCGGCGGGCACCGCCGTCGTGCTCGACGTCGTCGACGGGTCCGCCGCGTTCGGCGGGACGACGATCTCTACCAGCGCCAGCCGGTACTGAGCATCGGGAGCCCAGGGCCCGCGCACCCGGAGCGGATGCGCGGGCCCTGCACGACTCCCGCCCCTGAGGGTGAGGCGGAGATGTTGCCGAAGCGAGTCCGTTGGCCCGTTGCGGCAAACCTTTGCCGTCCATACCTTCCCGACTAACCGACCAATGGAGGGACGCATGGCAACCAGGCTGCAGGACATTGCAGAGCGCGTCGGTGTCTCCCCGTCGTCCGTCTCCCTCGTCCTCAACGGCCGGGCCGACGGCCGGGTCAACGCCGTCTCCGCTGCCCGGATCCGCGAGGTCGCCGAGGACATGGGGTACATGCCCAACATGCTCGCCCGGGGTCTGAAGACTCGCAGCTCGAAAACCATCGGGGTGCTCGCCGAGGGCGTCGCCTCGATACCCTTCAGCGGTCAGATGCTCGCGGGCGCGCAGGAAGCCGCGTGGCGGCAGGGATACCTGCTCATGGTCGTGGACACGGGCCATCACAGCGACCGTAACGTCCGCGCCATCAAAGCGCTCATCCAGCGCGACGTCGACGCCCTGATCGTCGCCGCAGACTACCCCCGGGATGTCCGAATCCCAGACGTCCCCGCTCAGATCCCCGTGATCGCACTCAGCGCCATCCCCCACCCCGAAGACGCTGAGCACCGCCGCGTGGACGCAGTTCTGCCCGACGACGAAGCAGGGGCATTCACCGCCGTCACCGATCTCCTCCGGGCCGGGCACCGGCGCGTCGCCTTCCTGAACCTCGACCACACCGGTTTCGAGTACGCGCAGACGCAGCGCCTTGCCGGCTATCGCCGTGCATTCACCGAGGCCGGCCTTGAAACCGAGGACCGCTACATCGCCACCGCCCCCGGCCCCGAGACCGTCGACGGCCAGGACGCAGCCGCGCGCCTGCTCGCAGGTCCGGAGCCGCCCACCGCCGTCTTCTGCTTCTCCGACCGCATAGCCGTGGCCGTCTACCACGCCGCGGCGTCCTGCGGGCTCCGCATCCCGGAGGATTTGTCCGTCATCGGCTTCGACGACCAGGACGGCGTCGCGAACTCGCTGAGCCCCGGCCTGTCCACCGTGCGACTCCCGCACCGCGAGATGGGCGAATGGGCCGCGCGCACCGCGATCCGCCGCGTCCACGGATACGGCGGTCCATCGCTGAAGCAGCTCGTCCCATGCCCCCCGATTACCCGTGGATCAGTGGGTCCAGCGCACTGATCCACGCGATCAAGAGGCCTCCGCTCGTCGGCGGGGCCGCACAACGACATCAAAGGAGAACGTCGTGACGATGCACAACTCACTCGGCCTTCCACCCGGGGCCAGCCCGCCGGCGAGGTTGTCCCGCCGGGGCCTGATCAGAGCGGGCGCGCTCGGCCTCACGGCATCGGCGGCCGCACCGCTTTCGGCATGCGCCGGCAGCCGCACGACAGCCGGTTCCGGCAAATCGCTGGCTTTCATGTACTGGGGATCGACCTACGAGGACCAGATCGTGCGCCAAATGCTCGATGGGTTCTCACAGCAATACGATGTACCGACTATTCCGCGGTTCACGCCGGGCAGCAACGATCAGTACGACACGAAGCTCAACGTCCTCGTGGCGGCCGGCGAAGCGCCCGACGTGCTCTACTCCCACGAGCACATGGCCTATAACCTCGCCGAGCGAGGGCTGGCGTACAACCTCTTCCCAGCGTTCGACACCCACCCCGAGCTCGCGAACCGCTTCCCCGGCTCCTACTACTTCTGGGATGACGGCAAGTGTCTGGGAAACGAGACCGGGCTGACCGTCAACTGCCTGTATTACCTCAAGCCCGCGTTCGACGAAGCAGGTGTCCAGTATCCGCCCTCGACCGCCAAAGAGGCGTGGGACTGGGACACGTTCGTCGACAACGCGAGGGCGCTGACCCTCGACGCCGAGGGCAGACATCCCGAGGACAACGGCTTCGACCCCTCGCACGTCGCCCAGTACGGCGTTTCCGGGTTCTTCAACTCCAACGCCTGGTACGCCATGGTGCGGGCCAACGGCGGCGACCTGACCACGAAGGACGGCACAGAGTACGCCCTGGACTCGCCGGAGGCTATCGAGGCCCTCCAGCACCTCCAGGACCTCATCCACCTCCACCACGTCGCCCCGATCCCGAAGCCCGGTGGATCCTCGGGATCGGACACCAGCGCCGATTTCCGATCGGGGAAGGTCGCGATGGCCTTCGACGGCACTTGGACGATGCTCAACCTCAACCAGCAGAACATCGACTACGGCATCGGGGTCCACCCCAAGCACCAGGAGACCCTCTCGCTGCAGTTCTCGGGCTGCACGATGATCAACAACAGGACCCCGATCCCGCAGGAGGCTACGGACTTCTACGTCCACCACAACGACCCCCGCGCGCTCCCCGAGCTGTTCACGTCGGGACTCTGGCTCCCCCTGGACATGAAGTACTACACCGAGCCCGAAGACATCGCGTTCTGGACGGACAACGAAAACCATCCGCCGGAGTTCAGGACCGCCGTCATGGACTACCTCCAGACGAACACAGTGACCAGCTTCGTCCAGACACTGCGCAACATGTCGCGCATCCGCGACGTGCTCTTCCCCGCCATCGAGGTGATCCAGCAGGGCCACGAGAGCGCAGCAGACGTCTGCACATCGCTGCGCGACAAGATCCAGCCGCTCCTCGCCGGGGCGTACCCCAACCCGATGGAGAAGCGATGAACCGCCGCAGCTGGCAGGCCAAGACCGGCCTCCTCATGGCGCTGCCGACGATGATCGGCCTCGTCGTGTTCATGTTCGGCCCGATGATCGCCTCGCTCGTCATCAGCCTCACCGACTGGCAGATCGGTGCGTCGCCGAGCTTCGTGGGGCTGGACAACTACACCGAGCTGTTCAGCGCCGACCCGCTGTTCTGGAAGTCCCTGTGGGTCACGCTCTACTACACACTGCTCACCGTCCCGCTGCTGCTGGTGGTCGCGTTCGGCGTCGCCCTCCTCCTAAACGCACGGGTCCGCGGGAAGGGGCTGTTCCGCACGATCTACTACCTGCCCGCCCTGGTCCCGATCGTCGCCAACGCCGTGCTGTGGAACTGGATGTTCAACCCCGACTTCGGACTGTTCAACGAGATCCTGCGGTCGGTGGGGATGTCGACGTCCAACTGGACTTTCGACGAGCGCACCGTCATTCCCTCGCTCGTGCTCATGACGGTCTGGGGATTCGGCAACATCATGGTCATCTTTCTCGCGGGCCTGCAGGACGTCCCCGAGTACCTCTACGAGGCCATCAGTCTCGACGGCGGCAACTGGTGGCACGCGTTCCGCAACATCACTCTTCCGCTCATGACGCCGATCATCTTCTACAACCTCGTCACCAGCCTCGTCGCGACGATCCAGACGTTCGACCAGGCCTACATCATGACCAACGGCGGACCGAACAACGGATCGCTCTTCATCGTCTATTACCTCTATCGGTCCGCCTTCACCAACTCGATGATGGGGTACGCCTCCGCCCTCGCCTGGGTGGTTTTCGTCCTCATCGGAATCTTCACCCTGCTGCTCTTCCGCTGGTCGCGCAGCTGGGTCCACTACGGCATCGGAGGAGCGCGATGAATTCGCACCGACAGTCGAAGAAGACCCGAGCGATCGTCCTCTACACGGTGCTCATTCTCGGCATCGTTCCGACGGTACTGCCCCTGGTCTGGCTCGTGCGCAGTTCGCTCATGGGCGACCAGCAGATCTTCACGAGCCCCCCGGAGTGGATCCCCGACCCGTGGCTCCCGCAGAACTACGCCGAGGTCTTCACCACCGTCCCCTTCGGGCGGTACCTCCTGAACACGATCATCGTCGAAGCCGGCGTGCTGGTCGGAATGATCCTCAGCTGTTCCCTGGCCGCCTTCAGCTTCTCACGGATGCACTGGCGGGGCAGGGACCTCGTCTTCGGCCTGACGATCAGCACGCTGCTGCTTCCGTATGCGGTCACGATCATCCCGACTTTCTGGATGTGGCAGAACCTTGGGGCCATCGACACCTTCGTCCCGCTGATCGCGCCGGCGTTCTTCGGCGGAGCGGGCATGCAAGGGGCCTTCTACATCTTCATGCTCCGCCAGTTCTTCCTCAACATCCCCTACGAGCTCGACGAGGCCGCCTACGTCGACGGCGCATCGCCGTGGTGGGTCTGGTGGCGGGTCGTCATGCCCCTGGCCAAGCCCGCCGTCCTCGTGGTCGTCATCTTCACCTTCGTCAACACCTGGAAGGACTTCCTGGGTCCGCTCATCTACCTCAACAGCCAGAAGAACTACACCCTGGCGGTGGGCCTCGCCTCGTTCCAGGGCGCGTACACGGGCCAGTGGGGCCTACTCATGGCCGCCGCGACCATGGTGCTCCTGCCCGTGGTGCTGCTCTTCTTCCTGGCTCAGAAGTACTTCGTCCAGGGAGTGACCTTCACCGGAGGCAAATAGCTCCCCTCCCGGCCATTCCCCGAAACACGCATCGAAAGGCACAACCCCCTCCATGACTGCCCCTGCTCCACTCACCGCCAGCGCCGCGCTGGGCTACGACGAGCGCCGCGCCGCGCGAGACCGAGCCAGCCTATTCAGCGCTGCCGGACTGTCCTGGCCCGCTGCCCTCGACCCCGAGGCGGTGCACGCCCGGAAGACGGACTACCCCTTCAGCGTCGACGTCTCCAACAACGCCGTCCTCGGGGCCCTCGACGCCTCCGGACGCCTGCGCCGCGCCGTCGCCGCTGATGGAATCGAAGACGTTCGCGGCCGCGCGATTCCCGGCGTGTACATCCACAAGCAGCTCAGCTTCTGGCAAGGATGCATCGACCTGGGCGTGTTCGCCGCCACGCCGGACGGGGAGCGAGTGCTCGACCTCTCCGAGGGCAGCCTCGAGTTCCGCGATCGGGTGATCCCCGTGTTCCGACAGCGGGGCCACGGGATCGAGGTGCGTCGCGAAGTGTTCGCGCCCACCGGGGACCCCGCCCCCGCCGAGATCCACGCACTGCTCACCCTGAGCAACGACACTGACCAGGACCGCGAGGTGACGGTGCGCCCGCAGATCGACGCCGGACCCGTCCACGACCTTCCGCCCCTTAACCCCGTCGTCGTCCTCGTCGGCGAGGACGGAGCCAGCAGCGCAGGCGAGCTGGCCGTCCGACTCGCGCCCGGGGCCGCGCGCCGCGTCGGCGCGGTGATCCGACTCGACCGCGACTCCGCCGGGCAGCCACGCCCGTCCGCGCCTTCCGTCGAGGACATCGCCCGTTCCCGCGAGGAATCCGTGACGAGCCACGTCGGCTCCCTTGGAACACTCGACGTGCCCGAGGACCCCTGGATCGGCGAAGTCCTCACGAGGGCCAGCGAACTCGCCCGCCAATCGATGCTGCTCCTGCCCGACGGCACCGCGGCAGGGTCCTTCTGGGGCTCCAACGCGAACCCGCTGCCGGACGTCTGGACCCGCGACTTCGGCTACGCGGCCCTCGGCCTGCTCGACTCGCAGCCCCGACTCGCGGGCAGGGCCATCGACTTCCTCGCGAAGTACGGCCTTCCCGAGCGACCCTGGGAGCGCGAGGCGGAGATCAACCCCGAGGCCACAGGATTGCAGCACTCCCTCGGCAACGCCTGCCTCGCCATCGTGCTCTCCGCGCTGTTCATCCAGCGCCACGGGAGACAGGCGCTCGATGACGCCACCACGTACGTGATCGAGCACGCGCGCCAGCTCGGAGAGACGCTTCTGGCCGAGCGCCCCGGTCGCATGGGCCTCTACAGGACCCTGTACATCTCCGACGGTCCCTCTCGCGGAGACTTTCACATCGGATCGAACATCCTCGCCTGGCGGGCAGCCACGGCCCTCGCTGACGACTTCTCCGATGCCCTCGGGACGGAGGTCGCGCACGAGCTCAGGGCCCTAGCGGAGGAGTTGCATGAGGCGATCTCGGCGCGCGGCGTGCGGGTCGTCGACGGCGAGGAGATGTTCGTCGAAGGCATCTACGCCGACGGGCAGTACGTCCGGGCCCACGACGGGGAAGAGAGCGACCTGACGCTGGCCTCCGTGTACGGATTCGCTCCCCGCGACGACCACCGAGTCCGTGCCCATGCCCGGTGGGCGGAGAGCCCGCGGGACCCGTACTACTCGCGCATCACCGGCGGCGTGGACTTCTGGGACTGGGACGACTACAACGGCGTCACCTACCCAGGGCACATCCATATGCTCTCCATGGCGGCGACGCGTGCCGAGCTCGCGGCCGCGCTCCGGGCCATTCGCGAAACCACCGACCTCGACGGGTCATTCTGGTGGTGGCCCTTCAAGCACGCAGAGACCGAGCCGAGCCGCGTCAAACGCGGCCTAGGCAAATGCGGCTGGTGCGCCGGCGAGTTCGTCAGCTTCATGGTCCACGACGTGCTGGGCGTGACCCGCGACCACGACGCCCGCACGCTGACCTTCGCGCCCTACACCCCCTGGCAGCGCTACTCCTGGACCGGATTGCAATTCCGCGGCGGAGCCATCGATCTGAGCGCCGACGACACCAGCGTGGCCGTCACGAACCGGACCTCCGACGCGCTCACCGTCACGCTCCAGGTTTGCCTCCGACCCGGAGACATGATCGAAGACGTGACACTGAACGCGGAGAATTTCCGCTACCAGTCGGAGATCGTCTCCGCGTACGACTCGGCAGCGGTGCGGGCCACCGCCACGGTGGCACCCGATACTACCGCGACACTGGCTGTCCGAACCTCGTCGTAGCCACAGCTGATGCCTGATTGATCGCCACTGGAGCGCCATGTGCAAGGGGCACCGACCTCGGGGCGGCTCCTTTCGCACATGGTGCAACGCTGGCGAGCGTGACCTGCAACTTGTTGACAGAATGAAGGGACTGCGTCCCGTGGACATCACTTTTGCGAGACGAGACCGCCCCCGATGCCTCGTCTATCGAACGCGTCGAGCTAAGTTAACCTCGCCAGACGATGACCAGAAGTGTCGGGAGGTACGTTCGACCCATGGCCCAGAACTTCTCCGTCAGCCTGGACGACCACTGCGTACGCTTCCTTGCCGAAGAGGCCGCCTCGGGGCGCTATCGCACCTCGAGCGATGTGGTCCATGCCGGTCTGCAGTTGCTCGAGGAGCACGAAAACCAGAAGCGCGCCCTGCGGTCATCGCTCATGGTTGGCGACGCGAACGGCACACCCGAGACCCTCGACATCGACGCATTCATCGCCGATAAGCGTTGACGAGCTCGAGTTCAGCCATCAGATCGCGGTGGCTGATTGATCCACCGTCCTTGCGGGCCTCAGCGGCAGCCTCGGCGTCGATCTTGTCCTCGAGAGCCTCGATGGCCCGGTCGTAGAACTCCGGCGAGACGACCACCGCTCGACGTACGCCGCCTCGGGACGTGAGGGCGACGGGCTCGACCTGCGCCGAGGCCACAAGGTCGCTCAGTCGGCGGCGGAACTCTGACAGGGACACGACAGTCATGTGGCCATCGTGCACCGTGCGCAAGACAATCACTAGGCGCTGCCGATGATCTGGGGCCCTCAGCGGAGGAGGTAGCGATGCGCGGACGCCTCACCGAGGAGCAGCGCGCTCAGATCGCAGCGGACGCCCATGACTGCTACGAGGCAGGGGAGTCCTGGCGCGAGATCGCGCTCGAGCTCGATCTCCACCCGGGCACCATCCAGCGTCTGGTCGCACAGCGCTGCCCCGTGACGTTCCGTCGCTGGGGCCAGAAGCCGGTCGCGGATCCCGCGGAGGTCGCGCGCCGGCGTGAGGCGGGGGAGACCCTGGATGAGATCGCAAGGGCGCTCGGCTGTTCGAGGACGGCGGTGCGCACGGCGCTCGAGAGCGAGCAGGGGCCGCCGGTGACGCGGTACCCGAGGCTCGCTGCGCGCAGAATGCCCACCGACACCGAGCTCGCAGAACTCCGTCGACTGCTGGAGGCGTGCCCGCCGGCACCTCGGTCACGGCCCGGGTACCTGGATCTCGGTGGACCTGAAGGACTCCAGGTCGCGACGCGCTGTCTGGTGCTCGTCGACGACGGCATCCCGATGGCGACGCTCTCGCGGGCGCTCGGTCACGGCCCCACATGGGTGCACTGGCTGCTGGGCAAGCACGATCTGCAGCCGCCCGAACGGCAAAGTCGCAGTACGAGCCGGAGGACGCGATCGGTACTCTCGGGCGATCAGGCCTGAACGACGCAACAAGACCGTCCGACCCATCCCCGAATGTCCCTACCTGCCGGTATATTTCGGACATGACGATCGATCCTCTGCGGCGCGTCCTCGACGCCGTGCGCACAGAGCTCGGCGACCCCGACACCTGGGGAGCGCCGGTGGAGATGCGCGACTCCCTGGCGCTGTGCGCCCTGAACTCCGCGTACTCGCTGCGCGCGAGCAGCACCTCCGTCCGGGGCGTACTGCGCCGCTACCGCGCCCACAGGATCACCGAGGGCGCGGATCCCGAGAAGGACTCCGGCCCTGATCTCATCGCGGCGATCGATGCCGCCGGCGGCCCGGACAGGTTCGCCCGGGACGTGCTGGAGAATCGCACCCCGCTGCCGCGCACGCGGAGCCTGCGCCCGAACGGCATCCGCGAGGCCCTGACGAACCTCGAGGCGCTCGGCGTGACGACCGCAGAGCAGCTGCGGGATCGTCACGAGGACGCGAGCGTCCGCCGCGCCTGGGTGGTCGCCAAGGGGCTGGGGTCGCAGTCGTGGAACTACCTGTGCATGAACGTCGGCGTCGGGACGCTCACGAAGCCGGACGTCATGGTCCGTCGATTCCTCGGTCGCGCGGTCGGGGAGAAGGTGACCGCGGGTCGTGCGGCTCAGCTGGTGACGGACGCTGCTCGTGAGCTCGGCGTCGAGCCGCGGGCGCTGGACCGCGCGATCTGGTTGCACGAGTCGCCCACCGGCAAGGACAAGACCGAGGAGGCCGCGTCATGAGCATGATCCAGGCCGGCGACGTCAATGCCCTGCGCGGCGCAGCGCGCGTGCGGTTCGAGCACCAGGGAACGACCTACGAGGGCACCGTGACCTGGGCCGAGGACAACGACTCGATCCTCTCCCACGAGAAGAACCACCCCGGCTGCATCAGCCTCGTGCTCGGCACCGGGCAGTCGCTCAGCGACCTGCCGAAATCGACAACCGTCGAGACGCTCTGGGCCTGACGACCCCTCTGACTCGCACCGTACCCACCACCCCTTTCTCTCCACAGGAGCTGGCATGACCATCCACGATTCCCTGCAGCACGTTCCCCTCGCCTCCGAGAAGCCGCGCTTCTCGCGCCGCACGCTCGCCCTGCTGCCCGGCGTCCTCCTCGGGGGAGCGATGGCGCTCGGCGGCGAGAGCACAGCGAGTGCCGCTGGCTCCAGCCTGCGTTCCATGTACGTCTACCTGTCGTACTCCGCGTCTGCGAGTGTCGACGGGAAGATGCACGCTGGTGGGAGCGTCTCAGCCTCGCTCACGGGTCTGCCGAAGGGCGCGGCTGTGAAGTACCAGTGGCGGCTCAACGGTGCGAACGTCAAGGGCGCGACCAAGGCCACCTTCAGCATCCCGACCTCGGCCGCCGGCAAGACGCTTTCGCTGCACACCGTCGCCACGGCGAAGGGGTACGAGACCGACAGCGCGGTGTGGTCGCTCGGCCGCGTCGCGCTGCGTGCGATGCACATCAGCATGGGGTACTACACGTTCTTCGACTCGCTGATCACGGCCGTGCCTCAATCGCTGCCGAAGGGCGCGAACGTGAAGTACCAGTGGCGTCTCGATGGGAAGGACGTCAAGGGGGCGACCAAGGCCCAGTTCAGCATTCCGAACTCGGCCGCCGGCAAGAAACTGACGCTGAAGTTCCGCGCCACCGCGAAGGGGTATACGCCCTACGAGTACGAGTTCTCGAGAGGCGTCGTCAAGGGCGGCAGCACCAAGAAGACGCTGAAGGGCTCGACGCCCACGATCACCGGTACCCGGCGCGCCGGCTCGAAGCTCACCGCCCATAAGGGCAGCTGGACGGCCGGCACCACCCGCACCTACCAGTGGTACGCAAACGGCGTCGCCATCAAGGGCGCGACGAAGTACACGCTCGTCGTCCCGAGCTCCGCGAAGGGCAAGCAGCTCACCGTGAAGATCACCGGCCGGAAGTCTGGCTACACGACCCTCACGAAGACCTCCGCGAAGACGTCGAAGATCGCCGCACGGCGGTGAGTGCACCGGGACCCACTTTCCACCCTAGAAACACCCTTGGAGCCCTCCACCCGGAAGGCTTCTCGAACCCCTTCCACAGGAGCAGTCATGACGATCAACGAATCCCTGCAGCACGTCCCTCTCGACGCCGGGAAGCCCCGCTTCTCCCGTCGCACCCTCGCCCTCCTGCCCGGCGTCATCCTCGCCGGTGCGACAGCACTTCGTGCTGCACCAGCGGCGCAGGCGGCTCCGCTTCGCACCTTCGAGCTTCCCACTCCGACTCTGTCGGGGTTCATGACCGTGGGGAAGTCGATCACGGTTAATCCCGGCAAATGGCCGGCTGGAACCAAGCTCACCTATGAGTGGTATTACTTCGACGGCCCCGGCAGGGACGGCGAAATCAAGGATGTCCACGGCCCCACCCTTCACATTTCTGCTAAGTATGTGGACTGCTCGCTCGGCGTGTTCATCACTGCCACGAAGCCCGGATACGAAGACGCGCTGGTTGGCGCGGACACGCCCTGGGGCTTCAGCGTCGGCAGGGCACTGAGGACGGCGACGCCGACGATCTCGGGCAGCGCCAAGGTGGGATCGAAGCTGACGGCGAAGCCGGGAACCTGGACGAGCGGCACCAAGTTCTCGTACCAGTGGAAGGCGAACGGTGTCGCGATCAAGGGGGCGACCAAGTCGACGTTCACCGTCACCTCAGCCCAGATCGGCAAGCCGATCACGGTCACCGTGAAGGGGACGAAGTCCGGGTACTCTCCCGAGGCCAAGACGTCGAAGGCGACCGCGAAGGTGCCGGCGAAGGCCCTGACGGCGGCGACGCCGAAGATCTCTGGCACGGCTCGCGTGGGCCGCAAGCTCACCGCGAAGGCGGGCACGTGGACCTCGGGTACGAAGCTCGCCTACCAGTGGTACGCCAGCGGCACCGCGATCAAGGGGGCCACCAAGCCGACCCTCACGCTCGCCACGGCCCAGAAGGGTAAGCAGATCACCGTCAAGGTCACAGGCACCAAGAGCGGCTACGCCACCACTTCGAAGACGTCTGCCAAGACCTCGAAGATCGCCGCCAGGTAACGCTGCGCGCCCAGCAATCACGAAGGCCCCGAGGGAACGTTCCCTCGGGGCCTTCGCTCTGCTCGATTGTCCGCCTGCGGGTGCACACTGGCCCCATGACGATGGGGGAGACGATCAGCGAGTACGACGGGAAGAAGCTCATCCCGCCGATGACGCGCACAGACACCGGTTGGGCCGAGCAGCGTCCGACGCCGTGCCCGGTGTGCGACACGGCCGAGAACATGATCGGCTGGCTCGCCTGCGCCTGCCGGCGCGACACCCTCATGGGCGGGCACCGAACGTGGATCTGCCAGCGGTGCGGTCACCGGCGCGTGCTCGGGTGCCTCGGAGAGACGCCGGGCGCTGTGCGGTGAACGGGGCTCAGCGCTCCTTCTCCTCCGCCAGACGCTTCTTCTCCATCCGCTCCTTCAGCCTCTTCTCCCGCTCGCGGGAGCGCGCACCCAGATCTTGGTAGCATCGCTCATGGCGTGAGATTTCCTCTTGACGGTGGTGACTCGCGCCGCCGCGACCCTGCCAGTTCGAGCTGGCGGGGTCGCACTCTGTGCGGCACGAAACGGATGATGACCAGGGGTCGGGTACTGCTGGATGACCAGGACGGAGCCCGCGGGCTCGCACGAGGTCGTGAGGGTAGAAGGTTCCTCAGAGTGGTGCGGCAGGCCTGGGTAGGCGGCAACGTACAGCGCCCCGGGGAACCGTCAGGGGCGCTCGAAGAGCGGGTGGGGTCAGGCGGCGGCCGCGATGCGGCGCTGCGGACGCACGAGGGTCGTGACCTGCTCGATCTCAGCGGCTGTGAGGCCCGCGGCAGAGCTGGGCGCGATCACGGTGATCCGGGGTCCTCGCGAACGGGAGCGGGAAATCAAGAAGTGACCCAAGGTCACCGTCATGTCGATTTTGCAAGCGCTCTCGTCGTTCGTGTCGATTGCGATTTTCGTGCGGATTATTGATCACGGCCAACCACAATGTTGATTGAATCTGCCTCTTCTCCGTCTTGCGTGAAAGAATGCGGTGCAACAGGTGAGACTCGAGCGATCATCGGTCCAAGCGGACAGTGGGAGGCGTGTGATGAAGAACGCGATGCGGGGGCTGGAAGCTGAAGCGGGAGAGGTGTGGGCGTATCGAGCCCGCCGGGATGACGCACTGACGCCCGTCACTGTCGTCCGCCGAGACTCCGAAACGCGACCTGAACGGGTGGTGATTCGGCACGGTGTCGATGCCTCGAGCGGGGAGCAGGAGTGGGTGTCGCCCAACTGGCTCAAGGTGCCCTGGGGCGAGGTGGAGTCCTTCGTAGCCGAGGAAGAACGCCGGAAGGCGTTTCGGCAGCTCGGACCGGAATACTTCGACTACGGCCCGAGGTGGGAGTCCCCCGAGGCCAAGGCGGTCGACGCGCTTCTCGACCGTCTTGTGGACGCGGACGTCGCATCACTTGGGTCGGAATACCCCTGCCTGCGGATCGAAGCGGTTGACCGTCTCAGCAGGGTCGCAGGGATTGCGAGCAATGAGCTTACGGGGCACGACCTGACATTTGTCGATGCTGAGGTGACTGTCGCTCCGTGGCCTGTTGCTCTGCGGGTCGCGAAGGCGCTCGCGAAACGGCACCCGGATCGGGTCATCCTGCAGGTGCAGGAGGAAGAGCGGGATCTCCGGCGGCTGCTCGCGAATGTCGGGAGTCGCTCGGAGCGTGGGTCTGAGGAGCGGAGCCTGGACATCCGTCTGGATGACGAGCGGGGTGAGCGCCAGTCTCGGGACCTCCGACGAGAGTGGGTCGGCGTCGAAGCTTGTCAAGATCTGGAGGAGATCGCGGCACTGCGCTCCGCGATCCGGAGAGTCACGGTTGCGGCGCGGGCCGCCGTCGGGGCTCTCACGCGTGCCGGGTGTCAGGCCGAGGCGGCCGAGCTGCGGGAGGCACTCGATGGCGACGAGGGAGCGGCAGCGTGAGTCGGTGAGTGCCTATCCTGAACTAGCGCAAGCGGTGGACTCGATCTGGCACGGCCGCCTCGACTGGACGTCTGAATGTCACCCGGGCTTGAATGATCTGGCACGTAGCTGGCACGAACGTCACACAATCGCACAAAAGGGCAGGTCAGAACATATTAGATGAGATGTTCAAATCCTCTCGTCTCCGCCGGCCGAAAAGGGTCGCTGATCAGGCGAAACGCCGGATCAGCGGCCCTTTTGTCGTGCCAGACGAGATTCGCAACAGCGCTCATGACCCCTCGCTGACCTGCCTAGTGCTGGCAGGGATCCGGCACGACCCGACCTGTCTGGCAACTTCCAGGCCTACGACATCTCCCCGAAGCGTGCGGTGCGCTGCAATGTCCGCGTCTCTCGCGCGGACGTCGACGGCCTCCTGCGGCCCCTGGAACCCACGGGTCTGCGGGAGTGAAAGTTCTCGCCGCACTCGAGATTCGTCGCGCGATGATCGGACGCCGCGATCGCTCCTCAGTGATTCACCCGGCAGCAGCAGCGACGGCTCGCATCCTCGGTTCCATCGACTCGGCCATGCGGGCGATCTCCTGCTCGGTGATCCCGTTGCCGCGCGCGACCCCGCGCCATGCGCTCACGGCGGTGGTGATCGAGCTGATCGAGCGGCGAGCCTGCGCGGCGGTCACGTCGCACTCCTCAGCGAAGTCCAGCAGGACCTCGGCCTCGTCGGGGAGCGCATCGGCACCCAGGATCGTGGTCGAACGTGATCGCCACGGGTCCGGGGTCGGGTTGACGTCGAACGCTGGGCTGAGTGTCCACGCATCGCCGACTGACAGGAAGCCATGGTTGCGGAGGTGGTCGTCCGTGTTTCCGACCAGGACGCTGGTGACCACTCGCGCGAACAGCTCGCTGAGATCCGAGCGTGGTGACGCCGACAGATCTCGTACTGCTTCAGTGATCTCGGTGTAGTCGCGATGATCCCCATCGGATGCGCCCAGCGCGGTCATCGCGCTGATGTAGCCGATCCTCCGGCCCTCTGAGCTCCTGTCGAAGCGCCGCAGCAGCAGCACGCCTCGGTCACCGACCCGGGTGAGACGCCTGGTGGGGGTTCGGATCCCAGCCCTCTCCATGAGGTCGAGGGCCGTCGCTTCCCACGCCATGACGTCCCACTGGTCGCCGCCGTGCGGGAACTTCGCGATCGCGAGCGAGCCGTCCTCGAGCCGCACCGACGCCTTGGGGCGCGCTCCGCCGAGACCCGTCGTGCCGGTGTCCAGCAGCTGCTTCACGGCGCGAGACGAGTCGTCGCCGGCTGCGAGCTCATCGGAGGCGTGCAGCAGGGTCGGCAGCGAGATGAGGGCCGGCACCGTAGCGGGTGGACCGAGGAACGTACTGCTGTCGGGCCGCCGGAAGCGCAGAGCACCCTGGCGGGTGTCGTCACTGACTCCGAGAAGATAGTCGAGGTCGTCCAGCCGTCGGGGTGCCCGGTGCTCAGTCCTGGCACGTGCCCGCTCCGCCTGCTCGATGAGCCCCCGTCCCCAGCGGTCGGGAGCGCCGTCGCCGAAGGCGCGGACGAGACCGACCTGGTGCTGTGCACCCGTGACCAGGGGGAGTGCAGGGTCGATGCTCATGCCGCCCCGGGCAAGGTAGTCGGGGTCGTAGAGGAACGTGGTGGAGACCTGTCCCCGATGGCGTGTGAAGTGGGCCCGACCTACCAGGGACGTCTCCCGTGCGTCCTCCAGATGCACCTCAAGGGTCGTCTCGGTGCTCATCGCGCTCGCCTCCTGGCCAGTCTTTCGGCCCGCAGGCGGCCGATGTCGCTGCCGAGAGGGTCCGTGGCGGTCACTGTCTGCTCGAGGATGCCGAGGGCGCGGAGCACTTGAGCGACGCTCCCGAAGCTCACTCCCGGGTCGCCCTTCTCGATCTTGTACAGCGTGGCGCGGGAGATCCCTGCGCGCTCCGAGACCTGCTGGGCCTTCAGGCCGAGCACCATCCGCCAACCGCGCACGTTCTCGCCGAGCTCGGCCAGTTCACGTTCGATCCTGTAACCACTCACGTCTCCACCTCCTGGTGACGTCTTCGATCCTAGACGTTATTGAGCGTTGCGTCCAGGAATGCATACATAACGAAGGGGTCTGAGGCGTGGATCGGTCAGCGCGCCGCGGGTCATCGGCGATCCTCACGGGAACGTGCTCGGCTGCCTTCAGGCAGTGAGGTGAAGAGCCGCAAACTGGCCCGAGAGCTCACGTGCGGTACGAGTCGGGGTCGGTCCAATGCTCTGCATCGGACTGGCCTCGCTTCGCATGCAGTGGTCGGGTCACCTTCGGATGCGTCCCGCCGAGAGCGGCGGGTGACGATGATCGACGTGGCCCCGGTCTGGGGACGTCCGCGTGTAGGTGAGGTGGTGCTGCTACGTGCTCGAGGAGGACAGGCCGACGGGGCGGCCCTCTCATCGTCCCGGGCCGGGTCGCCCGCACGCCGACGCGCTCGCCGACCCGCAGGTCGGCCCGCCCGCCCGTCGGCACGGTCCGGACGGTCCCGGCCTCATCGGATGAGACGACTGCCCGTCTGTCGGGACGCGCCTGTACTCTTACCCAGACCGTTCAGAGCCGACACGGCCGTCGGCTGCTGTCGTCGGCCGTGCGCCGAGGCAGGAGCAGGAGGCCTGGTGTCCGACACAGGTGGCATCCATATTCCCACGCTGACCAGCGAGTTCCCCGTTGTCAGCGATGATCCGCACATCGACGCGCCGCTGCGCGCGACCGTCCGCAGGCTGTCCACGCTGCTGGGCCGCACGCTCGCCGACCAGCACGGCCAGGGCCTGCTGGACCTCGTCGAGGACGTGCGCCGACAGACCAAGGAGGCCAAGCGCTCCGGCGACGCCGGGGAGGCCCAGTCCATCCAGAAGCGCCTGGCCGAGCTGCCGCACGAGCAGGCGACCGAGCTGACCCGCGCCTTCACCGAGTACTTCCTGCTCGCGAACGCCGCCGAGCAGCTGTACCGGGTCCGCGCGATCGACGAGAACCCCACCAGCGAGTCCTGGATCCCGCGCACCGTCGCAGAGATCCACGAGACCCTGGGCGCCGAGGCCCTGCAGCAGGCCGTCGACTCGCTCGACATCGAGCTCGTCTTCACCGCTCACCCCACCGAGGCCTCGCGCCGCGCGGTGCTCACCAAGCTGCGCAACGTCTCGGACCTGCTGGCCGAGGAGACCGAGGAGGGCACGCCCGAGCGCCGCCGCCAGGACCGCCACCTCGCCGAACTCATCGAGATGCTCTGGCAGACCGACGAGCTGCGCAGCACCCAGCCCACCCCGCAGGACGAGTCCCGCAACGCGCTGTACTACCTGCGCGGCATCTACCGCCACACCATGCCGGGTCTCATCGACGACCTGCGCGAGGAGCTGCGCGCCCATGGCGCCGACCTGCCCGAGCGCGCCGTCCCGCTGCGCTTCGGCACCTGGATGGGCGGCGACCGCGACGGCAATCCGTACGTCACGGCAGACGTCACCCGCGAGGTGCTCGGGCTGCAGGCCGAGGCCGCCATCGACGTGTCGGTGCAGATCATCACGGACCTCATCGCCGATCTCTCCGAGTCCTCGACCCTGATCGGTGAGGACGACGCGCTGCAGGCCTCGATCGATGCCGACGTCGAGGCCGGCGGCTCCGTCGACGAGGAGCAGCAGCGGATGTACGCCGCGGAGCCCTTCCGGCTCAAGCTCGGCGCCATCCGCACCAAGCTCGAGCACACCCGCGAGCGCATGCGCGACGGCTCCGCCCACGTGCATGGCCGCGACTACCTCTCCGCCGACGAGCTCCTGGACGACGTCCAGGTGGTGCGCGACGCCCTGTCGCGCCACAAGGGCCGCCGCGCGGCCGACGGGGCGATCGCCGTCGCCCTGAACCTGCTGGCCGGCATCCGCCTCACCCTCGCCACGCTCGACGTGCGCGAGCACTCCGAGAAGCACCACGACGTGCTCGCCGCGATGTTCGACCGCCTCGGCGAGCTCGACCGCCCCTACGGCGACCTCAGCCGCGCCGAGCGCGGCCAGGTCCTGGGCTCGGAGCTCACGAGCCGTCGGCCGATGTACGGGGCCTCGCTCGCCGAGGAGGACTCGATCCTCGACGACTCGACGGCCGGCACCTACCGCGTGTTCACCGAGATCCGCAACGCCCACAAGCGCTACGGCACCGACGTCATCCAGACCTACATCGTCTCGATGACCCACGGGGCCGACGACATCTTCGGCGTCGCCCTGCTGGCTCGCGAGGCCGGCGTCGTCGACCTCTCGAGCGCCGACGACAAGCGCGCGGACCTCGACTTCGCGCCCCTGCTGGAGACCGTCGAGGAGCTGCGCCACGCCGGCGAGATCCTCGAGGAGCTGCTGAGCAACCCCGCCTACCGCGAGATCGTGCGTCTGCGAGGAGACCGGCAGGAGATCATGCTGGGCTACTCGGACTCCAACAAGGAGTCCGGTGTGGTCACCTCGCAGTGGGAGATCCACCAGGCCCAGCGCACCCTGCGCGACGTCGCGGCGCGCCACGGCGTCACCCTGCGGCTCTTCCACGGGCGCGGCGGGTCCGTGGGCCGCGGCGGCGGCCCCACCTACGACGCGATCCTCGCGCAGCCCTACGGCGTGCTCGACGGCACCATCAAGTTCACCGAGCAGGGCGAGGTCATCTCCGACAAGTACACGCTGCCGGTGCTCGCGCGGGAGAACCTCGATCTCACGATCGCGGCGGTCCTGCAGGCCACGGCGCTGCACACCGAGCCGCGCACCACGCCCGAGCAGCTCGAGCGCTTCGGCTCGGTGATGGAGAACGTCTCCGATGCGGCGTTCGCCCGCTACCGCACCCTCGCAGACGATCCGGATCTGCCCGAGTACTTCGTGACCTCCACGCCCGTGGAGCAGCTGGGCGACCTCAAGATCGGTTCGCGGCCCTCGAAGCGCACCACCTCGGAGAAGGGCCTCGACGGCCTGCGCGCGATCCCGTGGGTGTTCGGCTGGACGCAGTCCCGCCAGATCGTCCCCGGCTGGTTCGGCGTCGGTTCGGGCCTCAAGGCGGCCCGCGAGGCCGGCTACGAGGACGACCTGCACGAGATGCTGGGCAGCTGGCACTTCTTCCGTACCGTCATCTCCAACATCGAGATGACGCTCGCGAAGACCGACATGGACATCGCCGCCCACTACGTGCACTCGCTCGTGCCGGAGAACCTGTGGCCGCTCTTCGAGCGGATCCGCGAGGAGTACGAGCTGAGCGTCGCCGAGGTCGAGCGCCTCACCGGCGTGCTCGACCTCCTGGACGGCCAGCCGATCCTCAAGCGGACCCTCGCCGTGCGCGACCGCTACCTCGATCCGATCAACTACATGCAGGTCGCGATGCTGCAGCGCTTCCGCGCGGTCGCCGAGAGCGGCGAGGAGCCCTCCGAGGAGCTCCAGCGCGCCCTGCTCACCACGATCAACGGCATCGCCGCGGGGATGAAGAACACCGGCTGAGCCGGGGCGCGGCGGGCGGCGGCTCCTGACGGCCGCGCCCGTGGGCGGCGCCCGGGCGGCGCCCCGCTCGCACCGCCGTTCTGCGCGGGTTTCCGGACCTTTCCATTGCGCGAAAGGTCCGGAGACCCGCGCAGATGCGCTTTTCGGCCGCCTGCCGTCTGCGGTCTATCGCCCGCTGGGACGGTGGGAGCGCGGCGGGGCGCTGCGTCGGCCGAGGCGCGCCTCGTTCTGACCCGACCAGTTCTCCACAGGAGGGGCTGGTGCGCCTGCGGCGAGGAATGCTCTGCGCATGCCCGCGAGGAAGCGTCCCGGCCTCTCGATGTCCCGTGCCGTCGCCGAGCGGATGTTCCAGCCCACGGAGCTCAGGGCGTCGCGTCGGGCCTCGTCGTCGCGCCAGCGGTCCTTGTCCGTGCGATGGATGTCGCCCTGGTACTCCGCACCGATCAGCAGGCCCGGATAGGCATCGTCGATGCGGCGCGTGCGGCCGCGCGAGGCGCAGAGCCGCTCCCACGGCAGGGCGCCCTCGGGATGAGGGCCGTTCCCGCAGGAAGGCGTCGATGTCCGATGCCGTCGTGCCGGGGATCGGCGACGAAGGACCGATGAGGTGATCCAGGAGGATGACCAGGTCATCCAGATCGAGCGCTGCGGCGAGCTGGCAGACCACGTCGACCGGATGGGAGAGGAGCAGCCCTCCGGTGCGCAGCACCCACGCCCCCGGGCGTCCCCGGTGCACCACCGCATGGGGACCGGCGCTGCGCCGCGCATTCCGTGGTGCCGAGCAGTGGAGCGGGGGAGGCGTCCAGGTCTTCGCCGGTGCCGGGGATGAACTGGTCCGCGTCAGGGACATGTCGTCTCGTCCCTTGCCCGCCGGCACGCTGCTGGGCACCACCCAGACGCCGTCCCGGTCCTCCCCGTGCTCGTGCAGGGTGCCGACCCCGCCGTCGAACCACCAGGGCAGGGGCATGCCGAGCAGGGCTGCCGCCGTGGAGTGGCTGATGACGGCGCCGGGGATGATCGTGCCCTGGAGCAGGCGGCACAGATCGTTCAGAGAAGCCGGAGCGGCCGTCGGCGTGTAGTGGTCGGGGAGCACGCGGGTGAGCTCTCCGCCGCGCAGGCGTCGCGTGGACATCCCCAGGGCGAGCAGCTGCTCACGAGACTGCAGGGACCCGGGACGGAGTGGGATGGAGCGACGCGGCATGGCGCGAAGCTACGTCGATCACGCCGCCCCGGACGCCGAGTTCGGGGCGCTGTGGACTGACCAGCCCGGGGGAGGAACGACGAGCAACGAAGACGAATAACGACGACGAGCAACGACGACGAGCAACGAACATGGGCGGGTTGGCGGACCAATCAGCCGAGTGAATGGTCCGCAAACCCGCCCATATTCATTTGGGGGCGACGGGCGACGGTCGCCGCCGGTCGCTGGGCTCGACGGGGAGCGTCAGCGCACCTCGCGTCGCGTGCGCGCGCCCCGCGCCCCGACTCCGCCCCGCCCGGCTTCACCACTCGAGGATGGACCAGCGCTTCTTCTTGGCGACCGAGTAGAGGCCCAGGTCCGGGGAGACCGCTGAGGGGGTGCCCACGAGCTCGAGCCAGGAGGCGTCGGCGTGGGAGTCGCCGTACCCGAACGACTTCTTGAGGTCGGCGCCGTGCTCGTCGGCGTACTTGCGCAGCCAGTTGGCGCGGGCCTCGTCGACCACCGGGGGAGTGGCGAGGTAGCCGCTCATGACGCCGTCGTCCGTGACGTCCATGCGGGTGGCGACGATGTCGTCGAACAGCCCGGCGAGCGGCTCGACGAGCACGTCGAGGGCGCCGGTGACCAGCACGGTGCGGTGGCCCGCGCGGCGGTGCTGCTCGATGAGCTCGAGCGCCTCGGGGCGGATCGAGGAGCGGATCGAGCGGCCCAGGCTGCCGGAGAGCAGGTGCTCGAGCTCCTCACGGCGGTAGCCCTTGTAGCGGCGGTTGACCAGGCGGATCAGCTCGGAGCGGTCGCGCTTCTCGGCCCGCAGGTAGGAGGGCACCGAGCGCAGCAGGGAGCCGATCTCGCCGGGCCATGAGGTGGCGGGCTTGGTCGCGCGCACCACCGAGAGGTACTGCTGGATGATGTTGGCGCCGACCACGGTGCCGTCGAGGTCGAAGACGGCGAGGGCGTCGCTCGCCTCCTTCATGTCCGGCGCGGGACGGTTCTGGCGGGCGCGCACGGCGGCGCGGCCGCGCGAGTACGCCTTGGTGAGCTCCGTGACGGCGGGCAGGTGGAGGTTCCGGAAGTAGTCGACCCAGTCGACCTTCGTGATGTCGAAGTCGTGGGTCGAGAGGGACTCCGCGGGCAGCTCCTCGCGCAGCGCGCGGGTGTTCGCGTCGTCGAAGACCATCTCGGTCTTCGTGTACTGGCGGTAGAGCTCGATGTACTTGCGCAGCGTGGTCAGGCCGGAGGCGTTGCGATGCAGGGTCGTGGTCCACTCGCGGGTGCGGCGGGTCGCGGGCAGGCGGGAGACGACGGTCTGGCCGGCCTTGGTGGCGATCTCCTTCATCCGGAAGCGCTGCTCGACGAGGTCGACGGACGGGAACGTCCAATCGGGCACGGCGATGTCCTTGCCGTCGTCGTCCTGCAGCGGGTGCTCGACGAAGTAGCCGCGCACGGCGTCGACCATCTCGTGGAAGGGCAGCGGGTTCGAGCCGCCCGAGGCGACCTGGAAGTAGGCGTCGTCGCCGCGGCAGGAGACGTCCTGGGTCGCGAGCGCCACGATCACGTTGACCACGAAGTCGACGGGGATGATGTCCAGGATCGAGTCCGCCAGGCCCGGGAACTCGGGCAGCAGGCCTCGGCCGAAGGCCATGATCAGCGGGTCGGCGACCTTGTAGCCGTCGATCCAGCCGGGGTAGGGGCGCTGCAGCGCGGACTCGATGATCGAGGGGCGCACGAAGGAGACGCGGTGGCCGGCGTCGGCCCACATCTCCTCGGCGACGCGCTCGGCCATCGCCTTGGTGAAGGTGTAGATGTCGGTCCAGCCGACGGACTGCGCGCGCGTGCGGCCGAAGTCGACGAGGCGCTCGTCGACCCACTGCTTGCGCGCCTCCTCGGCGGCGGCGGCGACGGCCTTGGGGCCCATGCGGCCGTCGCGCAGGCGGGCGATGCGCATCTGGGTGCGCAGGTTCTCGGGCCGACGGGACTCGGCCTCCACGCGCTGGCGCGCCTCCTGGGAGGCCTCGAACTCGGCCTTCCAGTCGACGCCATGCTCGAGCCGGCCCTCGCGGCGCAGTCCCTTGGAGATGCCGCCCACGTACGCGGTGGAGACGTGGATGACGTGCGGGTCCTGACCGGAGTCCAGGAGCGCCTGGTAGAGGTTGCGCGCGCCGCCGACGTTGGTCCGGAACGCGTCGTCGATCGGCGGGTCGAAGGAGACCGAGGAGGCGGAGTGGATGACCGTGTCGTAGGTCTTGTCCAGCGGCGGCATCGCGGTGAGGTCGCCCTCGAGGACGTCGACGCGGGTGTCGAAGGCCGCGCGCACGGCGTCCTTGCCCACGCGATCGGCCCAGGAGGAGAACACGGGCTTGCGCAGCAGGCCCTCGAGGCGCTTGCGACCGGTCAGCGTCCCCTTCGCACGCACGACGGCGGTCACGCGGACGTCGTCGGTGTACTCGAGGAGCGACTGCAGGACGGCCTGGCCGAGGAAGCCGGTGACACCGGTCAGCAGGATCTCGCGCGTGCCGGAGCGCTCGGGGGACGGGGTGGGGTTGGACATGCGGTGTTCCCTCAGATGCAGGTGGGCGGCCGACGTCCCGGCCGGGTGCGTACCCGGGCCTCCGCCCGCCGGCGCGGCGGGCGTGCCCGTCCGCGCAGGGGCGCGGGCGGACGTCGTGCACGGTCTCGTCCGACGGTAGCGCATGGGGCCTTTCACCACAGGTCGTCCGCGCCGCCGCGTGACGCGCACGACGGCCCGGACCCCCTCGGTGGGAGCACCCCGTCCATGTATCGTGGCCCGCATGCACAGGGCCCTTATCACCGGTGGGACCGCAGGCATCGGAGCGGCGTTCGCCAGGGCCTTCGCCCGGCGCGGCGTGGCGCTGGTGCTCGTGGCCCGCGACGACGCGCGCCTCCAGGAGGCCGCCGCCGAGCTGGGCACGAGCCACGGCGTCGAGGTCGAGACCCTCGTCGCCGATCTGGCCGATCGGGACGACCAGCAGAAGGTCGCCGACAGGCTCGAATCGACCGACGCCCCCGCGATCGACGTGCTCGTGAACAACGCCGGGTTCTCCGTGCGCGCCTCGCTGCTGGATCCCGACCTGAGCGAGCACGACCGCGGCTTCGAGGTCATGCAGCGCGCCGTCCTCAAGCTCGGCGGCGCCGCCGGTCGCGCGATGGGCGCGCGCGGCGAGGGCTGGATCATCAACATCGCGTCCGTGAGCGCCTTCATCACGCAGAACAACTACACGGCCATCAAGGCCTGGGTGACCAACTACTCCGAGTCCCTGAGCGTGCAGCTCGAGGGCACCGGCGTGCAGTCCACGGCCGTCACCCCGGGCTGGGTGCGCACCGAGTTCCACCAGCGCGCCGGCATCCGCGGCTCCTCGATCCCCGGGTTCCTCTGGCTGGACGCCGACGACCTCGCCGAGCAGGGCCTGAAGGACGTCGCCCAGGGGAAGGCCGTGAGCATCCCCGGCGGCCGCTGGAAGCTCATCACCGCGCTGCTGCGCTCGCTGCCGCGCCCTCTCGTGCACCGCCTCAGCTCGCTGCTCAGCTCCCGGCGCAGCAAGGAGCGCTGAGCATGGCAGGCAACGAGCCGGAGAGGACGGACGAGCCCGTGAAGGCCGAGAAGTCCGCGAAGGCGGACAAGCCCGCGAAGGCGGACAAGCACGCGAAGGCCGACGGGCCGGCGCAGAGTCCGCGCCACGACCAGTCCCTCTCCTCCCGCCTGCGGAGCCTCGGCTGGGACCCGCTGGACGAGGACACCCGCAAGTACCGCTCGCGCGCCCGCGCGGCCCTGCGCTTCGTGCTCCAGCGCGGCCTGTTCCGCGGCCTGGTGCGCGCGAACGTCACCCAGACGGTGACGACCGCGCGCCGCGTGAAGTCCGTGCGCGGCCCGTTCGTCCTGGTCGCGAACCACACGAGCCACCTCGATGCGCCCATGCTCGCCGAGGGGATGCCGTGGGCGCAGGCCCGCTATCTCTCCACGGGCGTGGCCGCGGATTACTTCTTCCACGTCTGGTACAAGCGCCTGTTCGTGCGCCTCCTGTTCAACGCGTACCCGATCGACCGGGACGGCTCGCGCAAGAACTCCGGGTTCTCCCGGCGCCTGCTGCGCAGCGGCGTCCCGATCCTCGTGTTCCCCGAGGGCGGACGGCAGAAGACGGGCACCATGGGGGAGTTCAAGCCCGGCGCCGCGGCGCTCGCCTCGAGCGTTGGCGTCCCCATCATCCCCGCCGCCCTCGTCGGCGGTCACGAGGCGATGCCCAAGGGCCGCAGCTGGCCCAAACCCGGCCGCCCGCCCGTCGGCGTCGTCTTCGGCGACCCGATGATGGCCCGCGACGGCGAATCCGTCGTCGACTACATGGAGCGCGTGCGCGCGGCCGTGGTCGATCTCTACGACAGCAACTACGAGCAGATCCTGGGCCCCCGCACGGGACCCCGGGAGGAGCACTGATGACCGCATCGCATTCCGCAGCCGATCTCACCGCGGCCGACGTCACCCGGCACAAGTGGTGGGGCTGGGGCATGGACGACGTCCGCTTCCGCTTCGACAACAAGCCGGACTTCGCGCCGTTGGCGAAGAACAAGATCGGTGTGGACCTCGAGGCCATCACGCAGTTCGAGGATCCGGAGCTCTCGGACCACGAGGTCCCCGCGACCCGTCTGGGGGATGCGGAGCGCGAGGCGATCGTGGGCCTCGTGGGCGAGGCGAACGTGCGCACGGACGACGAGTACCGCGTGCTGCACTCCTTCGGCCGCTCCCTGCCGGACCTCTTCCACGTGCGCTCGGGAGACTTCGACCGCCTCGTGGACGCCGTGGTCTACCCCGGCAGCGAGGACGACGTCTCCGCGCTGCTGCGCCTGGCGATCGAGAAGGACCTCGTCCTGATCCCCTACGGCGGCGGCTCCTGCATCTCCGGCTCGGTCACCCCGGACCCGGACGAGCAGCGCCCCGTGATCACCGTGAACCTGGGCCGCACGCGTCAGGTGCTCTCGATCGACGACACCGCGGGTCTGGCGAGGGTTCAGGCCGGCGTCTACGGACCCGACCTCGAGGAGCAGCTCGCCGCCGAGGGCTGGACGATGGGGCACTTCCCGGACTCCTTCACCTACTCGACGCTGGGCGGCTGGGCCGCGACGCGCTCCTCGGGCATGCAGTCGGACAAGTACGGCGACATCGAGGACATCGTGCGCGGCATGCGCGTGGTCCACCCCGAGGGGACCGTCGTCACCAACCCGATCCCCGGGCGCGACTCCGGCCCGAGCGTCCACGAGATGATCCTGGGCTCCGAGGGCCGCATGGGCATCATCACCGAGCTCACCGTGCAGGTGCACCGCCTGCCCCAGGTGCGCCAGGTCATCGCCTACATGTACCCCGACTGGGAGCACGGCATCCGCGGCATGCACGCGATCGCCCGCTCGACCGACGTCTCACCGACCTTCACGCGCCTCTCCGACGGCCCCGAGACCGAGTTCAGCCTCGCCATGGTCAAGGAGCCGACCTCGACCAAGGGCAAGGTCGCCGCGAAGGTGCAGGACGGGCTGTTCGCCTACCTGCGCTCCAAGGGCTGGGACACGAGCGAGGAGATGAGCATCTCCTACGTGTGCTTCGAGGGCACCAAGGAGACCGTCGAGCACCAGAAGTCGGTCGTGAAGAAGCTCGTGAAGCAGGCCGGCGGCATCACGCTCGGCGCCGGCCCCGGGGCGATCTACGACCAGAAGAAGTTCGACACCCCGTACCTGCGCGACTTCCTGCTGAGCTACCAGGTGTTCGGCGACGTCTGCGACACCGGCGCGACCTGGTCGAACATCAACGAGGTCCACGCGAAGGTCTACGAGGCCTTCTACGAGGCGCAGAGGAAGCAGGGACTGCCCGGCTTCATGTTCTGCCACATGTCCCACAGCTACCACTCGGGCGCCTGCCTCTACTTCACGTTCGCCCTGAAGTACACGAGCCCCGACAAGGCCCTCGAGCAGTACTACAACGCCAAGCGCGCCGTGCAGCAGGCATTCGTGGACCTGGGATCGACCGTCTCCCACCACCACGCAGTGGGCACCGAGCACCAGCCCTGGCTCACCGAGGACATCGGCGAGCTCGGCGAGCACATCATCGAGGGCCTCTTCGCGCAGAACGACCCCGGCCGGAACCTCAACCCCGGCAAGATCGTCACCCCCTGAGGCGACGAGGCGGGGGCGCGGGCGGGTCAGATCGCGCGGGCGGATGACGAACGGCCGACGGAGCGGGATGCGCCGTCGGCCGCTCGCGTGTCCGGGCGTTCGGCTCCGCATCGATGACGAGGAGGTCCGGATGGGATCGATCGCATGGCAGGTCCGCTGCGCCCCTGAGCGCGCGCTCGCGCTGATCGCCGAGCACCTTCACGCATCAGGGTGGCGCGGGATCGAGCAGCGGGCCGACGACCGCGGTGACGGCCTGCGGACCGACGGCCGCGGCGAAGGACGTCGCAGGTCCGCCGACCTCTCCCGCTGGTTCGAGCGCGGCCGTCTGGGGCGCAGCGTCCTGCTCGGAGGACTCGCCGGCGGCGGTCAGCACCTGCAGATGAGGGTCGAGGCCCGCTCGTCGGCCTCGGCGCCGAGTCATTCGGGAACCTCCGGGGCGATCGGCGAGGTGGTCTGCTCGTGGTCCGACGCGAGCCCGCGCGCGCTCGGCGGGATCGTGGGGGAGCGCCGCGCCCGGCGCACCATGGACGCGACGACCCGCGGCCTGCGCACCGCACTGGATGCCGCGGGCGTGCTGAGTGCCCGCACGGACTGATCCGGCATGAGTGCGGGTCTGCGGACCATTCCGTGCGCTGAAAGGTCCGCAGACCCGCACAGACACGCGGTGCGGCGCAGCGCGGCGCGGTGCGGCCGGCGCGGCGCGGCCGGCGCGGCCGGCGCCACCCGGGGGCTCGGTCGTGCGTCGCGAGGGCTGACGGGGTGGCCGCCCCGTCAGCCCTCGCTCACTCCTCGAGCGCCTTCATGATCCCGGGGAGGTCCTCGGCGAAGTTCTCGTTCCAGAGGTTCCAGTCGTGGGTGTGCCCCTTGTCCATGCGGTAGTCGTTCTCGATGCCGGCATCGCTCAGCGCGCCGGCGAAGCGCGCCAGGTTGGGATGCACGGGGCCCTCGAGCACATCCCCGCCGATCGTGTCCGCCTTGCGACGGAGCTGGTCGAGCAGGTCGCCATGGCCCTGCAGGGCAGCGATGAAGTCGATCCAGTTGCCGTCCCCGCTGCGCAGGAACACGCGCTTGCCCCGGTAGCGCTCGATGTTCTCGATCGGGTCGTAGGTCGAGGCGATCGGCGGCGCGAGGGACGGCCCCCATGTTGCCCCGAAGCCGTTCGCGGTGGTGGGGTGCTTGAAGGCGTCGAAGATGGGGCACGCGAATATCGTGAGGGCGACGAGCTTGCCGTCGTCGTTGTCCAGGCGGCAGTCGCCGGGGCCCGAGTAGGAGCTGATCGAGGTGAAGAGGCTCCTGTACTTCTGCCCGAGCGCGAGCGCGCCCCAGCCGCCCATCGAGAGCCCGGCGATCGCCATGCGCTGCGGGTCGGTGCGGAAGTTCTCGTGCACGAAGCCCAGGACCTGCTCGATGATGAACGTCTCCCACGCAGCCTCGCGTCCCGGCAGCGGCGCATTGGCGTTGGAGTAGAACGACCCGGCCCCGCCGTCGGGCATGACGACGATGACGTCCGTGTCCTCGGTGCGGGATATCGCCTGGCCGCCTCCGCCGCCGTCACCGCCGGACTCGCCGGTGTCGTCGGCCGACCACTGCGTGAAGTCTCCGCCGCGTCCGTGCAGCAGGAGGAGCACAGGGTAGCGGCGGTCCGGATCGTCGGCGTATCCGGCGGGGAGCGTCACGCGGAACGACGGCGGGAACGTGCGGATCTTCGGGGCGTGCACCCGGAAGTCGACCGAACGCCACTCGGGGATGGCCACGGGGAAGCCGTCGACGAACGTGAATCCATGGGAGGGCTCGTAGGTCGAGACGTCGTAGGGGTCGCTCGCAGCAGCACGAGCGACCGAGGGGACGGCGAGGGGAGCCGTCATCAGTCCTGTTGCGGCGGCGGTGCCGGCCAGCAGGGCACGGCGCGAGGGGCGAGAAGCGGACGAGCGGTTCATCGGATCTCCTGTGATCGGTGCACGAGAAGCCGTGGCCGAACCGAAGATCGTCGCGCAGTCGCACCGTCGTCGTGCGCCCGTCCGCTGCGACCCGAAGAGCTCGCCGGGGGCGGCAACAGCCTGCACGGGGTCTGAGCAGTGTTGCAAGGATCACTGGTCGCAGCGGCGTGTCCACCGACCTTCCCGGGTGTCCCAGATCGACCGTCCCGGGCGTTCCAGCATGCGCGCCGGGTCTCGGATCCTCGGCCGTCGACCCTACGATGGTGCGCACGTGGGAATTCCCGTCCCGCCACCCCCAGACGAAGGAGTCGCGCCATGACCCTGCGCATCACCGTGTTCGGCGAGAACCGGCACGAGAAGGTCGACGAGAGAGTCCAGGAGCTCTACCCCGAGGGCATGCACACCACGATCGCGGGTGCGCTCACCAGCACGCTCGGAGCGCTCGGCGAGGACGTCGACGTGCGCGTCGCCCTGCTGGACGACATCGAGCAGTCCCTGAGCGAGGAGGTCCTCGCGAGCACCGACGTCCTCACCTGGTGGGGCCACATGGCCCACGACGACGTGCCCGACGAGGTCGCCGAGCGCGTGGTCCGCCACGTGCGCGAGGGCATGGGCTTCCTGCCTCTCCACTCCGCGCACTACTCCAAGCCGTTCCGCCTGCTCATGGGCACCACCTGCAATCTGCTGTGGCGCAACGACAACGACGAGGAGCGGGTGTGGACCGTGAGCGGCTCCCACCCGATCGCCCGCGGTGTGCCCCACCCGATCGTGATCCCCGGGCAGGAGATGTACGGGGAGATGTTCGACATCCCCGCGCCCGACGAGCAGGTCTTCATCTCCTCCTTCAGCGGGGGAGAGGTGTTCCGCTCGGGCTGCTGCTTCCACCGCGGCAAGGGGCGCATCTTCTACTTCAGCCCCGGCGACCAGGAGTACCCCGTCTACCACCAGGCGGAGATCCAGCGCGTGCTCGCCAATGCGGCGCTCTGGGCCCGCCCCCAGGTGGATCGCGAGCGCGCTGCGATCAAGATCGCCAACGCCCCGCGGGACTGGTTCCGCGAGGGCGCCCGCACCGCCGAGGGCGAGGAGATCACCCGTGTCATCTGACCTGCGCGAGAGCACAGCGGCCGACGGGACGCGCGCGGAGGCGAGCACCTCGGGAGCCGTCGCCGATCCCAACGCCGCGATCGCGGACTCCGCGGGGCAGCGGCCCCTGCGGGCCGTCGTCGTCGGCGCGGGCGGGATGGGGAAGTGGTGGGCGCGCGTGATCGCCTCGAGCCCGGTGACGGAGCTCGTGGGCGTCGCCGACCTCGTCGAGGGCATGCCCGCGCAGTCCATCGCCCAGTCGGGCGTCGAGGACCCGTCGGCCGTCGCCGTCGGCACCGATGGCGTGGACCTCGCCCTCGAGGTGGGGGCCGACATCCTCATCGACCCGACGGTCCCCGTCGCCCATCATCCGGTGACCCGCAAGGCGCTGCACGCGGGCATCCCGGTGCTCGGCGAGAAGCCGGTGACCGAGACGCTGCCGGAGGCGCTGAGCCTCATGGCCCACTCGGAGCTCACGGGGGTGCCGTTCATGGTCTCCCAGTCGCGGCGGTTCTTCCCGCAGGTGCGGGAGCTGCGGCGCTTCGTCGCCGAGCACGGGCCGACGATCCTCACCAGCGCCTTCTTCAGCCTGTTCACCGAGCACGAGGGCTTCCGCGCCACCCAGCAGCACCCGCTGCTGCGGGACATGGGCATCCACGCCTTCGACACGGCCCGCTACATCACCGGCACGGACCCGCTCGCGGTGACAGCGCATGGCACCAACCCGCAGTGGAGCGTGTACGCGGGCGATGCCACCGTCAGCTGCACCTTCGAGATGAGCGGCGGCTCCCTGTTCGTCTACAACGGCACCTGGAATGCGCGAGGCCTGCCGACCTACTGGAACAGCGAGTGGCGCATCGGGGCCGAGCAGGGCACTGCCACCTGGGACGGGAAGGGCGTGCCGCAGCTGGGCACCGAGGACGGGGAGCGGACCCGCTCCCTGCAGTCGGCGCTCGAGCAGGCGCTTGCCGAGCCCGAGCCCGACCAGATCGACGCCTCGATCATCGAGTTCGTGACCGCGCTGCGCGAGGGCCGCACACCCATGTGCGAGGTGCACGAGAACATCCTCAGCTTCGCGATGGTCGAGGCCGCCGTCGCCTCCGTCGACCGCGGCACGCGCGTGGTGATCGACGAGCTCCTCGAGGAGGCGCGCAGCGAGGCGATCGCCGCGGAGGACGATCCCGAGGCCCGCGACATCCTCCAGTCCTGGCCCAGCGTGCGCGAGGCGATCGCGCGGGGCTGAGGCCGGAGGGCACCGTGCCCGGACATGCGAAAGGCCCCGTCACCGCAGGTGACGGGGCCTTTCCGCTGGTGCGCCTGGAGGGATTCGAACCCCCAACCTTCTGATCCGTAGTCAGATGCTCTATCCGTTAAGCTACAGGCGCTCGTCGGCGTGACCGACCTCAGTAATACTAGTCGGCCCCGGTTCACCGCGCCAATCGAGAGGCCGTGAGCCGCCTCACGGCCTCTCGAGATGCGCTGTGGGTGGCCGCGCGAGGGGCCTCAGCCCCGCGGCGGACGGCTCCACGGCTGTTCGCCGTCGGACCCCTCTCCCGGCTGCTGGCCCCAGGGCTGCTGACCCTGCGGATTCTGCGGATCCTGCGGGGCCGGAGGCTGATTCCACGGCTGCTGGCCCTGCGGAGACTGGGGCGCCTGCTGACCGGGGGCCTGGCCCCACTGCTGGCCCTGCTGACCGGGGGCCTGGCCCCACTGCTGGCCCTGCTGACCGGGAGCCTGGCTCCACTGCTGGCCCTGGCCCCCCTGCTGCGGGTCCTGGCCCTGGCTCGGCCCCTGGCTGCTGCCCGGGTAGCCGGAGCCGCCGGGGTAGCCGGCGTTCCCGCCGAAGTCACCGCCGTTGCCGAAGCCGCCGTTTCCGCCCGCCGGACCGCCGAAGCCGCCGGGGCCCGCGCTGTTCTGGGCGCTGTTCCTGCGGCGCGAGCGCACCACGAAGAACACGATCAGCGCGATGATGATCAGGACGATCAGCAGCACGACGATCACCGCGACGATGAGGATGATCAGGCCCGCGCCGATGCCGCCCGCCTTCGCGGTGATGTCCACGCCCTTGCTCATGTCACCGGCGTCGGTGATCGTGACGGTCTTGCCGTCGACGGTGCCCACGTTGGACTCGATCACCTTGCCGGGGAAGGAGAAGGTGACCGTGAGGTCGAGGTCGCTCGCGCTGAAGCCGCTGCTCGAGGGATCGAAGGAGGAGTCGGGCGAGGTCCTCAGGTGCAGCTCGCCGTCGCTCTCGTCGATCGTGAAGCCCGACCCGAAGTCCTTCTTCTCGACGGTGCCGGAGATCTTGCAGCCCCACATGTCGTCCTCGGTGTAGGGCTCCCACGTCGCCTGGCCGAACTCGCCGGAGTCCTCGTCCTCGAGGCCCTTGCACAGCTCGTCGGCGGAGCCGAACTCGCTCTGGACGTAGGACTTCTCGACGGCGATGTCGAAGTCGAGGTCGTAGCTGTCGGCGCTGGTGATGTCGAAATCGGCGGTCACCCGAGCGCAGCCGGCCGCGAGCAGGAGGAGGGGAAGGAGGAGGAGCGCGGCGAGCCGTCGCCGCAGGGAGAGGGAGTGCATGGTGGCCCCGTTGTCGAAGGAGATGGGCGGCGCGGAGACCCCGCGCCTGCAGGCCTCCGACCAGTGCGCCCGGTGCGGCCCGTTGCCCATACCCTAGATGCCCTCGTGGCGGAGCGCAGTGGGGAGAAGTACCCATCCATCGGCCGACGGAGCGGCGCGGCCGTGCCGCGATCTGGTGCCGCACGCATGTGCCGTCCGCCGGTCGACCCGCCTCTCGGACCTACCGGTCGGAGGCGGAGGTGCCGGGAGGCATGGGCCGACCGAAGACCGGTGCGGCCGACGGCCTCTTCGGCCGGACCGCGTCGCCCGAGGACTGCCGGCGCAGACGCCGCACCACCCACGGCCCGAAGTGCACGCGCGCCCAGTGCAGATCCTGCTGGCGGGCCTCGCGCCACGGCAGCGCGGTCGGGTCGCCCAGGTCATGGGGCTGCAGTGCGTGCTCGACGCCCAGGGTGTCCAGCACGTGCGCGGCGATCGTCAGATGCCCCTCGGGGGAGAAGTGCAGGCGGTCCTCGGCCCACATCCCCTCGTGCGTGAGCGAGCGCAGCGACCACAGGTCCACGACCGCGGCGCCGTGGCGCTGGGCGATCGCGCGCATGTTCTCGTTGTAGACCGCGGTGCGCCCGCGGATCAGGTGGAACACGGGCGTGGAGCCGACGTCGGGCCCGGTCCACAGGACGATGGTCGCGCCGGTCTCGGCGAGGCGGCCGACGGCCGTGTCCATCGCGGCGGCGATCTCGTCGGGGTCGCGTCCGCGGATCACGTCGTTGCCGCCGGCGAAGATGCTCACCAGGTCCGGCGCGAGCGCGACCGCGGGCTCGATCTGCTCGTCGATGATCTCCTGGTAGAGGCGCCCGCGGATCGCGAGGTTCGCGTACTCGAAGCCCGGGACCGAACGGCCCAGCTCCTCGGCGACGCGGTCGGCCCAGCCGCGGTGGCCGCCGGGTGCATCGGGATCGGGGTCGCCGATGCCCTCCGTGAAGGAGTCGCCGAGGGCGACGAAGCGGTGCCAGGGCTGAGCGGGTCCGGTGCCGGCGGATCGTGCGGAGCCTGTCGATGCGGCACCGGTCGATGCGGCTTCTGTCGGTGCGGCGCCGTGGTCCGGGAGCGGCGGTGGAGTGCTCACTTCCAGAACATGAGCGTCACGCCGCCCATGGCGAGCACGCCGAAGCCCACGAGCAGGTTCCAGTCACCGATCGGGAGCGGCAGCGTCGCGCTCGAGAGGTAGTAGGTGACCAGGTAGATCAGGCCCACGATGAGCAGGACCACCGCGACCGGGGCGATCCAGTTCGGGGTCACCGCGGGCGCGGCGACGCGGCGGCCGTGGCCCGTGCTCTCGGCAGCGGGCCGACGGCGCTCGGAGATCGCGTCCTTCGCCTTCTCATGGGTCTCGTCGGTCGAGGGCTTCTCCGCCGTGCCTCGCTTCGCGGGCTCGGCGCCCTTGGCGCGCTTCGCGGGGTCCGCGTTCTTCCGGTCGCGCCTGCTGCGCTGGGTTGCGGCCATGCGATGCTGCTCCGTTTCCGACGGGGGGCGAGGTCAGGGGAGGTGACGAGGGGAGGGATGTCGGCCCCAGCGTATAAGGCCCGCCTGGACGGCGCGACCGGGTCGGCGCGACCGCGCCCGTCCGGCTCAGGACGGCGCGAGCAGCGGGGCGAGCCCGCGGGAGCGCTCGCGGGCGTCGACGCCGTCGCACAGCTCGAGGAACCGCGCGAGGATCAGGTGGCCGTGCTCGGTGAGCACCGACTCGGGGTGGAACTGCACGCCGTGCAGCGGAAGGTCACGATGGGCGAGGCCCTGCACGACCCCGTCGGCCGTGCGGGCAGTGACCTCGAGAACCTCCGGAACCGTCTCCGGGACCACTGTGAGCGAGTGGTAGCGGGTGGCCGTGAAGGGACTGGGCACGCCCGCGAAGACGCTGCGCCCCTCGTGCTCGACCACGCTCGTGCGCCCGTGCATGAGCTGCGGGGCGTGGGTCACCGTGCCGCCGAAGTACTGGCCGAGCGCCTGATGGCCCAGGCACACGCCGAGCATCGGCACCGTGCCGTCCGCGCAGGCGCCGATCACGTCGAGGATGCGCCCCGCGGTCGACGGCGTCCCCGGGCCGGGGGAGACCAGCACGCCGTCGAATCCGCCCAGGTCGATCGCGCCGTCGGCGCCCTGCGGCACCTCGTCGTTGCGCACCACGGTCGTCGCCGCCCCCATCTGCTGGAGGTAGCCGACGATCGTGAACACGAAGCTGTCGTAGTTGTCGACCACCAGGATCCGCGCGCTGGGCTCAGCCATTGTCGTCGCCCTGATCATCGCCCTGGTCGCCGTCATCGCCGTCCGACGGGGTCGGGCTGTCGCTGTCCGTGGGGGTCTCGGAGTCGCTCGGGGTGTCGGAGTCGCTCGGGGAGTCCGTGGGGGTGTCCGAAGGCGTCTCGGAAGTGGGGGTCTCCGAGGGCTCCTCGGTCTTCTCCGGCCCGGTGGAGACGTACACGGTCACGGTCGTCCCCGGCTCCACGGACGCGTTCGGCTCGGGATCGGTCTTGATGACCGTGTCCTTCGCGACGGAGTCGTCGGACTGGTAGGTGACCTTCACGCCGAGGTTCTTGGCGCCGAGGGTCTTGCGTGCCTCGGACTCCGTCTGGCCCACGACGTTGGGCATCGAGATGTTCCCGGGGGCCTTCGCGACCACGATCTGCACCGTGGAGCCGACCTCCGCTGTCTTCCCGTCGCCGCCCGTGGGCGTCTGGCCGGTGACCGTGCCCGGGTCCTCGTCGTCGGACTCCTTGGTCGTCGCGTCCACCTCGAAGCCCTGGTCCTCGAGGGTCTTGGTCGCGGTGTCCTCGTCGAGGCCGGTGACGTCCGGCAGCTCCGCATCGCCCGAGGCGAGGTTCACGGTGACCGTGTCCCCGGCCTCCGCGTTCGAGCCGGAGGCCGGGTCCTGGCCGACGACCGTGCCGGCCTTCTTGCCCGCGACGTCCTTGGGATCGCCGATCTCGATGCCGAGCCCCAGGTCGTCGAGCTTCTTCGTCGCCTCGTCGCGGTCCATGCCGGCGAGGTCGGGGACCTCGACCTGCTCGGGTCCGCTGGAGACGGCGACCTTCACGGCCGTGTGCTCGTCGACCTGCGTGTCGCCCTCGGGATCGGTCGAGATGACGTCGCCCTCGTCGACGTCGGAGCTCGCCTTCTTCTCGAAGGTGCCCGTGAGGCCCGCGCTCTCCAGCTCGGACTTCGCCTGGGCCTCGGTCATGCCGACGACCTGCGGGACCGCGACCTGCTTGGGGCCCGTGTTCCACGGCTGCCAGAGAGCCAGGGCCGCCGCGATCACGGCGAGCACAGCCACGATGATCAGCACGATCAGCCAGACGGGGCGCTTGGGCTTCTGCTCGACCTCCTCGCCCTGCTCGTCGGCCGAGCCGGCGCCGGAGCCCTGCATGCCCTCGCCCGCGGCACCTGCCGCACCGGCCCCGAGGGCTCCGGCCCCGGCGGCGGCCGCGACCGGCGCGCGATGGGTCTGCGTCGCTCCCGCGGCCGCGGGCAGCGCCTCGGTGCGGTCGTCGACGGGGCTGAGCACCGTCGTCGCCTCCGCGTCGGAGGTGGGCTGCGGGTCCCCGGCCACGAGCTGCGGACGCCGGCCGGCGATCACCGAGGCGATGTCGCGCGCGAAGGCGGTGGCCGAGGGGTAGCGGGTCTCGCGGTCCTTGGCCAGGCCGGTGAGGATCACCCGGTCCACGTCGGGCGTGATCGCGGGGTTGTACCGCGAGGGCGGGACCGGGGTCTCGCGCACGTGCTGGTAGGCGATGGAGACGGGGCTGTCGCCCGTGAACGGCGGGCGCCCCGTGACGAGCTCGTAGAAGACGCACGCGGCGGAGTAGATGTCGCTGCGCGCGTCCACGAGCTGCCCGCGGGCCTGCTCGGGGGAGAGGTACTGGGCGGTGCCCATGACCGCCTGGGTCTGGGTCATCCCGGTCGCGTCGGCCACCGCGCGGGCGATGCCGAAGTCCATGACCTTCACGTCGCCGTCGTCGGTGATCATGATGTTGCCGGGCTTGATGTCGCGGTGGACGATGCCCTGCTGGTGGGAGTACTCGAGCGCGGAGAGCAGCGCCTGCATGATCGTGGCCGCCTGGCCCACGTCCATCGGGTGCTCGGGGTCGACGTACTCGCGCAGGGTCTTTCCGCGCACGTACTCCATCACGATGTAGGGGATCGTGATCTCGTGCCCGGTGAAGTCCTTGGCGTGCTCCTCGCCGGTGTCGTACACGGCGACGATCGAGGGATGGTTCAGGCCGGCGGCGCTCTGCGCCTCGCGGCGGAAGCGCTCCTGGAAGTTCGTGTCGCGCGCGAGGTCGGTGCGCAGGATCTTCACCGCGACGGTGCGGTGCAGACGGCGGTCCTCCGCCAGGTGCACGTCGGCCATGCCGCCGTGCCCGAGAGCCTTGCCCAGGGCGTAGCGCCCGGACAGAATCAGGTTCTCTTCGCTCACTGTCCTACCGTCCTCGTCAAGTCGCCGATCTGGGGCGACGCGAACATCGTACGTGCATGTGCCGCGTGCGCGGCCTCGCCGCTCAGGAAGCCGCTGGGGATGATGCCCACACCCATCCCGATCGCGACGGCCGCCACCACGACCACGATCAGCAGCAGCACGAAGCCGGGCACCGTGAACGGGCCGATCCGGGAGCCGGTGCTCGTGGACCGCGCGGTGCGGCCCGAGGGCGCCGTCGAGAGCCCACCGCCCGCGCCGTCGGCCGACGTCGATCCCGCGGCCGCCGCATGCCCGGACTCGGCGCCGGTGCCGGGGGCGGGCGAGGATCCCGGCGCGCCGGCGGGGGAGCCGACGGACGCCGGGCCGGCGGGGGAGCCGGGGCCCGAGAGCCGGGAGGCGCTCGACGTGCGCGAGGAGCCCGCGGCGGGCATCGCCGCGCGGGCGCCCGCCCCGCGAGCGCCCGATCCGCCGGACTCCGAGGCCGACGGCGCCGAGGCGCCCGAGAGGGCCGACGGGCCCGAGGTCCCCGAGCGATGGCGGATCCCGCGCCGGCGGTGCGTGCGCGGCAGCGGCATCGCCGCGGTGCGCGTGCCCACGGGAGAGGCCGACGGCTTCCCGGAGCCCGCGCGGTTCTCCCCGGTCGACCCGGAGGACGCGGAGCCGCCCGAGGCCGCCGAGGCGCCGGTGGCCGCGGCGCCCGCAGGGATCGCGCCGGTCGTGAAGCGCGGCTCCTCGCCGCGCTGGATGGACTCGAGGATGCGGGCGACCGCCGCCGCGGAGCGGGGACGGTTCGCCGGGGCCTTCGCGAGCAGCATCATCACCAGGCGCCGCAGGTCGGGATTCACCGACTCGGGAAGGGCCGGCGGCTGCTTCTTGACCTGCGCCATCGCGATCTCGACCTGGCTGGCGCCGGTGAAGGGGCGATGCCCCACGAGCATCTCGTAGGCGACGATCCCGAGCGCGTAGAGGTCCGAGAGCGAGGTGGCCTGCTTGCCCATCGCCTGCTCGGGGGAGAGGTACTGGGCGGTGCCCATCACGAGCCCGGTCTTGGTCAGCCGCGCCTGGTCCTGGCTGCGGGCGATCCCGAAGTCAGTGATCTTCATGTGCCAGTCGTCGGCGTCGTCCACCAGGATGTTCTCGGGCTTCACGTCGCGGTGGACCACGCCCTTGGCGTGGGCGGCGTCGAGCGCGCGGGCGAGGTCGATGAGCACCGAGACCACGCGGTCCTCGGGGAGGCCGTCGGGATGCTCCTCGATGATCTCCGAGAGCGGCCGCCCCTTGCACAGCTCCATGACGATGTAGGCGCGGCCGTCGATCTCGCCGTAGTCGTACAGCGCGGCGATCGTGTCGTGGCTGAGCGACGCGGTGTGGCGCGCCTCGGCGCGGAAGCGCTTGAGGAACCCCTCGTCGAAGGCGTACTCCTCGCGCAGCACCTTGACCGCCGTCTCGCGGTCCAGGTCCTGGTCCCAGCCCTTCCACACCTCTCCCATGCCGCCCGTGGCGATCAGGGAGTCGAGGCGGTAGCGCCCCTCCAGCACCAGTCCCTTGCCGGTCCTCACTGCGAGACCACCGCCTTCATCACATCGCGCGCGATCGGTGCCGCGACATCGGATCCGTAGCCGCCCTCCTCGACGACCACGGCCACGGCGACCTTCTTGTCGCCGCTGTCGGCGTAGCCGACGAACCACGAGTGCGGGGTGCGGCCGTCGCCCCACTCGGCCGTGCCGGTCTTGCCGCCGACCTCGACGCCGTCGATCTTCGCGGCGGTGCCGGTGCCGTCCTCGACGGTGGAGACCATCATCTCGCGCATCTGCGCGGCGTTCGAGGCGCTCAGCGGCTGCGAGTACTGCTCGGCGGAGAACGACGAGATCACCGACTGGTCGCGGGTGCGGACCTCGTCGACGAGCTGCGGGGTCATCACCTTGCCGTCGTTGTCCATCGCCGAGGCCACCATGGCCATCTGCAGCGGCGTCACGCGGTCCTCGTACTGCCCGATCGAGCTCGTGGCCAGCTGCGCGTCGTTGAGGTCGTCGCCCATCGACGAAGGCGTGACCGACAGCGGGATCTCCAAGCGGTCGCCGAAGCCGAACTCCTGGGCCTTCTTGCGCACCGCGTCCTGGCCCAGTTCGATGCCGAGCTTCGCGAACGACGTGTTGCAGGACTGCTGCACGGCCTCGGACAGGGTCGAGGAGTCGTCCGCCCCGCAGGCCGTGTTCCCCTGGTTGGGGTGGTTGTACAGGGTGCTCTGGGTGTCCGGCAGCGTGAACGAGCCGGGGCCGGGGATCTTCGTGTCCTTGGTGTAGTCGCCGCTGTCCAGAGCGGCGGACGCGACGATGAGCTTGAAGGTGGAGCCGGGCGGGTAGAGGTCGCCGGCGATCGCGCGGTTGGACAGGGGCCGGTCCGGATCGTCGTTCAGATCGCTCCAGGCGGCCTCGGCCTTCTTCGCGGAATGGGCCGCCAGGGCGTTGGGGTCGTAGCTCGGGGCCGAGACCATCGCGAGCACCTTGCCGGTCTCGGGGTCGAGCGCGACGGCGGCGCCGCGGCGTCCCTGGAGCGCGTTCGCGGCCGCCTCCTGGGCATCCGGGTCGATCGTCAGCGCGACGGTCGCGCCCTGCGGATCGCGCCCGGAGATCGTGTCCGTCAGGCGCTGGTAGAAGAGCGCGTCGGACTCCCCGGAGAGCGTGTCGTTGAGCGACTTCTCGAGACCGCTGAAGCCGTACTGGACGGAGTAGTAGCCCGTGAGCGGGGCGTACAGCGAGCCGGGATCGTAGGTGCGCTGATAGCCGTAGGCGTCGTCGGTCGCATGGGACTCGGCGATCGGCTCGCCGCCCACCACGATCGGTCCGCGGTGGCGGTCGTACTGGGCGTAGACCGTGCGGTAGTTGTGGCTGTTGGCGTTGAGCGACTTCGCATCGATCACCTGGAAATAGGTGGTCGAGCCGAAGAGCAGCACGAACAGCACGCCGACCACCAGCCAGACATGGCGCAGGGGCTTGTTCACGACATCGCCTCCTGTGCTCGCTGCGGCTCGCCGCTGTCCTTCGGACCCTTCTGCCGGCGCGCCGGCGCGCCCTCGCCGTCCAGGCGACGTGCCGCGGGCCGACGGGCGGCGTCGGACATCCGCACCAGCAGCGCCACGATGATCCAGTTGCACACGAGCGAGCTGCCGCCCGAGGCGAGGAAGGGGAGGGTGAGACCGGTCAGGGGGATCACGCGGGTGATGCCGCCGACGACCACGAACACCTGGAGGGCGAGCACGAAGCCGAGCCCCGCCGCGAGCAGCGTCCCGAAGCCGTCGGAGATGCCGACGGCCGCGCGCATCGCCCGCTGGACCAGCAGGATGTAGAGCAGGAGCACCGCGAAGGCGCCCACCATGCCGAGCTCCTCGGCGAGCGTGGAGTAGATGAAGTCGCTGTGCCCGAAGGGCACCATGTCGGGCCGGCCCCCGCCGGGGCCCTTGCCCACGAGCCCGCCCGAGGCCATGCCGAACAGGCCGCGCGCGATCTGCTCGCAGGCGCCGTAGTTCTCACTGCTCAGCGGGTCCAGCCAGCACGTGAAGCGGGTGCGCACGTGCCCCAGCAGGGTCGCCGCGAAGATCGCGGGGGGCACGAACATCACGGCCCCGATCACGAGCCAGCTCAGGCGGTCTGTCGCGACATAGAGCATGGCCACGAACAGGCCGAAGAACATCAGCGCCGTGCCCAGATCGGTCTCGAACACGAGGATCGCGATGCAGAAGGCCCAGGCCGCGAGGATCGGCCCGAAGTCCGACCAGCGGGGCAGGTGGATGCCCAGCACCTTGGGGCCGGCGAGGGCGAGGGTGTCGCGGCGGGAGACCAGGTAGCCGGCGAAGAAGATCGCGATGCAGATCTTCGCGAGCTCCGCCGGCTGGAAGGAGTAGCCGGCGACCCTGATCCAGATCTTCGAGCCGTACTGCTCGTCGGTGAGGAACGGGACCAGGGGCAGCAGCAGGAGCACCGCCCCGCTGACCGCGAAGATCCACATGTAGCGGCGCAGGATCCGGTGGTCGCGGATCACCACGAGCACGACCACGGCCAGGATCGCGCCGATCACCGTCCACAGCTGCTGGCGGGAGGCGTAGGACGCGGTGGTGCCGATGTACTTCGTGACCGCGGTGTCGTAGCTGAAGATCATGGCGACGCCGATGCCGTTCAGGAGCACCGCGATCGGCAGGATCACCGGATCCGCGTACGGCGCGCGCCACATCACCGCGATCTGGAGGACCAGGACGATCACGCCGGCGCCGATCGCGACGACGGGCAGGGCATCGGGGATCTCCCCGTGCCGGCCCAGGCCCACGAGCGCGTAGGTGAGGACGCCGAGTCCCGCGGCGATCAGCAGCAGCAGCGCCTGCAGGAAGCGGCGCGGACGGGCGGTGTAGGAGACGACGGTGACCATCAGTCCCCCTCGTCGGCCGTGGAGGACGGGGACGTGCTGCTCGCGTCGTCCGCCGGCGGGGTCGGGCCCTCGGTCGGCGTCGTGGGCAGGGTGGTCGCGGTCTGCGACTCCAGGCGGTCCACGATCTCCTGGGCGTCGGCGAGGTCGTCGGCCGGGATCGTCGAGGTGACCTGCTGCTGGGTGATCGAGGGCAGGGAGTCCACGGGCACGTCGGTGACCTCGACCGGGTCCGAGAGCGAGACCGGTCCCAGGTTCTGCGAGATGCCGCGGTAGATGACGACGCTGTCGCCGTCGCTCCCCACGTAGTACTGCTTCTGCGACCACGTGTACCCGGCCCACAGGGCGCCCGCGAGCACGGCGACCACGAGCACGAGCGTCACCAGCGCCGGCCAGGGGCCGCGCCGCGGCGGCTCCTCCTCGAAGTCCTCGTCGGAGTAGGGCGGCTCGGGGCTCTCGACGCGGGTCAGCGCGGCGGCGCGGGCGGCCGGTCCCGAGGCGCTCGTGGGCTGGTTGCGGGTGCGCGCGGCCGACCCCACGATGAGCGGGCTGGTGGAGGGCGCCTCGGCGCTGCGGGGGAGGTCGTCGAGATCCACGACGTCGGCGATGATGCAGGTGATGTTGTCCGGCCCGCCGCCCTTGAGGGCGAGCTGGATGAGGGCCTCGGCGCATTCGTCGGGATCCTCGACGCCGTCCATCGTCGCGTGGATCGTCTCGAGGGACACCAGGCCCGAGAGGCCGTCGGAGCACAGCATCCAGCGATCGCCCACACGCGCCGAGCGCATCGAGAGGTCGAGCTCCGGGTCGGCGTCCACGTCGCCGAGCACGCGCATGAGCACCGAGCGCTGCGGGTGGCGCTCGGCTTCCTCGCTGGTCAGCCTGCCCTCGTCCATGAGGCGCTGGACGAACGTATGGTCCTTGGTGACCTGCACGGTCTCGTCGTCGCGCAGCAGGTAGGCGCGCGAGTCGCCGATGTGGGCGAGCGCGAAGCGCCCCTCCGCGCGCAGCAGCGCGGTGACCGTCGTGCCCATGCCCGCGAGCTGCGGCTCCTCGCGCGCGCGGCGCAGGATGAGCTGGTTGGCCTCGAGGATCGTCTCCTCGAGGCTCGCCACGAGGTCCGAGGCGGGGGTGTCGGTGTCGAGCTGGGCGAGACGGCCCACGGCGATCGACGAGGCGACGTCGCCGCCCGCATGGCCGCCCATGCCGTCGGCCACCATCAGCAGGTGGCTGCCGGCGTACCCGGAGTCCTGGTTGTTCGAGCGCACCAGGCCGACGTCGGAGCGGGCCGCGTAGCGCAGGGCGATGGTCATCGGGGGCCTCGCCTCAACTCGATCTCGGTGCGGCCGATGCGCACCTGCGCGCCGGGGCGGAAGGGCACGGCGCCCTCGATCTTCTTCCCCGACAGCAGGGTGCCGTTGGTCGAGCCGAGATCCTCGACCATCCACTCGTCGTCCTGCGGGAAGACGCGCACATGGCGGTTGGAGGCGTAGTCGTCGTCGAGCACGAGCGTGCACTCGGGGGCGCGCCCGATGAGCACGGGCGTGCGGCCGAGAGTGAGGGTGGTCCCGCGCAGCGGCCCGGCCGTGACCACGAGAGCGGTCGAGATCACCGAGGGGTCGGTGCGCAGCGAGGCGGCCTGGGCGGGATCGGCCGACGGGCGCTGCTCGCGCCGCGGGTCCGGCTTCGTGCCGCGGTTCACGACCGTGGTGCCGAAGAGGTCGTTGCGCAGGATCAGCAGCACCGCGACGACGAAGAGCCAGAGCCCCAGCACCAGCGCGACGCGCAGGACGAGGATCGTCAGTTCGCTCATGCGGCGCTCACCAGGTCGCCGACGTCGGCGCGGGCGCGGGCAGGATCACGGTGAGGCGGGTGCGGCCGATCCGGATCGACGAGCGGTCCTGCAGGGTCACGGGCGTGCGGATGCGCTCGCCGTCGACGAAGGTGCCGTTGGTCGAGCCCAGGTCGGTGGCCATGAGGGAGGCACCGTCGGCCCGCAGCTCGAGGTGGTGGCGGGAGACGCCGGTGTCGTCGAGGATGATGTCCGCGTCGCCGCCGCGGCCGATCACGGTGACGGGGCCGGTCAGCAGGTACTGCTGGTCGTCGATCTCGACGATGGGGTGCCCGGGGCCGGCGGCCTGCTCGGCGCCGGTGGCGGGCGCGACCGTGCCGCGCTCGGTGCGCGACTCGGTCTCGAAGCGGCCGGGGCGCACCTCATCGTCCTCCTCGAGGGTGACGCTCACGCCGCCCACGAACACGTAGCGGTTCTTCTCCGCATGCTCGAGGATCACGCGCTCCATCTCCTCGAGCAGCGTCTCCTCCCACGAGGAGAAGCGCTCATGATCCGCCGGGTTCAGGTAGATCGTGAAGACGTTCGGGGCGATGGTGCGCGTGCGGTCGAGGACCTGGATCTGGTCGTCGCACTCGCGCTTGAGCCCCTGGGCGAGGTCGAGCGGCTTGAGCTGCCCGCGGCCGGACGTGAAGACGCTCGTGACGCCGCGGTCCAGTCCGCGCTCGATCCGATCCAAGATCCCCACGGTCGATCCTCCGCTGTCGAGACGGTGTGGTGCTGGTCGATCGTATCGTGCCATCACCGTGCGACTGCGATCAGAGGGAGGGGAGGTCGGGGACGAGGTGTGCAGGTCGTGTGGAGGCGCACCTCGTCCCCCGCTGGACGAGGGGCCGTGGGGAGGACGTCTCAGCGCACGAGCACCCGGCGCCCAGGAGCCGCGTGCGGCGAGATCCTTCTGCATGGACTTCACGGCGCTCCCGCGATCGCCCGGATGCAGCACCGGGTCCTTCTGACCGATGTGGGCGGGGACCTGCGCAGACGGCGTGGAGGACGGGGGAAGCAGTGCGTGGGGGAGCGTGAGCGCATGTGGGACCCTGGGGACGTGGACGACCTCCTCGCACCCTTCTCCTTCCCCTGCGCCCTCGGCGTCGCGGACGCCGAGCACACCCTGCTGACCGCGGGCGACGCCGCGCGCGTGCACCCCCTGGCGAGCGTCTCCAAGCCGATCACCGCGCTCGGAGCACTGATCGCCGTCGACCGCGCGCTGCTCGACCTCGAGGCGCCCGTCGGCCCCGGGGAGACGCGAGGAGCGCTGGCCGGCGGAGCGGACGCCGAGGTGCCCGAGGGCGCCGCGATCCGCCACCTGCTCGCCCACACCGCCGGCTTCGCCTTCGACACCGGGGGCCTGCTCGCCGCGCCCGGCTCCCGCCGCATCTACTCCAACACCGGCTTCGAGGTGCTCGGCCGCGCGCTCGAGGAGGCGACCGGCACGGACCTCGAGACCTGGCTCGAGGACGAGGTGTGCGGGCCGCTCGGCCTGCGCGACCTCGAGGCGTCCGGCTCGCCGGCCGCGGGCTTCCGCGGAAGCGTCCAGGACCTCCTGCTCATCGGCCGCGAGATGCTCGCACCCACCCTCGTCGGCCCCGAGCTCTGGCGGGAGGCCACGAACGTGCAGTTCCCCGGCCTGCCCGGCGTGCTGCCAGGGTACGGACGCCAGAAGCACAACGACTGGGGGCTCGGCCTCGAGATCCGCGACCGCAAGAGCCCGCACTGGACGGGGGAGCGCAGCGGGCCCGCGAGCTTCGGCCACTTCGGCCAGTCCGGCTCCTTCCTGCTGCTGGACCCCGACCGCGGGCTCGCCCTCGCCTTCCTCGGCGACGAGCCCTTCGGCCCCGCCCACGTCGCGCACTGGCCCGTCCTGATCGACGCCGTGCTCGCGCGGCACGACGCGGGGGAGCTGGGCGCGTGAGCGGAGGGACCGCGGCCGGGCGGCCCCCGGCGGCCGACGATCTCGACGGTCTCGGCGTGCTCGACGCGTTCGGCTTCGAGGCCGCCGCGATCGTGCTCGGGCCCGAGGGCGTGCGCGCGAGTGCGGGCGACCTCGAGAAGGTGCGCCCGCTGCGCTCGGTGAGCAAGACGCTGACCGGGTTCGCGTGCGCGATCGCCCTCGAGCGCGGCGCGGTCGCGCTGACGGACCCCGTCGGCCCCGAGGGCTCGACCCTGCGGCACCTGCTCTGCCACGCCTCGGGCCTCTTCTACGAGTCCGATCGCGTGCTGCAGGAGCCGGGCACGCGGCGCCACTACTCCAACCGCGGGATCGACGTGGCCGCGCTGCACGTCGCGCGCGCCGTCGGCCGGGACTTCGAGGACTGGGTCTCGGGCGAGATCGCCGAGCCGCTCGGCATGGAACGCCTGAGCTGGGACGGTCCGCCGTCCGTGGGCGCCTTCGCCCCGCTCGCGGACCTGGCCCTCCTCGCCCTCGAGCTGCTGCGGCCGACGCTGCTGGGCCCCGAGGCGTTCGCGCAGATGACCACCCCGCAGCTGCCCGAGCTGGTCGGCATCATGCCCGGCTTCGGCAAGCAGGACCCCAATCCCTTCGGGCTGGGGTTCGAGGTGCGCGGCACCAAGAGCCCCCACTGGACCGGGACCACCGGCAGCCCCGAGACCTTCGGGCACTTCGGCATGCTCGGCACCGCCCTGTGGGTCGACCCGGTCGCCGACCTCGCTGCCGTCATCGGCACCGACCACGAGTTCTGCGACACCCACCGCGAGCTGCTCCCGCGCCTCGGCGACGACATCCTCGCCCGCTGGGCCCCGCCCTCGCGCCGGTCACCGGCCGCCCGCTGACCCCGCCGTCCGGATAGTCTCGGAGGGACCCTGGTCCTCCGACCGCCGCGACGCCTGCGCGCCGCGAAGGAGCGCTCGCACATGCACGACGACACCCGTCTCACCGAGGAGCGGATCCGCCGCTTCGTCCGCGACCATCTCGACGACGGAGGGCGGCGCGAGCAGGTCCCGGTCAGCATCCGCGCCCACGCGCTGCCGGGGGAGCCGGTCCCGCCGGCCGAGGCGATCGCGGCGCTGCCCGAGTACGTCCCGATCGAGGTGGGCCAGAGCTGGGGGCGCGCCTGGTCGACCCTCTGGCTGCACGTCGCCGGCTCCGTGCCCGCGCAGTGGGACCGGCCCGAGGACGTGTGCGAGCTCGTCGTCGACCTCGACTTCACCGGCGGCCCCGGCTTCCAGTCCGAGGCGCTCGTCTTCACCCCGCAGGCCGAGCCCGTCAAGGCCATCAATCCGCTGAACGCGTTCATGACCCTCGCGCCCGGCCAGCGCCTCGACCACTTCCTCGAGTGCGCGGCGAATCCCGACGTCGCGGGCGGCTGGACCTTCGCGCCCACCGACCTCGGCGACCCCGAGACCCTGCCCGAGCGCGAGCTCTACTCGATCCGGGCCCTCCATGTGCAGCGCAGCGACCGTCGCATCCGTGCGCTCGCCGAGGACGTGCGCGTGCTCCACGGCCTCATGCACGAGCTGCCGGGGGCCAGCCCCCGTCGGGCCGAGATCCTGCGCGCCCTCGAGTCGGCGCTCGACGCCGCAGACCCCGACGACCTGCCGGGCACGGCCGAGGCCGCGCGCGAGGCCCTGCGCCCCGCCCTCGAGCGCCCCGCGCACTCCTCGGCGCTCACGGTGATGGCCACCGGCCACGCCCACATCGACTCGGCCTGGCTGTGGCCCGTGCGCGAGACCATCCGCAAATGCGCCCGCACCTTCTCCAACGCGATCGCGCTCATGGACGCGGAGCCCGACTTCACCTTCTCCGTCTCCTCCGCACAGCAGTACCTGTGGATGAAGGAGCACTACCCGAGCCTGTTCGAGCGGATCCGCGAGAAGGTCGCCGAGGGCCGCTTCGTGCCCGTGGGCGGCATGTGGGTCGAGTCCGACACGAACATGCCCGGGAGCGAGGCGATGGCCCGTCAGTTCGTGGCCGGCAAGCGGTTCTTCGAGAGCGAGTTCGGCGTCGAGACCACGCAGACCTGGCTGCCGGACTCCTTCGGGTACTCGGCGGCGCTCCCGCAGATCGCCGCGCTCGCCGGGCAGCGGGACTTCCTCACCCAGAAGGTCTCCTGGAACCAGGTGAACACCTTCCCGCACCACACCTTCACCTGGGAGGGCCTGGACGGGACGAGCGTCTTCACCCACTTCCCGCCGGCCGACACCTACAACGGCACGCTCGAGCCCTCCGAGCTCGCGTTCCTCGAGCGCAACTTCAAGGAGAAGGGCCGCTCCGACGTCGCGATCGACCTCTTCGGCTTCGGCGACGGGGGCGGCGGGCCCTCCCGCGAGATGATCGAGGCCGGGCGCCGCGCGGCCGACCTCGAGGGCTCCCCGAAGGTCGAGTTCGCGAGCCCCGAGGAGTTCTTCTCCCGCGCCCGCGAGAGCTACCCGAGCCCGCCCGTCTGGGCCGGCGAGCTCTATCTCGAGCTGCACCGCGGGACGTACAGCGCGGAGCTCGCGACCAAGCAGGGCAACCGGCGCACCGAGGCGGCCCTGCACCAGGCCGAGCACCTCGCGACCCTCGCCGCCGTGCGCGCCGGCGCGGCGTATCCCCACGACGAGCTCGAGGGCATGTGGCACGACGCCCTGCTGCTGCAGTTCCACGACATACTCCCCGGGTCCGCGATCGCCTGGGTGCACCGCGACGCCGAGCGCAACCACGCCTCGATCCAGGCGCGCGCGGAGCAGGTGTCCCTCGACGCGCTCGCGGCGCTCGCAGGGGCCGGCGGGGCGGTCGGCACGGAGGGGACCGGCGGCGCCGACGGGTCGGGCGAGGAGCGCGCCGGGGACGAGATCCTGCTGAACACGGCGCCCGTCACCTCCCGCCGCGGCATCGCGCCCTACTCCGCGGGCCGCCCCGTGCAGGAGACCGAGGGCGTGGCCCTCGTGCGCCGCGGCGAGCGGATCGCCCTGGACAACGGCCTGGTCCGGGCGATCCTCGACGAGCACGGGGAGATCGTCTCCCTGATCGACAGCGCGAGCGGCCGCGAGGCCATCGCCCCGGGCGACGCCGGTGCCCGCCTGCAGCTGCATCGCGACACCCCCAATGCGTGGGACGCCTGGGACATCGACGCCTTCTACCGCCGCGTCGTGCGCGACCTCGACCGGCCGCTGGCCGTCGAGGTCGACGAGATCGCCGGGGGCGCCCGCGTCACCTACCGGTACACGACCACCGCGCCCGAGGGAGCGTCGGGCGGCGTCATCGGCGAGGGCAGCGAGATCGTGAAGATCTTCGAGCTGCGCCCCGGCGACCGCGCCCTGCACCTCACGATCGACCTGGACTGGCGCGAGCACCGCAAGGCGCTCAAGCTCGGCTTCGGCCTGGACCTGCGCGCCCCGGTGATGAGCAGCGAGATCCAGTTCGGGCACGTGGACCGCCCCATCCCCGTGAACACCTCGTGGGACGCCGCGCGCTTCGAGACCTGCGCCCACCGCTTCGTGCACGTCTCCGAGGGCGGGCGCGGCGTCGCGCTGGCCAACGACTCGACCTACGGGCACGACGTGCTGCGCACCGTCCGCGAGGCCGACGGCGGCACCACCACGACGGTGCGGGCCACCCTGGTGCGCTCCCCGCAGTTCCCCGATCCGGGCGCCGACCACGGCGCCTACTCCCTGCGCTTCGCACTGCGCCCCGGCGCCGACATGGTCGACGCGATCACGGAGGGATATCGCGCGAACCTCCCCGAGCGCTGGGTCCCCGCGGCGGTCGCCCGGGCCGCCGCGCCGCTCGCCCGGATCGAGGGCGCGCCCGGCGTGCTCCTCGAGACGGTGAAGCTCGCCGAGGACCGCTCCGGCGACCTCGTGCTGCGCGTCTACGAGTCCCTCGGCGAGCGGGCACGGGCCTCGCTCGTGCTCGACGTCCCCGGGGCGGACGGGGGAGCAGTGGCGAGCCCAGGAGGAACGGGGAGACCCGACGTCACCGCCGTGGATCTCCTCGAGCGGCCCTTCGGTCCCGAGGCGCCCGCGCACCTCGCCCCGCTCGTCCGGGGCGCGGCGGACGAGGAGCCCGAGGCCGGCGCGGGCATCCCCCTCGACCTGCGCCCCTTCGAGATCCGCACCCTCCGGGTGGCCCGCGCATGACCGGCGCGTCCGCTTCTGCCCGGCCCGCCCGGCCCGCCGTCGCGCCCGTCGGTCGGATCTTCGCGATCGTCGCGCTCGCCGAGGCCGTCACCTGGGCGGGACTGCTGCTGGGCATGGCCCTGAAGTACGGGCCCGTGGGCACCGAGGCCGGGGTCTGGCTCTTCGGCCGGCTGCACGGCGGCGTCTTCGTCGCCTACGTGGTGATGGTGGTGCTCGCCGCCGTGGTGCTGCGCTGGAGGTGGTGGGTGGCCCTGCTGGCCCTGGCGTGCTCGATCCCGCCGCTGGTGACCGTGCCGCTGGAGATCTGGCTCCGCCGCACCGGCCGACTCGCCCGTCGGGGCATGTTCACCCCCGCGTCATCGGGCGTGCCCCTCTCCCAGGATGACACCGATACGCTGGTGGATGTCGATCCCGCACCCTGACCAGGAGGTTCCCTGCCATGAAGATCGTCGTCGCCGGCGGAGACGGATTCTGCGGCTGGCCCACGGCCCTGTACCTCTCGCAGAAGGGGCACGAGGTCACGATCGTGGACTCCCTGGTGCGCCGCGAGATCGACACCGAGCTGGGGTCGAACTCGATGACGCCGATCCTCCCGCTCGACGAGCGCGTGGCCGCCTGGAAGGAGGTCTCCGGGAAGGTCATCGACGTGGTCATCGGCGACCTCACCGACTACGACGACGTCACCCGGGTGGTCACCGAGAAGCAGCCCGAGGCCTTCGTGCACTTCGCCGAGCACCGCAGCGCGCCGTACTCGATGATCGATCGTGAGCACGCGATCGAGAACCACCGCAACAACGTCACCGGCACCCTCAACGTGCTGTGGGCGATCAAGGACCTCGCGCCCGACTGCCATCTCGTCAAGCTCGGCACCATGGGCGAGTACGGCCAGCCCAACATCGACATCGAGGAGGGCTGGATCGAGATCGAGCACAAGGGCCGCAAGGACCGCCTGCCGTTCCCCAAGGCCCCGGGCTCCTTCTACCACCTCACCAAGGTGCACGACAGCGACAACATCATGTTCGCCTGCCGCATCTGGGGCGTGCGCGCGACCGACCTCAACCAGGGCGTCGTCTACGGCCTCGACACCGACGAGACCCGCCTGGACCCGCGCCTGGCCAACCGCTTCGACTACGACGCGGTGTTCGGCACGGCCCTGAACCGCTTCCTCATCCAGGCCGCGATCGGTCACGACCTCACGGTCTACGGCGGCGGCTCGCAGACCCGCGGCTACCTCAACATCGCCGACACCGTGCGCTGCATCGAGATCGCCTGCGAGAACCCCGCCGAGCGCGGCGAGTTCCGCGTGTTCAACCAGTTCACCGAGTCCTTCAGCGTCCAGGACCTCGCCGAGAAGGTGCAGCGCGTCGCCCGCGAGCAGGGCATCGAGGTGGGCATCGACCACCTGGAGAACCCGCGCGTGGAGAAGTACGACCACTACTACAACGCGGTCAACACGAACCTGCTCTCGCTGGGCCTGGAGCCGCACCTGCTCACCGACGAGGTCCTCGCCGAGATCCTCGCCGTCGCCCGGGCGAACACCGACCGGGTCAAGGACGAGCTGGTCCTGCCCACCGTCACCTGGAAGTGACCACGACGGCGTGAGGATCGCGATCGTCACCGAGACGTTCCTGCCCTCGGTCGACGGCGTGGTGACCCGACTGCGCCACGCCGTCGAGCGCTTCGTCGACCTCGGCCACGAGGTGCTCGTCATCGCCCCAGACCTGGGCGTGACCGAGCACCACGGGGCCCGCGTCGTCGGCATGAGGCCGGTGACGCTGCCGTTCTACAAGCACCGCCGCTTCACCCTGCCCAATCCCACGGTCGACGGGGTGATCCGCGGGTTCCATCCGGACGTCGTCCACGCGGCCCAGCCGCTGCTGCTGGCCTCCTCGGGCGCCTACGCCGCGCATCGCCAGCGGATCCCGCTGGTCGCGAGCTATCACACGCACATCCCCCGCTACCTGGACCTCTACAGGGCCTGGAAGTGGTCGAAGCCGCTGATCTGGTGGCAGATCCGGCGCAACCACGCGCTCGCCGACGTCAACATCGCGACCTCGCAGACCATGCGCGATGAGCTCGCCGGGCAGGGTCTGGCGAACCTCCACGTGCTGCGCCGCGGCGTGGACACCGCGCAGTTCCATCCGCGCTTCGCCGCCCGGGAGGTGCGCGAGCGGCTCACGGACGGGCACCCGGAGAAGAAGCTGCTGGTGTTCGTCGGGCGCCTCGCCGCGGAGAAGGAGATCCAGCGCCTGCGCGCGATGATGGACCGCCGGGACGACGTGGCCCTCGCGATCGTCGGCGACGGCCCGTTCCGCGGCGAGCTCGAGCGGATCTTCGCGGGCACCTCGACGCTGTTCCCCGGCTTCCTCGAGGGGGAGGACCTGGCCGCCGCCTTCGCGAGCGCCGACGCCTTCGTCTTCCCCTCGGTCACCGAGACCCTGGGGCTCGTGATCCTCGAGGGCATGGCCTCGGGCCTGCCCGTGGTCGCCGCCCGCTCGGGGCCGACGATGGAGCAGGTCACCGACGGCGTCGACGGACTGCTCTTCGATGCGGGGGACGAGGCGAGCCTCGATCGCGCCCTCGACCGCCTCGCCGACCCGGAGCAGGCGGCCTCGATCCGACGCGCCGCGCGCGCCGAGGCCGAGGAGTTCTCCTGGGAGAACGCCTCGGACGACCTGCTGCGCCTCTACGAGCTCGCCATCGCGGAGCACGGCTCGCGCCTCTGAGCATGCGAACGGCCCGGCCCCGCAGGTGCGGGACCGGGCCGATCGGGTGACCGGGCGCCGTCGGCCCAGGGCCGACGTGCGCGGGATCAGCGGAAGGTGACGAACCCGGTCGGGTTGCCCCAGATCGCGCGCTCGACGACCTTCTGCTGGGAGCCGGAGGCGTCGATGATCTGGCCGTTGCCGGCGTAGATCGCGACGTGGCCCGGGTAGGTGACGATGTCGCCGGGCTGGGCCTCCGACTGCGAGATCGACTTCCCCTGGGCAGCGATCTCGCTGCTCGTGCGCGGGATGTCGATGCCGGCCTGCTCGTAGGCGTAGTTCACGAGGCCCGAGCAGTCCATGCCGCTGAGCGAGGAGCCGCCCCAGGAGTACGGGGTGCCGAGCGCGGAGCGGGCGGCGCTGACGATCCCGTCGTCGCCGCTGGAGCTCGTGCTCGCCGGGACCGAGGTGGAGCCCGCGGAGGAGCCGTAGGACGGCAGCTCGCTGGACTGGCTCGAGGTGGTCTGCGACTGGCTGGTGGTGCCGACCTCGTCGCTGCCGGCCAGGTCCAGGTCGTTGGCGTTGGCGGCGCCGCCGGTGAAGGCGGTGCCGGCCAGGACGGTGCCCAGCAGGGCGGCCCCGCCGAAGGTGCGGGCGGCGCGGCTGGTGCTGGTCAGGGGGGTGACGGCGCGGCCGGTGGCGCGGTGCGTGTTCTTCAGTGCCATGGTCTCGGTGCGTTCCTTCCGACCTCGGGTGCGAGGATCGTGATGCTGTGCGGGGGTCGAACGAGGAGGACCGGGAGCGGGGGCTCCGATCGCTGCCTGCGATGTGCCACCACCGTAGGAACGGCGCGAGGGCGATCTGAAGGCGTTTGGACGAGCCACCGACGAGGGTTGACGGGACTTTGACGCGCGCCCGGGGCGAGGTGACCGGGAGGTGACGCGCATTGACGCTCTCGCGGGGTCTGCGCCACATCGCCGGGAACCGCCTGCACGATTGCGGAGGATGCCCCGGGAAACGGGCACGGGCCGCGCCCCCGCGCGCCCCGCGCGCTTCACGAGCACTGAGGGCCTCGAATGTGTCCGCTTATGACATCGAGGTGGCATGCGCGGGTCGCGGATGGCCATGATGCCGGGCATGACCACCACTGTGTCCGCCGACGCCCGTGCGCGCCGCGCCGCGAGCCCGAGCGGCGGGAGTCCGCGCGGCGAGAGCCCGTCGGACGGGGATCCGAGCGCCGAGCGGGGCGCCCTGCGCCTGGCGGGCGTCGGCCGCGCCTTCGGCCCCGCCGAGGTCCTGCGCGCCCTCGACCTCGAGGTCCGCGCCGGGGAGATCCTCGCCGTCATCGGCCCCTCCGGCTGCGGCAAGTCGACCCTGCTGCGCCTGGTCGCGGGCCTGGACGCGCCGAGCGCCGGGGGGATACGCCTGGGCGGGAGCGTGATCCGCGGCGTCGACGAGTCCACGGCCGTCGCCTTCCAGGAGCCGCGCCTGCTGCCCTGGCGCACCCTCGAGGCGAACGTCGCCCTGGGCCTCCCGCGCGGCACCGCCCGGGCCGAGGGGCGCGAGCGCGTGCGCCACCTGCTGCAGCTCGTCGGCCTCGAGCACGCCGCGTCCCAGCGTCCGCGCGAGGTCTCCGGCGGCATGGCGCAGCGCGCCTCCCTCGCCCGGGCCCTCGCGCGCGGACCCGAGGTGCTCCTGCTCGACGAGCCCTTCGGGGCGCTCGACGCCCTCACCCGGCTGCGCATGCAGGATCTCCTGCTCGAGATCCACGCCGCCGAGCCCACCACCGTCCTCGTCGTCACCCACGACGTCGAGGAGGCGCTGTTCCTCGCCGACCGCGTGGTCCAGCTGCGCACCCTGCGCCGCGCCGCGCCCGAGGAGGGCTCGATCGCCCGCGTGATCGACGTGCCCAGCCCGCGCCCGCGGGACCGCGCCGACGCCGCCCTCGCCGCCCTGCGCAGCGAGCTGCTCGACGGGCTCGGCGTCCCCAGCCACCACGGCACGACCACGCGCCCCACGACCTCCCGCCCCACGACCCCCGAGGACCACGCATGACCCGCACCGCACGCACCCTCAGCCGCCGCGGCGCCCTCGCGCTCGGCGCGGCCGCCGCCCCGCTCGCCCTCGCCGGCTGCGTGGCGGGGGAGAACGCCCAGAAGGACAGCGCGGGAGGCGGCGGCTCGGGCGACTGGTCGCTGACCGAGCTCACGATCGACTACGCGACCTATAACCCGCTCAGCCTGGTCATCAAGGACCAGGGCATCCTCGAGGACGTCCTCGGCGACGGCGTGAAGGTCACCTGGGTGCAGTCGGCCGGCTCCAACAAGGCCAACGAGTTCCTGCGCTCGGGCTCCGCCCACGTGGCCTCGACGGCCGGCTCCGCCGCGCTGCTCGCCCGCGCGAACGGCTCGCCCATCAAGGTCATCGACATCTATTCCCAGCCCGAGTGGTCGGCCCTCGTCGGCCCGAAGGGCACCGACCTGAAGGACCCCGCGGACCTCGAGGGACGATCGGTCGCCGCCACCAAGGGCACCGACCCCTACTTCTTCCTCGTCCAGGCCCTCGAGACCGCGGGCCTCACGGTGAAGGACGTCGAGATCCAGGCCCTCCAGCACGCCGACGGCCGCTCCGCCCTCGACGGCGGCTCCGTGGACGCCTGGTCCGGGCTCGACCCGATCATGGCGGCCGCCGAGGCCGAGAGCGGCGACGTGCTCTTCTACCGCAACGTCGACTTCAACACCTACGGGTTCCTCAACGCCACCGAGGACTTCATCGAGGACCACGCCGACGTCGCCCAGGCGGTCGTCGACGCCTACGAGAAGGCCCGCAGCTGGGCGCTCGAGAACCTCGAGGGCACCGCGAAGCTGCTGGCCGAGGTCGCCGGCATCGACGAGAAGATCGCGAGCACCGTCATCACCGAGCGCTCGAACCTCGACGTCAGCGGCGTGCCGGGCAAGGACCAGACCTCCGTCCTCGAGAAGATCGCCCCCGTGCTCGGCGCATCCGGCGACGTCCAGGGCGGAGAGGACGCCGTGATGAAGGCGCTTGAGAGCATCGTCCACGACGCCTTCGCGACGAAGGCGACGAGCACATGAGCAGCGCGACCGCCGTCAGCGACCACGGCACCTCGCACGTCGAGAGCAGTGCGCGACCCCGCCGCCGCGGGCGGCCGCGGCGCCTCGCCCTCGGCGCCCTGGTCCCACTGCTGATCCTCGTCGCCTGGGAGGTCGTCACCGCGACCGGCCTCGTGCCCGCCTACCGACTGCCCGGGCCTCTTGCCGTGCTGCGCGCCGCCGGGGAGCTGCAGGCCGCCGGCGAGCTCTGGCTGCATATCGCGATCTCGGTGCAGCGCGTCCTCATCGGCTTCGCGATCGGCTCGGCCGTCGGCCTCGCCGTCGCCGCGCTCGTGGGCCTCAGCCGCACGGCCGACGCGCTGCTGGGCCCGCTGCTGGCAGCGCTGCGCGCCGTCCCCTCGCTCGCGTGGGTGCCGCTGCTGATCCTCTGGATGCAGATCGGCGAGACCTCGAAGATCACCCTCATCGCGATCGGCGCCTTCTTCCCGGTCCTCACCACGGTCTCCTCGGCCCTGCGCCACACGGACCCGCAGCTCGTGGAGGCGGGGCGCGCCTTCGGACTGCGCGGCCTCTCGCTGCTGCGCATCGTGCAGCTGCCCGCAGCCGTCCCCGCCGTGATCTCCGGGCTGCGCCTCGCCCTCGCCCAGTCCTGGCTGTTCCTCGTCGCCGCCGAGCTCATCGCCTCCTCGATGGGGCTGGGCTTCCTGCTGAACGACTCCCAGCAGAACGGCCGCGTGGACAGGATCCTGCTGACCATCGTGCTGCTCGCCCTGCTGGGCACCGCCACCAACGCCCTGCTCGGGCTCGTCGAGAAGAAGCTCCTGAGGAGGTGGGCATGACGACCGCCCCGACCGGGCCCGAGGCCCGACTGGTCGAGAACCGCAGCTTCCCGCCGCCCGCCGCCTTCGCGGCCCAGGCGAACGTCGGCCCCGAGGAGTACGCGCGCGCAGAGGCCGACCCCGTCGGCTTCTGGGAGGAGGCCGCGCGCCGCCTGACGTGGCGCACACCCTGGCACACCGCGCTCAGCTGGGCGCCGCCGACGCCCGACCCCGCGACCGGTGAGCTGAGCGTGCCCTCGGCCCGCTGGTTCGAGGGCGGCACCCTCAACGTCGCCGAGAACTGCGTGGACCGCCACGTGCGCGCCGGGCGCGGCGACAAGGTCGCCCTGCACGTCGAGGGCGAGCGCGGCGACCGCCTGGCCGTCACCTACGCGGACCTCCAGGAGCGCGTCTCCCGCGCCGCCAACGCCCTCGAATCGCTCGGCGTCGGCCCCGGCGACCGCGTCGTCGTCTACCTTCCGGTGATCCTCGAGACCGTCGTCATCACCCTCGCCTGCGCCCGCATCGGCGCCGTGCACTCCCTGGTCTTCGGCGGCTTCAGCGCCGAGGCCGTGCGCTTCCGCCTCCAGGACACCGGCGCGAAGCTGCTGGTCACCTCCGACGGCCAGTTCCGCCGCGGGAGGGCCGTGGAGGTCAAGTCCGCGGCCGACGAGGCCGCCGCCGACCTCCCCGATCTCGAGCACGTGCTGGTGGTGCGCCGCACCGGCCAGGAGATCGCGTGGACGAGCGGCCGTGACCTCTGGTGGGACGAGACCGTGGACCCCGCGAGCCCCGTCCACGAGCCCCGCGCCTTCGATGCCGAGCACCCGCTGTTCATCATCTTTACCTCCGGCACGACCGGGAAGCCCAAGGGCCTCGTCCACACCGGCGGCGGCTACCTCGCGCACGCGGCCTGGGCCCACTGGGCCCACTTCGACGCCAAGGAGGACGACGTCCACTGGTGCACCGCGGACCTCGCCTGGGTCACCGCCCACACCTACGAGATCTACGGTCCGCTCGCCAACGGACTCACCCAGGTCATCTACGAGGGCACCCCGGACACCCCGCACCGCGAGCGCCACCTCGAGATCATCGAGCGCTACGGCGTCACCGTCTACTACACGGCCCCGACCCTCATCCGCACCTTCATGTCCTGGTTCGGCGAGCAGCTGCCCGCCGGCCACGACCTGAGCTCGCTGCGCCTGCTGGGCACCGTGGGGGAGTCCATCAACCCCGAGGCCTGGGTGTGGTTCCGCCGCACCTTCGGCCGCGACGAGCTGCCGATCGTGGACACCTGGTGGCAGTCCGAGACGGGCGCCGCCATGGTCGCCCCGCTGCCCGGCGCGACCACGCTGAAGCCCGGCTCGGCGACCCGCGCGCTGCCCGGCATCGACGTCGCCGTCGTCGACGAGGAGGGTCGCGAGGTCGAGCCCGGCCGCGCCGGCGCGCTCGTCGTCCGTCGGCCCTGGCCCGGCATGGCCCGCACGGTCTGGGGCGACCCCGAGCGCTACCGCGACTCCTACTGGAGCGCGCATGCCGGCCGCGGCGAGCACGGCGGCTTCTACCTCGCCGGGGACAGCGCGAGCATCGACGCCGACGGGTGCCTGTGGGTGCTGGGCCGGCTCGACGACGTCGTCAACGTCTCCGGGCACCGCCTGTCCACGATCGAGATCGAGTCCGCGCTGGTCTCCGACCCGGCCGTCGCCGAGGCCGGCGTCGCGGGCGTCGCCGACCCCGTCACCGGCCAGGCCGTCGCCGCCTTCGTCACCGCGAGCGAGGGCGGATCGACGGCCGACGGGATCGACCCCGCCCGGCTGCGCGCCCTCGCCGCCCGCGAGATCGGCCCCATCGCCAAGCCCCGCCACGTGCTCGAGGTCGCCGACCTGCCCAAGACCCGCTCCGGCAAGATCATGCGGCGCCTGCTCGCCGACCTCGTGCACGCCGAGCGGGACCGACGGGCGGGCCGCACGGCGGCGCCCCTGGGCGACGTCACCTCGCTGCAGAACCCCGATGCGGTCGACGCCGTCGGCCGCACACTGGAAGGCCTGCCCGCGGATCACCCGCTCCTGGCAGGCTGATCCGGGCTCTCGACCCGGCCATCCGAACCGACCGCCCGCACCGATCACCACAGGAGGTCACCATGACCACGACCGTCCCCGCGTCCAGCTTCGAGACGCCGCTGAAGTTCGCCTACTGGGTGCCCAACGTCTCCGGCGGCCTCGTCGTCTCCACGATCGAGCAGCGCACCGACTGGCAGCTGCCCTACAACTCCGCCCTCGCGAAGACCGCCGAGGACTCGGGCTTCGAGTACGCCCTCACCCAGACCCGCTACGCCGCGAGCTACGGCGCCGCGCAGCAGCACGAGGCCTCCGCCTTCAGCCTCGCCCTGCTCGGCGCGACCGAGCGCCTGCGGGTCATCGCCGCCTTCCACCCGGGCATGTGGCACCCGGGCGTGCTCGCCAAGTGGCTCATCACCGCCGACCACCTCTCGAACGGCCGCGCCGCCGTCAACATCGTCTCGGGCTGGCTGAAGGACGAGTTCACCGGCTTCGGCCTGCCCTGGCTCGAGCACGACGAGCGCTACGTGCGCACCGAGGAGTTCATCAGCGCCCTGCGCGGCCTGCTCACCGAGGAGGGCTACTCGCAGGACGGGAAGTACTACTCGATCGACGACTTCACGCTCTCCCCGAAGCCCGTCGACGTCCCCGGCCGCCCCCACCCCGAGATCTTCTTCGGCGGCAACTCCACGGCCGCGCAGAAGGCCGCCGGCCACGTCGCCGACTGGTACTTCTCCAACGGCCGCGACCTCGAGGGCTACCAGGGCAACGTCGAGGGCGTGCTGGCCTCCGCGGCGGAGGTCGGCCGCAGCCCCCGCTTCGGCCTCAACGGCTTCGTGATCGCCCGCGAGAGCCGGAAGGAGGCCGAGGAGACCCTGCGCGAGATCGTCGCCAAGGCGCACCGCCCGGCCGTCGAGGGCTTCGCCCAGTCCGTCAAGGAGGCCGGACAGTCCACGGCCGACGGCAAGGGCATGTGGGCCGACTCCTCCTTCGAGGACCTCGTGCAGTACAACGACGGCTTCAAGACCCGCCTCATCGGCACCCCCGAGGAGATCGCCGAGCGCATCGTCTCCTACAAGGAGATCGGGGTGAACCTGCTGCTGACCTGCTACCTCCACTTCACCGAGGAGGTCGCCGCCTTCGGCCGGGACGTGATGCCGATCGTCCGCGAGCTCGAGAAGGACCTCGCCCGCAAGCACGGCACCGAGCTCGACGCCTCCCAGATCCCCGACGTCCCCGGTGTGAGCGCCGAGGCCGCCACCGCCGCGGCCGACGCGACCCTCCCGTCGGCCCCGTCGACGGAGGCGGCCTCGTCGGCGGATGAGGAGGAGGCCGCGTGAGCGAGGAGCGCACCTTCGGGTTCCGCACCCGCGCCCTGCATGCCGGCGGCACGCCGGACGCCGTGCACGGCGCCCGCGCGGTACCGATCTACCAGAGCACCTCGTTCGTCTTCGACGACGCGACCGATGCCGCGACGCTGTTCGCCCTGCAGAAGTACGGCAACATCTACTCGCGCATCGGCAATCCCACGGTCGCGGCCTTCGAGGAGCGCGTCGCCTCGCTCGAGGGCGGGATCGGCGCGGTCGCCACGGCGTCCGGGATGAGCGCCGAGTTCATCACCTTCGCGGCGCTCGCCGGCGCGGGCGACCACATCGTCGCCTCCGCCCAGCTCTACGGCGGCACCGTCACCCAGCTCGACGTCACCCTGCGCCGCTTCGGCGTGGAGACCACCTTCGTCCCCTCCTCCGACGCCGCGGACTATGCGGCCGCGATCCGGCCGGAGACCAGGGCCGTCTACGTCGAGATCATCGGCAACCCCTCGGGGGAGATCGCCGACCTCGAGGCGCTCGCCGAGGTCGCCCACGCCGCGGACGTGCCGCTCGTGGTCGACGCGACGCTCGCGACCCCGTACCTGGTGCGGCCCCTCGAGCACGGCGCCGACATCGTTATCCACTCCGCCACGAAGTTCCTGGGCGGCCACGGCACGACGCTCGGCGGCGTGGTCGTCGAGTCCGGACGCTTCGACTGGGGCAACGGCAGGTTCCCCGCGATGACCGAGCCCGTCGAGAGCTACGGCGGTCTCAGCTGGTGGGGGAACTTCGGCGAGTACGGATTCCTCACCAAGCTGCGCTCCGAGCAGCTGCGCGACATCGGCCCCTCGCTGAGCGCGCAGTCCGCCTTCCAGCTGCTCCAGGGCGTCGAGACGCTCCCGCAGCGCATCGACGCCCACCTCGCGAACGCCCGTGCGGTCGCGACCTGGCTGGACCAGGATCCGCGCGTCGCGTACGTGACCTGGGCGGGGCTCCCGGACCACCCGCACCACCAGCGTGCGGAGAAGTATCTGCCGCTCGGTCCCGGCTCGGTCTTCGCCTTCGGCGTGGAGCCGACGGGCGACTTCGCGAGCGACGAGGAGCGCGCGGCCGCGGCCCGCGCCACCGGCGAGGCGGTGATCGGGAACCTGCAGCTCGCCTCGCACCTCGCGAACATCGGCGACGCCCGCACGCTCGTGATCCACCCGGCCTCCACCACCCACCAGCAGCTCAGCCCCGAGCAGCTGCTCGCGGGCGGCGTGGCGCCGGACCTGATCCGGATCTCGGTCGGGCTCGAGGATCCCGAGGATATCCTCTGGGACCTCGACCAGGCCATCACGACGGCGACGGGGGTGGCGCGATGAGCGCGGAGAACAACGGCGCGGAGCAGCAGACGGCCCGCACCTGGGTCGGACCCACCGCCCCGCAGCGGCTCGGGATCCTGCGGCGCACGCGGTCCGTCGCGATCGTCGGCGCCTCGACGAACCCCTCCCGGGCCAGCTACTTCGTGGCGACCTACCTGCTCTCGAGCTCGCCGTACGACGTGTACTTCGTGAACCCGCGGGCGACGGAGATCCTGGGCCGGCCGGCGTATGCCTCGCTCGCCGACCTGCCCGTGGTGCCCGATGTGGTCGACGTGTTCCGCCGTCACGAGGACCTCCCCGACGTGGCCCGCGAGGCGGTGGAGGTGGGCGCGAAGACCCTCTGGCTGCAGCTGGGCTCCTGGAACGAGGAGGCCGCGGCGATCGCCGAGGAGGGCGGGCTCGACGTGGTCATGGACCGCTGCCTGAAGATCGAGCACGCCCGCTTCCACGGCGGTCTGCACCTCGCCGGCTTCGACACCGGGGAGATCACCTCGAAGAAACAGCGGCTCGCGCGGAGCTGAGGCGCCGACGGCCCGAGCGACGGCCGGTTCCCCAGCTGGGGGACCGGCCGTCGCCGTGCGTCCGGGCGAGGCCGACCAGTTCCTCCGAGGAGCGGTTCCGAAGAGCGCGGCAGACGCGCTCGGCCAGCGCGTCCGGTCGGCGTGCTCGGCGGACCGGACCGGCGGGCGGACTCCAGCGCGTCGACGACCAGTATCTCCGGCGGTGCTATCACGGTGATCGGACATTCGACGTTCGTGCTGTGGAGGAATAGCGATTCTGGTGGGTCCCTCTGTGGAGAAGCGGGCATTGTGGAGGAATGGATAAAGTTCTCCACAGATTTCCGATGGACTCTTGCGGTGTCCGTTTCGACAGATATTCTTGAGGGGTGGAGAACATCTGGCTCGACGGAGAGGGGGATCCGTGTTCACCGGTGGTGATGTGCTCGATCGCGGCGATGATTCCGTCGAGCCCGATTCCTCGAAACCGTCGTCGCCCTCCGGCTCGCACCCGTCTCCGGGTGGGGGTCGCGGCCTCCCGAGGGCTGCTCGGGGGCCTCGGCCCCACCATCCCCTGTCCCGCGAGAATCTGGGGGAGCGGACCTTCGCGGCGGAGGGGCCGGACCTGTCTGAGGACCTGCGGGGGATCTGGGATCTCGCGGTCCAGGAGTCGCAGCTCGCGGCGGCGCTGATGCGGCGTCTCGCGCCGTTGTGGGCGGATCGTGACGTCGACGGCGCGCCCCCGCATGAGGGGGACGTGGAGGATGCGCAGGCGGCGGTCGCCCTGCGGACGACGACATCGGTGTCATACGGCCAGATCCGTGACGCGTATGAGGCCCTGACCGTGTTTCCGCTGCTGTTCGCGCGGGTGGAGGCGGGGGAGCTGCCGATCGAGTGGCTGCGCCGGGTGATCCGTCGCTCCCGGGATCTTCCCGCGGAGGACCGACGTGATCTGGATCGGGTGATGGGGGAGTGGGAGTTCGGGGTGACACCGGAGACGTTCCGTCGGCTGCTCTCGGAGCTGATCACGTGGTTCACCTCCCTCCTTGATCTCTCCCCGGTGGAGCGGGCGCGGCGTCGTCGTCACATCGGTGCTCCGGTCGCGGGTGAGGATGGGACGGCGACGCTCACGCTGACGGGTCCGATCCCGGAGATCCTCGCATTCGCGCAGTCCCTGGACGCCGCGGCGCAGACCGTGCAGGCCGCCCAGCGCCATGCGCTCGACGAGGGCGGGACGGAGGCCATCCCCTTCGATGAGGACGGCGCCGTGCGCGCGAGCGGGAAGACGATGACCCGTGGTCGTCTGCGCTACGAGGCCCTGCTGCGGGGAGAGGTGGACACGGACGGGCATGAGGTGCCCGCGCCGCGGTTCACGATCCTCGTGACGGTGCCGTTCCTGACGCTGCTGGGAGAGAGCGAAGCGCCGGCCCTGCTCGAGGGGAAGCATCCGATCCCCGCGGAGATGGCACGGGAGCTCGCGGGGGAGTGTCCGGAGTGGATGCGGATCCTGACGGATCCAGCAACAGGCGCATTCCTGCCGCTGCCGCCGGAACGCTACCGGCCGAGCCCGGCGATGCTCACGCATCTGCGTCTGCGGGGACCGGAATGCTCACTTCCAGGATGCACTCGGCAGAGCTGCAGTGAAGCGGAAGCAGATCATATCGAGGAATTCGATCATGAGCATCCCGGTGAGGGCGGGATGACGGAGATCGAGAATCTCCATCTTCTGTGCTGGTCCCATCACCAGGTGAAAACGGCGCGCGATATCGACCCGGTCAGACTCCGCGATGACGGCGGCAGTTCGCCCCGCCCTGCCGACCCGGGCACCGGTGGGCCCGAAGCATCGGGAGAGTCCGACGGATCCGACGCAGCCGGGAACCCCGGCCCCTCGGGCATGCCCGTGCCGCACACACCGGGCCGCACGCAGTGGTCGCTGCGCGGGGAGGCCGAGCTGACCGTGGAGGACGCGGGTGACCTGATGACCCCGCTCCTCGTCCACGTGCTCGAGAACGCGTGGTGCCAGCACCTCGCCGCCGCCGCACGGACCCCCGACCTCCCGGTCGATGCCGAACCGCCCAGGCCGTCGGCGCCGACGGCACGAGCCGCCTGCGACCCGCCCTTCTGACGAGGTCGGCGGACTGGCAGGTGCGGATGACTAGCATGGCGACCATGTCGGACGAGCAGCACACCGCCCCCTACGCGCGGCGCGACCCTCGCCTGGTGACGTTGGAGGAGGACTCCGGGTACCAGGTGCACGAACGCATCGGCGCAGGCGGCATGGGCATCGTCTACCGGGCGCACGACGCCGACGGCAACGAGGTCGCCATCAAGCTGCTGCGCCACGACATCGCCGACGACCCCCGCGCCCGTGAGCGCCTCGCCCGCGAGGTCAGCGCCCAGCGCCTCGTGCACAACGACAACATCGTGCGCATCCTCGACGCCGAGCTCGAATCGCCCGACGCCTTCGTCGTCACCGAATTCGTCCCCGGCCCGACCCTCGAGGACGCCGTGCGCGGCAGCGGAGGACTCCATCCGGAGCTCGTCCGCGAGCTCGGCATCGTCCTGTCGGAATCCCTCGACGACATCCACGCCTCCGGGGTCGTCCACCGCGACCTCAAGCCCTCCAACGTCCTGCTGCGCGGCGCGCGCGACGAGGACCTCGTGGGCTACGACCCCGACGGCTACGGCCTCGACCCCGTCATCATCGACTTCGGCATCGCCGTCGCCGCCGAGGAATCCCGTCTCACCTCCACCGGCCTGGTCATGGGCACCGCCGCGTACCTCGACCCCGAGGTCATGCGCAGCAACCGCACCGGCGAGGCCGGCGACTGGTGGGCACTCGCCGCCATGCTCGCCTTCGCCGCCACCGGACGCGAGCCCTACGGCGGCGGACGGGCCGACCTCGTGCTCCTGCGCGCGGAGCGCGGCGACATCGACGTCGACGGCGTCCCCGTCGAGCTCGCCCAGTGGTTCCGCGATGCCCTCCGCTCCGACCCCGCCGAGCGCCCCAGCCCCCGTGAGCTGCGCGAACGCCTCGACACCCTCGACCTCGACCGCTTCGAGGACCCCGGTGCCACCGAGGCGATCGCCGCCGGGGGAGCGACCGGGGCGGCCGGGGAGAGCGAGGCGGGCGAAGGAGCGGGCGAACCGGCCACCGAAGCCCTGCCTGCGACCTCCTCGTCGGACGCCGAAGCGACCGAGGCCTTCGCCGCCGGGCGCGCCGACTCCCCGTCGGCCGGCGACCCGGACCGCACCGAGGCGCTCTCCGCGGCATCGTCCCCGGCGGGCGCCGACCCCGCGACCGAGGTCATCCCCGTCGTCCAGAATCCCACCCGCGCACTGCCCGTCGTCCCGGACGATGCACCGGCGGCCCGCGACTCCGCCCAGCCCACCGAGGCCATCGCCGCCGGGGGCGAGACGGGAAACGAGGACGTCCGCGGGCCCGTGCGCCGAGAGCCGCCGACAGAGCGCATGGCCCCCGTGGACGACGTCCCGCGGACCGCTCCCGCCCCCGTCCCCCAGCAGCAGCCCGCACAGCAGCAGCCGGCGATGCAGCCCTGGGAACCCGCCGCCCAGCAGCCGCAGCAGGCCCAGCAGTTCCCGCCGCAGCAGATGCAGCAGCCCGGCGACGCCCTCGCCGACCCCTATGGTGCGTGGCAGCAGCCGCCGCCCCCGCGGCGCCGCATCATCGTGTGGATCGGGAACCTGATCCTCGTGGCCCTGGCAGCGATCGCGCCGTACGTCTCCCTCGCCCTGCTGCTGCTCTTCGGCGCGCTCGCCCGCACCTGGGAGCAGTCGCATCGCACCGTCCTCTCCCGCCGCTCCCGGGGATCGGCGAACGGGGCGGCGCGGACCGCCGCCGGATTCGCCGCGCCCTTCCGCTTCGTCCTCGGCCTCGTCGTCACCGCGCTGCAGGCGCTGTTCCCGCTGATCCTGGGGCTCCTCGTCGGCATGGCCGTCGACGCGGGCTTCGTGCTGCTCCGCGGGGTCCAGCCGCCCGACGCGGTCGCCTTCGCCGTCGCCATGGCGATCACGGTGCTGCTGGTCTGGGTGGGCATCGGTGCGCGCACCACCCGCGACGGTGCGCACCGGGTCGTCGAGGCCGCGACGCCCGACACCGTGTGGAGCCTGGTCGTGGGCGTGCTGCTCGTGCTCCTGCTCGGCGCGATCGTCTCCGTGGCCGTCGCCCGCGGAGGCTCCATCGACTACCTGCCCTTCTACAACCTGCCGACGCTGGATCGGATCGCCTTCTGGCGCTGAGCGCAGCGGCCTGCCGACGGGCTCGCGGTGATCACCGCCACGACCCTCCAGGCACGGTCAGGACCCGTCGGTAGACTGCGCGGCGCGCACGGGTCGAGACCGGGCGCGCACGACCGAGACCCCGCCGCCCGCGCGGCGGCGAGAAGGATCCGAGGAGGATCATGGCCGCATCGAACGCCCAGGATCGCCGCGAGGCCCAGCGCGAGGCGATCCGCCAGCAGCGCCAGGCCGAGCTCAAGCGCCAGCGCAACGTCCGCACCGCCGTGATCGCAGCGGTCGTCGTGGTCGTGCTCCTCATCGCCGGCGGCATCGGATACCTGATCTGGAACGCGACCCGCCCCGAGGGGCCCGTCGCGACGCCCGCGGGCGTCTCCGAGGGGCAGCCGTACTACTCCCTCGGCGCCCCCGAGGACTCGGGCAAGCCCGTGGTCGAGCTGCACGTGGACTTCATGTGCCCGGTATGCGGCCAGTTCGAGGAGATCAACGGCAAGGATCTGCGCACCATCGTCGACAAGAAGGAGGCGACGGTGCACCTCTACACGCGGCGCATGCTCGACGCGAATTCCACGACGGGCGACTACTCGACACGCGCCGCGAGTGCCGCCGCCTGCGTCTATGACGACGATCCCGACAACTTCATGGACTTCCAGACCTCGCTGTTTGACAACCAGCCGGCCGAGGGCAGCGCCGGTCTGAGCAACGATCAGCTCGCGGAGTACGCGAAGAAGGCCGGCGCGAGCGACTCCGTGACCAGCTGCATCGACGACAGCACCTACAAGGGGTGGGTGCGCAACGTGGTCGAGCCCGCCGCCAAGAAGGACGCCGACGGCGCCGGCACGCCCTACGTGAAGGTCGACGACACGGTCCTCGACTCCACCAAGTGGAGCCAGGAGGGCGTGTTCCTCAAGGCCGTCGAGGACGCGGCCAAGGGCTGAGCGCCCTCGGTCCTCGCCGATCGCGCCCGGGGCCTGCGGTCCGGTACCCTTTCGGGGTGCCGGACCGCAGTCGTCCGGGCACCCGCTGGAGTGGCGCAACGGTAGCGCACCTGTCTTGTAAACAGGCGGTTGCGAGTTCGAATCTCGTCTCCAGCTCTTCGACCCCTCAGCTCTGGGTCAGTCCATCGCAGCGTGGCGCTCGAGGAACTCGAAGACCTCCGTGTCGTCGACGCCGGGGAAGCGGCCCGAGGGCAGGGCGGCGAGCACCTGGGTGTGCATGCGCGCGCTCGGCCAGGCGGCGTCGGCCCAGCGATCGGCGAGGCCGGCCGGGGGCCGGGTGCAGCACGACTCGTCGGGGCAGGTGGACACCTGCCGCTGGCGCGTCGCGCGGCCGCGGAACCACTTGGCGTCGTCGAAGCCCACGCCGAAGGTGATCGAGAAGGCGCCGTGCGGGCCGGAGCCGGTCTGGGTGGACGACCAGAAGGTGCCGCCCACGGTGTCGGTGTACTGGTGGTTCTCGGTGGTGCGGTTGCCGCGGTGCCCTGCGCGGCGCGCGACCCATTTGCGGCACACGATCTGGCCCTCGACCGCGCCGGTGACGTCGGTGGGGATCGGCAGGTCGTCGTTCTCGTACGCCTTGTGGATCTCGCCGTCGGCCCCGACCCGCAGGAAGTGCACCCGCACCCCGTGATGGGCAGTCAGCAGGTTCGTCATCCGCAGGGCGGCCTGCTCGTGGGTGACGCCGAAGGCATCGCGGAAGTCCTCGACCGCGAGGTCCCGGCGCTGCTTCGCGTCGCTGAGGAAGTCCGTCGCCTGCCGCTCGGGCATCAGGCAGCAGGCCGCGAAGTAGGCGATCTCGAGCCGCTGCCGCAGGAACTCCTCGTAGGAGGAGGGCGGGGTGTGGCCGAGCACGCGGTGCGCCATGGCCTGCAGCGCCATCGACCGCAGGCCGTTGCCGCCGGGGATCGAGGACGGCGGCAGGTATATCCGCCCCTGCTCGAGGTCGGTGATGGTGCGGGTGGAGCGCGGCAGGTCGTCCACGTGCAGCAGTCGGAAGCCCAGGTGCTCGGCCATCAGCGCGACCTCGCGGTGCGTGAGCGCGCCGACCTCGTGGCCGGCGACGGCGACGATCTCCTCGGCCGCCGCCTCGATCGCCGGCAGGTGGTTGTCCTGCTCGCGCATCCAGCGCCGCAGCTCCGTGTTCGCCCGGCGCGCCTCCTCGGGCGTGGCCGTCGCCTCGAGGGCCTTGCGGTCCAGCTCCTGCAGGGTCCGCACCAGCGCCGCGAGGGCGTCGTGGGGGAGCGTGCGCGAGATCCTCACCGGCGGCACGCCGAGCGCGGCGAACTGGGGTCCGGCCTGCAGACGGGCGAGCTCGAGCTCGAGAGCGGAGCGGGCATCCGGCGGCTCCTCGGAGAGCAGGTCCACGACCTCGACGTCCAGGGCCGCGGCGATCCCGGGCATCTCCGGCGCGCGCACGGCGCGCTTGCCGTTCTCGACGAGGGACAGGGTGCTCGCGGTGGTGCCGAGCTGCTCGGCGAGATCCGCGAGCGTGAGGCCCGCGCGGGAGCGGAAGTGCCGGATGCGGGCGCCCATCACCCGAGTGCGGTCGTCGTCGACTCTCATATTTTGAGCATACGTGAAGAAGCATCGATCTTCGATCGAATCTCTCGTGTTCTGCGGCCGACGGGGACCTCAGAGTGGTTCCACGGCCGACGGATGCCCCGTCGGCCCGGCCGGGAGCTCCTCCCGGCCCGCCCCACGAAAGGCACGATGATGACGCAGCTGACGACGCGCCCCGCTCCCGCCACCGCTCCCGCGAGCGACGCCCCGGGAGATCTGGTGCTCCCGCTCGAATCGGTGGGCCTGGACGATCTCGCCCGCGTGGGAGGCAAGAACGCCTCGCTCGGCGAGATGCTCGGCGCCCTCGCGGACCTGGGAGTGCGGGTGCCCGGCGGCATCGCGACGACGGCCGGGGCCTTCCGCCGGCACATGGCCGCCACCGGTCTCACCGAGGAGATCAGCGCGCAGCTGGCGCAGCTCGACGTCGAGGACACCACCGCCCTCGCCCGCGTCGGGGCCCGCATCCGCGAGCGTGTCGAGAACGCGCCGCTCGCGCCCGAGCTCGAGGATGCTGTGCGCACGGCCTTCGCGCGCCTCGAGCAGGAGTCGCCGGAGGGGACGCGGGGCGCCTCCTTCGCGGTGCGCTCGAGTGCGACCGCCGAGGACCTGCCCGACGCCTCCTTCGCCGGGCAGCAGGACACTTACCTCAACGTGCGCGGGATCGACGCCGTGCTCGACGCGGTGCGGAAGGTGTTCGCCTCCCTGTTCACCGATCGCGCGATCGCCTACCGCGTGCATCACGGCTTCCTGCACGACGAGGTCGCGATCTCCGTGGGCATCCAGCGCATGGTGCGCTCCGACCTGGCCGCCGCCGGCGTCATGTTCACCCTGGACACCGAGTCCGGCTTCGAGGACGCCGTGTTCATCACCAGCGCCCACGGCCTCGGCGAGGGCGTGGTGCAGGGAGCCGTGGACCCCGACGAGTTCACCGTGCACAAGCCCGGCCTGCGTGCGGGCCGCCCCGCGATCCTGCGCCGCCACCTGGGCGGCAAGGACCGGAAGATGGTGTTCACGGACGATGCGCGCGTCGGGCGCACCACGGCCTTCGAACCCACCGAGCCCGCCGATCGCGGCCGCTTCTCGCTGAGCGACGAGGACGTCGCCGAGCTCGCCCGCATCGCCCTGACCATCGAGGAGCACTACGGGCGGCCGATGGACATCGAATGGGGCAAGGACGGCATCGACGGCACTCTCCACATCCTCCAGGCGCGTCCCGAGACCGTGGTCTCGCGCCGCGCCGCCGGCACCATCGAGCGCCACCGCCGGGTGGGCGAGGCGCCCGTGCTCACCGAGGGCCGCGCGATCGGCCAGAGGATCGGCAAGGGCGCCGTGCGCCGCCTCGGGAGCCCCGACGAGATGCACGACTTCCGGCCCGGCGACGTGCTCGTGGCCTCGATGACCGATCCCGACTGGGAGCCGATCATGAAGCGCGCGGCGGCGATCGTCACCGACCGCGGCGGACGCACCTGCCACGCCGCGATCATCGCGCGCGAGCTCGGCATCCCCGCCGTCGTCGGCACGGGCGATGCGACCCGCCGGCTCCAGGACGGTCAGGAGGTCACGGTCTCCTGCGCCGACGGCGAGACCGGACTCGTGCTCGAGGGGCTGCTGGAGACCGACGTCGAGACCATCGAGGTGGGGGAGCTGCCCGAGATCGACGTCGACCTCATGCTGAACCTCGCCAACCCCGACCTCGCGCTCTCCGCCGCGGCCCTGCCGAGCACCGGCGTGGGCCTCGCGCGGATGGAGTTCGTCATCAACCGCCAGATCGGCATCCACCCGCTCGCCCTCCTGGACCCCGAGCGGCAGAGCGCCGGGGTGCAGGAGCAGATCGTGCGCGCGACCAGCGCCGACGCCTCACCCCGCGAGTTCTTCGTACGGCGCCTCGCGGAGGGCGTCGCGACCATCGCCGCCGCCTTCGCGCCGCGTCCGGTGATCGTGCGCCTGAGCGACTTCAAGTCCAACGAGTACGCCGGGCTCGTGGGCGGCGAGGTCTTCGAGCCCGAGGAGGAGAACCCGATGATCGGGTTCCGCGGCGCCTCACGCTACCTCTCCGAGCAGTTCGCCGAGGCCTTCGCCCTCGAGTGCGAGGCGCTGCGGCGCGTGCGCGAGGACATGGGACTGGAGAACCTGCGGATCATGATCCCGTTCGTGCGCACGCCGGAGGAGGCCCGGGGCGTCGTCGAGCGCCTGGCCTCCCACGGCCTCGCGCGCGGCAGGGACGGGCTGCAGGTCGTGATGATGTGCGAGATCCCCGCCAACGCGCTGAACGCCCCGGCCTTCCTCGAGCACGTGGACGGCTTCTCGATCGGCTCCAACGACCTCACCCAGCTGACCCTGGGGATCGACCGCGACTCAGCACTCGTGGCCGACGCCTTCGACGAGCGCGACCCCGCGGTGCTGCAGCTCATCGACCTCGCGATCCGGGCCTGCCGGGAGCGCGGGAAGTACGTCGGGATCTGCGGTCAGGCCCCGAGCGACCATCCCGAGCTCGCCGAGCACCTGCGGCGCGCGGGCATCGGCTCGATCTCGCTGAACCCGGACACCGTCGTGGACACCTGGATGCGGATCGCGGGCCGGGGCGAGGGGCAGAGTGAGGGTCAGAAGGTCTCGTAACCCGACTTCGCGACGGTGAAGCCGTGCCCAGTCTTCACGTTCCAGCAGGTCATCCCGTCCGACTCGCTCCTGCAGGCGCTGTCGCCCTGCGTCGCGCTCTGGTCGTACGCGAGGGTGGTCGGGGAGTCCCCGCCGAAGGTCGTGCCGCACTCCAGGTCTGCCTTCTTGTCGGCGACGCTGATCGAGAACGGACCCGAGGAGCAGTCCTCGCTGTCTCCCCCGAAGGAGCGGTCCTCCAGCGAGCAGCCCACCGAGTCGTCGTCGAGGCTGCAGGTGATGTTGCCGGTGGGGGAGACCACCCGGCTGAGTTCCTTGGCGTCGTCGGGGGCCGGGGACTTGTCCTTCGCCTCGGTCGACTCCTCGTCCTTCTCGTCATCCGACGCGCTCGGCTTCTCGGAGGGCTCCTTCGAGGCCGACGAGCTCGCGCTGGTCTGCTGCGCGGACTCGTCGTCACCGCCGGAGAAGAAGGAGCGCAGGCCGAAGATCGCCACCAGGGCGACGATGAGCGCGAGCAGCAGGCACCCGCCGCACGCCCACCAGGTGGCGCGGCTGCGGCCCGAGTCCTCGTCCCCGCCGTCGTCGTGCCCGTCCTGCTCGTCGTACTCGTCATGCCCGGCGTAGGCGGCTCCGGCCTGCACGGGCTCCTCGAAGTTCGCGGTCGGGGCCGGAGCCGGGTAGCCGTACCCCTGGTCCGATGCGGGAGCCGACTGCGAGGGCGAGGGCATCGACGGGGCCGAGGCGGCGGGCCCGAGCGGGACGACCCCGCGGTCTGGCTTCACGTGGCGCACCGTGCCGCTCGAGGCGGCGGGCTCGGTCACCGGGTGCTCCTGCGGCGGCTTGATCGGCGGCAGGGCGGGGGCCGACGCCGGAGCGTCCGCGACCGGCGGCAGTGCCCATGCCGACTGCGCGTCGGGATCTCCACCGGGCGCGGTCGGCGGTTCCTGGCCCGAGGCAGCCGCCGCGGCGGACCGGGGCGGCTCGCTGCGCAGGGGAGCGGGGGCGTCGGAGGGGGCCATGGCCTGGGTGGGCGGGCCGTCGTCGCCCTCGGGGGCCGCGGGGGCGGGGTCCGTGGAGTCGGTGCGCTGGATCTGCCGGGTGGCGAGCACGTCGCCGGTGTCCTCGAGATCGCCGTCCGGATCGGGAGCTGCCTGCTGCGCCTGATCGGGCTCCGCCGCGTCGGGCTGCTGCGCCTCCCTCTTCGCGCGCACGCGCGCGTTCGTCGCGAAAATCCACTGCCGCGCCACGTCGGGGCAGGAGGGGTTGTCGACCAGGAGCCCGTGCAGCTGCGGGTGCCGCTCGGTGAGCTCCATCAGCCTCTCGGGCGAGGTGCTCGGGTCCTGGGCCTCCTCGGCGGGCGACCGGGGGGTCTCGTTCACGTGGTTCTCCTGTCGGTGGGCGCCGTGCGCGCTGCCCGTCTCCGGGCGCGCGGCGAGGGCGGCGCTGTGCGCAGTCACCCGAGGATGCCACATGCCCCGGTCGGCGGGTCGAGCGGGATGTGATCTGGCGGACCCTCGAGCACTCTTCAGTGAGGGCAGCCTTGCCTGGCACAATGGTCGTGCGCCCTGCTGTTCCGCCCCGCAGCCCCGCGCTGCCCGCCCGCACATCCGAAGGAGCTGCTGTGACGCGTCCGTCCACCACCGCCCACCTGGCCGAGGTCCTCCGCGTCGAGGACCTGGCCCCCGCCTTCCGCCGCGTCGTGCTGGGCGGCGAGGGCATGGCGGAGTTCGGCATCGACCACCACCCTCTCGACCAGCGCTTCAAGCTCATCATCCCGCCGGGCGGCGGTGATCCGGCCTTCGACCTCGTGGACTTCCTCGAGACCCACCAGAGCGAGGACCTCTCCTGGTACCAGGCCTGGCTGCAGGTCGACGAGGACGTGCGCGGAGCCATGCGCACCTACACGATCCGCGACTGGGACGAGGCCGCCCGCGAGCTCGTCGTCGACATGGTCCTGCACACCGACGAGCACGGCGTCGGCGGGCCCGCCGGCAGCTGGGCCCAGGCCGTGCACCCCGGTGGGCGCCTGCACCTCATCGGTCCCAGCCGCGGCGGGGAGCACTCGCGCAGCGGCATCGAGTTCGAGCCGCGCGGCGCGAAGGACCTGCTGCTCGTGGGCGACGAGACCGCGGTGCCCGCGATCGCCTCGATCCTCGACTCCCTGCGCGGGTCCGACGTGCGCGGCAGGGCCCTCCTCGAGGTGCCGACGGCCGCCGACCGCCTGGATCTCGAAGGGCCGACGGGCGTCGAGGTCGTGTGGCTGGCCCGCGACGGCGCCGAGCACGGCACCCTGCTCGAGCCCGCGGTGCGCGAGGCCGTCGCATCCGATGCGGATCTGCCCGCCGATCCGTCGGCCGGCGATCGCATCGCGCTCGAGGACGTCGACATCGACTCCACGATCCTCTGGGAGGTCCCCCAGCAGCTCACCCACGCCGCCCACGGCAGCACCTCCGAGGTCCACCCCGACGAGCGCCCCTTCTACGCCTGGATCGCGGGCGAGGCGGGCGTGGTCAAGCGCCTGCGCCGCTACCTCGTGCGCGAGATCGGGGTGGACCGCAAGCAGGTCGCCTTCATGGGGTACTGGCGGATCGGCCGCGCCGAGGGCTGAGCCCCGGCGCGGCCCGTCGGTTCGTTGTGCCTCAGACGGTGATGGTGCTGAGGTCCTCGGGACGGCCCTGCGCGGTGTCGCGGCCGTGCAGGTAGGTCGAGATCGCCAGACGGTCGATGGCGGAGCGGCTGACGATGCCCATGACGGGACCGCCCTCGCCCCGCACCACCGGGACCTTCTTCAGGCGCACGTCCGCAAGGGCCGCGACCGCATCGGAGATCGAGGCGTCCTCGTCGACCGTGATCACCTGGCGCGTCGCGAGACGCATCGCCGGCAGTCGTCCGAGGTCGCGCATCGCCTCGTCGAGGTCCTCCTCCGCGCCCGCGACGAAGGAATAGATCGACGCCGATGACGGGTGGTGCGCCGAGAGGTAGCGCATGACGTCCCCGTCGGAGAGGAACCCGAGGAGGGTTCGGTCGTCCCCGAGCACAGGGGCGCCCGAGATGCCGTGCTCGGCGAACATCCGCAGGGCCTCGAGCACGGTCTGCCCGCTCGAGATCGCGAAGACGTCGGACTTCATGATGTGCGAGACGCGGTGCTCCGCGTCCTCCGGTGCCGCCTCGGCCGCGGCCGTCTCCCGGACGCGCCGCGTCCGCGTGCTGCGGGAGGCGGCGATCGCCAGGCCGACGCCGATCAGCGAGGTGAGCACCACCAGTCCGACGGCGCCGCGGAAGCCCAGGAGGGCGCCGCCCTCGGCTGCGCCGCTCGCCGCGCCCGCGGCGGTCAGGGCGCCGTAGACGCCGACGCCCAGGGAGGTTCCGACGCAGCCCGCGATCTGGAAGCTGGTGCTGACGACGGTCACGCCGTGAGGGCTCGTCTCGCGGTCCAGGTGCGAGAGCGCGAAGGTCTGCGCGGGGCCGATGACGAACGAGGTGCCGAGCACCGCCGGGACGTAGAGGATGCCGAACAGGACGACCGACGGACTGCCCGCGGCGGCTCCGACCAGGACCACGAAGATCGCCATCACCAGGTAGCCGGCTGGGATCATGCGCCGGCCCCCGCGGCGGTCGAACAGGCGACCCGCCACCGGCCCCATGGCCACGGTGAGGAGGATGCCGGGGGCCAGGGTGAGCGAGGCGCCGAGCGGCGACAGGCCGCGGGAGGACTGCAGGAAGACCGGGATCACAACGTTCATGGCGAACACGAACACGAGCCCGAGCATCGTCATCAGCACACCGAGGACGAACGGGGTGCTGCCGAACGGACGCAGGTCGATCAGCGGGTTCTCGATCCGGTGCTGGCGCGCCACGAAGCCGGCGAGGGAGATCAGACCGATGACGGCCGCGGCCGCCGCGATCAGGGCAGAGCCGTCGAAGGCCGTCGAGATGCCGTAGAGGATGCCCACCAGGGCCACCGCGACCAGCACCAGGGACGGGGCGTCGAGCACGGGGCGATCGCGCTCCCCGACCTCACGCAGCAGAGCGGCGCCCGAGGGGAGCACGAGCAGCGAGAGGCCGCCGAAGACCCACATCAGCACCGTCCACGGGGCGGCGGTGAGCAGGACTCCGGAGATCACGATGGCCATCGACGGGCCGAGAGTCGTCATCGCGGCCATGATGCCCATGGCCAGGCCCAGCTTCTCGCGCGGGGCGACGGCGAGGGTGATGGTCATGCCCAGCGGGGTGAGCAGGCCGGTGCCGATCGCCTGCAGCAGACGGCCCAGCAGCAGCACCCCGAAGGACGGGGCGATCGCGCCGACGATCCAGCCCAGCACGAGCAGGGCGACGACGGCGACGAACAGCGGACGGGTCGGGAAGCGGCGGTACAGGATGTTCGAGACGGGTACGAACACGGCGGCGACCAGCAGGTAGGCGGTGGTCAGCCACTGCACCGTCCCGACGGTGACGTCGAAGTCGGCCATGATCGGCGTGAGCGCGACGTTGAGGAAGGTCTCGTTGAAGGTGGCGAGGAAGGCCGCCGCGGCGGCGACGGCGATCATGCCTGCGGCGGTGCGCGCGGACGCAGGACCGGGAGAGGCGGGAGTGGTGGGCAAGGAGGTGCTCCTGACGGACGATCGGGGTGGATCGCGCGGTCGACCGTGCCGTGTCAGGGCTGCTGCGGGAGCACCTCTCGTGTCGTGTCATCGATGCGCCGTTGCGGCTCGAGAGCCACAGGAACTCTAGCGATCCGGGCGCCGGCGTCCGTAAGGAGCTGTGAGCGAGGTCGCTCGTCGGCGCCGCCTCAGGGGCCCTCGATCACCGGGATCGCCGTGGTCCGGGTGATCGGCTCGCCCTGCTCGCCGAGAGGGCGCACCTTCAGCCAGTAGAAGCCGTGGCCGGGGAGCATGACGTCCAGGGTGCCGTCCTCGCCGAGCGAGGGGAACTCGGCGCCGCCGAAGAGGTCGCGCACGGTCCGTCGGCCCGGCCCTTCGAGCGCGACGCGCGCGGTCACCGGCTGCGGGGAGAGGTTGAAGACGCACAGCAGGGTCTCGGCGTGCTGGGCGGCCTCCTCCCCGTGGTCCGCGCCGTCGTAGGTGCGGGTGAAGGCGAGCACGCGCTCGTTGTCGGCCTCGACGTGCCGGTAGGCGCCCATGCCGAAGGCGTCGTGCTCGCGGCGCACCGCGAGCATCCAGCGCACGAAGTGCAGCAGCGAACCCGAGTGGGCCATCTGCGCCTCGACGTTCGTGGTCGCGTAGTGGTAGACGAGCGACTGGATGACCGGCAGGTACAGCTTGCCGGGGTCGGTGATGTCGCTGAAGCCCGCGTTGCGATCGGGCGTCCACTGCATCGGGGTGCGCACGGCGTCGCGGTCGGTCAGCCAGATGTTGTCGCCCATGCCGATCTCGTCGCCGTAGTAGAGGAACGGCGAGCCCGGCAGCGAGAGCAGCAGGGCGTGGATGAGCTCGATCTCCGAGCGCGAGTTGTCCAGCAGCGGGGCGAGGCGCCGCCGGATGCCGACGTTCGCCCGCATGCGCGCGTCCGGCGCGTACCAGCCGAGCATCGCCGATCGGTCCTGGCCGGTGACCATCTCCAGGGTGAGCTCGTCGTGGTTGCGCAGGAACGTGCCCCACTGGGCGCCCTGCGGGATCTCCGGGGTCTGCGCCATGATGTCGACGATCTGGCGCGCGCTGCCCTCGCGCAGCGCGTAGAACAGTCGCGGCATCACCGGGAAGTGGAAGCACATGTGGCACTCCGGGTCCTCGGGCGTGCCGAAGTACTCGACGACGTCCTCGGGCCACTGGTTGGCCTCGGCGATGATCACGCGCCCGGGCCAGCTCTCGTCGACGAAGCGGCGCAGGTCGGCGAGGAAGGCGTGGGTCGCCGGCAGGTTCTCGCCGTCGGTCCCCTCCTCCTCGAAGAGATAGGGGATGGCGTCGGCCCGGAAGCCGTCCACGCCCTTGTCGAGCCAGAAGCGGACGACGTCGAACATCGCCTCGCGCACCGCGGGGTTCTCGAAGTTCAGGTCCGGCTGGTGGGAGAAGAAGCGGTGCCAGAAGAACTGGCGGCGGACCGGGTCGAAGGTCCAGTTCGACTCCTCGGTGTCCACGAAGATGATGCGCGCCTCCCGGTACTTCTCGTCCGTGTCCGCCCAGACGTAGAAGTCGCCGTACGGGCCCTCCGGATCGGCGCGGGACTCGAGGAACCACGGGTGCTTGTCCGAGGTGTGGTTCATCGGCAGGTCGATGATCACGCGGATCCCGCGCCGGTGGGACTCGGAGACCAGGCGCTCGAAGTCCGTGATCGAGCCGAAGTCCGGCAGCACCGCGCCGTAGTCCGAGATGTCGTAGCCGCCGTCGCGCAGCGGGGAGGCGAAGAAGGGCGGCAGCCACAGGCAGTCGATGCCCAGCCACTGCAGGTAGTCCAGGCGCTCGATGAGCCCCGTGAAGTCGCCCGTGCCGTCGCCGTTGCCGTCGGCGAAGCCGCGCACGAGCACCTCGTAGAACACCGCCTTGCGGTACCAGTGGGGGTCGTAGTCGACCCCGGGGCCCTGCGGGGTGAACTGGGCGGGGTTCAATGCCATCGCGCGATCCTCCGGAAAGTCGCCGAACGGGTCGTCCCACAGTAGGCGGGTCAGGTCCGTGGCACCATGCCCGTCATGGAAGATCGTGATGACGCGATGCCGACCGCCGACCTCCTGCGCCGCGGGCTCGTGACCGGAGCCGCGCTGGCGGGCGCCGGCGCCCTCGCGGCGTCGACCGCCCGACCCGCGCACGCAGAGGGCGGAGGCCGGGGCGACGGGCAGCACGCCCAGCCCCACGTGCTGCGACCGGGGGACGACTGGTCGGAGGTGCTCGCGCGCACGGCGCAGGTGCAGCTCGTGAGCGGCGAGACCTACACGCTGCGATCGCCCGTGGAGCTTCCCGACGGCGCCCGCATCCAGGGCAACGGCGCGATCGTCACCACGGCCGACACCTCCCGCGGCGCGCTCCTCGTCGACGGCGTCTCCGATGTGGTGATCAGCGATGTGCGCTTCCAGGGAGAGGACGCTGGCGGTGCGCATCCGGGGAGGATCGACGTCCCGATCTCCGCCGAGCACGTGGCGTTGAGGATCCGCCGCGCCGCCAACGTGCGCATCCTGGACTGCGACCTCGTGGGGTGGCGGGGCGCGGGAATCGTGCTCACCGGCAGCCCGGCCGACGACTATTTCTCCTACGGCCACCGCATCTCCGGGTGCCGCTTCGCCCGCTGCCGCATCGGGGTCTCCGCGGCCGATCGCGCGGAGTTCTCCACGATCGAGGGCTCGTTCTTCACCGCCTGCCGCCTGGCCGTGTGGCAGTCCGCGGGGAACTGGACCCTGAGCGGATGCATCATCGTCGGCTGCTACGGCGCCTACTACTCGATCGCCGCGACCAGCCCCTACGGGAAGGCGGACACCGACAACTGGAACCACGGCACGCTCGTCGGCTGCACCCTGAACCACTCGAACACCGGGGCGAAAGAGGTGTGGACCCAGCATCTGGAGATGCAGATCGGCGGCGAGAGCCGGGACCCCGGGCGCGGGGTCGTCGTCCAGGGGCTGCTGCCGCCCACGACCACGGGCTGCACCCTCTGGTACACCGATGTCCGCGGCGCGGACCTCCAGGGATCGGGCTGGACACTCACCGGCTGCACGCTCTCGGACCTCACGATCACCGGGGAGGGAGAGGTGCCGATCCGCCTGGTGGGGCATCAGGCCAACAGCGGCGACCACGCGCCGCGGCTGATCGGCGCGGTCGAGGACGCGCTGGCCTGAGTGTCAGTCCCGCACGACCCGCCAGTCGATCGGGTCCGCGCCCTGCTGCTCGAGGAGGGTGTTCGCGCGGGAGAAGGGACGGGAGCCGAAGAACCCGCGCGAGGCCGAGAGCGGGCTCGGGTGCGGCGAGGTGATGCAGGGCGTCGGCGAGAGCATCGGCTGCAGGTTCTGCGCGTCGCGGCCCCACAGGATCGCCACCAGGGGTCCGCCGCGCGCGGCCAGGGCGCGGATCGCTGCCTCGGTGACCGCCTCCCAGCCCTTCCCGCGATGCGAGGCGGGGGAGCCCGGCGCCACCGTGAGAACCCTGTTCAGCAGCAGCACCCCCTGGTCCTGCCAGGCGCTGAGGTCGCCGTGCGGCGCCGGCGCGATCCCCAGGTCCTCCTGCATCTCCTTGTAGATGTTCTGCAGGCTGCGCGGGATCGGGCGCACGTGCTCCTCGACCGCGAACGACAGTCCGATCGGATGTCCGGGAGTCGGGTACGGATCCTGGCCCACGATGAGCACGCGCACGTCCGCGAGCGGCCGGGTGAAGGCGCGCAGCACGTTCTGGCCGGAGGGCAGGTATCCGCGCCCGGCCTCCGTCTCGGTGCGCAGGAAGTCGCCCATCTGATGGACCACGGGTTCGACGGGGGAGAGGGCCTCCGCCCAGTCGGGGGCGATGGTCTCGGCGAGGGGGCGCGGCATGGGGCAAGTCTGGCATGCGGAGCGGGGCAGCCAGGGCGGGCCGACGGGTCCCCGGCGCGCCGGGACGGACGGTCCGTCGGCCGGCCGTAAGGTGGGTCCATGCCCGCTTCCGCCGACGTCCCTGCCGAGAACTCCGCCGAGCTCACCGAGCTCGACGAGAGCGCGGAGCTCACGGCGCAGGAGCGCGCGATCCTCGCGATGGAGGAGCGGACCTTCCGGTACGTCGGCGCGAAGGAGCGTCGGATCCGTGAGGAGCTCGCTCTCACCCCGACCGCCTATTTCGTGCGGCTGAACGCGCTTCTCGACCGGCCCGAGGCGCTGCGCGCCGCGCCCGCCCTGGTGCACCGGCTGCGCGCCCGGCGCGTGAGCGCGAGCGACGCCGGCCACGCCGCCTGAGCCGCGCCGCCGCCCGCGCACCGCGCGTGGCTCCCCGCTCCGTCGGCCCGGAGCTGGTTCAATGGGTCCGTGGCAGATTCCGAGTACCCCTACCCTCCGGACCAGTTCGACGAGGAGGCGACCGAGGTCGCCTACCACGGCGCGCATCGCGCCGAGGAGTCGTTCTGGCGCCAGAACCTCGTCTACCTGATCATCATCGCCGTCGCGGTGGTGGTCCTGCTGGTGCTGCTGTTCACCATCGGCGGGCTCGGGAAGTCGGGGGACGACCGCGCCGAGGCGCCCACCACCGCCGCGAGCTCGCAAGACGACTCCTCGAAGAGCGATGACGCCTCCGACGGCGGCGGCGAGGACCAGGCCGAGCCCGACAAGTCCACCCCCGTGCTCGTGATGAACGCGGGCGGGATCTCCGGCATGGCCGGCGCCTGGGAGAAGAACCTGACGGACGCCGGCTGGACGAAGGTCGGCATCGGCACCGCGGACAACGTCCAGCAGGAGAGCGTCGTCTTCTACCGCGACGACGAGGACAAGGCTTCCGCGCAGGCCCTGGCCGACGAGGTCGGAGCGGGCGACGCCCGCCAGAGCGACGAGTACGACAACCGCATCACCTTCGTCGCCGTCGAGCAGCCCGAGGACTGAGAGCGCAGCGCAGCCGCGCGCGCCGTGACGACATCGCGCAGGGGCCGGTCACCGAGGACGGTGGCCGGCCCCTCGTGCCTGCGGGGGTCACGAGGGATGCGGGGAGGATCCGTCGGCCGACGGGATGCGCCGACGGCGGAATCCCCGGGAGGGGTTAGCACTCCGAGGGGGAGAGTGCTTATGATGATCTGGCACTCGACGCCGACGAGTGACAGCGCCCGCAGGGCGCGATCGTCGGCGGAGAGCCAGGAGCATTCCGGCCCCGTGAGGGACCCGGCGCCGCGTGACGTGAACACGGCGCCTGGTGCCGTCCGTCGCGGGCACAGGGTCGGGTGGACACCACGGATACGGGAGAGATTCCACAATGGCCAAGCTCATCGCATACGACGAGGAGGCCCGGCGCGGTCTCGAGCGCGGGATGAACCAGCTCGCCGACGCCGTCAAGGTCACCCTCGGCCCCAAGGGTCGCAACGTCGTCCTCGAGAAGTCGTGGGGCGCACCGACCATCACCAACGACGGCGTCTCCATCGCCAAGGAGATCGAGCTCGACGACCCGTACGAGAAGATCGGCGCGGAGCTCGTCAAGGAGGTCGCCAAGAAGACCGACGACATCGCGGGCGACGGCACCACCACCGCCACCGTCCTCGCCCAGGCCCTCGTCAAGGAGGGCCTGCGCAACGTCGCCGCCGGCGCCAACCCCATCGCTCTCAAGCGCGGCATCGACAAGGCCGTCGCCGAGGTCTCCGAGACCCTGCTCTCGCAGGCCAAGGAGATCGAGACCAAGGAGCAGATCGCCCACACCGCCGGCATCTCGGCGGCCGACCCGGCCATCGGCGAGCTCATCGCCGAGGCCCTCGACAAGGTCGGCAAGGAGGGCGTGATCACGGTCGAGGAGTCCAACACCATGGGCCTCGAGCTGGAGCTCACCGAGGGCATGCGCTTCGACAAGGGCTACCTCTCGCCCTACTTCGTCACCGACGCCGAGCGCCAGGAGGCGGTCCTCGAGGACCCGTACATCCTCCTGATGAACTCGAAGATCTCGAACGTCAAGGACCTGCTGCCGCTGCTGGAGAAGGTCATCCAGGCCGGCAAGCCGCTCGCGATCCTCTCCGAGGACGTCGAGGGCGAGGCCCTCGCGGTCCTCGTCGTCAACAAGCTCAAGGGATCCTTCAAGTCGGTCGCGGTCAAGGCCCCCGGCTTCGGCGACCGCCGCAAGGCGATGCTCGAGGACATGGCGATCCTCACCGGCGGCCAGGTCATCTCCGAGGAGGTCGGCCTCAAGCTCGAGACCGCGGGCCTCGAGCTGCTCGGCCAGGCGCGCAAGGTCGTCGTCACCAAGGACGAGACCACGATCGTCGAGGGCGCCGGCGAGGCCGACCGCATCGCCGGTCGCGTCAAGCAGATCCGCACCGAGATCGAGAACTCCGACTCGGACTACGACCGCGAGAAGCTCCAGGAGCGTCTGGCGAAGCTGGCCGGCGGCGTGGCCGTCATCAAGGCCGGTGCCGCGACCGAGGTCGAGCTCAAGGAGCGCAAGCACCGCATCGAGGACGCCGTGCGCAACGCGAAGGCGGCCGTCGAGGAGGGTGTCGTCGCCGGTGGCGGCGTCGCGCTGCTGCAGGCGGGCAAGGACACCTTCGCCAAGCTCTCGCTCGAGGGCGACGAGGCGACCGGTGCGGGCATCGTGTCCGTCGGCATCGAGGCCCCGCTCAAGCAGATCGCCGTGAACGCCGGCCTCGAGGGCGGCGTCGTCGCGGAGAAGGTCAAGAACCTGCCGATCGGCCAGGGCCTGAACGCCGCCTCCGGCGAGTACGAGGACCTGCTGGCCGCGGGCATCATCGACCCGGTCAAGGTCACCCGCTCGGCGCTGCAGAACGCGGCCTCGATCGCCGGCCTGTTCCTCACCACCGAGGCCGTCGTGGCCGACAAGCCGGAGCCCGAGGCCCCGGCAGCCGGCGGCGGCGACATGGGCGGCATGGGAGGCATGGGCGGCATGATGTGATCCGCCTCCGGGCAGCAGCCCGGTGGTGATCGCCTCAGCGATCGCGACAGCTTCATCGCACGGTGCGGCCGCGTGACCAGCATGGTCACGCGGCCGCGCTGCTGTGTGCGGGGGCAGTGCGGGCCCGCGCCGTGGGCAGTGGCGCGCGCGGGCGAAGATGTGAGGCTGGCGAGCCACCAGAGCGCTCCGGTGGCTCGCCAGCCTCACATCTTCGTGCCCTCGCCGCTTCGTCCGCTGTGGGGAAGGAGACTGCCGCGCGCGTGCGTCATCCGCAGTTGCGGGACCGATCGGCACGCACCATCACGCTCCCGTTCGGCGTGGTGCGGACGGCCTCGAAGCCTCGGGATCTGTAGAGCGCGGTCGCGACCGAGTTCTCGGCGTCGGCATGGAGGCTGAGCGCGGGGAAGCCCAGCTCGCGCGCGAGCACGAGCAACTGGTCGATGAGGCCGCCACCGATCCCGACTCCCCGGACACGCTCGTCGACGGCCAGCACCAGCTCTGGGATCGTGTCCGCGACGAAGCCCGCCCTTGCGCTCTGTCGTGTGAAGAGCCGGAACCAGGCCGCCCCGCAGATCTCCAGGTCGCTTGAGTCGGCGATGGCCACTAGCCCCGCGTCCCCTGCGCGGGTCCCGAAGCCATCCACGTAGGAATCGGGATCTCCCGCGTCTTCGTGGGCCCGATAGGCAGCCTCGTCCCACGATCCGCGCCAGCGCCACGCCGCAAAGACCGCGCGCCGTAGCGCCTGTTCGTCGCCGGGCACTGCACGCCGCATCGCAATTCCCATGGCGTGGACCGTAGCAGCGAGTGGTCGCGGCGTCGCTCCGCGGCGACGTCCGAGCATCCCGTTGAGGACGTCATGAGCGGGGATCGCATCCGCCCCGCCGCCGCGCGTCGATGTCCAGCGTGGTCCCGGCATCATCACGCCCGGGAAGCGGTGTTGACCAGGATTTCTGACAAGAAGCGCAGGCGGATTCAAGGGGTCATCGTGGCCCGTGGCCCGTGGCCCGTGGCCCGTGGCCCGTGGCCAGCCGGCCTTCCGCAGCTGGTTGTCGACTCCGACTGAGGTCAGCCGACGAACGGGTTCCAGTAGCGCCCGCCGTTCGCGACGACCAGGAGGATCGCGAGGGCCACGAGCGCCGCGCCGAGGAGCATCGTGCCCACGTCGCGCGGGCGCATCGGTTTCACGTCGTACCAGGTGCGGCGGCGTCCGCGGCCGAAGCCGCGCAGCTCCATCGCGCTGGAGACCGTCTCGATCCGGTCCAGCGAGCCCAGCAGCAGCGGCATGAGCGTGGAGACCGCGTTGCGCACGCGCGTCGTGAGCCCCACCCTCCGCGAGATGTCGAGGCCGCGCGCCTGCTGCGCCTGGGAGATCGTGCGCATCTCGCGCTGGATGTCGGGGATGAAGCGCAGGGCGAGGGAGACGGCGAAGGCCACCTTGTACGGGACGCCGATGCGGGCGAGGGACGAGGCGAACTCGGGCGGGCGCGTGGTCGCGACGAACAGCAGCACCGCCGGCAGCATCGCGAAGTACTTGAGGGTGACGGCGAGCTGGTAGAACAGCTGCTCCTGCGTGAGGTCCCAGCGTCCGGGACCGTCGAGGAGGACGTGCCGGGCGCCCAGCAGCTCGCTGCCGTAGCCGGGGGCGAACACGAAGATCAGCAGGTTGTTGAGCACCATGAAGGTGAGGATGATCCAGAGCACCGTCGCGAGGTCCCGCAGGCGCACGCGGGAGAGCGCCCACCCGATCAGCGACAGCACGCCGAGGGCAGCCAGGAAGCGCACGTCGAAGCTGATCATCGCCGCGAGCACCATCGCGATCGTGAGCACGAGCTTCGCGGTGCCCGTGAGGGTGTGCAGGAGCCCGGGGCGCTCGACGTAGCCCAGCAGGGGAGCGGTCATCGGTCCAGCTCCTCGGTCCGCTCGGCCCGCTCAGCACGCTCGGCCTGCTCGGCTCGGTCGGCCCGCTCGCCTCGCGCAGCCCGCTCGGCGCGATCGGCGGCGACGAAGCGGTGGACGAGCGCGATCGGATCCGCGATGCCGCAGCGCCGGGCGAGGGTGAACAGACCCGTGACCACGAGGTCGGCGCGGGCGGCGAGCTCCTCATCGGTGAGCACGGCGGCGGGGTCCGCATCGGCGAGCAGCTGGCCGCCCGAGATCACGAGCACCCGGTCGGTGTACTCGAGGGCGAGGTGCATGTCGTGGGTGATCAGCAGGATCGTGGTGCCCCGGGCGTGGATCCGGGCGAGGAAGTCCATGAACTCGCTGTAGTGCGCGAAGTCCTGCCCGGCCGTCGGCTCGTCGAGGATCAGGAGCTCCGGCTCGAGCGCGAGCACGCACGCGATGCTCAGACGCTTCTTCTGGCCGTGGCTGAGCGCGGAGATCGGCCACGAGTGCATCGGCCGCAGGTCCGTCACCTCGAGCACCCGCGCTGTGCGCCGCTCGATCTCCTCGGCGTCGAGGCCGCGTGCTCGCAGGCCGAGGCGGAGTTCCTCCTCGAGCAGCGGCTGGGAGAGCATCTGGCCGGGCTCCTGGAGGACGAAGCCCACGTGGGCGCCGTGCTCGGCCAGGGGCCAGGAGGCCGCGTCGGACCCGCCGATCCGCACGACGCCCTCGGCGGCCTTCTCGAAGCCGCTGATCACACGCGCGAGCGTCGATTTGCCGGCACCGTTGGAGCCGACGAGGCCGAGCATCTCGCCGCGGCCGATCCGGGCCGTGACGTCCCGCAGCGCGCGAACATCGTCGGCATCGCCCGGGCGGCGCAGGATCGCGCCGACGCGCTCGAGGTCCAGGGCCGACGAAGTGGCAGCGTCCGCGCTTTCGCTGTCGCTGTCGCTGTCACGGTCGGGATGGGCAGAGGACGGCGACGACTCGTCGACCCACGTGCGGACGGCCTCGGCCTGGGCAGGGGTGAGGTCCATGCGCTCGAGGTCCGCCGGATGCTGGTCGGCCGTGACCGGGACGCCGGCGAGGCGCAGCGCCTCGACGTGCAGGGGAGGGCGGATGCCGTGCTCGCGCAGGAGCGGGGAGGCGAGCAGCGCGTCGGGCGGCAGATCCGCGACGATGCGTCCCTCGTCCATGAGCACGATCCGATCGAGCGGGCGATGCAGGAGGTCCTCGAGCCGATGCTCGACGATGATGACGGTGCGGCCCTGCTCGCGGTGCAGCTCATCGATGAGCTCGACGGCGGCGCGGCCGGCCGCGGGGTCGAGCATGGCGAGCGGCTCGTCGAACAGCAGCATCTCGACGTCGTCCACGAGCACCCCGGCGATCGCGACCCGCTGCTTCTGCCCGCCGGAGAGCTGCTGCGGGGAGGCGTCGAGGTGGTCGGCGATGCCGGCTGCGCGCGCCGCCTCGGCCACGCGGGCGGGCATCTGCGCGTGCGGGACCTGCTGGTTCTCGAGGCTGAAGGCCACGTCCTCGGCGACGGTCAGTCCCACGAACTGGCCGGAGGAATCCTGCAGCACGGTGCCCACGCGCCGGGAGGTCCCGATGATCGGGGCGGCGGCGGGGTCGGCGCCGAACACCTCGATGCTCCCGCTCGCCTCGCCCGCGTGGACATGGGGGACGAGGCCGTTCAGCGCCGCGAGCAGCGTCGACTTCCCGCAGCCCGAGGGGCCGACGACGGCGACCTTCTCGCCGCGGCGCACGGTGAGGTCGATGCCGCGCAGCGTGGGCTCGGACTAGGCGCGGTAGCGGAAGGAGAAGTCGCGGAGGCGGACGGGGACGTTCGCGCCTGCTGAGCTGGGCCGATCGGCTCCGTCGATGCCGTTGGGCTCTGCCCTCCCTGGGACGTCGCCGATTGCGCGTCTTCGGTCGCCCCGTGAGCTCTGGACGCTCACTTCTCGAGCGTCAGTGAGCCGGTGCGAGTGCGCGAGCGAGCGTAGATCCTGAGGATGATCCCGCCCAGGATTGCGGCGGTCACCGTGTTCACGACGAACGTGAACCCGGCTTGGGTGAAGACCTTCGACGCCGGTTCGCCCATGAAGAGCACATCCCCGACCGGCGCCCATATCAGCCAAGAGAGGGCGTTCGCGAGGAGCACAGCGAGTACGAAGCGCACGGTCGTCCTGGGTGAGAACTCGCCCTCGCGCACGTGGTTGTGCAGCATCACCAGGCCGACGACCAGTCCGAACACTGCCGAGGCTGTCTCCCAGGAGGGCCATACCCCGTATCCCGTGATGTCCACGAGAACGTGTCCGATGAGGCCCGCGAGCATGCCCACGACCGGCCCGTAGAGCACGGCGAAGACGGCGAGCAGGGCGAAGCGGAAGTCGATCGCCGAGTTCGGGATCGGGCTCGGGATCGCCAGGAATCTGCCCAGCACGAACGTGAGGGCCGCACCGATGCCGACGGCGACGACGCGGGTGACAGGGGAGATGCGAGTGCTCATGGACGACTCCGATGCTCGGACGGGGCGGGGACGGGGGCGTCCGCCGGATCGGCGGACGGCCCGACGGAGGGTGCGGGGCGGACGGGCTCGAGGGAGACCTTCCAGGACGACCCCGTGCCCAGGTCGAAGGCGCGGGCGTAGGAGCCCCGATTGATCGCGACCGCCATCCGGTCCAGCGAGTTCACGTAGATGAGGGACTCGCCGAGCTCGACCGCGGCGAAGCTCGGGGCATAGTCATCTGCGCGGAGTGGACCACGCGCCCCTGATGCCGGACGCGCAGCTGGACCCGCTCGCCGTGGCGGACCCCGAGCTGCGCGAACAGCGTGCGCGGGATCGAGGTCCACAGGGACCCGTACCGCACGTCGAGGACGTCGATGGATCCGTGGACGGTGCCCTCGCGCAGCGCGGGCTCGAGCAGGGGCAGGGCGACCATGCGCTCGAGCGGGACCTCGGGGCCGACGTCCTCGAAGGCGATCGCACCGGAGGCCAGGCGCGCGCCCGTGAGGGCGTAGATGTCACGGCCGTGGAAGGTGTACGACTCCTCGGAGCCGGCACGGCGGTTCACGGTCTCGTCGATCTGGCGCAGGGCGGTGACGCCGAAGATCGCGTGCAGGTGCGTGAGCGTGCCGTTGTCCGGTGTGACGACGAGGTGGCCCGTGGCGGTGCGCGCGACCACCGAGAGCCGGTCCGAGCCGACGCCGGGGTCGACGACGGAGACGAACACCGTGCCCTGCGGCCAGTACGAGACCACCTGGGCGAGACGGTACGAGCCCTCCCAGATGTCGTAGGGAGGGATGTTGTGGGTCAGGTCGTGGATGCGCAGATCGGGATCGACGCCGACGGCGACGCCCTGCATCGCGCTGACGGCGCCGTCGTCGAGTCCGAAATCGGATTGCAGGACGAGCGAGTTCACACGGGAAGTATCGCAGGCGCCCGGCCGTCGGACACGGCCTGCCCGGCGTCCGGTTCATCCGGGTTCATCGCCGGGCGGGGACGGGCCGACGAGCGGCGCCGGAGCGGCGCCGGAGAGTCGCGGGGCGGCTCGCGAGAGGCGTGGGGAGCGCCGATCTGCACCCGCCGGGAAGGTCTCGGGCACCTCGCGCGTTGGCAGGGGCTGAGGTTCTCCCTGCTCGACCGCTCCCGCACGCGCGAGGGGCGACCCGAGGCCGCCGCCCTGCGCGACAGCGTGGAGCGGGCCGTCGCGGCGGAGTCCCTGGGCTACCACCGCTTCTGGGTGGCCGAGCACCACGGTGTGCCGGGCATCGCGAGCGGCTCCCCGCCGGTGCTGCTCGCGGCGATCGGCCAGCGCACCCAGCGGATCCGGCTCGGCTCCGGCGGGGTGATGCTCCCCAACCACCGGCCGCTCGTCGTCGCCGAGCAGTTCCTCATGCTCGAGGCGCTCGCACCCTCTCGCGTGGACCTCGGGCTCGGCCGCTCGCTCGGCTTCACGGCGCCCGTGCGCGAGGCCCTCGGCCGCACCCGGATCACCGCCGACGAGTTCGCCGAGGAGGTCGCCCGCGTGCGCGAGCACCTCGAGGGCGAGGCGCCGGTCACTGCCCGCCCGGCCGGAGGGACCCCGCCGCCGATCCACCTGCTCGCCACCGGCTCCGGACTGCGCACCGCGGCCCGTCTGGGCCTCGCTGTCGTGGTCGGAGGCCCCGTGCTGCTCGCCGAGGACCTCGGGGAGCGGATCGCCGCCTATCGCCGGGAGTTCCGCTCGCATGCGGGCAGCGTCCCCCACGTGATGCTGTCGATGGACCTGCTGGTCGCCGACACCGACGCCGAGGCATGCGAGCTCGTCCTGCCCGAGATCTGGGCGATGGTCCGCTCGCGCGAGACCGGTGCCTTCCCGCCGCTCGAGAGCCCCGCGAGCATCCGGGAGCGCGCGCTCGCGGCGCGCGAGCGCGATCGGCTCGAACAGGGGCTCGAGGGCGCGTGGGCGGGCAGCGCGTCGTCGCTGCGTCCTCGTCTCGAGCGCCTCGTGGAGACCACGGGGGCCGACGAGATCCTGGCCTCCGGGGCGACCTTCGACCGCGCGGCGCTCGCGGACTCCGATGCCGCCGTCGCCGCGCTGCTGGGCTGAGCAGCCGGCCGCGCGGCTGAGCCGTCGGCCGGCGGGGCGGCCGGGTGTCGACCGGCCGGCGGATGCACCGGCCGGACGGGCCCTGGCGCTCAGCCCGCGGCCGGCGCGGCCAGCTCCTTGCGGAAGCACACGCTGATGCCGTCGGCCGGATCGTAGGGGGCGAAGACCTCCACGTGCTCCCAGCCCTCCCGCTCGTACAGCGCGATCGCGTCGGGCTGGCGGTTGCCGGTCTGCAGGAACAGCTCGCGCGCGCCGCGGGCGCGAGCGGCGTTCTCGAGGCGGGCGAGGATCGCGCGGGCGAGGCCCAGGCGGCGGAAGGCGGGGCCGACGAACAGGCGCTTGACCTCGAGGCGGTCGGGGAGGCGGCGCAGGGTGCCGGTCGCCGCGGCCTCGCCGTCCACGAGCGCGAGCACCACGGTCTCCACGTCATCGCCCGTGGGCCGTCCCGGAGGGGCCACGGCGCCGCGGATCGGCACGTAGCGCGGGCCGACCTCGGCGTCCATCGCGTCGCGCAGGCCCGCTGCCCGCGGATCCTCCCAGGAGACCTCCTCCCAGGAGATCGTCGGGGCCGCCTCCCATGCGGAGTCGGCCGCCCCAGCGGATCCGGATGCCGGAGCGGAACCGGATTGCCCGGCGGAGCCGGTCGGGGTGGTGCGGGTGTCGGTCATGCGGTGGCCTCCAGGATCTCGCCAGCGGCCCGCGTCGCCCCCGTCGCCCGCGCGTCGTGCGCGGGGATCGAGGCGAGCAGACGCTCGGTGTACTCGTGCTGCGGGGCGGCGAAGACGCGCGCGGTCTCGCCCTCCTCGACGACCTCGCCGCGGCGCAGCACGGTGAGGGTGTCGGCGACCTGCCGCACCACGCCCAGGTCGTGGGAGATGAACAGGTAGGTCAGTCCCAGGTCCCTCTGCAGGCGCACGAGCACCTCGAGGATCCCGGCCTGCACGGTGACGTCCAGGGCGCTCGTCGGCTCGTCGAGCACGAGCACCTCGGGCCGCAGCACCAGGGCGCGCGCGATCGCGACGCGCTGGCGCTGGCCGCCGGAGAGCGCCGTCGGACGACGTCCCAGCAGCTCGGCATCGAGCCGCACCGCCGCGAGCGCCCAGCGCACGCGCTCCTCGCGCTCGGCGGCATCGCCCACGCGGTAGAGGTGGAGCGGCTCGCGCACGATGCGCTCGACGGTGAAGCGGGGGTCCAGTGACGTGAAGGGGTTCTGGTGGACCAGCTGCAGGTCGCGGCGCAGGGCGCGCAGGGCGCGGGGGTCCGAGGGGTCCACGGCCCGGCCGTCGACCTCGAAGACACCCGCGTCCAGGCGCTCGAGCCCGAGCAGGGCCCGGGCGGCGGTGGTCTTCCCCGAGCCGGACTCGCCCACGAGCGCGTGCGTGGTGCCGCGAGGGATCGTGAAGGAGACGTCCGCGAGCGCCCGGACGCCGTGGTCCGCGGTGCCCCGGGAGGCTCCGCGCGCGCGGCCCAGCAGCCGGAAGGCGCCTCCGGAGCCCCGTCCGGCGGAGCTGCGGAAGGTCCGGGAGATCCCGCGGGCGGAGACCCGGGGTGCGGTGCCCGCAGCCGTCTCCGAGCCCCCGCCCCCGTCGGTCCCTGCGAGGTCACGCTCGGCGCGCAGCGGGGCGAAGCGATCGGGATGCAGACCCGGCACGTCGGCCTGCAGCCGCCGGGTGTACTCCGAGCGCGGGCGGGCGAAGACCTCCGCGGTGGGACCCGCCTCCTGGATGCTGCCGTGCGAGAGGACGACGACCTGCTGGGAGCGCTCGGCCGCGAGGGCGAGGTCGTGGGTGATCAGCAGCAGGCCGATGCCGAGCTCGTCCTGCAGGGACGTCAGCAGGTCCAGGATCTGCTTCTGGACCGTGACGTCGAGGGCGCTCGTGGGCTCGTCGGCCACGAGCAGGGCGGGGCCCGGGATGATCGCCAGCGCGATGAGCACGCGCTGCAGCTGTCCGCCGGAGAGCTGGTGCGGGTAGGAGGCGGCGATCCGCTCGGGATCCGTGAGGCCCGCTCGCTCGAGCCCCTCGCGCACGAGAGCCTCGCGTGCGGCCCGGCTGCGGGCGTCCGGCACGAGCGCCGCGGCCTCGAGGGCCTGGGAGCCGATGGTGCGCACGGGGTTCAGGGCGCTGCCCGGATCCTGTGGGACGAAGCCCAGCACGCGTCCGCGCAGGGGACGAAGCGCGCGCTCCGGAAGACGGGAGATCTCCCGTCCGCGCAGGCGGACGCTGCCCTCGACGCGGGCGCCGCGGCGCTCGAGCAGGCGCAGCACGGCGCGGGCGATCGTCGACTTGCCCGAGCCGGACTCGCCGATGAGGGCGAGGGTCGAGCCCGCGGGGACGGAGAAGGACACGTCGCGGACGACCTCGCGGGCCGCGGCGCGCTCGCCGTAGGCCACGGGCAGGTGCTCGACGGTCAGCAGGGGAGCGGCGCCGCCCTCGGTGTCTCGCTCGCCGGCGGCCCCTGCGTCGGGGCAGGTGTCGGTGCCGGTGTCCGTGTCGGTGGTGGTCATCGGTTCCTCTCGGTGTCGATGAAGCGGCTGAGACGGCTCACGGAGAGCACGACGATCGCGATCACGAGACCGGGCGCGATCACCAGCCAGGGCGCGTGCAGGAGGTGCTCGCGGCCGTCGGCCACCAGCAGGCCCCAGTCGGAGGCCGGCGGCGGATCGCCGTAGCCCAGGAACGCGAGGCCCGCGATGGTGAGGATCGCAAGGCCGAACTGGAGGACGGCGAGGGAGAGCACCGGGCGCACCGCGTTCGGCAGCACGTGGCGGATCAGGATGTACGCGCCGGAGCCGCCGTTCAGGCGGGCGGCCTCGATGAACACGCTCGTGCGCACGCGCAGCACCTCGGCGCGCATGAGTCGGGCGAACACCGCCACCGCGGAGACGCCGGTCGCGATCGCGGCGTTGCGGGTGTCGTACCCGAGGGCCGTGACCACGACGACGGCGAGCAGGAAGCTCGGGATCGCCAGCAGCACGTCGACCAGGCGGCCCAGGACCGCGTCGGCCCAGCCGCCCGCGTACCCGGAGACGAGGCCGATCGCCCCGCCCACGAGCACGCCGATCGCGACCGCGATCAGGGCGCTGGTCATCGAGGAGGCCGAGCCGTGGATGATGCGCGAGAGGAGGTCCCGGCCCAGATGGTCGGTGCCCAGCAGGTGCTGCCCGCCGGGAGGGGTGAACTTCCGGTCGGGCACGCCGACGGCCGGGTCCGCGCTCGTGAACAGGCCCGGCACGAGGGAGAACGCGAGCACGAGGAGGAGCACCGCGAGGGACAGCCACACGGTCGGGGGCAGGCGACGGAGGCTGCGGATCCGGGATCCTGCCTGCGCAGGGGCGCCGGCGGGCGCGTGCTCGGGCGAGCCCGAGGGATCGCCGGTGGTGAGGGCCGCTGCGGTCATGACGCCTCCCGAGGTGCGCGCAGCCGCGGATCCAGCAGCGGCAGCACGAGGTCGATGACGAGGTTCACGCCCACGAACACGGCCGCGGAGAGCACCACGGCGGCCTGCAGCACGGGCACGTCCTGGCTGGTCACGGCCTTCTGGACGACGGTGCCGATGCCGGCGCGCCCGAAGATCGTCTCGGTGATCAGCGAGCCGCCCAGCAGCTCGCCGACCACGAGCCCGCACACGGTGACCGTGGGCAGCAGGGAGGGCCGCAGCAGATGGCGGGCGAAGACCCGCACCGGGGCGAGCCCGCGGGAGACCGCGACCTCCGTGTGGTCGAGCGCGGAGGTCGTGTCCAGGGCGGTGATGAAGACCTGCGCGATCTGCGCGGACACGGGGATCGCGAGGGTCAGGGCCGCGAAGGCCGTGGAGCCGGCGGTCTCGGGATCGATGATGGAGAAGGCCCCGAGCTGCACAGCGAACACCTGGATCAGCACCAGGCCGATGAGGAAGTTCGGGGTGGACAGGAACACCGTGGGCAGCGAGCGCACGAGGCCGCCCAGGCGGCTCTCGCCCAGGCTCTGCGAGGCGAAGCCCAGGACCAGGGCGATCAGCAGCGCGAACACCATGGCGGTCGCGGCGAGGGTGAGTGTCGAGGGGATCGCCTCCGCGATCGTCGTCGACACCGGCGCCGAGGTCGCGAGCGAGATCCCGAGGTCGCCGCGCAGGGCGTTGCCGATCGAGAGGAGCAGCTGCACGAGCACGGGCTTGTCGAGGCCGTAGAACGAGCGGATCTGCGCCTTCTCGGCCTCGGAGTAGCCGGCCTGCGGGTTCTCGAGCTGCGCGCTCACCGGGTCCCCGGGGATCGCGGCGAGCACCAGGAACACGAGCACATAGGCCAGGGCGATGACGAGGACGGCCTGGGCGATGCGCTTGAGGGCGGTCATGAGCCCGCTCCCGTCTTCGTCGCCGCGTGGTACGAGGGGATGGCGACGGCGTTGACCGTGATGCCGGAGAGCTCGGGGGTCTGGACGTAGATGCGCTGGACGTTCTGCTCGAGCGGGATGAAGTAGGCCTGCTCGAGGACGTGCTGCGAGAGCTCGTCGATCACCCCGGCGCGCTCCGTGCGGTCGGCGGTGCCGGCCACCTGGCCGGCGAGATCCACGAGGCGCTCGTCGGAGTCCTCGAGGGCGAACCAGTCCTCGCCGTCGGCCGTGATCACGCCCGCCACGGTGCCCGCGTCCACGAAGCTGCGGGTGACCTCGGCGAGGCCCTGGTCGGGATTGTCCTCGACCTTCCCGGAGTAGCCAGCGACGTCGATCTTCTGGGTCGCGACGCGGATGCCCAGACGCCCCAGCTGCTGGGAGATCAGCTCGGCCTCGGGCACGGAGCCGGTGAGGTACGGGGTCGGGTAGAGGGTGAACCCGAGCTCGGTGCCGTCCTTCGTGCGGTAGGCGTCGTCGGAGCGCCCGGTCCATCCGGCGTCGTCGAGCAGCTGCGCGGCCGAGTCCGGGTCGTAGGGGAAGAGGTCGGAGTGGTCCTCCGCCTCGGGGACGCTCGACTGCAGCCAGCTCGTCGCGCTCTCCCAGTCCTTCGTGAACACGGTGCGCAGGATCTCGTCGCGATCGATGCCGCGGGAGATCGCGCGGCGCACGCGCACGTCGTCGAAGGGCGCCACGTTCGTGCGCACCCGGAAGCCGTGGGTGAAGCCGAGATAGCGCGGCACCTCGATCGTGAAGCCGGCCTCCGTGAAGGAGTCCAGCACCTGCGGGTTCACGTTGTAGGACACGTCGCTCTGGTGGGCGCGGGCGGCGGAGGCGCGCAGGGTGTCGTCCGGGAGCACCTTGAAGGTGAGCTTCCTCAGGGCGGCGGCGCCGCTGCGGCCGAGCACGGGCGGCGCCCAGTCGTAGTCCTCGCGGCGCACCAGGGTGACGTGGTCGCTCGCGGCCCAGGAGTCCAGCACGAAGGGGCCGCTGCCGATCTGGTGGGCGAGGTCCGACTGCTCGCCGAGGGAGCGGGCGACGGACTCGGGGCTCAGCAGCAGGCACCCGTGGTAGCCGAGGGTCGGCAGGAAGGAGAGGGACGGGGCGGTGAAGCGCACGTGCACGGTGCGCTCGTCGAGCGCCTCGGCCCCGTCGTAGGTCGAGCCGGGGAACAGGCCCACCTTCGCGATGCCCGCGTCGGGCCGGCCCTTCGCCCAGACGTCGAGGTTCGCGACCACCGCGTCGGCATTCAGGGTCGTGCCGTCGGAGAAGGTGACGCCGTCCTTCAGGTGCAGCGTGAACTCGGTGGAGTCGCTCGCGACGTCCCAGCTCTCGGCGATCCAGGGGGTGATGGTCCCCTTCTCGTCCGTGTGGACGAGCTTGTCGGTGAGCTGCTGCCAGACGTTCGCCTCGTAGCTCGAGATCGCGCTCTTGGAGGGTACCCGTCCGCCGTCGAGGTTCGAGATGAGGAAGGTCAGCTCGTCCTCGGGCGTCTCGGAGCCGTCCGCCGCATGGGCTGCCTCGAGCGCGCAGCCCGCGAGGGGCAGGGCGGCGAGGCCCAGCGCGCCCGCGCCGATCCCGCGCAGCAGTCGCCGGCGGGTGACATCGGGGCCGACGGGGCTGGCGCCCGCGGGGGCGGGGTCGACGGGCCGGGTCACCCTCGGGCCTCCGGGGCAGACAGTGCCGCGGCGAGGCGCTCGGCTCCCCCGCGCAGGCGCTCCGGGGACAGGTGGCTGATCCCGACGCGCAGCGCGCCGCGATCGTCGGCCGGGCCCTCGCCCTCCCAGAAGAAGTACCGGCCCAGCACGGCGTCCGTCCCGGTCCGCTCGCGGGCCACGCGCTGGGCGGCGGCGAGATCGATGCGCTCGTCGTGCACCCGCACCCAGGCGAAGATGCCGCCCGTGCGGTGGACGACCTCGACGCCGCCGGGCACCTGCTCGTCCAGGATCGAGGTCACGAGGTCGAAGCGCTCGGCGTAGGCGGTGCGGGCGCGGGCGGCGATCGCGTCGAAGCCGCGTGGGGCGAGCGGACCGTCGCCGGGAGCGGGGTGCGCGGACGAGCCGGCCCCGAGGACCCTCTCGACGATCGCCTGCACGAGCACCGAGGAGTGCTGGTCCTGGTTCGCGCGCAGCCGCGTCACGGGGCCGACGAGCCACGACGGCAGTGCGAGCCAGCCCAGCCGCAGGCCGGGCCCGAGCACCTTGGAGAAGGTGCGCACGTGGACCACGCGGTCCGAGCCCAGCGGGTAGTCGGGCAGCGAGGGGCCGTCGAAGCCGAGCGAGTGGTACGCGTTGTCGGAGACGATCACGAAGCCGAAGCGCTCGGCGAGCTCGACGAGGCGCGCGCGCTCGGCCGGGGCGGTGACGTACCCGGTGGGGTTGTGGTGATCGGGCACCGTGTAGAGCAGCTTCGGGCGCTCGCCCGCGACCAGCCGCGCCTCGAGCGCGTCGATGTCGAAGCCGTTCTCCGAGAGCCGCAGCGGGATGAGCCGGGGCCGCTTGTGCTGCAGGTCGCGGAAGATCAGGGGGTAGGTGGGGTCCTCGACGATCACCGCGTCGCCCTCGTCGAGCAGGGCGTCGAACAGCAGCGAGAGGCCGTGGAAGGCGCCGTTCGTGATGATGATCCGCCCGGGCTCCGCGCCCTCGCGCCGACCGATCCAGTCGCGCAGGCCCGCCAGACCCGGGCTCTGGGAGTACTGGAGGGCCGCGGCGAGGGCCGACGAGTCGGCGGTGAGGTCCTCGGCCGCGTGGCGGATCTGCGCGAGGGGCAGCAGGTCCTCGCTCGGGGCGCCGCCGAGCAGCGGGATCGAGCCGGCCGGCAGCGAGGAGGCCTTCCCGAAGCCCCGCGCGCGGTCCTCGCGCGAGCCCAGGTCGGAGAGCAGTGCGGAGGGGGAGAGCGCCACAGTGGGATCGGCGCCGGTCGCCGTGCTCGCCGTGTTCGCCGTATTCGCAGTGTTCGCGGTGGTCGCAGTGTCCATCGGGGTCAGAGGGCCTTCCCGGGATTGAGCAGGTGCTGGGGGTCGAAGGCGTCCTTGAGGCGGCGCTGGAGCGCGCGGGACGCGTCGGCGAGCTCGAGGTCGAGCCAGGAGTGCTTGGCGGTGCCGATGCCGTGCTCGCCGCTGATGGTGCCGCCGAGGGCCAGGGCCTCGCGGACCAGGTCGTCGGCCGCGTCGTGGAGCACGGGCGGCAGCGGCGCCGCGGGGTCCGGGTTGTCCTCGGGGCGGGGGAGTGAGAGCGACGGGTGGAGATTCCCGTCGCCTGCGTGGGCGACCGCCGAGGTGCGGATCCCGTGCTCGCGGCCGATCCGCTCGATCACGGCGAAGGCGTCCGCGAGGCGCGACTTCGGGATCGCGACGTCCTCGCCGAGGCGGAAGTGCCCGGCGCCGGAGCCGCGGCCCGAACGGCGCAGCTCCCACCAGTGCTCGGCCTCGGCCTCGTCCTCGAGGACGCGGATCTCGACGCCCGACGCGTCGGGGTGCTCACCGCCGAGCGCGGCGATCAGGTCGCTGGTCTGCTCCGCGATGCCGTAGCCGTCGAGCTCGACGAGCAGCACCGCGCTCTCGCCCGCGGCGACGCCGGCGCCCGTGTGCTCGTCGATGTCCTCGAGGGAGCGCGCATCCAGCAGCTCGCAGGCCGCCGGCCGCACGGGGCCGCGCGAGATCGCGTTCACCCCGGCCGCGGCGCCGGCGACGGTGGGGAAGCGGGCGAGCACGGTGCGCCGCGCGACGGGCAGCGGGCGGATCCGCACGGTCGCCGCGACGACGATCGCGAGCGTGCCCTCGGAGCCGATGAGCAGCTGCGTGAGGTCGAGCCCGGTGACGCCCTTGATCGAGCGGTGGCCGGTGCGCAGCAGCGTGCCGTCGGCGAGGACCACCTCGAGGCCGAGGACGGATTCCCGGGTCACGCCGTACTTCGCGCAGTGCAGGCCGCCCGCGTTGGTCGCGATGTTCCCGCCGATGCTGGAGAGCCGTGCGCTCGCCGGGTCCGGTGCGTAGAAGAAGCCGTGCGGCGCGAGCGCCTCGGAGAGGTCCGCGGTGATCACGCCCGCCTCCACGACGGCGACCTCGTCGAGCACGTCGATCTCGCGGATGCGCGCGAGGTGCTCGAGTCCCAGCACGATCGAGCCGTCGACCGGGGTGGCGCCCCCGGACAGCCCCGAGCCGGCGCCGCGCGGGACGACGGGCGTGCCGGTCTCGTGGGCGAGGCGGAGGACCGTCTGCACTCCGTCGACGTCGCGGGGCAGCGCCAGCAGGAAGCTCGTGCCGGTGGGCGCGACGACCGCCCGGTCCCCGCTGTAGACGGGATCGGGAGAGGCGATCACGGCGTCCTCGCCGAGCAGTGCGGTCAGGCGCGCGGCGAGGGCAGGAAGACCGGCGGGGTCGCTGCGCGACGCGGGGATGGACGAGACGGGCGCGGACACTCGGGCTCCAGGGGGTCGACGTCGGGACCTCCCCATCCTGGAGGTCGGCCGGCATTAGCGCAACTGATGCTCGACATAAGAAGACACATGGCGGACGGGCAACGGCAAGCATCGGCAAGAAGTCGGTGCGGCCGCCCGCCTGCGAGAGCCTGTGAGGACAGCGGTGCTGAGCACCGCGTGGACGACGAGGAGGTCGACTTCGGTGGACACACCACGGGCAGGATCCGCGACGCGCCGGAGACCAGGGAGCAGCTCGCGGCTCTCGAGAAGACATCTGCTCCTGGGTGCTCCCGCCGCCGGGCTCGGAGCGCTCGCGCTCGGGGCGTGCGCGCAGTCGGGGGCTGCGACCCGGGCCGAGAAGGTGCTCTCCATCTCGCTGAACCAGGCGGAGGACCACCCGAGCTTCGGTGCCCTGACGGACTTCGGCGACGAGCTCGTCGAGGCGACGGACGGGCGATGGGGAGCGAGGGTCTACCCCAACGAGTCCCTCGGTGCCCAGCAGGAGGTCGTCCAGCTGGTCTCCGACGGATCGGTCGATCTGGCGGTGGTCTCGAGCACGCAGATCGAGAACCTCTCGATGCGCTTCCGCCCGCTGAACCTGCCCGGCGTCTTCGACGACATCGAGCACCAGACGGCCGTCCTCGACGACCAATCGGTCGTCGGCGACCTCTTCTCCTCGCTCGAGGGCGAGCGCCGGCTGCGCGTGCTCGGCGGCTTCACCCAGGGCTCGCGACACCTCTACACCCGCAGCGGCCCGATCGAGTCCCCGGATGACCTCTCGGGCATGAAGATCCGCGTCCAGGAGTCCGACGTGTTCCTCGCGATGATCCGCGCGATGGGAGGATCCCCCACGCCGATGTCCTACGGCGAGGTCTACACGGCCCTGCAGTCCGGGGTGATCGACGGCGCGGAGAACAACGAGATCTCCTACGTCACCCAGCGCCACAACGAGATCGCGCCCTACTTCGCCCGCACCAACCACCTGGTCGGGCTCGACTACGTGGTCGGCAACGTCGACCGCATCCACGGCATGCAGGAGCAGGATCAGGAGGCGTTCGCCGACTGCTTCCGCCGCACCCGCGACTCCTTCATCGAGACCTGGATCCGGCAGACCGAGGACGCCACCACCACCATGGAGGACGACGGCGTGAAGATCACGGACCCCGATCCCGATGCCTTCGGGCCCGCCCTCGAGGACGTCGCGGTCTCCTTCCTCGCCACCGCCGATGACCAGGACCTCTACGAGCGGGTGCGCGACCTCGCGGGAACGAAGGAGGCGAGCTCATGAGCACGCTGCGCCGACAGGTCCTGAGGGCATTGACCGTCCTCTCCGTCGCGCTGTTCAGCATCCTGGTGCTGGTCGTGATGTGGCAGGTGGTCTCCCGCCAGGTCCTCCAGCACCCCAGCACCTGGTCGACCACCGTCGCCCAGTACCTCTTCGTGTGGCTCTCGCTGTTCGCGATCGCCCTGGTGTTCGGCGAGCGCGGCCACGTCGCGGTCGACGTCGTGGCCACCCGGCTGCCGGCCCCCGCACGGCGCACCGTCCTGGTGCTGGTGCAGCTCGCCATCCTCGTCTTCGCACTGCTCGCCCTGGTCTGGGGAGGCATGCGCGGCGTCCTCATCTCCTGGGACCAGGTGATCCCGGGGATCCCGCTGAGCGTGGGCCAGATGTATCTGGCCCTGCCGGTCTCCGGCCTGCTGATCGCGCTCTTCGCGCTCGACGACGCCGTGGCCGCCGCCCGTGGACGGGACGTCCTCCCGGCCGCGGACGCCGAGGAGCAGCAGGCCCAGGAGCTCGCCGACGACCTCGCACGACCGGCCGAGGAGGGCTGACATGGATCCCGCACTGCTCGCCGGCACCATCCTGGTGATCGGCATCATCATCCTCATCCTGCTGGGGGCACCGATCGCCGTCGCGATCGGACTGCCCTCGGTCGCCGCGCTGGTCGCCGTCGTCGGGCCCGAGCCCGCCGTGTTCGTCTCGGCTCAGCGCATCTTCACCGGCGCGAACTCCTTCACCCTGCTCGCGATCCCGTTCTTCGTGCTTGCGGGCAATCTGATGAACACCGGGGGCATCGCCGAACGGCTCATCGACGCCGCGAAGGTCATCGTGGGCCGCCTGCCGGGCTCTCTCGCCCAGACCAACGTGGTGGCCAACGCGCTCTTCGGCTCGGTCTCGGGAGCCGCCGTGGCCTCCGCCGCGGCGATCGGCACGACCATGGGCCCGCGGCAGCGGCGCGAGGGCTACGACCCGGCGTTCTCGACCGCGGTCAACGTGGCCTCGGCGCCTTCGGGGATGCTGATCCCGCCCTCGAACACGCTCATCGTGTACTCCCTGGTCTCCTCGACCTCCGTCGCGGCGCTCTTCGTCGCGGGCTACGGCCCGGGCCTCGTCTGGGTCGTCGCCTGCCTCGCGGTCGTGCTGATCGCGGCGCGCCGTCGGCCCGAGCTGCGCGGTGCGCGAGAGCGGATCGGCTTCGCGCTGGGCGCGAAGACCCTCCTGCGCGCCCTCCCGGCCGTGCTCATGATCGTGATCGTGATCGGCGGACTGCTCGCCGGGTTCTTCACCGCCACCGAGTCGGCGGTGATCGCGGTCGCCTACTGCCTCGTGCTCGGCTTCGCCTACCGTCAGCTGACGATCGCGAAGCTCCCGACGGTGATCGCGGCCTCGGCGCGCACGACGGCCGTGGTGATGCTCCTGGTCGCGGTCTCCTCCGCGCTCAGCTGGGTGCTGAGCTACGCGACGATCCCGCAGACGATCTCCTCGGCCCTGCTGGGGCTCGCGGCCTCCAAGACCGTCGTCCTGCTGCTGATGATGGTGATCCTGCTGATCGTGGGCACGTTCATGGACCCCACCCCGGCGATCCTGATCTTCACGCCGATCTTCCTGCCGATCGCGCAGGAGCTCGGAGTGGACCCGCTGCACTTCGGCATGATGATCACCTTCAACCTGTGCGTCGGCACCATCACCCCGCCCGTGGGCAACGTGCTGTTCGTCGGGGCCAAGGTGGGAGGAGTCCCCATCGAGAAGGTGATCCGCGCGCTGCTGCCGTTCTTCCTCGCGCTCGTCGTGGGCCTTCTCGTCGTGGTGTTCGTCCCGCAGGTCTCCCTCGCCCTCCCGGGCTGGTTCGGCCTGCTCGACGCCGCCGGCTGACGAGCATCGCCCGCCGACCGACGATCAGCGGCAGGCGGGCGTGTTCAGCGGCCGACGGGCGTCATCCGCCCATGCCCCAGGCCTCGGCGAGGAGCTCGTGCGAGCGCTCGCGATGGGCGGGATCGAAGACCTGCCCGGTGACGATGAGCTCGTCGGCCCCGGTGGCGCGGACGAGGGACTCGAGCTGCGCGACGACCGTGCGCGGGGAGCCGACGGCGCGCACGGAGAGCGTCTGGTCGACCTTCGCGAGCAGCGCCGGGTCGGCGAGGCCCTCGAGATCCCGGGGCGGCTTCACCTTCGTGCGCTCGCCGCGCAGGATGCCCAGGAAACCCTGCTGCGCCGAGGTGAACAGGTGCTGGGCCTCCTCGTCCGTGGGTGCGACCAGGACGTTCACGCCGACCATCGTGTGCGGGGCGTCGATCTGGGCGGACTCGGCGTCCGCGTCGAAGGTCCGGCGGTAGGCGTCCAGCGCCTGCTCGACCCCGAAGGGCGAGAAGTGCGAGGCGACGGAGAAGGGCATGCCGAGGCGACCGGCGAGCTGCGCGCCGTTCGACGTCGAGCCGAGGATCCACATGGCGACCTCGGTGCCCTCGGCGACCGGGGCGGCGATCCGCAGGCCCGTCGGCTGCTCGGTGCGCGACCAGTCGCGCATCTGCTCGACCGCGGCGATGAACGCCTCCGGCTCGGCCGACGTGCGCGCGAGCAGCTGCGCGGTGAGCGGGTCGGTGCCGGGCGCGCGGCCCAGCCCCAGATCGATGCGATCACCGTGCATCTGGACCAGGGTGCCGAACTGCTCGATGACCGAGAGCGGGGAGTGGTTGGGCAGCATGACGCCGCCCGAGCCCACGCGGATCCGCTCGGTCAGCTGCGCGGCCTGGCCGATGAGCAGGCTGGTCGCGTTCGAGGCCAGGGAGATCGTGTTGTGGTGCTCGGCGAACCAGTAGCGGGCGAAGCCCAGACGGTCGGCGAGCTGGGCGGAGCTCATCGCGTGGCCGATGGCCTCGCGGGCGTCCATCCCCTCGGAGATCGGGACCAGGTCGAGGATCGACAGCGGCACGTGCGGGGTGTGCGCGGGCGCCGCGGAGGGCGAGGACGGGCCGGCGGTCTCGGGCATGGGGGTGCTCATGGCCCGAGGCTACGCCGCGCCCGGAGGCGGGTGCTGGGTGCTGTGAGCACTCGAGCGCCGACGCAGGGAATACCGAGGTCAGCGCCGCGTCAGGCGCCCATCGGCCGCGGGGGCTGCGCGTACTGCGCAGACTGCTGGTGGTGCTGCCGAGCGGCCATCTGCGCGTACTGCGCGCGCACCCGCTGATTGTGGTTCGAGGCAGCGGTGCAGCCCCAGATCATGCTCGTGATCCAGGCGCCGACGCCGATCAGCGGGACCAGGCCGAACAGGACGGCCCCGACCCCCATCGTGAGGATCGAGAGGACGCCGATCACGGCGGCCGAGACCAGGATCAGTCCGAAGGTGATCCCCATCAGGATCAGCGCCCCGCCGACCGTCGCGTAGAGCATCCCGAACACGCCGAAGAAGAACGTGAGCACGAAGGCCACGCCGACGCTCTTCTCGGGCAGGATGACCATGGGCGGCGGACCGTATCCGGGTGGGGCTTGCGGGGCCAGCGGGGCCTGCGGGATTGCGAAGGGCTGCATGGCACTGCCGGCCGTCGCCGGGGCGTCGGCCCGCGGCCCGGCGACGGCATAGGGATCGACGTCGCGCCGCGGCTCGTCGGGGGCGTGATGATGGACGACCTGGCCCGGGATCACCGGGTGGGGTCGTCTCCTGGGCTCCGGTCCGTCCAGCGGCGACTGGCTCATGGCTCCCTCTCGTGCAGGCGTCCGCGCACGCGATCGCGCTCCTGCGCTCGCGTTCCCTCGAGCGCTCCGGTTCCGCACACTACGCGACGGCGCAGCTCGCCGTCAGGTCACGTACCGCGTGGGCTCCGGCTCGACGGGCAGGCCCTGCTCGGCCCACGCGCGGAAGCCGCCCTCGAGGTCCGTCGCCCGGGAGAAGCCGAGCTCGCGCAGGTCGCGCGCGGCGAGCGAGGAGGAGAAGCCCTCGTTGCACACGACGATGACGTCGTCGTCGTAGCTCGGCCCGTCGGCCATGCGGCTCGGGCTGACGGGGTCCAGCCGCCAGAGCATGACGGTGTGCTCGACCACGATCGCTCCGGGGATGTGGCCTTCGGCGTCGCGCGTCCAGGGCGTGCGCACGTCGATCACCCGGGCGCCGTCGTGCAGTCGCCCGGGCAGATCTCTCGGCGCCACGCGCGCCGTGCCGCGCCGGGCCTCGACGAGGATCTCCGCGATGCTGCGAGCCATGATGCGCCCCGGGGCGCCCGGACCCGAGACGGGCCGGGCGCGTCCGGCGTCAGCCGCGACGGCCCGAGGAGAAGGCCGCGAGCCCGCCGGAGCGGCGCGACGAGCCCTCGCCGGAGCTCGAGGTCGAGTAGGAGGTCACCGAGCCGGAGCCCGAGCGGCCGCCGCGGCCGCGACCGCGCGAGCCCTGGCCCGAGCGCGATCCCTGCCCCGAACGCGACCCCTGACCCGAGCGACCGTCCTGGCCGGAGCGCGAGCCGTCGCCGGAGCGGCCGTCCTGGGAGCCCTGTCCGCGGCCGCCCTGGCCGCCGCGACCGCGGCCCCCGGAGGAGCGACCGCCGCCGCTGCCGCGACCGCCCTGACCGCGACCGCCGCCCTGACCACGACCGCCCTGCCCACGACCACCCTGGCCGCGTCCGCCGCCCTGCTGGGGCTGCTGCGCCGGGGCCGGCGCGGGCTCGGTGAAGACGCGCTCGCCGGGGGCGAGCTCGCTCAGCACGGGGCTCGTGACGACCACGCCCTCGTGCTGGGCCGGCGTGATGCGGGCCTTGCGCATGAGGTCGTGCACGTCCTTCTTCTGGTCGGGCGTGCGCACGGTGATCACGGTGCCGGAGCCGCCGGCGCGCGCGGTGCGGCCCGAGCGGTGCAGGTACGCCTTGTGCTCGACCGGCGGGTCCGCGTGCACGACCAGGGCGACGTCGTCCACGTGGATGCCGCGGGCGGCGATGTCGGTGGAGACCAGCGTGCTCGCGGTCCCCGAGCCGAAGGCCTCGAGGTTGCGGGTGCGGGCGCCCTGGGAGAGGTTGCCGTGCAGCTCCACGGCGGCCACGCCCGAGCGGCTCAGCTTCTGGGCGAGCTTCTTCGCACCGTGCTTGGTGCGGGTGAAGAGGATGGTGCGTCCGGGCGCCGCCGCGAGATCGCGCAGCACGTCGAACTTCGCATCCGCGCCGACCTCGAGCACGTGGTGCTCCATCGTCGAGACCGGGCTGGTCTCCGGATCGGCCGAGTGGGTGACGGGGGAGTGCAGGAACTCCTTGACGAGCTTCTGGACGCCCTGGTCCAGGGTCGCGGAGAACAGCATGCGCTGGCCCTTCGCGGGGGTCTTGGCGAGGATCCGGCGGACCATCGGCAGGAAGCCCATGTCGGCCATGTGGTCGGCCTCGTCGAGCACGGTGATCTCGACGGCACCGAGGTCCACGTGGCCCTGGCCCATGAGGTCCAGAAGGCGGCCCGGGCAGGCGACGAGCACGTCGACGCCGCGGCCGATCGCGTCGACCTGGGGCTTCTGGCCGACGCCGCCGAAGACGACGGTGCTGCGCAGGTTCGCGGCGCGCAGCAGCGGGGTCAGCGACTGGTCGATCTGCGCGGCGAGCTCGCGGGTCGGGGCCAGCACGAGCGCGCGCGGGAAGCGGGCGCGGCGCTTGCGCGCGTCCTGCTCGAGGCGGGCGACGAGCGGCAGGCCGAAGGCATAGGTCTTGCCGGAGCCGGTGCGGCCGCGGCCCAGCACGTCGCGGCCGGCGAGGGAGTCGCCGAGGGTCGCGGACTGGATGGGGGTGGGGGTGGTGATGCCCTGCGGGGCGAGGGCGTCGATGAGGTGCGAGGGCACGCCGAGGCGCGCGAAGTCAGTGGAGGTCACGGATTTCCGTTCTAGAGGACGCGGTCCCGCCCTGCGCGCTGCGGTCCGCTGGTCCGACGGGGGAGACCCGGTCGGCGTCCGACGGGCAGGGCCCGGGGACGTGCCCGACGGGGAGGCTCCCCGGGGCTGCGCGCGGACGGCGCGCCGCCGTCGTCGCGCAGTGCACGGCGAGGCGCGGTGCCATGGCAGGTGGGACGGCACACGAAGCCACCAGCCTACGGCCGTCCGCGCCGTTCACCCCCATCTGCGGGTCCCGATGTGAGCAACGCACCTGGAGGGAGCGCGCGGCCGGTATCCTCGGCGGATCACCGGGGCCGGGGCGGACGGCCTCCGGAACAGCAGGAAGGCGGTGCGCGATGGCCAGGCGCGTGAGCATCAAGGACGTGGCGAAGGCCGCCGGGGTCTCGTGGAAGACGGTCTCCAACGTCGTCAACGACCGGCCCGTCGTGCGGCCCGAGACCCGTGAGCGGGTCGAACGGGCCATCAGCGAGCTCGGCTACGTGCCGAACACGATCGGCCGGGAGCTGCGCGGCGGCCCGACGCACACCATCGCCCTCGTGCTGCCCGAGCTCTCCAACCCCTACTTCGCCCAGCTCGCACAGATGCTGCACGTCGCGGCCAAGGAGCGCGGGTACACCGTGAGCGTCGAGCTGTCGCTGGGCCGGGGCGAGGTCGAGCGCGCCCACGTGCGCGGACGCATCAGCCGTCCGGTCGACGCGGTCGTGATCTCCCCGGAGGCGCTGGACCCCGTCGAGATCCGGGACCGCGGGGACGGCCCGCCGCTCGTGCTGCTCGGCGAGCACCTGCTGAGCGCCGAGGGCGTCACCCACGTCGCCGTCGACAACGTCGAGGCCTCGGCCGACGTGGTCCGCCACCTGGTCGAGCGCGGCTATCGCCGACCCGTCTTCCTGGGCGGGGAGTCCGAGCAGCGCTCCGCCGGCACCGACCGCCTCGCGGGCTTCCGCGCCGCCTGCCGGGCGAGCGGCATCGCGAGCGACCCGGAGCGGATCGCGCACGTGGGCGCCTGGGACATGGCCGAGGGGCGGCGCGCAGTGCTCGACCTCGTCCAGCGCGGCGTCGCGTTCGACGCGATCTCCGCGGCCAACGACCAGCTCGCGATCGGTGCCCTCGCGGGCCTGCGAGAGTCCGGCCTCGACGTCCCCGGGGACGTCGGGGTGGTGGGCTGGGACGACACCCCCGGAGCGCGGCACGCCCACCCCGCGCTGAGCTCGATCGCCCCGGACCTCGACGACCTCATCGCCGCGACCCTCGACGCCGCGATCGGCCCGGGAGGATCGGACCCCGGTGGGCCAGGAGAAGGGGAGCCCGACGGGGGAGAGCACGTCGTCCCCTATCGCCTGGTGGCGCGCGAGAGCTCCGCAGGGCCGCGTCGCTGACCATCCGTGTTTCCCACGTTGCAATCCGGAGCGCGGCGGTGTTGACTTGAGGTGCCGGCGCCGTCCGGCCCGCCGATCAGCGCCGATGGAAGGACCACCGTGACCGCACCCGAGCAGAGCCCCGCGAGCGACCAGCACGCCGTGCCCGAGCTGCCCTCGCACCTGACCGACCTCTTCGCCCGCGCCGACGAGCTCGCCGCCGCGCTGGACGCCCCGTCGTCGGACGGATCCGGCGACGTCCCGACCGGCGACGTACCGCGCCCTGAGCACCCGCGCCCGCAGCTGCAGCGCGAGGCCTGGCTGAACCTCAACGGCACCTGGCAGTTCGAGATCGACCGCGGCGACACAGGCCGCGAGCGCGGACTGCTCGAGCGCGAGCTCGCCACCGAGATCCTCGTGCCCTTCCCGCCGGAGTCGCCGGCCTCCGGCATCGGCGACCGCGACTTCATGGAGGCCGTCTGGTACCGCCGCACGGTCAGCGTGCCCGCGAGCTGGGAGGGGCTGCGGCCGGTGCTGCACTTCGGCGCCGTCGACCACGACGCGACGGTCTGGGCCGACGGGGTCGAGGTCGCCCGCCACCGCGGCGGCTTCACGCCCTTCGACGCGGACCTCTCGGGCGTCGTGTCCGCCGGGGGCAGCGTCGAGATCGTCGTGCGCGCTCGCGACTCCCGCCACGACCTGCAGGCGCGCGGCAAGCAGTCGGTCTTCTACGAGGCGAGCCACGCGACCTACCACCGGGTCACCGGCATCTGGCAGACGGTCTGGCTCGAGGGCGTCCCCGAGGACGCGATCCGCTCGCTGCGCGTGGTCCCCTCGCTCGCCTCCCACTCCTTCGCGATCGACGTCCCGCTCTCGCGCAGCACCCCCGGCACCCGTCTGGAGGCCGTGCTCGGCGAGGTCGGCGGCGGCGCCGTCGCGAGCGCCGAGGTCCGCGCGGACCTCGACCTCGCCCCGCACCTCGAGATCACGGTCCCCGAGGACCAGGTGCGCGTCTGGGGCCCGGGCGACCCGCAGCTCTACTCCCTCGAGCTGCGCCTCGTGGCCGACGGCGGCGCCGTCCTGGACACGGTCCGCTCCTACACCGGCCTGCGCTCGACCTCGCTGCGCGACCACGAGTTCCGCATCAACGGCGAGAAGGTCTTCCAGCGCCTGGTCCTGGACCAGGGCTGGTGGGAGGACACCTTCATGACCGCCCCGTCGGACGAGGCGATCAAGGGCGATGTGCGCCTCTCCCTCGAGGCCGGCTTCAACGGCGCGCGCCTGCACCAGAAGGTCTTCGAGGAGCGCATGCTCTTCTGGGCCGACGTCCACGGCTACCTGGTCTGGGGCGAGTTCGGCGACTGGGGCGTCTCCGGGCGCGGGCCGACGGGCGACAACCAGCAGCCCACTGCGGCGTTCATCGGCCAGTGGGTCGAGGCGGTGCGCCGGGACATCAACCACCCCGCGATCGTGGGCTGGTGCCCCCTGAACGAGACCCACCAGGTGCGCCACGATCGCATCACCCAGCTCGACGACGTCACCCAGGCGATGTACGACGCGACGAAGCTCGCCGACCCCACCCGCCCGGTGCTCGACACCTCCGGCTACTCGCACCGCGTGCGCGGGGCCGACGTCTTCGACTCCCACTCCTACGAGCAGGATCCCGAGCGCTTCCGCACGGAGCAGTCCGGCCTCGCCGAGGGGCGTCCCTTCGCCAACCGCCGCGATCTCGGCGACGGCGAGCTGCCCTTCGCGGACGGCTCCTTCTCCCTGGACTACGAGGGGCAGCCCTACTTCGTCTCCGAGTACGGCGGCATCTGGTGGAACGCCGAGGAGGCGGCGCGCGCCGCCCGCGAGGCCGGCAACAACGCCTCCCAGTCGTGGGGCTACGGGCAGCGGATCTCGAGCGAGGAGGAGCTCTACGAGCGCTTCGAGGGCCTCACGGACGTGCTGCTGGGCGACCCGCTCATGTTCGCCTACTGCTACACGCAGCTCACCGACGTGTTCCAGGAGAAGAACGGCGTCGTGGACTTCCAGCGCGGCCGCAAGCTCGACCTCGCCCGCCTGCGCGCGGTGCAGGAGAAGAGGGCCGCGTACGAGGAGGAGTGACGGGCGCGCGTCTCGTCGGGCGTCGGCCCCGCCCGGCCCCGGCGAGACGGCGGAATGCGCCGCGGCCCCTGTGCGGCACGATGGCTCCATGAGAGCCGTGCGCTACGACGCCTTCCGCACCCCGCCCCGCGTCGAGCAGGTGGAGGACCCCGCGTGCCCGCCGCGCGGGGCGGTGATCGAGGTCCGCGCGACGGGCGTGTGCCGCAGCGACTGGCACGCCTGGCAGGGGCACGACGACTCCGTCTCGCTTCCGCACACCCCCGGGCACGAGTTCGCCGGCGTGGTCCGCGAGGTCGCCCCCGAGGTCACCCGGTTCCACGTGGGCGACCGTGTGACCGCGCCGTTCATCCTGTCCTGCGGCCGCTGTGCGCAGTGCCGCGCGGGAGCCACCCAGGTGTGCCCCGACCAGCACCAGCCCGGCTTCGACCTGCCCGGCTCGTACGCCGAGCAGGTCGTCGTGATCGAGGCGGACCACAACCTCGTCGCCCTGCCCGACGGCATCGACATGCTCGCCGCCGCGGGGCTCGGCTGCCGCTTCGGCACCGCGTTCCACGCCGTGCGCACCCAGGCCCGCGTGCGCGACGGGGAGAGCGTGGTGGTGCTCGGGTGCGGCGGCGTCGGGCTCTCCGTCATCCAGATCGCGGTGGCGGCGGGCGCGCGCGTGCTCGCCGTGGACGTCTCGCCCGGAGCCCTCGAGGCGGCCCGGGCGCTCGGCGCCGAGCCCGTGCCGACCGCTCCCGACGAGGAGGTCGATGACCTCGTCGAGCGGCTGCTCGCGGCGAGCGGCGGCGGCGCCGATGTCACGATCGACGCGCTCGGATCCGCGCGCACCGCGGCCGCGGGCATCCGCTCCCTGCGCCCCCGCGGACGTCACGTGCAGGTGGGGCTGCTGCTGGGCGAGGACGCGGACCCCGCGCTGCCGATGGGTCGCGTGATCGGCCTCGAGCTGCAGGTGCTGGGCAGCCACGGCCTGGCGGCGGGGGAGTACCGGGCGCTGCTCGAGGAGATCGCCGACGGACGCCTGGATCCCGCCGCGCACCTGGGGTCGATCATCGGTCTGGAGGACCTGCCGGAGGCCCTCGTCGGGCTCGGCAGAGCGCCGACGTCGACCGGGATGACCGTCGCCCGGATCCCCTGACCCCTTGACGCGACCGAAGACCGTGCTTACTGTCTATAGCGCATATAGACAGTAAGCACACGCGGCACCGCCGGAGCAGGGGAGGGGGCGAGCAGGATGCAGCTGCACATCGATCCGGGATCCTCCGATCCGATCTACGAGCAGATCCGCGCCGCGCTCGCCGCCGCGATCCTCAGCGGCGAGCTCGCGAGCGGCGAGGCCCTGCCCTCGATCCGCACGCTCGCTCGCGACCTGCGGGTCAGCGTCATCACCACCACCCGCGCCTACAACGAGCTCGTGGCCGACGGCCTCGCCGACTCGGTCCGCGGCAAGGGCGTGTTCGTACGCGCCCAGGACCCCGACGAGCTGCGCGCACGCGCACTGGACCGCATCGAGCGGTCGCTCGGCGAGGCGGTCGACGCGGCGCGCTCGGGCGGGATCGACGACGCGACGCTGCTCACGATGCTCGGCCGACGTATCGAGGAGGAACGATGAGCCCGAGGCGCCCAGGACCGAGCCGCACAGGATCGGGCCTCACAAAACCGGGCCGCACGCCGTCCGTGCCCGCTGATTCGGACCGCACGGAGACGCAGGTCGGCGCGGAAGACGAGGGGGCATCGGCCCCCGCCGTCGCCGTCCGCGGTCTCGGCGTGAGCATCCCCAGCCTGGAGAAGCCGTACGGCGATCCCATCCGCGCGCTGCGCGGGCTGACGTTCACGGCTCCCGCCGGCCAGGTCACGGGCCTGGTCGGGGCGAACGGAGCGGGCAAGACCACGGCCCTCCGAGCGATCGAGGGCGCCATCCGTGCGACCTCCGGTCGGACCGAGGTGCTCGGGATCGAGCAGGGCGCGGCGCGGACGGCCCCGCCCGAAGGGCTCGCGTCGGTGCCCGATCCGCACGGCTACCCGGAGCACTGGACCGCCCACCACGTGGCGCGCCTGCGCCGGGCGGCGATCCCCGATTTCTCGGTGCGGGACTTCGGCCGCCGGCTGCGGTCGTTCGGCGTCCCGATGGACCGCCGGCTGCAGGACCTGTCCGACGGGCAGGCGGCGCTCTTCGGCGTGAGCGCGGCCCTCGCGCAGGATCCTCGGCTGCTGATCCTCGACGAGCCGCTCGCGCGTCTGGATCCTCTCGCGAGGGAGCGCCTCGTGGACATCCTGCGCGACCTCCTGGCGCGGGAGCGGCGCTCCCTGCTGCTGAGCACGCACGACCTGGACGGCATGGACCGCTTCATCGACCACCTCGTGGTCATGGCCGACGGCGTCGCAGTGCTCGAAGGATCCGTCGAGGACCTGAAGGACGACTTCCTGGTGCTGGGAGCTCCCGCGCCCGCGACCCAGGGGAACGACCTGCCCGGGCTCATCGGCCCGGAGGAGATCAGCGGGACCACTTGGGCGCTGATCGCCGCCGAGGACGCCGTCGGGCTCGACACCGAGACCCAGCTGCATCGGCCCGAGCTGAGCGACCTGGTCACGTATCCGCTGCGGGCGGCGGCGTCGAGAGCACGCACGCACCGCACGACGAAGGAGGGGACAGCATGACCGCACACGAGGCAGCACCCGCACACGGTGCGCGACCTTCTCGACCCGTGCAGGGCGACGGTCCGGCCCGCACCTCCGCATGGCGCCGCGCCCTGGCGGCGGACATGCGACTGAACTCCGAGACCTTCGCCGGCACGGTGATCCTGTCCGTGATCGCGCTCGTCCTGGCGGTGACCGTCACCGATGCAATGGCGAGCATCGCGCCCGTGTGGGGAGTGCTGGCCTGGTACCGCTACGGCCGCCAGGACACGGCTTCCCGCACCGAGCTGTGGGCGAGCCTGGGGATGTCCCGCGCCGACCGCGTCCACGGCCGCGTCGCGCTCGTCGCCCTCGAATCCGCCCTGATGGTGTTCGTCTCCGCCGCGGGGACCGCGCTCACGGTCCTGAGCGGGCACACGCCGATCATGGATGACGCCGTCCCGACGGGCTGGAGCCTCGTGGGCTCACTGGTCGCGAGCATCGCTGGATCCTGCGCGATACTCGTGCTCGCGGCGATCGTTCTGGGACGGGAGTGCACGACGCGCAGGCCGGGCATCTCGATGTTCGTGCTCAGCATCCTCACCTACATCGGAGCGGCCATGATCATCTCGCTCATCTCGATGGTCGTCGTGCTCCCGCTGAGCCTCGCCGTCGCATCGGCGCCCGTCGCCGCAGCCGCGGCGACCTGGATCGGAGTGATCGTCTCCTGCGTGATCGCACTGATCGGGGCGTTCGTGCTCCGCCGCGGCGTGCGCCAGTGGATCCGTGAACTGGATTCGCAGGACGGGGGCTCAGCGCCCTCGCGCCCGCGGAAGCGCCGCGTCGACGCTGGAGAACGCACCGCCTGATCCCGTCGGCCCAACCCATGCGGCCGGCCCGACCGGGCCCGCCCTCACTTCTCGACGATCTCCCGTCCGGCGCTGCGGCCCACGGTGCGGTAGAGCGCCGCGGTGGCGATCACGAACACGATGACGCCGAGGATCATCGCCGGGGTCGCGAAGCCGTCGCCGACGATCGCGAGCGGGGCATCCTTCCCCGTCGCGGCGACGATGCCCGCGAAGACCACGCCGAACAGGCTCTCGCCCACGATCATGCCGGTCGCGAGCAGGGTGCCCAGACGCCCGGCGAGCTCGGGACGCTTCGAGCGCTTGGCCCAGCGCCCGTAGAACAGGCCGATCACGGCGCCGACCACGATGAGCAGGGTCGTGCTCATCGGCAGGTACATCCCCATGCCGACGCCCAGCGGCGGCAGCGCGAGGCGCGAGCTGCGGGCCTTGAGGACCTCGTCGACGATGATCGCGACCAGGCCGATGAGGGCGCCCAGGCCGATCAGGCCCCAGTCGAGATCCCCGCCGAAGATTCCCTTGACCAGCGACGCGATGAGCGTGGCCTGCGGGGCGGCCAGCGCGTCGGGCCCGGCGCCGGGGGCGCCCTGGAACCCGAAGGCCGTGGACATGAGCCCGAGCACCGGCGGGATGATCAGCGAGCCGAAGCCCACGCCGATCACGAGCGCGACCTGCTGCTTCCACGGGGTCGAGCCGACCAGCTGACCGGTCTTGAGGTCCTGCAGGTTGTCGTTGGAGATCGTGGCGATGCCGAACACGATCGCGGTCGTGAACAGGGTGAAGGCGACCAGCGCCGCGGTCTGCGAGGGGTCGGAGCCGTGCACGAGCTTGATGACGAGCGCCGCGGTGATCGCGACCAGGATGCCCACGCCCGAGATCGGCGAGTTCGAGGAGCCGATGAGCCCGGCCATGTACCCGCACACGGAGGCGACGAGCAGGCCCGCGATCAGCACGTAGAGGATGCACACGGCGATCAGGCCGCCGGCGCTGTGCACGAGCGCGGTGTCCTTCACGAACAGCCACAGCATGATCCCGATCGGGATCATGGAGACGACCGTGATCACGGCGACCAGCGTGAAGGGCAGGTCGCGCTCGGTCTTCTCGACGGTGCCGCCGCCGCGGCGCGCGACCGTCGAGGCGAGGGATCCGCGGATCCCGCCGACGATGGGTCGCGCGATCCGCACCAGGGTCCAGATCGCGGCGATCGCGATCGCGCCCGCGCCCACGAAGCGCACGTCGCCCGAGAAGACGGTGTCCACGGCGTCGGCGATCGCGCCGGTGGCGGGCAGCTGGCCGCTGGACATGACGGGCAGCAGCACGCCGTAGGAGACGACGAGGCCCACGAGCATGGCGATGCCCACGGTGATGCCGACGAGGTGGCCGACGCCGATGAGGGCGAAGGAGAGGCTCGCGCCGATCATGGTGCCGCCCGAGCCGATGCGGAAGGCCGCGGTGACGGAGCTGCTGATCGCCTGCAGGGCTGCGACCAGCGCGTAGGCAGCCGAGGTGATGCCGCCCAGCACGATCGCGTGCAGACCGCGCCGGTTCTCCTCGGCGCCGCCCTCGGCGTCGCCCACCTTGAGCACCTCGGCGCCCGCGACGCCCTCGGGGTAGGGGAGGTCCGAACCGGTGACCAGGGCGCGGCGCAGCGGGATCGAGTACATGACGCCCAGCAGGCCGCCCACGGCGCACAGCGCGACCGTGGTCCAGTACGGGAAGCCGCTCCACCAGCCGATGACCACGAGGCCCGGGAGCACGAAGATGATCGCCGAGAGCGTGCCCGCAGAGGAGGCGATGGTCTGCACGATGTTGTTCTCGACGACGCTGTGGCGTCGGAAGAACCGCAGCACGGCCATCGAGATCACCGCGGCGGGGATCGAGGTCGCGAACGTCAGCCCGGACTTCAGCCCCAGGTAGACGTTGGCGGCGGTGAAGACGAGGGTGATGAGCCCGCCGAGGATCACGCCGCGCAGCGTGAGCTCGCGGACCGAGGGCGCGGCCGTCGCGCGCGTCGACTCAGAGGTCGAGGACATGGATGCTCCTTGTTCGCGGAGCCTGGACGCGCCCCGACGACCGGTCACCGTACTCTTCCCGGGCTTCCGCGGGGTAACCGGGACCACCTCCGCGTGACCAACTCTCCGCGTCGGCCGGGGATCGCTGCCGCCGCCGGCTGTGGAACGATTGGGCCATGACGATCACCGCTGCGGCCGACGGGTCTGCGCTCGGAAACCCCGGTCCGGCGGGCTGGGCCTGGTACATCGACGATCAGACCTGGCGGGCCGGCGGGTGGCCGCACGGCACGAACAACATGGGGGAGCTCAAGGCGGTCCTCGACCTGCTCGAGGCGACCGCGGTGGACGCCGACCAGCATCTGCACGTGCTGTGCGACAGCCAGTACGTCATCAACTCGGTGACCAAGTGGATGCCGGGCTGGAAGCGCAAGGGCTGGCGCAAGAAGGACGGCAAGCCCGTCATGAACGTGGATCTGCTCAAGGCGATCGACCGGGCGCTCGCCGGCCGCAGCGTCGAGTTCGAGTGGGTCAAGGGGCACGCCGGCCACCGCATGAACGAGGCCGCGGACCGCCGCGCGAACGGCGCCGCCGTCGCCTTCTCCAAGAAGCAGGACCCCGACGTCGGTCCCGGATACCGCGGCTCCGGGGGGTCTGGCGACGGAGGAAGAGCGACGGGGGCCTCAGGGGCCACGGGATCCGCGTCCGCCCCGCGTCTGTGCCTGACCCCGGACAGCTCGGCACCTGCGGATCCCGGCGCCGACTCCGCGTCGGCCACCCCTCCGGGCGCCGCTTCGGTCGACCACCTGTTCAGTCTCTTCGACGCCGACAGCGCTGGCCCCGAGCGCTCCGCTGCGGGGGCCGACGACGGACAGGGCAGTGGCGGCCCGTCGGCTCGGGACTCCGCAGAGTCCTCCGCGGGAGAGTCCTCCGCACGCGCTTCCTCGCCGTCGTCGACCCGGTCCTCCGCCGACCCGGACTCGGCTCCCTTCGAGGAGATCGTCGCCCGCGAGCAGGTGCTGCTCAGCGATCTCCTGCGCAAGAACCCCGAGCGCGCGGCCGAGCTGCTGCACCCCGATTTCACGGAGATCGGCACCTCGGGCCGCACCTACGATCGCGAGCAGGTGCTCGCCGTCCTCGCCCCGGTGCCGGGTCTGCGCGCGCGCGAGTTCATCGCCGAGGAGATCTCTGACGGCGTCGTGCTGCTGCGCTTCGTCACCTCCGACGCCCGCGGCACCCAGCGGCGCTCTTCGCTGTGGGTGCGGGTCGACGGGACCTGGCTGCTGCGCCACCACCAGAGCACGCCGGACCCCCAGGGAGCGCCGGGCGCCTGAGCTCGTGGAGCCGCGGTGTCACAGGCTCTCCGTGGCGCGGCGCTCCTGGTGCAGTCGACCCCAACGGCACAGGTCCCACACGATGGGAGCGAGCGTTCGGCCGTACTCCGAGAGCCGATAGGTGACGTGCGGCGGGATCGTCCCCGCGTCCTCACGTTCGAGGATCCCATCGGCGACGAGCTCGTGAAGATGCCGGATGAGCATCCGCTCAGTGATGCCGGCGATGCTGCGACGCAGGTCTGATGTGCGCATGGGGCCGTCTTCGAGGCGCCACAGGATTGTGCCCTTCCACCGGCCCCGGATCACCTCGAGGGCGGCGTCGACGGGGCAGTCCCCGGCGAGGGACGGACGGTGTCGTGTCTCCATGCGGTTGACGATAGCGCTGACATTCCCGTCAGTACTTCACGTCATGTCATCACGCTGGGACGGTGGACCGATGCACATCGCACTTCTTGCACTCGCCCTCGTCGTCACCGGTACGCTCGTCGGCGTCGAGCTCATGGTCGCAGCGATCGCCGCTCCGCTCTTCTCCCGGCTTCCGGGAGAGACCGGACTTCTCGCCCGTGCGGACTCCGCTCGCGTGATGGGGAGGCTCATGCCCTGGTGGTATGCCGGAGCGATCCTGCTCATCCTGCTCAGCGCTCTCACGGCCGAGGGGACGGATCGCACGGTGCTCGCCGGAGCGTCCGGTGTGCTCCTGGTCGTCGGGATCGTGCTCTCGATCGTCCTTCTCGTGCCGATCAACAACAGGGTCAGGACCTGGGACCGCGACGAGAGGGGCGCGCCGAGCGACTGGAGGGCGCTGCTGAGCAGATGGGACCGCTGGCACGTGGGGCGCGTCGGCGTCATCTTCACGGGCTTCGTGCTGCTCGCAGTCGCGGCCGTGATCTGACCCGGGCCTCCGGACGGCCCGGCCCCAGGTGAGAGACGATGGGCCTATGACCGTCCTCGCCGACACCCCGCGCTGGGAGCGCCACGGCACGCTCTGGGGTCACCTGGTCTCCGACGCCTCGCTCGCCGAGCTGCACGAGGCGGCATCCCGTGCAGGCCTGCACCCGCGGTCCTTCGACCTCGACCACTACGACTGGCCCGAGCAGGCCAGGTCCGGGCTCGAGGCCGCGGGGGTCGAGTTCGTGGGCAACAAGGAGCTCACGCGGCGTCTGCTCGCGAGCGGTCTGCGGGTGCCCGGTGCCGGCCGCTCGCAGGCACGGCGCGAGCGCACGGCCCGCGCCGCCGCGGAGCTGGGACTCGGGCCCGACGAGGTCCCGCACGATCTGGTGCTGGGCCTCGAAGGGCACGTGGACCCGCTGCCTCCTGTTGGTGAGGCGCCCGAGGGCGCCTTCCGGCTCGGCAGCGACGACGCCTGCGGTCAGGTGCGGGTCGAGGCGCACGACGAGCTCGGAGGCGTCGCGGCCCGTGAGTTCCTCGCCCGCGCGAACGTGCTCTCGCAGCAGCTGACCGGGCACACCTTCGTGGGGCAGGTGCTCGATGCCCCCGAATGGCCGGGCGCCTGATCCGGCGGGCCAGTCCGTGTTCGTTCGGGCAGTACGTGCCGGACGTACGCACCGTGTGTACGTGCCGTGTGCACGCACCGTGTGCACGCGCCGTGTGCACGCGCCGGGAGCACGTGCGGTCAGGATTCGTGCCGAAATCCGTCCGATCCGGCACGAATCCTGACCGCACGGCGCCTTCGGCCCCTCGGCCCGGCTCTCGGCCCGGCCCCTCGGCCCGGCCCCTCAGCCCCGCACCTCAGTCCGGCTCTCAGCCCCGCCCGTCGTCCTCCGCGGCCCCGTCGCCGGTGATCCTGCTGGTCTGATCGGGCACGACCACCTGGTCGGGCGTGAGGTCCGCGGCCTGCAGCTCGACCCGGAAGGTCGCGCCGCCGCCGGGCGTCTCGAGCACGCGGATCGAACCGTGGTGCTGCTGGACGATGGTCGCGGCGATCGAGAGCCCCAGGCCCGCGCCGCCGCCCTGGGCGGCCGAGCGCTGCCGGGAGACGTCGGTGCGGTAGAAGCGCTCGAAGACCTTCTCGCGCTGGTCCTCGGAGATGCCCTCGCCGTGGTCCCGCACCTCGATCGCGACCATCCCGCCGTCCTCGCGTCCCACGGCGATCTCCACGGGGGAGCCCTTGGGGGTGTGGCGGTTGGTGTTGCCCACGAGGTTCAGCAGCACCTGGCGCAGCGAGGGCTCATCGCCCTGCACGCCCACGGGGATGTGCGGGCTCACCGACAGCGGCGTGCCCGAGAGGGAGACCACCATGACCTGACGAGCGGGGTCCAGGGCCCGCAGGTCCTGGGCGACGTCGAAGATCGCGTCGGTGACGTCGAGGGGCTCGAGATCCATCTCGGGGTTCTCGTCGAGCCGGGCCAGGCGCAGCAGGTTCTCCACGAGCGAGCCCATGCGGCGGGCCTCGTCCTCGATGCGGCGCATCGCCGAGGCCACGTTCTCCTCGCCGCTGAGGGCGCCCATCCGGTACAGCTCGCCGAAGCCGCGGATCGCCGCCAGCGGCGTGCGCAGCTCATGGGAGGCGTCGCCCACGAACCGGCGCATGCGGGCCTCGGAGGCCGTCGCCTTCTCCTCGCTGTCGGCCTGCGCGACGAACGACTGCTCGAGGCGCACGAGCATCTCGTTCAGGGACACCGCGAGCGCGTTGACCTCCTGGCTGGTGTCCGTCACGGGCACGCGGCGGGAGAGGTCGCCGGCGACGATCTGGGAGGCGACCTCCTCGACGTCCCGCAGCGGCTCGAGCGCCCGATGGGCCATGTAGCCGCCGGCGCCCATGCCCACGAGCACCACGAACGTGCCGACCAGCACGATGACGAGGGCCATCTCCCGCATCGTGCGGTCCACGCTGTCCAGGGGCAGGGCCACGAAGACGCTGCCGCCCGCGGTCCCGGTGTTCACCATGGCCCGGACCCGCCAGCGGTTGCCGTCGGTGTCGATCATGGTGAACGGCTGCCCGCTCTGCTCCTTCACCTGGGCGACGGTCCAGGCGGGGAAGGTGAGGTCCACCGAGCTGTCGTCGTGGTAGTTGTCGTTGCGGTAGATCTGCTTGCCGTCGTCGTCGTGGACGGCGACGACGAAGTCCACCGGGGCGTACGAGGCGTGGTGGTCCTCGGTGTTCGAGTCGTCGCCTCCGTCGGAGGAGTCGGAGTCCCGGATGCCCGCTGCGGCGACGCTCACGATGCCCTGCATGCCCGTGCGCAGCTCGCTGTCCTTGGACTGCATGAGGGTGCGGTGCAGCAGCGTGAGGGACAGCGTGCCCGTCAGCAGCGTGCCCAGCACCAGCACGAGCGAGATCAGCGTGACCAGCCGCGTCCACAGGGACACGGGGCGCTGGGCGTTCAGGGTCGGGAAGGACACGGGGCGGTGATCAGCGGCCCTCGGCAGAGCGCAGCACGTAGCCGATGCCGCGCTTGGTGTGGATCATCGGGTCGCCGATCACGTCGATCTTGCGGCGCAGGTAGGAGATGTAGGACTCGACGATGCCGACCTCGCCGGACCAGTCGTAGTCCCACACGTGGTCCAGGATCTGGGTCTTGGAGACCACGCGGCCGGCGTTGAGCATGAGGTAGCGCAGCAGCTTGAACTCGGTGGGGGAGAGGTCGATGGCGATCTCGCCGCGGTAGACCTCGTGCGAATCCTCGTCGAGGCTCAGGTCGCCCACGACCAGCGCGCTCTCGACGGTGTCCTCGGCGCCGCCGTGCGTGCGCCGCAGCACGGCGCGGATGCGGGCCACGACCTCCTCGAGGCTGAAGGGCTTGGTGACGTAGTCGTCGCCGCCCACCGTGAGGCCCTGCACCTTGTCCTTGGTGTCGTCCTTCGCGGTGAGGAAGAGGATCGGGTACTGCTCCCCGCGGTCGCGCAGGCGCCGGGTGACGGTGAAGCCGTCCATGTCGGGGAGCATCACGTCCAGGACCACGAGGTCCGGCTGGTGCTCGGTGGCCTCGCGGATGGCCTCGTTCCCGGTCGAGGCGGTGAAGACCTCGAAGCCCGCGAAGCGCAGCGAGGTGGCGAGCAGGTCGCGGATGTTCGGCTCATCGTCCACCACGAGCAGACGGGCCTCGAAGTTCTGATCCTGGTCTGTGGTCATGGCTCCACCGTGAACCGGATGGGTGGGAGTTCCCTGGACGTGCGCTGTGCACAGCGCACGTCCAGGTCGGTTTCCCGGGAGATCCCGGACACGTTCCGGGGCAGGATCCCGGAGCGGAGCCCGGGCTCACCCGCGGGGATCGGGCCGACGGGGCGCCGGCTCAGCGGTCCAGCATGCTCTGGATCTTGCCCTGCTGCTTGCGCAGCTTCTTGATGGTGCGGCTCTGCTGGAACATGCGCACGGAGCCGACCAGCGCCATCACCAGGGCGCCGGCGATCGCCGCGAGCAGCATGGCGACGCCCAGCGGCAGCGAGAAGTCGGCGGTGAAGTAGTGGAAGTTCGCCGCGTGGTTGTTCTGCAGGATGAACACGAGCAGCAGGATCAGCACGATGGCGCCGAGCACGAGGGCGATCCACACGCCTGCCGTGCGCTTGCCGGAGGTCGGGACGTCCGAGACCTGCTCGCGGGGCGCCGTGCCGGTGCGGCCGGAGGTGGCGTCCCTGCCGCCCGGGGCCTTCTGACCGCCCTCGCGCGAGGTCTCCCGCGAGCGTGACGTCTCCGGCGAGGTGGGGGCGTCGAGGCCGCCGGTCGTGCCCGCTGCGGGGCTCTCGGGGGCGCCGCTCGGGCGCGGCTCGCGCGGGGTGGTGGGGGTGGAGTCGTCGGGGGAGGTCATCGCGGGCTCCTCGGGGAAGACGGGCGCGGCCCAGGGCCGCACGGGACAGCGTCCACTGTAGTCACCGCGGCCCTCTCGACCTCGGACCTGCGGGTGCGGCGGGCGCTGTCCCCCGCGGTGTCAGCCGACGGGCAGGTCCTCCGCGTCCAGGATCGAGTACGCGTAGCCCTGCTCGGCGAGGAAGCGCTGGCGGTGCGCGGCGAACTCCTGGTCCTGGGTGTCACGCGTGACCACGGTGTAGAAATGCGCCTCGCGGCCGTCGGCCTTGGGGCGCAGCAGCCGGCCGAGGCGCTGGGCCTCCTCCTGGCGGGAGCCGAAGGCTCCGGAGACCTGGACCGCGACGCTCGCCTCGGGCAGGTCGATCGAGAAGTTCGCGACCTTGGAGACCACGAGGCGGTCGATCGTGCCCGTGCGGAAGGCGTCGAACAGCTCCTGGCGCTTCTTCACGGGGGTCCTCCCGGTGATGAGGTCGCAGTCCAGGCGCTCGGCGATCTCCTCGAGCTGGTCGAGGTACTGGCCGATCACGAGCAGGCCCTCGCCGGCGTGGCGCGCGGCCAGGCGCTCGACCACGTCGAGCTTGCCGGGATGCGCCGCGGCGAGGCGGTGGCGGTCGTCGGCCTCAGCGCCCGCGTGGAGCATGCGCTCCTCGCGGGTCATGCTCACGCGCACCTCGGTGCACACGGCCGGGGCGATGTACCCCTGGGCCTCGATGTCCTTCCACGGGGCGTCGTAGCGCTTGGGGCCGATCAGCGAGAACACCTCGCCCTCGCGGCCGTCCTCCCGCACGAGCGTCGCCGTGAGGCCCAGGCGCCGACGGGCCTGCAGATCGGCGGTCATCCGGAACACGGGGGCCGGCAGCAGGTGGACCTCGTCGTAGACGATGAGGCCCCAGTCCCGGGCGCTCACGAGCTCGAGGTGCGGGTGGACGCCCTTCCGCTTCATCGTGAGCACCTGGTAGGTGGCGATGGTGACGGGACGGATCTCCTTGGACGCGCCCGAGTACTCGCCGATCTCCTCCTCGGTGAGCGAGGTGCGCCGCAGCAGCTCGGCCTTCCACTGGCGCGCGGAGACGGTGGAGGTGACGAGGATCAGGGTGGTGCGGCCCATGGCGGCCATGGCGCCTGCGCCGACGAGGGTCTTGCCGGCGCCGCAGGGCAGCACGGCGACCCCGCTGCCGCCCTCGACGAACGCGTGAACGGCCGCGCGCTGGTAGGGGCGCAGCGCCCAGCCGTCCTCGCGCAGGGTGATCGGGTGGGACTCGCCGTCGACGTACCCGGCGAGGTCCTCGGCGGGCCAGCCCAGGCGCAGCAGCGCCTGCTTGAGGGCGCCGCGCTCGGAGGGGTGGACGGCGATCGTGTCCTCGTCGATGCGCGTGCCCAGCATCCCGGCCACGCGCTTCGAGCGGGAGACCTCGGTGAGCACGGCGCGGTCCAGGGCGCGCAGCACGAGCCCGTGCGCCGGATCGGCCTGCAGCTGCAGCCTGCCGTAGCGGTCCATGGTGTCCGCGACGTCCACGAGGAGGGCGTGCGGGACGGGATAGCGGGAGTGGTCCACGAGCGCGGCGACCACGGTCTCCGCGTCGTACCCGGCGGCACGGGCGTTCCACAGTCCCAGGTCGGTGATCCGGTAGGTGTGGATGTGCTCGGGCGCGCGCTCGAGCTCCGCGAAGGGCGCGATCGCCGCGCGGGCGAGGGCCGCGGAGGGATGGTCGACCTCCAGCAGGAGGGACTTGTCGCTCTGGACGATGAGGGGGCCGTCGGTCACCCGAGCGAGGGTACGCCGGGTGGGCGGTCGCCGAGCGGGCGCCGTCGGACGTCTCACGTGCTCGAGCGGCGGGGTCCGAGCAGCCGGGACCTCGCCCCTCGCCCCCGGGTCCCGCCTCAGCGCGGGAGTGCGCGCCCCTCGATCCGCTCGAACAGGCCCAGCAGGAACAGCGAGGTGAACGGCGTGATCACGATGCTCAGCACGTTCAGCCAGGTGCCCAGCGAGGACGCGATGAGGACGAGGACGCACGCGATCACGGCGGTGCCGAGCCGCCGGCTCGCGGCGCGGGATCCGGCGCCGATCGGGACGTCGGACCCCCGGGCGGCGGCGGCCGGGACGAGCATCAGCAGGACCATCGCGACCAGCCCCGGGAGGAAGCACAGCGCGAAGCCGACGACCGTGATGACGCCGCAGATGATGAGCATGAGGATGACGCGGCCGTTGCCTGCGAAGTAGCGCGTGGGGTCCTGTCGGTCCCCGCGCAGCACGTCGACGCCGAAGCGCAGGGTCCCCGCGGTCCACAGGAGCTGGATCACGAGATATGCGACGGCCAGCAGCAGTTGTGCGGGAGCGAGCGCGATCGGGATCCCGTCGGGGACGACGTCCGCGACGCCCTGGAGTCCGAGCAGTCCCGTGGAGTCGTCGTCGCCCGCGAGGGCGGGGAGGATGTCCAGCGCCAGCGCGATCGCGCCGTAGATCGCGGCGGGGAGCACCAGCGAGCGCCAGTTCCGCACGACGCCGGTGCCCATGAACGTCAGCGCCGCCCCGAGGTCGGCGCCGAGGTCGCCGTGGGACGCCGGCCCGCCCGGCGACTGCGGGTGCTGCGGGAACTGCGGGCCCGGTCCCTGCGGGGGAGGGGGCTGTGCCGTCATGCTCGCGCCGGCTCCGCGAGCGCGCGGCCGCTGACCCGCTCGTAGAGACCGAACTGGAAGAGCACCAGCAGCGGCACCAGCAGGACCGAGCCGACGACGATCATGCCGGCGATGCTGGAGGCGGCCATGAAGATCACGTAGGCCAGGACCGTGATGCCCAGGTGTCCGCGCACCAGGGCGAAGCTCTCCTTGATCGCAGCGCCAGGGCTCGCACCACGAGCGGCCGCGGGGATCGCATAGAAGGAGAGCACCGCGAGGATCAGGCCGGGGATGTAGAGCAGGATCATGCCGATCGCGATCATGATGCCGACGAGGAGCGCGGTGAGGACCACGCGGCCGGCGCCGACGAACGACGAGCCGAGCGAGGGGCGCTCACCGGTGCGCACGGTCTCGGCGGCGCGCGCCGCGCCGGACTGCCACAGGATCGAGACGATGCCGGCGAAGGGAAGAGCGGCCAGGACGATCCCGTACATGGCGAGGATCGCCCCCGCAGGGACCTCGTCAGAGGCCGGGGAGTCCTGCATCATCCCGACCATCACGGCGATGCCGATGCCCGTCGCGACGCCGACGATGACGAGGACCGCCAGGGACCATACGATCGCCGGCACGAGGAACGCGGCGACGTTGCGCGCGAACGCCGACCACATCCAGCTGATCGAGGCGCCGAGATCGGCGCCCAGGTCGGTGCCCGGGGCGGGACCGGTCGTGCCGGCGGACTGCGACTGCGGGCCTGCGGGGAACTGCTGCCCGGGCTGGTCCTGCCGGTCCTGCCGCTCGTGCTGCCCCGGCTGACCGGTCTGGTCCTGCTGGCCGGGCCGACCGTAGGGCGCGGCCTGTCCGTACGACGCGGGGGAGCCCTGCGGCTGCTGCGGTGCGCTCCAGGCGCCCGAGTCCGCGCTGCTGCCGTCGTCGGGGCCGCCGGCGCTCTCGCTGCCGGGGTACGGGGGGATGCTGCTCATGGCGGTGCTTCTCCTCGGTGCTGCGGGGCCGACCAGCGGTCGATCGCCCTGCGCGACGTGGGGTCTGGGGTCGTCGGGTCTCGTGGTGCGGGCACGACGCTACCGGGCGACCGGGTGCTCGTCGTCCCTCGTTCGTCGGTCGGATGGGGCGACGGAGGTCGGCACGGGGCGTGCCGCCGGTCACGGCAAGCCCTGGCACGGCAGCGCAGCGGACGCGCGGCGTCCCTACAATGGGCGCGACGGCTGGCGCAGGTGCCCTCGGGTGATGCCCGGGGACCGTTTCGCGCCGCCCCCGGACGCGCGGTCCTGCCGCACGCCGGCAGCCCGCACTCGATGCAAGGAGCACATCCATGGCCAGCTTCGAACCTTCGCCCGCGAACGTCGCCGACATCGGCGTGACCGGCATGGCGGTGATGGGGTCCAACCTCGCCCGCAACCTCGCGCGCAACGGCTTCAAGGTCGCGATCCACAACCGCTCGGTCGCCAAGACCGAGACCGTGTACGACAACTACAAGGGCGAGGGCGAGTTCTTCCCCTCCGAGTCCACCGAGGACTTCGTCAACTCCCTGCAGAAGCCGCGCGTGGCGATCATCATGGTGAAGGCCGGCGGCCCCACCGACGCCGTCATCGACGAGCTCTCCCAGTACATGGACGAGGGCGACATCATCGTGGACTGCGGCAACGCGCTGTTCACCGACACCCGCCGTCGCGAGCACGCGCTGCGCGAGAAGGGCCTGCACTTCGTGGGCGCGGGCGTCTCCGGCGGCGAGGAGGGCGCCCTCAACGGCCCCTCGATCATGCCCGGCGGCACCGTCGAGTCCTACGACCGCCTCGGCCCGATGTTCGAGAAGATCTCCGCGCACGTCGACGGCGCCCCCTGCTGCACGCACGTGGGCGCGGACGGCGCCGGCCACTTCGTGAAGATGGTCCACAACGGCATCGAGTACGCCGACATGCAGGTCATCTCCGAGGCCTACGACCTCATGAAGCGCGCGCTGGGCATGGACGCCGACGCCATCGGCGACGTCTTCGCCGAGTGGAACAAGGGCGACCTCGAGTCCTTCCTCATCGAGATCACCGCGATCGTGCTCAAGCACAAGGACTCGCGCACCGGCCAGGCCTTCGTGGACGTCATCCTCGACCAGGCGGCCCAGAAGGGCACCGGCGCCTGGACCGTGCAGACCGCCCTGGACCTGGGCGTCCCGGTCACCGGCATCGCCGAGGCCACCTTCGCGCGCTCCATCTCCGGCGACGCCGCCGAGCGCGAGGCCGCCCGCGCGACCCTCAAGGGCGAGACCCTCGACGAGGAGATCACCGACAAGGCCCAGTTCATCGACGACCTGCAGAAGGCGCTCTACGCCTCCAAGCTCGTCGCCTACTCGCAGGGCTTCGAGGAGATCGCCAAGGGCGCCGAGAACTACGACTGGGACATCAACCTCGGCGACATGGCGAAGATCTGGCGCGGCGGCTGCATCATCCGCGCCAAGTTCCTCAACCGCATCACCGAGGCGTACGACCGCGAGCCCGGCCTGAAGCTGCTGCTGGCGGACCCGTACTTCACCGAGGAGATCACCAAGTGCGTGCCCGCGTGGCGCCGCGTGGTCGCCTACGCCGCGGCCAACGGCTTCCCGGCCCCGGTGTTCGCCTCCTCGCTCGCGTACTACGACGCGGTGCGCGCCGAGCGCCTGCCCGCCGCCCTGGTGCAGGCCCAGCGCGACTACTTCGGCGCCCACACCTACAAGCGCGTGGACGACGAGGGCACCTACCACGTCGAGTGGTCGGGCGACCTCACCGAGACCCGCCAGGACGGCTGATCGACTGCGCCCCGACTCCGAGGGCGCAGGCATGAGAAGAGCCCGGACCGTTCGGTCCGGGCTCTTCTCATGCCCAGGGTCTCGACGCAGCGCGCAGGGCGCTGGGGGCCTGTGCTCCCGAGAGGGATCAGTAGCTCTCCATCGAACCGCTGCTGATCATGGCGATCACCGCAGCGACATTGAGGCCGATGTAGATGAGCCAGAGGACGACGCACACCGCGTAGGCGATCCAACCCCACGTGTAGAGCTTGTTCGCCAGGGGCAGGTCGGTATCGGCCTTGACGAGCCCGATGATCGCCAGGACCAGGGTGATCGGGTTGCCCAGGCAGACCACGCCCACGACCAGCTGGACGATCCATTTGGTCTTGCTGACAGGAGCGCCCGGCGCAGTGCCTGCGCCGGGCGGGAGCGGGCCGTCGGGGTTCGGGGCGCTGAAGTTGGGGTTCGGGGTGGTCATGGTGGTCCCTTCGTCGGTCCGGCGAGGAGGCGCCGGTCTGTCATGGTGGCCGCGGCAGTGCCGCTCCGCAGTGCCGTACCGAAGCATAGGCAGTCGAATGCGGGTTCGACCATGGGGATAAGTCCCCATGAACCCGGGTGTCCGGGTCTGCGGCGCCGACGGGGCTCATGATCGGACCTCGACCCCTGGCCTGCTGGCGGGACGATGCTCCGTCGTGTCAGTCCAGCGTCACCCGGTGGACGAGCACCGTGAACTCCTCGCCGTCCGCCGCGGCGCGCGCACGCAGGCGGCCGTCCTCCACAGCGAGCGGGACCGCGTCCAGGCGCTCGATGCCTCCGCGTCCATCGACGATCCCGAGGCTCACGCTCCTGCCGGCGGCCGAGGCCTCGAGCAGCAGGTCCACCGTGCTGGGCGCCCCCTCGCCGGACTCCGCGCGGCGCAGTCGCGCGACCGCCTGCGCCGGATCGAGGAGGGCCGACGGGCCGGGGGAGACGGGGGCCCGCACCAGCTGCTCCGCGCCCTCGCCGGCGCCGCGCCGCACGGGCGCCGCGTCGGCCGGGCCGCGCGCACCCAGGCGCACCGCAGGACCGTCCGCCTCCCCGTCGGCCAGCGGTGAGAGGCCCGCCGCCGCGGCCAGGCGCAGGAGTGCGCGGGGCTCGCACGAGGCGATCGCGACCGTCGGCGCGAGGCGCTGCAGCCCCGCGCCCGCGGCCCCCGGCTGGGCGAGCAGCAGGGCGATCACGTCCTCCTCGCCGGTCACGTAGGCGCGCGCGGCGCCGACGTGCACCTGGCCGAGCCGCCGCTGCTCGTCGTGCACGAGGTACTCGAGGGCCTGCGGGAGCGGGCTGCGCGAGGCCTCGCGCAGCAGTCCCAGCAGCTCCTCGGCGTCACGACCCTCCTGGAGGGCGGAGCGCACGGTCTCCGGTGTCGCGCGCAGGGTCAGAGCGCCGCCGCGGGAGACCACCTCGGTCCAGGTCTCCAGGGCGGCGAGGCGCGCGCTCGGGCGCCCGGGCACCACGATCGTGAGGTCGGCGCCCAGCAGCACCTCGTCCACGGGGGCCGGCGCGAGGTCGACGAGCGCCTCGGTGAGGCGGGCGTCGGCCGTCGGCAGATCGGCCTCCAGCACCTCCACCAGCCTCTCGCCGAGCACGGTGAGGGCGCCGGCGTCCAGGAGACCGAGCGCGGAGCCCTCCTGCCGCACGGCCGCGACGTCCCGCGCGAGGGTGCGCGCGGGCACCAGGGGGTGCCACCAGGCGAGCGCCGCGCGCAGGCCCTCCTCGGGGACATCCCTGCCGGGGTGGGCGGCGAGGATCCGCAGCAGGCGGGCGCGGCGCGCGGCGGCCTGGTCGATGCGCGTGGCCTCGGAGAGCAGGGCTCGCGGGGTGCCGGTCGCATCCGCCTCACCGGCCGCGAGGGCGAGGTGGTCCCCGTGCGCCCAGGCCAGGGCGAGCTCCGCCCAGCGGTGCTCGGGGCCGTGCTGCCACAGCTCGGCCCAGTCGGCCGTCGGCGCCCAGGTCTCGCCGTCGTGCCCGAGCAGTCCGGCGAGCCAGCCGGACTGCAGGACGGTCGCCGCCGGGGTCTCCTCGATGCCGGCGTCGGCCGCGAGGCGGCGCAGGTCGCGCTGGGGGAGGCCGCCGCGGCGCAGCACTCCGGGCGCGGTCTCGTCGTCCCACGTGAGCACGCCGTCCAGCACGCGCACGGCGTCCAGGGCCCGCTCGACGGCGCCCGCGGTGCGCGTTCCGGCGATGCGCTCGCGGATCTCCTCGCCGCCGGGATCCGGGGGATCCTGCGGGAACGACGCGAGGAGGCGGCCTCCGCGCAGGGCCAGGTGCACGCTGCGGGGGATCCGCAGGGCGGCGCCGTCGGAGACGGCGATGCCCGCCGCGAGCAGCCGGTCTGCGAGGTCGCCGCTGCCGGCCTCGAGGCGCCCCGGTGCCCAGCGCAGGCGGTCCAGTGCGGGCGCGAGCTCGCCGGGGGCGCGATGGAGGATCGCACGCGCGTCGTCGGCCGACGGATCCTCGGCATGCACGGGCGCGAGACCCCCGGGAGAGCGCAGGCCCTCGCGCACGGCGCGCACCAGATGCAGCTCGTCCTCGCCCCACAGCAGGGCAAGAGTGCGCAGGTGCTCCAGATGCGGGGCGAGGTCGTCGGAGCGGATGCCGAGCAGGGACGCGACCTGCTCGGGCGGGGCTCCCTCGGGGAGCACCGCGAGCGCGTCGACGACGGCGAGGCGAGCGGCGTCCAGAGTGCCCAGCGCCCGACGGGCCGAGAGCGAGCCGGTCGCCCGCGCCGCGAGGGCGCCGAGTCCGTGGGGCAGCGGGCGCAGCAGATCGGGTCGGGCCCCGAGCAGGCGCTCGAGGCGGGCGTCGTCGAAGCGGCGCAGGGAGTCCGCGAGGGAACGGAGGGAGTCGGCCATGGCGACACCAGCATAGGCTTGTCACCAGCACGCCCCTATAGCCCAATCGGCAGAGGCAGCCGCCTTAAAAGCGGCTCAGTGCGGGTTCGAGTCCCGCTGGGGGCACGGACAGCTCGTCCTGGCCGGACCTCACGCCCGCGTGGCCCTCCCGAGCGCGGTGACGAGCACGGCGAACACTCCGGCGAAGGAGATCTGCACCCCGATGCAGGCGGCGACGGCGAGCGCCGGAGAGGTCGGCAGCGCGCCAAGCACCAGGCCGAACACCGGCACTCCGAGAGCGATGCCCACCTGCTGCAGCGTCGAGAACAGTCCGCTCGCGAGTCCCGCGAGGTCATGGCTGACGGCGCCCATGACGCTGCCGATCAGCGGCCCGTACATCGCCGCCTGGGCGATGCCGAGCACCACCAGCACGGGGCACAGCAGCACGAGCGGCGGGTGGCCGTCGCTGCCCACGACGATCGCCGCGGTCGCCGCCAGCATGACGGCCTGGCCGGCGACTCCCGCGAGCATCACGCGGCGGGGCGTCCAGCGGGCGACGAGCGCGGGCAGCAGGGCGCTGGTGGCCACGAAGCCGGCGGCGAACACGGTCAGCACGACCGCCGTGGTGAGGGCGCCCAGATGCAGGCGCGTCTGCAGGGTGGTGGAGAAGTAGTAGACGAACCCTCCGTAGCTCGCGAAGAACACGAGCGTGAGGGCGAGGCCGAGCTGCAGGGGACGCACCCGCAGCGCCGACAGCGGCACGAGGGCGTGGGCGTCCGTGCGGCGGCGCTGCCACAGCGCGAAGGCGGCGAGCAGCACGGCCGCGAGCACCAGGAGCGCCACGACGGCCGACGCCGCGAGCAGCGATCCCGCGCCCAGCGGCAGCACGATCGCGGCGATGGCGGCGCCCAGGAGGACCGCGCCGAGCGGGTCGAGGCGGCTGATCCTGCTCGAGGAGGTCTCGGGGATCGCGCGCGCAGCGATCAGGGCGATGGCGGCGACGAGGGCCACGAAGCCGAAGGCGAGGCGCCATCCGGCGCCCCACGGGTCCGCGGCGACCAGGGCGCCGGCGCCGATCTGGCCGATCGCGGTGCCGCCGCCGATCACGGAGGCGTAGGCGCCGGTCCAGCGGGCACAGGCGCGGCCGACGGTCGTGTGCTGGATCGTCGAGAGCACCTGGGGGAGGGCGAGGCCGCTCGCGACGCCCTGCAGCACCCGGCCCACGAGCAGCACGCCCGCGCCCGGTGCGAGCGCGACGAGCAGGGAGGCGGGCACGAGGGCGGCCAGGGCGATCCGGAGGATCCGGCGTCTGCCCCAGGCATCGCCGAGCCTGCCTCCGAGGACGAGCGAGGACGCGAAGCCGACGGAGAACAGGGCGACCACGAGCGTGCCGGTCGAGGCGCTGAGGCCCAGGCCGTCGACGAGCGCGGGCAGGGCGAGCGTCGAGGAGCCGAAGATCAGGTTGCCGGTGATCGCGGCGGCGAGGAGCACGACCCCTCCGGCGCCCAGGGGCGTGCTCGTCGGCTCGAGGGGTGGGCCGGTCGTCGGCTCTAGGGGTGGGCCGGTCGTCGGGTCGGCCGACGGGCCGGCCGACGGGTCGACCCGCACCGGCGGGTCCGAGCTCAGGACGATCGGATCGGAGGGGGAGCCCGGCGCGGTCGGGGTGCGCGGCGCGGAAGCGGTGCTGCATGACATGGGTCCATCTGACCCCCGATCTATCCAGGTATCCAGATGCCCTTTATCCTGGTACTCATGGTGCTCGCCTCCCGCCCCGCCTCCGCCCGGACGAGTGCAGAATCCTCCGCGCCGTCCGCGGCTTCATCCTCTGCCTCCTCTGCCTCCTCTGCCTCCTCTGCCTCCGCATCGGCGCGCGCTGAGCTCGCGGGATTCCTGCGCAGCCGACGCGAGCGCCTCACCCCGGACCGTGTGGGACTGCCGCCGGGCGGGCGCCGCCGCACGCCCGGCCTGCGCCGCGAAGAGGTCGCGATGCTCTCCGGCATCGGCGTGACCTGGTACACCTGACTCGAGCAGGGCCGCGACATCACCCCGTCCACCCAGGTCCTCGACGCCCTCGGCCGGGCGCTGCTGCTGGATCCCGACGAGCGCGCGCACCTGCACCTGCTCGCGACCGGCTCCCGGCCGGACGACGTCGGCGACCTCGCCGGCTGCAGCGTCGTCACCGCCGATCATGTGGAGCTGCTCGCGCGCTTCGAGGGCGTCCCCGCCTGCATCCAGACGGCGAAGTTCGACATCCTCGCTGCGAACGCGACCTACCGCTTCCTGATCTCCGACATCGACGAGGGGCCGCTCGAGGACCGCAGCTGCATGGTCCGCGCCTTCCTCGATCCCGTCTGGCGCGCCGCCTACGACGACTGGGAGTCGACCACGGCCCGCATGGTCGCACGTCTGCGCGCAGCCATGCCCTCCCACCTCGACGACCCGAGCTGGACCGGCCTCGTGGAGCGCATGCGCACGAGCTCCGAGCGCTTCGACGAGCTCTGGCAGCGCCACGACCTGACCCGGGAGGGCGCGCGCGACCAGGTCTTCCATCTCCCGCGCGCGGGCGACGCGACGGTCCGCTTCACGCGCCTGTACCTCGACGAGGCGGCGAGCGTGCACCTGAACGTCCTGCAGCCCGTCGGCGCGGAGGACGCCCGGCGCCTGGCCTGCCTCGCGCCGTCCGACGCTCCCCACGTCACCATGCGCCCCGCGCTCGCCGAGCGCCTGGCGGAGGAGCTGGGCGGACGCGACGGCGGGCGGCTGGGAGAATACGCCGCATGACCTCCGCCCACTCCCCGTCGGCAGCCGATCTCGACACGGGCCTCGACGCACACCTCGACGGCGTCCTGGCGCGCCTGGACGCCGCCGCCGAGCGCGCGGGCCGCGACCCCCGCGAGATCCTCGTCCTGCTGGCCACCAAGACCCGCACCGCCGCCGAGATCGCGGACGCCGTGCGCGCCGTGCACGCCCGCGGCCGCCGCGTCGCGGTGGGGGAGAACCGCGCCCAGGAGATCGCCGTCCACGAGGACCCCGCGCTCGCCGCCCTCGAGTCCGAGCTCTCGGTGCCGCGCCACTTCATCGGCCGGCTGCAGCGCAACAAGGCCCGCGACGTCGTCGCCTTCGCCTCGCTGGTCCACAGCGTCGACCGGCCCGAGATCATCGACGCGCTCGCGCGCCGCGCAGAGCTCGCGGGCCTCGAGCGCGAGGTGCTCGTCCAGGTCAACACCTCGGGCGAGGACTCCAAGGGCGGCTTCGCCCCGGAGGCCGACGCCCTCGCCGCGGCGGTCGCGCAGATCCGCGACACCGGCGTCCTGCGGCCCGCAGGCCTGATGACGATCGGCGCGCACACGAGCGAGGAGACCGCCGTGCGCGCATCCCTGCGCCGCCTGCGCACCCTGCGCGAAGAGCTCGCCGATCCCGCCCTCGTCGAGCTCTCGATGGGCATGAGCGCCGACCTCGAGATCGCTGTCGAGGAGGGCGCGACCATCGTGCGCCTCGGATCGGCCGTGTTCGGACCGCGCGCGGTCTGACGGGCGGGCCGCGCCAGGCCGACGGTCAGCGGGTCCCATCAGGACTCCATCAGAGGCCCGTCAGTCGGCAGCCTCCCGCCGTGGCCCCGCCCGGGTCACTCCGGGCCGACGAGGGCCGTGGGCAGTCCGTACTCGTGCTCGAGCACCTCGCAGGCCGCGCCCACGGCGATGAGGTCCGTGCCGCGCGTGGAGAGCATGACCTCCACATGCACCCAGGGCTCCTCGCGCAGGCCCTCCTCGAGAGCGCGGCGGATCGCCTCCATCATCGGCTCGTGGTGCGCGTACACGGTGCGGCCGCCGAGCACCACCCTGTCCACGTCCACCAGGCGCACCAGGTCAAGCACGATCGTGGCGAGCACGCGCGCGGCGTCCTCGATGTCGCCGCGCTCGAGGGAGGCCATGAACTCCGCCTGCGCGCAGCCGCGTCGTCCGCACTCGCAGGCCACCCCGTCCATCCGCACCACCGTGTGTCCGACCTCGCCTGAGTGCGAGTGGGCGCCGCGCACGATCGCGCCGTCGAGGCTCAGGCTCGCCCCCAGCCCGTCCTCGACGAGCACCAGGGCGGCATTGCGCAGCAGCCCGGGCTGGGACCAGGTCTCTCCCACGATCGCGGCGCGCGAGTCGTGGTCCAGCAGCACCGGCATGCCGAGCGCCTCGACGAGCATCCGGCGGATCTCCGCTCCGCGCCACGGGTCGGGGGCCGACGTCCCGCGGTAGATCCCGCCGGCGACGTCGACGGGCCCGGGCATGCCGACGCCGACGCCCAGCAGCAGGCCCTCGCCGAGGCCGGTCAGCTCACGGGCCTGCGCGGCGAGGGTCTCGATGAGCTCGGGGACGGGCTGGCGGTGCCCGATCTCGATCTCGCGATGGGCGACGACCTCCCCGGTGAGGTCCGCGACCGCGCCGCGCACGCGGGTGCGGGTGAGGTGCAGCCCGATCGCCCGGCGCGAGGAGGGCACGATCCGATAGAGGGTGGTCGGCTTGCCGGGGCCGGAGATGATCGAGCCCGCGCCCGCCATCAGCCCGCGCTCCATGAGGCGGCCCAGGATCTTGGAGATGGCCTGCGGCGTGACCCCGAGCGCCTCGGCGAGATCGGCGCGGGAGACCGGCTCGCCGCGGCGGGCGACCGCGAGCACCGCGGCGTCGTGCGCGCCTGCGACGCGGTCCAGAGGGGTGCTCGGTCTCACCGCTCCATCCTCCCACGCGGGTGTGATGCGGATCAGTGAACCCGATCGGCCCAGACCCCTTGACGTAACGCAACAGCGTTTGCTTATTCTTGTGCACCGGGTGATGGAGCCCGTCCGCAACCGCCCCCACCGACCAGCGACCACCGCTCCACCCGCACAGCTTCGAGGTTCTGCCATGACCACTGCCACCATCGCCCCCGCGGCGCCCGACCAGATCAGCCCGGCCCGTCGTCGGCTCGCCCTGTTCGCCCTCGCGCTGGGCGGCTTCGGCATCGGCGGCTCCGAGTTCGTCTCCATGGGCCTGCTGCCCGGGATCGCCCACGGACTGCTGCCCGACCTCATGGCCTCCGACCCCGAGACCGGCATCGCCCGGGCCGGGATCGCGATCTCCGCCTACGCGCTGGGCGTGGTCGTCGGCGCCCCGATCCTCGCGCTGCTCTCGGTGCGCTGGAGCCGCTCGTCGATGATCGTCGCGCTCGCCGGCGCGCTCGCCCTGGGCACCCTGCTCTCCGCGGCCATGCCCACCTTCGAGCTCACCGTCGCCGCGCGCTTCCTCGCCGGCATCCCTCACGGCGCATACTTCGGCGTCGCCTCCCTGCTCGCCGCCTCCCTGATGGGCCCCGGCAGCCAGGGCAAGGGCGTCGCGCTCGCGCTCTCCGGTCTCACGGTCGCGAACCTGCTGGGCGTCCCCGTGCTCACCGCGATCGGCCAGGCCGCCGGGTGGCGCGCCGTCTACATCGTGCTGACCGGCGTCTTCCTGGTGACAGTCCTCGCCCTGCGCGCGACCATCCCCGCCCACGAGAAGCCCATCGGCCGCCGCATGGTCGACGAGCTCGTGGCCCTGCGCCGCGTCCAGCTGTGGATCGTCATGGGCATCGCCGCGGTCGGCTTCGCCGGGTCCTTCGCCGTGTTCAGCTACGTCTCAGACATCACCACGCAGGTGACCGGCGCCCCCGAGAGCGCGGTGCCGTGGGTGCTCGTCGCCGCCGGCCTCGGCATGACGATCGGCAACGTGGTGGGCGGCGCGGGCGCCGACCGTTCCCTGCAGCGCACGCTCATGGTCGGATTCCCCGGCTTCATCCTCGCGCTCGTGCTGCTGTTCGCCGTCGCCCACACCAACCTGGTCGCCCTCATGGTCGCGTTCTTCCTGGTGAACCTCGCCAACGCCTCCCTGAACCCGGCCATGCAGACCTGGCTCATCGGCATCGCCCGGCGCTCCGAGGTGCTCGGCGCCTCGCTCAACCACGCCGCGTTCAACGTCGCCAACGCGCTCGGCGCGGGCCTGGGCGGCGCCGTCATCGCCGCGGGCTTCGGCTACCGCTCCACCATGGTCGTCGCACTCGTGCTCGCGATCACCGGCTTCGCGATGGTCTCCGCGACCCTCGTGGCCCTGCGGGTGCGCGCCCGTCGCCGCCTGGAGATGCTGCGCGCCACCGAGTTCACCACCACCGGCGCCATCGAGGCGATCGACGAGGACGCCGCCCCCGCGGCCGAGTCGGAGGATGTCGCCGAGGAGGCCGTCGCCCGCCCCGTCGCCGTCGGCTGACCCGACCTCGTCGGCTGACCCGGCGCCTGCTCCGCGGGCCCCGCGACCCGCGGCTCACTGTCGCCGACCGGCCTCCAGCGAACACCCGTGCCGTATACGGCACGGGTGTTCGCTATGCGCCGGCCGATGACGCGCGCCGGCCGATGACGCGCGCCGGCTGACGGGTCGCGCCGACCGACGGGTCGCGACGTGCCACGAGCGGCCGCCCCGTCGCCGGCCGTGCCCGAGCGGACGTAATCCCCCTAACTCCAGTTATGGCAGTCAAAACGTACGGCTCTAGGATGGGCAGATGCGTCGCCCCGACGTCCTGTCGGGGCACCTCTCGCCCCGTCCCAGGAGGTTTCCGTGGTGCACATCCAGACCGTCGCCGTCCAGTCGCTGCGCGAGCAGGAGCACGGGGCCGTCGTCCCGCCCATCCACCTCGCCTCGACCTTTGAGCTCGACCCGGCGACGTCCGACGGGGCCTTCTCCTACCAGCGCGGCGGGAACCCCACGCGCGCCCAGCTCGAGCACGTGCTCGCCGCGATCGAGGGCGGCGGCCGCGCCTTCGCCTTCGCCACAGGCATGGCGGCGACCTCGGCGGCCTTCTCCCTGCTCGGCGCGGGTGACGAGGTCATCCTCTCGGCGAGCGTCTACGGGGGCACGTACCGCCTGGTCACCGAGTACTTCCCGCATCAGGGCCTCGGCCACCGCTTCGTGGACGACCTCGGCGAGCTCGACGACGACTCCTTCACCGAGAGCACCCGCATGGTGTTCATCGAGACCCCCGCGAACCCGACCCTGCGCGTGACCGGCCTGCGCCGCATCGTCGAGCTCGCCCACGCCCACGGCGCTCTCGTGATCGTCGACAACACCTTCATGACCCCCGTGCTGCAGCGCCCCCTGGACCTGGGCGCCGATCTCGTCGTGCAGTCGGCGACGAAGTACCTCGCCGGTCACTCCGACCTGCTCGCCGGCGTGGTCAGCACCCGCGACGACGCCCTGGCCGATCGGATCGGCCTGGCGCAGAAGGCCTACGGCGCGGTGCTCTCGCCCTTCGACTCCTACCGCCTCATCCAGGACGTGAAGACCCTCCCGCTGCGCCTCGAGCGCCAGCAGGCGAGCGCCGTCGCGATCGCCGAGCACCTGCGCGGCCACGACGCGATCGCCGCCGTCCTCACCCCCGGATCGCACAGCGCGGAGGAGGCCGCCATCCAGGCCTCGCAGGCCGAGGGCCCCGGCGCGGTGCTCTCCTTCGAGCTCGATCCCTCCGTGGACCGGGTGCGATTCCTGGAGGCGCTGCAGATCCCCGCCTTCGCGGTGAGCCTCGGCGGCGTCGAGTCCCTCATCTGCCACCCCGCGTCCATGACCCACGAGGCCATGACGGCGGAGGCCCGCGAGGTCGCCGGCATCAGCGACGAGCTGCTGCGCCTGTCCGTGGGCATCGAGGACGTCCGCGACCTCATCGCCGATCTCGACCAGGCTCTCGCCGCCGCCCGCTGAGCGTCGGCCGCTCGCACGCCCGATCCATTCGCCCCATCGCATCTTCCCCGCGCTGACCAGGAGGTCCGCCATGAACCGTCCGCTCCCGCCCCGCACCCTCCCTCCGACCCTCACCACGCGGCGCACCCTGCTCACCGCCGGCGGCGGCCTGGGCCTGGCCGCGCTGCTCGCCGCCTGCGGCCCCTCGCAGACCCGCGGGGAGGACGGCTCGGTCTCCTCCGACGGCGGCGGGAAGGCGGCCGACGAGGACCTGCTCGAGCGCATCCAGTCCGGCAAGTCCATCCGCATCGGTCTCGAGGGCACCTACCGCCCCTACGCGTACCACGACGACAAGGGCGACCTGGTCGGCTTCGAGAAGGACATCGCCGACCAGATCGCGAAGGGCCTCGGCGCGACGGCGAAGTACGTCGAGACCGAGTGGGACTCGCTCATCGCGGGCCTGGACGTCGACAAGTTCGACATCGTCGTGAACAACGTGGGCATCACGCCCGAGCGCGAGAAGTCCTACCTGTTCTCCGAGCCCTACGCGCGCTCCATCGGCCGCGTCGCGGTGCCCGAGGACTCGAAGATCGAGTCCTTCGACGATCTCAAGGGCAAGCGCGCCGCCCAGTCCGCGACCAGCAACTGGGCCGCCCAGATGGAGAAGCTCGGCGCCGAGATCGTGCCCGTCCAGGGTTTCGCCGAGGCCATCGAGCTGCTCACCCAGGGCCGCGTCGACGCGACCGGCAACGACCTGGTCTCCTTCCAGACGTACCAGAAGGAGAACCCCGACAAGAAGTTCCGCCTCCTGGAGGACGAGCTCCCGGACGACACCGAGGTCGGGGTCATCATGCCCAAGGGCCAGGAGCCCCTGCAGAAGAAGATCGACGAGGTCCTCGACTCCATGAAGTCCGACGGGTCCTTGAAGAAGATCTTCGAGAAGTGGGTGGGCCAGGACCTCACCCCGAAGAGCTGATCGAGCACCATGGACACGCTCCAGATGTGGGCCGACAACCTCCCGCGGCTACTGCTCGCTGCCCTCGAGGTCACGGTCCCGCTCTCGCTCATCTCCTTCGCGATCGCCATGGTGCTCGCGGTGATCACCGCGCTGGGGAGGCTGTACCTCCCCGGTCCGCTCAAGGTGATCCCGTGGCTGTACGTGTGGATCTTCCGCGGCACCCCGATGGTGGTGCAGCTGTTCATCGTCTTCTTCGGGCTGCCGAACCTCGGCATCGTGCTGCCCGCGATGACCGCCGCCGTGGTGACCCTCGCGCTCAACACGGGCGCCTACGCCTCGGAGGCCGTGCGCGCCTCGATCCTCTCGATCCCGCGCGGCCAGTTCGAGGCGGCCCAGACGCTGAACCTCTCGCGGCGCACCACGTTCTCCAAGGTGGTGGCGCCGCAGGCATTCCGCATCGCCCTGCCTCCGCTCATGAACGACTTCATCGACCTGGTGAAGGGCACGAGCCTCGTCTTCGCGATCACGATCACCGACCTCTTCCAGGTGGGTCGCCAGATCGCGGCGGCGAACTTCCAGCCGATGGCGATGTACACGCTGGTCGCGCTGATCTACCTGGTGATCGTCTCGCTGCTGAGCCTGCTCCAGATCGTCCTCGAGAAGAAGGTGTCCGCCCATGTCCGCACCAGCTGAGAACGAGTCGGCCGGGAAGCGCGGCCCCTCGCTGCTGGAGTCGCTGCGCCTGCGCGGCGTCCGAAAGGCCTTCGGCTCCCTCACCGCGCTCGACGACGTGGACCTCGACATCCCGCGCCGCGGCACCACGGTGCTGCTTGGCCCCTCGGGGTCGGGAAAGTCGACCCTGCTGCGCTGCATCAACCTGCTCGAGCGGCCCGACGCGGGCTCGATCGACTTCGGCGACGGACCGCTCCGTCTGGGAGGGCGCCTGAGCGCGCGCACCGTGCGCTCGGTCCGCTCCCGCTCGACCATGGTGTTCCAGCAGTTCAACCTGTTCCCGCACCTCACGGCCCTGGGCAACGTGACCCTCGCGCCGATCCACACGGAGGGCGTGCCGAAGGCGAAGGCCGAGGCGCGGGGCCGGGAGCTGCTGGAGAAGGTGGGACTGGGCGCGAAGGCCGACGACTATCCGGACCGGCTCTCGGGCGGTCAGCAGCAGCGCGTCGCGATCGCGCGGGCCCTGGCCATGGAGCCCGACGTGCTCCTCTTCGACGAGCCCACCTCGGCGCTCGATCCGGAGCTCGCGGCGGAGGTCGTCGCCGTGCTCGCCGACCTCGCCCGCGAGGACCGCACGCTCGTCGTCGTCACCCACTCGCTCGCGTTCGCCCAGCGCGTGGCCGACAAGGTCGTGTTCCTCGAGGACGGGAAGGTCCTGCTCGACGGCCCGCCCAAGGACTTCTTCGAGAGCGAGGACGCGCGGCTGCGGCGCTTCCGGGAGATGGTCAGCTCGGCGGTGTGAGCCGCCGGCCCGCGATGGCGTCGACGCCTTCGTCGACGCCTTCGCCGACGTGTACTTCGACGTCTTCCTCGACGAGCGGCGCGCCAGTGCACTCACAGCGGCTGATGAGTGCACTGGCGCGCCATTCGTGGCGGTGCCCTCACAACTCGAGCTTGTACCCCTCGTGGCTCGCGCGGTAGCCGAGGCGGTCGTAGAAGCGGTGCGCCTCGGTGCGCCTCTTGTCCGTCGTCAGCTCCGCGAGCACCGCGCCGTGGCGTCTGCCGTATTCGTGGGCCCAGGCGAACAGAGCGGTGCCGAGACCGCGGCCGCGGGCCGAGGCGGCGATGCGCACCGCCTCGATCTGCAGTCGCGTGGCCCCGCGCCGGGACAGGCCCGGCACCAGCGTGAGCTGGAAGGTCCCGCTGAGGGCGCCCCCGGAGTCCTGGACGACCGCCAGGTACTGATGCGGATCGCCGTCGATCAGCGTGAACGCTGCGCGATAGGGGTCGAGGTCCGCCTGCTCGCGACCGGAGCCGATGACGTCGTCCGCGAGCAGCGCGGCGAGCGCGGGCACGTCCTCCGCCTCGGCGCGGCGCACGGTGAAGGTCTCTCCTGCGACATCGATCGTGTCCATGCGCTCAGCGTGCCAGAACGGCGTCGTGCCGGGAGCGCCGCGTCCGAATCAGGCGACGGGAACGAGCGACGGGAACGAAGCGCCGAGGCTCGGTCGACGGGGACGGAGCGCCGAGGATCGGCCGACGGGGGCCGAGCGCCCGTACGGTCGGAGCGGCCCGTCGGCTCCTCCGACGAGTGGCGCGCTTGTGCACTCACAGCGGCCGATGCGTGCACTGACGCACCGCTCGTGCACTGACGCACCGCTCGTGCACTGACGCGCCGCTCGGCGGCACCCTGCGCCGCCGCGGCGCCGACTCGACGTTCACCCCGGCCATCCGTGCCGACGCAGGGCGCGCGAGACGCGCCGCACCGCGCGGGCGCCTCCGCGGTGGAGGTCCTCCGCGACAGTCCGCACCTCCGTCCAGCCGCATTCCAGTCGGCGCTCGGTGCGCCGGATGTCGCGATCCTGCTGCTCACGGGTGAGATGCGGGCGGCCGTCGTGCTCGACGCACACGCGCCACTCGGGCCACTGCAGATCCGGCTCGCCGAGCTCGACACCTCCCTCTCTCGCGGGCGCGTTCAGCAGCGGCTCGGGGAGCCCGGCCCTGTGCAGAGCGAGTCGGACCGCCGTCTCTGCAGGGGAATCGCTGCCCACGCGCGCGAGGGCGAGTGCGGAGCGGAGCGCCGCGTTCCCCCTCGCCGTGCGGCGCCGCGCGACCATATCCGCGAGCTCGTCCCGCACCGCGTACGGGTCGCGCCGGCCCTCGATCCGAGGGCGCGGACGGCGGATCAGATGGTCGGCGAGAGCGACGAGGCGGTCCACCGTGAGCTGCGTCCCGAGGTCACCCCAGGTGCGCAGCCTCGACGTGAGCCGCATGTCGCCGATCCCGATCACGCCCGCGGGCTGCAGGAGCAGTCGATGCCACCGCATGAAACCCACGTCGCGTCGATGCGCGCGCGAGGACGCGTGGAACTCCTGGCACTCACGGGCTGTCGCCTCGAAGGGAAGCGGCATGCCGAGCAGCTCCGCTGCGCTCGGCCCGCAGATGACGACGGAGGAGTCGCTGCGGCACAGGGCCGCAGCCAGATCCCGGGGCAGCACGGTCCGCCCTGTGCGCCCCCAGATCCCAGGCAGCAGACGGATCGCATCACCGGCGCCCAGTCGATGTGCGCCCACCCCCATCGCACGCGCCTCGGCGCTGGTGAACACCATGCCCAGCTCGTCGGGGAGGCGACGTCGTGGACGGGACATGCGGTCGAGCATGCATCACGGCGGCCGACCTCCCCGCCGGTTATCCACAGCGGCTCCCTGACCAGCGGCCTCCTCGAACGCGCGCCGCGGAGCACGGTGCACGACCTGCTGCCCAGGGGAGCTGGCCGGCGAGTGGCGCACCAGTGCACTCATGACGCGCGATAGGCGCACTGGCGCGCCATTCGTCAGGCTCGGTCGCACAGCTGCGTCGGGATGGCGCGCGCACGGTCGCCGGGCTGGCGCCGGGAGGTCTTCGCGCGGCTCGATTCGCGCGGCTGGACTCGTGCGGCGCCGTGACCGGTGGCGCGGCGCGCGGCCGGCAGCGGACCGGCGGACTAGCGGTGGAGGCTCGTGCGCCGACGGTGCGCGCGCCGCCGACGCGCTCCGCGCACGGCCCGCACGAGCATGCGCCGTGCCCCGGTGAGGGAGTCCGCGACGAGCGCGACGCCGGTCGTCGAGACCAGCGAGATGAGGAAGACGCCGCCCGCCGTGCCCAGCAGGCCGAGGTGGGCGGCCAGTGTCCACGCGCCCGCTGCCGTGCCCGCGCCGGTGACGAGCTCGCGCAGCGAGAGCGAGCGCACGGCGTGCTCGGTGCGCGCGGTGCGCTCCGGCCGCCGGGCGACGTCCGCCCCCGGTTCGGAGGAGGAGTCCTCGTCCACCGTCTGCGGCCCCAGGTCCAGTGCCCTGGTGTCGATCGCGCGCAGGCGCGAGGTCGCCGTCGCGGTCCGACGGGGGCGGTGGCGGGCGGGCGCTGCGGACTGCGCCGTGGAAGGAGACGTGGACGCGGAGGTGCGCGTCGGCAGCGGGGTCTCGAGGGTGGCGGTCGGCATGGGATCCACCCTCGCGTGCGCGCGGCGTGCGCGGGCGGACGATCGGTGGATCGTTCGTGAAGGAATCGCAACACCGGCGCGATCGCCCCGTGCACGCATCCTGTCGGCGCGGAGCGAACATCCATCCCGCGCCCAGGCGCGGGCCCTCGCCGCCCGGTAGGCTGGGTGGAAGCGTCCCCGGGCCTCCTCGCCTGCGCAGGGCGTCCCGGCCATCACGCACTATCGGAGGAGCGCCATGGCACACCACAACATCGTCTTCGGCAAGGACAAGGCCCTCTCGCAGGGCCAGGGCCAGTACGCCCCCTCGCCGGACTTCAGGAGCGACTTCCCCGCGACGGGGCAGGGAGCGCCGCAGGGCCAGTACGGCCAGCAGGCCCAGCAGACTGCGCAGGCGCCGGGCCAGCAGGCCCCGGACCTCGAGTCCCTCTACGCGCGCCCCGCCGCGACCGGCCACGACACCGGCCGCATGACCATGCGGGACGCCCTCAACGCGATCACCGCGACGCTCGGCGTCACGATCGTGCTCGGCGTCGTCTTCTGCCTGCTGCCCGTCGCCCTCGGCGTCGTCGGCGGCGCCGAGGGGGAGAAGCTGGGGTACGGGATCGCGATCGGAGCGATGGTCGTCGGCTTCCTCGGCGGCTTCGTCCTCGCGATGGTGAACTCCTTCAAGAAGCAGCCCTCGGCGGTGCTCGTGCTCGCCTACGCCGCTCTCGAGGGCGCGGCGCTGGGCGGATTCAGCGCCATGATGGAGCGGGTCTACCCGGGCATCGCCCTGCAGGCCGTGCTCGGCACGCTCGCGGTCGCCACCACGGTGCTCGTGCTGTTCCGCATCGGCGTGCTGCGCACCTCGCCGGTGCTCACCAAGATCTTCGCGGTCGCGATGGTCGCCTACCTGCTGTTCTGCCTGGTCAACATCGGCCTCATGCTGGTCACCGGCACTGACCTGCGCAGCGGCCTGCTCGGCCTCGTGATCGGCGCGCTCGCCGTCGTCATGGCGGCCTACTCGCTGGTCATGGACTTCGAGGACGTCCAGCGCGGCGTGCGCGCCGGAGTGGCGCGCAGCTATGCGTGGCGCTGCGCCTTCGGCATCACCGTGACGCTCGTGTGGATGTACATCGAGATCCTGCGGATCCTCTCGATCCTGCGCAACAACTGATGATCTGAGGGGTCGACGGACGGCCTCGACGGACGAGGGCCGACGGACGGGCCCGGCGCACATCTGCCGAGCCCGGACGCGCCCGTCGGCCCTGCCCGTCGACTCGGCCCCTCGGCCCACGAGGAGTGTGTGTGGAGACCTGGACCTGGCTCGTCGAGCACATCGTGCTCGTCGCGCCGTACGTCGCCCTCGTCCTCGACGTCATCCTGCGCGTGACCGCAGTGCTCGTGGTGCCTCGCAACCGCCGCCCCGGGAGCGCCTTCGCGTGGCTGCTGGCGATCATGGTCTTCCCTCTCGTCGGCTTCCCGCTGTTCCTGCTGCTGGGCAACACACAGCTGCCGCGCAAGCGGCGCCGGAAGCAGGTCGTGGTCAACCGCCTCATGAAGGTGCGCGCGCACGACATCCCCGACAGCGACCTCGACGAGGACAGCCCCAGCTGGCTGCAGTCCGCCGTCGCCCTGAACCGCGAGCTCGGCGCGTACCCGCTGACGGGCAACAACTCCGCGGACCTCGAGATCGAGTACGAGGCCTCGATCCGTCGCATGGCGGAGGACATCCGCACGGCGCGCGAGACCGTCCATGTGCTCTTCTACATCGCCGGGCTCGACGAGACCACGCGCCCCTTCTTCGACGCCGTCGCCGAGGCCGCGGACCGCGGCGTGAAGGTGCGCTTCCTCTACGACCACTACGGGTCCATGAAGTACTGGAGCGTCTACCGGCCCATGCGGAAGCTGCTGGACGCCCACGGCATCGAGCACTACCCGATGATGCCGATCAAACCCCTGCGCGACGGCGCGCTGCAGCGACCCGACCTGCGCAACCATCGCAAGCTGCTGATCGTCGACGGAGAGGTCGGCTGGATGGGCAGCCAGAACCTCATCGACTCGGCCTACGCGAGCGCGAAGGGCGCGCGCGAGGGCGTGCGCTGGCAGGAGACGATGATCCGCCTGCGCGGCCCGATCGTCTCCGAGGTCAACCTGCTGTTCGGGACCGACTGGTACCTCGAGTCCGGCGAGTCGATCCCCGAGGACCAGGTGGTCCGTCCGTCGCCGGACACGTCCGGCACCTACGAGTGCCAGATCGTGCCCAGCGGGCCCGGCTTCGTGCTCGAGAACAACCTGCTGCTGTTCAACCAGCTCTTCTACAGCGCCGAGAAGCGGATCACCGCCGTCAGCCCCTACTTCGTGCCCGATGAGTCGATGCTGTACGCGCTGGTCACGGCCGCCAAGCGCGGCGTCGAGGTCGAGCTGTTCGTCTCCGAGAAGGGCGATCAGTTCCTCGTCGACCATGCCCAGTGCTCCTACTACACGGCGCTCCTCGAGGCCGGCGTGCGCATCCAGCGCTACGAGGCGCCGAAGATCCTGCACGCCAAGCACGTCACGGTCGACGACTCGGTGACGGTGCTGGGCTCCTCCAACATGGACATCCGCTCGTTCCTGCTCGACATGGAGAGCTCGCTCATGGTGGGCGGCACGGACTTCATGGAGAAGATGCACGAGGTGGAGGACGTCTACCGCTCGCGCAGCCGCGAGCTCACCCTCGAGGAGTGGCGCACACGCCCCTTCTGGAAGCAGATCCTGGACAACACCTGCCGCCTGGCCTCCGCGATCGTCTGAGACAACCGGGGGCACGGTCTCCCATCAGGAGAGCATTTACCGCGACCGGTATCTCGTCATCTGTTGCTCAGAACGACACCCGGCTGTAAGGTCGCGTTAGTCATCCCTGCCTAATGTCGCATTCGGCGTTGAAATGCGTCCTTCGAATGATCGACCTGCTCTGCAGGACGGGGCATGGGCCCTTGCGGTTCCCCCCTCGACCGTTGTATACGCGATTCTGTGCGCACAGCACAAAGGAGCTTCATGTCCCCCCGACGTATTCCTCGTGCCATTCTGCCCGCGAGTGCCTGTTCGGCCCTCGTCGGCGTGCTCCTGGGAGGCTCTCCGGCGCTGGCCGATGATGCCCCTCCGGAGCAGGGTGCCAGGGGGGTGGAGATCCGCCAGGTGTACGAGCAGGGCACACTTGACCAGGACGTCAGCGTCCAGGGGTTCGTGACCGCCGACTACTCGGACCGGGGCATCGGAGGGTTCTACGTCCAGGCGCCCAATACCGGCGGGCAGCCGGATCCCGGCGTGATGACGCCGCAGGCGGTGCATGTCGCGGGTGCCGACGATGTCCAGGTCGGTGATTATGTCCAGATCACCGGGACTGTGCGAGAAACGAATTCTGGGCGAATTATTGAGACCAGTGCCGATAAAGTCGGGGGAGAGGAAGCGCCGGAGGGGAGCGAGGCACCGAAGCCGATTACCTCTCTGGCGTCCATCAAGGGGTCGTGGAATGATGCGGCGACCCTCGACCGCATTTCGGGCATGTTGGTCATGCCGGATTCTGGGTTTCGTGTCAGCGGTCTTGACCACTATGCGCTCCGGGGTGAGGCCGCGGTGACCGAGGGCGCTCAGTTCGATGCGGCTCGGAAGGACCCGTCGGCGAGCGGAGCCCAGGGTGAGAGGCTCATCCTGGATGACGGCGCCGCTGACGAGTACACGGCGAACGAGGAGACGCAGGAGCGTGTGCTGCCCCGCTGGGCAGGCGATCGCGCACCACGGATCGGCGACGACGCCGAGTTCACGGGCCCGGGCGTCCTGGAGCACGTCGCGGACACCCCGGGGCTCACGGACGGATGGCACGTCCAGCCCACGTCCCCGGTCACCGATCCCGGCACACCCCTGCCTGCACGGGTCGAGGGCACAGCCCCGTCGGCGGAGATCGCCGCACCCTCGGGCGACCTGTCGGTGGCCCAGGTGGATCTGGGCAACTACTTCTCGACGACGGCGGACAGCGCGGACACGAGCGGTGCGGGCTGCTCCACCTCCCGGACCGCTGACGGCACGGCGCTGGCCGTTCTCGGCGGTGGTGGCTGCCCGATCCTGGGGGCCGCCGACGGCGACTCCTTCGCGCGTCAGAGATCCAAGGTCACAGCGCTGCTGTCGGGCATGAAGGGCGTGGACGTCATCGCTGTGCAGGGTCTGCAGAACGATGCGCAGATCGGGAAGGACGGCTCCTCGAGCGCGGAGGAGCTGGCGGGGCTGCTGAACGAAGCCGGGGACGGGGACTGGAAAGCCGTGGCGGCTCCGCAGGGGGCTGTCGGTCCCCGCAGCAACGGCTTCGTCTACCGCGCTGATGCTGTCGAGCCGACGGGCGAAGCCCGCATCTCCGCGGACAAGGCCTTCTACGCCGCCTCGAGCCCCGTCGCGCAGACCTTCCGTGAGCGAGGGGGCACGAAGGCGGAGGCCACGATCGTCTCGACCCGATTCTCCGGGCAGTCCACCTCTGACTACGACGGCGATCTGGGGCAGGACCAGCTGGCGGGCCGGAACGCCGAGCAGCGCAGTGCCCAGGCCGACGCTCTGACCTCGTGGATCGACGGCCTCGGCGAGGAGTCGCTGGTCGTCACGGGCAATTTCGGCTCGCTCGACGGTGACTCTCCCGTGACGACGATCACCCGCGCGGGCTTCACGGATCTGGTGGCCGGTGCCGGTGCGCCCACCAGCCAGGGGACCAGGGCGAGCGGGAACCAGACCCACGTGTTCATGTCTTCGAACCTCGCGAAGAAGGGGAAGCCCGCTGCGAGGGTCTGGGACGTCTCGGCCCAGAGCGCTCCTGCCACGGGCTACGCGGAGTTCGGCCTGAACGGTTCCGACCTCGTGGACCTGGACTCACCTGAGCGCGCGACGTCCGAGAACCCCGTGGTGTTCTCCGTGAACCTTCCTCGGGCGGCGTCCGACGGCGAGGGCTCCAGCTCTCACGCGACGGTCCGGTCCGCGCCCGACTCCGGGGCCGATACCTCGACGACGAAGTCCCCTTCGGACGACACGGAGCAGGTCGACGAGAAGTCGACGGAGAAGACCGAGGCGAAGCAGGCCGACGCGAAGAAGGCGACAGAGGCCGAGAAGACCGAGGCCGAGACGACCGAGGCGAAGACGACGACCGAGGCGAAGAAGAATGACGCGACGCAGAGCGAGCCGACGGACTCCGGCGCGTCTTCCGCGCCCGGCGCCGACTCGACGGCGCAGACCTCGGGCACGAGCGGCGCCGGCGGTGCCGCACCTGCCTCGGGCGGATCCGGCGCGGCCTCGAAGACACAGGTCTCCAGCAGTGCGGGCAGCGGCGGCAACGCCCCGTCCTCCTCGGGAACCGGCGCGACGTCGGGCTCCTCGGGCGAGAAGCGGTCTTCGCAGGCGGATGCGAAGAAGAGATCGACGCCCCCGGTGTCCGACGGCTCGCAGGCCGGCTCGACGGCAGATGCGAAGGGGTCGGGGACGCCCTCCGGCAGCGAGAAGGTCGATCCGGCGCACGCGATCCAGCTGGGTCAGGGCGGCCAGCTCGACAGCGAGGGCGCCCGGGCGTCCGTCGCTCCGGCGGACAGCGCCGTCGTGCGCGCCGGGCTGGTGATCCTGGCGATCGCCCTGGCGGTCGGCGCGGCTGTCGCCATCGCAGTCCGTCGCCGGCGCAGCTCATGAGTCCCCGGGTCGCCGACCCCCTTGAGTTTTCGTGCCGCCCGGCATGGAATCCCGGCCGCTCGCGGTCGGGGCAGCGGTAAGCAGTGAACACACCACCATTGGAGGATTTGTCATGCCGAACCTCAACGTGACCTACTCGGACATGCGAGACGCATCCAGCCGCCTGCGTTCGGGACAGTCCGAGCTGGAGTCGAAGCTCCAGGAGCTCAAGTCCATGATCGACAACCTGGTCTCCTCCGGGTACGTCACGGACAAGTCGTCCGTCGCCTTCCAGAGCGCCTACACCGAGTTCAACGACGGCGCGAGCAAGACCATCCAGGGTCTCGAGGGCATCTCCGCGTACCTCGACAAGGCCGCCGAGGCTCTCGAGAGCACCGACTCCGAGCTCGCCAGCGCGATCGGCAAGTAAGCCCGGCAGGGGGCGCGCCCGTCCACCCGGCGTGCCCGTCGGTGCAGGTCCGCAGCGATCCGCACCCTTCGCGCTGTCGCCCCCTCGGGGGCGACAGCGCGCGACGCAGCGATGCGTGAGCACCCACAGTTCGAGCGAGCGAGGTCAACATGGCGCACGGCGCAGAGCCGCAGGAGCCCGGCACCGAGGAGACGGTGCGGAGCCGTGAGAGGACAGTCGGCCGGAGACCGGTGACGACCTCGCGAAGCGGCTCCGCGATCCCCACGTCGGCCGGTCTCATGCTGGGCGCGGCGGGCGGCATCGGCCTCGGCGTCGCGGCGAACTCCCCGGACCAGGCCCGGGGGACGAAGGACGATCAGGTCCTCCCGGCCGACCGGGGCGAGGTCATCGACACGGGTGACGGCGGCGGCTTCGATGCCGAGGGTTCTCCCTCGGGCTCGTTCGACGCGAACAGCAGCGTGCTCCTGCAGCAGAAGCATCCCGTCCAGGCCCGCGACACGCTGCTGCGCGCCGAGCAGCCCGGCGATTCCGACCAGGGCGGCGAGGACGGCCAGGGCTGGGCAGATTCGTCTCAGCACGAGGCCACAGGGGGTGACGCGGGGGGTTGGATGCCTGCGCAGGACGCGCTGTCCGACGACGGAGGTGGCTTCACGCCCGGCGGTGAGCAGCTGCTGGACTACGACCAGTTCGCCGCGCAGTACGGGTACGGCGACGAGCGCCTCCTGCAGGACCTGCAGGACGCTCCGGAGAGCGACGAGGGCGTGCAGGACGAGCCCCAGGAGACCGAGCCGGCGCACGAGGCCGAGGATGCGGGCTCCGACCCGTCGGATCAGTCGGACGACAGCGAGCTCGACGAGGTCTCCCAGCACGAGGACGAGCTGGACCAGGAGATCCTCTCCCACGAGGGCCAGGTCGACGAGGGCGAGCAGATCGCCGAGGACTCCCTGGCCGAGCGCGACGCCGACGACAGCGGCGGCGACGGCGGCCAGAGCTCGGCGAGCGGGTCCGGGCGCAATGTGCTGCGCATCGACGGCTCCACGTTGGAGACGCTGCGCACCACGGCGCGGAAGGTCGCGGACAACTTCGACAGCGAGGGGATCAGCGCCGCGAAGAACCGGGACCGCGAGGCCGTTCGCGGCTACCCCGATCTCGCGGGCGCCATCAAGTCCTTCTACGACAACTGGTCCGCCAAGCGCAAGGGCATCGTCAAGAGCGTGCAGACGTATGCCGACTGGATGGACAACATCTCCGAGGGGTTCGAGGACAGCGACCGCGACCTCGCCGCGAGCCTCGCCGAGGCGGGTGCCTTCGAGCAGGACCTCTACGGGAAGATCCGAGAGGGCAGGAACTCGGCGGGCGGGGACGGCGAGAAGCCCGACAGCACACCGGAGCGGCACTCCGGCGGTGACAGCGAACGGCTGGTCGCCACCCGGCAGTCCTCACCGGCGGCCCAGTACACCGCGCCGGCGCATTCGACCACGGACGTGCTGCGGACGATCGAGCGGATCGACGGCACGGCGGCCTATGCGGGGTACGTCGCGGACTTCCTGCTCAACTCCTCCGGGTTCGCCACAGCGGGCGGCTACATCGGGGGGAACCTCGGCGAGGACGCGGTCCTGGCCGAGGGGATCACCGCGCTGACCGAGCTCATCATGTCCGCGGAGCGGACGGGCCAGCTGCCTCAGGAGCTGGGCTTCCTGAGCTTCTCCGGGGTCATGGGCGACGGCGGGGCATCTGACGCCGACCGGAACGACCAGAGCGACCAGGATGGAGCGACGTCGGAGACGGCGCAGAACGACGTGGAGGTGGCCTGATGAGTGCACCGGCAGAAGGATGGACCCGGCTCGAGCACCCGGAGGGCAACCCGATCGACGCCGATCCCGACGGCGTCAAGGCCATGGGCGACGACTGGCGTGCGATCTCCGAGGCCATCGGGCGGCTGCACGACACCGCACAGCGCACCCAGGACTCCCAGGACATGCAGTCCGACGCCTTCGACGAGACGAAGAAGAAGGGGGCCGAGCTCGCGGAGAAGCTCGCGGACTACGAGACCCGGTACGACCTGGCATCCCAGGCCGCGCGCACCTTCTCCACACAGCTGGACACGGAGATCGACAAGGCGGAGACGGCTGCGCGCAAGGCGGCGCAGCTCGACAAGCTCGACGAGACGACGACCGAGAAGGGCTCGGACGAGGCCGTCCCGACGTCGGACGCCGAGGACCAGAAGGCCCAGCTCGAGCAGTACAAGCGCGAACTCGAGGAGGCGGTCGAGGACGCGCAGTCCGCGGCCGACTCCATGGAGAGCTCCATCAACGAGGCCAAGAAGAGCGGCAAGGACTCGTGCATGGACAAGTTCAAGGCCTTCCTCAAGAAGCTGCTGAAGGTCCTCATGATCATCGGCATGATCCTGAGCGTGATCGGCCTGCTGATCCCGGGCCTGAACGTCATCATGATCATGGGGCTCATTGTCGACGTCGTGACGATGGTGTTCACGACGATCAGCTTCGCCCTCGGCCAGTCCACCGTGCTGGACCTGGTGCTCGGCATCGTGGGCGTCGGACTCGGCGCCTTCAGCGCCTTCCGCTCGCTCAAGGGCCTGAAGGTCGACGCGGAGCGCGAGGGATACGTGAAGGGGCTCAACGTCCGCAACGGGTCCAAGCCGGGGACAGGGGGCCACCTGCGGCGGCCCATCGAGATGCCGTCGTGGAGCAGGGACCCCAAGGCGGCCCGGCGAGATGCCGCGGACTCGGCATGGGGCCAGCGCTCGAGGAGCCACGACGACCTGACCCGTCTCCGCGCCACCCGCGACCGTCTGAACCGCAGGATGGACGAGCTGCGGAATGAGCCGCTTCCCAGCGTCTCCGACCCGAGGGCCGTGGAGAGGATGGCCCGGAACGAGCGGGCGAAGGGACACGTGGACGCACAGCGCGATCGCGTCTACGACGAGATCGGCACGGCCCAGTCCAAGGTGCGGGGCGCGGACGAGTTCATGGACAGCCTGCGCAGCAGTTCCTCGCCCAGCAACGCGGCGAAGTACTTCTTCACCAAGGACTGGATGAGGCTCGACCATTTCGCCGGCAGGACCGGCTGGGTCCTGGGCGTCGGGCGCAAGCCGGGTGAGGAGATCATGTCCCAGGTGGGAGGCGTCACGAAGAAGTACCCGACGAGTTTCAAGGACACGCTCTGGCATGGCTTCCTCGACCGCATGTCCTTCCGCGAGTCCCGCGGCTTCCTCAGGGACTCGGAGAAGTTCAGGGATTCGATCGGCAATGCGCCCCTGCGGATCTCCGACGATCTCGGCGACCTCAACTTCAAGAGCGACGGGCGCATCCTGCGCGACCCGCTGAGCACCGTGGACGGCGGGAGCAAGGGCGTGCTCCTGGGCGGCCACACGGACAGGGTGGGGTGGTCGTTCGGCAATCACGACTACCTGATGGGCCTCAACGGGCTGGACTCCATCCGCAAGACCTGGGGCTACATCGACAGATTCGGTCAGATGTGGGAGTACGGCGACCCGAGCAACTACTTCGATCCCGCGGGTGAGAAGACGCGTCTGACGCCGTGGAGCGACTGGAAGGCCCAGCACCCCGGCAATCCGAACTATTCCGCATGATCATGTCCCGGACAGAGCAGCCGACCGCCGAGCGGGGCGCTCCGCCCTTCGCGATGGCGCCGCCGATCGTGCTTCGCACCCCGAGCACGCGCTCGCCGCTGCCCGCAGCAGGGGAGTGGGACGACCTGATGGCCGATCTCGCTCAGATGCACGACGTGCGGGTACCGAGCTCGGCGGAGCTCGCGGACATCGACGAGGGGGCGCCGGACTGGGGCGTCCTCGCCGTGCTGATCCCCGGCGCCGTCGTGCTGCTGTGCCTCTTCTCGAGCACCACGGCTCCGGAGGGAGGCCCCGCCGAGGGCGCCGAGGTCGTTCACGAGCTGCTGACGGCCGACATCGACGCGCCCTCCGTGGTGCAGACCCTCAGCAGCTCGGGCGAGAGGATCACCCTGGGCTCCGCGCTCCAGCTCGATCCCCGCGGCACCGTGCTCACCTCGTGCGCGATGGCGCTCGAGCGCTCGCACGACACTCTCGTCCTGATCAGCACGACCGACGATCCGGGGATCGGGGACCTGCTGCCGCGGATCCTGCTGACCCTCGCCGAATCCCCTGACCCAGCTACCCGGAACGACTGAGACCGCGCATGGCATTTCTGCACACGACGACCGCGCCCCACACGTTGATGGTGCCCGAGGGCTGGCACCGACTGGGGCTCGAACAGGACAATCAGACGCTGGTGCAGGAGGCGAAGCGGCTCGCCGCCGCCTCGGTCTCGCAGGAGATACCGCGGGACAGGCGTCCGCTGGCGATCGAGCAGGTGCGCCGCTATGTCGGCGACGCCCTGCAGGATGCCAAGGCGCAGGGGATGCTCGGGGTGACCCTCCCGGTGGGCGCCTATGCGCAGGGCAGGACGATGCCGCTGTCCGTGACCGACTTCGAGTACGACGCGAGCGACGACCGTGAGGGCGGGCTGACCCTGTCGATGCTGCGCGCGGGGATGCTCCGCGGCGGCAGGGACTCCGAGGTCATCCAGGTGACCGAGGGGCTGAGGGCAGTGCGCACCCTGGCCGTCGACCATGCACCGGAGATCGAGGGCGAGGCCCTGCGCGCGAGGGCGACGACCCTCCTGTTCGCGTTCCCGCTCCCCTCCCACCCCGAGCGATGGAAGGGCATCATGTTCTCGTTCACCGTCCCCGCCCACGCGGAGGACACCGTGGACCGGGCGTACATCGCGATCGCGGACGTGATGATCCGGTCGTTCCGGTTCGTCGACGACGGCGGAGAGGAGCCGTCGCGTCTCGAGGAGCGCATCGCCGAGCTCCTCGAACAGGGACGCGCGACGGGGCCGCGGTCGCGGACGGAGGTTCCCTGAGCATGGGCGACTCGCTGTCTGGAATCGTGTTCCTGGCCGTCATCGTGTGCGCGGTCCTGCTGGCCGTGACCGTCGCTGTGGGAGTGATGGAGTTCTTCCGCCGTCGGACCTGGTCACGACGCTTCTGGCTCGAGGCCCAGCCGTCCTCGCGGCTGGGGCTGCGCGCCGGCCATCGCGTCCTCCAGAGCCTCGCCCTCGCCTGCCGGGCCGAGCAGCTGACGATGCCCGCCGTCACGGCCCTGGCGGTGGACGAGCAGCGCGCGCAGGTCTTCCTCGCCGTGCCGAGCGAGCGCGCCCCCGCACCCTGGCGTGCCAGCGACGACGGCGTGCGCTGGACGGCACTGCTCGAGGACGCCGAGGGGCTCCCCGCCGGCGACGGTGGGCCCGCAGCGGATCACGACACGGCGCCGGCCCCTGAGCTCCTCGTCACGGCCGGTCAGACGGTCGGCGCCACGCTCTTCCTCAACCTCGCGGCCGCCCCGGGGCCGATCTCGCTCAGCGGTCCTCATCGGGTGCGGCGCCAGATCGTGCGGCGCTGGGTCGCTGAGCTCACCGAGCCCGCGTGGCGACTCGACGTGAACGCACTGGTGGTCGGCGACCCCACGCTGCTGTCCGGCCGGGCCACCGATGCCTCCGGGACGCTCAGGGCCGATTCCGCCCGGGACTTCCCGGGCGGGCTGCTGCTCGTGGGCCGGGCCGCGGAGGCGGAGCGTCTGGCGTCCGTGCACGAGCGCAGCGTCGTCGACGGCATGAAGAAGGTCGCGGTGGTCGTCGACGGACCGTGGAGCCGCGCGGTGTGGACCCTGCGGGCATCCGACAACGGCACGTTGACCTCGTCGATCTTCCCCGAGGTGGATTGGCGGGAGACTCCCGAGCTCGCGATCAGGGGGATGGCGTGAAAGCGATCGTCACCGTCAGCAGCGGTGCGTGGCGACCCCGCGACGTCTTCGTCGACGCGGACCCCGAGGTCCCCGCGCGGGAGATCGTCGACGAGCTGTCCCACCTGGTCGCCGCGGAGCCCGGGAGCGTGGCGACCATCGACTCGGTCCGCGGCCGCTTCGCCCTGGGCGGGGCCGCCGCCGTCGAGGACGACCCCGCTCCCCAGGCGCCCTTCGACGCCGGGATCGCCGACGGATCCACACTGGTCTTCGGCACGCCCCGGACCCGCAGCGACCCCGAGACGGGCGCGGTGGAGCTGGTGACCGTGAGCGGCCCCGGCACGGGCGCGGTGCAGGCCCTGCAGGTGGGCGAGACCACGCTGGGCGTCGGCCCGGAAGGCACGATCGTCGCGGGCGGCGCCGTGCACTCGCCCCTGGCTTCGCTCACCGTCGCCTACGACGGGACCACGGCCGTGCGCCTCTCCGATTCGGTGGACGGGTCGCGCTACCTCGTGGTCGCCCTCGAGGAGGACTCCGTCACCCACGAGTCCACCACGTGGGACTTCGGCAGCTATCTGCACGTGGGCTCGACGATCCTGCGGCTGCGGCGCAGCCCCGTCGGAGCGGGGCAGCTGCGGCCCGACAACGGCTCGGCCACCCTGATGTTCAACCGGCCGCCCCGGCTGACGCCGCCGCCGGTGCAGAAGCGGTTCACGATCCCCGCCCCGCCGAAGCCGCCCAACCGGGGCGTGATGCCGTGGATCATGGCGCTCGGCCCCCTGGTGATCAGCGTGATCCTGGCGCTCGCGCTGCGCCACCCGTTCTACCTCGTGTTCGGCCTGGTCTCCCCGGTGATGATGCTGGGTTCGTGGTTCTCCAACCGGAAGAACGGGATCCGCACGCACCGCCAGATGCTCGCTGATCACAAGGCCGACGTCGAGGAGATCAGGGAGGCCGTCGCCGCGTCGGTGCGCGCGGAGACCGCGATGCGCCGCGAGGCGTATCCCGATCCGTCCGACCTCTGGCGCGCGGCGACGATGCCCACCCGGCGGCTCTGGGAGCGCCGACGCAGCGCCGAGGACTTCCTGCGCGTCCGGGTGGGCGTCGGCAGCCTCGCGAGCGGGATCGAGGTGACCGACAGCAGCGAGCTGGAGTACAAGCGCCGGGCATTCGACACCCTGCACCACGTGCCGGTCACCGTCGACCTCGCTGCGGCGGGCGTGGTGGGCGTCGCGGGGCCCGGTGAGTTCTCGGCGCTGCTGGGCCGCTGGATGGTGGGACAGGTGGCGGCGCTGCACCTGCCCCGTGACGTGCGGCTGTTCGTCCTCAGCCCGGGATCGCGGTTCCTGCGCTGGGAATGGACGCGGTGGCTCCCGCATGTGCTCACGGGATCCGACGACGATCGGCCGGTGGCGACCGTCGGCCATTCGGCCGAGTCGGTCATGGCCCGGATCGGGGAGCTCACGCAGATCCTGGCCGAGCGGGTGCGCACGGCCGGCGAGGACGATCGGGAGTTCACCGCCCCCGACGTGATCGTCACGGTCCTGGACGGTGCGCGGAACCTGCGCTCGCTGCCCGGGGTGCTGGGCCTGCTGCGCGACGGGCCGCGCATGGGCATGTACACGATCTGCCTCGACGAGACCTCGGCGCAGCTGCCGGAGGAGTGCGCGGTCGAGGTCGTCTCGAGCGCGGAAGGCCGACTGCGCGTCTCCCAGCACCATGCGGACGCGGTCTCTGACGTCGCCGTGGACACTGTCGACCCCGCGTGGTTCGAGACGGTCGCGCGCGCCATGAGCCCCCTGCGCGAGGTGGGCGAGGACGGGCAGGAGGGGCAGATCCCCGAGCGCAGCAGACTGCTCCCGCTGCTGGGGATGGAGACCCCGACCGCACAGCGGATCGCCGACGCCTGGGCGCTCGCGCCCCGCTCCACCTCGGCCGTCGTCGGGGAATCCTTCGACGGCCCCTTCCAGCTGGACATCAGTCGAGACGGTCCGCACGCCCTCGTCGCGGGCACGACGGGCTCGGGCAAGTCGGAGTTCCTGCAGACCCTGGTCTCCTCGCTCGCGGCGGCGAACCGGCCGGACGAGATGAACTTCGTGCTCGTGGACTACAAGGGAGGGGCGGCGTTCGCCGCATGCTCGAACCTTCCGCACGCGGTCGGCTTCGTCACCGACCTGGACCATCACCTCGTGCAGCGGGCGCTGGTCTCGCTGTCCGCCGAGCTGGTGCGCCGCGAGCACCTGCTGGCCCTCGTCGGCGCCAAGGACATCGAGGACTACCAGGCGGCCACGGAGGGCACCCGCACCGAGGGCCTCGCACGGCTCGTCATCGTGATCGACGAGTTCGCGGCCCTGGCCAAGGAGCTGCCGGACTTCGTGACGGGCCTGGTGGGGATCGCCCAGCGCGGACGCTCCCTGGGCGTCCACCTGGTCCTGGCCACTCAGCGGCCCACGGGCGTCGTCTCCACGGAGATCCGCGCGAACGTGAACCTGCGCGTGGCCCTGCGCGTGACAGACAAGACGGAGTCCTCGGACGTGATCGACGCCGGGGATGCCGCGAGGATCTCCCAGTCCACACCGGGCAGGGCCTATGCGCGCCTCGGGCACGCCAGCCTGATCCCGTTCCAGTCTGCCCGGATCGGCGGCAGGCGCGAACACGTCGACGTCTCCGCTCTGCGCCCCGAGGCCTTCGTCTCCCCGCTCTCCCTCGACGGCTTCGCGAGCGCCCCGCCCCGTCGGCCCGAGTCGGGAAGCACGGTCTCGGAGCGCACCGATCTCGAGGCGCTCGTCGAGGCGATCGGGGGAGCGGATCAGGACCTGGCGATCCCTCGTCCGCCCGCGCCCTGGCTGCCGCCCCTGCCCGAGCAGGTGGGCCTGGGCGCACTGCTGCCGCAGTACGCGGACCTCGAGCCGCGGACCGGATCCATGACCCCCATCGCGTGGGCGCTGCGCGACCTCCCCTCGACCCAGAGCCAGGAGCCGCTGCGCTTCGACCTCGACCTCGAGTCCCACCTGTTCGTCGCAGGCTCCCCCGGCAGCGGCCGCACGCAGGCCCTGCGCACCATCGCAGGATCCGCCGCGCTGCTCCACTCGCCCGCGGACGTGCACATGTACGGCATCGACTGCGGGAGCGGCGGTCTCGCCGCTCTGGAATCCCTCCCGCACTGCGGAGGAGTGTCCCGCACGGGCCAGACCGAGCGGACGCGCCGGATCCTGGCACGGCTGCGCAGCATCGTGAGCCGGCGCTCCGAGATCCTCGCGGAGGGCAGCTTCTCGAACCTGCAGGAGCAGCGCGCCGCCGCCCGCGAAGAGGACCGCCTGCCGCACGTCCTGCTGTTCATCGATCGGTGGGAGTCCTTCGTCCAGACCCTGGGCGAGATCGATGCCGGCGCGCTCACGGACCAGGTGCACATGCTGCTGGCGGAGGGCGTGAGCACCGGGGTGCACCTCATGATGGCGGGCGATCGCTCCCTGCTCGCGACCCGCATCTCCCATCTCGCCGCCAACAAGGTGATGCTGCGCTTCGACGACAGGATCGACCTGAGCCTGGGCAACCTCAAGCCGAAGGACATCCCCGACTCCCTGGCGCCCGGACGGGCCTTCCAGGCCGACTCGGGCATCGAATGCCAGGTCGCGGTCCTCCACGAGGCGGCGACCGGCCCGGACACCGCCCTCGACGCCTCCGGCGGCGGCCAGGCCGCCGCGCTGCGCTCGATCGGCGAGCGCTCGCGGGACCTGTTCCCCGAGGCCCGACCGGCCCCGCGCACCATCGTGGAGATGCCCAAGAGCCTGTCGATCGACCGGATGTTCGCCTTCCCCGAGCCGGGCGGGCGCTCCTCACTGTTCGCCGCCCTGGGCGTCGGCGGGGACGACGTCAGCCAGCTGGGGCCCGACCTCGGCACCGACGCCCCGACCTTCGTCGTGGCCGGACCGGCCCGTTCGGGCCGGAGCACCGTGCTGCGTGCGATGGCCGAGTCCCTCCTGCGCCGGGGGACGTCCATCGTGGTGCTCTCTCCCATGGCCTCTCCCGTGAGGGACCTCGAGGGTCGCGAAGGCGTCCTGGGCGTGTTCACGGAGCTGGACGTGCCCGCGCAGGAGCTCGCCGATCTCGTGGAGGGCCGGCCGGGCACCGTGATCGTGATGGACGACGGCGAGATGCTCAAGGAGATGCCGGCCAGAACCTGGCTGCGCGGATTCATCCGCGGCGCGAAGAGCAACGAGCAGGGCCTGATCGTCGGCGGCGACCTGGACGAGCTCGGCACCGGCTTCGGGACGGCGTGGAACGTGGACGTCAAGCGCGCCCGTCGGGGGATCGTGCTGTCGCCCTCGAGCGCGATCGACGGTGATCTGATCGGCGTGAAGATCTCGCGCTCGGTGTGCTCCTCGCGTGTCGTCCTGGGCATGGGCTACGCGCACTTCGGCACCGGCGTCGCCGAACCCGTGCGCCTGGCCGGCTGACAGCGGGCGATGACCCTCAGAGCAGCAGGCTGCGGATCAGGAAGACGATGATCACGAGCGCCCAGGCCACGAGTCCGGAGACCATGAGGGGCATCAGCGCCCGCTGGGGCTTGTGGAAGAAGGCGCGCACGATCTCCATCACCGCCGCCGCTGCCGTGCCCCCTGCGACCGCCACCAGCGGGAACGGTGACATCAGCCAGGCGGAGGCGCCGAGCATGATCACCGCCGCCAGCAGCGGCACCAGGTAGGCGGGACGGCGCAGCGTCATCGTCGCGCCGGCGCCGGCCACGATCAGCCCCGCGATCGCCGCATCGGGACCGAAGACCGCCGAGTACCACGCGGAGCTCCCCGATCCCGTCACCAGAAAGACGGACGCGGATCCCGCGATGCCCGTGGTGAGAGCGGTGACCAGGAAGCTGGGCATCCCGCGCAGGGACTCGACGACCGCCCCGCAGAGGGCGAGTGCGACCACCGCGAGGATCATGGCGGGCACGAGGGAGGCGCCTGCGAAGGACAGCAGTCCGGTGACGATGCGCCAGGGCTCGACGAGCGTGGCGAAGGGCGCATAGGCGAGGTATCGGCTCAGATCGGGGCTCAGCATCTGGGCGATGGCGCACAGGAGCAGCACGAGCGATGCGATGACCGTGCCGATCGGCAGCGGAGGCGCCACGAGCGTGCTGTCCGCGTCGCGCAGCTCGGTCAGGCAGCGCGGGCAGATCTGGCCCAGGCGGGATGCCGTGCGGCAGTCGGCGCAGATGGGGGCGTCGCACCGCCGGCACACCACGTAGCTCACCCGGTCGTCGGGCCCGCAGCAGGTGGGGACGGGGGCATCCAGCGAGACGAGATCACCGTGCTGCGTCAGAGCCATGAACTCAGGTTATCGTGACGGGGACGCCGCTCCGCGCGGCGTCCCCGTCACGCTCCCGCCTGACCCCGTACGCCTACACGACCTCGAGGCTCTTGATGATCTGGTCGAGCCCATCGGCATGCTCGGGGATGTCCGCGGCGACGTCGGCGGCAAGGGCCTGGGGACCGTCGTCGGTGGAGACCACGATCGAGGTCACGATCGAGGCGCTGGTGGCCTTCAGGGGTGAGGAGTCCTCGAAGTGATAGGTGGCCTGGACGATCCATGCGTCGTGGCCGTCGACGGTCGTCCGCTCGCTGCGGCGGTCGGTCGTGCTCGGGTGCTCGCCGAAATCCTCGACGAGCCCGGTGGTGTTCGCGTAGCACTGGAAGATCGTCACGGCCGCATCCTCGTCGCCGGGGTACTTCCCTTCCGACGCCGGCCATTCGACGCTGCCCACGTTCACGGTGCTGTACCAGGTGTCCTCGACCTGGCGCGCGTACCCGTTCACGCTCGTCATGTACGGCAGGGTCCTGGTCTCCCACGGATAGTCCCACCCTTCGGGCCGCGTGAACCGGAGATGCCCCCCGCGCACTGTCGAGCCCGAGTTGCCGCTGTCGTCGCTGGAGTCCGAAGGAGCCGTGCAGTCGGCGGCGGGATTCTGCGTGAAGATGGCGGGGTCCGGATCCTGGGGGGCTCCCCCGAGCGCCGCCCTCACCCCGAGCGTCCCGCCCACGATGAGCACGAACACCGCGAGGAACGAGACCGCCCCTGCGGTGAGGGCGCGGCGCGAACCGGACCGGCCGGAGGAGAAAGCGGACGAGGCGGGAGGGGACGAGGCGGGAGGGGACGAGGAGGGCGGGGACGGCGGGTGCACGGGGCGGCTCCGGGGATCAGACGACCTTGAGGCTCTTGATGATCTGGTCGAGGGCTTCGGCGTGCTCGGGGACGTCGGCGGCGACGTCGGAGGCGACGGCCTGCGGGCCGTCGTCGGTGTCGACCACCATCGCGGTGACGATCGAGGCGCTCGTGTCCTGGAGCTGCGAGGGGTCCTCGAAATGATAGGTGGCCTGGACGATCCATGCGTCGTGGCCGTCGACCGTCGTCTTCTCGCTGCGGTAGTCGGTGACGGTCGGGTTCTCGCCGAACTCGACGAGCACGCCGGCGGTGGTCGCGTAGCACTGGAAGATCGCGACCGCGGCCTTCTCGTCGCCCGGGTACTTCCCCTCGGACTCGGGCCACTGGACGCTGCCCACGTTCACGACGCTGTACCAGTTGTTCTCGACCTGGCGGCCGTACCCGTTCACGTTCGTCATGTACGGCAGCGCCTGATCCGTCCACGGGTACGTCCAGCCGTCGGGCCGCGTGTACTCGAGGTGGCCGCCGCGTACCGTGCGCCCCGAGGTGCTCACGTCGCCGCTGGAGCCGTCGGGGATCGAGCAGTCGGTGGTCGGCTTCTGCGTGAAGATCGGCGGGGGAGGGGCGAGGTCGGGGTCCTCGGGGTCGGGGACGTACTCGCCCTCGCCCGAGCTGCTCCGGGAGGCCGCGGCCGTCGGCGTGTGCGAGTCGTCCCCGGTCATCTGCTTGAAGACGGTCTGGGAGAGGATCAGCGCGATCACGGCGATGAGCACGACGGCGCACACGATCACGGTGATGACGATGACGCGGGCGCGGGAGCGTCCGGTCTCGTCGGGCCGCGCGTAGGGAGCGGTGGCGTCCCGTCCCTGTGCGGAGTAGTCGGGGAGGGACTCGCGCTGCGAGGAGTCGGAGAGGTCGGGCAGGGAAGGGGCGTCCTCCTCCTCCGGTCCCGGGCTCCCCGCCATGTGTGCTCCTCACGCTGCTGTGGTCCGCCGCAGGGATTCTCCCACAGCGGCCCGGCCGCGCACCGTGTGCGCCCGAGGACGGCTCAGACCCCGGCGACGCCTCGGGACCGCTTGACGCGCAGCATCCGCGCCGCGGACTCGCGCACCCGGCGCTCGGCCTTCTCGGAGTCCCGCGCCCAGGCGACGATCGCGTCCACGAGATCGGCGACGAGCGACGGGTCCGCGGTGAGCACCACGTCGCCCCCCGCCTCGAGGAGCCGGGTCGCGCGCTCGCCGAGCGGCACGTCCTGCACGGCCGCCGCGCTGCCCACGTCGTCGGAGACCACGAGCCCGTCGAACCCCAGCCTCCCGCGCAGCACGTCCGTCACGATCGCCGAGGAGAACATCGCGGGGCTGCCCGGATCCATCCGCGGGTACAGGGCGCTCGAGAGCATGACCATGTCCGCTCCGGCGTCGATGCCCGCGCGGAACGGTTCGAGGAAGGGATCGTCCGCATCCGTCGTCTCATCGGTGATGCCCGTCGCCGAGAAGTCGGTGTTCCCGCGCACCCTGCCCAGTCCGGGGAAGTGCTTGAGCGCGGAGGCGGTGTCCTGCCGGTCCATTGCCTTCACGGCCGCGACCACGCAGTCGGCGACCGTGTCCGGATCGGTCCCGAAGCCGCGGTCGATCTTCCCGATCGGCGCGTTCGCCCGTCCCAGCTCCGGGTCGACGGTGTCGGCGACCGGGGCGAGGGCCGCGTGCAGGCCGAGGGCATGCAGGTCCTCGCCGATGCTCCTGTACGCCGCGGTGACGGCGCCGGCCCCCTCGGCCCCGAGATCCGCGGCCGACGGGGTCCGGCGCGCGGCGTCCCCGCGCAGCATGCGGATCTGCCCGCCCTCCTGGTCCACGCTCAGCAGCGGGGCGACGCCTCCGTCGGCCACCTCCCCGTCGATGCCCTCGACCACGGAGCGCACGGCGGCGGCGCCGTCCCAGGTGCCCAGCAGGAAGAAGCCGCCGATGCCGAGCTCGGCGGTCAGCGAGCGCTTCGGGCTCGTGCCGGCGGGGATGCCCGCGAGCACGAGCTGCGCCGCCGCCTGCTCGATCGTGAGCTCCTGGGCGCGCTGCTCCGCGGGATCGGCCGTGGGCGTCGGCGAGGCGGGGGAGGACGAGCCGGAACCGCCGTCGGACGCGGAGCCGCCGTCGGAACCGGAGCCGCCGTCGGAACCGGAGCCGCCGTCGGACGCGCCCCCGTCGGCGCGCCCGCTCCCGGTGCACGCCGAGAGCGCGGCGACCGGGGCGAGCAGCACGAGCGGGGGAAGCAGCAGAGCGGTGCGTCGACGCATGCCATCGAGTCTGCCACGCCCGCCCGGCGCACCCCGCCCGGCCGCTACTGTGGGGCCATGACCGACGAGGACGCCCCGCAGGCACAGCTGCCCAGCCCCGAGACCGGCGAGGATCCCTGGCTCTGGCTCGAGGACGTCACCGGCGAGGAGGCCCTCGCGCACGTGCGCGAGCGCAACGCCCGCGCCGAGGCGGAGATCGACGCGATCGCCGACCCCCGCGCCGGAGGGCCCGTCGACGGTGCCGCCGAGGGCTCCCTCAGCGAGCATCTGCGCTCCGACATCCTCACGATCCTCGACGCGAGCGACCGCATCCCGATGGTCGTCAAGCGCGGGGAGTTCCTGTACAACCTGTGGACCGACGCGGCGCACGAGCGCGGCCTCTGGCGCCGCACCACGCTCGAGAGCTATCGCACCGACGACCCCTCTTGGGACGTGCTGCTGGACGTCGACGCCCTGGGGCGCGAGGAGGACGAGAACTGGGTCTGGCACGGCGCCCAGCTGCTCCGCCCCGCGGAGGGCGAGCCGTACAGGCGGGCGCTCGTCTCCCTCTCGCGCGGCGGCTCGGACGCCGACGTCACCCGCGAGTTCGACCTCGTCGAGAGGCGCTTCGTCCCCGAGTCCGAGGGCGGATTCGTGCGGCCCGAGGCCAAGGGCGACGTGCACTGGATCGACGCGGACACCGTCTGGGTGACGACTGACTTCGGCGAGGGCACGCTCACCACCTCCGGCTACGCGCGCCAGGCGCGGATCTGGACCCGCGGCACCGCGCTCGCCGACGCCGAGCTGGTCTTCGAGGCCGACGAGCGGGACATGTCCGTCTTCGCCTCCCATGACCAGACCCCCGGCTGGGAGCGCGACTGGATCGTGCAGATGCACGCCTTCTACGACACGACGCTCAGGGTCGTCGACCGGGAGGAGGGGGCCGAGCCCTCGCTCACCGTCGTCCCCGTCCCACGGGACATGGAGGCCAGCGCCCACCGCGACCTCGCGATCCTCCTCCCGCGCAGCGACTGGCAGGTCGGCGAGGACACCTTCGCGGCCGGCTCGCTCCTCGTCGCCGACGCCGGCACCCTGTTCGCGAGCGCCCCGGAGGGGCTGTCGGCCTCGGACCTCCACGTGCTCTTCGAGCCCACGCCCAGCACCTCGCTCGCCGACCTCACCATCACCCGCGGCACCCTCGTGCTCACGATCCTCGAGGACGTCGTGCACCGCCTCGAGGTCCACCACCGCACCGAGGACGGCGCCTGGGTGCGCAGCGACCTCTATCCCGAGCTCACGGGGGCGATCGATGCACGCGCGGTCGACGCCGACGAGTCCGACGAGATCTGGGTGACCGTCACCGACTTCCTCACTCCCACGACCCTGCTGCTGGGCGACCTCGGCGAGGTCCCCGAGGGAGGCGAGCCGAGCGAGCTCGAGATCGTGAAGGCCTCGCCCGCGCGCTTCGACGCGAGCGGCCTCGAGGTCACCCAGCACTTCGCGACCAGCGAGGACGGCACCCGCGTGCCGTACTTCCAGATCGGGCGGACCGAGGCGGCCGGAGCGGCGGACGCCGCGGGCGGAGCCCCCGTCGGCCCCGCCCCGACCCTGCTCTACGGCTACGGCGGCTTCGAGATCTCGATGACCCCCGCCTACCTCGGCACGATCGGCAAGGCCTGGCTGGAGCGCGGCGGCACCTACGTGGTCGCGAACATCCGCGGCGGCGGCGAGTACGGGCCGGCCTGGCACCAGGCCGCGCTCAAGGAGCATCGCCACCGCGCCTACGAGGACTTCGCGGCCGTCGCGCGCGATCTCGTCGAGCGCGGCGTCACCGACCGCGATCATCTCGCCGTGCGCGGCGGCTCCAACGGCGGACTGCTCACGGGCAACATGCTCACCCAGTACCCCGAGCTGTTCGGGGCTGTCATCATCCAGGTGCCGCTGCTGGACATGAAGCGCTATTCGCATCTGCTCGCCGGCGCCTCCTGGATGGCCGAGTACGGCGACCCCGACACCTCCGACTGGGAGTTCATCCGCACCTTCAGCCCCTACCACCTGCTCGCCGAGGGCACCGAGTACCCGCCCGTCTTCCTGCTCACCTCCACGCGGGACGACCGCGTGCACCCGGGCCACGCGCGCAAGATGACCGCCGCGCTCGAATCCCTCGGGGCCGACGTCCGCTCGTGGGAGAACATCGAGGGCGGGCACGGCGGCGCCGCCACGAACGAGCAAGCGGCGCGCATGAACGCGCTCATGTACGCCTTCCTGTGGGGGCGGATCGGGGCCGACGGGGGCCGGGAGGGCGCCGTCGGGGGCGCTCGAGCCTGATGCGCTCGGTCCCCGAGCTCCTGCGCCGCACCGGCCAGGACGAGCTGCTCACGGTCCGCAACGACCTGATGACCGTGCAGCGGGAGATCTCGGCCGACGACCGCCGACTGTTCCCCCTGCGCTACGCCCGGGTGGACCCGCCGCGCACCGGCCGACGCGCCGCCGCGGTGCACCGCGACCTCGCCACGCCCGTGGTGACCGTGGTGCCCGACGGACCGGGCGGAGCCTCCGTCGTCCCCTACGACCTGCTGCGACGCTCCCTCGCCTCCCGCGGGCTCGACGTCATCATGCCCGAGCACCGCGGCGTCGGCCTCTCCCGCCTGGACTCCGAGGGACATGACCTGCCGCCCCATGCGATGGACGTCGACGAGGCCGTCGAGGACCTGCGCGCCGCTCTCGACCATGCCCTCGTGGGCCGCACCGTGCTCTACGGCTGCGGGTACGGCGCCTACCTCGCGCTCACCTTCGCCGCGCGCCACCCCGAGCGCGTGGGCTCGTTGGTGCTCGACTCCCCGCTGCTCGCGCCCGACGACGAGCAGATCTCCCAGCGCGCGTTCCGCGCGCGCTACTGGGAGGGGACCGACCTGCGCACCGACACGATCGCCAGCACTCTGCGCCGCCTCGACGACCAGGCCGTGATCGACGCCCGCCGCGCGGGCCCCGTCATCCTCGCCGTCCACGAGTACGGGGGCACCGGGGACGTCCGCGAGCTCGTGGACCAGCTCGCGGTGGGCCGCGGGCAGCTGACCTGGACGAGCGTCTGGCAGGCCCTCACCCAGGAATGGCTGCAGTCCACGCGCTACGTGAGCGAGCCCGATCTGGTGGCCTGCATCGCCCACACGCAGCTCGGCATCGGCGCCCATGCCGACGGCGGCCCCCTGGACCCGCTCCTGATCTCCGGCGAGCAGGCGCGTCAGGTCCCCTCGCCGACCGCGCGCTCCCTCGCCCCCGACCTGCGCGCCCTCGCCTCCGGCGTCACCGCGCCCACGCTCGTGCTCAGCGGCGAGGACGACCTCGTGACCCCTCCGCAGATCGCCCGTGACGCCGCCGACCTCATCCCCGGCGCGCACCTGCTGAGCGTGCCCGGCACCGGCCACGGGATCCTCGACTCGCACTCGCAGCTCGCCCAGATCGCCATGTGGTGGAGCGCCGCCGGGATGGGCGGCGACCTCCTGGAGCATCGCGAGCGCCTCGCCGCGCTCAAGCCCACGCCCACCACCCAGGTCCTCGCCCACGGCCTGCGCCTGGCCCTCGCCGCCGAGCGCTACTCGCCCTGGCGCATGCGCCTCGAGAGCGCTCGCGCGCGGCGCGCGGAGGCGCAGTTCGATCCGTCCTCGGTGAAGGCCGCGCGGGGGCCGCGGCTGTAGCCGTGGGGAGCGACGGCCGCTGGCCGGTCGCCGGGGGATGGGGCGCCCGCCGGGGGATGGGGGCGCCCGCCGGGGGATGGGGGTGCTGGGGGCGGAGCCGGAGTCCTGGCGGAGCGGGGAGGGGACGTTGAACCTCGCGCTCTCGATCCGGGCTCCCGCTCGACGTGTGCTCCGCGCGCGGCTCGTGCGCCCCGCGTGATCCGAGCACACTGGCCGGCCCGCGCATGACCACATCGTCCGAGTGCGCCGGGCGTTGTTGCCGCGACCTTCGCCGGCGACCGTCTGTGCCGACATGCGGTGATCGTCTGCCCCGCTGCACCGCTGCATCGCTGCACCGCTGCCCGCTGCCCCGCTGGCCCGCTGCACCGCTGCTCGGCGCGCGGTGATGTCGGCCAGCATGGGGATGGGACATTCGGGGCGCGGGGTGTGGATGAATGGTGTTCTTGGTGGGGTGTTTGTGGAGAAGTGGGCATTGTGGAGGAGCGGATAAAGTTTTCCACAGATTCCTCCGGCATCTTGTGATGTCCGTTTCGTCGGGTATTCTTGGGGGTATAGAACGTCAGGTCCGATGGAGGGGAGGGGAATCATGCTCGCGAATGATGATGTATTCGGTGATGCCGATGATTCCCTCGAACCCGGGCACAGTGAATGTGTATCGGGTTCCCTGGACGCCGCGGATTCCCTGCCCGCTTCGGATGCATTCGACTCGCCGGGGCAGGGTGCGCGTCGGCCTCCGCGGGTGGCGCGGGGTCCGCGTCCGCGCCGGCCGTTGTCGCGAGAGAACCTCGGTGAGCGGACGTTCGCGGTGGAGGGCCCGGACCTCTCGGAGGAGCTGCGGGGGATCTGGGATCTCGCGGTCCGGGAGTCCCAGCTCGCGGCGGAGTTGATGCGGCGTCTCGCGCCCTTGTGGGTGGACCGGGACGCGGAGGATGCACTGGCGCATGAGGGTGATGTGGAGGATGCGCAGGCGGCGGTGGCTCTGCGCACGACGACCACGGTGTCCTACGGGCAGATCCGTGACGCCCACGAAGCCCTGACCCTGTTCCCGCTGTTGTTCGCGCGGGTGGAAGCGGGCGAGCTGCCGGTCGAATGGCTGCGTCGGGTGATCCACCGGTCCCGTGACCTGCCCGAGGAGGACCGGCAGGGTCTGGACCGCGTGATGGGTGGTTGGGAGTTCGGGGTGACGCCGGAGACCTTCCGCAGGCTGCTGGGGGAGTTGATCACCTGGTTCACGGCACTGCTGGAGCTGTCGCCGGTGGAGCGCGCGCAGAAGCGGCGCCATATCGCGGCCCCGGTGGTGGGTGCGGATGGGACGGCATCGCTGACGGTGACGGGCCCGGTCCCGGAGATCCTCGCCTTCGCCCAGTCCCTGGATGCCGCCGCGGAGACGCTGCAGGCCGCTCAGCGCCACGCCGTCGACGAAGGGCCCGAGAGCGAGGTCCCGTTCGATGAGGACGGGACCGTCCGCGTGTCGGGGAAGACGATGACCCGTGGCCGCCTGCGCTATGAGGCGTTGCTGCGTGGGGAGGTGAACACGGATGGGCATGAGGTGCCCGCGGCCCGGTTCGCGATCCTCGTGACCATCCCGTTCCTGACCCTGCTCGGCCAGAGCGAGGCGCCGGCCCTGCTCGAGGGGAAGCATCCGGTCCCCGCGGACATGGCGCGCGAGCTGGCGGGCGACTGCCCGGAGTGGATGCGGATCCTGACGGATCCTGTGTCGGGGGCTTTTCTTCCGTTGCCGCCGGAGCGGTATCGACCGAGCGCGCAGATGTTTACGCATCTGCGGCTGCGGGGTCCGGAATGTTCCGTCCCGGGGTGTGTGCGTGCGAGTTGTCGTGGGGCGGAGGTGGATCATATCGAGGAATTCGATCACGATCACCCAGGGCAGGGTGGGGTGACTCAGATCGAGAATCTTCATATGTTGTGCTGGTCGCATCATCAGGTGAAAACCTCGCGGGATATCGACCCCGTCAGACTCCGCGACGATGGCGGTGATGCCGGTGAGGGTGTGGAACGCGGAATGCGGGTTCGGCATGGCGGGAGTCCGTCGAGCCCCGTGGGCCCGGGCCCGAGTGGGCCCGAAGCGCCTGCAGGCATCGACGCCCCAGGCACCCCTGTGTCCCGCACGCGGGGTCGCACGCACTGGTCCCTCGGGGACGCGACCGAGCTCACCGTCGAGGACGAGGGTGACCTGATGACCCCGCTGATCGTCCGCGAGCTCGAGACCGCCTGGAACCAGCACCTCGCCACCAGCGCTCGGGCAGCCCAGTCCCCGTCGGACGCTGTCGACGGCTCTGACGCGCACCCCGATGCGTCGCGGGCCCAGCCTCCGAAGAAGTCGGCGTCTCTCGGTGACCCGCCATTCTGAGGGGCTCAGCGCGAGAGGGATCCGCTGGCCAGCGGGGAAGCGGTGCCTCGCAACCAGAGCGCCCGCGATCTCGGGCCAGCTGCCGCCTACGCCACTCCTGGCTGGCACGCGACCTCGAAACCGTCCTGCGCGTACCTGCTCTCGAACGTCGTGCCGTAGTTGCCGCTCGCCCAGCTCGCGGCGTCGCCCGGGTCCTGGCCGCCCCACGAGAACGCCTCCCGGTCCACGAGCACGCACTCCGGCACGCGCGTGTTCGTGCCATGCACCCACTGCACGTCGTCCGACGGCACCACCCGAGCCATCAGCGTGATGTCCGACGCGACCACCACATCGCGGGGCACCGCTGCCAGGGCGCCTTCGGCCGCAGCCGACCGCTGGCTCGGCTCCCACGCGCCCTCGCGCGCAAGGCTCACGAGCGGCATCGCAGATCCGAGCATGAGCGTCACCGCCGCGCTCGCCCCGACCGCAGTCCACCGCACCAGCGCACGCTCAGGACGGCGACCGCTGCGACGCGACCCCCGGGGGCGCGACCCGACCGGGTCCCGCCGGTCCCTCCGATCCCCGAGCGCATCCAGCATCGCCGCCAGCGCGATCGGCATCAGCACCGCGTTGTAGTGCCAGTACCAACCCCAGTAGAACTCGACGTTCCCGGCGAAGCGCCAGGCCAGCGTGGGAAGCATCGCCCAGACGAGAGGGGAGCGCACGCCGATCACCCCCGCGGCGAGAAGCAGCATCCCCACCGTCAGCCATTTCTCCGCCGGCCCCAGCACCTCCAGCGGCGACCCCAGGTTCCCGCCGTAGTCGTAGTGCCCGGCAGGGTTCAGCAGCGGCAGGATCACGAACGTCGACAGCACGAACCAGAGGGCGCCCCAGGCCGCGAGCGCCAGCCCGGCCCGTCGGACCCGCGGATCCCGCAGAGCGATCACCAGCCCCAGCACCGCCACCGTGAGGCCAAGATCCTCCTTGACCAGGACCAGCGGCGCCGCCCAGGCGACCGCCGCCGGCATCCGCCCCCGCACCAGAGCACTCAGCGAGAACGCGAGCAGCGGCACCGCGAAGGCGATCTCGTGGAACTGGACGTCGGCCGCGGCCTGCAGACCGAAGCCGAACAGGTACGCCGCCCCCGCGACGAGCCCCGCGGCCCAGCCCAGGCGATCGATCGCGAGGCGCGTGAGCGGCACCGCCGAGACCCCGAACAGCACGGCCTGCGTCCACAGCAGCGCGAGCGGCGAGGGCCACGCGGCCCAGATCGGCCCCAGCAGCACCAGGATCGGATGGAAGTGATCGCCCAGCAGGTTGAAGCCGTCGCCCTTGATCGGCACGATCGGCGCGCGCAGCTCCGAGTACGCCCGCGCGAGCTGGGAGAAGATCGCCAGATCCCACGAGCTCGCCTCGAGCCCGCGCCACTGCTGCACCCCTCGCAGCCCGTAGGCCGCGGCGCCGAGGGCGCCCAGCAGCAGCGCCGCGACGAGGCGCGCGGGACGGCGCGCCGGGCGGTCGCCCGGGGCGCGGGCCAGGTCGCTCGGGGCCGGGTCGGGGCTGCGGGTCACCGTGCGAGCGTAACGGCCGACGTCGGACGCCCGCCGTGTGATCCGCGCCCATCCGTCGGGCCCGCACGGACCATCGACTGCCCGCCCGGTTAGGCTGTCCTTCGCGCCCGTCCTCACCCGTCCGAGCCCGGCGCGCACGAGAGGAGGGCGACGCCATGTCCGCCGCACCCGCATCCGCCGCCGCACCCGCCGCCGCATCCGCCGCCGACGCTTCCGCCGACGCGCCCCTGCGCGCCGTCGACGTCACCCTCGGCTACGGGGAGCACACCGTGAGCAGCGGCCTGGACGTCGGGATCCCCGAGGGCTCCTTCACGGTGATCATCGGCCCGAACGCGTGCGGCAAGTCGACCCTGCTGCGCTCCCTCTCGCGCCTCCTCCAGCCCACGAGCGGCTCCGTCGTGCTCGACGGCAAGGACATCCACGACTTCTCCTCGAAGCAGGTCGCCCGGCGCCTGGGCCTGCTCCCGCAGACCTCCGTGAGCCCGCCCGGGATCACCGTCCGCGACCTCGTCGCGCGCGGCCGCTACCCGCATCGCGGCCTGCTCTCGCAGTGGTCATCGGCCGACGACGAGGCCGTCCAGCGCGCCCTCGCCGCGACCGGCTCCACCGATCTCGCCCACCGACTGGTCGACGAGCTCTCCGGCGGGCAGCGCCAGCGCGTGTGGATCTCGCTCGTGCTCGCCCAGGAGACCCCGCTGCTGCTGCTCGACGAGCCGACGACGTTCCTGGACATCACCCACCAGCTCGAGGTGCTGAACCTGTGCCGGGAGCTGCACGCCACGGGGGAGTACACGCTGGCCGCCGTGCTGCACGACCTCAACCTCGCCTTCCGCTTCGCGACACACCTCATCGTCATGAAGGACGGCGAGGTCGTCGCGCAGGGGGCCCCGCAGGACGTGGTCACCTCCGCGCTCATCGAGGAGGTCTACGGCATCGGCAACCTGTGCGTCGAGGACCCGGTGACGGGTCGGCCGATGATCGTCCCGACCTGAGCGCGTCCTCCCTTGCCGGAGGGCCGGGCTCAGCCGTTGTTCTCCTGCTTCCTGCGGATCAGGTCCAGCGTGATGGTGCCGCCGATGATCGCCAGCCGCAGATCCGGGGGCACCGAGGGGTCGATGGCGAGCACGTAGCGGCTGTGTCCCAGGATCCCGCGGCCGATGCCGGCCCAGCTGCGGGCGACCGTCGCGGCGACCGCTCCCTGCATCGCGAACTGGAAGTCGAAGCCGAGCACGTTGCCGGAGAGCTCGAGGACGCGGCCGTCCGCGAGCGTGAGATCGACCTTCGTCCGCAGCATCGAGAAGCGCTTGCGCACTGCGGCGATCTCCGCGCCGTCGGGGCTGCTCAGCTCGAAGCGGTCGAAGCCGATGCCCACCGGGTCCTGGACGTGCAGCAGCGGGGTGCCGTCGGCGTCGGACACGTCCAGGGACCTGCTGCCCGCGACCAGCCGCGAGAGGCCGCCGCCGGTCGTCGTGACATGGCCGACGGCCTGCTGTCCGGAGGCGTCGAGGATGTCGAAGTCGTTGGACATGAACCCGGTGATCTGCTGCATCACCAGGGCGTCGTGGGAGAGGAGCGCGGGCTTGGCGGCGGAGGAGTCCATGACGGGAGTCTGCCAGGCATGCGCCGACTACGGTGGTGGACATGACTGACGCGGATGCCGCCGCCGAGCAGGCGCCCCTGGACATCTTCCTGCCCTCCCCGCCGCCCGACGCCGAGGCGCAGGAGACGTTCCTCGACGAGGCCGCGGCGCTCGCCCTGGACGGCCAGCCGATCACCGTCTACCTGCAGGACGAGGACGCCTGGGCGTTCGAGGAGTGCGAGCCCGTGCGCTCGCTGCTCGAGTCCGCCGGGGACGGCGTGCTGCCGGTGACGCTCCTGGGCCTGGACATCGTGGTCAGCTCCGTCTACCCGACCTCGGCGCAGATGCAGCGCTTCGCCGCGGAGGGAGGGGCTCCCCGCGAGAGGCGCAGCGCCGCGGCCTCGGCCTGCGGACCCGTCGGCGAGGGCGCCGCCCCCATTCCCCGGAAGGCCGGAGGATTCGCGGCGCAGCTGATGGGCGCCGTCCCTGCGCCGAACCTGCCGGCGGGCGGGCCGGACATCGGCCGACGCCGGAACCTCATGGGCGGCGACGTCGGCGAGGGCCTGCCCTGATCACCCCAGCGAGCAGGCCACCCCGTTGAAGCCGTGGTTGCAGTACCCGCCCGGGTTCTTCGCGAGGTACTGCTGGTGCTCGGGCTCGGCCGGGTAGTACCGGCCGTTCCCGGCCTCCGCGAGGGGCAGCAGCTCGGTGGTGATCGCCCCGCGCCCGGCGGCGTCCAGGGCCTCCTGGTAGCGGCGGGCGGAGTCCCGCACGATCTCGCCCTGGTGGGGCGTCGTCCAGTAGACGGCCGAGCGGTACTCGGTGCCCACGTCGTTGCCCTGGCGCATGGGCGTGGTCGGGTCGTGCTGCTGCCAGAACTCCTCGAGCAGGCGGCGCAGCACGGCGTCGCGCTCCTCCTGCGTGGAGCCCTGGACGACGACGCGCACGGCCTCGGTGTGGCCGGTCTTCGCGGAGAAGACCTCCTCGTAGGTGGGGTGCGGCGTGAAGCCCCCGGCGTAGCCGGATGACGTCGTCCACACGCCGGGGATCTGCCAGGCGATGCGCTCGATGCCCCAGAAGCAGCCGCCCGCGAGGATGATCTCCTCGGCATCGGGCGGGGTGTCGAGCATGTCCGTGCCGAGGACGGCGTGCTCACGGGCGAGCGGGTAGGGGGAGCGATCGCGGCCGGGCAGGGCGTCCTCGGGGGCGACCATGTCCTTCTTGTGGGCGTTCAGCATGTCCATGATCTGCCACATGCGCGCCACGCTACGCCCGCTCAGCGGCCCCGGCGCGGGGATGTGCCGTGGGGCACGAGCAGCAGGGCGACCAGGGCGATCACCGCGAGGATCCCGAGCACCATCGTCCAGGCCGGGGTGCTCACCCCCGCGAGGGGGAGGACCACGCCGAGGCCCGCGGCGAGGGCGAGCAGGGCGGCCGCCGCGGCCCACCGCACGGCGGTGGCGAGGGCACGACGGCCGATCGTCCCGTGCGCGGGGACCATCGCGGCGAGCGACCAGCACACGTGGGTGACCAGGACCAGCACGGCGACACCGGCGAGCATCGGGACGTCGGCGGACGCGCATGCCGCGACGACCGCCCCGGCCAGGGCGAGGGTCCCGATCGAGGCATCCGGTCGGATGCTCTGGATCAGTCCGCCGATGAGCACGGCCGCCGAGGTGAGCGCCTCGAGCACCCCGTCCAGGGGGTGTCCGCCACACGCGAGGAGCTGGGCGGCGACGAGCGAGAGCGCGGCGAGCAGCCGCAGCGACCACTGGGCGCGCGAGACGTGGCCGAGGTCGGCGAGGAGCTGGGCGATCGACTCGAGGGTGCTGCGCATCAGGCCCTCCTCATCCGCGGGGCGCTCGCGGCGCGGGAGAGCGAGAGCAGGACCGGGGCGAGGGATCCGGGTCCCTCCCATGCGGTCACGGGGACTCCCTGCTCGCGCAGCGCCCGCACGGTGGACTCCCGCAGCAGGCGCCGCAGCGCCCACGCCTCCGACCAGAAGCGCTGGGGATCGCGGGCCGTCCCGGCGGCCGGCGCGGCGAAGGGGTCGCCGACGCTCGGGGGCAGGGTGTCCACCACGATGACGTCCGCGCCGCGGGCGCGCAGCTCGCCGATCTGGGCGACCACGCGATCGTCGAGCAGCGGCGAGCACACCACCACGAGCGTCGAGCCGCGCAGCGCGCCGACCTTCTGCACCCGCGTGACGGGGCCGGACGTGCGGCGTGCGCGGGCGAGGGTGTCCACGATGATCCGCAGCTGCCGCGGCCCCGTGCCCGCGCGCAGGGTGCCGATCCTGCTGCCCAGGTCGTGCAGTCCCACACGGTCGCCGATCCCCAGGTAGTGCCGGGAGACGGCCGCGATCGCGCGCACCGTGAGGTCCAGGCTGGTCTCCGCAGTGGCCTCGAGGCCGGGGGCGACCACGTCCTGGAGGGTGTCGGCGACCACGAGCACGTCGGTGTCGCGCTCGGCGAACGTCGCGTTGGTGTGGAGGGTCCCGGTGCGCGAGGTCACGCGCCAGTTGATGCGGTGCAGGCGGTCCCCGCGCTGGAAGGGGCGCACGTCGGCGAGGGCCGTGCCCTGCCCCCGTCGGGCCGAGAGGTGCACCCCCGCCACGCCGATCGGGGCCGGCAGGTTCGGCGGCGCCTCGAGCAGCGAGGAGTCGGGCGAGACCTGCAGCAGCACGGGGTCGAGCCGGGTCTGGGTGCGGTAGGCGCCGAGGGGATCGGCGAGCGCGACGTGGATCGGGCCGATCTCGTACCGGCCCCAGCGGCGGGCGGTGATGGTGAGCGGGACGCTGCCGGCGTCGGCCCGCGAGCCGAGCGGCGGGGTGAGGGCCGCGTGCGCGGGCAGCGGCACGGTGACGCCGAGCAGGGAGCCGCTCGACCCCGATGTCGGGGCCTCCGCGGCGTCCGGGGCGGTCGGGGCCTCCACGATGATCCGCACGGTCCCGCCCTCGGCGATCGAGCGCTCGGTGCTGCGCACGCGCACGGACGCGAGGTCCGCGCCCTCGGCCCCGGCGCGCGCAAGGCGTCGCACGGACGCGAGCACCGCCCAGGCCAGCAGCGGGAGGCCGAGCACGAGCAGCTCGGGCCGGCCCGCCATCACGGCGAGCACCGCGCTGAGCACGCCCACCACGACCGCGCGCAGCAGCGCGGGCGTGGGGGCGGAGGGTGGGAGAGCTGTGGTCATGCCCGCTGGGGCTCCTGCCGGCCGTCGTGGTCCTGACGCGCGGCGGGGACGGGCGTCTCGGCGAGCACGGCGTCGACGATCGAGGCCGCGGTCACCGACTGCAGCCAGAGCTCGGGCCGCACGATCACGCGGTGGTCGAGGGCGGCGTGGGCGAGGTCCTTGACGTCCTCGGGGAGCACGAAGGCGCGGCCGCGGATGACCGCGAGCGCCCGGGCGCAGATCACGAGGGCGAGGGTGCCGCGGGGCGAGGAGCCGACGAGCGCGTGGGCGTGGCGGCGGGTGGCGCCGACGAGCGCGACGGCGTAGCGGCCGATGTCGTCGCTCACGTGCACGGACTCGACGGCGGCCTGCACGCCGAGCAGCTGCTCGGCGTCGATGACGCGCGGGACGCTCTGGTCCTCGGTGCGGCGCTCGAGGCGGCGGGCGAGCACGTCCCACTCCTCGTCGGCGCTCGGGTAGCCGAAGGACAGCCGCAGCAGGAAGCGGTCCAGCTGCGCCTCGGGCAGCGGATAGGTGCCCTCGTGCTCGACGGGGTTGGCGGTGGCGAGCACGTGGAAGGGACGGGGCAGCGGCCGGGTCGTGCCCTCGACGGTCACCTGTCTCTCCTGCATGGCCTCGAGCAGGGCCGACTGGGTCTTCGGCGGGGTGCGGTTGATCTCGTCGGCCAGCAGCAGGCCCGTGAAGACGGGACCGGGACGGAACACGAAATCACCCGTGCGCTGGTCGAACACCTCGGCTCCGGTGAGGTCCGCCGGCAGCAGGTCCGGGGTGAACTGGGCGCGCGTGAACGGCAGGCCGAGAGCCTGGGCGAGGGAGCGGGCGGCGAGGGTCTTGCCGAGGCCCGGCAGGTCCTCGAGCAGCACGTGCCCGCCGGCGAGGACGCCGGCGAGCACGGACTCGAGCACCTCGCGCTTGCCGACCACGGCGGTCTCCACCGCGTCGAGCACGCGTGCGGCGATCGCGGAGGCCTCGCGGGCGTCCAGTGGGGGTGTCGGGTCGGCCTGTGTCATCGGTGCTCCTGGGGTGAGAGTGCCAGCAGCCAGCGCTGCAGGGCGGGGCGGGTGACGGCCGGGACGGAGCCGGCGTCGGGGTCCTCGCAGGCCCGCAGGAACCTCTGCAGGTCCTCGGGCAGCGGCGGTGCCTGCCCGGTGTGGTCGGCGTGGACGCGCTGATCACGGTGCTCGCGCTCGGCGGCCGCCAGTGCGAGCATCCGGCCGAGCGAGCGCCCGGTCATGCGCCGGCGGGGTCCGGCGCCGTGCATCATCTCCTCGATCCGGCGCACGGAGACGTCGGCGGCGTAGGGGCTGACGGCCTCCGGATCGTCGTCCAGCAGAGGAGTCTCGAGGGCGTCGGCGCCCGCGAGCTCGGGGGAGAGCAGCCAGGAGACGAGGGCGACCACGAGGGTCGCCGCGAGCGGCAGCCACGGGTGCAGGAAGTGCCCGAAGATCCCGAGCACGCCCATGAGCACGGCGGTCGCGCACACGGCGAGGGCGAGGCGCACCAGCAGGGAGCGCAGGACCCGGCTCATCGGGCGGTCACCTCCCGCAGCCGGTCCGCGAGGCGCTCGAGCGCGCGGCGGGCACTGGACCGCGTGCCCTCGTCGAACGCCTCGGCGTCGGCCGCGCGGTCGTCGAACAGGGCGCGCCCGTAGAGGCCGGCCAGGATCCGCAGGTCCGAGTCCGGGAGGTCGATGTCCCGCAGCACGGTGACCACGTACTCGGTGGTGGTCTGCTCCGGCCGACGGACGATCCCGGCCTCGGCGATCCCGCGCTCGAGGGCGAGCCAGGCGTCGATGATCGCGCCGCGCGGAGTGGCAGCGTACTCGAGGGACTCCCGGGCACGGGCCAGGGCGCGGTGGGCGTCCTCGACCTCGAGCAGCTCGGCCTGCGGGTCGCCCGCCTCCGCCTCGGGCCGACGGGTGCTGCGCAGCATCCGGGCCCGTCTCAGCACCCAGATCACGAGCACGAGCACCACGAGGCCGGCGAGGATCGCGAGCACCAGGAGCACGGTGGCGGCGACATGCCCGGTGCCGTGGTCCGGGGGCATCGGCGGTGTCTGCGACGCCTGCGTGGGAGGGGGCGCGGTCTCGGCCTCGCGGTCCACGTCGATGTCGAAGAACCAACCCCTGCCCTCGAGCACCGGCCCCAGCACTCGGCCCGCCCCGAGCACGACGCACACGAGCGCCACGAGGGCGATCAGGGAGGTCGCGGCCGCGGCGCTGCGGGGCGGGAGTCGGTGCATGCGGATCAGTCTCCCCGCGGCCGGGGATGCGGGGAGGCGACGATGACGTGCTGCTCGCCGCCGATCCGGGTGAGCACGAGCGTGGCCCGCTCCTCGCCGAAGCGGCGCGGACGCAGCTTCCTGCGCAGTTCGTCGGGCTCGACGGCGGTGCCGCGCTTCTTGATCTCGAGGATCCCCAGCTGGTGCTCGCGCAGGTAGGAGGAGAGGCGCTTGAGGGAGAAGGGCATCACGTCGCGCACGCTGTATCCGGACGCGAACGGAGTCGAGACCCGCTGGTCGCTCGTGAGATAGGCGATCGTGGGGTCGAGCGTGCGGGCGTCGAGATCGCGGGCGACCTCTCCCAGCAGGCCCGCGCGGATGACGGCGCCGTCGGGCTCGTAGAGGTGCGCGCCCAGCTCCCCGCTGCGCGGGTCGGCCTCGGGGGTGCCGCGGGGCGCGAGGCGGTGCGCGCCCCCGCGATCGATGACGAGCGCGCTGCGCTGCGTGCCCGCGGACGCGAGCGGACCGAACCAGCAGGTCGCCTCGAGGACCTGGCCGTGCCAGGACAGCCACTGGGTCTCGGTGCCCGCGGGCAGGGCGTCGTGGTCGATGCCCGGGCCGAGCTTCGCTCCGAGCGCGCCGGCCCCGTCGGCGCCGCCACGGACGGATCCGGCCTGCCCGAGGCGGCGGGCGAGGTCCACCACGGTCGAGAGCGGAGGCGAGTACTCCTCGGGGTCGCGCAGGCGCACGCTCCCGGAGGCGCGGCCCGCCGCCGGCCGACGGCGGGCGGGGTCCAGCCAGATGCCCTCGGTGCGGGCGGGGTCGTGGTCCTGCGCCTGGCCGAGCTCGGCACGGGCGCCGTCGAAGGGCATGAGGTTCGCGGTGGCGACGGCGACCGTGGCCGGATCGCGGTCGACGGCGAGCACCTCGAGGTCCAGGGCCGCGGCGGCCATCGCGTCCCCGCCGATCCCGCAGCCGAGGTCCGCGAGCGAGGAGATGCCGGCGTCGCGGAAGCGCCGCGCGTGCAGCGCGGCGATCGGCAGGCGCGTGGCCTGCTCGAGACCGTCGGCCGTGAAGAGCATGCGATCCGCGAACTCGCCGAACTTGTCCCTGCCCTTCGTGCGCAGCTTCGCCTGGGTGAGCACCGCGGCGACGAGCTCCGGGGCATGCCCGGCCTCCCGAAGGCGCGCGCCCAGGGCGAGCGCCTCGCGCTCGTCGTAGGGCGGCAGGGACTGCAGGAGCTTCCAGCCGGAGGGCTCGAGGACCTGCTCGAGCTCATGGATGCCGGGGCCCTCGGTCACGCGGCCTCCCGCAGGTCCAGGACGATCTTGCCGCGCGTGTGGCCGTCCTCGAGCATGCGGTGCCCCTCGGCGATCTGCGCGGGGGCCAGGACGGTGCTGACCTCGACGTCCAGGGTGCCGTCCGCGACGGCGTCGGCGAGCGCGGCGAGACGCTGGGGGCTCGGGGCCATCTTCGTCACGCGCGCGTCGATGCCTCGCTCGCGGGCCGGGGCGACGTCGGCGAGGCTCGGCAGGGCGACGATCCTGCCGCCGGGCGCGAGATGGCCGAGGCTCGGCACGAACGTGTCGAAGTAGTGCGCGTCGATGATGCGGTCGACGCCGCGGCCCTCCGTCGCAGTGTCGATCGCCTGCTCCCAGTCCTCGGTGTCGTAGGCGATGGGCTGTGCGCCGAGGTCCCGCAGTCGCTGCGCGTTCGCGGAGCGGCCCGTCGCCCAGACCATCGTGGCGCCGGCGCGGAGGGCGAGCGGGAGGAGCATCTGGCCGACGCCGCCGCTGCCGCCGTGGACGAGCAGCGTCATGCCGGGCGCGAGCTCGGCGTCGTCCTCGAGGGCGGTGAGCGCCGTGGAGCCCGCGAGAGCGAGGCCTGCGAAGACGGGCAGCTGGGCCTCGGGAACGCCGACGGGGACGGGGGAGAGGTCGGCGACGGGGATCGCGACCTGCTCGGCATAGGTGCCGCGCATGTCGCCGAGGTCGCGGACGCCGAACACCCGCGTCCCGACGGGCATGCCCAGGGCCTCCAGGTCCACGTCCTCGCCGGCGCTGATCACCTCGCCGACCATCTCGCGGCCCAGCACGGTGGGCAGGGTGAGCGCGGAGGCGCGGCCGGAGGAGCCGTCGCGCAGCTTGTAGTCGAGGGGATTGAGCCCGGCGAAGGCGACGCGGACGAGGACCTCGCCGGGGGCGGGCTGCGGGGCGGGGGCGTCCTCGAGGCGGAGCACGTCGGGATCGCCGAACGCGGGAAGGGTGATCTGGCGCATGGGACCCATTGTGGATCAGGGGGACCCGTCGTTGCGGTCAAGCATCGACTCCGTCGCGGACTTCCGTGCTTCGCGGGCTTCCCGGACGAGGCGCCGCTCGCGCATCAGGCTGCGTACTCGCGTTCCCAGCAGCATGATCCCTGCCCCGAAGGCGAGCCCCAGGGAGAGTGCGGCGACCCACGCGCTAAAGAAGTATCCGGCGACCGGGACGAGCACGAGGGCGAGGAGGCCGACGGGCCAGGCCCCGATGCCCCGGTGTCCCAGCAGGTCGGAGACGACGATCGCGGCGACGATGCCGGCCACGAGCACGAGGACGTGGATCGCAGTCATGACAGGAGCATAACGATTCGGGTACACGGACCCCTGACTGTGCACGGGATCACCGATGCGCGCCACTATGGTGGGGCCGAGCGCCGTTGAGGCGCTGAGGAGTGGTCGCCCGGGAGGGGTCGGCGACCCGCGCGGCACAGGTGCCGCGCCGCGTGCGGCGGAAGCGCCTGTCGCCCTCACCGGTCGGCCCACGGGCAGTGAAAGGAATTGCTGGCAGATGACGACGTACGTCCCGAGGAGCATCCGTGGTTAGGTTCATCTCGATACGGGTGCTCACGTACGTGATCCTCGTGTTCCTGGCGACGAGCTTCGCCTACCTGCTGGCGGCGTCGCTCATGCATCCCGAAGAGGTGCTGTACCCGCCGATCGCCACGAAGCCGATCCCCGAGGCCACTGCCGAGACATACCTCAACGTTCGCAACATCAACCCGGACGTGCCTGTCTTCCAGCGGTACGCGAATTGGCTGGGCGGGCTCGTGCGCGGCGACCTGGGCGTCACCACGGGTACGAACAAGGATCTGAGTCCCGTGCTCGAGGTACTCAAGCAGAGGATCCCGATCAGCCTTCGGCTCGTGGTGCTCGGCACCGTGATCGGTACTGTCCTGGGCGTCGCAGTCGGGATGCTCACTGCGGTGCGTCGCCACTCGCTCGGCGACCGCGGCGCGACGCTGCTGTCCTTCGTGATCGTCTCCCTCCCGACGCCGGTGGTCATCCTGGTGGTCCAGCAGATCAACCAGGCGATCCAGAACCGCACGGGCTTCGGGCTGCCGGCGATCAATCCGGTCAATCCGCTGCTGCACGGCTGGGATGCGTTCCTCTACGAATCCAAGGCGATCGTGATGCCCACGATCGTGCTCGCAATCTTCGCCGCCGCGAGCTATTCGCGGTACATGAAGGTGACCACGCTCGATGTGCTGGGCAGCGACTACCTGCGCACGGCCCGCGCCAAGGGCCTGACCCGCGGCAAGGCGATGAACCGCCACGGGCTGCGGATGGCACTGATCCCCATGGGCCAGTACTTCGCCTTCGCGGTGGGCAGCGCCTTCACGGGCTCGCTCTTCGTGGAGCTGATGTTCAACTGGCAGGGCGTGGGTCGCTATGCGGTCTCCGCCGTGGGCATCGCGGACATCAACGGCACGGCCGGTGTCGTGCTCTACACCGGCATTCTGACTCTTCTCTCCGCGACGTTCGCGGACTTCCTGCAGGGCATTCTCGACCCGAGGATCAGGTGATCACATGATGACGAATCCTTCGGACATGCGCGGCACGGACGACGCCTCCGCCCTGCAGGTCGAGACCGACCATCGCGCGAATTCGGTGCTCGAGGGGATGCCGCCCAGCGAGGCCGAGCCTCCCGAGGGCGATGCCCGGTCGCTCGAATCCATCGGTCGCGGCGAGCTGCTGCGTCGTCGCTTCCTGCGCAACCCCGGCGCCCTGATCGGCATGGTGGTGGTGCTGCTGCTGATCCTCGGCGCGATCTTCGCCCCGATGGCCTACCAGTACGAACCGTTCGAGCGGGACCTCCGCAATGCGCTCACGGGCCCCTCCCAATTCCACTGGTTCGGGGTCGACGAGAACGGCTATGACATCTTCGCGCGCACCATGGTGGGCCTGCGGATCTCGCTCGTCATCGGCGCGGGCACCGCGCTCCTGACCACGGTGCTCGCCCTGATCGTGGGCACCGTCGCCGGGTATGTCAGCTACAAGGGCCGATGGGGCGCCTTCGTCGACGGCGCACTGGTGAACCTCATCAACCTGTTCCTGGTGATCCCGTCATTGCTGCTGCTGATGCTGTTCAGCCCGGTGCTCCAGCAGGCGAGCTGGCTCTGGCTGATCCCGCTGCTCGCGGTCTTCTCGTGGATGCTGACCGCCCGTGTGCTGCGCGCGATGACCCAGCAGCTCGTGCGCACGGAGTACGTCGAGGCCTCGCGCTTCATGGGCGTGAACCCGGTGGTCACGATCGTGCGCCATATCATCCCGAACATCGCCAGCTGGATCATCATCGACACCACGCTGGGCGTGAGCGCAGCGATCCTCGGGGAGACCGGGCTGTCGTTCATCGGCTTCGGCATCCAGTACCCCAACGTCTCGCTGGGCACAGTGCTGCAGGCCTACAACATCGCCGCCCCCTGGACCTGGATCCCTCCGGCCCTGGTGCTGGCGGCCCTCGTCATCTCCGTCAATCTGATGGGCGAAGCCCTGCGCGACGCCCTCGACCCGACCAGCGGCTCGAGCCGGGTCTGAGAGGAACAGCAGGAATGAGCGACCCCATCCTGACCGTCACGGACCTCAGCGTCGGCTTCGAGACCGAGGCGGGCCATGTCCAGGCCGTCCAGAACCTGAGCTACGAGGTCCGCCCCGGCGAAGCCTTGGCCATCGTCGGCGAGTCCGGGTCCGGCAAGTCCGTGAGCTCGCTGGCCGTCATGGGCCTGCTGCCGGGCTCAGCCCAGATCAGCGGCGACATCGAGCTGATGGGCAAGAAGATCTTCACGATGAGCGACCGTCAACTCTCCCAGTTGCGGGGCGACACCATTTCGATGGTGTTCCAGGACCCGCTCTCGGCGCTGACACCTGTCTTCACCGTGGGCGATCAGATCTCCGAGGTCGTGCGCATCCACCACCCTGAGGTCAGCAAGCAGAAGGCGGCCGAGCGGTCGATCGAGCTGCTGGAGGCCGTGGGCATCCCGGAGCCCCGGCGCCGTGCCCAGCAGTACCCGCACGAGTTCTCCGGCGGCATGCGCCAGCGGGTCATGATCGCGATGGCGATCGCCAACGAGCCCGAGCTGATCATCGCCGACGAGCCGACCACCGCTCTGGATGTCACCATCCAGGCCCAGGTGATGGAGCTGCTGAAGTCTGCGCAGGAGATGCTGGGCGCGGCCACCATCCTCATCACGCACGACATGGGCGTGGTCGCGGGCTTCGCCGATCGGGTGCTCGTGATGAAGGACGCGCACATGGTCGAGACCGGCGATGTCGAGCAGATCTTCTACGAGCCGCGCGAGCAGTACACGCGGAACCTGCTCTCAGCAGTTCCGCGGATCGATCAGGGTGCCGAGGGCGGCAGCGTCGCCGGTTCGGCGATGCGGAAGGTCGCTGAGGTCGCCACCGCGGAGGACTCCCGGCCGCGTGAGGAGCGGCCCGCCGTGCTCGAGGTCGAGGACCTCCACCGCGTCTACCCGATCACCAAGGGAGCCGTGGTGCGCCGCAAGGTCGGCGAGCAGCGCGCGGTCGACGGCATCTCCTTCGACATCCGCGAGGGCGAATGCATGGCCCTGGTGGGGGAGTCGGGGTGCGGGAAGACCACCACGCTGATGGAGATCATGCAGCTGCGCACCCCGCAGCAGGGCGAGATCCGCATCGACGGAAGGCCCACGGGATCGCTCAGCCGCAAGGAACGGGCGACTCTGCGTTCCGAGGTCACCCTGGTCTTCCAGGACCCGATGGCCTCGCTCGACCCGCGCATGCCGATCGGCGACATCCTGAAGGAGCCCATGCGGGTGCAGGGGTACAGCGCCAAGAGGATGAACGAGAGGGTCGAGTGGCTGCTCGAGACGGTCGAGCTGAAGCCCGAGCATGCCTCGCGTTATCCCACGGAATTCTCCGGCGGCCAGCGGCAGCGCGTGGGCGTGGCCCGCGCCCTCGCCTGCGATCCGAAGCTCATCATCCTCGACGAGCCGACGTCGGCCCTGGACGTGACCGTGCAGGCGGGCGTGCTCGCCCTCCTCGCAGACCTCAAGACCCGCCTGGGCGTGTCCTACCTCTTCGTCTCGCACGATCTCTCGGTGGTCCGCCACATCTCCGACCGCATCTCCGTGATGCGCAAGGGGCAGATCGTGGAGCAAGGGCCGACGGAGCGCGTCTTCGACGATCCGCAGCACGAGTACACCCGGGAGCTGCTCGCAGCGGTGCCGATCCCCGATCCGAAGGTCGCGCGCACGCGCAGCCGGAGCGCGATCGATGCGAGCGCGTTCCGCGGGCAGGGCGCCGGCACCGGTGCGGAGCACTCCGGGAGTGCGCGCGCCTGATTCGGGAGCGGATCGTCGTAAAACGTTGCGAATGGATAACACCCTGTGCAGTGGGGCGACGCCAACGGCCAGCGTTCGTATGCTGGTCGCACCTTGTGCACCACGTCACGTTGACCATCGGAGGTCGGAACGGGCGCCGAGGGGGATTCGACGAGCCGCCCCGAAAGGATCGGGGCGTGCGCATGAAGGAGAGACATATGCGATTTACGCGGCGTTCCATGCTCGGCGCGACAGCGCTGTCGGTGACGGGTGTGGCCCTCGTGGGCTGCAGCCAGGACAACGGCCAGGGCGGCGGGTCCGGTGGGAGCGGCGATGGTGAGGCCATTGCTGCTGACTCCAATGACATGAACCCGAAGGATCGCAGCGAGCTGGGCGAGGGCGGCGCTCTGCGTCTGTCCAACAACGCGTTCCCTGCGAACTGGAATTCCTTCCACGTCGACGGAGCGGAGGCGAACACCTCGGAGATGATGGCGCTCGTGTACCCCTCCCTCATCAAGGCCGACGCCAAGGGCGAGGTCGCCGCGAATCCGCAGTACACCAAGCGCATCGAGCTCACTTCTGAGGACCCGCAGGTCGTCGAGGTGGAGCTGAACCCCGACATGAAGTGGTCGGACGGCACCCCGATCGACTTCAAGTCGATCGAGAACGTGTTCACGATCCAGAGCGGTAAGGATGAGGAGTACCAGGTCGCGTCGACCGAGGGGTACACGCTCGTCGACAAGGTCGAGCAGGGCGACAGCGAGCTGATCGCCAAGATCTCCTTCAAGGAGAAGTACGCGGACTGGATGGGTCTGATCTCCGTCATGCCGGATTCCCTCGCGGAGTCCGCGAAGGCGTACAACGAGGGATGGCTCAAGGAGCCGAAGGTCACCGCCGGCCCCTTCAAGGTGGGCAAGATCGATGCGGCGAACAAGACGGTCCTCCTGGAGCCCGATGACAACTGGTGGGGGGACAAGCCGCTTCTCGACCAGGTCCTCTTCACGACCATCGAAGACCCTTCCGCCTCGGCGACCTCCTTCCAGAATGGTCAGCTGGACGCGCTCAACACCACGGTCCCTGCCCAGTACTCCGTCGTGAAGCCGATGATTGGCAACGGCGCGACCTTGCGAAAGTCTGCCGGGCCGGACTGGACCCACCTGACCCTGAACGGATCGAAGGGGCGGCCGCTGTCGGACCAGAAGGTGCGCCAGGCCTTCTTCCGGGCCATCGATCGCGAAGAGGTCTTCCTCTCGGTGAACTCGACGATGCCGTACCCGAAGAACCCCGAGCAGCTCAACAACCACCTCCTCATGACCAACCAGGAGGGGTACAAGGACAACTCGGGGGATTACGGCAAGTACGATCCCGACGCGGCCAAGAAGCTGCTCGAAGAGGCGGGCTACAAGCTCGAGGGCGAGAAGGCCATGAAGGACGGCAAGCAGCTCGAGCTGACCTACGTCTACAACGACGGCTCGAAGACCAACGAGGCCGTCGTGCCCGTGGTCCAGGAGCAGCTCAAGGCGGTGGGCATCAACATGAAGGTGCAGAAGGTCCCGCCGACAGACCTCTTCTCCAAGTACATCGGCGCCCAGGAATTCGACATCACGCTGTTCGGCTGGATCGGCAACCCGTTCCTCTCCAGCGGAGACTCGATCTGGAAGACCAAGGGCGGACAGAACTTCGGCAAGATCGGCAACGACGCGACCGACAAGGTCATCGATCAGGCCGCCGTCGAAACCGACCACGCCAAGCGACTCGACCTGATCAACCAGGCCGATGCCGGACTGTGGGAGCTGGCCGGCACGCTCCCGCTGTGGCAGTCCTACGACTTCTACGTTCAGAACGACGACCTGGCGAACTTCGGCGCCAAGGGCTTCGCCGACATCGACTGGACCCTCGTCGGCTACGTGAAGGATTCCGACAAGCTCAAGGGCTGATCGCGCTCCGCGCCCAGGGCCGTCCCGCGTCCGTGCGGGGCGGCCCTGCGTCGTGCGCGGTGCGGGCGGGCGAGGAGACTTCAGGCAGGGCAGGGGAGCGCATGCGCGCGCTGATCGCCGCTGCTTCGGGCCTCTGCGACTGACTCCCACGCGCTCATCGTCGACCTCCCCTCGTAGGCTGGCGCCATGCGCATCCTGCAGCTGACGGACACCCACCTCTACGGGGACCCCGCCTCCCGCCACTACGACCGCATCGACACCGCCGCCGCCCTGCGCGCGGTCCTCGCGCGCGTGCGCGGGATGGAGGGTGTGGACGTCGTGGTCCACACGGGCGACGCCTCGGACGACGGCACCGTCGCGAGCTACCGCCTGCTGCACGAGCTCCTCGACCCCTTCGCCGCATCACTCGGTGCGCCGCTCGTGGTGACGATGGGAAACCACGACCTCCCCGCCGCCTACGCCGAGGTCGCGGGCCCCGGAGACCACGGGGGTCCCTGGCAGGACCGGGTCCACGCGCTGCCCCGGGGCGGGCGCGTGATCGTCCTGGACTCGAGCGTCCCGGGCGCCGGCTACGGGCGCCTCGACCCCGAGCAGCTGGAGTGGCTGCGGGAGGTCCTCGCCGCGCCGGCCGCCGGCGGTGCGCCCGCCGGGGGAGTCTCCGCTGGGGGAGAGGTGGACGGGCCGACGGTCTTGGCGATCCACCACCCGCCGCTCGTCGGCGCGACGCCCCTGCTGCGGGGCCTGGACCTCGACGGCCTCGACGCGCTCGCCGACATCCTCGCGGGTAGCGACGTGCGCGCGATCCTCTCCGGCCACTACCACCACCCGATGACGGGGAGCATCGCCGGCATCCCCGTGCTCGTCGGCCCCGGCATCACCAACGTCGTCGACCCTCTCGCCTCCGGCGGCGTCGAACGTGCCGGGGCGCGCTCGGGCGCGCAGCTCGTGGAGATCGACGCCCCCGGCGCCCCCGGGGTCCGTGCCACGAGCGCCGAGTGGGCCAGCGGCGGCGACACCCTCGAGGACCCCGAGCGGCCCGTCTACGAGTTCGGACCCGACGTCGTCGCGCAGATCCTCGGCGCCGCCGGGCGCTGAGCCCGCTCCGTGCCGTCCCGCCGCCCCGGCCCACCTCGCTCTCGGCCCAGGGCGAACAGTCGTCCCGAGGGTTAGCACTCGTGTTGCGCGAGTGCCAGAGCGGGTTCTAGAGTGGCGTCGTTGGCAGTCATCGGCCGAGAGTGCCAGATGGCCGCCGCGACCGGGCTCCCCCGGGTCGGCACCGCGACGACGACCAGGACCGGGAGCCCGTCCAGAACTCAGGTCGAGTCTTAGAACACGAAGGAGTGAGCCGCATGTCGGTCTCCATCAAGCCCCTCGAGGATCGCGTCGTCGTCCAGCCCACCGAGGCGGAGCAGACCACCGCGTCCGGTCTCGTCATCCCGGACACCGCCCAGGAGAAGCCCCAGGAGGGCACCGTCGTCGCCGTCGGCGAGGGCCGTTTCGACGACAAGGGCCAGCGCATCCCGCTGGACGTCAAGGTCGGCGACAAGGTCGTCTACTCGAAGTACGGCGGCACCGAGCTGAAGTACTCCGGCGAGGAGTACCTGATCCTGGGCTCCCGCGACATCCTCGCGATCGTCGAGGCCTGATCCATGGCCAAGGAGATCATCTACGACGAGGAAGCACGCCGCGCCCTCGAGCGCGGGGTCGACAAGCTCGCCGACACCGTCAAGGTGACGCTCGGCCCCAAGGGCCGCAACGTCGTCCTGGACAAGAAGTGGGGCGCGCCCACCATCACCAACGATGGTGTGACCATCGCCCGTGAGGTCGAGCTCGAGGATCCCTACGAGAACCTCGGCGCGCAGCTCGCGAAGGAGGTGTCCACCAAGACGAACGACGTCGCCGGTGACGGCACCACCACCGCGACGGTGCTCGCCCAGGCGCTCGTGCACGAGGGCCTGCGCAACGTCGCCTCCGGCGCCGCCCCCTCCGCGCTCAAGCGCGGCATGGAGTCCGCGGTCGAGGCCGTCTCCGCCAAGCTCGGCGAGGTCGCCATCGAGATCGAGGGCAAGGACCAGATCGCCGACGTCGCCGCCATCTCGAGCCAGGACCGCGAGATCGGCGAGCTGCTCGCCGAGGCCTTCGACAAGGTCGGCAAGGACGGCGTCATCACCGTGGAGGAGTCCTCCACCACGGCGATGGAGCTGGACTTCACCGAGGGCATGCAGTTCGACAAGGGGTACATCTCCCCGCACTTCGTGACCGACGCCGATCGCCAGGAGGTCGTCCTCGAGGACGCCTACGTCCTGCTCAACCAGGGGAAGATCTCGGCCGTGGCCGATATCCTCCCGCTGCTCGAGAAGGTCGTCGAGTCCGGCAAGCCGCTGTTCATCATCTCGGAGGACGTCGACGGCGAGGCCCTGTCCACGCTCGTCGTGAACAAGCTGCGCGGCGCCTTCAAGGGCGCGGCCGTGAAGGCCCCGGCCTTCGGCGACCGCCGCAAGGCCATGCTCCAGGACATCGCGGTGCTCACCGGCGCCCAGGTCGTCACCCCCGATCTCGGCCTGGACCTCAAGTCCGTGGGCACCGAGGTGCTGGGCCACGCCGGCCGCGTCGTCGTCACCAAGGACACCACCACCATCGTGGGCGGTGCCGGTGACGACCAGGCGGTCGCGGACCGGGTCGCGCAGATCCGCTCCGAGATCGAGGCCACCGACTCCGACTGGGACCGCGAGAAGCTCCAGGAGCGGCTCGCCAAGCTCGCCGGCGGCGTGTCCGTCATCAAGGTGGGCGCTCACACGGAGGTCGAGCTCAAGGAGAAGAAGATGCGCATCGAGGACGCGGTCTCCGCGACTCGTGCGGCCATCGAGGAGGGCATCGTGGCGGGCGGCGGCAGCGCGCTCGTGCAGGCGTCCTCCGCTCTCTCCGAGCAGCTGGGCCTGGCGGGCGACGAGGCCGTCGGTGCGCGCGCCGTCGCCAAGGCGCTCGTCGAGCCGCTGCGCTGGATCGCCGAGAACGCGGGCCTCGAGGGCTACGTCGTCGTCGAGAAGGTCAAGGACGCCGAGGTCGGCCACGGCCTCGACGCCGCGACCGGCGAGTACGTGGACCTCGTGCAGGCCGGCATCATCGATCCGGTGAAGGTGACCCGCAGCGCCCTGCGCAACGCGGCCTCCATCGCCGCGCTGGTGCTGACCACCGAGACCCTCGTGGTCGAGAAGAAGGACGAGGACGAGGACGACTGAGTCCCTTCCCGCCCCTCGAGCGCGGCGCCCCGTCGGAGTCCCTCCGGCGGGGCGCCGCGCTGTCCGGGGCGGGCGACCACCGGCCCGGGAGGAGCGTTCCACCCGAGGCGCGCGACGCGATGCGGAGTGCTCCCAGGGACGGGGGAGCGGGACCCTAGAATCAGAACCCGTCGGCGCGTCGGCAGAGCACCCCAGCATGCCGCCGCCACCCACGCATCATGCACGCCGCAGGCACAGAGCAGGGACGAAGGGAGCGCCGTGGACCCCATCAGCTCGGACGCCCCCGAGGCGATGCCCGAGCGCGTCTACGGGCCCGCCGCGAGCGGCGTCGTCGGCACTCTCATCACCGCCGCGCTCTGCGCGGGCGTGCTCGAGTTCCTCGTGCTCACGAGCTTCCTGGGCCAGCACCTGTGGCACGACGCGCGCCTCGGCCACGACGCCGTCTTCACCCTCCCGCTGCTGATCTGGGTCATCGTGCTGGTGGTGACCATCGCGTGGGCCCTGCGCACACTCACCATCTGGCTGCAGGTCGACGAGCACGGCTTCCGCCTGCGCGGCCTGTGCCGCCGCACCCGCACCGCGGACTGGGACGAGGTGGGCAGCGTGGTCGCGATCCGCGACATCAGGCGCCCCGGCCGTGCCGCCGAGCTGCTCGACTCCGGATCCATGTTCGACGCCCTCGAGCTGCTGCGGCCCGACGGCACGCGCCTCGCCGTCGTCTCCGGCCGCGTGTTCGGCCCCCGCGCCCAGCTCGAGACGCTGCGCCGCGCCCGCGGCGCCGGGGTCCCCATCGAGCAGATCGCGTCCATCGGCGTCGAGGAGCTGCGCCGCACCCACCGCGACTGGATCTCCCTCGCCGAGGCCCACCCCAACCTGCTGCTGGCGATGCTCGTGCTCTTCTACATCGCCCACAACGCGGTGACCTTCGCGATCTGGGGGCTGTGATGGGCCGCGCCGCCCGGCGCCGGGCGCGTCGCGCAGCGCCGCCCCTGCCCCAGCGGGACGGGCTGGATCCCGTGCGCTGGAAGGTCGGGCCGACGGACGGGGCCGATGCGCCGTACGCCCTCGACGCCCTGGCTGCCCGCTTCCCCGCGCTGCTCGATCCTGCGGCCACGGCGCTCGCCTCCCGCTTCGACGCGGGCGACGTGGTGGGGGCCGACGGCCGTGCGTGGTCGGCGTCCGATCCCGTCGTGCCCGGCGACGAGCTCTGGTTCCACCGCGAACTGCGGGACGAGGAGATCGACGGCCCGGACCCGCGGATCATGCTGCACGACGACCATCTGCTGGTCGTCGACAAGCCGCACGACATGGCGACCATGCCGCGCGGGGCCCATGTGCTCGCGAGCGCCCTGGTCCGTCTGCGCCGCGCGACGGGCATCGAGACCCTCGCCCCGCTGCACCGCCTGGACCGGCGCACCGCGGGCGTGCTCGCCTTCGGCATCGTCCCGGCCGAGCGCGCCGCATACCAGGGGCTCTTCGCCCGCGGCGCGGTGGACAAGACGTACCTCGCGCGGGTCGAGGCGAGCGGGGCCGCGCAGATCCCGCGGGGTGCGGGGGAGCGCTTCACGATGCGCGACCGGCTCGAGAAGACCCACGGACAGCTCCAGACCTGCGTCGTCCCCGGAGAGCCGAACGCTCTCACCGAGGGGGAGGTGCTCCAGGTGGTGGACACCGAGGTGGGCCCCGCGGTGGGCGGCGCCGGGGCGCGCGGCGGGAGCCTCGTGCTGCGCCTGCACCCGCGCACCGGCCGCACACACCAGCTGCGCGCACAGCTCGCCCATCGCGGCGCCCCGATCGCGGGCGACGACCTCTACCCGCACGCCGTCCCCGCGACCGCGCCCCTCGCCCTGCTCTCCCAGGAGCTCGCCTTCACCGATCCCGTCACCGGTCGGGCCCGCGCGTTCCGCAGCGACCAGGACCTGCCGTGAGCACGGCCCCCGGCCCCGTCGCCACCCCCCGTCCACGTCGCAGGCGCCGCGGCCTGCTCGTCGTCGGCCCGACCTTGGGCTCCCGGTACGTGCCCGGAGCCCTCGTCGGGCTGCCGCTGCTCGCACTGCTGCTGGGTGCGTTCCCCGCCGCCGGCATCCAGGCGTGGAGGTTCGCGCGTCTGCGGGCGGGGGAGGATGACCTGCTGGTGCGGCTGCTCGCGCCCGGCATCGTGCAGTACCTCGTGGGGGTGCTCGCGGTGTGGGCGCTCGTCGCCCTGTGGGCGCTCGTGCCGCTGCTCGTCGTGCACCGCACCGTCCTCCTCGATCCTGCGAGCGGGACGCTGCGCCGGGTCCGCGGGCTGCGCACGGCAGGGGTGCGGGCGAGTGCGGACGTGATGCGGGTCGAGGCCGACGCCGTGCGCGGCGGGATCGGCGTGATCGCCTTCGCGGACGGCGAGGAGTGGGTGGTGCCCGAGTCCGGCTGGGACGCGGCCTCCTTCGACGGCTTCCGCGCGCTGCAGGAGAGGGCCGGCCTGCCCGTGCAGCCGCCGCGTGCGGTGCTCGTCGCCGCACACCGCCGAGCCCACCGCATCGAGCGCGACCGGGAATCGGCGGCCCGGATCGGCATGCCCTGGGAGCAGGTCTACGAGGCGGATCCGGCGGCGTTCCTCGCCGAGTTCGATCGCCGCCGGCGGGTCCTCGGCGGCAAGGAGCCCGCGCGGCCCGGCGACGTCACGCGCGAGGAGCTGCGCCGCCGCTGACCGCGCAGGGGCGGAGTCGTCGTCGGCCCGGGGCCGGGTGCGATCCGGGAGCGCGCGAGAGGCTGCGCGCTCAACTCCGCAGCGGATCCAGCACCGCCCTCATCGCCTCGCGCACGACGGCGGCCTCCTCGGGAGACTCCATCCCCCCGTCGGCGCGCAGATACCGCGACCCGAGAACGGCCATCAGCCCGCCGACCGCAAACTCGATCCGGCGGCGCTCGGCGGGAGCGAGGCCGCCGGGCTCCGTGCCGAGGACGCTCCGGGCCACGCGCTCGCACAACCAGTCGAAGACGACCGAGCGAGCACGGGGGAGGGCCCCGCGCGCGTCGAGCGCCGGCGAGGCCTCGATCTCCCCCTGCCGGAGGCGTTCGAGGAGGTCCTTGAGCGGGTCCTTGTCCGGCGCCTCCCGCGCGAATCGCTGCTCACCGGCCTCGAGGCGGTCGCGCACCACGGAGGCGTAGACGTCGTCGATGTCCGCGAAGTGCTGGTAGAAGGTGGGTCGCGAGATGCCGGCCGCCTTGCACAGCTGCGAGATGGAGATGGTCGCCAGATCCTGCGTGCGCGCGAGCTCCTCGAACGCGTCCTTCACGGCGGTGCGCGAGCGCAGCACGCGTGCGTCCTCGACGCCGTGTCCCGCGGCGGCGAGACCTGTGGCGTGTCGGTCCCCGCGATCGCGGCCTGTCGTCACGGGCTGCTCGCTGCTGTCCATCGTCCCAGGCTACCAGCGCGTGACGACGTTCACTAACGGTTGTCAAGTAGGATTACGGTTGTAAACAATCGTCCCTATGTCCATGCCATCACTCGCGGGCTCCGCACGTCGCGCCCCGCTTCCCATGATCCTCATGGCGATGCTGTTCCCCGTCTTCATGGCCTTCGCCTACCCCGGCTCCTATCTCTCGGCCATGCTCCAGCCCGCTCCCGACCACATGCAGCTCGCGGTCGTCGAGAGCACGGAGGAGGCGCCGCAGATCGCCCAGCAGCTCCAGGCCGAGGGCGGCGACGCCGTCGACGTCACCACGGTCCCGGATGTGAAGTCCGCGAAGAGCGACGTGACCCATCTCGATGTCCGCGCCGCGTACGACCCGGAGACCGGCGACCTGTTCACGGCCTCGGCCGGAGGAGCGCAGGCGACCTCCGCAGCCCAGAGCATCTTCCAGAAGGTCGCCGACCAGACCGACCAGACCCTCGCGGTCCACGACCTGAAGAAGCCCGTGGACGCCGACTCCACGGGCACCGGGTTCATGTACATGCTCACCGCGAGCCTCGTGGCCGGATACGTCACCGCGACCATGCTCACGAGCCTCGCCAAGGGGGCCAGGCTGCGCACCAAGCTCGCCGTCCAGGCCCTGATGGCCGTGATCGCGGGCGTGCTCACCGCCGGGGTCTGCTTCGGCTTCTACGGCGTCTACGACCAGCACCTGGTGGGAGCCGCACTGATCAGCTCCGCGCTCTTCCTCACGGCGACCGTCGTCCAGCTGGGCGTGGCCGGACTGCTGGGGCAGGCCTCGACGCTGGTCGGCATCACCCTGTTCGTGATCCTCGGCGTCCCGGCCTCCGGCGTCGCCGCCACCGCGGACATGCTCCCAGGGTTCTTCCGCGTCCTGCACCGCCTGCTGCCCTCCGGGGCGGGCGGCGAGCTCTTCCGTCGTGTCCTCTACTTCGACTCCCATGGCATCGGATCCTGGGTCCTGCTGCTGGTCACCTGGTTCCTGCTCGGGCTGGGAATGATCTGGCTGGGCACGCTGCGCTCGCCGCACAGCGACCCCTCCACGAGCGTGGTCACCGAGGAGCGCGAGCATCTGCGCGCCCACCCCGACGGCGGCATGTTCACCGCCTATGACGAGTCCTCTGCCCCCTCTGCCCCCTCTGCACCGTCGGCCGACGAACCGGCTCACGCCCCCGCCGCGACCACGGACCGCACCGACGTCGCAGAGGCCGCCGCCATCGAACACGAACGAGCACCCCTCGCCCCGCGCCACCGCGCCCAGGAAGAAGGTCTGGCATGACCGAGTCGCCGAACACCCCCGAGACCCCACGGGCTACCGGGACCCCGCAGCCCCCGGAGCCTGCCGAGACCCCCGCAGAAGCCGCGGCGCCCGGGGGTGCCGGAGATGCCGCGGCGACCGCGACCGCGCCCACCGGCGGTGGTCTGCTGCGCCGCATGGCGGCGACCCCCGCAGCCTCCGCGATCGGCGCGATGAGCGATCCCACGAAGCCGCCGAAGCCGAAGGTCGACGCGAAGCTGACCACCCGCCGGATGGTCACCGTCGGCATGCTGCTGCCGCTGTTCATGCTGTTCGTGATGCCCATGATCATGACCGGGATGACCACGAAGACCGCGCCCCACCACATGGAGGTCGCGGTGATCGGCAGCGGGGAGTCGGCCGACGAGCTCACGGACCAGCTCTCGAGCTCCTCCGGTGACTCCTTCGACGTGTCGCAGGTGAGCAGCGTGCAGAATGCGAAGACGAAGCTCGCCGAGCACGATCTGCGCGCCGCCTATGACCCCGAGAAGGCGACCGTGTACGTCGCGGGCGCCAACGGCCGGCAGGTCACCGCGACGGTCACGACGTACTTCGAGAACGTCGCCCAGCAGCAGGACCAGGAGCTCACCCAGAAGGACGTCGTTCCGCTCGAGGACGACGACCCCTCGGGGACCGCGGCCCTGTACCTGTCCCTGGGTGCGATCCTGGGCGGCTTCATGACCGGCATCATCCTCAGCCTGATGCCCGCGAGCTCGAAGGTCCGCCTGGTGCTCGGGCTGGTGATGCCCGCCGTGTTCGCGACCGGCATGATCGTCTACGGCTGGGCGCTGTTCGGCATCTTCAGCGGGGTCGCCGTGATGCCCTGGGTGATGCTGTACCTGCTGAGCCTCACCGCCTGCGCGGTCACCAGCGGTCTCATGCTCGCCATCGGCCCGGCCGCCATGCCGATCGCCATCGTGCTGATCCCGCTGCTGGGCATGTCCAGCTCCGGCGTCGCCGCGCCGCTGGACATGATCGGCGGCTTCTACCGGGGCATGCACACCTGGGTCTTCTCCGCGCAGGGCATCTCCGGAGTGCGCGATGCCCTGTACTTCGACGACGCCCCGCTCACCGCGCCCGTGCTGGTGCTGTGCGCCTGGCTCCTGGGCGGCATCCTGCTGGCCGCGCTCGGCACGATCCGCCAGAAGCGCCGTCATCTGTTCGCCATGCTCAGCGAGCGGGAGGAAGCCCAGACCGCTCTCGCCGTCGGCGCCGCCACGGCCTGATCGATCCTCGCACGTCCGTCAGGGCGCGGGCCGTGGTCAGCGCCACGTCCCGCGCCCTGACGCTCGTCTTCGACTCCCGAGTAGCATCGGTGCATGACGAGTGCGGACCCCTTCGGTTTTGTCGGCCTGACCTATGACGACGTCCTGCTGCTGCCGGGCGAGACGGATGTGATCCCCTCCGAGGTGGATACCTCGAGCCGGCTCACCCGCGGGATCACCCTGCGCGTGCCGCTCGCGAGTGCGGCCATGGACACCGTCACCGAGTCGCGGATGGCGATCGCGATGGCCCGCCACGGCGGCATCGGCATCCTCCACCGCAACCTCTCCATCGAGGACCAGGCCCACCAGGTCGACCTCGTCAAGCGCACCCAGACCGGCCGCATCTCCAACCCGGTCACCATCGGCCCCGACGCGACCCTCGAGGAGTTCGACGAGATCTGCGGCCAGTACCGCGTCTCCGGCCTCCCCGTGGTCGACGAGCAGCAGAAGCTCCTGGGCATCTGCACCAACCGCGACCTCCGCTTCATCCCCGTCGCCGACTGGGCGAGCACCCGGGTGCGCGACGTGATGACCACCGAGCTGTTCACCGCGCCCAGCGACGTCTCCCAGGAGGAGGCGACCGCGAGGCTTCGCCGCAACAAGCGCGAGCGCCTTCCGCTCGTCGACGCCGATGGCCGCCTGACCGGCCTCATCACCGTCAAGGACTTCGTGAAGTCCGAGCAGTTCCCCGACGCCTCGAAGGACGCCCAGGGCCGCCTGCTGGTCGGCGCGGGCGTCGGCTTCTTCGGCGACTCCCTGGATCGGGCGGGCGCCCTCACCGACGCGGGCGTCGACGTGCTCGTCGTCGACACCGCGAACGGTCATGCGCGCCTCGCCCTCGAGATGATCCGTCGCATCAAGAGCGATCCCGCCTTCGCCGGCGTCCAGGTCATCGGCGGCAACGTCGCCACCCGTCCGGGCGCGCAGGCGCTCGTCGATGCGGGGGCCGACGCGGTCAAGGTCGGCGTCGGCCCCGGCTCCATCTGCACCACGCGCGTGGTCGCGGGCGTCGGCGTCCCCCAGGTCACCGCGATCCACGAGGCCTCCAAGGCCACGAAGCCCGCGGGCGTCCCGCTGATCGGCGACGGCGGCCTGCAGTACTCGGGCGACATCGCCAAGGCGCTCGTGGCGGGCGCGGACTCCGTCATGCTGGGTTCGCTGCTGGCCGGCACCGAAGAGTCCCCGGGCGAGATCGTGCTGGTGGGCGGCAAGCAGTTCAAGTCCTACCGGGGCATGGGGTCGCTCGGAGCGATGGCCTCGCGCGGCAAGAAGTCCTTCTCCAAGGACCGCTACTTCCAGGCCGACGTCGAGAGCGACGACAAGATCGTCCCCGAGGGCATCGAGGGGCGTGTCTCCTACCGGGGCAAGCTCGGCACCGTGCTGCACCAGCTCGCGGGCGGTCTGCACCAGTCGATGTTCTACGTGGGCGCGAACAGCGTGGACGAGCTCAAGGAGCACGGCCAGTTCGTGCGCATCACCCCGGCCGGGCTCAAGGAGTCCCACCCCCACGACATGGCCGCGATCATGGAGGCGCCGAACTACTCGGCGCACTGAGCGCGCCGCGACCCTCACTCCGCCCGGGCGGCGGGGTCCGTGTCGCCGCTGTGCTCGTAGCCGATCAGCCAGAGCACGCCGAATCGGTCCCGGACCTGCCCGTCGGACGCTCCCCACGGGCGCCGCTGCAGATCCTCGACGACCTCGCCGTCGGCCGCGAGATGGGCGAACCACGTGCGCAGGGTCGTGGGGTCCGCGGCGCCCAGCAGGGCGAGCATGAGGCCCTCGAGCCGCAGCGGGGCGTCGCCCGCGGAGTCCGAGGCGTACAGCGCGACCGGGCCGCGCAGCTGCGCGTGGGCGACGGCGTCGCCGGGCAGGTCCTCGCGGCCCATCTCGGCGGCCGTGTGCGTGCTGAGCTCGCCGCCGAACACCCCCTGGTAGAACTCCAGGGCCTCGCGGGCGGTGCCGGGGAAGTGCAGGTAGGGCGCAGGAGCGTTCATGCGGACCGAGCCTACGCCTCGCGTCGGCCCTCCCCACACCCCCGCCGCCCACAGTCCCGAGGGCGCGGTCTCGGACGTCGGGGAGCGCGCATAGGGTTGATGCCATGAGCACCTCCTGGACGCAGGCCCCGCTGCTGGGCTTCGACACCGAGACCACCGGGACCGACGTCGCGCAGGACCGCATCGTCACCGCCGCCCTCGTCCACTCCGCCGGCCCGGGCCGCGAGAACGAGACGATCGCGACCTGGCTGATCGACCCGGGAGTCGAGATCCCCGAGCCCGCCCGGAAGGTGCACGGCATCTCCACCGAGCACGCGCGCGAGCACGGCATGCAGCCCGCGGAAGCGCTCGAGGAGGTCGCGAGCATGCTGGCCGACGCGCTCGCGAAGGACGTCCCGCTCATCGCCTTCAACGGCGGCTTCGACCTCCAGATCCTCGAGAACGAGCTGCGCCGTCTGGGGCTGCCCACCCTGGCCGGGCGCCTCGGGCACGACGTCGCCCCGATGCTCGACCCGCTGGTCATCGACCGCGGCGTGGACCGCTTCCGCAAGGGCAAGCGCACCCTGAGCGCCCTCATGGAGCACTACGGCGTGGTCACCGACGGCAGGCTGCACACGGCCGATGTGGACGTCTCCGGCACGCTCGACGTGCTTCGCGCCCAGGTCGCAGCCTTCCCGCAGCTGGGCGGGACGACCCTCGCCGAGCTGCACCAGCAGCAGATCGCCTGGCACCTCGACTGGGCGAAGAACTTCAATGAGTTCCTCCAGAAGAAGGGCAAGACGCCCGACGTGCCGCTGAGCTGGCCGCTGTGAGGAGCCCCGGTAGACTGTCACGGTGATGAGCGAGATCGAGATCGGCCGGAACAAGCGGGGACGCCGCGGATACAGCTTCGACGACGTCGCGGTGGTGCCCTCCCGGCGCACACGGGACCCCGAGGACGTCTCCACCGCCTGGCAGGTGGACGCCTACCACTTCGACATCCCGATCTTCTCGGCCCCCATGGACTCGGTGGTCTCCCCGGAGGTCGCGATCGCCCTGGGCCGCGCCGGCGGTCTGGGCGTGCTCGACCTCGAGGGCCTGTGGACCCGCTACGAGGACCCGGCTCCCCAGCTGGACCGCATCACCTCGGCGAGCGAGGACGAGGTCGTCGGCGTGCTCCGCGAGGCGTACGAGGAGCCGATCAAGCCCGAGCTGATCACCGAGCGCATCCGCCAGCTGCGCGAGGCCGGGGTCACGGCCGCGGGCTCCCTCTCGCCGCAGCGCACGCAGGAGCACTGGCGCACCGTCGTCGACGCGGGCGTGGACCTCTTCTTCATCCGCGGCACGACCGTCTCGGCGGAGCACGTCTCCTCGGGGCGCGAGCCGCTGAACCTCAAGCGCTTCATCTACGAGCTGGACGTCCCCGTGATCGTGGGCGGCTGCGCGACCTACACCGCCGCCCTGCACCTCATGCGCACGGGCGCCGCGGGCGTGCTCGTCGGCTTCGGCGGAGGCGCCTCCCACACCACCCGCGAGACCCTCGGCATCCAGGTGCCGCTCGCGACCGCCGTGGCCGACGTGGCCGCCGCGCGACGCGACTACATGGACGAGTCCGGCGGCCGCTACGTGCACGTCATCGCCGATGGCGGCCTGGGACGCAGCGGCGACCTCGTCAAGGCGATCGCCTGCGGGGCCGACGGCCTGATGGTCGGCGCGGCCCTCGCTCGCGCCGAGGAGGCCCCCGGCCGCGGCTACCACTGGGGGAGCGAGGCGCATCACCCGACGCTGCCGCGCGGCCACCGCGTGGAGGTCAGCACCGTCGCCCCGCTGGACCAGATCCTCTTCGGTCCGGGCCTGAGCGCCGAGGGCACCACGAACCTCGTGGGCGCCCTGCGCCACGCGATGGCGACCACCGGCTACACGGAGCTCAAGGAGTTCCAGCGCATCGAGGTCGTCACCACCCGCTGAGCCCTGGACCCCAGAGCCCGCGCCCCGGCTGCACCCGGGGTGCGGGCTCTTCGTCGTGTGAGGGTCCTGTCCACCGGGTAAGGGTCCCCTTGCGTCCAGCCGCGGCGCATGATCCACTTGTCCTGACGCGACGTCAGAACGACGTGGCACGCACCCCAGGAGTCGCACGATGACAGCTCTGGACACCCCGATCGCCCCCTTCGCGCAGCGCCTGCGCGAGGCCACGCGCGCCGAGCACTCGGACGCGGAGAGCAAGGGCTTCATCACTGCGCTCATGGGCGGTGAGCTGGGGGAGCTCGACTACTGGCGCCTGCTGGGCCAGTACCTGCCGCTGTACATCGCGCTCGAGGAGGCCATCGGCGAGGCCGCCGGGCGCTCCGAGCTCGCCGCGTCCTTCCACGACGAGCGCCTCGCCCGCGCCGACGCGATCCGCGCGGACCTCACCGCCCGCTTCGGGACCGTCGACCCCGTCGTCGACGGCGTCCGCCTCGCCGCGCCGCTCGCCGCGACCCTCTCCTACGCGGAGCGGATCCGCAGCGCCTCGGTCCCCGCGCTGCTCGCGCACCACTACCTGCGCTACCTCGGCGACCTCTCGGGCGGGCAGGCCATCGGGGCGCTCGTCGCGCGGCACTACGCCGTGCCGCGCGAGCAGCTGACCATGTGGGACTTCTCGGAGATCGATGCGCCCAAGCGCGTGAAGGACGCCTATCGCGCGCGCCTGGATGCGATCACCGATCCCGCCGTGCAGGAGGAGTTCCTCGCCGAGGCGCGCGAGGGCTACCGGCTCGCGGGCGCCCTGTTCGCGGGGCTCGACCCGCGCTGATCCCCGTCGGCCGACGGGCTGATGCCGTCGGCCGACGCGGCGGGTGCGTCGATGGGGATCAGTACTGCTGGTACCCCTGGACCTGCTGGTGGCTCTGCATGTACGCGGTGACCTGGCGGGAGGAGCGCACGCGCGCGACGATGCCCCAGATGAGCAGGATCAGGGCGATGATCCCGAGCAGGATCGGCAGGCCGAAGCCGACGCCCATCCCCACGAGGATGCCCGTCAGGCCGACGTCTGCCACGGCCACGTCGCTCGCGCCCTCGCACGTGATCTCGACGGTCTCGTCGCTCTGGGACGTGAACGTCCCGACCGTGGTGTACGAGGCGCCGTCCACGGTGGTGTCCATGCCCTCGGAGCTCGACGTCTCCTCGAGCGAGGTGCCGTTCGGGCTGGAGACGCTGCAGCTCGCGCCCGCGGCATCCTCCGACGGCACGAACACGTAGTACATCGACAGCCCGCCCGAGCTCTCCATGCTCGCGCTCGAGGAGCCCAGGGACGTCGCCTCGATGTTCGAGACCATCAGGATCGCGACGATCGCGAGGGCGATGACGGGCATCACCACGAGGCCGATCAGGTTCGCGACGATGCCGAGCGCGCCGAAGATGATGCGCTTCAGCCCGCGCTTCCTCGGGGGCGCCTGGTAGGCGGGCTCGGAGGAGAACGGGCTCGCGGGGCCGTAGGCGGGAGGCGGGACGGACATGGAGGGACCTTCCGGGTGGTGGGGAGAGGGGAGAGGGGAGGGGAGGGACGGGTCAGCCCCGCGCGACGGCGAGGGTCTGCTGGGCGATCTCGAGCTCCTCGTCGGTGGGGACGATGAGGACGCGCACGGGGGAGTCGTCCGTCGAGATCGTGCGGATGCCGGGTGCTCGCGCGGCGTTGCGCTCGCGGTCCAGGACGATGCCGAAGCCCTCGAGGCCGGCGAGGGCGCGCTCGCGGACCTCGGGCACGTTCTCGCCGATGCCGGCGGTGAACGCGATGACGTCCAGCCCGCCGAGCGCGAAGGCGTAGGAGCCCAGGTACTTGCGCAGACGGTGCACGTAGACCTGCATGGCGAGCTCCGCGGTCTCGTCGCCGTTGCGGATCGCCTGGGTGATGTCGCGGAAGTCGCTCATGCCGCACAGGCCCTGCATGCCCGAGCGCTTGTTGAGCAGGGTGTCGATGTCCTCGACGCTCATGCCCGCGCTGCGGTGCAGATGCACGAAGACGGCCGGGTCGATGTCGCCCGTGCGGGTGCCCATGACCAGGCCCTCGAGCGGGGTCAGTCCCATCGAGGTGTCGACGGGCGCGCCGTCGGCGACCGCGGAGGCGGAGGCGCCGTTGCCCAGGTGCAGCACGATCTGGCGCAGTCCCGATGCGTCCTTCCCCTCGGAGGTCAGCAGCTCGGAGACCTTCTTCGAGACGTACTGGTGGCTCGTGCCGTGGGCGCCGTAGCGGCGGATCCGGTACTCGTCAGCGACGCTCTTGTTCAGCGCGTAGGTGCGGGAGGCCGCGGGCAGGTCCGCGAAGAAGGCGGTGTCGAACACGGCCACGTGCGGGATGTCCGGGAGCATGCGCCGCGCCGCGTCGATGCCGTCGACGGCCGGCGGGTTGTGCAGCGGCGCGAGCGAGCTGAGGTCGGCGATCTGGTCGCGCACCCAGGAGTCGATGGGAGTGGGCGCGGAGAAGCGCGCCCCGCCCTGGACGACGCGGTGCCCGACGGCGACCACGTGCGCATCCTCGAGCGCCAGTCCCACCTGGTCGAACAGGTCCATGACGATCTGCATGGCCACCACGTGGTCCGGGACCTCGCCCTGATGCGCGCCGTACGCCTCGCCCGCGGTGATGCGGCCCATGCCCTGGTCCAGGCCGATGCGCTCGATGATGCCCGAGGCGAAGACCTCGCCCGCGAGCGGGTCGAGCAGCTGGAACTTCAGGGACGAGGAGCCCGAGTTCACCACGAGCACGGTCGAGGCGCCCGCGGGCGGGGCGTCCGGGCCGAGCTCGGCGGCATCGGAGGAACCGGGAGCGTCGGGGGTGCTGGGGGTGCTCATTCGTCCTCCTGAGTGGGGGTCGTGCCGGCCTGGTCCGCGGCCTGCGCCTGGATCGCGGTGATCACGACCGTGTTGATGATGTCGTCCACGAGCGCTCCGCGGGAGAGGTCGTTGACCGGCTTGTTCAGGCCCTGCAGGACGGGGCCGATGGCGATCGCGCCCGCCGAGCGCTGCACCGCCTTGTAGGTGTTGTTGCCCGTGTTCAGGTCGGGGAAGACGAACACGGTCGCCCGGCCGGCGACGGCCGAGTCCGGCAGCTTCGTCTTCGCGACGGAGGCGTCCACGGCCGCGTCGTACTGGATGGGCCCCTCCACGTCCAGGTCCGGGTGCTGGGAGCGGACCGCGGCGGTCGCCTCGCGGACCTTGTCGACGTCGGCGCCGGTGCCCGAGCTGCCCGTGGAGTAGGAGAGCATCGCGACGCGGGGGTCGACGCCGAACTGGCGGGCGGTCTCCGCGGACTGCACGGCGATGTCCGCGAGCTGCTCGGCGCTCGGATCGGGGTTCACCGCGCAGTCGCCGTAGACGAGCACCCGATCCTGCAGCGCCATGAGGAACACCGAGGAGACGATCTTCGCGCCCGGCTTCGTCTTGATGATCTCGAAGCTCGGGCGGATCGTGTGGGCCGTGGAGTGGACGGCGCCGGAGACCATGCCGTCCGCCTCGCCGAGCTGCACCATCATGGTGCCGAAGTAGGAGACGTCCTGGACCTTCTCCCGTGCCTGCTCGAGCGTCACGCCCTTCTTCGCGCGCAGTCGCGCGTACTCGGCGGCGAACCGCTCCACGAGCTCCGGATCGTGCGGGGAGATCACGGTGGCCTCGGAGATGTCATGGCCCAGCTGCGCGGCGCGCGAGCGGATCGTGGTCTCCTCGCCCAGCAGGACCAGGTCCGCCACGCCGCGGGCCAGGATGGCCGCGGCCGCCGCGAGGATCCGCGGCTCGTCGCCCTCGGGCAGCACGATCGTCTTCTTCTCGCCGCGTGCGCGCGCGATCAGCTCGAACTCGAACATCATCGGGGTGACCACGTCGCTGCGGGTGACGTCCAGGGTCTCCAGCAGCTCCTCCATGGGCAGGTGCTCGGCGACCGCGCGGCGCGCCGCGTCGAGCTTCTGCGGGCTGTCGGCGGTCAGCCGGCCGTGGGTGCCGGCGATCGCGACCGCGGCCTCGTAGGTCGAGTCCTCCGTGGCGATGATCGGCAGGTCCTGCTGCACGCCCTCGATGAGGCGGGTGACCTCGCTCGGGATCTCGTAGCCGCCGGTCAGCACGATCGAGCTGAGGGCCGGGAAGGTGCCCGACTGCTGGGCGAGGAACAGCCCCGGCAGCAGGTCGTAGCGGTCGCCGGGGGCGATCACGGTGCAGTTCTCCGTGAGGCGCCGCAGCACGTTGGGCAGGCTCATCGCGGCGACCAGGTTGCCCAGGGCCACGCGGCCCAGCCACTCCGGATTGCCCTGCACGAGGGTGCCGCCGACGGCATCCTTCAGCGCCTGCACGGTGGGCGCCATGATCACCGGGTTCTCCGGGATGGCGGCGACGACCACGCCCGCGGGCAGTCGCGCGGAGACGGCCTCACGGGTCGCCTCGAGCTGCTCGGGGTCGCTGCGGTTCGCGACCAGCGCGATCGGCATCGCGTGGTGGGAGGCGAACTCCTGCACGCTGACCTGCGCGAGCGCCGCGACCTGATCGGGCGTGCGGTCCAGTCCCGAGACCACGATGACCACGGGCGCCGAGAGGTTCGCGGCGACCTCGGCGTTGAAGGCGAGCTCGGTGGGGTTCGCCATGTCGTCGTAGTCGGAGCCGAGCACGACGAGCGCCGAATAGCGCTGCGCGAGCTCGTGGTACTTCGCGAGGATCTCCTCCTGCGCGGCGTCCGGATCCGCGAGAGCCCGGCGCGAGTCGACGCCGAGCGCCTCCTCGTAGCCCTGGTCGACGGCCGGATGGGAGGTCAGCAGATCGACCGAGTAGTCCCTGTGCTCGCGGGAGCCCGCCGGCCTCGAGCCGTGGGCCCGGGCCCCCTCGGGCCCCGCGCTCTCGGCCTTGAAGACGGGTCGGAACACCCCGACGCGATCGGAGCGGGCGGCGAGGGCCTCGAGCAGGCCGAGTGCGACGCTCGACTTCCCGGTCATGCCCTCCGGACTGGCGACATACACGCTGTGCGACACCTCCTCAGGATAGGTGCACCTTCCCCCGGATCCCAGGGGCGGTCGATCCTGGGGACGCGCGTCACGTCCGGGCCCGTGCTCCCGGCTCGCGCACGGGGGCGACGCCTACCATGGTCGCGTGCTCCGCGTCGCCCTCCGTCCCCGCTTCCTGGGGCTGCTCGCCCTCATGGTGGTGGCGACGCTCGTCTGCGGCCTGCTGGCCACCTGGCAGTGGGACCGGGCGCACCGCGCGCTCACCCAGCAGACCGGCGAGGACCGCACGCTGGGCCAGATCGCCGACGTGCTCGGGCCCGGCGAGGCCGTCACCAACGAGATCGCCGGCGGCATCGTCGACGCGAGCGGCACCTACGATCCCGATCAGCAGGTGCTCGTCCCCGGCCGCCGCATCGACGGCGAGGACGCCGTGATCGTGGTGACCGCCCTGCACGTGAAGACCGGCTCGGGGGCCGACGGCAGGGCCGGCTCGGACGAGGCTCTGCTGCCCGTCGCGCGCGGCTGGATCCCCGAGAAGCAGGTGACCGGCGACGACGGCGAGGTCGACCCCTCGCTCGCTCCTGCGCCGCCCACGGGCGAGGTGAGCGTGAACGGCCGGCTCGAGGCGAGCGAGGCCGCGACCAACGGCCTCGAGGACGGCGTCGCCCAGGAGATCGCGACCCCGCTGCTCATCAACGAGTGGGGCTCGCCGATGTACGCCGGGTACGTCGCCGTCGGCTCCTCGCAGGACGGACTGAACGGCCTGCCCAAGGCCGAGTCCCAGTTCTCCTCCGGACTGAACTGGCAGAACCTCGGCTACGCCCTCCAATGGGTGCTGTTCGGCGGGTTCTTCCTCTACCTGTGGTGGCGCTCCGTGCGCACCGCTCATCTGGACGAGCTCGCCGAGAAGCGCGAGCAGATGCAGTCCCGGCTCGCGGGGGAGCAGCAGAGCCCTCCCGGAGCGGCCGCCAGCCCCGTCGGCCGCACCCCGGCCGACCACACCGTCGGCCCCTCGCAGGCCGACCCGACAACCGAGGGAGAGACAGGTGCCGACTCCGCGCCCGCTCGATGAGGTGACCGCCCGCGCATCCTTCGCCCGCTTCCGCTGGGCCGCGATCGCGGAGGGCATCGCCCTGCTGATCCTCGTGGGGATCATGATCATGCGCTACGGCGTCTACGGCGGGGACCCCTGGTGGGACTCCACCTCGGATCTCTGGTCCACGATCAGCAGCCGCTGGTCGCCGATCCACGGCGTGATCTACATGATCTACGTGATCCTCGGCTTCGACATGTGGAACAAGATGCGCTGGAAGCTGCCGCGCATGGTGCTCATCATGTTCTTCGGCGTCATCCCCGTGCTCTCCTTCTTCGGGGAGCGCTTCCTGCACTCCTCGATGGAGGAGGACCTGCGTCGCCGGCCCACGCTCCAGGACACCGACGGCCAGGACGGTACCGCCGCGGCCGGTCCGGCCGGCGCCGCACCCGATGGCCAGGACACCCCGGGGCAGAGCCCCGCCGACGGAAAGTAGACTGATCCGGTGACAGATACCGACGCCCGACCCGTCCTCGTCGTCGACTTCGGCGCCCAGTACGCGCAGCTGATCGCGCGCCGCGTCCGCGAGGCCCAGGTCTACTCCGAGATCGTCCCGCACACCGCCTCGACCGCGGACATCCTCGCCAAGGACCCGCGCGCGATCATCCTCTCCGGCGGCCCCTCCTCGGTCTACGCCGAGGGAGCCCCGGGCCTGGATCCCGCACTGCTCGAGGCGGGCGTGCCCGTGCTCGGCCTGTGCTACGGGTTCCAGTCGATGGCCGCCGCCCTCGACGGGACCGTCGCCCCGACGGGCGTGCGCGAGTACGGCGCGACCCGTCTGGAGGCCGTGGACTCCGCGAGCGAGCTCCTGCGCGAGCAGGACACCGAGCAGAACGTGTGGATGAGCCACGGCGACTCCGTGACCGCCGCGCCCACCGGCTTCCGCGTCGTGGCGACGTCCTCGGCCTCGCCGGTCGCCGCCTTCGAGCACCCCGAGAAGCATCTCTACGGTGTGCAGTGGCACCCCGAGGTCGGCCATTCCGACCGCGGCCAGGAGGTCCTCGAGAACTTCCTCTATCGCGGCGCCGGGATCACCCCCGAGTGGACCACCGGCAGCGTCATCGAGGAGCAGGTCGAGCGGATCCGCACCCAGATCGGCGAGGGCACCGCGATCTGCGCGCTCTCGGGCGGCGTGGACTCCGCGGTCGCCGCGGCCCTCGTCCAGAAGGCCATCGGGGATCGCCTCACCTGCGTGTACGTCGACCACGGACTCATGCGCCTGAACGAGTCCGAGCAGATCGAGAAGGCCTTCGGTGAGTCCACGGGCGGCGCGAAGCTCATCGTGGTCGACGCCGAGGAGCAGTTCCTCTCCGCACTCGCCGGGGTCACCGATCCCGAGCAGAAGCGCAAGATCATCGGCCGCGAGTTCATCCGCACCTTCGAGCGCGCCCAGGCGGACATCCTGCGCGAGCGCGGCGTCATCGACGCGGCGGGCCACGCCGAGGCGAAGGCGTTCCTGGTCCAGGGCACGCTCTACCCCGACGTCGTCGAATCCGGCGGCGGTGAGGGCGCGGCCAACATCAAGAGCCACCACAACGTGGGCGGCCTGCCCGAGGATCTCTCCTTCGAGCTCGTCGAGCCCCTGCGCGCCCTGTTCAAGGACGAGGTGCGGGCCGTCGGCTCCGAGCTGGGTCTGCCCGACGGGATCGTCTGGCGCCAGCCCTTCCCCGGCCCCGGCCTGGGCATCCGCATCATCGGCGAGGTGACGAAGGACCGCCTGGACGTGCTGCGCCGGGCCGACGCCATCGCCCGCGAGGAGATGACCGCGGCGGGCCTCGACCGCGAGATCTGGCAGTGCCCCGTGGTGCTCCTGGCCGACGTCCGCTCCGTGGGTGTCCAGGGCGACGGCCGCACCTACGGCCACCCGATCGTGCTGCGCCCCGTGACCAGCGACGACGCCATGACCGCGGACTGGGCCAAGCTGCCCTACGAGGTGCTGGGCCGGATCTCCACCCGCATCACCAACGAGGTCGCGGAGATCAACCGCGTCACCCTCGACGTGACCAGCAAGCCGCCGGGGACGATCGAGTGGGAGTGACGGACCTGCCGGGCTGACCTGCGGGACCTTCCGCCGGGTCGCCATGGCTCCTGGGCGCTGCACGACGCTCGGGAGGTGGCGCCGCCCGTTGCCGTCATCCGGCCGAGGCCAGGGGCCCTCGCCCTCGCGGCGCGTACCCCGGTGCACCCGTGGCGCGCGCCGCCGGGTCCCGGGTGCGCGTCGTCGGGCAGATGTCAGGCGTTCTCGTCCTCGGTCTCGGGCTCCAGGAGCCGCGAGGGGTGGGGCGGCACGTCCAGGTGCCAGGACTGCGTGCGCTCGCAGGTCTCCCAGCCCATGGACCTGTAGAGGCCGTCGGCGCTGGTGGGGGAGTCCGCGTCCACCTCGAGGTCCACGTGGTCGCGGCCGCGGCGCGCCGCATCGGCGATCGCGGCCCGCAGCAGGGCCTTGGCGACGCCGTGCCCACGGGCGGAGCGGTGCACCCCCAGGTAGTCGAGGTAGGTGCCCTCGCCGACGCGGCCGTGACCGGTCTCGTGCGCGGGGCGCGTCGAGGCGACGAGCCCGCCGGCGGGCAGCCAGGCGCCGTCCCCGTCGTGGTCGATCTCCGCGATCCACCACAGCTCCCAGTCGGCCTCCTCGGGGGACTCCACGAGCCGCTGCGAGAACTCGGCGAAGGACTCGCGGTACGAGCTGAAGTGGTCGGCGAAGGACTCCTCGAGCATGCGGTGCACGCTGCGCACGTCCTGGGCGACGGGCAGCCCCGAGGGGTGCAGGTGCACGGGGCGCACGCGGACCCCGGGGCGGGGACCCGGCAGGGAGTCGGCCTCCTGGGCGAGCACGCCGCGGCGCATGTGCAGCCAGGTGCGGACCTTCTCGAGGCCCCCGGCGGCGAGCTGGGCGGCGCGATCGGCGTCGCGCACGTCGATGTCGATGCTCAGCTGCGTGGAGTCGACCCCGCGGTGGCGGGCGAAGGAGCCGCCGACCTCGACGGCCCACGCGATCAGCGCGGCGCTGAGCGCCTCTCGGGCGGGAGCGTCCGGAGCGATCACGCTCTGCAGGTCGGTGCGACCCCGTGCCCGGTCCTCGAGGGCGATCCAGGCGATCGGCGCAGCATCGGCGCGCGCCGTGCCGTCGGCCTCCGTCGGCACGATCACCACCTGCCGCCGGGACCAGGAGCGCAGGCCCACCATCCGCGAGCGCAGGTCGTCGAGGTCGATGGGCGCGGCGTCGGGGTCCACGGCGTCCTGGGCCGCGCCGAGCAGGGCCGCGACGGGCTCAACGTCGGGCTCCATGGGCACGCGCGAGGCGAGGGGGTGGCCGGGGATCTCCGGGAGACGGGGCGGGACGTGGTCGCTCAGCTGCACCCGCCCATGGTCCCACGTGCTGTTCCGGATCGATCCCCCGGGGGAAGAGCACAGGCATCGGACAGCGATGAGGCCCCGCACCATCTCGTGGTGCGGGGCCTCATCGCATGCGCGGCCCGCTGGTGCCGGCGGCGGGATCAGCGCTCGGCGTGACGACCGTGCTGCGGAGGACCGTCGGCGCGGTGCGTCTGGTGATGCGCGGGCGTGGACCCGGCGGCCGGGGACGCGCCCTCGGCGGTGTGCTCGGCGGCCTGCGTGGCCTCGGCCTGCGCAGGCTCGGCCTGCGCGGGCTCGCCTGCCGCCGCGGCGACCTGCGCGGACCCGGTGGACGCCGCGGGCTCGGCGCCGTGCGCTGAGGGGGCGTCGGACGCGAGCGCCGGCTCCTCCTCGTCGTGGACCGAGGACTCCGCGAGCGGACCCGAGCCGCCCACCGCGGCGAACTGGCCGGTCGTGGTGCCCGGCTCGTCGGCCACGTGGAGGGTGTCGCGCAGCGGCATCTGCTTGATGAACAGGGAGAGCAGCAGCGCAGCGATCACGAAGGGCACGGCGGTGAGGAACACGTCGTGCATCGCATCGCCCATGCCGCTGCGGATCGCGTCGGCGAGGAAGCCGGGGAGCTTCTCGAGCTTCGAGGGGTCCAGCACGGAGCTCTCGAGGTCCGAGGAGTCGATGCCGCCGCCGCTGGCCTGCATCTTCGCGAGCTGAGCGAGATCCTGCTTCGGCAGCGCGGAGATCTTGTCCTGGATGGCGGTGGCCATCTGCGCGCTCATCACGGTGCCCAGCACCGCCGTGCCGATCGTGGAGCCCATGTTGCGGAAGAACTGCACGGCCGAGGTGGCGACGCCCAGCTCGTGCTGCGCGACGGCGTTCTGGACCACGAGGGTGTACACCTGCATGCACAGTCCCAGGCCCAGGCCGATCACGACCATCGCGAGCGTGAGGTGCCACTGCGAGTCGCCGTACTGCATGTTCTGGAGCAGGTAGTAGCCCACCACCAGCACGAGCCCGCCGGCGACCAGGAAGATCTTGTAGTTGCCGAGCTTCGAGATCAGGATGCCGACCACGATCGAGGTGAGGATCATCGCGACGGAGAGCGGGATGAGGATCGCGCCGGAGTTCGTGGCGGAGACCCCCAGGACGCCCTGCGCGTAGACGGGGATGTAGATGATCGCGCCGAACATCGCCACGGCGATCGCGAACGACGCGGCGACCGAGAGCGCGATGATCGGGCGGGCCAGCATGTGCATCGGCAGCAGCGGCTCGGCGACCTTGTTCTCGATGATCACGAACACCACGAGCAGCACGGCCGTGACCGCGTACATCCCGATGATCACGGGGGAGGACCACTCGTAGCTGGTGCCGCCCCAGGTGGTCGCCAGCAGGCCCACCACGAGCGCCGGGGTCAGCGTGATCATGCCCAGCATGTCGACCTTGCCGCTCTTGGCGGTGTGCTCGAGGTGCAGGAACTTGAAGATGAAGATGAAGGCCAGGATGCCGATGGGCAGGGTCAGGTAGAACAGCCAGCGCCAGCCGAAGCTGTCGGTGATCGAGCCGCCGATCAGCGGGCCCACCACCGAGGAGACGCCGAACACGGCGCCCATCAGGCCCTGGTACTTGCCGCGCTGACGGGGCGGGATGATGTCGCCGATGATGGTCTGCGACAGCGGCATCAGGGTGCCCATGCCCAGGCCCTGCACGGCGCGGGCGAAGACCAGGAACCAGAAGTTCGTGGACATGCCCGCGAGGATCGAGCCGATCATGAAGATCGCGAGGCCCGCGAGGTAGAACCAGCGCCGACCGTAGAGGTCGGAGAGCTTGCCGACGATCGGCACGGCGACGGCGGAGACGAGCATCGCGGCGGTCGCGATCCAGTTGTAGTGCGAGAGGCCGCCGAGCTCGGCGACGATGCGCGGCATCGCGGGGCCGACGATGGTCTGCGAGAGCGAGGCGACGAACATGCCGAGCATGAGACCGGCGAAGACGAGCTTGCCGGCCCGGTCGAGCCCGGTGAAGGCCTGCTCGTTCCCGCCGCGGGGCCCGCTGCGGGTGCTGGGCGCGGATGAGGTGGTGGAGGTCAAGAATTCTCCTGAGTCCAGAAGGGGCGATCGGTGACGGCGGGTGCGCGGGGAGCGCGCACGCGGAGTGGCCGGAGCGCTCCATCGAGCTTCGACCGGTCAACACTACTGCGATTGCAGTCACTGCACAATTGCAGTCACTGCACTTTTCTCGTGAGGTGGGCTACGGTCGCTCCGTGAGCAGCGCGCCAGACACCGAGCCGGGCACCAGCACCGGCTCCATCCCCTCCGGAGGCCCGGAGCTCGCCCCCGAATGCGGATTGCGGGAGCGCAAGAAGCGCCAGGCGCGCGCCGACATGCACCGCTCCGCGCTCGAGCTCGTCGCCGAGCACGGACTGGACAGCGTCACCGTCGAGATGATCGCCGAGCGCGCGGGGATCTCGCCCCGCACCTTCTTCAACCACTGGGCATCGAAGGAGTCCGCGGTGCTGGGCCTGCCGGTGCTCGGCCCCGATGAGTCGTGGCGCGCCCTGCTGACGGTGAGTCCCGAGGCGACGCCGGAGCAGGCGCTGCGCGAGGTGCTGCGCCAGATCATCCGCACGGCCGACGCGGACCTCGGACTGCGCGAGCTGAAGAAGCGCGTGCTGCACCGCGAACCGAGCCTCCACGCGGTGAGCGCGGGGCGCACGGCGCACATGCAGTCCGCGCTGATCGCCGCCTTCGAGCGCCGCGTGCGCGTCGGCCCGCTCACGCAGGAGCAGGCGGAGGAGCTCATCGGCGAGGACGTGGAGACCCTCGCGGACGTCGCAGCCGACGACCCGCAGCTCTACGAGCGCGCGGTCATCGCGGTGCAGCTCGGATTCGCCGTCTCCCGCAGCGCGTTCTCCCTGTCGATGGCCCGCGGCACGACGGTCCTCGAGGAGTTCGACCACGTCTCGCACGTGGTGGGGACGCGCCGCATCGCGAGCTGAGCGGGCGGCCGCTCAGCGCACCAGGTGCCCGCGCCCCGACTCCCAGCCCCGTCCGTCGGCCAGCCGCCTGCCGACCTCTCGCTCGAGCCGGCTGCGCCGCGGCAGCGCCGCGGGATCGTACGGAGGACGCGCGCTGAACACGAAGAACGCGGCGCCGTCGTCGTCGCGGCTGTTCTCGAGGATCTCGAAGCGGTCCACGAAGGCGCCGATGTTCGAGTCCGTGCCCAGGGAGTCCACGAGCACCCGGTTCATGAGCCACGAATGGCATTCGAACTCGCGGCCGAAGGCGGCGGCGCCGGCGGGCGCGGCGGCGACGAGATCGGGATAGGCCTCCGGGAAGTACGCGCTCGCGGCCTCGAAGCTCGCCTCGACGTCGGCGGGGTCCAGGGGACCGGTCGCCGGGATGTGCACGCCGATCATCCACCGGCCGTCGGCTGCCGAGCGATGCAGATCGAACTGCAGGCGCCCGAGGTGGACGAGCCGGCCGCACCAGTTCATCGCGGTCCAGGAGACCTGATGCAGGCCCAGCCGGCCGTGGCTGCTGGCGCGGTGCACGCGCATCTGCTGGCCGAGATCGGAGAGCACGTGCCAGGACTGCGCCTCCGAGAGCCGGCGCCGGGAGTGCCAGGTGCGCACCGTGTCGGTGGAGACCACGTGGGCGAGGATCGCGATGAGTCCCTCGCCGGGGGCGATCTGCTGCTGGAGGGCATTGTGCTCCTCGGCGAGGTCCGCGAGCGGTGCGGCGGGCGCGTCGAGACCGGCCGACGCGCGCACCAGGTGCGCGGCGCGGGTGATCGCGGCGAGGACCTCGGGCACCGCGAGGGCGCGGGGGATCAGCGCCGCGAGCTCCTCGTGGTCCTGGTCGGTGATGCCCAGGCGCTCGAGCAGGGCGTCACGGCCGTCGTCGGTGAGTGCGCGGGCGACGTCGTCCTCGGTGAGCGCGCCGGTCGCGGCGACGCCCGTCGGCAGGTATCCATCGGGCAGGGCCCCGCGCTCGGCGTGGGACTCGGAGCGGCCGGGGACGGAGGGGTGCGCAGCGGTGCGGGTCACGCAGGAAGCCTACGTGCCCTCCGGCTACGATCGTGGCGATCATGACGCTTCGAGGAGGATCCATGACCGACGAGTCCCAGGCCGCCCCCGCCCCCGATCCCGCAGCCGCGTCGGACGCGACGCCCGCCGCGCTCGATGAGAAGGCGACCGCTGTGCGCGACGCCTACGATTTCGACGGCACGCAGATCCACCTGGGTGTTCTCGTGAGGGACGGCGAGCCCGATCCGCAGGTGCCCGTGAACCTCGCGCTGGGCATGCTCAACCGCCACGGCCTCATCGCCGGCGCGACCGGCACCGGCAAGACCAAGACCCTGCAGGTCATCGCCGAGCAGATCGCCGCCGCGGGCACCCCGGTGTTCGTCGCGGACATGAAGGGCGACCTCTCGGGCATCGCGGTCCCGGGCGCGGCGAGCGAGAAGCTCAGCGCGCGCGCCGCCGCCCGCGGCCAGGAGTGGGCCTCCCGCGCAGGGACCTCCGAGATCCTCACCCTCGGCGGGCAGGGGACGGGCATCCCCATCCGCACCACCGTGAGCGACTTCGGGCCCGTGCTGATGTCCAAGACCCTGGGCCTGAACGACACCCAGGAGTCCTCGCTCGGGCTCATCTTCCACTACGCGGACACCAAGGGCCTGGGCCTGCTCGACCTCAAGGACCTGCGCGCGCTGATCCAGTTCCTCACGGCCGATGACGAGGGCAAGCAGGAGCTCAAGGGCATCGGCGGCGTCTCCGCCGCGACCGCCGGGGTGATCCTGCGCGAGCTCACCGAGTTCGAGAACTCCGGGGCCGACGTCTTCTTCGGCGAGCCCGCCTTCGACACCCAGGACCTGCTGCGCACCGCCTCCGACGGCACCGGCATCATCTCCTGCCTCGAGCTGCCCGACGTGGCCACCCGCCCCACCCTGTTCTCGACGTTCATGATGTGGCTTCTCGCGGACCTCTACCAGGACCTCCCCGAGGTCGGGGACGCGGACAAGCCCGAGCTCGTGTTCTTCTTCGACGAGGCGCACCTGCTGTTCAAGGACGCCTCGAAGGCCTTCCTCGAGCAGGTGGTCCAGACCGTCCGCCTCATCCGCTCCAAGGGCGTGGGCATCTTCTTCATCACCCAGACCCCGAAGGACGTGCCCGGGGACGTCCTCGCGCAGCTCGGCAACCGCGTCCAGCACGCCCTGCGCGCCTATACGCCGGAGGATGCGAAGGCCCTCAAGGCGACGGCGTCCACCTTCCCGACCAGCGACTACGAGCTCGTCGACGTCATCCCCTCGCTGAAGACCGGTGAGGCCGTGGTGACCGTGATGAGCGAGGACGGTGCACCGACGCCGGTGGCCGTCACGGCGGTGCGCGCGCCCGAGTCCTCGATGGATCCGGCGCCGAAGGAGGAGCTCGAGAAGATCGTCGCCGCCTCCCCGCTCGCGCCCTACACCGAGGTCGTCGACCGCGAGTCGGCCTACGAGATCCTCGGCAAGCGCGACGAGCAGGCGGCCCGGGCCGGGGCGCAGGGCACTGCGGCCGACGGCCAGGGCGCGGGTTCCGCGCCCTCACCGTCGGCCCCCACGGGACAGGCGAAGACGGCGGAGAAGTCCCCGAAGGAGCGCGCACAGGGCGGGAAGAAGGACGAGGGGTTCATGGGCAACCCCGCGGTGAAGTCCTTCATCCGCTCGGCAGGGACGGTGCTCGGCCGCGAGATCACGCGGTCGCTGTTCGGGACCCGCCGCCGGCGCTGACCGACGGCGCAGGAGCCGGCCGGCGGGCGCCGATCACCAGAAATAGCCCCTGCCCGCGCAGTAGGTCGCGACCTGCTGCACGGGCAGCTGGTGGTGCTGCGGGAGGTCGGCGGAGAGGGTCGCGCCCGCGGGGTCGGCGATCCTCAGGGTGCGCTGGTCAGGGTCGTAGCCGTCGACGGCGACGAAGTGGAAGATCTCGCCCGTGTTCCCGCCCCACTCGGGGTACTCGCCGGGCATCACCCACCAGTTGAGCACGGTCGCGTAGCCGTCGTCGACGTTCGCGGTCGCGCGCTCCCACAGCAGATCGGCATCGGCCTCGCTGGCCGTGGTGGACTCCATCCACTGGTCGCGGTAGGAGGCGCCGGGGGAGTGCGCGGTCAGGACCGGGGAGACCGCACCGAAGTTCGTGCCCGCCTGCGTGGTGCCGAGCTCGTCGGCGAGGTCGGCGGGGGAGGGCGCGTCCCCGAGGGCGCTCAGGGCGATGGCCACGGCCGTCGGCCCGCACCAGTAGACCGTCTCCTGCTGCTGCCAGGCCGTGGGCAGGTTCTTCGAGGTCGCGGCGGAGGCGGCGGGAGCTGCGGCGGCGATGCCGGAGAGGGTGAGGGCGCTGAGCCCGGCGCGGCGCCGAAGGGTTCGTCGATCGAGCATCGGAGTCTCCTTCGAGGGGTGGGATGCGCGCCTCGGTATGACGTGGCGCACACCCACGCTAGGCCGGATGCGCCGCGGCGCCCATGGGGAGAACTCCCCATGGGCGCCGCGTGCGACTCGGGCCGCGCTCCGCGCGTGCTCAGCGCGAGATGTCGGGCAGACCGCTCACTTTCTGCCCTGGTTGGCGACGGCCTCGGCGGCGGCCTTCGCGGCGACCGGGTCGAGGTAGCGCCCGCCCTTCTCGACGGGCTGGAAGTTCTCGTCGAGCTCGTAGACCAGCGGCTGGCCGGTGGGGATGTTCAGCCCCGCGATCTCCTCGTCGCTGATGCCGTCGAGGTGCTTGACCAGGGCGCGCAGCGAGTTGCCGTGGGCGGCCACCAGGACCGTCCTCCCGTCGCGCAGATCGGGCTTGATGCCCTCCTCCCAGTACGGCAGGAAGCGCTCGACGACGTCCTTGAGGCACTCGGTGTGGGGGAGCTGGTCTCCCAGGTCCGCGTAACGGGGGTCCTGGTCCTGGCTGAACTCGGTGCCGAACTCGATCTCGGGCGGCGGCACGTCGTAGGAGCGGCGCCATGCCATGAACTGCTCCTCGCCGTACTTCTCGCGGATCTCCGCCTTGTCCAGACCCTGCAGCGCGCCGTAGTGGCGCTCGTTCAGGCGCCAGTCGCGGCGCACCGGGATCCAGTGGCGGTCGGCCGCGTCCAGCGACAGGTTCGCGGTCATGATCGCGCGGCGCAGCAGGGAGGTGTGGACGACGTCGGGCAGCACGCCCTCGCGGGCCAGCAGCTCGCCGCCGGCGGTCGCCTCGGCCCTCCCTGACTCCGACAGCGGCACGTCGACCCAGCCGGTGAACAGGTTCTTCGCGTTCCATTCGCTCTCGCCATGGCGGAGCAGCACGAGTGTGTAGGTCATGCGACCAGACTAATCCACGGCCACGATGAGGGTCGGGCGCGCCCCGGGCGCGGCCCGGGCGCCGCCCGAGCGTGGACCCCGCGCGCGGTGACGGGCGCCGTGTCTGCTTGCTCTCCGGAATTTTGCAGGAGCATCCCAGGTCCCTAGCATGGAAGGACCGGGCGCCCGGACGATGCCGACCGCAGCGCCGCACGGGCCGCGAGCACCATCCGCCGCCCTGCCTGCCCCGCGCGCGATGCCACGGCGAGACCGCCGTGCCGCGCTCCGACGGTGCCGACCGCGTCGGCCGCGTCGCGCACGTCCGCCGTGCCCGACCGGCCCCACCGCGCCGACCGCACACCGGGTGCCCGCCCAGGACGCCCGACGAAGCGGAGGACCGCGTGCACGAAGCCGACGACCAGCATCCCGAACCCAGCGCCCCGACCCGGGCCGCCGCCGAGCGCCGGGCATCCGAGCGGCGGGCCGCCGAGGCCGCGCGCCAGGAGAAGCGCCCGCCCTCGACGAGCGAGGAGATGCACCGCGGTCAGTCGGACCTCGAGCCCTCCGGCGGCATCCGCGTGAACCGGATCGTCCTGGGCGTCTCCTCCGCCGTGATCCTCGCCTTCTCCCTGTGGGCGATTCTCCGGCCGGGCGGCGCCCAGAGCACGCTCGAGGGGGCCGTAGGCTGGATCTCGACGAACCTGGGCTGGTTCTACGTGCTCACCGTGACGGTCGTGATCGGCTTCGTGATCTGGGTGGCGCTGTCGAAGCAGGGCACCGTGCGGCTCGGCCCCGACCACTCGCGCCCGCAGTACAGCCTGTTCACGTGGGTCGCCATGCTGTTCGCCGCGGGCGTCGGCATCGACATGCTGTTCTTCTCGGTGACCGGTCCGGTCACCCAGTACTACGCGCCGCCGACCCTCGAGGCCGAGAGCGCCGAGGCCGCCCGCGACGCGGTGGTCTGGACGATCTTCCACTACGGCGTCGCCGGCTGGTCGATGTACTCCCTCCTGGGCATGGCCATGGGCTACTTCGCCTACCGGTGGGGGATGCCGCTGAGCATCCGCGCGGTCCTCTACCCGCTCTTCGGCAGGCGCGTGCGCGGCGCCACGGGCCACGTGATCGACATCGTCACCCTCGTGGGCACCGTCTTCGGGGTCGCCACCTCGATGGGCATCGGCGTGGTCCTGCTGAACATCGGCCTCGAGCACCTGCTGGGCCTGCCCTCCGGGCTCGCCGTCCAGATCGCCCTGGTCGCGATCGCCGTGGTGATGACGATCGCCGCCTGCACCTCGGGCGTGGACAAGGGCATCCGCCTGATCTCGGAGCTGAACATCTGGATCGCCGGCGCGATGCTGCTCTACATCATCGTCACCGGCCGCACCGCGTTCCTGCTCTCCGCGATCGTCGAGAACATCGGCCGCTTCGTCACCAGCCTGCCGGGCCGCACCATGGAGACCATGGCCTACGAGCCCGGCGGTTCGGACTGGATGGCCGGATGGACCCTGTTCTTCTGGGCGTTCTGGCTCGCGTGGGGGCCGTTCGTGGGCCTGTTCCTCGCCCGCATCTCGCGCGGGCGCACCCTGCGCGAGTTCGTGATCGCCGCGATCACCGCACCGGTGCTGTGCGACCTCCTGATCGTCTCGGTGTTCGGCAACTCCGCGATGGCAGAGGTGCTGGGCGGGAACGACGCGTTCGGGAAGCTCGCGATGTCGAGCCCCGAGGAGGGCTGGTACGCCCTGCTGGAGATGTTCCCCGGCGCCGCCTTCCTCATCGGGCTCGCGACCCTCTCCGGCCTGCTGTTCTATCTGACCAGCGCGAACTCGGGGGCGATGGTCATGTCGAACTTCTCCTCGAGCATCCGTGACCCCGGCGAGGACGGGCCGAAGTGGCTGCGCATCTACTGGGCGGTGCTCACGGCCGTGCTCACGGTCGCGATGCTCATCGCCGGCGGCGTCACCACGATGGAGTACGCGACGCTCATCTTCGCGCTGCCGGTCACGATCATCGCCTACCTGGTGATGTTCTCCTTCACCAAGGTGCTGCGCATGGAGGCCGCCGAGCGCGCGGGCTGGGCACGGCTGCGCTCGGCCGGCCAGCGCCGTGCGGGCTCCGGCCGTTCGTGGCGGCAGCGGATGGCGTCGATCCGCACCTATCCCGGCAGGGACCAGGTCGCGGCCTTCGCGGACACGGTCGTCGGCCCCGCCCTCGAGGAGGTCGCCGCCGAGTTCCGCTCCTCCGGGACCGAGGCGGAGGTCTCGCGCACCGAGGAGCCCCTCACCGGGGTCGACGAGTTCGTGCTCACGGTCCCGATGGGCCAGGAGCGCGACTTCCTCTACCGCGCCGCCTCCGTGCAGGCCCCGGTCCCGCAGATCGGGTCGAAGGCCTCCCGCGGCGAGCAGCGCTACTGGCGCCTCGAGGTGTTCTCGCAGACGGGATCCGCGGGCTACGACCTCATGGGCATGAACGAGCAGCAGGTGATCGGTGACGTTCTCGACTGCTACGAGGCGCACTTGGCGTTCCTGCAGCTCAGCCACGAGAACGATGGCCTCTCCGCGATTGCACCGCTGGGTGCGGGCGAGGGCGGCGAGACGCAGGAGTCCGTGGCCGGGGAGCCGGCGCCGCCGATGGTGCGCTGAACCCGGGCCGGCGACGCGGGCCCTGCCGGGCCGAAGACCCCGACTACGTCCGCCGGACGACGCGGCCCCGGCCCGATCGACGGGCCGGGGTCAGGCCTCGAGGAGGATCGTGAAGGGCCCCTCGTTCGTGAGCGAGACCCGCATGTGCGCGCCGAAGCGGCCGGTCGAGACCTCGACTCCGCGGGCGCGGATCTCCGCCACGAGGTCGTCGACGAGAGGCTCGGCGACCTCGCCGGGAGCGGCCTTCGACCAGGACGGCCGGCGTCCCTTGCGGGCGTCGCCGTAGAGCGTGAACTGGGAGACCACGAGCACCTGTGCGCCCGCATCGAGCGCCGAGCGCTCTCCCTCGAGGATCCGCAGCTCGCAGATCTTCCGGGCGAGCACGGCGACCTGCTCGGGCCCGTCCCCGTGGGTGACGCCGACCAGGGCGAGCAGCCCCTCGCCCGCGACTTCGCCCGTCATCTCGCGGCCGTCGGGGCCGTCCACCTCGACGCTCGCGCCGTCGACCCTCTGCAGCACTGCTCGCATGGTTGCGAGGGTATCGGGCCCGTCGTCTTTGGCGTGGTCCGGTGCACCGCACCTCCGTGCGGCCCTGCGGCCTCAGCCGTCCAGACCCGGGGGGATGCGCCTCTCCAGGGTGGGGGAGTCGTCGCCGGGGAACGACGAAGGCGGCGCCTGCGTCGGAGGCGTCTGCGGGGGCCCCTGCAGGGGTGCGCTCTGCCGCGGAGGAGTGTGTGAAGAGGGCTGCCCGCCCTGCGGCTGCGCCGGAGCCGGCGCTCCAGGTGCGCCCGTCCCCGTCGGCCCCGTCTGCTGCACGGCGTTGCGCTCCGTCTCGGCGGTGCGGGCGGCCTCGACCCAGCGCTCCGCGATCCGCACGATCGCCTCGGTCGCGGCCTGCCAGGCGGCCTCCTGCTGCCGGTGCGGGCCGGTGGCGAGGGAGAGCACGACACCCGCGCTGCGCAGAGCGAGCTCGGTGGGATCCACGCGGCGCCTGAACACCTCCTGCCAGGCGTCGATCGCCGTGAGCACGCGCTGCTGCACGGCGGGGTCGATGCGGCGGGTGCTGCCTTCGTCGGCGAGGACGCTGAGGTGGGCGAGCAGGCACGCGAGGTCGTCGGCGCGGCGTCCCGGGCCCACCGTGTCGATGTCCAGGACGCCCACCACCTCGCCGCCGTCGACGAACACCTGCGCCTCGTAGAAATCGCCGTGGACGACGTCGTGGGCGGAGAGGTCCTGACGCCGGCCCACGGCCGCGAGCCCCTCGCGGATCTCGCGCACGAGGGCATCGACGCGAGGACCCAGCGACGGCAGCGAGGAGCTCACGATCCCGGCGTAGAACTCGATCGAATCCGTCCAGGGCGGCCGCATGGGCAGGGGGAACAGGGAGGCGGGGAGGCGGTCGAGCATCGCCACCAGGTCCTCGGCGCGGCAGGCGTCGACGCCCTGGTCGAGGATCGCCCGCGAGAGCGGCATGCCCGGCAGCTCCTCGAGCACGACAAGACCCTCGCGATGCGCGATCACGCGCGGCACGGGCACGCCCGCGGCGAGCAGATGGCGGTGGCGCTCGACGATCTCGCCGGAGCGGCGCGGCTGCATGACCTTGAGGTACAGGCCGCGATCGGGCAGCTGCGCGCGCAGCACGGCGCGTCGGCCCGGGCGGTACGAGATGACCTCGATCGGGACGTGCTCGGCGGTGCCCGGCATCAGCGGCACACCCATGTCCACGAGGGTGCGGCCCACGACGTCCGGGTAGCAGACCTTCGGGAGCATCGGCAGCCACGGGTCGTGCGGATAGCGCCAGACGCGCACGTTGATGTCGCCGTCGGTCATCACCATGGAGTTCTCGGCGTCCAGGAGGTCCTTCTCCTGCTCGCCCACGTGGGCGCTCGCGCCGAACAGCTCCTCGCGCGCGGGCGCCTGCGCGCCGTCGATCTCCGGCCAGGAGACCGTGGTGCGGTAGAGGGCCTTCGTCGAGCGGCCGGGCCGGTGGTCGACGTGATCGAGCTCCCACGTGCGCAGCACGCCGCCGGCATTGTTCACTGCCGAGCGCAGCAGGCCTCCGGCGCCGGGTCCCGTGAGCAGCTCGGACCCGTCGGATGTTCGATCCATGACCCTGTTTCTACCAGGTGCCGTGCGCGAGCACACACTCCTGTGAGTGGTTCGAGACCGTCCGGGGCCCGTTCGCGGCCTCCCGGCAGCGCCCGTCGGCCGCTCCCTCCCGCATACGATGGATCCATGAACGAGACCTCCCGCCCGATCGGGGCCGAGAACCTGCTGGGCATCCCCCCGACCTACCTGCCCGAGGACCACCCGGACACCGCCGTCGCGTCCGCGCTCGCGGACGGGGCCGACGCCCGCGAGCTCGCCGCCCGCTATCCCGCCTCGTCGCTCGCCTGGGCCGAGCTCGCCCAGGAGGCGCTCGAGTCCGAGGACCCGGTCGCCGCCTACGCCTACGCCCGCACCGGGTACCACCGCGGACTGGACGCCCTGCGCCGCGCCGGCTGGAAGGGCCAGGGACCGATCCCCGCCTCCCACGCCCCGAACCGCGGCTTCCTCAAGGCCCTCGCGCTGCTCGGCGAGTCCGCCGGGCGCATCGGCGAGCGCGAGGAGGCCGAGCGCATCCGCGACTTCGTCCAGGACGCCGACCCGAGCCTGCTGGGCTGAGTCCACGTCGCCACGTCGCCACGACGCCACGTCGCCACGTCGCCGCTGCGTCCGGGATGGATCACCGCCGGATCGCGCCCGCGTCGGGGCGGCCCGGGGATCCAGGCGCCGATTGCTAGACTCTCCGAGGTCCATCCACCGTCCCACCCGCTGCAGGAGCTGCCATGCCGGCCGTCGTGATCGTCGGAGCCCAATGGGGGGACGAGGGGAAGGGGAAGGCCACCGACCTGCTCGGTGAGCGAGTCGATTACGTGGTCAAGCCCAACGGCGGCAACAACGCCGGGCACACCGTGGTCGTCCACGGCGAGAAGTTCGAGCTCAAGCTCCTTCCCGCCGGCATCCTCTCGCCGCAGGTGACGCCCGTGATCGGCAACGGCGTGGTGGTGAACCTCGAGGCGCTCTTCGAGGAGATCGCGACGCTCGACAGCCGCGGCGTGGACACGGCCCGTCTGCGCATCAGCGCGAACGCGCACGTCGTCGCCCCGTACCACCAGACGCTCGACAAGGTCACCGAGCGCTTCCTGGGCAAGCGCGCGATCGGCACCACGGGCCGCGGGATCGGCCCGGCCTACATGGACAAGGTGGGGCGCCTGGGCATCCGCGTCCAGGACCTCTTCGACGAGTCCATCCTGCGCCAGAAGGTCGAGGGCGCCCTGCGGCAGAAGAACGAGCTGCTCGTGAAGCTCTACAACCGCCGCGCCGTCGAGGTCGACGAGATCGTCGAGGGGCTGCTCTCCTACGCGGAGCGCCTGCGTCCGATGGTCGTGGACACCGTCGAGCTGCTGAACATCGCCCTGGATCGCGACGAGGTCGTGCTCATGGAGGGCGGCCAGGCCACGTACCTGGATGTGGACCACGGCACCTACCCGTTCGTCACCAGCTCGAACCCGACCGCGGGCGGCGCCTGCATCGGCGCCGGCATCGGCCCCACCCGCATCGACCGCGTGATCGGGATCGTGAAGGCCTACACGACGCGCGTGGGCGCCGGCCCCTTCCCGACCGAGCTCGAGGACACGTGGGGCGAGTACCTCCAGACCACCGGCGGCGAGGTCGGCGTGAACACCGGTCGCCCCCGGCGCTGCGGCTGGTACGACGCGCTCATGATCCGTCACGCCCAGCGCATCAACGGCTTCACCGACATCGTGCTCACCAAGCTCGACGTGCTCACCGGCATCGAGGAGGTGCCGATCTGCACCGCCTACGACGTCGACGGCGTGATCCACCGCGAGATGCCCATGACCCAGACCGACTTCCATCACGCGGTGCCCGTCTACGAGACGCTGCCCGGGTGGACCGAGGACATCTCGGGATGCCGCACCCTCGAGGAGCTCCCGGAGAACGCGCGCGCCTACGTCGCCCGCCTCGAGGAGCTCGCCGGCTGCCGGATCAGCGCCATCGGCGTGGGCCCGGACCGTGAGGACACCATCACCGTGCACGACCTGCTGCCGAGCAGCTGAGGCGCCCGAGCATGACCGCACGCCCATGACGATCCGCCGACGCACCGACCCCGCAGCCGGCGACCGCGCCCTGGCCGCGTGGGCCCTCGACCCCGGCGCCGCGACCCGTACGACCCTCGCGCCCGCCGTGCGCCACACCCTCGAGCTGGTCGCCGAGGAGCAGCCCGGCAACTCCGTGGAGCTGCGCGTCCCGCCCTTCGGCGCCGTCCAGGCGATCGCCGGGGTGCGCCATACGCGCGGCACGCCCCCCGCGATCGTCGAGACCGACGCCGCGACCTGGCTGTCCCTCGCCGTCGGCGACCTCGCCTGGGAGGAAGCACTGTCGAGCGGGAGAGTGAGCGCGAGCGGGGAGCGCTCGGACCTCACCGATCTGCTGCCGCTGCCCGGGCCGCGCCGTGTCGCGCGCCGCGCACGGGAGGCGCACGCGGCGGCCGAGCCCGCAGGGACGCCGGACAGCGGATCGGCCGGGGAGCCGTCGGACCGCGGCCCGACGGCCGAGGGGCGGACGGACGACGCGCGGACGGAGGAGGAACGATGAGCCTCGCCGTCGAGATCGCCGTCCAGGACCTCGAGGGCCTGCGGACCGCCGCGCTCGCCGGCGCGGACCGCGTGGAGCTCTGCGAGGAGCTCTCGCGCGGAGGCCTCACCCCGGACCTCTCCCTCGTGGACGCCTGCGTCGCCGAGGCCACGCGGCTGCGCGGGGCGCGCGACGCCAAGCCCCACTTCGGCGTGCACGTGCTGGTGCGCTGCCGGGCCGGCGAGGGCGACCTGCGCACGGCTCCCGACGAGTTCGTCTTCGACGAGGACGAGATCGCGCGGATGGCCCGGCAGGCCGCGGACGCGGTCGCCGCCGGCGCGGACGGCGTCGTCCTCGGCGCCCTCACACCGCAGCGCACGCTCGACATCCCCGCCCTCGAGGCCCTGCGGGACGCGGCCCTGCGCGCGGGGTCCGAGGCCCTGCGCGGCGTGGTCCTCACCTGCCATCGCGCCGTCGACGCCCTCGTGGACGACGACGCGCGCGAAGAGGCGGTGCGCACGCTCCTGGGGCTCGGCTTCCACCGCGTGCTGAGCTCCGGAGGGGCCGCGAGCGCCCCGCAGGGCACGGCATGCCTGGCCCGGATGGTCCGGGCGGCCGACGGGCTCCTGGACGTGTGCGCCGGCGCGGGCATCCGCCCGATCGACATCCCCGAGCTCGTCTCCCGGGCCGCAGTGCCCGACATCCACCTCTCCGCCCGCCGCCCCGCGGACGACGGACGCACCATCACCGATCCCGCGGTCGTCCAGGCCGCGGTCGACGCCGCAGGAGAACTGTGACCTCCCAGCCCACTCCCGATCCCGCCCCCGAGCCCGAGTCCGCCTCCGACTCCGCCCCCGAGTCCTCGCGCGAGCCCGAGCCGACCGCGCCCCGGCATCCGTCGCCCGAGGAGACTCCGGCGACGGAGCCGGCGCCCGCGCCCGAGACCACGGCCGTCTACGTGCGGCGGCGCCGTGTGCCCACGCTGGCCTTCTGGGTGACCCTCGCGATCCTCGTGGGGCTCGTGGCCGGCGCGATCACCGCGTTCGTCACCGGCGTGAGCGATGTCGGCGGCATCCTCTACTTCGCCGTCACCGGTGGTGTGTTCGTGGGCCTCCCGCTCGCACTCATCGCCGCGATCGTCGACGCCGTGGCCCACCGCTCGGAGCGTCGTCGACCCCGCTGAGCATGCGGGGGGAGCGACCTGCTGGACGCTCCCGGACGGCCGACGGTCGGGTGCGTTCCATATGCGATGATGGGCCCGTGGCACGCGGCGACGGAATGCTCTCGCACGATCTGCTCCCCGGTGAGAAGGGGCCCCAGGACTCCTGCGGCGTCTTCGGCGTCTTCGCCCCCGGCGAGGAGGTCGCCAAACTGACCTACTACGGTCTCTACGCCCTGCAGCACCGAGGGCAGGAGGCCGCGGGCATCGCTGCGAGCGACGGGGAGCAGATCCTCGTCTACAAGGACATGGGCCTGGTCTCCCAGGTCTTCGACGAGTCCGCGCTGAGCTCGCTGACCGGGCACATCGCCATCGGCCACGCCCGCTATTCGACGACCGGCGGCTCGATCTGGTCCAACGCCCAGCCCACCCTCGGCCCTCGGCCCGACGGCACCGTCGCCCTCGCCCACAACGGCAACCTCGTGAACACCGGTGAGCTCGTGGAGCTGCTGCGCGAGCGCCACGGGGACGCCGGTCCGGGCAAGGGCGAGATCTCGCGCGGCAACACGACGGACACGGCGCTGGTCACGGCCCTCCTGGACACCGACGCCGCGCTCGGCGAGGCGCTGAAGGACCTGATGCCGCACCTGCGCGGCGCCTACTGCTTCACCCTCATGGACGAGACCACGCTGTACGCGGCGCGCGATCCGCAGGGCATCCGGCCGCTGGTGCTGGGCCGCCTCGAGCGCGGCTGGGTGGTGGCCTCCGAGACCGCCGCGCTGGACATCTGCGGGGCGAGCTTCGTGCGCGAGGTCGCCCCCGGCGAGATGATCACCATCGACGCGCAGGGCCTGCGCAGCGAGCAGGTGCTCGAGCCCCACCCCAAGGGCTGCGTCTTCGAGTACGTCTACCTCGCGCGCCCCGACACCGAGATCGCGGGCCGCAGCGTCAACGCCTCGCGCGTGGAGATGGGGCGCCGGCTCGCCCGCGAGCATCCCGTCGAGGCGGACCTCGTGATCCCCACCCCCGAGTCGGGCACGCCCGCCGCGATCGGCTACGCCCAGGAGTCCGGCATCCCCTACGGGCAGGGGATGGTGAAGAACTCGTACGTCGGCCGCACCTTCATCCAGCCCAGCCAGACGATCCGCCAGCTCGGCATCCGCCTCAAGCTCAACCCGCTGAAGGAGGTCATCGCCGGCAAGCGCCTGGTGGTGATCGACGACTCGATCGTGCGCGGGAACACCCAGCGCCAGGTCGTGCGGATGCTGCGGGAGGCCGGTGCGTCCGAGGTGCACGTGCGCATCTCCTCGCCGCCCGTGCAGTGGCCCTGCTACTACGGCATCGACTTCGCGACCCGCGCCGAGCTCATCGCCAACGGTCTCGACGTCCCCGAGATCGCCCGCTCCCTGGGCGCCGACTCCCTCGGGTTCATCTCCGAGGACGGCATGATCGCCGCGACCGAGCAGCCCCGATCGGCCCTGTGCACCGCGTGCTTCAGCGGCCAGTACCCGGTGCCGCTCCCCGACCCCTCGGCGCTCGGCAAGAGCGTGCTCGAGGCGCGCCGCAGCGAGCAGCGCGGCGGGCGAGCAGGCTCGTCGGCCGCTCCCGCCCCGACGCCCGTCCCCGCATCCGCAGCCCCTGCGCCCCATGCAGCCACCACCCCGGCCGATCGTCCCGTCCCGGCCGCCACCTCCCAGGAGACCGCATCCGCATGACGACCACTCCCGAAACCCCCGCGCTCACCTACGCCGAGGCGGGCGTCGACACCGCCGCGGGGGACAAGGCCGTCGAGCTCATGAAGGCCGCCGTCTCCGCGACCCACGGCTCCGAGGTGCTCGGAGGCGTAGGTGCCTTCGCCGGCCTCGTCGACGTCAGCGCGCTCAAGGCCTACGAGCGTCCGCTGCTCGCGTCGTCCACCGACGGCGTGGGCACGAAGATCGCGATCGCCAGGGCCCTCGACGTGCACGACACCATCGGCCAGGACCTCGTGGGCATGGTCGTCGACGACATCGTGGTGGTCGGAGCGAGGCCCCTGGCCATGACCGACTACATCGCCTGCGGGAAGGTCGTGCCCGAGCGGATCGCCGACATCGTCCGCGGCATCGCCGAGGGCTGCCGCCTGGCCGGGTGCGCGCTCGTGGGCGGGGAGACGGCCGAGCACCCGGGCCTGATGGCCCCCGAGGACTACGACGTCGCGGGTGCCGCCGTGGGCGTCGTCGAGGCGTCGGCGATGCTCGGCGCGCACCGCGTGCGCACCGGCGACCGGATCATCGGCATGGACTCCTCGGGCCTGCACTCCAACGGCTACTCGCTCGTGCGCGCGGTCATCGAGGCCGCAGGGCTGGGACTGGATGCCGAGATCCCCGAGCTGGGCCGCACGCTCGGCGCGGAGCTGCTCGAGCCCACCCGCATCTTCACCGGGGACCTGCTGGCACTTCTGGGCGACGCGGCCGGCGCGGGGGTGCACGCGCTCAGCCACGTCACCGGCGGCGGGCTCGCCGCGAACCTCGCGCGCGTGCTCCCCGAGGGCACGACCGCCGTCGTGGACCGCGGAGCCTGGCGGCCGGCGGCGATCTTCGAGCGCGTGAGCACCTGGGGCGGAGTCCCGCTGCACGATCTCGAGGCCACGCTGAACATGGGCATCGGCATGGTCGCGGCCGTCGCGCCCGAGAATGCCGACGCCGCCATCGGCCTCCTCGAGTCCCGGGGACTGCCCTCCCGCGTGATCGGAGAGGTCGTCGCGGGCGACGAGGCCCCGCGGCCCACGGGCCAGGACGTCCTCGTCTCCGGTGCGAAGGGCGTCGACGGGGGAGGCGTGCTGCTGACCGGCATGCACGAGGACTGGTCCTGAGCGGTCGGATCCGCCTGAGCGACCGATCCCGAGCGGACGAGCTCCCCTGCACGTGAAGAGGGCGACCCCATCGGGGTCGCCCTCTTCACAGGGTTCGCATCTGCCGAGCGGGGCTCAGCGGCGGCGGGAGGCCGTGGAAGCCGGTCCGTCCTCCGCCCAATCGGCGTCGTCGGTGTCGCTCTCGGGCGCCTCGTACTCGGTGTCGGCCGAACGATGGGACTGGAGCTCGCGCTGGAGGGCGGAGAGGTCCGTCGGCGGGCTGTAGTACTTGAGGTCCCGTGCCACCTTGGTCTGCTTGGCTTTCTGTCGGCCACGACCCATGGATCTGACCCCCTGTGCGTCGGCTGGCGGGCGCGCGAGCCCGGACGATGGCAATGTTTCGGAACCCGATCCTACATCGGAACCATGTGCACCAGCCAACCGGCGGGGCAGGTGTGAGCAACGCCGAACCCGGCGCGCGAGCGCGCGGCGGACCCTGTTCCGGGCGCTGATGGGGCGGGGGACGGGGCCGACCGGACGGGGTCGGGTCCGCCCTCTGGGGCGCGGACGTGTCCGGATCCTCACGGCGGGCGCCGATCGGCGTGCGGCCTGCCCGCGCTCGCGCTGTCGCGGGCACGGGGAGCGCATAGCGGATGGCACGTGAGAAAGCGGGATGAATGTCCGATTTTCGTCCTTTGGTGCCGGTCGTGGCCCTGCCGTGCGCTGGAGCGCGAAAGTTTCCAGTCGGTATTGGAACTTTCGTCCGTGTCGTCGGCTCTGTCCGAGTCGCTAAGATGGAAGCGCAACCTTGGCCCCACACACCCAGAGAAAGGGGACCCCCCCAATGGCTGCAACGATTGAACAGCACTCGATGGAGAGCTCGTCGTCCTACACGGCACTTCTCACCCCCGCTGAGGTCGCCCGGCTCTTCCGGGTCGATCCGAAGACGGTGACGCGTTGGGCGCAGTCGGGCAAGCTCTCACCTCTGCGCACGCTCGGCGGCCACCGCCGCTACCGGCGCGAAGAGGTCGAGAGGCTCCTGACCGAGAGCACGGGTGAAGAGGCCCGCTGACCTCTGAGCCGACGCCCTCACCAGTGGCGTGCCGGTCACGACGGCCCGCGATCCGCATGGATCGTGGGCCGTCGTGCTGTGCGCTCATCCGCGTCGGCGCACGAGCTCCCGCGCCCCGAGCACGCCGCCGAGGACGAGGGGGACGGCCCAGGTCGCGCCCCCGAGCACGAGGGCGGTCGCGCCGGACGCCGCCGGTGCGCCGCCGAGCGCCGTGAGCAGCAGGGCGACGGCCGTCTCCGTGATGCCGCCCCCGCCGGGGGTGACGGGCACGAGCGAGAGGGCCCGGCCGATGAGGAAGACCCCGAGCAGCGGGAGGGGCTCCACACCGCTCGTGAGGGCGTCGGCCGCGATCCACAGCACGGCGCACTGCGCTGCGCGCGCCGCGAGCATCGGGACGAGGATCCCCGCCCAGCGCCGCCGCAGGATCCGCGCGACGCGGTCCCGTGCCTCCAGCGCGAGCGCGGCGGGGTTCTCGTCGGCCCTCGACTGCGCCTCCTCCCGCGCGTCCCCGCCGCGCCCCGCGAGCGCGAGCACGGTGCGGAGCGTCGGGCCGAGGGCGTCGAGGATGCGCACGGTCGTCGGCCGATGTGCGAGGACCGCGAGCACGGCCGCGGTGAGCACGACGCCCAGAGCCGCGACGATCGTCGCCCCGAGCGTTCCCGGGAGGTCGTGGCGCACGCCCAGCGCGGCGTAGGACGCGAGCGCCGCGAGGGGGATGACGATGCCGCCCAGCAGCAGGTCCGCGGAGGAGAACGCGGCGATCCCGGTGACGATCGTGCGCGTCGGCGTGCCGCGCCGGCGAAGCACCGCGCCCGTGAGCGCGATCCCCAGCAGGGATCCGCCCGGCACTGCGAGCGCGGTGGCCCCGGCGGCCGCCTGCGCGCTCACGACCGCGCCGACCGGCGCACCGGGGAGCGCCGCGCGTGCCGCGAGAGCCTCGAGGAGCACCGCGAGCACGCCGAGCACGAGCGCGGCGAGGAGCACGGGCGTCGGCACTGCGGCGAGCGCATCGAGGATCTGCGCCGGGTCGAGGTGCAGGGCGCGCGGCAGCAGCCAGACGAGCAGCACCACCAGCAGCACGAGCGAGCAGGCGGCGAGCAGCAGACGACCCGGGGAGGGGCGATCGGAGCGGGTGAGGCCCAGCAGGCTCGCGAGCAGGCCGTCGGCCCCGGCGGACGTCGGCGCCGCGGACGCGCCGGAGGACGGGGGCGGCGACATCGACGGGTCCCCGGGGTGGTGAGCGGGGTCATCGGGCGCCATGCCCGGGATTCTCCCATGCGGGGAGAGCGCGAGGTCGTCCACAGCAGCGACCCAGGGTGCGCGGGATGTCGGCGGGCCCGCCTATCCTGGTCGGGCCATGAGCTCTCTGTTCGACGACATGTCCCTGCCCGAGTCCTTCCGCCGGCTGAGCGGGGTCCGGGTGGACCCCGACGCGCCCGACGCGCCCGACGCCCCGCCGTCGGACGAGGAGCTGCCCCCGCCCCCGGAGGACGACGCCCCGCCGCCTGAGGACGAGGGCGAGGGCGACGGGGCCTGGGTCCCCGCCGTCGCCGAGGCCGCGGCGCCGTCGACCGCTCTGCGCGGCCCTCTCCCCGATGTCTCCGATCTCGTCGAGGGCCTCAACCCTCCCCAGCGCGAGGCCGTCGAGCACCGCGGCAGCCCGCTGCTGATCGTCGCGGGCGCCGGCTCGGGCAAGACCCGCGTGCTCACGCGACGGATCGCCCATCTGCTGCGCACGGGAGAGGCGCTTCCCGGCGAGATCCTCGCGATCACCTTCACGAACAAGGCCGCCGCCGAGATGCGGGAGAGGGTCGAGGAGCTCGTGGGCCCCGCTGGCCGCGGCATGTGGGTCTCGACCTTCCACTCCGCCTGCGTGCGGATCCTGCGCCGCGAGCATGCGGCCGCCGGGCTCAAGAGCTCCTTCACGATCTACGACTCGGCGGATTCGCTGCGCCTGATCACGAACATCGCGAAGGACTTCGGGCTGGACACGAAGAAGAACCCGCCCCGCGGGATCGCCTCGAAGATCAGCTCGCTCAAGAACGAGCTCGTCGACCCGATCGACTATGCCGATCAGGCGGAGAGCGCGAAGAACCCGTTCGAGAAATCCATCGCCCAGGTGTTCACCGCCTACACCGAGCGCCTGCGCCAGGCCAACGCGGTGGACTTCGACGACCTCATCGGCCTCACCGTCGAGGTGCTGCGGGAGAATCCGGCGGTGCGCGAGACCTACCGTCGGCGCTTCCGCCACGTGCTCGTGGACGAGTACCAGGACACCAACCATGCGCAGTACTCCCTGGTGCGCGAGCTCGTGGGCGACGACCCGCGCGCGGACCTCACGGTGGTGGGCGACTCCGACCAGTCGATCTACGCCTTCCGCGGGGCGACCATCCGCAACATCGTGGAGTTCGAGCAGGACTTCCCCTCGGCCCGCACCATCGTGCTCGAGCAGAACTACCGCTCCACCCAGAACGTCCTGAGCGCGGCGAACGCGGTCATCGAGGAGAACCAGGGGCGGCGCAAGAAGAACCTGTGGACCGACCAGGGCGAGGGCGAGAAGATCACCCTGTACGTGGCCGACGACGAGCAGGCCGAGGCCCGCTTCATCGGCCGCCAGATCGACGCCCTCGTGGACGGTGGTCGCCGCGCGAGCGACATCGCGATCTTCTACCGCGCCAATGCCCAGTCCCGAGCGCTCGAGGACCAGCTGGTCCGCGTGGGGCTGCCCTACAAGGTGGTGGGCGGCACCCGCTTCTACGAGCGCCGCGAGATCAAGGACGCGATCGCCTATCTGCAGGTGCTCGCCAACCCCGACGACGAGATCAACCTGCGCCGCATCCTCAACGTCCCCAAGCGCGGCATCGGCGACCGGGCCGAGGCCGCGATCGCCCTGCTCGCCGAGCAGGACCGCATCAGCTTCGGCGACGCCCTGCGCAGGGCGGAGGAGGCACCCGGCATCGCCACCCGGTCCCTGAACTCGGTGCGCACCTTCGTCTCGATGCTCGACGACCTGCGGGAGCTGTATGCGAGCGGGACCGGTCCGGCGGAGCTCGTCGAGCAGGTGCTCCAGCGCTCGGGCTACTACGCCGAGCTGCAGAACAGCGACGATCCCCAGGACGAGTCGCGCCTGGAGAACCTCGCCGAGCTCGTGGGCGTGGCCAGCGAGTTCGAAGCCCAGACGGAGGCCGCCGCGGCCGCCGCGAGCGAGTTCGAGGACGAGGACGCGGAGGGCACGGAGTCCGGCGAGGTCGCGGACGGGTCCGCCCTGCCCGCGACCGACGACCCCGAGGCGCCGCTGCTGGACCAGTTCCTCGAGAAGGTCTCCCTGGTGGCCGACGCCGACCAGATCCCCGGGCAGGAGGACCAGTTCGTCACCCTGATGACGCTGCACACCGCCAAGGGCCTCGAGTTCCCGGTCGTGTTCCTCACCGGACTCGAGGACGGCACGTTCCCGCACCAGCGCACGCTCGCCGACCCGGACCAGCTCGAGGAGGAGCGGCGCCTGGCGTACGTGGGCATCACCCGCGCCCGCGAGAAGCTCTACCTCACGCGCGCGCAGATGCGCGCGACCTGGGGCGCCCCGCAGTTCTTCCCCGGCAGCCGCTTCCTCGACGAGATCCCCGAGGCAGTGCTCGACGTCGCGCGCGCCGGCTCCTCGCTCTCGGGCATGGGGTACGCGGGATCCGGCGGCTACGGGAGCGGAGGCTTCGGGGGAGGCGGCTACGGAGGCGGTCGCGGGGTCTCCTCGCGCGGGCCGTCCTTCAGCGGCGGCGCGGGCGGCGGCCGACGGGACGTCACGCGCCCGTCGTTCGGCTCGGGCCGCAGCGCGAGGTCCGCGGCGGACATGCCCTCCCTCGCCGTCGGCGATCGCGTCACCCACGACACCTTCGGCATGGGCACTGTCAGCGAGGTCACGGGCCAGGACGAGAAGACCCAGGTCGAGGTCCAGTTCAAGGCGCCCCACGGCACCAAGCGCCTGCTGCTGCGCTACGCCCCGCTCACGAAGCTGTGAGCGCGGGGCGGCGCCGGCGCCAGTAGCCGACGAGCGCCGTGATGATCGCGAGCGGCCACACGAAGAACGGCACGTAGCAGGCGAGCAGGAATGCCCGCTCGCTGCCGTCCATCCCGTGGTCGGGGACCCATCCCTCGCCGAGGCCGAGCCACACCCTGCCCAGCGAGTAGAGCAGCATGCCCCAGATCGCGAGCATCGCCAGCAGGCCGAGCGAGCAGATCGCGGCGGGCAGCCAGCGCGGGATCACCCAGCCCCCGAGCACGGGCACGTGGCGCGGTACGCGCTCGCCCCAGCGCATCGCCAGCCCCAGGCAGGCGAGGCCGACGAGCACCTCCACGGCATCGAGGCCGAGCACGTAGCCGACGGTTCCGGCCGAGGCCGTGTACACATCGGCATCTGCGAAGCCCACGTCGACCCCGCTGAGCATCAGCAGGCGCCACAGCACCGAGGGCAGCGGCAGCAGCAGGCACAGCGCGGTGGCCGCGAGCGCCCAGCGGGGAACGGGACGGCCCACGGAGCCGCGAGCAAAAAGAGACGACGTTCCAGAACTCATGATCTGATACTGGACTACGATCGCTGGTATGGCAAGACCCGCGCGCTTCACGACCGACGACGTCCTCGACGGGGCGGCACGGGCGCTCACGGCCGTCGGCCCCTCGGTGACCATCGCCGACATCGCCCGGGAGATCAGCGGGCCCAGCGGTTCGATCTACCATCGCTTCGCCTCGCGGGAGGAGCTGCTGGGCCGGCTCTGGATCCGCTCGATCCGCCGCTTCCACGAGGACCTCCTCGAGGCCATGGCGCTGCCCGACCCCTGGGAGGCCATCGCCGCGAGCGCTCGCTGCGTGCCCGCCTTCTGCCGCCGGCGCCCTCAGGAGGCGCGATCGATGCTCCTGTTCAGCCGTGCGCGGCTGCTCGAGAACGGCCCGGAATCCCTCCACGAGGATGCGGAGGGCATCAACGACGCGATCGACGCCTCCCTCGACGACCTCGCCGAGCGTGCCTTCGGGGACCCGGGCCCCCGGCGCCGGGAGCTGCTCGCCGTCGCCACCCGTCAGACCCCTTACGGCATCACGCGCCCCTTCATCGGACGGGAGATGCCGCCCTGGCTCGATGATGCGGTCGCCGCTGCAGCGCTCGCGATCGCGCGACTCGACCCCGCCGACCACGGGAGCTGAGCGCGGCCTGCGACGCGACGCACCCCGCGAGCGCCGGGCCTTGTCGGCTGAGCGTCCCGTGCCTCCCGCTCACGCCTGCTCGGTGTCGTCGAAGACGTCGATGCTGCCCGCGTAGTTCGCGACCCACACGCTCGCCGTCGTCGGCTCGAAGGCGACGCCCACCGGGTTGCGGCCCACGCTCTCGCGCTGCACCTCGGCGAAGGTGGCGACGTCGAACTTGGAGACCGAGTCCTCGTAGTAGTTCACGACGTACAGGGCGGTGCCGTCCGGGGAGATGTCCATCGAGCGGGGCTCGCGTCCCGTCGGCGTCTCGCGCAGCACCTCGCCGCTCGCGGCGTCGAGCTCGAGCAGGCGGTCCGACCCCGCCTCCGTGAGGTACATGCGCGCGCCGTCCGGGGAGAGGACAAGGTGGCGGGGCTTGCGCCCCGTCTCGCGCACGAGTTCGCTGGTGCCGGCGGGGATGTCCAGGCGGAACAGCTCGTCGGCGTACATCGCGGTGACGTAGGCGGTCTCGTTGTCCGGGAGCACGACGATGCCGCGGGGCGCGGAGTCCACGGGGATCTCGGCGGTGACGCTCGCGCTCTCGAGATCGACCACGGAGACCGTGCGGTCGCACCAGTTGGTGACCAGGGCGAGGGAGCCGTCGGGGGAGAGGGCGACGAACTTCGGCACCCGACCCACCTCGATCGCCTGGTCCCAGCTCATGGTCGCCACGTCCAGGCGCAGCAGGGTGCTGCGGCCGGTCTCCTCGCCGTGGCGGCAGTCGTCGTTGCCCGAGGCGCCGTGCCCCTCGCCGCTCATCTGGTACTGCGAGACGTAGGCGTAGCGGCCGTCGTCCGTCCAGGCGGCCTCCACCGGCGCGCCGGTGCTCGTCCCCGGGTACTGCGGGAAGCCGAGCGCGGACATGTCCACGGTGTCCGGGACGGTCGCGGCCAGGCTGCGGTCGGCGGCGTCGTAGAGGGTGACGGAGTGGCTGTAGAGCATGTTGTTGGCGATCACGTGCCCGTGGCCGCTGGCGACCACGGACTTCGGCGTGATGTCACCGGTGATCCGCTGCCGCTGGCCCATGCGGGTCTCGGACGACGGCGCGTCGAGGCTCGTGGCGCTCGCCGTCGGCACTCCCTCCGCGGGAGCGGGGTCGGTGCTCTGCGCCGCGCCCGGCAGGCCGCCCTCGCCCGGTCCCTCACCCCGCCCGTGTTGGACGAGTCCCACGACCGCGACCACCAGAGCGAGGCACAGCAGGGCCGCGAGGAGCGGCAGGATCGCGGGCCGACGGGGGGCGACCTCCGCGTGCAGGCCGGCGAGCGTCGTCGATCGCCGGTTCCGCGGGCTCATCGCCGCCGGGTGCGCTCGCGCACGGGCTCGGTCTCTCTGTGCTCCGCCCGCCTGTGCTCCGTCTCCCGGTATTCCCGGGGTTCCGCGTCGCGACTGCGCCCGCCGCTGCGGTCCCGGTCCCGCGCGTCCGGCCGACGGTCGCGGTCGTCCGCGCCCGGCTCGTCCGCGCCCGGTGCGTCCTCGTCCAGCTCGTCCTCATCGCCCTCGAGTCCGAATCCGACCCACAGCGCCCAGCCGAAGCGGACCACCATGAGCACCAGCACGACCGCGAGGACGACGGTGAAGGGGATCTGCACGCCGGTGCGGGTGACCACGAACCAGATCACGCCCAGCGAGGCCCCCATGATCACCGCGTCGCGCAGCGCCGAGAGCAGGCGCTGGCCGATGCGTGCGCGCTTGAGGTGGCGCCGCGTGGCCTCGGTGTAGACGGCGGCGTCACGGCGGTAGCGGCGGCCGCGCTCGCGCATGTGCTCGCGGGACTCGCGCGTGCCCTCGTCGGCCGCCTTCGACGCCGCGCGCGCGTAGGCGCCCGCCCGCTCCGTGCTGCGGCGGGTGGAGTCGCGCGCCTGGCGGGCGAGGTCGGGCGCCTGCCGACGGGCGGTGTTGCGCGCCGCCTTTGCGTAGGTCTTCCAGCTGCTCATGGGTCCTCCCTCAGCGGCCGTCGTCGCGCCAACGGATGTCGCCCCCGCCGTTCGGACGATGCCGACGCCGGCGGGCCCCGTCGCGCCCGCCGGCGTCGGCATCGTCGCGGGGGTCGTAGCGGCGGGGATCGCGGGAACCATCCCCCGCGCGCCGACGGGCGCTGCGCGCTCGCTGCTCCCCGATGTAGGAGAGGCCCACGTTCAGCGCGAGGGTCAGCACGATCGAGAGCACGAGGCCCGCGACGCTCGAGCGGACGCCGAACACGCGCAGCAGCATGAACAGCACCAGGACCGCGACGAGGCTGAAGCCGATCTGGTCGCGGATCCGGCGGGTGAGACTGCGGGATCGTGGGGCCACGGTCACAGCCTAGTCGCGCGGTGCTGGGACGGGCGTCGGCGGCGATATGGTGGAGACGTTCGAGGGGCGGTTCGAGGGCCGACGAGGGCCCGCCGCCCGCCTACGACAACGGAAGGACGAACATCCGTGGACCTGTTCGAGTACCAGGCCCGCGATCTCTTCGAGAAGCACGGCGTCCCCGTGCTGCCCGGAATCGTCGCGGAGGACCCACAGGCCGCCAAGGCCGCCGCTGAGACCATCGGCACCCCGGTGGTGGTCGTCAAGGCCCAGGTGAAGGTCGGAGGCCGCGGCAAGGCCGGCGGCGTGAAGATCGCGAAGTCCCCCGAGGAGGCGGAGCAGAAGGCCTCCGAGATCCTCGGCATGGACATCAAGGGCCACACCGTGCACCGCGTGATGATCGCGGGCGGCGCGGACATCGCCTCCGAGTACTACTTCTCCCTGCTGCTGGACCGCGCCAACCGCAACTACCTGGCCATGTGCTCGGTCGAGGGCGGCATGGAGATCGAGCAGCTGGCCGTCGAGCGCCCGGACGCGCTCGCGCGGGTGGCCGTCGACCCCAACACCGGGATCGACGAGGCGAAGGCGAAGGAGATCGTCGAGACCGCAGGCTTCGACGCGGAGACCGGGGCCAAGGTCGTCCCGGTGCTGCAGAAGCTCTGGGACGTCTACAGCGCCGAGGACGCGACCCTCGTCGAGGTGAACCCGCTCGTGCAGACGGGTTCCGGCGAGATCGTCGCCCTGGACGGCAAGGTCACCCTCGACGACAACGCGCAGTTCCGCCACGAGGAGCACGCAGGCCTCGTGGACACGGCCTCCGAGGACCCGCTCGAGGCGAAGGCCAAGGCCCTCGACCTCAACTACGTGAAGCTCGACGGCGAGGTCGGCATCATCGGCAACGGCGCGGGCCTGGTCATGTCGACGCTGGACGTCGTCGCCTACGCGGGCGAATCGCACGGCGTGAAGCCCGCGAACTTCCTGGACATCGGCGGCGGCGCGAGCGCCGAGGTCATGGCCAACGGTCTGGACGTCATTCTCGGGGACCAGCAGGTCTCCGCGGTCTTCGTCAACGTGTTCGGCGGCATCACCGCGTGCGACGCGGTGGCCAACGGCATCGTCGGCGCCCTGCAGAAGCTCGGCGACGCCGCGACGAAGCCGCTCGTGGTCCGCCTCGACGGCAACAACGTCGAGGAGGGGCGGGAGATCCTCGCGGACTTCGCGCACCCGCTCGTCACGCAGGCCGACACCATGGACGGCGGAGCGGCCAAGGTCGCCGAGCTCGCCGCAGGAAAGTGAGGGACCGTCATGTCGATCTTCCTCGATGAGAACAGCAAGGTCATCGTCCAGGGCATGACGGGCTCGGAGGGCATGAAGCACTCCCAGCGCATGCTCGACTCCGGCACGAACGTCGTCGGCGGCGTGAACCCCCGCAAGGCCGGCCAGACCGTGTCCTTCGAGGGCGGTCACGAGGTCCCCGTCTTCGGATCCGTCGCGGAGGCCATGGAGGCCACCGGCGCGAACGTCTCGGTGGTCTTCGTGCCGCCGAAGTTCGCCAAGTCCGCCGCGATCGAGGCCATCGACGCCGCGATGCCGCTGCTCGTGGTCATCACCGAAGGCATCCCGGTGAAGGACTCCGCCGAGTTCTTCAACTACGCGAAGGGCAAGGGCACCACCCGGATCATCGGCCCGAACTGCCCGGGCCTGATCAGCCCCGGGAAGTCGAACGCGGGCATCACCCCGGCGAACATCACCGGTCCCGGCAAGCTGGGCCTGGTCTCGAAGTCGGGCACGCTGACCTACCAGATGATGTACGAGCTGGCCGACCTCGGCTTCACCACGTGCATCGGCATCGGCGGCGATCCGGTCATCGGCACCACCCACATCGACGCGCTCGAGGCGTTCGAGAACGACCCGGACACGGTGGGCGTCGTGATGATCGGCGAGATCGGCGGCGACGCCGAGGAGCGTGCGGCCGCGTACATCAAGGACAACATGTCCAAGCCGGTGGTCGGCTACGTCGCGGGCTTCACCGCCCCCGAGGGCAAGACCATGGGCCACGCGGGCGCGATCGTCTCCGGCTCCGCCGGCACCGCGCAGGCGAAGAAGGAGGCCCTCGAGGCTGCGGGCGTGAAGGTCGGCAAGACCCCCACCGAGACGGCCGACCTCATGCGCGAGATCATCTCGGCCCAGGCCTGAGAGCGCGTCCGGGCGCTCGGGTCCGAGGCGGAGCCGCATCGCGGGCCGCGGCGGGCCGGATCGAGCCCGACGGCCGATGGACGGGCGGGCACCCAGCGGGGTGCCCGCCCGTTCGTGCGTCCGGGGGCGGGACAGGGTGACGGGGCTCGGGTCCGCGGACGCGTGCCGGCGTGCGCGTCGGCCGTCAGCGCAACCGCTGGGGGAGTGTCGGTCTGAACAGGTACGGTAGAGCCCGTCGGAGGAACCAGGAACGGAGCAGTATCCATGAGCAGCGATCTTGTCGACACCACGGAGATGTATCTCAAGACGGTGTTCGAGCTTCATGAGGCGGGCATCCCCCCGATGCGCGCCCGGATCGCGGATCGGCTCGGGCACTCAGGGCCGACTGTCTCGCAGACCGTCGCCCGCATGGAGCGCGACGGCCTCCTGCACCTGGACGACGAGCGCCGCATCATGCTCACCGACAAGGGGCAGGCCATCGCGACCGACGTGATGCGCAAGCACCGTCTGGCGGAGCGCCACCTCATCGAGCAGGTCGGGCTGCCCTTCGAGCTGGTCCACGAGGAGGCCTGCCGCTGGGAGCACGTCATGAGCCGCGAGGTCGAGACGCGCATCGCCCAGCAGATCGTCGCGCCCTTCATCGATCCCTATGGCAACCCCATCCCGGGTCTGGCCGAGCTCGGGATCGATACGTCCGACGAGACGGGTGTCACCCCCGAAGGTCAAGACTCGGCAAGCTGGCACGGCACCCTCGACCGCGCGCTGGGCGGCTCCGGGTCGCTCGAGCTGCGCCTGCGCAGGATCGGTGAGACGGCTCAGACCGACGTCGAGCTGCTGCGTGATCTCGCTGGTCACGGAATTCTCCCCGGTGAGACGTTCCGGGCGGAGCGGACGCAGTCCGGCTTCCGGCTGCAGGGAGACGGCGCGGAGCCGATCATCATCGACGAGGACACCGCCGGTCAGCTCGTGGTGACTCCCGCGGCGGCCGAGTAAAGAGACGGCAAGGTCTTCCCCAGGCCTTCCCAGGACGCTGGGTGCGGGCGTTCAGGAGTCCTTAGGGTCGAGGGCGTGCCGATCGCAGAACGATCGGTCGACGCCCACCGAGTTCGGCGCGCAGCGCTTCGGTCCGGGCAACTGAAGACGAAGCCGAATCTCCGCTCCGGCGGAGGCCCAGGGGAGCCCTCACGTGTCGAAGACTGCGATGAACACGCACCGCCGAGCCATGCGCCCGGTGACGCCGGCCGTCCGCGCCGGCCGCACCGCCGCCGGCGCTGCGATCGCCGCCACCATGCTGTTCGGCGGGTCCGCCGCCGCGACCGCCGACGGGTCGAACCAGGCCGATGGCGCCGCGCCGGCCCAGGGGAACGCCGCCCCGGCCGTGCTTCCCGCGGTTGACGCGAAGCCTTCGCAGATCCAGAAGCTCGCGACGAGCACCGCTTCGGCGGACCAGGGCTCGGTCCTCGAGACCTCCAGGGTCGAGAACGCCATGAGCGTCAAGTCCGCCGATCAGATCGCGGAGGACAAGGCCGAGCAGGAGGCCGCCGAGCAGGAGGCTGCTGAGCAGGAGGCTGCTGAGCAGGCCGCCGCCGAGCAGGAGGCTGCTGAGCAGGCCGCCGCGGACGATGCCCAGGACGACCAGTCCCAGGGTGCGGAGGACGACCAGGCGCAGGAGAGCACCACCTCGGGCTCGACCTCGTCGCACGAGAGCTCCTCGAACTCGGGGTCCTCGAGCTCGCGCTCTTCGCACTCCCCCTCCAGCAGCTCCTCCTCGAAGTCCAAGAAGTCCACCTCGGACTCCTCGGAGGAGAAGTCGCCGAGCAGCTCCTCCTCGAGCGCTTCGGGCAACTCGATCGTCGCCACCGCCCGCAGCGGGAAGGGCACCCCGTACGTCTACGGCGGCACCAGCACCAGCGGCTGGGACTGCTCGGGCTTCACCCGGTGGGTCTACGCGCAGAACGGCATCAGCCTCGGCCGCACCGACTCGGCCCAGGCCGCTCGCGGCCGCGTGGTCTCCCAGTCCGAGGCCCGTCCCGGCGATCTCATCCGCAAGCCCGGCCACATCGGCATCTACATCGGCAACGGCAAGATGATCGACGCCGGCAACCCCCGCGTGGGCACCGTCGAGCGCGACATCTACTCGGGCTCCTGGACGTACATCACGTACACCCACTGATCATCCCTGACATCCCCCGCGTCGCACGTCGGCCCCGCACCCCTCGGTGCGGGGCCGACGTGCGTCCGGTGTTGGCCCGTGCGGATCAGGCGCGGACCCAGGTGGACGTGGCACCCTTGCGCGGTGCCTGACCGCACGCCCGAACATCCCCGGAGGAGGCCATGAGATGAGCGCACTGCGACAGACGGCGAGCGTCCTGCTGCTCGTCCTCGCCGCCGTGGTCGGCGCGAGCTGGCTGCCGGGCAGCTGGCTGCAGCAGCACGTGGTCGACCGCGACGGCTTCCTCGAGATCGCCGAGCCGCTCGGCGAGGACGCCTCGACCCAGCACGCGCTCACCGATGCCGCGGTCGACGAGCTGCTCTCGAGCGACGTGATCCCGTCCTCGGTGCGCGGCACGGTCGCGCCCTACGCCAAGGAGCAGGCGGCGTCCTTCACGACCACGTCGGCCTACCAGGAGATGTGGGACGACTCGATGGACTCGGTGCACGAGGGGCTCTTCGCCTCCGGCGACAGCCCGATCGAGGTCGACCTCTCGCCCGCCGTCGACTCGCTCATGGATCCGATCGAGGAGAAGCTGCCCTTCGGCATCACCCTGCCCCGGCCAGACCATCCCACGGTCACCCTCACCACGATCCCCGACCTGCCTGCCCTGCGCGCGGCCGCGCAGGTGCTCCCGTACGCGTCCTGGGCGCTGCCGGTGATGATCGTGCTGATGGTGCTCGCGCTGCTCGTCGCCGACCGCAGGCGGGCCGCCCTGCTGGGCGCCGGGATCGCGACCCTCGTGGCGGGCGCGATCGGTCTGCTGCTCGCCGCGGGCATCGGAGCTCTCGTGCCTGCGTCGGTCGACGGCGCGGGTTTCCTGGGCCCGATCGTGCAGGGCTTCGAGGCCCGCTTCAGCGCCGACATCGCGCCGCGCGCGACCGTGATGACCGGCGTCGGCGCGGGGATCATCGTGGTGGGTGCGGTGCTCCTCGCCGTGGTGCGCAGGCCAGCGCGGCGCCGGTGATCCGCGGCCGACGACAGGACTGACCTGGTGTTTCTCTGGTGCCCCCGGCGCGATTCGAACGCGCGACACCCGCTTTAGGAGAGCGGTGCTCTATCCCCTGAGCTACGGGGGCGGAACCGCCGACCATCCTACGGTACGGAGGGCCCGGGACCTCCGCCCGGGCGCATGGCAGGATCGAAGCGTGAGCACCTCCACGCTGACCGCCGCCCTCGCCCAGTACGCCGTCGATGAGGAACCCCCGCGCGCGACCGAGCGCGCCGTGCGCGCCCTCGACGAGGCGGCAGCGGCCGGGGCACGGCTCGTGGTGCTCCCCGAGGCTGCGCTCGCCCCCTTCGGCACAGACCTGCCCGCCGCCGCGCGCGAGCACGCCCGCGCCTTCGACGAGGCGATCACCGCGAGCGCGGAGCGGCATGACCTGGTGGCCGTCGCCGGGTCCTTCACCCTCGCCGCCGACGGCCGCGTGCACAACACGGTGATCGTCCGGGGACGCGACCTGCGCGCGGACTACCGCAAGATCCACCTCTACGACGCCTTCGGCGCTCGCGAGTCCGAGACCATCGCTCCGGGGGCCGGACTCGTCTCCATCGACGTCGACGGGATCCATGTGGGCCTCGCGACCTGCTACGACATCCGCTTCCCCGAGCAGTTCGTGGCGCTCGCCCGAGCAGGCGCGCAGGTGGTCGTCGTGCCCATGGCATGGGGAGCGGGGGAGGGGAAGGCCGAGCAGCTGAGGGTGCTGCAGCGCGCACGGGCGCTGGACTCGACGAGCGTGTTGCTGGCCGCGGACCAGGTGCCCGCTCCCGGCTGGAGCGGGAGGGCGGCGCGCGGCGTGGGCGGCAGCGTCGCCGTCTCACCGCTCGGCGCGGTGATCGCGGCGGCGGGCGCGGACGAGGAGCTGCTCGTCGTCGAGGTCGATGCCGAGGCCGTGACCGAGGCGCGGTCCGCACTGCCCGTGCTCGCCGACCGGCCGGAGCTCCAGACGCCCTGAGATCGGGGCCTTCCCCGCATCGGCACGCCCTCGCGCCGGTGCTCCGCCCCCGCACATGCGAACGGCGCCGGACCCGAAGGTCCGGCGCCGCTTCGACGGCTCATCGGCCGTGGGAGGTACTCGGATCAGAGGTTGCCGAGCCCGTCCTTCGCCTTGTCGCCGGCATCGCCGATGGCGCCGTCGAACTGATCGGGAGCGGCATCCTGCGCCTTCTCCGAGGCGCCGTCGATGCCCTCGCCGATCTTGTCCTTGTTGTCGGATGCGACATCCTTGGCCTTGTCGAAAGCGTCGTTGAGACCCATGGGGAACTCCTCTCGTTCGGCGTCGCGCTCCGGTCGGAGCGACAGCAACAGGCTAGGAGCCGCACCGGCCGACGTGCCAGAAATCGCCCGAACACACCGCTCATCTGACGGTCCGTGAGCATTTGGCGCGCATTCCTGCCATTCGCAGGCATGATTGGTGCATGGAATCGATCGAACCGCGCGCGGCAGCAGTCGCTTCGTCACCGCCCAAGGACAAGAGCGGGCGCTGGGATCGTGTGCTCGCGATGCTGGCGACCCATCGCAGCCTGAGCGTCACCGAAGTGGCCCGCGAGCTGGGGATCAGCGAGTCCACCGTGCGCCGCGACTTCGTCGAGATGGAGCGCGCCCAGCTCGCGCGCCGCACGCACGGGGGCATCGTCGCGATCGACGTCGCCTACTCGCTCGCGACCACACCGCGCGAGAAGGACGTCGCGTCCGCCGACCGCGAGCGGGTGGCCGCTCTCGCCGCGGAGATGATCCGTCCCGGTCAGATCGTCGGCTTCAACGGCGGGCGCTCCACCACGAGCACGGCTCGGCGGGCCGTCTCCCGCCCGGATCTCGACGCGAAGGACGGCACGCCCGGGCTCACCGTGGTCTGCGCGGCCCTGAACATCGCGACCGAGGCCGTGCTGCGCCCCGCAGTGCGCACCGTCGTGCTCGGCGGCGTCGCCGAGCCGTACTCCTTCGAGCTCACCGGGCCGCTCGCGACCGCGACGATGCGCGACCTGTGGCTGGACACCATGTTCGTGGGCATGATCGGTCTCGACATCGACGCCGGGCTCACCTGCAACTCCGACGCCGAAGCGGGCGTGACCCGCACGATGATCGGGCATTCGCGGCGCGTCGTCGGCCTCGCCACGGCCGACAAGTTCGGTCTGCGCGCGCTCGCGGGCATCTGCCCGGTCGCTGCGCTCACCGACCTCGTGATCGCCGGCGAGGTCCCGGGTGAGCTCCGCGAGCACCTCGCCGAGCACGAGGTGCGCCTGCACGAGGCCTGAGGGGGCGCTCGAGGTCCGCCGGAGGACGCCAGAGGTCCGCCGGAGGTCGCCGGAGGACGTCCGTGTGCGACCGGGCCGTCAGGGCCGAGGGGCCCGCGCGAGCGGGGTGTGACGCGCCCGGCGCGACCTGCGTCGCCGCGCACGGCACGCCTCCGCGTCACCATGGTGTCCGGCCGGTAGCGTGGGGTTCCATGTGGAGACTGCTGCGTGGGAAGAAGCGCACCGAGGAGCAGGAGAGCGCACCGGGCGCGCCGGGCGAGACGACCTCGTCCCGCGAGGACGCCGGTCCCGCCGCCTCGGCCGCCCGCACCGGGGCCGCGAGCAGGCGCGGTCGCTCCGCCGCGAGTGCTGCGAGCGCCGGCAGTGCGGTGAGCGCGAACGCCTCCGACGGCGCCGAGGGCTTCGCCTTCTCCGTCGACCACCGGCTGGATCCGGCCGGCGCCGACATCGCGCCCCTCCAGGACGAGGATGCCCTGCCGCGCCGCCGGGTGGACGACCGCCCGCTGAGCCGCGCCGACCGTGTCGGCAGCGCCCTGGACCGTTGGACCCTGCAGATCGCCGGCACCCGCGCCGAGCCCTCCTTCCTCACCCGCATGCGCGCGGGCGAGCACGTGCTGGACCTGACGCACTCCCATCCCTCCGGCCTCGCCCAGCTCCTTGCCGGCCGCGGCCCCACCCGCCTGTCCTCCCTGGTCCGCGAGGTCGGAGCGCTCGCAGACGCTCGCGCCGAGGCGCGGGCGATCCGCGAGATCGCCGAGCGCCAGGCCGAGGAGATCGGTCTGTCCACCTGCCATCTCGGCATCGGCGAGGCGACCTGGGTCCCCGAGGACGGCGGCGAGCCCTTCCACGCGCCCGTGCTGGTGCGGCCCATCACCCTTCGCCTGCGCGGCAGCGCCCGCGAGGACGTCGATCTGGACCTCGATGCGACCGTGGACGTGAACCCGATCCTGCTGCGCGCCCTGCGCGAGGCCGGCATCGCCGTGGACGCCCGCGCCCTCCTCGCGACCACCGAGGGCCCCTACGGCTTCGACCCGACACCCGTGATCGATGCCTTCAAGTCGCTCGGCCAGCCGCTGCCCGGCTTCCGCGTCGCCCAGGCGCTCGTGGTCGGCAACCTCATGGACGCCGCCGGTCAGCTCGTCGACGACCTGCGCACCGACCCCGCCGACTGGGCGGACAGCGACCTCGTCGCCGCCCTCGCCGGCGATCCCGAGGCCCGCACGGCACTCGCCCCGTCGGCCGATGCCGCGTCGTCTGCCGGGCCGGGCGCCGCGCCGGCGGACGCTCACGCAGCCCCCGGAGGTCCGCGAGGCACCGCAGGGGAGAGCGCACACGAGCCCTCCGCCCCCGACGAGTCCGAGATGGTCACCTCGCTGCCCCCGGATCGGATGCGCGTGCTCGCGCACGTCCTGGACGGCGGCCACCTCGCGGTGAGCACGCCGCCCGGCACCGACCCCATCGACCTCGTCGTCGACCTCGCCGCCGAGGCGAATGCGCGCGGCCGCAGCGTGCTCGTGGTCTCCCAGCGACGCGCGAACCTCGCGCACATCGCCGCCCTCGCCCGCGAGCGCGGCCTCGAGGACCTCGTGTTCGACCTCTCGCCGGACCCGTCCCTGCAGCGCAACGCCTCGGCCTCGCTGCTGCACAGCCTGCGTCGCGCCGGCTCGTTCTCCTCACCGGTCTCCACCGCCGAGCCCGAGGAGCTCGCCGAGGCGCGCAGCATCCTCACCGGGCACGTCGAGGCCATGCACCGCGTCCAGCAGCCCTGGAACGCCTCCGCGCACGACGCCCTCTCTGCGCTCGCCGCCCTCACCCGCATGCGCCCCGCGCCCCGCACGGAGGTGCGGCTGGGCGCGGATGTCGCCGCGACGATGGTCGGCGAGGACCGGGAGCGCGGAGCGGAGTCGCTGCGCGAGGCGGCACGTCTGGGCGTGCTGTCCATCGGACCCGAGGACACCGCCTGGTACGGCGCGCCCATCACCACCGACACGCAGGCGGAGCGCGCACTCGCCCTCGTCGAGCGTCTGCGCGAGAAGCAGCTCCCGCAGCTCCGGCGCGCGATCGAGCGCACCGGCGGCGAGGTCGGCCTCGCCCCTGCGCGCACCCTCGAGGCGCTGATCGCCCGCCTGCAGCTGCTCTCGAAGGTCCGCGGGGCGCTCTCCGTGTTCCAGGGCGCCGTGTTCGCAGCCCCGCTGGACGACCTCATCGCCGCGACCGCCACCAAGGACTGGCGGCGCGAGCACGGCGTGGTCATGTCGTTCACGACCCGTCGGCGCCTGCGCAAGGAGGCCGCCGCGCTGCAGCGCCCCGCCTCGCTCGCTCCCGACCTGCACGAGGCGCTGCGGACCGTGCGCGCCGTGCGCGAGGAGTGGAGGGCGGCCGACGGCGGCAGCGGCTCCGCCCCGTCCGTCCCCGAGAAGCTGGAGAACTGCGCGCAGACCGCGGAGTCCATGCAGGCCCTGTGCGACGAGCTCGCCGTGCTGCTGGAGGGCACGCCCGCCGGCGGGGCTCTCGCCCGCACGGATGTTGACGAGCTCGCCGAACGGGCCGACGCCCTGTTCGCCGACCGCGACGACCTCGCCGAGCTGCCGCGCCGCACCACCCTGCTGCGCTCGCTCGCGGCCGACGGCCTGGGCGACCTCGTCGAGGACCTGCGTGCGCGCGGCGTCCGCGAGAGGCACGTCGCCGCGGAGCTCGACCTCGCCTGGTGGCAGAGCGTCCTCGAGCTCATCGCCCGCGCCGAGCCCACCATCTCCCAGTACGACGGGACGGGACTCTCACAGGTCGCCGAGCGGTTCCGGCGCCTGGACGCCCAGCACATGGAGCGCGCCTCCTACCGGGTGCGCGGCGCCTCCGACGATCGCCTCGTCTCCACGATGATGTCCTTCCCCGACACCTCGCGCGCGGCGATCGCCGAGCTCGCCCGCTCCTCGACGGTCTCGGTGCGCGACCTCGCCGCGAAGTACGAGGACATCCTGTTCGCCGCGCGCCCCACCTGGCTCGCCTCCCCGTACCTGGTCCCGCAGGTGGTTCCGCGCGGACGCCACTTCGACACGGTCATCGTCGCCGACGGCGGACGCCTCCCGACCGCGGCCGCGATGCCCGCGATCGCCCGGGCCGACCAGGTCATCGTCCTGGGGGACGTGCTCGACCACGCCGAGGTCGAGGGGCCCGTCCTCCTCGACGACATGCTGCAGGTCGCCCCGCACATCGCCCTCCACCGCGATCCGCGGCCCGCCGGGTCCGTGCTGCGCGCCTTCGCCCAGCGCCGGTCGCTCGTGGGCGAGGTCGTCTCCACGCCCAGCCCGTCGGCCCCCGACCCGGACCGCCTGGTCGTCGTCGAGAACGGCCGCGGCGCCGTGCCCACCGGCACCGAGGTCGTCGAGAGCACGGAGGCCGAGCTGCGCCGCGTCACCGACCTCGTCATCGAGCACGCCCGGCACCGCCCCGAGCTCTCGCTCGCGGTCTTCACGCTGACGGCGGAGCACGCCCGCAAGGTCATGGAACGCATCATGCACACCGTCTCCGTGGTGCCCGGCCTGCGCGAGTTCTTCGATGCGGCCAGCCGCGAGTACTTCACGGTGCTGCCCGCCTCCCGCGCCTCCGGCGTGGTGCGCGACGAGGTGATCGTCTCCCTCGGCTTCGGCAAGACCCCCCACGGTCGGCTGCTGCACAGATTCGGTCCGCTCTCCGCGCCCGACGGACGCAAGGCGCTCGCCACCGTGCTCACGCGCTCCCGCGGACGCACCACGGTGGTCTCCGCCTTCGACGTCGAGGACCTCGACCCCTCCCGTCTGAAGTCCGAGGGCGCCCGTGACCTGCGCGCCATGCTCACCGTGCTCCGCGGCGGGGCCGACGCGGCGCTCGAGGCCACGGAGGCCAGCGGGACTCCGGCAGCCCCGACCGGCACCTCGCCGGCCGCACCGGCCTCCGCGTCCTCGGCCGCTTCGGCGAACCCGCCCGCGTCGGCCGCGGAGGAGGCCACGAGCTCCGTCGACGCCCAGATCGAGGCTGCGCTCGCCGCCGCCGACGCCCAGGACGAGTCGGCCACCCCGGACGACGGCGGGACCGACGTCGACCCCGTCGACTCCGAGTCCGCGGCCGCGGTCTCGGCCTCAGAGACCGACGGCGCGTCCGACGAGGAGCTCGCGCAGGGTTCGGTGGAGGCGGAGGCCGAGGCCCCCGCGGACGCGGACAGCGCCGACGCGGCCGCCTCGCACGACGACTCCGTCGACCGCTCCGACGTCGCCGGCGAGAAGGCCGACGGGCGCGGCGCGGATGCCCAGGAGGCCGAGGCACGGGACGCTGCTGACCACAGCCCTGCGGCATCGGACGACGGTGCGCAGCATGACGCCGAGACGGACGAGTCCGAGCAGGACGGCCCCGAGCAGGACGGCCCCGCGCGGGACGAGCCCGACCAGGACGAGCCCGTCGCCCACGTCCTCGAGACCAACGCCCTGGTCAACGACCTGGCGGACCGCCTCTGGCGACTCGGCCTCGTGGTCGACACGGACTTCGGGGTGACCTCGGACCGGATCGACCTCGCGCTGGGGCACCCGGACCTTCCCGGTCGCTACCTGCTCGCTGTCGACACGGACGGCGAGAGGTACGTCGCGACCGCGAGCCAGCGCGAGCGCGACCGGCTGCGGGCCGAGCGCCTCGAGGCCTCGGGCTGGGCGACCGAGCGCGTGTGGTCGTGGGCGCTGTTCATCGACCCCGACGGCGAGGCGGAGCGCATCCGCCGCGGCGTCGAGAGGGCTCTCATGCTCTACCGGGAGGAGGCCGAGCAGGCCGCGCTCGAGGGAGCCGGCGGCGCCCGCCACCGTCTGCCCCGGCCGCAGATCCCCGCAGGCCATCCGCTCGAGTTCTACGCGAGCGAGGACTTCGACTCGGTCGTCGAGTACATCGCCTCCGACGGCCGCGCCCGCCTCGAGGACCACCTGGCCGCGGAGGTCCGCAGCTTCCTCGGCTTCACCCAGCGCTCCGTGCTCCTCGACGTCTCCGTCAGCAGCGCGATCCGCCGCTTCCAGGAGAGGCAGTGACCGAGGGGGCGCACGGCGCGGGCCGCAGGTCGGGCCGCGTCGTGATCTCCTCCCTCACCGGGAAGCCCATCCCCTGGGACGATGGGGACCGGACGGGCGGTGCGCGCGGCGCCGGCGCTCGCGCACCGCACCGTGGTGACGAGCCCCGGGTGATCCCCGATCGCGCCTCCGAGGACGCGCCGGAGGCGGGTGAGCGCTCCGGCCACGATGCCGAGATCCTCCGCGACGTGCCGCCGCACTGGGGCACCGGGGCCTGAGCCGCGGTTCCCGAGCCGAGGCTCAGCTCAGGGTGCCCGGGCGTGCGCTGCCGCCGGCCCCGCTCCCGTCGTTCCAACTTTTCCCGCCCGACTCCCCGCCGTCGTCCCCGCGCGCGAGGATCGTGCGCAGCACGCGCGCCTGACCGGGCCGGGCAGTGCGCACGGCCTGCTCGGGAGCGAGCAGCGCGGCGCGGCAGATCTCCCGCGCCTGCAGGACGTCCTGGCCCGGGGCCTCGTCGACGTCGATCGACCCGCGCAGCCAGATCTCCACGCGATGGCGCTGCCCGCCGACCACGTCGACCACGCGCAGATCCGTGGCCCGCAGCCCCGACTCCTCACGCAGCTCCCGTGCCGCGGCGGCCTGCGGGGTCTCTCCGGGCTGCATGTGCCCCGAGGGCACGCCCCAGCGGCCGTCCTCCCAGAAGCGGTGCTCGAACAGCAGCACACGTCCGTCGGCCGCGCGCAGCACCGCGCACACGCTGACCAGGAATCGTGGCTGGCTGAGACGCACGGCGCACCACACGACCTTGCGGCGCACGGGGCCCGGGAGGGCGTCGAGCACCGCAGAGAGCTGTCGCAGGGGCAGGGGCATGCTGCGCAGTGTACGGGCGCCGGTCGAGGAGGGGCGAGGCGCGGTATGGTCGCCGATCGGGCATGTCGGATCCGGCCCCTAGAGTGGGAGGCATGACGGATCAGACGAGCCCCGAGACCACCTCTGCCACCCGGAACGCCGCCTCCGACGGGACGCCCGATCTCGCCGCCGTGACGGTGAGCGTGCTGGGCGCCGGCAACATGGGCGGCGCGTTCGTGCGGGCGATGCTCGCCGCGGGCGTCGCGCCGCGGAACCTGCGCGTCGTGAACTCCTCGGACGCCTCCTCCCGCCGTGCGGCCGACGAGCTCGGCGCCACCGCCGGGTCCGTGTCGGACCTGACCGGGTCCGACGTCGTCGTGCTCGGCGTGAAGCCCTACCAGCTCGACGCCGTGATGCCCGAGGTGCGCTCCGCGCTCGCCGAGGACACCCTGGTCATCTGCCTCGCGGCCGGCACCAGCCTCGCCGCGCTCACCGAGGCGCTGGGCGGGCACACGCAGCTCGTGCGCGCGATGCCCAATACCCCGATGTCCGTGGGGGAGGGCGTCACCCACCTCATGGCGTCGGAGAGCACGACCGAGTCCTCGGTCGGGCTGGCCCGCGCGCTGCTCGCGGCCGCGGGGATCGTCGTGGACCTGCCCGAGGAGAAGGGACACGCGATGATCGGCGCCGCGGGCAGCGCGAGCGCCTTCGTGTTCACCGTCGTCGACGCGATGATCGACGAGGCCGTGCGCCAGGGGATCCCGCGCCCGGAGGCCACGCGCGTAGTGCTCCAGACCGTGCGCGGCGCCGCGACCCTGCTGCAGGAGACCGGGCAGCACCCGGCCGTCGCGCGCGGCGCGGTGATGAGCCCCGGCGGCACCACCGCGGAGGGCGTCGCGGCGCTCGAGCGCGGCGGCATCCGCCCGGCGCTCGCCGGGGCCATGGACGCGGCGGCGCGCAAGTCCCGCGCCATGTCGGGGGAGTGACCCGGGCGGGCGGCTCGTTCGTCTCGAATCGGGCCGCCCGCCCGTCTCGAATCGGGCGGCCCGCCCGTCTCAGGGCCGGTTGGAGAAGCGCTCGATGAGCTCGGTGTGCCCGGAGACGATCAGCAGATCGTGCTGGGAGACCTTGGTGTCCGGGCCGGCGTAGGTGAAGTCGCGGCCGGGCGACTTCACGCCGACCACGGTCACGCCGTACTTCGCGCGGATGTCGGACTCCTGCAGGGTGAAGCCCATGATCTCCTGCGGGGGACGCATCTTCACGATCGCGAAGCCGTCGTCGAACTCGATGAAGTCGATGAGGCGTCCGTTGACCAGGTGCGCGACCCTCTGCCCGGCGTCCTTCTCGGGGAAGACCACGTGGTGGGCGCCGATGCGCTCGAGGATCTTGCCGTGCGGCACGCTGATCGCCTTGGCCCAGATCACGGGCTTGCCCAGGTCCACGAGGTTCGCGGTGATCAGCACGCTCGCCTCGAGCGAAGTGCCCACGCCCACCACCGCGACGGAGAAGTCGGCCGCGCCCACCTGGGCGAGGGCCTCCATCTGCGTGCCGTCGGCCTCGACCACATGGGTGAGGCGACCCGAGTACTCCTGCACGAGATCCTCGCGCGTGTCCATCGCGAGCACGTTCGTGCCGAGCTCCTCGAGGGTCAGGGCCAGGGAGGCTCCGAAGCGGCCCAGGCCCACGACCAGGGCTCCGCTGCTGCCACGGGGACGGGCCACGATGTCTCCTCACATGCGGACGGCAGGACGGCGCCGGAGCGCCGCGAACAGTCTAGAGCGCTGCGCAGTGGTCGTTATGGACGTTCAGAACGACCAGTGCGCAGCACTCACGGCGCGGCCCACCGGCGCGCCGGCGGTATCAGCCGACGATGGGGCGCTCGCCGGGCAGGCGCACCACGCGCGAGCGCGAGCGCAGTGCGAGGGCGGCGCCGAGCGTCATCGGCCCGATCCTGCCCAGGTACATGCACACGATGAGGATGTAGGTCGCGGCGTCGCCCAGGTGCGGGGTGATGCCCGTGGACAGCCCCACGGTGCCGAAGGCGGAGAGCACCTCGAAGAGCACCTGGTCCAGGCTGAACGGGGTGAGCTGCAGGGTCAGGAACGTCGCGATGAACACCACCGAGGCGCTCATGACGAGCACGCCGATCGCCTGGCGGATGGTCTCCTGAGGGATCCGTCGGCCGAACACCTCGACGTCGCGGTCGCCCCGCGCCTCGGCGACGATCGAGAGCGCGAGCAGCGCGAACGTCGTCACCTTGATGCCGCCGCCCGTCGACCCGGAGCCGCCGCCGATGAACATGAGCAGGTCCGTGAACAGGCGCGTCTCGGGTTCGAGGGAGGCGATGTCGAGCGTGGAGAAGCCGCCCGAGCGCGGCATCACCGAGGCGAACAGGGAGGCCAGCACCTTCGAGCCGAAGCCCTCGCGACCCAGCGTGTGCGGGTTCGACCACTCCATCGCGAGGTAGCCGAGCATGCCGGCGACCAGCAGGATCCCCGAGGTCGCGAGGGTGAGCTTCGCGTGCAGGGTCCAGTGGTGGGGGGTGCGCCACCTCTTGACCAGCACGAGCACCACGGGGAAGCCGAGCGAGCCCATGAACACGGCCGTCGAGATCGGGATCGAGAAGAACGGGTCGCCCAAGTACTGGGAGATCCCGCCGGGATCGGGCACGAAGCCCGCGTTGTTGAAGGCGCTGATCGCGTAGAAGGCGCCGTAGAAGACCGAGGTGCCGGTGCCGTGCTCGGTCGCGATCATGTACGGCACGAGCGCGAGGAAGGTGAGGACCTCGAAGGCCGTCGAGGTGATGACGATCGTGCGCAGCACGCTGCCCACCTCCGCCAGCTGCTCGGCGCGGGTCTCGCGCGCCGTGATGATCCTCTGGGCCAGCCCCATCGAGCGCATCACCGACAGCCCCAGCAGCGAGGCGAGGGTGAGCACGCCCAACCCGCCGATCTTCATCGCGACCATGAGGACCACGAGCCCGAAGGTCGACCAGTGCGCGGCGGTGTCGACCGTCGTCAGCCCGGTCACGCAGATGGCGGAGACCGCCGTGAACACGGCGTCGCGGAAGCCGGTGGCCTGGCCGTCGGACGCGGCGAGCGGTGACATCAGCAGCAGCGTGACCAGGCCGATCATCGCGGTGAACACGGTCAGCGCGAGGCGGGCGGGGGAGGTCCTCGCGGCCGTGACGAGCGCGGTGCTCGAGAACTCGCGGATGCGCTGCCAGAGCGAGATCGCGGACAGGTCCGTGCGCCCGTCCTCGTCCCGGCCCTCGCTCATCCGGCTGCTCCTCGTCCTGGGTCTCGGTCCTGCGTCTCGTGCCCGTCGCGTGCGCGCCGTGCGACCAGCGGCGCCGGGGGTCCGCGGACCCCGGGACCGCCCGCCGCGCAGGCGCTGATCCGTCGCGCAGTCTACGTCGGCGATGCGTTCGTCCGGCCCCGCACTGGGTACGCTCGAACGCATGGTCTCCGCCCCCCATGGCTCGCCCGCCCCCCATGGCTCCTCCGGCGCCGGTGTCGTCTGGGATGACGCCCTCCTCGCCTACGACTTCGGCCCCTACCACCCGATGTCGCCCGTGCGCCTCGAGCTGACGAGGCTGCTCGCGGAGACCAGCGGACTGCTCGCGCGCTCCGGGGTGCGGACACTGCCCGCCCCCGTCGCCTCCGACGCGGAGCTGCTGCGCGTGCACACCCCGGAGTTCCTGGCCGCCGTGCGCCGCGCGTCGGCGCCCGGGGCGGGAAGGGACGGCGGGGACGATGCGCTCATCGGCTTCGGCATCGGGGGCGACGACGTCCCCGCCTTCGAGGGCATGCACACCGCGAGCGCCCGCATCGTCGGCGGCTCGATCGCGGCGGTCGACGCGATCCGCGCCGGCGAGGTCGACCGGGCCGTGAACTTCGCGGGCGGCATGCACCATGCGCGCGCCTCCCAGGCCGCCGGGTTCTGCGTGTACAACGACGCGGCGATCGCGATCGCCCACGCGCTGGACGCGGGGGAGGAGCGCATCCTCTATGTCGACCTCGACGTCCACCACGGCGACGGCGTCGAGCGCGCCCTGTGGGACGAGCCGCGCGCCGTCACCCTCTCGATCCACGAGAGCGGCGAGCACCTCTATCCGGGCACCGGCTTCGTCCAGGACACGGGCGGTGCGGGCGCCCTGGGCAGTGCGATCAACGTCCCGCTGCCGCCGCGCACCGACGCGGACGGGTGGGTGCGCGCGATCGGCGCGACCGTGCCCGCCCTCGCCCGCGCCGTCCGCCCGACGCTCCTGGTCACCCAGCACGGCGCCGACAGCCACCGCAAGGATCCGCTCGCCGACGTCCGCGCGACCCTCGAGGCCCAGCGCGCCGCGATGATCCTCATGCGCGAGGTGGCGGAGGAGTCCGCGGGCGGGCGCTGGCTCGCCCTCGGCGGCGGCGGGTACGCCGTCACCGACGTGGTCCCGCGCTCCTGGACGCACCTGGTCGCCGTGGTCACCGGGGAGCCGCTCCCGGAGGAGGGCGAGGTCCCCGAGGCGTACCGCCGCGCCGTCCCCGAGGTGCTGCGCGCCCACGGCCTCCTCGACCCCGACGCCCCGCCCGAGATGGGATTCGGGGAACTCCGCCCCCTGGACGTGCGCGACTGGTCGCTGGGCTTCGATCCGGCCGACGACCTCGACCGCGCCGTCCAGGCCGCGCGCCGCACCGCCTTCCCCGAATGGGGACTGGACCCGTTCCTCGACTGAGGGCCGTCGCGGCGCGGCGACTGCCAGAATGGCCGCATGACCACTCGACCTCCGGCGGACGACCAGGTGGGGCCCGGGTCGGACGCCACGCGGGTGCTCGATGACCTCGCCGCGGATCTCGACGGCGTCCGGCTCGGCTTCGAGGCGCCCGGCGCCGTGCAGACCCGCAGCGCCGTGACGGCCGCCTCCCGCCAGCTCGCCGACCACCTCCTGCCGCGCCTGCAGTCCGTCGACGCGCCGCTGCTCGTGGTCGTCGGCGGCTCGACGGGCGCCGGCAAGTCGACGCTCCTGAACGCCCTCGCCGGCCGACCCGTCACCCGCGCCGGCGCCATCCGCCCCACGACCAGGCGGCCCGTGCTGCTGCACCACTCGGAGGACGCGCCCTGGTTCGAGGGCACGCGGATCCTGCCCGGCCTCGCCCGCGTCCGCGGAGGAGCGGGCACCGGGGCTCTGACGGCCGGATCCGAGGACGAGCCCTCGCGCGAGCTCGAGCTGCGCCCCCTCGCCGAGATCCCGCGCGGCCTCGCCCTGCTCGACGCGCCCGACATCGACTCGATCGCCGCGGGCAACCGCGAGCTGGCCCGGCAGCTGCTGCGGGCCGCCGACCTCTGGCTGTTCGTCACCACCGCCAACCGCTACGCCGACGCGGTCCCGTGGGAGGTGCTGCGCACGGCCGTCGAGGCCGACGCCACGGTCGCCGTGGTCATGAACCGCATCCCCGAGCGTCCCGGCATCGCCGAGGAGCTCGAGACCGATCTGCGGGCGATGCTGGAGGATCGCGGGCTCGAGCCCGCCCGGCTCTTCCTCGTCCCGGAGTCGTCGCTCTCGGCCGACGGGATGCTCGACCACGCCCGCGTCGGCGAGATCGACGCCTGGCTGCACGCGCTCGCCGCCGACCAGGGCGCACGCGGCGCGATCGCCCGGCGCACCCTCGCCGGCGCCCTCGACTCCCTGGACGGGACACTGCAGGACGTCGCCGCCGGCGTCGAGGAGCAGCAGGCGATCCGCGAGGAGCTCGCGGGGGCGGTCGACGACGCGTTCGCGGACGTCGCCCGGCGCATCGGGGAGGCCGTGGGCGACGGGTCCCTGCTGCGCGGCGAGGTCCTCGCGCGCTGGCAGGAGGTCGTGGGCACCGGTGAGATCATCCGCTCGCTGGAGAGCCTCGTCGGGCGCGTGCGCGACCGCCTGGGACGGGCGCTGCGCGGCGTGGGGAGGCCCGCGGTCGCGGCCCAGGACGCCCTCGAGACCGGCCTCGTCCACGTGGTGGTCGACGAGACCGCGCACGGCGCCGAGCAGGTGGAACAGGCCTGGCGCTCGCTCCCCGCGGGACGTCCGCTCGTCGAGGGCGCGGACCTCGCCCGCATGGAGCCCGGCTACGAGCAGCAGGTCGCCCGGGCCGTCCGCGAGTGGCAGGGGGACGTGCTCGAGCTCGTGCGCAGCGAGGGCGGCGACCGTCGCACGAAGGCTCGCATCCTGTCCCTCGGCGTGAACGCCGTGGGCGTGGCGCTCATGGTCGTCGTCTTCGCCTCCACGGCCTTCATCCCCACCGGGCTGGAGGTCGGAACGGGCGCTGCGACCGCGATCGTCGGCCAGAAGCTGCTCGAGACGATCTTCGGCGAGGACGCCGTGCGGAGACTGGCCCGCGTGGCCCGCGAGAGCCTCGTCGCACGGCTCGAGGGCCTCGTCGCCGAACGCGCCGAGCCCTTCCGCGCGCGCCTGGAGGCCGTGCCCGAGGGCACGGACCCGGATGCCCTGCGTGATGACGCGCGCGGGGCGGCGGCGCTCGCCGCCGACATCAGGGCCCAGGCCGAGCAGGCGACGGGGGAGCGGACGGCGCACGAGCCCTCGACGGGGGAGGATCCCGCATGAGCCCGCTCACCTCCCGCGCCTCGCGCGGCGCCCGCACCGGCTCCGCGGAGTCCCTCGCGACCCTGGCGGAGCGCCGGGACGCGCTCGTGCGGGCCCGCGATGACCTCGAGGGCATCGCCCCGTCGGACGCCCTCGCCGCGACGGGGGACATGCTCGAGAGGCTCGACGCGCGCACCGCGCTCTCGGCCGAGCACACCGTCATCGGCTTCTTCGGCGCGACCGGATCCGGCAAGTCGTCACTGATGAACACCCTGGTGGGTCGGGAGATCTCGCCGGCGGCGGTGCGTCGCCCGACGACGCGCGACCCCCACGCGGCGGTGCTCGACCCCGCCGGAGCCGACGCTCTCCTGGACTGGCTGGAGGTCGCCGACCGCCACGAGGTGCACGATGGTCCGCTGCACGACGCGCTCGTGCGGGCGGCTGCAGGCGGAGCCCGGCCCGCCGCCGGGACCGGGTCCGACGCCGGCATGGTGCTGCTGGATCTGCCCGACCTCGACTCCGTCCAGGATTCCCACCGCGCGATCGCCGAGCGCATGACCGGCATGGTCGACGTGCTCGTGTGGGTGACCGACCCGCAGAAGTACGCCGATCGCGTGCTGCACCGCGACTTCGTCGAGCCCTTCGCAGGACACGACGCCGTGACCCTCGTGCTGCTCAACCAGATCGACACCGTGCGCGAGGAGGAGCGCGAGAGCGTCCGTGCATCCCTCGAGCAGATCGTGCGCCGGGACGGACTCGAGCATGCGCCGGTCCTCGCGGTGTCCGCCGAGACCGGCGCGGGACTCGCGGACGTCCGCTCCCGCTTCGCCGCCGTCGCCCACGCCCGCGAGGCGATCGCCGTGCGGCGGCGCGCGGACCTGCGGGAGGCGGCCCTGGAGCTGCGCGGAGCCGCGGATCCCTCGGGCCTGCCCGCCCGGATCCCGTCGGCCGCCGAGCGCGAGCTCGAGGACGCGCTCGGCGCCGCGGCCCGCATCGATCCCGTGGCCGAGGCCGTGGGGAAGGCCTACCGGCATCGCGCCGACGCGCGCAGCGGCTGGCCCGTCGTGCGCTGGCTCCGGCGCGTGCGCCCGGACCCCCTGGCACGGCTGCACCTCGGGGCCGGGGGAGGGGGAGCCGGGCGGGCCGCACCTGGCGCGCGCGGATCTCGCGGGCCGCGCGGCGGCGAGCCCGCAGAGGCACGGTCCTCGCTGCCCGCGCCCGACGCGGCGACGTCGGCCCGTGCCTCCGAGGGGCTGCGCGGGTTCGCCGACGCCGTCAGCCGCGACGGCTCCGATCCCTGGCGCGCGGCCGTGCGCCGCTCCGCGCGCTCACGCGAGGACGAGCTCCCGGACGCCCTCGACCAGGCAGTGGTCGGCGCGGACCTCTCGCGCCGCACCCGCGGCTGGTGGTGGCCCGTCCTCGACGTGCTGCAGTGGCTCGCGATGGCCGCCTGGGTGGTGGGCCTGGGCTGGCTCGTGCTGAACGCGATCCTCGCGTTCTTCCAGGTCCCGGCTCCGCCGATGCCGATGGTCCGCGAGCTGTGGGTGCCGATCCCCCTGCCGACGGCGCTCATCGTGCTGGGCGTGGGGGCAGGGATCCTGCTGGCCGTGCTCGGCGGGGTGCTCGCCGGCCTCGTCTCGCGCCTCCACGCCGCCCGTGCGCGCCGTCTGCTGCGGGCCCGTGTACGCCGGGTCGCCGCCGAACTCGTCGTCGGCCCCGTGCAGAGCACGCTGGGAGCGGCCCGCAGATCTGCGACGGATCTCGCAGCAGCGAGCGGGGACGCACCCCCTCGGCGCGTGTAGAGTGGGGCGTCGACTGTGGCACGGGCCCTGGACTCGTGGTGCTCACGCGTGGGCGCCGCATCCCGCCCCCGGGAGCGGGGAGCACCGCCTGTGGGCCGGGCCTCGTGCAGTCCGCTCTCCGTCCGAGACCGCAGGCATCCGCCTGCAGAACAGGGGTCCCCATGGGTTCCGTGATCAAGAAGCGTCGCAAGCGCATGTCGAAGAAGAAGCACCGCAAGCTGCTTCGTCGCACGCGCCACCAGCGCCGCAACAAGAAGTGATCTGCGCGCCCCCAGGGCGCGACCGCATGCGGGCCCAGCGGCTCGTGCGGTGATCACTGCACGAGGGCCCCGCCGGATCTCCGGCGGGGCCCTCGTGCGTTCCGGGGCGTGGGGCGTGCCGGGGTCAGCGGCTCGCGTCGGGCTCAGCGACCCAGGATCCTCTTCCACCAGGGCCGACGGGCGAGGGCCGAACGCAGGGACGGTGCATCGACCTGGTACCGGGCCTGCACGGCGCCGTCCACGACGATCACCGGCACGTGCTCGTTCCAGTCGCGCCGCAGCTCCGGGTCCTCGTCGATGTCGCGGATCTCCACCACCGTCCCCGCGCGGTCCGCCTCGGCACGGACGACGGGCAGTGCCACATCGCACAGATGGCAGCCGGGGCGGGTGAGGTACAGGACCCGCGCATCCGGGTCGTCGGTGCGCGGCGGGCGGGGGAGATCGGCGGGGAGGGTCACCCGCCCAGGGTAGAGCGTTCGTGGCGGTGTCGGATCCGCGCGACCGGGGAGTCCGTCGGCCGGAGCGGGGTCGGCTGGCGAGGGGGACCCGAGGTGGGAGCTCGAACGTGCCCGCCGACGGACGGCTGGGGATCGGCGGACAGCTCGCCCTGTCGCGGAAGGGCCTATAGCGGCAGCTCGTGCCACATATCGCAGCGATGTCGCACCCGCGCCGCTCCGTGACGTCGACTGGGGCTCATCCGGCCCGGTGTGGAGCCCGTGGCGAGCTGGCCATCCCTCGTGGACCGGCCGTCCCTGGCGAGCCCGCCCGTATCCCCGCGCCGGCGTCGACCATCCCGATGGTCCGCGCCCCGGCCGATGCGCGTGGCGGGGACTCTTCGCAGGTATCGGGTGCAGCGAAGGGCCGTCCACCGGGTGGTGGGCGGCCCTTCGGGAACGGTGATCAGGAGCTCGGTCGATCAGGCGTCGGGCCGATCGACCGCACGGCCTCGCGGCTGCGGGGCCGTCGAGCTGGTCACGCGGAGGCGGGAGCGGTGAACTCGACCTCGAGGGTGATCTTGACCTCGTCGGCCACCAGCACGCCGCCGGCCTCGAGCGCGGCGTTCCAGGTGAGCCCGAAGTCCTTGCGGGAGATCTTGGTGGAGGCGGTGAAGCCCGCGCGGTACTGGCCGAAGGGGTCGGTCGCAGCGCCCTCGTAGTCGTAGTCGAGCGTGATGGACTTGGTGACGCCGCTGATGGTCAGGTCGCCCACGATCTCGTCGTCGCTCACGGAGGTCGAGGCGAAGGTGATCTCCGGGTTGGTCTCGGCATCGAAGAAGTCGCCCGAGCGCAGGTGGTTGTCGCGGTCCTCGTTGCCGGTCGAGATCGAGGCGGTCTTCAGGGTCGCCTCGAAGCGGCTGGACTCGAGGTCGGCACCCGCGACGAAGGAGCCCGAGACGTCCGCGAAGTGGCCGCGCACCTTCGAGATGCCCGCGTGGCGGATCGTGAAGCCGGCGTTGGTGTGGGAGGCGTCGAGGGTCCAGGTGCCCTGGGAGATGCCATCGGGGAGAGCAGTCATCGTGTGCCGTCCTTCTTTCCTTGAATGTTGCACGAACTCTGTGCTTGAAAGGTAAACTATGATGGAGCCCGGGCGCAAGGCCCCAGGTGCAGAGAAGGAGCATGTGATGTCGACCACCGAGGATACGCGGGATCCGCAGCGTGGGGCGGGGGAGCCGGGAACCTCGTCCGCAGGCGGCGGGATCCCGAGCGGGAAGGCCGCGGAGCCGGACACGGGGAGCGCGGAGCCGCGGACCGGGGTGCACTGGCTCAGCCACGACGAGCAGCAGGCCTGGCGCACGTTCCTCTACGGCGTGAACCTGCTGATGGAGAACATCTCGACGGCGCTCGAGCAGGATCCGCGCTTCGACCTCTCCCTCGACGAGTACGAGATCCTCGTGCGGCTCTCGGAGGCGCCCGGGGGGCGGATCCGGATGTCGGGCCTGGCCGACCAGGTCGTGCATTCGCGATCGCGTCTGACGCACACGGTGGCCCGCCTCGAGAAGCGCGGCATCCTCGAGCGGGTCCGCTGCTCGGGCGACGGCCGCGGCCGCGAGGCGGTGCTCACCGAGGCAGGCGCCGAGCTGCTGCGCCAGGCGGCGCCTGTGCACGTGGCCTCCGTGCGAGAGCGTCTGCTCGACGCCGTGGGGACCGAGGACCTGCTGGAACTGGGCCGGATCATGGCCGCCACCATCCCCGAGGGCGCCCCCGTGACCCTGGGCACCGTCCCATCCGACGTCAAGGATTGATTGGTACCTTGAGGCGGTTCGCCACTCGTCGCGGGCCCGGCTCCGATCTGCGCATCGTCGGCCGCCCCGAGTGTCGATCCGGCCCACACCCTCGGTTCCCGCGGAGGTCCCCGCGCCCATGAGCACGACCGTCATCCACCTGGTCCGTCACGGAGAGGTGCACAACCCCGAGAAGATCCTCTACGGGAGGCTGCCGGGGTACCGCCTGTCCGAGCGCGGCCAGAAGATGGCGCAGCTCGCCGCGGATCACCTCGCCCCGCGCGATGTGCGCGCCGTCTGGGCCTCCCCGCTGCTGCGGGCCCAGCAGACCGCCGCGCCGATCGCCGCCGTCCACGGGCTCCCCGTCGCCCAGGACGTGCGGCTCATCGAATCCGGCAACCACTTCGAGGGCCAGCGCATGGGGCACGGCGAGGCCCGCTTCTCGGACCCGCGCAACTGGCGCTGGTTCGCCAATCCCTTCCGTCCGTCCTGGGGTGAGCCCTACCGCGACCAGGCGGCACGCGTGATCAGCGCCGTCCAGTCGGCCCGCGCCGAGGTCGAGGGCCACGAGGCCGTCCTCGTGCTGCACCAGCTGCCGATCTGGGTCACGAGGCTCTCCGCCGAGGGCAAGCCCCTCTTCCACGACCCGCGGCGTCGGCAGTGCCGGCTGTGCTCGGTGACGAGCCTGCGGTTCGTCGGCCCCCATCTCGCGGGCATCGACTACGCCGAGCCGGCCGCCGAGCTCTACATGGGCGCGGTCGACGCCACCGGGGGCAAGCTCGCATGAACGCCCTCCCCAGCGCCCGCCCCGTCGGCCGACGCGCCCTGTTCGGCGCCGCCGGGCTCGGCGCCGGTGCCCTGCTGCTCGCGGCCTGCGGCTCGGACACCTCCTCGCGCTACGGCGACAGCGGCGGCGACGGCGAGAACGGCTTCGTCTCCGGCGACGGCGTGACCACCGAGATCGACCCCGAGGACCGCACCGACCCCGTCGACTTCAGCGGCACCACCTACGAGGGCAAGGCCTTCGCGAGCGCCGACGAGCTGGGCTCGATCCTCGTCCTGAACATCTGGTACGCCTCGTGCGCCCCGTGCCGCAAGGAGGCGCCGGACCTCGTCGAGATCGCCGACGACTACGCCGCCGAGGGCGTGGAGTTCGTCGGCATCAACGTGCGCGACGAGAAGGGCCCGGCCATCGCCTTCCAGAAGAAGTACAAGATCCCCTACTCGTCGCTGCCGGACCTGGATTCCAAGATCCTCTACGCGCTGCGCGGGCAGGTCTCTCCCAACGCCGTCCCCTCGACGCTCGTGCTCGATACGGAGGGCAGGGTCGCGGCGCGCATCTCGGGCGCCGCCGATCCCTCGATCCTGCGCTCGATGATCGACACCGTCGTGGCCGAATGAGCGCGATGGACATCGGACAGGTCTTCTCCACGACGATCCTCTCGGGCTCTCTCTGGGTGGCGCTCGCGGTGGCCGCGGCCGCGGGGATCGTCGCCTTCGTCTCCCCGTGCGTGCTGCCCGTGGTCCCCGGCTACCTCGGGTACGTCTCGGGTCTCGCGGGCCAGGGGTCCGGCGGCGCCGCGCGCGGCGCGTCCGGCGGCGCGCGCGGTCGGGGCGGAGTCCGCGGCTCGTCCCGGATGGCGCTCGGGGCGGTGCTGTTCGTGCTCGGCTTCGCCGCCGTGTTCGTCGTGCTCGGCGGCTTCGTCGGCGCGCTCGGGCACGTCCTGCAGTCCCATGTCGTGTGGGTCAACCGGATCTCCGGCGTCCTCGTGATCGCCATGGGACTGCTGTTCCTGGGGCTGTTCCCCTCGCTGTCGGGGGAGAGGCGCCTGCACAGCCGGCCCGACGCGGGTCTGCTCGGGGCCCCGCTGATGGGCATCGTCTTCGGGTTCTCGTGGACCCCCTGCATCGGCCCGACCTACGCGGCCGTGGTCGCCCTCTCCCTGGACGGAGCGTCCCCGCTGCGCGGGGCCCTGCTCGCCCTCGCCTATTCCCTGGGTCTCGGCATTCCCTTCGTGCTGTTCGCGCTGCTCTTCCAGCGCGCGCTCGGCGCGAGCCGCGCCCTCGCCCGCCACCGTCGGACCATCTCCGTGGTCAGCGGCGCCCTGCTGATCGCGATCGGCGTGCTGCTGCTGACGGGGACCTGGACGCAGTGGATGGCGCAGCTGCAGACCCTCATCGGCGGATACGAGACGGTGGTGTGATGACCCAGGAGGACCGCAGGGCGCGCAAGGCGCGGCGCCGGGCGCAGAGCCGGGAGCCGAAGAACGCGGACGCGAAGGCCCCGCGCTCGGAGCGGGCCCGCCGGGCCCAGGATGAGCAGAAGGACCAGATGGGCACGGCGAGCACCCGTGACCGTCGGGTCGCGCCCGAGGCCCGCGATCTGCGCCAGTCCGGGAGATCGGGCACGGCGGGCGCCTCGCTGCCCAAGCTCGGCGTGCGCGGGACGCTGCTGTTCCTGTGGCGACAGCTCACGAGCATGCAGACCGCCCTGTTCCTGCTCCTCCTGCTCGCGATCGCCGCCGTGCCGGGCTCGCTGTACCCGCAGCGCAACGTCGACGCCTCCAAGACGGAGCAGTACATCTCCGAGCACGGCTCGTGGGCGAAGTTCCTCGACGCGCTGGGCTTCTTCGACGTGTTCTCCTCGGTGTGGTTCTCCGCGATCTACCTGCTGCTGTTCGTCTCCCTGGTGGGCTGCGTGATCCCGCGTCTGGGCGTGCACCTGCGCCAGATCCGCTCGCGCCCTCCCCGCACGCCCACGCGCCTGCGTCGCTTCGCCGGGTTCACGCGCGTCGAGCTCCCGGGGGCCGACGTCGAGGCCGTCACCGCCCGCGCGGCGAAGGCCCTCAAGCGCTCCCGCTACCGCACCGACGTGCTCGAGGAGAAGGGCGGGGCGCGCTCGGTGACCTCCGAGCGCGGGTACCTGCGCGAGACCGGCAACCTCCTCTTCCACGTGGCCCTGCTGGGCGTTCTGGTCGGCGTGGCCGCCGGCGGGCTCTTCCAGTACCGCGGCCAGATCACCGTGGTCGAGGGGGAGGGGTTCTCGAACTCCCTGGCCGAGTACGACTCCTTCGAGCAGGGCGCCTGGTACGACTCCTCGAAGCTGCCGTCGTTCCGCTTCACCCTCGACGACTTCCGCGCCGAGTACGACACCAGTTCCAACGCGCACCGCTTCGGACAGCCCAAGAAGTTCGAGGCCGACGTCACCGTCGACGACCCGGACAAGGCCGACGAGTACTCCAAGACGCTGCGCGTGAACCAGCCGCTGCACGTCCAGGGCACCACGATGTACCTCCTGGGCAACGGGTACGCCCCCGAGGTCACCGTGAAGGACCCCGAGGGGAACGTCGTCGCCGAGGGCCCCATCATCACGATCCCCTCGGGCGACACCGGGTACACCTCGCAGCTGGTGATCAAGGCGCCCGACGCCCAGCCGAAGCAGATGGCCGTCGTCGGCTTCTTCCTGCCCACCGGCGTCATCGACGAGAAGGGCCCGCACTCGGAGTTCCCGGGACTCGTGAACCCGCAGCTGGCCCTCACCGTCTACAACGGCGACCTGGGTCTGGACGACGGCGTGCCGAAGAACGCCTACCAGGTGGACGTCAGCAGCCTCACGCCGGTGGCCGACTCCGACGGCAACCAGTCGCTCGTGAGCCTGACCCCGGGGGAGTCGCAGACGCTCGCCGACGGCTCCTCGATCTCCTTCGACGGCGTCAAGCGCTACGCCGCCTTCGACATCAAGCGCGACCCGTTCCAGGTGTTCACCCTGGTCATGGCGCTGAGCGCGGTGCTGGGCCTGGTGCTCTCGCTGTTCGTCCCGCGCCGGCGCGTGTGGGTGCGCGCGGTGCCGTCGGCCCACGGCGCGGTCCTGGAGGTGGCGGGACTGGCCCGCAGCGACGATGATCGACTCGTGGAGGACGTGCGCGCGCTCGCCGAGCGCCTCGCGGACTCCCCCTCCCCGGCGGCGGAACCGTCGTCATCCGATTCCTCGTCCTCTGATTCCCCGAGGCCCGCGCCCCAGACCCCGGAGACCGATTCCTCGCAGTCCAAGCCCTCGCACGAAGGACCCCTCCAGTGATCGACCAGCAGCTCGCGGAGCTCTCGAACCTCCTGATCATCGTCACGATCGTCCTGTACGTCCTGGCCCTCATCGGCTTCGGCGCGGACCTCTCGGGCGTCACCCAGCGGCGCAGCGACGAGAAGCTCGAGAAGCAGAAGCGCGAGGGCGAAGGAGCCCGCGCCGAGCTCGCGGCCGTCGGCGCGAGCGCCGGGACGGCCGCGGGAGCCGGCGGCGGACTCGTCGGGTCGACCGCCGCCGGGAAGACCCCTGCCCGGACGGCCCCCACCGGGAAGGGATCGGCCGCGCTGGGCTCGACCGGCGCCGCGACCTCGGGCAACGCGCTGGGTGCGCGCGGCTTCGGCTACGTCATGGCCTCGATCGGGGCCGTCCTGCACATCACCGCGATGGTGCTGCGGGGCGTGGCGACCTGGCGGGTGCCGTGGGGCAACATGTACGAGTTCTCGATGACCTCGAGCGCGCTGATCGTCGCGCTGTTCGTGATCATCTCGATCCGCCGCAAGGACCTGCGTCTGCTCGGCACCCTCGTGATGCTCCCGGTGCTCGTGCTGATGCTGATCGCCCAGACGGCGTGGATCCTGCCCGCCTCCGACCTCACCCCGAGCCTGCAGAACTCGCACTGGCTGATCGTGCACATCGGCGTCGCCATCATCGCGACCGCGCTCTCGGGCCTCGGCGCGATCGTCGCCGCCCTCCAGCTGCTCTCGACCCGCACCCGGAAGGTGCGCGCCGCCCGCGAGGCGGCCGACCGCCCGCTGGGGCGCTTCTGGGGCCCGGTCTCGGCGCTCACCGAGCGCATCCCCGGCCCGGAGGCCCTCGAGGCGCTCTGCTTCCGCCTGCACTCCCTCGCCTTCGTGTGCTGGACCTTCACCCTGATCTTCGGGGCGGTCTGGGCCAACGAGGCCTGGGGCCGCTACTGGAACTGGGACCCCAAGGAGGTGTGGACCTTCGTGATCTGGGTGGTCTACGCCTGCTACCTGCACGCCCGCGCCACCCGCGGCTTCCGCGGCAACAAGGCGGCCTGGTTCGCCCTCGCCGGCTTCGCCTGCGTCATCATCAACTACACGGTCGTGAACCTGGTGATCAACGGCCTGCACTCCTACTCCGGCCTCGGCTGATCCGGGTTGAAGCCAGCATCCCGTGGGCTCGACCATCCGCGCTGGCTCCTCTCCGGTGCGCCCGAGCCGCACGGTTCGTGACCGGATCGTGCCCGGAACCCCTCCGCCGACCCATGGCGGGGCCACCGATCTCCCCTATGCTGATCACACTGGGTTACTGACCAGTAATCACGTCGGGGGGACAGTGTGGTCGCCCCGCTGGATCGAGGGGGAGCGATGTCAGGGGACGATACGAGGACGACACGGTCGAAGAAGGTCCGCGCGGTGCTCGCAGGCGGACTGGTCCTGGGCATCGGGGCGGCAGTCACGCTGGCGGCCTGGAACGATTCCGAGTACGCGCGGGGCGACTTCTCCGCCGGGGCGTTCGACCTCGAGGGCAGCACGGACGGCGCGGACTACGGCGAGCACCCCGCGGCCGACCCCGCCGCTGCCCTCGCTTTCAGCGTTGATCCCTCGAACCTGGCTCCCGGCGATTCCGTGAGCGCCCCGTTCGCAGTCCGTCTCGACGATACGACGACGTACGACGCGGTCGTCGACGTGCTTGCGACATCGACGTCGGGCGACGTCTCGGACCTCACGTACTCGCTCGTGCAGACGGATTCCTTCGGTTGCGGTCAGTCGACCGCCGCGACGCTGGTCCCTTCGGGCACCGCCGTCGGCCAGGTGCCCGGCGCACCGCAGTTCGATCTGACGGCCGGCGACGGCACCGCTGGGCAGCCCGTCACGCTGTGCTTCACCGTGAAGGCGGGCAGCGGCCTTGAGCAGGGACAGACGGGCTCTGCCACCTGGGAGTTCGCAGCCGAGTCCCAGGCCTGACAGAGGTCGCGCAAGGGTGGACGCGCGGTTGCCATGGTTACGGGCCGTCCTGGCCAGTGGCCTCGTGATGGGCGTGAGCGCCACGTCGTCGGTGGCGGCTTGGACCGACTCCGAATATGGGACCGGGACCTTCAGCGCTTCCCGTTTCGCGCTCCAGGCGACTGTCGCCATGCCCTATGACCCCGCCGGGCCCTGGGTCGAGCACGGGAGCAATGCGGCCGAACTCCAGCTCGCTGCCGGCGATCTGCGCCCGGGCTCCGCCCGTTACGCCGCGCTCGGCATCCGCACGACGCCCGGCTCCACCGGTGGGGAGCTCCACGTCCCCGGGGCGACGGTGAACGGCACCGCAGGGAACGGGTCCGCGTGGGCGTCGGCTCTGCGTTACCGGGTCGTCGTCTCCTCCCGCTGCGACGCGTCCGTGTTCTCCGCAGGCGCCGACTACGTGGTGGGCGGCGCCACCACCGCCCGCCCGCTCACCCGCGGGCAGGAGGATCCGTCCCATGGTCCGGCGCTCGCGGAAGCGACGGCCGATGGCCCCGGCGCGCCGACCGTCCTGTGCTTCGAGATTTCTCTGCCGATGGGCGCGAGCAACTCGCTCCAGGGATCCACGGCCGACGCCCGGTGGGATATCAGCGCGACATCGGAGGAGACATGAAGCGCAGAGCTCCCGTGCGCCACCGGAACGATCGCTCCGGTCGTGCTCGACTGCGCGAGGTGCCCGTCGCCGCGGCGAACGATCAGTCCGGTGACCGCCGCACCGTGCTCTCGTTCGTCCTCGCCCGCGTGCTCGATCTGGCTGCTGTCGGCGGCGCGATCTGCATCGTCCTGGTGCTGCTCGCAGTTCTGCTCCACATCACGCTGATCCTGTTCCGCACCGGGTCCATGGCCCCTGCGATCCCCCAGGGCTCCGTCGCGGTGGTTCGGGAGACCCCCGCGACCGACGTCGAGATCGGCGACATCGTGACGGTCGACCGGCCAGGGGACGCTCCTGTATCCCATCGGGTCGTGCGAGTCGAGCCGCAGGGCGGCGAGAGCGTCGAGCTCACGTTGCGGGGGGACGCGAACCCGGGGCCGGACCCACGACCCTACGAGGTCACCACGGTCCGACTGGTCCTCTTCCACATCCCCGGCCTCGCACCGTTCATCGCCGGCCTGGGCCGCCCGCCCGTCATGATCGGAGTGACACTCGCGGTCGCGGCGCTCGTGGTGTGGGCGCTCTGGCCCCGGAAACGAGCCCGCACCACCGAGGGCGAGACCGGGGAGGAGACGCAGGAGTCAGGGCGGGACGTCGAACCCGTCGACGGATCCGACGCCGAGGACAGGCGCGCTGAGGAGGCGGAGCCCCGATGAACGCCGCGGGCGAGGCAGGTCGACGGCACGGTGTGCTGCGGGCCCTGGGCATCGGGATGCTGGTGCCTCTCGCGCTCGTGGTCGGCTGTGTGCTGCCCGTGCGCGCGGAGCCCGTCGACGCGGAGTGGACGGCCCAGAGCCCGGCGCGTGCGCGGATGGTGGCCGCGCAGATCCCTCCGATCTCCCTCGCGAGAACGTGCTCGTTCAAACCCGGGATTCTCGGGGTGGGTGCTCGGGTCGAGGTCTATTGGAGACTCCCTGCGGGCTACCAGGTCTCGGACGTGCAGGCCGAGGCGTCGACCAAAGGACTGGGATCCGTGCTCGCCCCGATCACCGGGTTCAGCACCGCGAACAACACTGAGCGTGGATCCGACGGCGTCTACACCACGACCGTGCGCTCCAATCTCCTGGGCGGTCTGTTGGGACTCGGCAGCGAGCTCGAGCTCGCCTTCCTCGTGAAGGATGCGAGCGGGTGGACCTCGCAGACCCGGTCCGTGGCGACGAACGCAGGCCTCCTGGCCGGCATCGGCGGGACCTGCCGGAACCTCGACTGATCCCTCACGGCGGAAGGGACACAGGGCTCGGGCCGGTGCATCCCGGACCGGCCCCGCCGGGCACCCCTCGGGAGCGCTCGTGAAGAGCTCGGACGTGCTCTTCTGCTGCACTATGCGAGCTCGTCGTCAGGAGGTGGAGTCGTCTCCGTGTTCGCCGCGCTCACGCCTCTCACGGCGGATGTCCTCGTCCAGCTTGCGAAGGAAGTCCGGATCCTCGTCGGGAGCGAGTGGACGCGGCCGGGGCGAGCTGCCCGCTCCGCCCTGCCCGGGCTGCCATCCGCGAGGGCCGAACGGACCCGCGGTCCCGCTCTCGCGGTCCTTGCCGGCCAGCAGCCAGGTGAGCGGCCCCACCCACGGCAGCAGCACGATGAGCACGATCCAGGCCCACTTCGGCAGACCGCGCAGCTGCGCGTTCTCGCACTGGATGCAATCGGCGAGAGCGAAGATCGTCAGCCCGATCGAGGCGATGGCGAGGACACCCTTCAACATCCCCCGAGTCTACGGAACCTCGAGGGCCGGCGGGCCGGGCGCCCCGATCCTTCTCAGGACGCCAGGACCCGGCGCAGCTCAGCCATCTGCTCGTCGAGCTCCCGCGTGGTCTCGGCGATCTGCGACATGCGCCGGGAGTGCACCTCGGGCACGTCGCCGTCGAACTTGTAGCGCAGCGAGTGCTCGGTGCTCGCCCAGAAGTCCATGGCGATGGTGCGCAGCTGGATCTCCACGGGGATCTCGACGGTGCGGTCGGCGAGGAACACGGGGACCTGGACGATCAGGTGCAAAGAGCGGTAGCCGTTGGGCTTGGGGTCGGCGATGTAGTCCTTGACCTGCAGGACCTCGAGGTCCTCCTGGCGGCGGATCGCATCGCTCACGAGGTAGACGTCGGCCACGTACGGGCAGGTGATCCGCAGGCCGGCGATATCGAAGATCTGGGCGCGGATCGCGTCGAGATCGGCTGGGACGCCGCGGGCGACGATCTTCTGGGTGAGGGACTCGGCGGACTTCAGGCGGGTCTTCACGTGCTCGATGGGGGAGTGATCGTGCTGGGCGTCGAACTGCTCGCGCAGGATGCCGACCTTCGTGGAGACCTCGTCGAGTCCGAACTTGTACTCCATGAGGAAGCCGCGCATGCGCTGCTGCATGCGGCGCAGCATGGTCTCGGCGTCCGCATGCTCGGCGTCGGGCCCGGCCAGGCGGCGCAGGAAGTCCAGCGCCCGGGGATCGATCCCGTGCCCGGAGAACGAGGGGACGGCGTCGGACGCTCGCTCAGCACTCATACGAAGGATCCTCCCATCGGTCTCTGGAGGTTCGGTGCGAGGTTCCGGCACGGCGCCCCGGCGCTCCCTGTGGTCCGCGCCTCGGCCCGCACGGTCCGTCCAGGCGGGCGCACTACCCTGGCCTCCATGCGAGACGTCCTGCTCTATACGGTGATCCGGCTGGTGGTGCTGGCTGCTTCCTGGTGGCTGATGGTGCAGATCGGCGTGGGCCTCTACCTCGCCGGGATCATCGCCGTGCTGATCGCGTTCCTGGTCTCGGTGCTCTTCCTGCGCGCGCCCCGCGAGCGGCTCGCGGGGAGGCTGCAGTCGGCCGACGCACGCCGCCGCGAGCGCCGCGGCCCCGTCCGCGACGAGGACGCCGACGAGGAGGACGCGCTTCTCGACGAGGACGACGACGAGCGCTGAGCGCAGACGGTCGGTGACGTGCCGGGGGCGGCTCAGACCGCGAGGCCCACGAGGAGCAGCAGCGAGAAGACGAGCTCGAGCCGACCCGCCTGGGCCAGCACGGGGATGAGCGCGCGCCCCTGCGTGCCGGCGAGCACCGTGCGCAGCGGGCCGACCGCGAGGATGGTGGCGAGCAGCACCACGAGCACCGGCGGATGGACCACCATGACCGGCACCATCAGCACGAACGGGACGGCGAGGCACGCCGCCAGCAGCATGCGCGTGCCCCGGTCGCCGAGCCGCACCGCGAGGGTGTGCTTGCCGGCGACGGCGTCGGTGGGCAGGTCCCGCAGGTTGTTGGTGAGCATGATGACCACGGCCAGCAGACCGATCGCGCAGGCGGCGAGGATCGCCACCCAGCTCACGCGGAGCGTGATCGCATAGGCGGTGCCGCCCACGGCGACCAGCCCGAAGAAGATGAACACGAACAGCTCGCCCAGGCCCAGGTAGCCGTAGGGCCGCTTCCCGCCGGTGTAGAACCAGGCCGCAGCGATGGCGGCGGCCCCCACGATCACGGTCCACCAGATGCCGGCGATCGCGATGAGGACCAGTCCGAGCAGGCCACCGAGCCCGAGCGCGAGGAACGCCGCGCGCTTCACGGTGGCCGGGGCCGCTGATCGCGAGCCGGTGAGCCGGAAAGGCCCCACGCGGTCGTCGTCCGTGCCGCGCACGCCGTCCGAGTAGTCGTTGGCATAGTTCACGCCGACCTGCAGGCAGAGAGCCACGCCGAGTGCGAGCAGGGCACGCGGGATCACCACGGCGGCGTCGAAGCCGACGTCCCAGAGCGCCGCCCCGGTGCCGGCGGCGACCGGGGAGATCGCGGCGGGAAGGGTGCGCGGGCGAGCGGCCTCGACCCATTGGGCGAACGTGGCCATGATGCTCCTCGAGGCAGGTCTGCGGTGGCAGGACCGCAGTTCACGGCCCCATCAAGGATACGTCCGCCGGGGCCGCGGCCGGGGTGCGCCCCGTGGTGGCATGGGTCGCGCCGCAGGGCTCCGGGACGTCCTCAGGCGTGCGCGGAGGCCGCGCGGGCCGCCGCGGCGCGGTCGATCTTGCCGATGCCGAGCCGCGGCAGGGCCTCGACGACGTGCACCCGCCGCGGCACGGCGTGGGAGGGGACCCCCGTGGTCCGCAGCGCGGAGCGCACGAGGGCGGGCAGGTCGTCGGGCTCGGTCGGTGCGCCGTCGGCAGGGACGACGAGCGCTTCGACGCGTCGGCCCCATTCGGGATCCGGCACGCCCACGACGACCCACTCGGCGAGGAGTCCGCGCAGCATCAGGGAGCGGTCGATCGCTCGCTCGACGTCCTGCGGGACGACCTTCAGGCCGCCGGTGGTGATGACGTCGTCCGCACGGCCCAGGATCTTCAGCCGCCCCTCGTCGATCCGGGCGAGATCGCTGGTGACGAAGGCGCGCTCGCCGTCGGGGCCGATGACGGGGAAGTCCTCCGTCGCCGCGGTGCCGTCCTCGAGCACGTAGCCGTGGGCGAGGGTGGGGGAGCGCAGCCGCAGGCGGCCCTCCTCCTCGCCGTCCTCCGCCCCGACCAGCTCGAGCGCCACGCCGGGGAGCGGCACGCCGTCGTAGACGCAGCCGCCCGCGGTCTCGGAGGACCCGTAGGTCGTGCGCGCGGCGATGCGCGCCCCCGTGGCGCGCGCGAGCAGGTCGGGCGGCGTGGCCGCGCCGCCCACGAGCACGGCGGAGAAGCGTGCGAGCAGTGCGCGGGCCCGCGCCCCGTCGGCCGACGCCTCGCCGAGCAGCCGGGTGAGCTGGGTGGGCACGAGCGAGGTGAAGGCCGGGAGCCCCGTCTCCGCGGCATTCTCGAGGGCGGGCTCGGCGAGGGCGACGAAGCGGGCGGCGTCGAAGTGGACGGAGAGATCCGGCAGGGGATCGGGGAGCGGGACGCGATCGAGTCCCAGCACCTGGGCCGTGCGGTGGGCGCGGGCGATGACCTGGATGCCGGCGATGTGGGTGGGCGGCAGCAGCGGCAGCCAGTGCCCGTGGCCCGCGTGCGCGGCCCGGTCGGCAACCGTGTCCCGGGCGCCGTCGTCGTCCGCGAAGAGCCGCGCGGTCGCGTCCTGCGAGGCGAGCAGCGTGCGCAGGGGATGCGCGACGGCCTTGGCGCGGCCCGTCGAGCCGGAGGTCGGGACCACCAGCACGGTGTCCTCGAACCCTGCGGGCATCGTCGTCGGCGGGTCGAACGGTCCCAGCCACAGCCGCCCGCGGCCGGCCATGACCTCGCCGATCGCGCGGGCGTGCTCGGCGAGCGAGGCTGCGGAGCCGTCGAAGGGGGAGGGACGGATCCAGGGTGTCGTGGTCTGCGGTGCGGTCGGGGCCACGGGGCTCAGCCCTGCGGGTGGGGGAAGGACGACCAGTCGGGGGCGCGGTGCTCGAGGAAGGCGTCGCGGCCCTCGACGGCCTCGTCGGTCATGTACGCCAGTCGCGTCGCCTCGCCCGCGAAGACCTGCTGGCCCATGAGGCCGTCGTCGGCCAGGTTGAAGGCGAACTTGAGCATGCGCACCGCCTGCGGGGACTTCGTGGCGATCGTCGCGGCCATCGCGAGGGCCTCGTCCTCGAGGTCGGCGTGGTCGACGACCCGGTTCACCGCGCCCCAGTCGTAGGCGTCCTGGGCCGAGTACTCCTCGGCGAGGAAGAAGATCTCGCGTGCCCGCTTCTGGCCCACCTGCTTGGCGAGGTACGCGGAGCCGTAGCCGCCGTCGAAGGAGCCCACGTTCGCGTCGGTCTGCATGAAGCGCGCGTGCTGGCGCGAGGCGATCGAGAGGTCGGCGACCACGTGCAGGGAGTGACCGCCGCCGGCTGCCCACCCGTTGACCACGGCGATCACGACCTTGCCCATGGTGCGGATCAGCCGCTGGACCTCGAGGATGTGCAGCCGGCCTCCCTGTCCGGGGCTGACGGTCTCTGCGGTCTCGCCGCCCGCGTACTGGTAGCCGGAGCGCCCGCGGATGCGCTGGTCCCCGCCCGAGCAGAACGCGAAGCCGCCGTCCTTGGGGGAGGGGCCGTTCCCGGTGAGCAGGATGACGCCGACCCCGGTGTCCAGCCGCGCGTGGTCCAGCGCCCGGTAGAGCTCGTCGACCGTGTGCGGGCGGAAGGCGTTGCGCACCTCGGGACGGTCGAAGGCGATCCGCACGCACGGCAGGTCCCTCGGCGCCGCGGGGTCCGAGCGGTCCACGGCGCGGTGGTAGGTCACGTCCGTGAGCGCGGGACCGGCCAGCTCGTCGGGGCCGACGTCCCTCCAGCGCTCGGGATCGAAGGTGTCGGAGACGGCGCGCGGAAGCTCGGTGCGGGGCATGGTCGCCAGGGTATCCCCGGGTCGCGCGGGGCTCGGCCCGCTCACGGGTGATCCGGCCGACGCGGAGTGACCGACGCCCTCAGGCTCCGTCGGCCCAGGGCAGGAGCGGGGTGGACGGGGCGGGATCGGTCGCGAGGCGACCGTAGGCGAGGACGTCCACGCGCTCGCCGCCGATGAGGAACTTCTCGCGCTCGGTGCCCTCGTGCAGGAAACCGGCGGCCCGGGCGACGGCGCCCGAGGCGGGGTTGTCGACGCGGTGGCCGAGCTCGAGGCGCTCGAGCCCCCACCCGCCCCGGTCGACGGGCCGCAGGGCGCGCTCGGCGAGGGTGGCCGCTGCGCGCGAGGCGAGTCCGCGGCCGCGGTGCGCGGGGTGCAGCCAGTAGAAGAACCAGCCGTTGCGATTGCCCTCGTCGACGCTCACGGCGACCAGGCCGATCATGCGGCCCGGCGCGCCCTGCGCGCCGCGGGCGGTCTCGGGCACGTCGTCCACGATCGCGAAGGCGTGCCGGTCCGCGCCGCGCAGCCAGGTGCAGTACTGCTCGGCCGACGCCGCGTCGTGGACGTCGCCCTGTCGGGCCATGTCGGGGGAGGACGTGAAGGCCTCGAGGATCGCTCCGGCGTCGTCCGCTCGCACCGGACGGAGTCGAGGGCCTGGCGGCGCAGGGAGCGATCGCTCTACCGCGGCCGACGTCGCGTGATGAGGCATGCGAGCAGGCTACGGCGTCTCCCCCTGTCGATCGACCCGTCGGCCGGGCAATCCCGTCCGCGCGTCGCCGCCCGGCACCATCCGCCGATCGGTAGGGTCCCGCGGGTGACTCACTCCCCGTCCTCCACGACATCGACGTCGACCGGCTCGGATACCCCGGGCTCGCGCGCCCCCGACGCCCCGCACCTCGAGCGCTCGCTCGGCAACCGCCACATCCAGCTGATCGCGATCGGCGGTGCCATCGGCACGGGCCTCTTCATGGGGTCGGGCAAGACGATCTCGGTGGCGGGCCCTTCCGTGCTGCTCGTCTACGTGGTCATCGGCTTCATGCTCTACTTCGTGATGCGCGCGATGGGCGAGATCCTGCTCTCGCGCCGCGAGTACCGGAACTTCGCCGATTTCACCGGCGACCTGCTCGGCCCCTGGGCGGCGTTCTTCACCGGGTGGACCTACTGGTTCTGCTGGGTGGTCACCGCGGTGGCCGACGTCATCGTGATCGCCTCGGTCTACCTCCGAGACCTGGTGCCGATGCTGCCGGGCTGGGCCACCCCCGTTCTCGCGATCGTGGTGATCGCCCTGCTCATCGGCCTGAACCTGCCGACGGTGCGCGCCTTCGGCGAGGCCGAGTTCTGGTTCGCCATGGTCAAGATCGTCGCGATCCTCGCGCTCATCGTCCTGGGACTCGTGCTCGTGCTCACGGGCTTCGAGACCTCGGCCGGTCCCTCGAGCTTCACCCATCTGTGGGCCGACGGCGGCTTCTTCCCGCGCGGCTTCACCGGCTTCGTCGCCGCCTTCCAGATCGCCACCTTCGCCTTCGTGGGCATCGAGCTCGTGGGCACCGCGGCCGCCGAGACCCGCGACCCCGAGAAGAACCTGCCGCGCGCGGTGCGCTCGATCCCCGTGCGCATCCTGCTGTTCTACGTGGGCGCCCTCGTGATCCTCATGTCTGTGATGCCGTGGACGGTGTACAGCGCCGACGACTCCCCGTTCATCCAGGTCTTCGCGACCGCGGGGCTGCCCGCGGCCGCCGCGATCGTGAACCTCGTGGTGCTGACCTCCGCCATGTCCTCGGCGAACTCCGGGATCTACTCGACCTCCCGGATGGTGTTCGGCCTCGCCACCCAGAACGACGCGCCGCGCCTGTTCGCACGCGTCTCGCGCCGCCACGTCCCGCAGAACGCCCTGTTCCTCACGGGAGTGATGCTGCTGGCCTCGGTGGTGCTGCTCGTCCTCGGGCTGGGCGAGTCGACCGCGTTCTCCGTGGTCACCACCGTCTCCTCGCTGTGCTTCATGTTCGTGTGGACGATGATCCTGCTGAGCTACCTGGCCTACCGCCGCCGGCGCCCGCAGGACCACGCCGCGAGCCGCTTCCGGATGCCGCTGGGCGGCGTGATGCCCTTCGTCGTGATGGCGTTCTTCGCCTTCCTGCTGTGGGCGTTCACGGGCGCGTCGGACACCCTCGCGGGCCTCCTCGCGACCCCCGTCTGGTTCGTGCTGGTCGCGATCGGCTACGTGCTGATCCGACGCAACGGCGCCCACGCCGCCCAGCGCGAGGAGTTCCGGGCGCGGGTCGCCCGCGAGAAGGACGAGGCGGCCCGCTGGCGGACCGAGCCCGTCGAGCGGGTCTAGCCTGGACGGGCGCGGCGCCGCCGCACCCACCCGTCCCGCAAGGAGACCCCATGACCACGCTTCACGACTTCACCGTGCGCACCGCCGAGGGCGCCTCCACCGACCTCTCGCAGTACGCGGGGCAGGCCGTCCTCGTGGTGAACGTCGCCTCGAAGTGCGGGCTCACCCCGCAGCTCGACGGCCTCCAGCACCTGCAGGAGCAGTACCGCGAGCAGGGCCTGGTCATCCTCGGATTCCCCTGCAACCAGTTCGCCGGCCAGATGCCCGGGAGCGACGAGGACGCGGTCACCTTCTGCCGCACCACCTACGGCGTCGACTTCCCGATCCTCGCGAAGATCGACGTCAACGGCGAGGACGCCGCCCCGCTCTACCGATGGCTGCGCTCGCAGCGCTCCGGCAAGGACGGAGCCGACATCGAGTGGAACTTCGCGAAGTTCCTCATCGGCCCCGACGGCGCCGTCGTCGACCGCTTCGACCCGACCGTCGAGCCCGCAGACCTGCGCGGGCCCATCGACGTCGTGCTGGCCGCGGCGTGAGCCGCATGCGCATCCCCGCCGCCCTGCGCGAGCAGGGCATCGAGGACGCCCGCTGCTGGTCGATCCCCATGACCACCCGCTTCCGCGGGATCACCGTGCGCGACGGCGTGGTGCTGCGCGGACCCGAGGGCTGGGCCGAGTTCTCCCCGTTCTGGGACTACGACCCGAAGGAATCGGCCGCCTGGCTGCGCTGCGCGCTCGCCGACGCGACCGCCCCGCGCCCCGCGCCCCTGCGCGAGAGCATCGAGGTGAACGTGACGATCCCCGTCGTCCCGCCCGCTCTCGCGCACCGTCTGGCGAGGGTGGGCGGCGCCCGGACCGCGAAGGTGAAGGTCGCGGACGTCGCCTCGAGCCTGCCCGAGGATCTCGAGCGCCTGGAGGCCGTGCGCGACGCCCTGGGGCCGGACGCCCGCATCCGCGTGGACGCGAACGCCCGCTGGGACCGCGACGAGGCGGTCGCCGCGATCCCGCAGCTGGACCGCGCCGCGGGCGGCCTCGAATATGTCGAGCAGCCCGTCGCCTCGCTCGAGGACCTCGTGGCCGTGCGCCGGGCCGTCGACGTGCCGATCGCGGCCGACGAGCTCGTGCGCCGCGCCGAGGACCCTCTGCGCGTGGCCCGGGCGGGCGCGGCGGACGTGCTCGTGATGAAGGTGCAGCCCCTCGGGGGCGCCGCACGCTGCCTCGAGCTCGCCGCCGAGGCGGACCTCCCCGCGGTCGTCTCGAGCGCCCTGGAGTCGAGCGTCGGACTGAGCGCGGGCCTCGCCTTCGCCGCCGCCCTGCCCGAGCTGACCCACGCCTGCGGGCTCGCAACCGGAGTCCTGCTCACCGGCGACCTCGTCGCCGCGCCGCTGCGCGCCGAGGGCGGCACGATCCCCGTCGAGCGCCCGCGGCCCGAACCCGAGCTGCTCGAGTCCCACGGTGCGCCGCGCGAGCTCACCGCCCGCTGGGAGCAGCGTCTCGAGGCGTGCGCACAGCTGCTGTGACCGGGGCGAATGCCGTGACCCGCGGCGCGAAAGGACGCGAGCAGCGATCGGCGCGGGAGTCGGATCACTAGCCTGGGACCATGACCGAGCACCCCGCGCCCGCCCGTCGCCCTCTCCGGGCGGATCCGGAGCCGATGACCATCCCCGTGCCCGCGCCCCTGGGGTCCGGCGCGGTCGAGGAGGCCGTCGCGATCTGGCGCACCCTGGTCGCGCTCGGCGTGCGGCACACGGCGATCAGCCCGGGCTCGCGCTCGGCGCCGCTCGTGTACGCGCTCGAGGATCCCGAGATCGCGGGACGTCTCGAGGCGCACGTGCGGATCGACGAGCGCGCCGCCGCGTTCACGGCCCTCGGCATCTCCCGGCGCGATCCGGCATCGCCGGGCGTCGTGGTGACCACCTCGGGCACCGCGACGGCGCATCTGCACGCCGCCGTCCTCGAGGCCCACCACTCCCGCACCCCGCTGATCGTGCTCACCGCGGACCGGCCCATCGAGCTGCGCGACGTGGGCGCGAACCAGGCCACCCATCAGGTCGGCATCTACGGGGACGCGGTGCGCTTCGCGACCGATCTCCCGGCGCCCTCGCGGGACGGAGCCACGGAGGTCGAGCTGCGCACCGCCGTGAGCACCCTCGCACGGGCCTTCGCCGCCGCGACCGGACCGCATCCCGGTCCTGTCCACGTGAACCTGTGCCTGCGCGATCCGCTCGTGCCCCGCGCCGGGACGGTCGACGATCCCGCTGCCGCGGCGCCGGGGACGGAGCCGGAGCCGGAGCGCGGCGATCGCCTGGTCGTCACCCGTCGGATCCCGCCTCGCGAGGGCGCACCGGTCGCGCTCGCGCCCGATCCGCGCGCCGTCGTCGTCGCCGGGGACGGTGCGGGGCCCGCGGCCCGCGCGTTCGCCGAGGCCCACCGGCTGCCGCTGCTCGCCGAGCCCAGCTCCGGATCCCGCAGCGGACCCAGCATGGTCACGGGCTACACGCAGCTGCTCGCGCAGGTCATGGCCGACCCCGACCATCCTCTGCGGCCCTCGCAGGCGATCGTCTTCGGCCACCCGACGCTCTCGCGGCCCGTGGTCGGCGCACTGCTGGGCGCCGCCGACGTCGCGACGATCATCGTCGATCCGACCTCCTCCTGGACCGACGCCTCCCGCACCGCGTCCCTCGTGGTGCCCGCCCTCGCCCTGCCCGGTGCTGACGCCCGCGAGGACAGCGCCCCGCGGCTCGAGGACTGGCGCCGTGAGGGCGCGCTCCTCGTGGAGGCGGCGGAGCCGACGTGGCAGCAGCGCGCGGCGCTCGCCGTCTGGGAGGCGACGAGGGAGGAGGACACCCTCGTGCTGGGCTCCTCGTCCCTGGTGAGGGATCTCGAGCTGCTCGCCCCGGCCGCGCGCGGGACGGTGCTGGCCGGCCGCGGCCTGGCCGGGATCGACGGGATGGCCTCGACCGCGGGCGGATACGCGCTCGCCGCCGAGCACGCCGATGCAGGGCGCGCCGACGCCGGGCGCGTCCGCCTGCTCGTCGGCGACGTGACGGCGCTGCACGACCTCACGGGCCTGATCGTCGGCCCCCTCGAGCGCCGCCCCGCGCTGGACGTGATCGTGGTCGACGACTCCGGCGGCCGCATCTTCTCCGGGCTCGAGCACCGGCGCGCGCATCCCGAGCTCCTCGAGCGCTTCTTCACGACCCCGCACGGCGCCGACATCGCCGCCGCAGCCCGCGCGCTCGGCGTCGACGCGGTGCGGTACGAGGGCCCGCAGGCCCTCGATGCCCTGGTCAGGGGCCTCGAGCGGCCGAGCGGCGGGCTCCGGATGATCGTCGTCGGCCCCTGATCCGGGTCCTGCCGGGGGACGCACGACACAGCCAGCGCACAGCTCGATCGCAAGGACTTCAAGGCACGAGGGGATGCAATGACTGGCATGTCATCCGAGGAATCGAACGTCCCCCAGGGCACCGGGGCCCCGGACGGGTCCGCCGACCGCCGCCCGTCCGACGACACCACCGAGCACCCGCGCTCCGCCGATCCCACCGAGCAGCTCGGGCGGATCGACGAGACCCAGCGACTCGACGGCCTCGAGGCCGACGAGTACGGAGCCTCGTCGCAGGGCGGCGATCCGTACGGCGCAGCGTCGCAGCATGGAGACCCCTACGGCGCCGCATCTCCGGCGCCCACCGCTTCCTACGGTTGGAGCGATCCGCAGGGCCCCCAGCACACGCAGGGCCCGTCGGCCTCCCCGAGCTGGGGAGCGCCCGCGGCCGGTGCTGCGGCGCCCGCCGGCGCCCCCGCCGCGCAGGGCCCGGATCCCGCGATCCAGGGCTCGGCACCCGCGACCCGGCGTCGCGGTCCGGGGTGGGTGGGCGTCGCGGGCCTGGTGATGGCCGGCATGCTGCTCAGCAGCGGGCTCACCCTGGGCGGCGTCATCGCCTACGACCAGGTCGACGGGCAGGGTGCGCGCTCCGCCTCGTCGTCGACGTCGTCGAGCAGCACGAAGACGGCGGACGCGAGCCCCGTCGCCCAGGACGGCGACAACCCGAACTGGGAGAACGTCTCGGAGAAGGTCTCGCCCAGCACGGTCGCGATCTCCGTGAGCACGGCCTCGGGGCAGGCCGAGGGGACCGGCGTGATCTACCGCGAGGACGGCACGATCATCACGAACAACCACGTGGTCTCCGGTGCGCAGGAGGTCGAGGTGTCCCTGACCGATGGCCGCACGTACAGCGCCCGGGTGATCGGCACCGACGCGACCACCGACCTCGCCGCGATCAAGCTCGAGGACCCGCCGGACGACCTCACCCCGGCCTCCTTCGGCGACTCCGACGACGTCCAGGTCGGCGAGGACGTGATGGCCGTCGGCACCCCGCTGGGTCTTCAGAACACGGTGACCACGGGCATCATCTCAGCCGTGCACCGTCCCGTGACCACGCAGGGCGAGGCCGTCGACGGGTCCGACTCCACCTACTCGTCGGCCCTGCAGACCGATGCCGCGATCAACCCCGGCAACTCGGGCGGCCCGCTGGTGGACGCGAGCGGCGCGGTCGTCGGCATCAACTCCTCGATCGCGACCTTCTCGCAGGAGGGGGAGTCCTCCTCCTCGCAGTCCGGGAGCATCGGTCTGGGATTCGCGATCCCCTCGGACACCGTCACCCTCATCGTCGACCAGCTCATCGAGAGCGGGAGCGCGAAGCACGCCCTGCTGGGCGTGACCGCGCAGGACAGCAGCCAGGACGTCTCCGGCGCGAGCTACCGCGGGGCGCTCGTGCGCTCGATCGAGCGCGGCTCGGGGGCCTCCGACGCCGGGCTCGAGGAGGGCGATCTCATCACCCAGGTCGACGGCGTGCCCGTGAACGGGGCGGCGGCGCTGACCGGCATGGTGCGCGGCCTCGAGGTCGGCTCCTCCCACAAGCTCACGATCGTGCGGGACCAGAAGGAGATCACCAAGGACGTGACCCTCACCGAGGCCGGCTGACCGGCCCGGGGCCGACGCGGCTGACCGGCCCGGGGCCGACGCGGCTGACCGGCCCGGGGCCGAGGCGGGCGACCTGCTCGGGGACCGACGCGGGGGAGGCCCGGCGGGCTCTCAGTCCTCGGGGCGGCCGATGGCGCGCAGGACGGGCCGGGACTTCGCGAGCGCCTCGGCGTGCTCGAGCACGGGGTCCGATCCCGCGACGAGACCGCCGCCGGACTGCACCCGCACCCGAGTGGGCGTCTCCAGGTGGGCCATGCGCAGTGCGATCGCCCACTGCCCGTCGCCCTCGGCGTCCATCCAGCCCACGGGAGAGGCGTAGCCGCCGCGGTCCCGGACCTCGAGCTCGGCGATCGCGGCGTCGGCCGCCTCCCTCGGGGTGCCGCTCACGGCTGCCGACGGGTGCAGCCGGCCCGCCACGTCCAGACTCGTGACGCCCTCGCGCAGCTCGCCCGCGACGTCCGAGGCGAGATGCTCGAGGCCGGGGAGCCGCAGCACGAACGGCTCGGCGGAGGCGGTGATCTCCGTGGTGAGGTCCGCCAGGCGCGAGGTCACCGAGTCGATCGCGAAGGCGTGCTCGGCCAGCTCCTTGGCGTCGCTGCGGAAGGCACGACGGTCCGGCTCGGCGAGCTCCGAGCCCTCGGCGACCGGCCGGCTGCCGGCGAGGACGCGGCTGAAGAGCCGTCCGTGCTCGGTGTCGGCCAGCATCTCCGGGGTCGCGCCGATGACGTCGGACAGGTGGTAGACCCAGGTGGTCGGGTAGGACTCGGCGAGGCGGCGCAGCAGGGTCGCCACCGGCTGCGCCTGCTCGAGGTGCACGGTCGAGGACTCCGAGAGCACGATCTTCTGCGCGCGGCCCTCCTCGATCATCCCGAGCGCGCGGCGCACCAGCTCCTGGTACTCGTCGGGCGTGTGGTCGGGGTCGATCTGCACGCGCGTGCGCTCGGCGCGCGGCGTCGACGGGAACAGGTCCCGCCAGTCCGTCGGGGCGGCGCCGGTCGCGTCCGGCGCCTCCTCCTGCTCGTCGAGCACGTCGACGAGGGTGAGGAAAGGATCGTTGTCGAGCACTCCGAGGATCGCGCGGGGCACCAGCAGCGTGGAGGGGCGCGGGGAGCTCGCGGAGTAGGAGAAGCTCCCGAAGGCGATGAGTCCGCTGCCGCGGGTGCCGACCTCGTCGTCGATGCGGGCCGCCGCGGCGAGCTCGCGGAAGCGGGCGGAGGCGTCCTCGAAGCGCTCCGGGCCGCTCGTGGTGCAGGTCCAGGCGATGCCGATACCCACCATGCCCTGGCCGTGGCGCAGCCAGGCGGCGGTGAGGTCGCGCGGCAGGTGTGCGGGCAGGTCGATCTCGTCCTCGAGGCGCAGGGTGCGCACGCGCAGGGCGGGCGTCGCGGCGGACCCGGCGTGCGCGCTGGGCGCACCGGGCGCGGTGTGCGCGGCGACGGCGGACGGATCGGGGACGGGGTCTGAGGTGGGCATCAGCACGATTATGCGACACGTACCCTGCGCGCTGGACTTGCCGCGCTCTGCGGGTCACAGTGGAGCGCGCCCGCGGTGGACGGGGCGACCCGACCGGGACCGGACCAGGACAGAGGTGGACGTGGCAGGCAACGGCGGAGGCGGCGGCAGGGCTCGCGAGGACCGGACCCGCGCGGACCGGGGCGACGTGCGGCTGGACTCCCCGGTGCTCGCGGGGGCGCTCGCGGCCCTCAGCGCACTCGCCACGGGCCTCGCGATCACCGTGGTCCCGGCGCTCGTCGCCCAGCTCTCCTCCGCCCAGGGATCCCTCGGCGTGCTCGGTGCGATCCTGCTGGCCCTGGACGCGCTCGTGCTGGGGCACGGCGGCAGCCTGCTGCTGCAGGCGGGCTCGGTCACCGGCTCGATCGCCGTGATGCCCTTCGGGCTCACGATCGTGCTGCTCGTGGTCGTCGCCCTCGCGGCCCGGCGCGCGGTGCGTCGCCTCCGTCCCATCTCGGCCGACGGCGCCCTGCGGGCTCGAGCCCTGCGCGACGGAGGCATGTGCCTGGGCACCCTCGTGGTCGTCTACACCGTCGGGCTCGGCGTGCTCGCCGCGATCGCCCGCAGCACGCTCGTGCATGCGGTGGTGCCCTCCGCAGTGGTCTCCGGGGCGCTGGTCTCCGTGGTCGGCGGCCTCGCCGGCGCGCTTTTCGCTCTGCGCCGGCGCGGCGGCGGAGGCGTGCCCGAGGTGCGCATCCTCTCGCTCCTCCCCGCCCCCTACGGCTCCGTCGCCCGGGCGGTGCTGATCGCGCTCGCGGGCCTCGCCGCCTCCGCGGCGCTCGTGTGCACGGCGATGGTCGCCGTGCGCTTCGGCGCCGTGGCCTCGCTGCACGAGTCCCTGCACGCGGGCTTCTGGGGATCCGTGGTGCTCCTGCTGCTGCAGCTCGCCCTGTTCCCGCTGATCGTCGTGTGGGTGCTCGTGATCATCCTCGGCGGCGCGGTCACGCTCGGGGCGGGCAGCGTGATCAGCCTGGCGGGCGTCGAGACCACGGTGATGCCGGCCCTCCCGCTGCTGGGCATCGTGCCGGACCCGGGCACCGCGCCGTGGTGGACGCGCCTGCTGCTCGTGCTGCCCGTGGTCGCGGTCGCGCTCGGCGCGATCCGCCTGTGCCGCGATCTGGTGGGGGAGGAGATCGACGGCGCCTCCGCGGAGCCGGTGCTGCGCGAGCGCCTGGTGGCCCTCGTCGCCTACGCGGTCGCCCTGCTGCTGCTCGTGCTGCTCATCGCGGGTCTCGCCACCGGCGGCATCGGCGACGGCTCGCTGGAGACGCTGGGGCCGCGGATTGGCTCCCTGCTGCTGCCGCTGCTGGGGATCGTCGTGGTGCCCACCGCCGCCGTCGCCGCGGTGTGCCTCACGCCGGCCCTGCCCTGGGCGCGCGCCCGGTGGGCGGGGCTGCGCGGCCGCGTGGAGGCGGCCGAGTCCCGCGAGAACGGGAGCGGGAGCTCCCATGAGCACCGGGCCGAGGGATTCCGCGGGAGCTCCCGCGCGGAACCCACCGACGACGGGCCCGCCGGCGTCCAGGACGCCGACGCCTCGGTCAGGACCCCGTCAGACCCTCCATCCAGCTGAGCACCGAGCTCTGCACCTCGTCCCGGCACGCATCCTGCGCCTGCTGGGTGAGCGCCTCGTCCCGGCACTGCTCGAGCTGCGACATCGGGCCGTAGAAGATCGCCCCGGTCACCGAGCCGAGCACGATCATGAACACCGCGGGGACGCCCACCACCGCGGACACCACGGCCATCGCCGGCCGGCGGTCCTTCCAGGCGGCGATCACGAGCCGCACCAGCAGCACGCCCGTGACGATCCCCGCGACGCCGGCGAGCAGCGACCACGGCAGCGGCAGCATCATCAGCACCCACGAGGCCAGCAGGGACACGAGCAGCCGGGTCAGGATCCGGCGATAGCGCAGGGTCGACTCGGGTGGGGCGGGGGGCTCGGGCGCGGGACTGCTCACCCGACCATTGTGCCCGCTGCGCGCCCGGGGCCCGCACGTCCCGTGCCGTGCGCCTCGGTCGCCGTCCCCTCGCGCGCCGTCCCACGCACGCCGCCCGGACGCCCGCGCTCGCCCCGGCCCGCTCCCCGTAGGGTTGTCCCGTGGCTCCAGCACGCATCGTCGTCCTCATCTCCGGCACCGGCAGCAATCTCGCCGCGCTCCTCGCCGCGCAGGAGGAGCGGGAGTGCCCCTTCGAGATCGTCGGCGTGATCGCCGACCGCGCCGCCTCCGGCCTCGCGCATGCGCGCAGCGCGGGGGTGCCGACGGCCGTCGTCCGGATGGGCGATCACCCTGATCGCGCGGCCTGGGACGAGGCCCTGGCCCGTGAGGTCGCCGCCCTCTCGCCGGATCTCGTGGTGCTCGCCGGCTTCATGAAGCTCATCGGCCCGCCGCTGCTCGAGTCTCGGCCCGGGCGCATCGTCAACACGCATCCCGCCCTGCTTCCGTCCTTCCCCGGGGCCCACGGGGTGCGCGACGCCCTCGCCCACGGGGTGAAGGTGAGCGGGGCCAGCGTCATCGAGGTCGACCCGGGCGTCGACACCGGGCGGATCCTCGCCCAGCGCGCCGTGGACGTCCTGCCCGACGACACCGAGGAGTCGCTCCACGAGCGCATCAAGGTCGTCGAGCGCGAGATGCTCGTCGACGTGGTGCACGAGCTCTCGCGCTCGTTCGCCCGCTGATCCCGGCAGGTCCGACCGGCGGCCTTCTCCCTCCGTTCCGCCCGTCGGACTCCTCCCCGGTTCCGCCCGTGGGCCTCGCACCGTCCCCGGATACACTGTCCCCACACGACTGGCGCAGGTGGGCGGACCACCGGGGAGTGACGATCGTGGGCATCGACCGCCTGGGTGCCCGCATGTGATGGCGGCGATCGCATCCGCGCGACCGCCGCACCGACCGCACCGCACCGATCCGCGAGGAGAACGCTCCGTGAGCTCCACCGACCGCCGTCCCATCCGCCGCGCCCTGGTCTCCGTCTTCGACAAGACGGGTCTGACGGACCTGGCCCGCGCCCTCTCCGAGGCCGACGTCGAGATCGTCTCGACCGGCTCCACCGCCAGCACCATCCGCGAGGCCGGGTTCGCCGTCACCGACGTCGCCGAGGTCACCGGCAGTCCCGAGATGCTCGACGGGCGCGTGAAGACCCTCCACCCGCGCATCCACGGCGGGATCCTCGCCGACCTGCGGCTCGAGGACCATCGTTCCCAGCTCGAGGATCAGCAGATCCAGCCCTTCGACCTCGTCGTCGTGAACCTGTACCCCTTCGAGGAGACCGTCGCCGCGGGCGGCGCCTTCGACGAGATCATCGAGAAGATCGACATCGGCGGTCCGTCGATGGTGCGCGGCGCGGCGAAGAACTTCGCCTCCGTCGCGGTCGTGGTCGACCCCGAGGACTACGCGCGCGCCGGCCGCGCCGCCACGCGCGGCGGCTTCACCCTCGACGAGCGCCAGGAGCTCGCGACCATCGCCTTCGGCCGCACCAGCGAGTACGACACCGCGATCAGCGACTGGATGCTCGGCCAGCTCGACGGGCCCGACGCCGACGACCCCTCCGCCCACGGCGCCGGGGCCCTCCGCGGGGCCGACGGTGGAGTCTCCGAGGCCGTGGACGCCGATCCCGCCGCCGACGACGCCGACTCCCCGGCGTACCTCCTGGAGATGGACGACGAGGAGGCCGCCGAGGCGGGCCTGCGCACCCTGCGCTACGGCGAGAACCCGCACCAGCGCGCCCGCGTCGCCGTCATCGACGACGAGAACCCCGGCCTGGCCGGCGCGGAGCAGCTCGGCGGCAAGGCCATGAGCTTCAACAACTACGTGGACGCCGACGCCGCCACCCGCGCCGCCTGCGACCACGACCAGCCCTGCGTGGTCGTCATGAAGCACAACAACCCCTGCGGCATCGCCGTCGCGACCGAGGACGAGGATCTGGCCGCCGCGCACGCGCGCGCCCACGGCACCGACCCGCTCTCCGCCTACGGCGGCGTGATCGCGACCAACCGCCCTGTGACCCTCGCGATGGCCAAGCAGGTCAAGCCCGTGTTCACCGAGGTCATCCTGGCCCCCGCATACGAGGACGAAGCTCTCGAGCTGCTGCGCACGAAGAAGAACCTGCGGATCCTGCGGATCGCCGACCGTCCCCGCGGCGGCGTCGAGATCCGGCAGATCTGGGGCGGCTCCCTGATCCAGGAGTCCGACGCGTACCAGGCCCGAGGGGACGAGGCCGCCGGCTGGACCCTCGCCGCGGGGGAGGCGGCCGACGAGAAGACCCTCGCCGACCTCGTCTTCGCGTGGCGCTCGGTGCGCGCGGTGAAGTCCAACGCGATCCTGCTGGCCAAGGGCCTCGCGGCCGTCGGCATCGGCATGGGCCAGGTCAACCGCCTGGACTCCTGCCGTCTGGCCGTGCAGCGCGCCAACACCCTGGGTGAGCACCTCGAAGGCGAGCAGGCGCCCGAGCGGGCCCGCGGAGCGGTCGCGGCGTCCGACGCCTTCTTCCCCTTCGCGGACGGCGCCCAGATCCTCATCGACGCGGGCGTGAGCGCGATCGTGCAGCCCGGCGGCTCCATCCGCGACGAGGAGGTCATCGAGGCCTGCCGCGCGGCGGGAGTGACCCTCTACCTCACGGGGACCCGCCACTTCGCGCACTGATCCGCACGGGGCCACCGCCTTCGCGCGGTGGCCCCGCCGCGTCCGACTGCGGTCGAGTTCACCCGCCGGACAGATGCGCCGCATACCCTGGGGAGCAAGCCGATCCCGGCCGCTCCTGCGAGAGCGTCCGGATGTCCGAAGGAGAGTCGCGTGAAGGTCCCCGACAACCAGAACCTCAGGGAGTACATCGAGCATCTGAGGGACGAGGGGTACACCGTGGCCGACGGGCACACGCCCGATCCCGATCTCATCGACCCGCAGGGCAACCCGGTGTACACCTGGCAGGAGGGGTACCCGTACGACACGCGCATGGATCGCGACGAGTACGAGCTCGAGAAGTACCGCCTGCAGGTCGAGCTGCTGAAGTACCAGTACTGGCTCGAGGACAACGACCAGAAGTCGATCATCATCTTCGAGGGCCGGGACGCCGCCGGCAAGGGCGGCACGATCAAGCGCTTCACCGAGCACCTCAACCCGCGCACCGCGCGCGTGGTCGCGCTGAACAAGCCCAGCGACCGCGAGAAGGGCCAGTGGTACTTCCAGCGCTACATCCAGCACCTCCCCACCGAGGGCGAGATGGTGCTGTTCGACCGCTCCTGGTACAACCGCGCCGGCGTCGAGCGCGTGATGGGCTTCTGCACCGATGAGGAGTACGAGGGGTTCATGAACCAGGCGCCTCTGTTCGAGCGCATGCTCGTGGACTCCGGCATCCACCTCACCAAGCTCTGGTTCTCCGTCTCCCAGCGCGAGCAGCGCACCCGCTTCGCGATCCGCCAGCTGGACCCGGTGCGGCGCTGGAAGCTGTCCCCGATGGACCTGGAGTCGCTGGACCGCTGGGAGGCCTACACGGAGGCCAAGGAGGAGATGTTCCGCCGCACGGACAAGAAGTACGCGCCGTGGACGATCATCCGCTCCAACGACAAGAAGCGCGCACGCCTCAATGCGATGCGCTACTTCCTCTCCCAGTTCGAGTACGAGGGCAAGGACCACGACGTCGTCGGGGTGCCCGACCCCAAGCTCGTCATGCGCGGCAAGAAGGAGGAGGCCGACGAGTAGTCGGCATCCGCCTTCGGCGAGGGCGAGGATGCGCGAGGCCCCGGGAAGCACTGCTCCTCGGGGCCTCGCGCATCGGGCACGGGCGCTGTCAGCGACCCGTCTCGGTCACCGCATTGTCGTCGGCCACCATGCGCGGCACCTCGCCGGAGTCCGTGGCCGGGTCGACCACGGGGATGGTGCCGGTCGGCGTCGGACGATGGGGGCGGGTCATCATGGTGGGGGAGAGCAGTGCGCTCAGGTGCGCCTCGTCCAGCAGCCCTGCCTCGAGCACCAGGTCGCGGACGGGCCGGCCCGTCTCGAGAGCGGTGCGCGCGACGTCGGTCGCGGCGGCGTAGCCGATCACCGGCACGAGGGCGGTGACCACGCCGATCGAGCGCTCCACGTAGTCCTCGAGCACCTGGTGGTTGGGCTCGATGCCGCGCACGCAGCGGTCGGCGAGGGTCGACATCGCATGGGTCATCGAGAGCATCGACTCGAGGATGTTGAAGGCGATCACGGGCTCGAAGGCGTTCAGCTGCAGCTGCCCGGCCTCGGCGGCGAAGGTCACGGTGAGGTCGTTGCCGATGACCTCGAAGGCGACCTGGTTGACGACCTCCGGGATCACGGGGTTCACCTTGCCGGGCATGATCGAGCTGCCGGGCTGCACCGCGGGCAGGCGGATCTCGGCGAGCCCCGCGCGGGGGCCGGAGCTCAGGAGGCGCAGGTCGTTGCAGATCTTGGAGATCTTCACCGCGATGCGCTTGAGCACGCCGGAGAAGGTGACGAACGCGCCCGTGTCGCTCGTGGCCTCCACGAGGTCGTCGGCGACCACGAAGTCCACGCCGGAGATCTCGGAGAGGTCCGCCGCCGCGAGCTGCGCATAGCGGGGGTCGGTGGTGATGCCCGTGCCGATCGCCGTCGCACCCAGGTTGATCTCCTTGAACAGGCGGCCGGTGCGGGTCAGGCGCTCGATGTCCTCGGAGATCGTGGTGGCCCAGGCGTGGAACTCCTGGCCGAGCGTCATCGGCACGGCGTCCTGCATCTGCGTGCGACCCATCTTCAGGACGTCCGCGAACTCGTCGCCCTTCTCGCGCAGCGCGACGATGAGGCCGTCCATGGCGTCGGCGAGCTTCGGGAAGCTCAGCAGCAGCGCGAGGCGGACGGCCGTCGGATACACGTCGTTGGTGGACTGGGCGAGGTTCACGTGGTTGTTGGGGTGCAGATGCTCGTACTCGCCCTTGGCGTGCCCCATGATCTCCAGGGCGCGGTTCGCGATGACCTCGTTGGCGTTCATATTGGTGCTCGTGCCGGCGCCGCCCTGGATCACGTCGACCACGAACTGCTCGTGCAGCTGGCCGTCCGCGATCTCCTGGCAGGCCTGCTCGATCGCGGCGGCGCGCTCGTCGTCGAGCGCGCCCAGCTCATGGTTCGCGCGGGCGGCCGCCCGCTTGACGTGGGCGAGGGCGACGATGAGCTCCGGGAAGTGGGAGACCGGGACACCGGTGATGCGGAAGTTCTCCTGCGCCCGCAGGGTCTGGATGCCGTAGTAGGCGTCACCGGGGACCTCGCGGTCTCCCAGCAGGTCGTGCTCCAGTCGACCGGGTGCGGCGGTCTCGGGCGCAGACGGGGTGGTCATCGGATGCTTCTCCTCGGATCGCGGCTCGGGCCGACGTCCTCGACGGCCCGTCCCCACCCTAGACGGGCGGGGAACGACGCGCCGGGTGCGGCGCGGACGGTGCGGGGCCGATGCGCAGATCGTCCCGCCGACGGGACAGCCGTGCGTCGGGGGCCGGCGCACGCGGCCCCGCCGGTCGCGGACCCCGTGCTCATCCTCAGCCCGTACGATGGCGCGCATGTCGCCGAGCAGGTCCCCGGGTCCCGGCGTCGGCCCCGAGGCGGGCGCCGGCGCGGGGCACGGAGCGCACGCCGACGCGGGGCACGACGCCCACGCCGATGCCGTCGGCTCCGCCCCGCGCGGCCCGCGCCGGGTGCCGCTGGGCGAGGGGCTGCGCCGTCAGACCCTCCTGCTGCTCGCGCTCATCGCGCTCGTGGCGATCCTCGGGTTCGGCGCGTTCACCAGTGCCGTCGTGGCCGGTCGCTCGCTCGCCGCGATGCTGCTCGTGGTCGCCCTGCTGCGGGCGTGCCTGCCGGCCTCGCTGCTCGGGGCGCTCGTGGTGCGCTCGCGGGGGCTGGACGTGCTCGTGATGCTCGTGCTCGCAGGCGGCCTCGCGGTGCTCTCCGCGGCGCCCAACCTCTGAGCACGCCGGTCGCCGGGCGCTCGATGTCGGGCCCGACGGGCCGAGCCCCGACGGGTCGAGCCCCGTCGGGCCCCGCCCTCAGGCCTCCGGTCCGCTGACCACGCGCACGGCGCCGCCCGTGAGCCCGTAGACGGCGCCCGACAGCACGATCTCCCCGCGCTCCTCGGCCTCGCGCACGATGCTCGAGCGCTCGCGCAGCTCGTCGAGGGTGCCCAGCACGTGGGCCTCGACGGCGTGCGCGGCGGGGTCCTCGGGATCGAGGTGGTCGCGCACGTGCTCGACGAGGATCGGCATCTCACCGGGCAGCTGGGTGCCCTCCTGGATCGCCTCGACGGTCGCGCCGACGGCGCCGCAGGACTCATGGCCCAGCACCAGCACGACCCGCACGCCCAGCACGGCGACGGCGAACTCGACCGATGCCTGCATCGAGCGTCCCAGGACGTGGCCCGCGTTGCGGGAGACGAACACGTCGCCGAAGCCCTGGTCGAACAGCAGCTCGACGGGCACGCGGGAGTCCGAGCACCCCAGCACCGAGGCGTAGGGGGCCTGGCCCGTCTCGAGCAGGCGCCTGCGCGCCTCGTCCTGGTGCGGGTGCAGCACATCGCCGTCGACGAACCGCCGGTTGCCCTCGAGCAGCGCGGTGAACGCCTGCTCCGGGGTCGCGGAGGGGGAGGGGGCCGAGGACGCGGGGTTCGCGCCGGTCGCGTCGGAGTCGTTCACAGATGTCTTCCTTCCGAGGAGCCGTGCGCGCAGGGTCATCCGTCGGAGGGGTGGCGCGCGGGCGCCCGTCAGTGTGACACGATTCGGGCCGTGCCCACCGACATCGTCCGCCTGCACTCCGTCTTCGACCTCGCCATGCGCGTCGGCGAGGGTCTGCTGAGCAACGGAGCCGCCGCCTCCGAGGTCACGGCGACCGTGCTGAGGATCATCAGCTCCTCGGGTCTCCGTGATGTCGTGGTGGAGGTCACCTTCAACCAGGTGTCGCTGTCCTACCTCCCCGACGACTACTCGACGCCGTTCACGAGGATCCGCGCGACCGGCAGCCGCGTGCAGGACTTCGCGCGCCTCTCGGCCTTCGAGGAGGTGACCGAGCACTACATCCTGGGCACCGTGAGCCTCGAGGAGGCGCTCGTCCAGGTCCGCTCGATCCCGCAGCAGAGACCGCACTATCCGCGGTGGCTCGCGTTCCTGGGGTTCGCGGTGATGGGCGGTGCCGCGGCCTTCAGCTTCGGGGGCACGATACTCGTGGTGCTCACCGCCACCCTCGCCAGCGGCGCCCTGGTCGCCCTCACCGAGGTGATGGCGGCGCGCCAGATCCCCATGTTCTTCGGGCAGGCCGCGGGCGGGCTCATCGGGGTCGTCGTGGCCGTGGTGCTGCACGCCCTCGCACCCGCCCAGAACTCGGCCATCGTGGTGGTGGCCTGCATCATCGTGCTGCTCGCGGGGCTCGCCTCGATCGGGTCCATGCAGGATGCGATCACCGGCTGGTACGTCACCGCGTCGGCCCGCATCCTGGAGACGCTCATGCTCACCGTGGGCATCGTGGTGGGCGTGCGCGCCGGGCTCCTCGGGGCGGAGCTGCTCGGCCTCCACATCTCGGTCGAGGCGTCCGCGCCCGTGACCCTGGCCTCCCTGGTCGCGGCCGCCGTCTCCGGCGCCGTGATGGGCCTCGGTTTCGCCGTCGGCACCTTCACCCCGGCCCGGGTGCTGGGCTGGATGGCCATGGTCTCCTCGGTCTCCGCGGTCGTCGTCTACCTGCTCACCGAGTTCGTGTTCGACCGCGTCTGGGCCTCCGCGTGCGCGGCGTTCGCGGTCGGCGTGCTCGCCGTGCTCGTGGCCCGTCGGGTGCGCGCCCCCGCGCTCGCCCTGATGATGGGCGGGATCATCCCGCTGGTGCCCGGCAGCCGCATCTACCGCGGGCTGCTCGCGCTGAGCGAGGACATCGGCCGCGGCGGCGCCGAGCTGTTCAGCGCGGCGGAGATCGCCGTGGCGATCGCCGCGGGCGCCGTGCTCGGCCAGCTGCTCGCGACCCGCGTGCTGAGCCGTCGCGGCGCGGCGGGCTGGGCGTTCACGCCCGTCGTCGCGACGCCCTTCCAGACGCCTCGCCGTCGTCGTCTGACGCTCCCTCGGCGCCGTCGGCGCGACGCGGGCCGCATCGAACCCTCTACGATGACCGGAGAGATGTCGGCCCTGCCGCCGTCGGTCCTCCACGACCTCCAGCAGGAGCTCGATCTCGACGCTCCCTCAGGGGCCGTGGGCGGTCCGAGCGGCCACGGCGGATCCGGCACCACCGACGGCGCGCGACGGAGCGACGCCCCCACCCAGGAGGACCGATGACCACCACACTCCTCGCCACGGGCTGCTACTCGACCTCCGGGTCCGGCCGGGGCAGCGGCATCGAGCTGCTGCGATGGTCCCCGGGCGCGGGGAGCGATGCATCGACCGCGTCCGACGACTCGACCGGGTCCGACGGGCCCGTCGGCGGCGTCGAGGTCCTCGCCCGCGCCGAGGTCCTCGCCCGCGCCGAGGTCCCGGACCCCTCGTTCGTCCTCTGGAGCGAGGACGGCGCGCTGCTGTACGCGGTCACCGAGACCAGCCCCACCCACGTGCTCGCGCTGCGCCCGAGCGAGGACCTCTCCTCCCTCGGGACCGTCGCGGACATCGCCCTGCGCGGGGAGGGCGGCTGCCATCTCGCCCTGGGGCCCGACGGCCGCACCCTCATCGTCGCCCAGTACGGCTCGGGCAGCGTCGAGACGCTCGCGCTCGACGAGGACGGCATCCCCGTCTCGCTCATCGACGAGGACGACCACGGCGACTTCGGCGAGGGGCGCGCCGCCCACCCCCACCAGGCCGTGCTCCTGCCCGGCACCGACCTCGTCGCCGTGCCGGACCTGGGCCTGGACCGCGTGATGCTCTACCGGCAGGACATCGACGGGCACATCGATCTGGCCGCGGAGATCGCGCTCGAGCGGGGGAGCGGGCCCCGGCACCTCGCAGCCGACCACGAGAGCTCCGAGCTGCACGTCTCCTGCGAGCTCAACGGCCGCATCGCGACCGCCGTGCGCGCCAGGCCCGGCAGCACCGAACGGCAGTTCGTGGGCGACGGGTCCTCGATCGAGGCCAGCTGGAAGGTCTCCTCGAGCGTCCCCGCGAGCGGCCTCGAGGGGGAGAACGCCGTGTCCCATCTCGAGCTCACGGCCGACGAGCACCATCTGCTGGTCGCCAACCGCGGCCCGAACACCCTCAGCGTGCTCGACCGCGGCCAGATCGCACCGCAGCTGGTCTCCGAGATCGGGGTGGGCGCCCACCCGCGCCACTTCACCCAGGCGCAGGGGCATATCCTGGTCGCCGCGCAGGAGGCGGACCGCATCGATGTCCTGCGCTTCGACGGCCGGGACCTCAGGATCGTCTCCGATCCGATCCCCTCGCCGTCCGTCAGCTGCCTGGCCCCGCGCCCCTGAGCCCCGCCGCTCGCGAGGGCGGAACCAGAGACCGGCCCGCACGGGCCGACCCCCGACCAGAAGGAACCGCACCCCCATGTCGAGCGACGCCGTCATCCTCGAGGCCCCCGATCGCGGCGAGGCCGTGGACGCCACCGCCCGCGCCTTCGCCGAAGCCTTCGGATACGAGCCCGATGGCGTGTGGTCCGCCCCGGGCCGCGTGAACATCATCGGCGAGCACGTCGACTACCAGGACGGCCTGTGCCTGCCGATGGCGATCTCGCACCGCTGCTTCGTCGCCGCGGCCCGCACGCCCACGGACCTGGTGCGCGTGCGCTCCGCCCAGAGCGAGGTCGTCTTCGAGGGACAGGCCGGGGATCTCGCCCCGGGCGCCGTCGAGGGCTGGCCCGCCTACGTGACCGGTGTGCTGTGGGCGCTGCGCCCCTTCATCAGCGGCGCCGTCCAGCAGGGCGTGGACATCTACCTCGACGGGCATGTGCCGCTGGGCTCCGGGCTCTCCTCGAGCGCGTCCGTCGAGTGCGCGAGCGCCGAGGCCCTGGAGTCGCTGCTGACGCTGGGGACGACGCCCCTCGAGCGCGTGCGCGCCTGCATCTCCGCCGAGAACGACTTCGTGGGCGCCTCGACGGGCGGCCTCGACCAGTCCGCCTCGGTGCTCGCCCGCGAGGGCTGCGCGCTGGTGCTGGACTGTCGCGACTTCTCGACCACCACCGTGGCCTGGGACCTCGCCGGCCAGGGCCTCGCGCTGCTCATCACCGACACCCGCGCAGAGCACTCCCATGCCGGCGGCGAGTACGCCGACCGTCGCCGTGACAGCGAGCGCGCGGCGGAGATCCTGGGCGTGGAGACCCTGCGCGACATCGATCCGGCGGGTCTCGACGAGGCCCTGGGCCGGATCGACGACGACGTGGTCCGCCGCCGCGCGCGGCACGTGATCACGGAGATCCAGCGCGTGCGGGACTTCGACGCGCTGCTCGAGCGCGGCAGCGTCCGCGAGGGCGTCGCGCAGCTCGGCGCCCTGCTGAACGCCTCCCACGACTCCCTGCGCGACGACTACGAGGTCACCGTCCCCGCGCTCGACGTCGCCGTGGACGCCGCCCGAGCGGCCGGAGCGCACGGCTCCCGCATGACCGGCGGCGGATTCGGCGGCTCGACGATCGCCCTGGTGGAGGCGGACGCCGCCCAGGACGTCGCCCGGGCGATCGCCGATGCCTTCGCCCGCGAGGGCCTCGGCTCCCCGGCGTTCTTCCTCGCCCTCCCGGAGGACGGCGCCGGCCAGGACCGCTGAGGCTCAGCCGAGGGAGCGGACGCTCGGCTCCGCGTCGAGCCACGCCCCGACCCCGGCGAGCAGGCGTTCGCGGGTCGCCGCGTCGGCCCGCGAGAGGCGGATCGAGTCGGCCGCGAGGCCCGCGAGCTCGGCGTCGGAGAAGCCCGCCTCCCGTGCGATCTCGTACTGCGCGAGCAGCCGCGAGCCGAACAGCAGCGGGTCGTCGGCACCCAGCGCGATCTGCGCTCCCGCCTCCCGCAGCCGCCGCAGGGGCACGTCCCCGGCCGAGGGGTACACCCCGAGCGCCGCGTTCGAGGCGGGGCACACCTCGAGTCCCACGCCCTGACCGGCGAGGCGCTCGAGCAGGCGCGGGTCGTCGGCCGATCGCACCCCGTGGCCGAGCCGATCGGGATGCAGATGGTCGACGACCTCGCGGAGATGGTCGGGCCCCAGCAGCTCGCCGCCGTGCGGCACCGAGGCCAGCCCCGCCTCGCGGGCGATGCGGAACGCCGGCGCGAACTCCGAGGTCGCGCCGCGGCGCTCGTCGTTCGAGAGGCCGAAGCCGACCACGCGATCGGCGTTGCGCGCGGCCAGCCGCGCGAGGGTGCGCGCGTCCAGCGGATGGCGCGTGCGGGAGGCGGCGACCACGATCCCGATGCTCAGACCCAGGGCGCGCTCGGTGCGCTCGGCCTCGTCGAGGACGATCTCGAGCGCCGGGGTGATGCCGCCGACGTGCCCCGCGTAGCCCGTGGGGTCGACCTGCAGCTCGAGCCGACCGGAGCCCTCCGCGAGGTCGTCCTCGGCGGCCTCGCGCACGATCCGGCGCATCGCCCCCTCGCCGTCGACGACGTGGCGCGCGGCGTCGTACTGGCGCTGGAAGCGGAACCAGCCGCGGCGCGTGGCGTCCACGTGCAGCGCCTCGTCGGCGTGCAGGATCCGCGGCAGGCGGATGCCGCGCTCGGCGGCCATCGACACGAGCGTGTCCCGGCGCATCGACCCCGTGAAGTGCAGGTGCAGGTGCGCCTTGGGGAGGGTCCGGAGGTCGCGCCGGGCGGGCGTGCTCACTCGGCGAGCAGTGCGGCCAGGCGCTCCATGCCCTCGGCGAGGTCCTCGTCGGCCAGGGCGTAGGAGAAGCGCAGGTGCCCGGGGGCGCCGAAGGCCTCGCCCGGGACGGCCGCGACCTCGGCGTGCTCGAGGATCGCCTCGGCGAGATCGGTGCTGGTCTCCACGTGCGTGCCGCGGATCGTGCGGCCCAGCACCGCTGTCACATCCGGGAAGGCGTAGAAGGCGCCCTCCGGGGTGGGCACGCGGAATCCGTCGATGCTCGAGAGCGCCTGGACGATGGCGCGGCGACGGCGGTCGAAGGCCCCGCGCATCCTCTCCACGTCGTCCATCGGCCCGGTGAGCGCGGCGAGCGCCGCCCGCTGCGCGACGTTGTTGACGTTGCTGGTGAGGTGGGACTGCAGGTTCGAGGCGCCCTTGACGATGTCCTTCGGGCCGATCATCCAGCCCACGCGCCAGCCGGTCATCGCGAAGGTCTTGGCGACCCCGTTGAGGAGCACCGTGGTCTCGGCGAGCTCGGGCACGGCATCCAGGATCGAGACGAAGGGGACGCCGTCGTAGGTGAGGTGCTGGTAGATCTCGTCGGAGATCACCCAGATCCCGTGCTCGAGCGCCCAGCGGCCGATCTCCTCGAGCTGCGCCCGGCTCATCACGGAGCCCGTCGGGTTCGACGGCGAGCACAGCAGGATCGCCCGGGTCGCGGGGGTGCGCGAGGCCTCGAGCTGCGCGAGCGTGGGCAGGTAGTCCTGGTCCGCACCGGAGAGCACCTCGACCTCGCGGGCGCCGGCGAGGCGGATCGCCTCGGGGTAGGTGGTCCAGTAGGGGGCGGGCAGGATGACCTCGTCGCCCGGGTCCAGCAGGCTCGCGAAGGCCTCGTAGACGGCCTGCTTGCCGCCGTTGGTGACGAGCACCTGCGCGGGATCGACCTCGATGCCGTCGGTGCGCAGCGTCGCCTCGGCGATCGCCTTGCGCAGATCGGGAAGACCCGCGGCGGGACTGTAGCGATGGTTGCGCGGGTCGGCGGCGGCGTCCTGGGCGGCGGCGACGACGTGCGCGGGGGTCGGGAAGTCCGGTTCGCCCGCGCCGAAGCCGATGACCGGACGCCCGGCTGCCTTCAGCGCCTTCGCCTTCGCGTCCACCGCGAGGGTCGCGGACTCGGCGATCGCCCCGATGCGCGCGGAGAGGCGCCGCGCGGACGCTCCTCCTCCGGCGCCGGCGGCGGCCGACGGCGCGGCGGTCTGGGAGGGCTGGGAGGCTGCGGAGGGCGTGTTCTCGTTCACCCTCCACATCCTGGCAGAGCGCAGGTGAACGTGCCAGATCGCGCGCCGGCCCGGGCCCCGTCGGCCGCTCGCCCGGGTCTGAGGCGCGGCCTGCGCAGGTCCCCGGTGTGATCCGGGACGCGGGGGATTCGCCCGTGCGCCGGGTCATGGGTATGCTGTTCGTCGGTCCTCAGGGTCCGGCGGACTCGCGCCGCCCGGAACCAACCCACCAGGGAGGACCTCGCAGGAGAGATCCTGCGAAGGGCAGTGGCGCAATTGGTAGCGCAGCGGTCTCCAAAACCGCAGGTTGCAGGTTCGAGTCCTGTCTGCCCTGCTCGTCCGATCGGACCAGACGTCCGGACGGACGCGGATGCACCCGACGAGATCGGACAGACCAGAGTGAGCTCCAGCCACACCTCCCCGGCGACCCCCCACGAGGGGCGCCGCAAGGACGACGGGTCCAGGAACCCGTTCGTGGCGATCGGCCTGTTCGTCCGCCAGGTCATCGCTGAGCTCAAGAAGGTCGTCATCCCGACGCGCAAGGAGCTCGCCGTGTACGCGGTGACCGTCCTCATGTTCGTCTTCGTGATGATCCTTCTGGTGTTCGGCCTCGATTTCGTCTTCGGCTGGCTGTCCCGGATCACCTTCGTGGTCCCCGACTCCGGGCTCTGAGTCCGCGCCGAGCGCGTGCGGGGCCGAAGCGCCCGACCCGATCCACAGCCGGTAGGAAAGCAGGTTCACGGTGGCGAACGACCAGTCCGACTCCTTCGAGGACACCTACGAGGGCGTCGACTCCTCTCTCGCGTTCTCCGCGTCCCCCGAGTCCGGCCGTCCCGATGACTCCGCGACACCCGAGGCCGCCGACGGCGAGGACGCCGCAGCTGCCGCCGAGGGCGAGCAGAGCACCGGGGGCGACGCCGGCGCCGAAGGCGCTTCCGACGGGGCCCCGGCCGACGAGCCCGCGGACGGCGAGGCATCTGCGGAGAGCGGCTCCTCCGACGACGACTCCTCGGACGGGACCGCATCCGAGGGGCCCGCTCCCGCCGCGGCCGACGCCCCCGAGGGCGGGGAGGCCTCCGACGAGGGCCCGAGCGCCGAGGAGCAGATCGCCGCGCTCAAGCGCCAGCTGCGCTCGGCCCTGGGCGAGTGGTACGTCGTCCACTCCTACTCCGGTCACGAGAACCGCGTGAAGACGCAGCTCACGACGCGCATCGAGACCCAGAACATGGAGGATTTCATCTTCCAGATCGAGGTCCCCATGGAGGATGCGACCGAGATCAAGAACGGTCAGAAGAAGGTCGTCCGCCGCGTGCGGGTCCCCGGGTACGTCCTCGTGCGCATGGACCTGACCGACGAGTCCTGGCGGGTCGTGCGCGACACCCCCGGCGTCACCGGCTTCGTGGGCAACGCGACCGACCCGACCCCGCTGACCTTCGACGAGATCTTCTCGCTGCTCGAGCCGAGCATCGGGCTGCCCGAGAAGAAGCGCTCGTCCACCGCGGGCGGCTCCTCGCGCGCCGCCGCCGCGCAGAAGATCCCCGCCTTCGCCGTCGGCGAGTCCGTGACCGTCATGGACGGTCCGTTCGAGACCATGCCCGCCACGATCTCCGAGATCGACGGCGAGCACCAGAAGCTCCAGGTCCTCGTGTCCATCTTCGGACGCGAGACCCCGGTGGAGCTGGCCTTCGACCAGGTCGCCAAGATCTGATCCGAGTCCGGCTCGGCGCAGCCCCTCGAGCCCCGCGCTCGAGTCCCGCGCCATCGGCGTCCCGATCCGTCGGGATGCCATCGGCGTCCTGATCCGTCACGGCGCCGCAGGCCGCCCGGCCCGCCGGGCGGCCGCCGGCCCCCGGCCCGTCCGGGGAGCCGCAGGTGGGAGGAGCTTGATGAGCTCCGCCCGGACCACGACCACAGAAGGAAGAGCAATGGCTCCCAAGAAGAAGATCGCGAGCATCATCAAGCTCCAGATCCAGGCCGGCCAGGCCACCCCTGCGCCACCCGTGGGTCCCGCGCTCGGCGCTGCCGGCGTGAACATGATGGAGTTCGTCAAGGCGTACAACGACCGGACGGCCGACCAGCGCGGCAACATCATCCCGGTCGAGATCACCGTGTACGAGGACCGCTCGTTCACGTTCGTGACCAAGACGCCGCCGGCCGCCGAGCTGATCAAGAAGGCCGCCGGCCTGCAGAAGGGCTCTGCGACCCCGCACACCGACAAGGTCGGCAAGATCTCGATGGACCAGGTCCGCGAGATCGCGGAGACGAAGATGCCGGACCTGAACGCGAACGACATCGACGCGGCCGCGAAGATCGTGGCCGGGACCGCTCGGTCCATGGGCATCACGGTGGAGGGCTGATCACGATGGCATTCAAGAGCAAGTCGTACAAGGACGCAGCGGCCAAGATCGACGAGAGCCGCTACTACTCGCCGCTGGACGCGATCCGTCTGGCGCAGAAGACCTCCCCGGCGAAGTTCGACGCCTCCGTCGAGGTCGCCATGCGCCTGGGCGTGGATCCGCGCCAGGCCGACCAGATGGTGCGCGGCACCGTCAACCTGCCCAACGGCACCGGCAAGACCGCCCGCGTGATCGTCTTCGCGACCGGTGCGCAGGCCGAGGCCGCTCTGGCGGCGGGCGCCGACGAGGTCGGCGACGACGACCTCGTCGAGAAGGTCGCCGGCGGCTGGACCGACTTCGACGCGGCCGTGGCCACGCCGAACCTCATGGGCAAGGTCGGGAAGCTGGGCCGCGTGCTCGGCCCCCGCGGCCTCATGCCGAACCCCAAGACCGGCACCGTCACGATGGACACCGCCAAGGCCGTGTCCGACATCAAGGGCGGCAAGATCGAGTTCCGCGTGGACCGTGCGGCGAACCTGCACTTCATCATCGGGAAGGTCTCCTTCTCCGATGCGCAGCTCACCGAGAACTACGTGGCAGCGCTCGAGGAGATCCTGCGACTGAAGCCGTCCTCCTCGAAGGGCCGCTACATCAGCAAGATCACCGTGTCCACCACCATGGGCCCGGGCGTCCCGGTCGACGTGAACCGCACGCGCAACCTCACCGAGGACACCGACGAGGCCGCCTGAGACTCATCGTCCCTCGACGCCGTTCCGCGCCGAGTTTCCGAACGGGTGCCCCGCACCCTCGTCGGCCCGACGCGCAGGACGCGCATCGAAGCCCCGCACCGATCCGTCGGTGCGGGGCTTCCTCGTTCCTCGGCAGCGACGACGGCCCGACGGGCCGACGGATCGCGCGGCCCAGCGCCGCGTCGGTCGTCCTCGTGCCGTCGGCCGTCCTCACACGGTGCGGTGCGGTGTCGATTGTCGTCGCACGGCCTGTGGCGGCAGTCCGTGCAGATATACGCACGAGTGTCGCGCCGGGGCCGTTCCATGACAGCGGTGCCGCCGAGCCGCCCCCGGTTCCCGCTCCCGCCGCGCGCCCTTGCCGTGCCCCGCCCCGCCCCGCTCCGCCCGTGGATGTGAGCGAGGTCGCCGCCCATCGGATGGCGCCCCCGCACGCGCCTCGGCTACTCTGGACCTACCGAAGACCGCCGGTCGTCGTGCCCGCCACCGGGCTCGACCGAAGGAATCCCCACGGGGACGGCCTGCGCAGGTGAACCGAACGACCGCTGCACGGTCGCTCGCGCCCCGGGAGACCGGGTGCGGCAGCGGAGGATCGCGATCCTCCTGCACGCCGCGCTGTGCGAGCCGAGTGCGTCCGGGCCTCGACACCTGCGTGTCGAGGCCTTTTCCGTGTCCGCTGCAGATCGGTCCGCTCCCGGGCGGACCCGTCGGGCGGGCCCTTCAGCCGTCGGCCCGAGACCTCTGGAAGGAGGGCCATGGCGAAGCCCGAGAAGGTGGACGCCGTCGCCGAGCTCACGCAGCTGTTCCGTGAGTCCGACGCCGCCGTTCTCACCGAGTACCGCGGCCTCAGCGTCACGCAGCTCCAGCAGCTGCGCCGCTCGCTGGGTGCTGACACCACCTACGCCGTGGTGAAGAACACGCTCACGGAGATCGCCGCCCGCGAGGCCGGCATCGACGCGTTCGAGGGCAAGCTGGCCGGCCCCACCGCCATCGCCTTCATCAAGGGTGAGCCGGTCGCTCCGGCCAAGGCCCTGCGTGACTTCGCCAAGGGCAACGAGAATCTCGTCGTCAAGTCCGGTTTCTTCGAGGGCAAGGCCCTCTCGGAGGACGACGTGAAGACCCTCGCGGACCTCGAGTCCCGCGAGGTGCTGCTGGCCAAGGCAGCAGGCGCCTTCAAGGCGAACCTGTCCAAGGCCGCTGCCGTGTTCCAGGCGCCGCTGTCGAAGGCGGCGCGCACTGTGGACGCGCTGCGTGCGAAGCAGGAGGCCTGAGCCCCACGGCTCGTGCCCTCGGCATCGCACACCTCAGCGCGTCGGCGCTGACCTCGACCTCCCGTCGGCCGCATCGGCGGAGGTCCGCTTGACCAGGCGCGAGAGCGCCGCCCCACGCACGGAGCCCCACGGCTCCTGAACAGGAAGGAACGCCCATCATGGCGAAGCTCAGCAACGACGAGCTCATCGAGGCTTTCAAGGAGATGTCCCTCATCGAGCTCTCCGAGTTCGTGAAGCAGTTCGAGGAGATCTTCGACGTCACCGCCGCGGCCCCCGTGGCCGTCGCCGCGGCCGGCGGCGCCGCCGGTGGCGAGGCCCCCGTCGAGGAGGAGAAGGACGAGTTCGACGTCGTCCTCGAGGGCGCCGGCTCCGCGAAGATCGCCGTCATCAAGGAGGTGCGCGCTCTGACCGGTCTCGGCCTGAAGGAGGCCAAGGACCTCGTCGACGGCGCCCCCAAGCCGGTTCTCGAGAAGGCGACCAAGGACGCCGCCGAGAAGGCCAAGGAGCAGCTCGAGGGCGCCGGCGCCTCCGTCACCGTCAAGTGATGACGGCGCCCGGGCGCCCGGAGCCGGAGTCGGACTGAGTCCGGATCCGCGCTGCGGCGCCCACGGCGCACATCTGCTGGCAAGGGCCGTCCCGCTTCGGCGGGGCGGCCCTTGCGCATGCCCGGACGCGGGCAGGATGGGCCCATGACCACCGTGCGCTGCCTGTCCCTGTCCGGCACCACCGACGACGGGTGGTCCCTGTCCGAGGTCGACGTGCCCCTCGCGGATCTGCGCTCGCGCCTCTCCCGGACCGACGGCCCGACCCTCTGGCTCGACCTCGTGCAGGATGAGGGCCCCGCCGACGTCGCCGACGTCGCCGACGGGGCCCGACCCGTCGACGGTGCCGGTGCCGTCGACGGGGGAGCGGCCTCCGAGGTCGCCGAGGCGCTCGGCCTGCGCCGCACGGAGATCGAGGGCATCCTCGGCCGGCACGCGAGGCCCAAGGCCGTGCATCACGCGGATCATCTCGCCTTCATCGTGTATGCGCCGGTCCCCGTCGGCGAGGCCGTCCGCGCAGCGCTCGGAGGGGACCCGGAGGCGCCCGAGGAGGAGGCGCCCCAGCCGCGGCGCGGTGAGGACCAGTTCCGCGCGACGCGGATCGCCGGCTTCGTGCACCCGGGGGGAGTGGTCACCGTCCGGTCCGACGACGCGTTCGACCTCTCCGCCGTGCGCGGGGCCTGGGCCGAGGACGAGGGGGCGCCGCTGGGGGCCTCGGGCCTCGCCCATCTCGTGCTCGACGACGTGGTGGACGCGCAGTTCTGGGCGGCGCAGTGGATGGACGACCGCCTGGACGACCTCGAGGACGACGTCTTCGAGGCGGCGGGCCGGGGTGCGGGGATAGAGACCGTCGCCGCGGCGCTGCGGGGCGAGCTGACTCGCCTGCGACGCTGGATCCAGCCGATGGCCTCGGTGATCGATCGCCTGCGTCCCGAGACGACCGAGACGACCGAGACGACCGAGACGACCGAGACGACCGAGAGTCGGGGGAGCGCGGCCGCCGCGCCCGGCCCCGAGCGGACTTCGCCGTCCGCTCGCCCGGGGGCCCTCGAGCTGCGCTCGCTCCACGCGGAGCTCGCGGACCACGCCGCGCGGACCGAGGAATGGCTCGACTCGCAGCACGAGACCCTCACCTCCGTCGTGCAGACCCATCTCGCGCTCCAGGGCCAGCACCTGAACGTCGTGATGCGCAAGCTCGCCGGCTGGGCCGCGGTGGTGTCGATCCCGACCCTGGTCACAGGATGGTTCGGGATCAACGTCCCCTACCCGGGCTTCGGCTCGCCGGTGGGGCTCGCGATCGCCGTCGTGCTCGTGCTGGTGCCCACGCTCGCGGTCGGCGTCCTCATGCGCCGCGCCCGCTGGATCTGAGCGCCGGGGCCTCTCGCGGCCCCGCCGCGCCGACCGGGGGTCGGACGCGGCGCCGTCGTACGACGGGGCCGACGCACCTGTGCATCCTGCGCGCCTGCTTGACTCGCGGGCGAGCACGGCGCATTCTGTTCCCTGATCGAGAGCTGTTCCTGTCGACTGCTCCCGTCGGCGATACCGCACCGATGGTGCGACGTGAGAGGCCGGGCCCGGTGCCCGCCCCGCCGCTGGGGCCCGACGCCGCGAGGCGCCGGGTGACGAGAACCAGACAGGAGGCTCCGCCCTCCGCGCCAGGCATATGGCGGCCGACGCGGATGGACCCTCCGCGCTCGCGGTGTTGCGTCCATCCGTGATCTTCTGTATGCTCTCTCTTTGCGCTGTGTCGTCTTCGATCGTCAGCCCGCCGAACCCCCTGGAGCCCTTGCGGGCACCGCTGGGTCCATGCGAGGCGCAGAGCCGCTGACCCTCTGCTCGACCTGGGAGGACGCCGCCGCGCGGTCCACTGTCACCGGCCTGTGGAAGGACCACCCTTGGCTGCCTCGAGCACCGATCGAACCCCTGACATCGCCCTGCGCACGGCGTCGCCGCGCGTCACCTTCGCCAAGCTCGGCGATCCGCTCCAGGTCCCCGACCTGCTGAGCCTCCAGACCACCTCCTTCGACTGGCTGCTCGGCAACGAGCTCTGGCAGGAGCGCGCCGCCGAGGCGGCGTCCGCGGGACGCGAGGACGTCCCGCAGACCTCCGGTCTGGCCGACATCTTCGAGGAGATCTCCCCGATCGAGGACTTCGCCGGCAACATGGCGCTGTCCTTCCGCGACCACACCTTCGACGACCCGAAGTACACGGTCGAGGAGTGCAAGGAGAAGGACCTCACCTACTCCGCTCCGCTGTACGTGATCGCCGAGTTCATGAACAACGAGACCGGCGAGATCAAGACCCAGACGGTCTTCATGGGCGATTTCCCGCTCATGACCGACAAGGGCACCTTCATCATCAACGGCACCGAGCGCGTGGTCGTCTCGCAGCTCGTGCGCTCGCCCGGCGTCTACTTCGACGAGAGCGTCGACAAGACCAGCGACAAGCACATCTTCGGCGCGAAGATCATCCCCTCGCGCGGCGCCTGGCTCGAGTTCGAGGTCGACAAGCGCGATCAGGTCGGCGTGCGCATCGACCGCAAGCGCAAGCAGTCGGTCACCACGCTGCTGCAGGCGCTCGGCATGTCCCAGAGCGAGATCCTCGACGAGTTCGGCGAGTTCGAGTCCATGCGCTCGACCCTCGAGAAGGACCGCACGACCTCGCAGGACGAGGCCCTGCTGGACATCTACCGCAAGCAGCGCCCGGGCGAGCCGCCCACGCGCGATGCCGGCGAGGCGATGCTCAACAACCTCTACTTCAACGACAAGCGCTACGACCTCGCGAAGGTCGGCCGCTACAAGATCGGCAAGAAGCTCGGCGTCGAGGCCCCTCTCTCGCAGTCCACGCTGACCCTCGAGGACATCGTCGCGACCATCAAGTACCTGGTGGCCCTGCACGACGGCCTCGGCGAGACCACGAGCGCCGACGGCAAGACCCTCCGGGTCGAGACCGACGACATCGACCACTTCGGCAACCGTCGCATCCGCGCGGTGGGCGAGCTGATCCAGAACCAGGTCCGCACGGGCCTGTCGCGCATGGAGCGCGTCGTGCGCGAGCGCATGACCACGCAGGACGTCGAGGCGATCACCCCGCTGACCCTGATCAACATCCGCCCGGTGACGGCGGCGATCAAGGAGTTCTTCGGCACCTCGCAGCTCTCGCAGTTCATGGACCAGAACAACCCGCTGTCGGGCCTGACCCACAAGCGCCGCCTCTCGGCGCTGGGCCCGGGCGGCCTCTCGCGCGACCGCGCGGGCATGGAGGTCCGCGACGTCCACCCGAGCCACTACGGCCGCATGTGCCCGATCGAGACTCCTGAGGGCCCGAACATCGGCCTCATCGGCTCGCTCGCGACCTTCGCGCGCATCAACCCGTTCGGCTTCGTCGAGACCCCGTACCGCAAGGTCACCAACGGCGAGGTCACCGACGAGATCGTCTACCTCACGGCCGACGACGAGGACCGCCACGTCATCGCGCAGGCCAACGCCCCGCTGAACGAGGACGGCACCTTCGTCGAGGAGACCGTGCTCTCGCGCCTCACCGGCGGCGAGCCCGAGCTGGTCCCCGCCGACGAGGTGGACTACATGGACGTCTCGGCCCGCCAGATGGTGTCGGTCGCGACCGCCATGATCCCGTTCCTCGAGCATGATGACGCCAACCGCGCCCTCATGGGCTCGAACATGCAGCGTCAGGCCGTGCCGCTCATGCGCACGGAGATGCCGCTGGTCGGCACCGGCATGGAGCGTCGTGCCGCGGTCGACGCGGGCGACGTCATCGTCGCCGAGAAGCCGGGCGTGATCGAGGACCTCTCGGCCGACCTCATCTCGGTGATGGCCGACGACGGAACCCGTCAGACCTACCCGATCGGCAAGTTCGACCGCTCCAACGCGGGCAACTGCTACAACCACCGCGTGCTGTGGAACGAGGGCGACCGCGTCGAGGCCGGCTCGGTCCTGGCCGACGGCCCGTCGACGGAGGAGGGCGAGCTCGCGCTCGGCAAGAACCTCCTGGTCGCGTTCATGTCGTGGGAGGGCCACAACTACGAGGACGGCATCATCCTGTCCTCGCGCATGGTCCAGGACGACGTCCTCACCTCGATCCACATCGAGGAGCACGAGGTCGACGCCCGTGACACCAAGCTGGGCCGCGAGGAGATCACCCGCGACATCCCCAACGTCGGCGACGACGTCCTGGCGGACCTCGACGAGCGCGGGATCATCCGCATCGGCGCCGAGGTCGAGGCCGGCGACATCCTGGTCGGCAAGGTCACCCCGAAGGGCGAGACCGAGCTGACCCCCGAGGAGCGCCTGCTGCGCGCGATCTTCGGCGAGAAGGCCCGCGAGGTGCGCGACACCTCGCTGCGCGTCCCCCACGGCGAGTCGGGCACCGTCATCGGCGTCCGGGTGTTCACCGAGGAGGACGAGTCCGAGATCCTCCCCACCGGCGTCAACGAGATGGTCCGCGTGTACGTGGCCCAGAAGCGCAAGATCACCGACGGCGACAAGCTCTCGGGCCGCCACGGCAACAAGGGCGTCATCGCCAAGATCCTGCCCGTGGAGGACATGCCCTTCCTCGAGGACGGCACCCCGGTCGACATCATCCTCAACCCGATGGGCGTGCCCGGGCGCATGAACATCGGCCAGGTGATGGAGGTCCACCTCGGCTGGGTCGCGAAGAACGGCTGGTCGCTGGACCCGAAGTCCGACGCCGCCAAGGATCTGCCCGACGCGGCGCTGACCGGCGAGCCGGGCACCCCCGTCGCCGTGCCGGTGTTCGACGGCCTGTCCGGCACCGAGCTCGAGGGCCTCATCGCGAACCACACCCCGAACCGGGACGGCGAGCGGATGGTCAAGGAGGATGGCAAGGCGCAGCTGTACGACGGCCGCTCCGGCGAGCCGTTCCCCAAGCCGATCTCCGTGGGCTACATGTACATCCTGAAGCTCCACCACCTGGTCGACGACAAGCTGCACGCCCGTTCGACCGGCCCCTACTCGATGATCACGCAGCAGCCGCTGGGCGGTAAGGCCCAGTTCGGCGGCCAGCGCTTCGGAGAGATGGAGGTCTGGGCGATGGAGGCGTACGGCGCCGCCTACGCCCTCCAGGAGCTGCTGACCATCAAGTCGGACGACATCCCCGGCCGTGTGAAGGTCTACGAGTCCATCGTCAAGGGCGAGAACGTCCCGGAGCCGGGCATCCCGGAGTCCTTCCGCGTGCTCCTCAAGGAGATGCAGTCCCTGTGCCTGAACGTGGAGGTGCTGTCCAGCGACGGCACCGCCCAGGAGGTGCAGGAGAACGACGAGGAGGTGTTCCGGGCCGCGGAGGAGCTCGGCATCGACCTGTCCCGCCGTCCCCACGAGGGCGTCGGCTCCATCGAAGAGGTCTGAGGCGCGAGCCCGGGGGAGCGCGGCCGCACTGGCCGGCCCCCGGGCCCGCCCCCGACCTTCAGACAGCGATTCGACCCGACTTCAGATTCGAGAGAAGGACACCTGTGCTCGACGTCAACACCTTCGACGAGCTGCGCATCGGCCTCGCGACCGCGGACGATATCCGCACCTGGTCCCATGGCGAGGTCAAGAAGCCCGAGACCATCAACTACCGCACCCTCAAGCCCGAGATGGACGGCCTGTTCTGCGAGCGCATCTTCGGTCCCACCCGGGACTGGGAGTGCTACTGCGGGAAGTACAAGCGTGTCCGCTTCAAGGGCATCGTCTGCGAGCGCTGCGGCGTGGAGGTCACCAAGTCCTCCGTGCGCCGTGAGCGCATGGGCCACGTGGAGCTCGCCGCCCCGGTGACCCACATCTGGTACTTCAAGGGTGTGCCGAGCCGCCTCGGCTACCTGCTGGACCTGGCCCCCAAGGACCTCGAGAAGATCATCTACTTCGCCGCGTACATGATCACCGCGGTCGACGAGGATGCCCGCCACGAGGACCTGCCCGACCTGCAGGCCCGCTACGACCTCGAGGTCAAGGAGCTCGAGAACGAGCGCGACGCGGCCATCAACGACCGCGCCGTCTCCGCCGAGCAGGACCTCGCCAAGCTCGAGGAGGAGGGTGCCAAGGCCGACGCGAAGCGCAAGGTCCGCGACTCCTCCGAGCGCGAGCAGGCGCAGATCCGCAAGAAGTACGACGCCGAGATCGCTCGCGTCACCGCGATCTGGGACCGCTTCAAGAGCCTCAAGGTCGCCGACCTCGAGGGCGACGAGCAGCTGTACCGCGCCATGAAGCTGCGCTACGGCACGTACTTCGAGGGCGGCATGGGCGCCGAGGCGATCCAGCAGCGCCTGCGCGACTTCGACCTCGAGGCCGAGGCGGCCTCGCTGCGCGAGATCATCGCCAACGGCAAGGGCCAGAAGAAGGCCCGCGCGCTCAAGCGGCTCAAGGTCGTCACCGCGTTCCGGTCCACCACCAACTCGCCCGAGGGCATGGTGCTCGACTGCGTCCCGGTGATCCCCCCGGATCTGCGTCCGATGGTGCAGCTGGACGGCGGCCGCTTCGCGACCTCCGACCTCAACGACCTGTACCGCCGCGTGATCAACCGCAACAACCGTCTCAAGCGGCTGCTCGATCTCGGTGCGCCCGAGATCATCGTGAACAACGAGAAGCGCATGCTGCAGGAGTCGGTCGACTCGCTGTTCGACAACGGCCGCCGCGGGCGTCCGGTGACCGGCCCCGGCAACCGTCCGCTGAAGTCGCTCTCCGACATGCTCAAGGGCAAGCAGGGCCGCTTCCGCCAGAACCTGCTGGGCAAGCGCGTGGACTACTCGGGCCGCTCGGTCATCGTGAACGGTCCGCAGCTCCACCTGCACCAGTGCGGTCTGCCCAAGGGCATGGCCCTCGAGCTGTTCAAGCCCTTCGTCATGAAGCGCCTCGTGGACCTCTCCCACGCGCAGAACGTGAAGGCCGCCAAGCGGATGGTCGAGCGTGCGCGCCCCGAGGTCTGGGACGTGCTCGAGGAGGTCATCACCGAGCACCCGGTGCTGCTGAACCGTGCGCCCACCCTGCACCGTCTGGGCATCCAGGCGTTCGAGCCGCAGCTCGTCGAGGGCAAGGCCATCCATCTGCACCCGCTCGTGTGCGCCGCCTTCAACGCGGACTTCGACGGCGACCAGATGGCGGTCCACCTGCCCCTGAGCGCCGAGGCGCAGGCCGAGGCCCGCATCCTCATGCTCTCGAGCAACAACATCCTCAAGCCCTCGGACGGCCGTCCGGTGACCATGCCCGCGCAGGACATGATCATCGGCCTGTACCACCTGACGACGGTCCGCGAGGACGCCGAGGGCGCCGGCCGCAGCTTCGCCTCGATCGCCGAGGCGATCATGGCGAACGACGCCGGCGACCTCGAGCTCAACGCCCCCGTGCGCATCCGCTTCGAGGACGTCGTGCCGCCGCGCGGCTGGGAGGCCCCCGAGGGCTGGACCGAGGGCGACGCCATCACCCTCGAGACCACGCTCGGCACGGTCTACTTCAACGAGACCCTGCCGGTGGACTTCCCCTACGTGGAGGGCCAGGTCGGCAAGAAGCGCCTGGGCGGGATCGTCAACGAGCTCGCCGAGCGCTACGAGAAGGGGCAGGTCGCCGCGTCGCTCGACGCGCTCAAGTCCTACGGCTTCTCGTGGTCGACCCGCAGCGGTGTCTCCTTCGCCTTCTCCGACGTCATCGCGCCGGAGGACAAGCAGGAGATCCTCTCGAAGTACGAGGAGCAGGCCGCCCGCATCCAGGAGAACCGCGACCTCGGTCTGGTCTCCGAGGCGGAGCGCAACGCCGAGCTGATCGACGTCTGGTCCAAGGCGACCAACGAGGTCGACGCCTCCATGCAGAAGAACTTCGAGGAGACCCCGACCAACTCCATCTACCGGATGGTGAACTCGGGCGCTCGAGGCAACTGGATGCAGATCCGCCAGATCGCCGGCATGCGCGGTCTGGTGACGAACCCGAAGGGCGAGATCATCCCGCGCCCGATCCTCTCCAACTACAAGGAGGGGCTCTCGGTCCTGGAGTACTTCATCGCCTCGCACGGCTCCCGCAAGGGCCTCGCGGACACGGCGCTGAAGACCGCTCAGTCGGGCTACCTCACGCGTCGTCTGGTCGACGTCTCGCAGGACGTCATCGTCCGCGAGTCCGACTGCGGCACGTCCAAGGGCCTGACCCTGCAGATCGCCGCGGAGGAGGCCGGTGCGCTGGTCCCCGACGAGAACATCGAGACCACGGCGTACGGGCGGACCCTCGCGACGGCGGCCCTCGACCCCGAGGGCAAGGAGGTCGCTCCGGCGGGCTCCGACGTGGGCGATGTGCTCATCGGCCAGCTGGTCGACGCCGGCGTCCGCGAGATCAAGGTGCGCTCTGTGCTCACCTGCGACTCCGCCGTCGGCACCTGCGCGCTGTGCTACGGCCGCTCGCTCGCGACCGGCCAGCTCGTGGACATCGGCGAGGCCGTCGGCATCGTCGCGGCCCAGTCCATCGGCGAGCCCGGCACGCAGCTGACCATGCGCACCTTCCACACCGGTGGTGTGGCCAGCGCCGACGGCGACATCACGCACGGTCTTCCGCGTGTGCAGGAGCTCTTCGAGGCGCGTACCCCTGCCGGCTTCGCGCCGATCACGGAGTCCGCGGGCCGCGTGGAGATCGAGGAGAACGAGAAGCAGCGCCGTCTGACGGTCACCCCCGACGACGGCACCGACCCGGTCACCTACAACGTGCCGCGACGCGTCAGCCTGCTGGTCGCCGACGGCGACCACGTCGAGGTCGGCCAGCAGCTCTCCCAGGGCTCGGTCGATCCCAAGCAGGTGCTGCGCATCCTCGGTCCCCGTGCGGTGCAGAAGCACCTCGTGGACGAGGTCCAGAAGGTGTACATCAGCCAGGGCGTGGACATCCACGCCAAGCACATCGAGGTCATCGTGCGCCAGATGCTGCGTCGCGTGACGATCATCGAGTCGGGCGACACGGATCTGCTGCCCGGCGACTTCGCGGACCGCATCACCTTCGAGCGCGAGAACCGTCGAGTGCTCTCCGAGGGCGGGCAGCCGGCATCCGGCCGTCCCGAGCTCATGGGCATCACGAAGGCCTCCCTCGCGACGGACTCGTGGCTCTCGGCCGCCTCCTTCCAGGAGACGACCCGCGTGCTCACCGAGGCCGCCCTGAACCGCAAGAGCGACCAGCTCATGGGGCTCAAGGAGAACGTGATCATCGGCAAGCTGATCCCCGCCGGAACCGGGCTGCCCCGGTTCCGCCGGATCTCGGTCGAGCCGACGGACGAGGCGAAGGCGCAGATGTACCAGGTGCCGGGCTACGACGAGCTGGACTTCTCCGGCTACGGCGCGGGCGCGGTCAACCTCGACGACATCGACTACTCGGATCCCTTCCGCAGCGACTTCCGCTGAGGCGTCCCGGTCGGGTCGACGCGCTGATCGCGCCGTCGGCCCGCCGGTTCCGAGACCACCGCAGGGCGGTCCCACCACACGGTGGGGCCGCCCTGCGGCGTGCGCGGGGGCATCGCGCGGCGTGCTCGCCCGCCCGTCCTCCCTTCCCCGTTCCACGCCCCGGCCGTCCGCTCGTCCCCTTCGCCGTCGTAGCCCCCGCCACGTCCCGGAGCGCCGACGGAGCCCGTTCGGGTGATCGGCATGACGCCCACGGTCATGAACCGGTAAAGGGACGCTCCGAACGCTCTCAAGTTCCGTTCAGACCCCTCGCATACTCCGCGCGCGCCCGGGAACATGGAGACCGGACGGTCCGGCAGGCCCCAGGGCCCCGTCGTCCCCTTCACCCCCACCGCGCGGTCGTCGCGCACTTCCCCAGGGGGAGCGCACGACGAATCGACGAGACACAGGTGGGTAGAACGACGTGAAGAAGACTCCGTGGATCATCTCTGCGGCCGTGGCAGGGCTGCTGGTCGCCGGCGGCGGCGGCACCGCCTACGCGGTCTCCAACGAGGCCGGCGTGGACGTGTACGGCGAGCACAGCACCGTGCGCACCTTCAGCCCGACCGTGGGCGCGCTGCTCGAGGCGCAGGGCGTCACCGTGCGCTCGACGGACCTCGTGATCCCCTCCATCGACTCCGTCGTCACCGACGGCATCGACATCCAGGTCGTCCACCGCAACCCCGTCACCGTCACGGTCGACGGGAAGGCGCACGAAGTGCTCACGACCGGAGACACCGTGGCCGATGCCCTCGAGGAGGTCGACGTCGACACCGAGAAGGCGCACGTGAGCCCGGACCCGGAGACCTCGCTGAGCGCCGAGGGCACCGCGGTCGAGGTGCAGACCGCGAAGTCCGTGACCTTCAAGGGCCAGTACGGCCACAAGACCTTCACCGTCTACTCCGACACCGTCGGCGAGGGCATGGAGGAGGTCCTGAAGAACATCGAGGACACCGACACCGCGAAGCCCGGTCGTGACGAGGAGCTGACGGACGGCATGACCGTCACGGTGCAGCGCGTGCGCGAGAAGGAGACGACGAAGAAGGAGTCCGTCGACTTCGAGACCACGACCAAGAAGTCCGACGAGCTCACCGAGGGCACCACGAAGGTGGAGACCGAGGGTCAGAAGGGCATCAAGGAGACGAAGGTCCGCGAGACCATCGTGGACGGCGAGGTCACCAAGACGAAGGTCCTGGACGAGAAGGTCACGGAGCAGCCGGTCGACGAGGTCGTCCTCGAGGGCACCAAGAAGGCGCCCGAGCCCGAGGACACCTCGAGCGACGCGGACGACTCCTCGAGCTCGGCCGCGACGTCCGACGACTCCTCGAGCGACACCGGTTCCTCGTCGTCGAAGTCCTCGTCCTCGAAGTCCTCGTCCTCGAAGACGGCGTCCGCGAAGACCTCGGAGAAGAAGTCCCAGGGCTCCTCCTCGAAGAAGTCCACGAGCTCCTCGAAGTCCTCCTCGAGCGCGAAGGCCCCCTCGGTCTCCGACGGATCGGTCTGGGACACGATCGCCCGGTGCGAGTCGGGCGGCAACTGGTCCATCAACACCGGCAACGGCTTCAAGGGTGGTCTGCAGTTCACCGATCAGACCTGGAGGGCGTTCGGCGGCGGCGCCTATGCCTCCTCGGCCGACCAGGCCTCCCGTGCGCAGCAGATCGCGGTCGCCAAGAAGGTCCAGGCGGCGCAGGGCTGGGGCGCCTGGCCCGGCTGCACCTCGAAGCTCGGCATCGGCTGACCCGACGCCCAGAGCCTGACCCGGGTGCCCGACGTGCGCGATCGCCCGATCGCGCACCCTGCAGGCATCGCGAGCGCATCACGGAGACCCGTGATGCGCTCGCTGCGTCCCCGCCTCCCGCTGCCCTCTCGCGGGCATGTGATGTGCATCCGAAGGCCCCCAGTCCTTTGACCCTCTGCACGCGGCGTCAGTAGACTGTCGAGAGCGTCCGGAGTGCCCTCTGGTCGTGATCGGGACTTCTCCCGGGCAGTCGACTCGAACGCCCGGGCGTCCCCCGCGAGGAGCGGATCCTCGTGGCATGCCCGAATCCGGGCGACGGGCGCATCCCCGCCCTCGCCCGCGGCGCACGATCACGGTGCTCGGACGCACGGACGGCGCACGTCGTCCGCGCGGGTCGCCGTGCCCACTCCCGGGATGCAGGGGAGCGCACGGCGGGTCGCCGGCCGCACCCGCGGCCACAAGATGGAGATCCGAGGGGACCAACACTCCCGTCGGCAGAACAGGAAGAGTCGAAGTGCCCACTATTCAGCAGTTGGTGCGCAAGGGGCGGACGGTCAAGTCCTCCGCTTCGAAGACCCCGGCGCTCAAGGGTTCGCCCCAGCGCCGCGGCGTCTGCACGCGCGTCTACACCCAGACCCCCAAGAAGCCGAACTCGGCGCTGCGCAAGATCGCGCGCGTGCGTCTGTCCACCGGCATCGAGGTGACGGCGTACATCCCCGGCGTCGGCCACAACCTGCAGGAGCACTCGATCGTGCTCGTGCGCGGCGGCCGTGTGAAGGACCTCCCGGGTGTCCGCTACAAGATCGTCCGCGGCTCCCTGGACACCCAGGGCGTCAAGGGTCGCCAGCAGGCCCGCTCGCGGTACGGCGCGAAGAAGGAGAAGAAGTAATGCCTCGTAAGGGAGCAGCTCCCAAGCGCCAGCTCGTGGTGGACCCGGTCTACGGCTCCCCGCTGGTCACCCAGCTCATCAACAAGGTCCTCCTCGACGGCAAGAAGACCGTCGCCGAGTCGATCGTCTACGGCGCCCTCGAGGGCTGCCGCGAGAAGAACGGCCAGGACCCGGTCGCGACCCTCAAGAAGGCCCTGGACAACGTCAAGCCCAGCCTCGAGGTGCGTTCGCGCCGCGTCGGCGGTGCGACCTACCAGGTCCCCGTCGAGGTCAAGCCCGGTCGTTCGACGACGCTGGCCCTGCGCTGGCTCGTCAGCTACTCGCGCGCCCGCCGCGAGCACACGATGACCGAGCGGCTCATGAACGAGCTGCTCGACGCGTCCAACGGTCTCGGCGCCGCGGTCAAGCGCCGGGAGGACACGCACAAGATGGCCGAGTCCAACAAGGCCTTCGCGCACTACCGCTGGTGAGACGGCAGGGCCCGCCCGCCGGATCCCCGGATCCGCGGCGGGCGGGCCCCGCCTCCCACCGCACTCCAGACCAGCAGCCCTCCAGAAAGGCCCAAGTCAGTGGCACTCGCAGTGCTCAGCGACCTCACCAAGGTCCGAAACATCGGCATCATGGCCCACATCGATGCCGGTAAGACCACCACGACCGAGCGCATCCTCTACTACACCGGTGTCAACTACAAGATCGGCGAGACGCACGACGGCGCCGGCACGATGGACTGGATGGAGCAGGAGAAGGAGCGCGGCATCACCATCACGTCGGCCGCGACGACCTGCTACTGGCATGACAGCCAGATCAACATCATCGACACCCCCGGTCACGTCGACTTCACCGTCGAGGTGGAGCGCTCGCTGCGCGTCCTCGACGGCGCCGTCGCCGTGTTCGACGGCAAGGAGGGCGTGGAGCCCCAGTCCGAGACGGTGTGGCGCCAGGCCGACAAGTACGACGTGCCCCGCATCTGCTTCGTCAACAAGATGGACAAGCTGGGCGCGGACTTCTTCTTCACCGTGCGCACCATCGTCGAGCGCCTCGGCGCCAAGCCGCTGGTGATGCAGGTCCCGATCGGCGCGGAGAACGACTTCCGCGGCGTCGTCGACCTCGTCGAGATGAAGGCCTACGAGTGGCCGGACACGTTCCCCGAGGACGCCCCCGAGTTCGGCAAGAAGAAGGGCGATGCGGCGCTCGGCCAGTACCAGGCCGAGGTCCCGATCCCCGCGGAGCTCCAGGACACCGTCGACGAGTACCGGGCCAAGCTCGTCGAGGACGTCGCCGAGAGCACCGAGGAGCTCATGGAGGCCTACCTCGAGGAGGGCGACCTCACCGTCGACCAGCTCAAGGCCGGCATCCGCCACCTCACGGTGAACTCCGAGGCCTACCCGGTCTTCGCCGGCTCCGCGTACAAGAACAAGGGCGTGCAGCCCATGCTCGACGCGGTCGTGGACTACCTCCCCTCGCCCCTCGACGTCCCGCCGATGGTCGGCCACGACGTCAAGGACGAGTCCAAGGAGCTCACCCGCCGGCCGTCGACCGACGAGCCCTTCTCGGCTCTGGCCTTCAAGCTCGCGACGCACCCGTTCTTCGGCACGCTCACCTACGTGCGCGTGTACTCCGGTCACGTCAAGAGCGGCGACCAGGTCATGAACTCGACCTCGGGCAAGAAGGAGCGCGTCGGGAAGCTCTTCCAGATGCACTCCAACCAGGAGAACCCCGTGGACGAGGCCTTCGCCGGCCACATCTACGCGTTCATCGGCCTGAAGGACACCACCACCGGCGACACCCTGAGCGATCTGCAGAACCCGATCGCCCTGGAGTCGATGACCTTCCCCGAGCCCGTGATCTCCGTGGCCATCGAGCCCAAGACCAAGGGCGACCAGGAGAAGCTCTCCGCGGCGCTCCAGAAGTTCCTCAAGGAGGACCCGACCTACCAGGTCGAGCTGGACGACGAGACGGGCCAGACCGTCATCCGCGGCATGGGCGAGCTGCACCTCGACATCCTCGTGGATCGCATGCGCCGCGAGTTCAAGGTCGAGGCCAACATCGGCAAGCCGCAGGTCGCGTACCGCGAGACCATCAAGCGGACGGTCGAGAAGTTCGACTACACGCACAAGAAGCAGACCGGCGGCTCCGGCCAGTTCGGCAAGGTGCAGATCACCTACGCGCCCCTCGAGGACGCGGAGGAGGGCGTGTTCTACGAGTTCGAGAACCTCGTCACCGGTGGTCGCATCCCGCGTGAGTACATCCCGTCCATCGACGCGGGCATCCAGGACGCGCTGCAGTCCGGCGTCCTCGCCGGCTACCCGGTCGTGAACGTCCGGGCGCAGCTGATCGACGGTGCGTACCACGACGTCGACTCCTCGGAGATGGCCTTCAAGATCGCCGGCTCCATGGCGACCAAGGAGGCCCTGCGCCTCGCGAACCCGGTCATCCTCGAGCCGCTCATGGCGGTCGAGGTCCGGACTCCCGAGGAGTACATGGGAGATGTCATCGGCGACCTGAACTCGCGTCGCGGGCAGGTCCAGTCGATGGAGGACGCGAGCGGGGTCAAGATCGTCCGTGCTCTCGTCCCGCTGTCGGAGATGTTCGGATACGTCGGCGACCTGCGGTCCAAGACCCAGGGTCGCGCGGTGTACTCGATGCAGTTCGACAGCTACGCGGAGGTCCCGAAGACCATCTCGGACGAGATCGTCGCGAAGACCCGGGGCGAGTGAGGCAGCGGAGGGGAGGCGGGTACACTCGATCCGCCTCTCCTCCGACCCCGCGGCGGAGACCCGCAGGCCGGGCGCCCGCCGTCCCGAACCAGTAGTACCCAGATGAGACAGTCCTAGGAGGACACCACAATGGCCAAGGCCAAGTTCGAGCGGACCAAGCCGCACGTCAACATCGGCACCATCGGTCACGTCGACCACGGCAAGACCACGCTGACCGCTGCGATCTCGAAGGTCCTGTACGACCAGTACCCGGATCTCAACCAGAAGCGGGACTTCGACCAGATCGACAACGCGCCGGAGGAGAAGCAGCGCGGCATCACGATCAACATCTCGCACATCGAGTACGAGACCGAGAAGCGCCACTACGCGCACGTCGACGCCCCCGGCCACGCCGACTACATCAAGAACATGATCACCGGTGCGGCCCAGATGGACGGCGCGATCCTCGTGGTCGCGGCGACCGACGGCCCCATGGCCCAGACCCGCGAGCACGTGCTGCTCGCCCGTCAGGTCGGCGTCCCCTACCTGCTGGTTGCGCTCAACAAGTCCGACATGGTCGACGACGAGGAGATCCTCGAGCTCGTCGAGATGGAGGTCCGTGAGCTGCTCGGCTCCCAGGAGTTCGACGAGGACGCCCCCGTCATCCGCGTGTCCGCTCTCAAGGCCCTCGAGGGCGACGAGAAGTGGGTCAAGTCCGTCCAGGACCTGATGGCGGCGGCCGACGACAACATCCCGGACCCGGTCCGCGATCTCGACAAGCCCTTCCTCATGCCCGTCGAGGACGTCTTCACCATCCAGGGCCGCGGCACCGTCGTGACCGGCAAGGTGGAGCGCGGCAAGCTGCCGATCAACTCCGAGGTCGAGATCGTCGGCATCCGCCCGGCGCAGAAGACCACGGTCACCGGCATCGAGATGTTCCACAAGCAGATGGACGAGGCGTGGGCTGGCGAGAACTGCGGCCTGCTCCTTCGCGGCACCAAGCGCGAGGACGTCGAGCGCGGCCAGGTCGTCGTGAAGCCGGGTTCGATCACCCCGCACACCAACTTCGAGGCGCAGGTCTACATCCTGTCCAAGGACGAGGGCGGCCGTCACAACCCGTTCTACTCGAACTACCGTCCGCAGTTCTACTTCCGCACCACGGACGTCACCGGCGTCATCACGCTGCCCGAGGGCACCGAGATGGTCATGCCCGGCGACAACACCGAGATGTCGGTGGAGCTCATCCAGCCCATCGCCATGGAGGACGGCCTCGGCTTCGCCATCCGCGAGGGCGGCCGCACCGTCGGCTCCGGCCGCGTCACCAAGATCATCAAGTGATGATCGCGGGCGCGAGCCCGCAGATGTGAGCCGATCCCCCGCGGGAGAGCTCGAAGGCCCCGGATCCATCCGCCGCACGGCGGAAGGGCCCGGGGCCTTCGTCATGCCCGGCCGCCTGGTGTCTCCGCAGGCGGAGCTGCGCCCGGAGCCGCCCCCACCTGACGGTCAGCGCACGCGCACGAAGGCCCGCCCACCGCGTGGTGCAGCGGTGGGCGGGCCTTCGTCGTGGGGGAGCGGTGAGCGCGACGCGCCCGGAGGAGCTCAGCGGCTCAGGGGCGCGGATCCCGGTGGGGCGCGTCGGCGCCGTCGTCGGTCTGCTCCGGATCCGCGGTCGGGGCCGACGCGGGCCTGCCGTACTGCGGCCGGGACGGGCTCGCGGCGGAGGCGCTGCGGGTGGGCGCGGGCGCCGCGGGCCTGCCGTACTGCGGGCGATCACCGGCGGACGGGGAGGTGCCGGTGGCGACCGACGCCGCGTCGTCGCTCCGGGTGCCCTCCGCGCCGTACGCGGACGAAGGGGCGGAGGAGTCCCGGAGCTGCTGGGGACCGGTGCCGCCCGCCGATCCGGTGGCGCTCTGCGCACCGTAGTCGCCGTGCGGCGGGCGTGCGGGCTGCGGGGAGCCCGCGGCGGAAGGCACGACGGGCGCGCCGTTCGCGCCGCGACCCGCGCCCTGCGGTGTGGCGGGACCGGGCGGGGTCGCGCCGGCCGCGAGCAGGATGCTGCGGGCGGCCTGTGCGTGGCTGTGCTCGACCATCAGCTCGTACTGCATGGGGATCGTCGCGGTCATCGAGGTGAAGTCGCGGTTCCCGCCCGTCGAGGCGTAGCCGATCGCCGACCAGATGGTGAAGAAGACGACGCCGAACAGCACGCCCGAGATCACCGTCTGCAGCAGATGGCCGGAGAACAGGGCGAGCAGCAGCCCGATGAACAGGCCCATCCAGACGCCGCTCAGCGCACCGTTGCGCAGCACCTTGCCCCAGGTGCGCCGTCCCGTGACCCGCTCCATGAGCTTGAGGTCGGTGCCCACGATCATGGTGTTCTCCACCGGGAACTCGGCATCCGCGAGCGCATCCACCACGGCCTGCACCTCGGCGTAGGTGCTGTACGTGCCGAGCGAGCGCGGATACTCGAGCTTGTAGAGCCGCGCCGTCAGAGGTGAGGGCTGCTGCTGAGGCTGTGTCATGGGTGCGAGCCTAGAGGACGGATCAGGGCGGCACCGAGGTATCGCCTGGACGCCCGCTGGATGCTGACGGAGCGTCGGCGCTCGAGAGCGACCGCAGCAGGCTCCGCCGCACCCGTGCCGTTACGTGTTCGTGACCGACTGGGCGCCGATCCGATCAGATCTACGCATCACCGGCATTATGATCGTGGCACGAGGCACACCGACGACGTCGTCCCGCTGCCTCGTCCCACGGTCCGACGACACCCTGTCCACTCGATGATGAAAGCAGGAGACCATGGACTCCTCCCAGGACTCTTCCGACACGATGACACCTCTCGAGCGTCTCGCGTCCTCGCGGCGCAGCTTCCTCGCGCTCGCGGGCGCGGGCGGCGGAGCGGTCGCGCTCTCCGCCTGCGCCGGCGGCGCTGGGGGAGATGACTCCTCCTCCGGCGGCGATGCGGCCGACGGCGGCGGCGACAAGACCGACGACAACCCGTTCGGCGTGAAGTCCGGGTCGAGCGTGGACGTCGTCATCTTCGACGGCGGCTACGGCGACGATTACGCGAAGGACGCCGGCAAGGCGTTCGAGAAGCTCCACGACGGCATCACCGCGAAGGTGAACTCGACTGTCAACATCCAGCCCGAGCTGCAGCCGCGGTTCGTCGGCGGCAACCCGCCCGACGTGTTCGACAACTCCGGCGCCCAGTCCATGAACATCTCGGCGCTCATCAACCAGGGCGAGCTCGCGGAGATCCAGCCGCTGCTGGATGCCAAGGGCGTGGACGGCACCGCCATCAAGGACACGCTGCTGCCCGGCTCGACCGATCCTGGCACGTATTCGGGCAAGGTCCTCGCGATGAACTACGTGTACACCGTGTACGCCCTGTGGTTCTCCCAGAAGCAGTTCGAGGACAAGGGCTGGTCGGCTCCGAAGACCTGGGACGACATGATGTCGCTCGGCGAGGAGATCAAGAAGGCCAAGGCGTACCCCTTCTCGTACGGCGGTCAGAACGCGTCGAACTACTACCAGGAACTCGCGTTGACGATGGCCATCAAGGAGGGCGGCGACGAGGTTCGCAAGAGCCTCGACTCGCTCGATGCGAAGGCCTTCGAGCAGGATGCCGTGGTCAAGGCCTTCGCCGCTCTCGAAGAGGCCGTGAAGGCGAAGTTCTTCGCACCCGGCGGCGAGGGCATCAAGCACACGCAGGCGCAGACGGACTGGGTCACCGGGAAGTCCGTCCTGTACCCCTCGGGCTCCTGGATCGAGAACGAGCAGCGCGACGTCACCCCGAAGGACTACGCGATGTCGGCCGCTCCGGTGCCGCTGCTGAGCTCGGGCGCCTCCATGCCCTACGAGGCCATCCACGGCACGGCCGGCGAGCCCTTCGTGGTGCCCGCGAAGGCGAAGAACGGAGCGGGCGGCTTGGAGTTCCTGCGTGTCATGCTCTCCAAGGAGCAGGCCACGAACTTCACGAAGCTCACCGGCTCGCCGACGGTCGTGAAGGACGCGGCGCCCTCGGACGAGGACGCCTCGACCGCTCTGCAGGCGACCCTGAAGATGATCAGCGACGCCGGCGAGAACACGTTCACCTTCAACTTCGTCGACTGGTACAACCTGGGTCCCGACACCGTCACCCAGTGGACCGAGTTCCTCTCGGGCGCGATCGGCGCGGATGAGCTGCGCGAGAAGCAGCAGAAGATGATCGACAAGGTCCGCGAGGACGACTCGATCGAGAAGTTCGACGTCAAGTGATGGTCGCTGTCCCCACATCTGCGCCGACCTCGGAGGCCCCGCGCTCCCGGGGTCGGCGTCAGAAGCTCACCCTCGAGCGCGTCATCTTCTTCGCGCTCTTCCTCGGGCTCCCGCTGCTGGTGTACGTGCTGTTCGTGGTCTCGCCCTTCGTGCAGGCGTTCTACTACTCGCTGACCGACTGGCGGGGAGTGAGCGCGGAGCAGACCTTCGTGGGCCTGAAGAACTACGTCACGCTGTTCGAGGACGAGAACTTCCGCAGGGCTCTCTGGCACAACGCGATCCTGCTGGTCGTGCTGCCGCTGGTGACGATCTCGCTCGCCTACGCGCTCGCCGTGCTCGTGACGATCGGCGGGGACAGCCGCGGCGAGGTCAAGGGGATCCGGGGCGCGAGCGTCTACCGCGTCATCAGCTTCTTCCCCTACGTGATCCCGGCTGTGGTCATCGGCATCCTGTTCGCGTTCATCTACGCGCCCGGGGGAGGGCTGCTCAACGGCCTCCTCTCGCTGATCGGCATCGACTCGCAGATCGCGTGGCTCGGCGACCCGCGCTTCGCGATGATCGCGGTGCTCGTCGCTGTGGTCTGGAACATGGTCGGCTTCTACATGGTGCTCTTCGTCGCGGCGATCAAGGCGGTCCCCTCGGAGGTCATCGAGGCCGCCCGCCTGGACGGCTGCGGGAGACTGCGCCTGTCGGTGCAGATCGTGCTGCCCATGATCCGGGAGAACGTCTCCACGGCGCTGGTCTACATGGGGATCATGGCGCTGGACCTCTTCGTCTTCATCAACGTGATGACCCCGAACGGCGGCACCTCCAAGAGCACGGAGGTCGTCGCCCGCTACCTGTACGAGACCGCCTTCCAGAAGTCGAACTTCGGCCTCGCCTCGGCGATGGGTGTGGTGATGGCCGTGTTCACCATGATCATGGCGGTCATCGTGCTGCTGGCAAGCCGGAAGAAGGACTGATGAGCACGACGCAGACGACGCAGATGACGCAGCCGGCACCTCCCGCGGACGCGGGGTCCGGCGTACCCCCGACCCGTCGGCAGAAGAGGTCGACGGGGGACAGGGTCTTCGCGGCCGTCGCCCACACGATCCTCGTGATCTGGGCCCTCATCGTCATCTTGCCCCTGATCTGGACGGTCTTCAGCTCCTTCAAGGACTCCCGCTCGATCCTCGCCTCGCCCTTCTCGCTGCCGGAGACCTGGAACTTCGACAACTTCGTGCGGGCGTGGACCACGGCCGGCATCGGCCGTTATTTCCTGAACACCGTGATCGTGGTGGGCGCCTCGCTGATCCTGGTGATGATGCTGGGGGCCATGTGCGCCTACGTGCTCGCCCGGTTCCAGTTCCCGGGGCGCAGCCTCATCTACTACGGACTCATCGCGGGACTCACCTTTCCGCTGTTCCTCGCCGTGGTGCCGCTGTTCTTCGTGCTGAAGAACATGGGGCTCCAGGGAAACTACGCGGGTCTGATCATCAGCTATGTGGGATTCGCGCTGCCCTTCACGGTCTTCTTCCTGTACGCGTTCTTCCGGCAGCTGCCCGAGGAGATCGGGGAGGCCGCGCAGATCGACGGCGCCGGGGACTTCCGCACGTTCTTCCAGGTGATGCTGCCGATGGCGAAGCCGGGACTCGTCTCGATCGCGATCTTCAACTTCCTGGGGCTGTGGAACCAGTTCCTGCTGCCGATCGTGCTGAACACCGACCCCGACAAGTACGTGCTGGCCCAGGGGCTGGCCAACATGCAGGCCCAGCAGGGCTACCAGACCGACTGGTCGGCCATGTTCGCCTCGGTCACCATCACGATCATCCCCGTGCTCGTCGTGTACGTGATCTTCCAGCGCCAGCTCCAGGGCGGCGTGGGGCCGAGTACGAACAAGTAGGCGCGTCCCGCAGCGCACGTCATGGACGGGCCGACGGTGAGGAGCCATGGCGATATCGCCACCGTTCCTCACCATCGGCCCGTCCGCGACATCGGGCCTCTCCCGCGCACCAGCAGCCGCCCGCACCTTCGCGTCCGGAGCCGCGCGCACCATCGCGCCCGACTGCGCTGCCGGCGTGCTCTCGCACTCGGGCGGATCCGCCCCGCCCTGTGCCGTGTGACTCGCTCCACCTGCCCTGCCCTCGACGGGAGGCATGCGGGATGGCAGACTGGGGGAGTTGTCTGTGCGGGCCGACATGCCCGGTTCCGTTCTCCGCTCCCGCGCTCTGCGCGACGCGGCGAATGATCACCGGATGAGGCCCAGCCCCAGGATGCGAACGGCGCCACCGCGTCGAGAGCGCATCGTGACGAGGGCGAGCACGGACCAGCCGGCAACGGTCACTCGCCCATGGGGCTTCGTCCCCTAGGGAGTGCGACACGCCCGTCCTCGGGTACCGGGGCCGACTGCATGAATGTCCAGACGAGAGAGAGACAGGACGCCATGGCGGGACAGAAGATCCGCATCAGGCTGAAGTCGTACGACCACGAGGTCATCGATAGCTCGGCGCGCAAGATCGTCGACACGGTGAGCCGTGCGGGTGCGACCGTTGTCGGCCCCGTGCCGCTGCCGACCGAGAAGAACGTGTTCTGCGTGATCCGTTCGCCCCACAAGTACAAGGACTCCCGCGAGCACTTCGAGATGCGCACGCACAAGCGTCTGATCGACATCGTCGATCCCACGCCCAAGGCCGTGGACTCGCTGATGCGCCTCGATCTGCCGGCGGACGTCAACATCGAGATCAAGCTCTGAGGCAGGCCGATATGAGCAACGAACTGACAGGGCAGGCTGCCCGCGCCGTCGCCGGCGTGCTCGGCACCAAGCTCGGCATGACGCAGGTCTGGGACGAGAACGGCAAGCTCGTGCCGGTCACCGTCGTCCAGACCGACTCCAACGTCGTCACCCAGGTGCGCTCCGTGGAGAACGACGGCTACGACGCGGTCCAGATCGCGTACGGCCAGATCGATCCCCGCAAGGTGAGCAAGCCGCTCAAGGGCCACTTCGAGAAGGCCGGCGTGACCCCGCGCCGTCACCTCGCGGAGCTGCGCACCTCCGACGCCGCGGACTACACCGTGGGCCAGGAGCTCGACGCCTCCGTGTTCGAGGCCGGCCAGAAGGTCGACATCGTCGGCACCACCAAGGGCAAGGGCACCGCGGGCGTCATGAAGCGCCACGGGTTCGCCGGTGTCAGCGCCTCCCACGGTGCGCACCGCAACCACCGCAAGCCCGGCTCGATCGGCGGCGCCTCCACTCCTGGTCGCGTGTTCAAGGGCCTGCGCATGGCCGGCCGCATGGGCAACGTCCGCACCAGTGTCCAGAACCTGACCGTGCATGCGGTCGACGTCGAGAAGGGCCTCGTGCTCGTCAAGGGTGCCGTCCCCGGCCCCAAGGGCGGTCTCGTGCTGGTCCGCTCGGCCGTCAAGAGCCCCGTGAAGGAGGCCTGAGCCCGATGGCAGAGAACCTGACCGTCGACGTCCTCGACCCGGCCGGGAAGAAGTCCGGCACGGCCGAGCTCCCCGCGTCGATCTTCGACGTGCAGACCAACGTCCCGCTCATCCACCAGGTCGTCGTCGCCCAGCTCGCGGCCGCCCGTCAGGGCACGCACAAGGCGAAGACCCGCGGTGAGGTGGCCGGCGGCGGCAAGAAGCCGTACAAGCAGAAGGGCACCGGCCGCGCTCGTCAGGGCTCGATCCGCGCTCCTCAGTTCGCCGGCGGCGGCATCGTCCACGGGCCGGTCCCGCGCGACTACAGCCAGCGCACCCCCAAGAAGATGAAGGCCGCCGCGCTGCGCGGTGCCCTCTCGGACCGGGCGCGCAACGGCCGCGTCCACGTCCTGAGCTCGCTGCTCGAGGGCGACGCGCCCTCGACGAAGGCCGCCCGCACCGCGCTGGGCCGCATCTCCGAGCGCGAGCACGTCCTCGTCGTGATCCGTCGCGATGACGAGCTGGGCGCCCTGAGCACCCGCAACCTGCCCACGGCGCATGTCCTGTTCGCCGACCAGCTGAACACCTACGACGTCATGCTGAGCGACGACGTCGTGTTCACCTCCGGCGGTCTCGAGGACTTCGTCGCGCGCGCCACCCTGTCCCTGCCCACGTCCTCCTTCGCCGCGGCGAAGAACGCGGGCGTCGAGGAGGAGTCCAAGTGACCACGCTGAACAAGGACCCGCGGGACATCGTCCTGGCCCCGATCGTCTCCGAGAAGAGCTACGGGCTGATGGACGAGGGCAAGTACACCTTCGAGGTGGACCCCCGCGCCAACAAGACCGAGATCAAGATCGCGATCGAGAAGATCTTCGACGTGAAGGTCGCCTCGGTGAACACGATCAACCGCCAGGGCAAGGCGCGCCGCACCCGCTACGGGACCGGCAAGCGCAAGGACACCAAGCGCGCTGTCATCACCCTGACCGACGGAACCATCGACATCTTCGGAGGGTCGGTCGCCTGAGCGACCGATCGCCGAGGATCCGAAGAGAGTCAGAGGGAAACCCACCATGGGAATTCGCAAGCACAAGCCGACCACGCCGGGCCGTCGCGGCTCGAGCGTCGCCGACTTCGTCGAGATCACTCGCAGTGAGCCCGAGAAGTCGCTGGTCCGCCCGCTCTCCAAGAGCGGCGGCCGCAACTCCAACGGCCGCGTCACCTCGCGTCACCGCGGCGGTGGCCACAAGCGCGCGTACCGCGTGATCGACTTCCGCCGCGCCGACAAGGACGGCGTGAACGCCAAGGTCGCCCACATCGAGTACGACCCCAACCGCACCGCTCGCATCGCACTCCTGCACTACGCGGACGGCGACAAGCGCTACATCCTCGCACCCGCGAAGCTCCGTCAGGGCGACTGGGTCGAGAACGGCGCGGGCGCGGACATCAAGCCGGGCAACAACCTGCCCCTGCGCAACATCCCGCTGGGCACCGTGGTGCACGCCATCGAGCTGCGCCCCGGCGGCGGCGCGAAGATCGCCCGCTCGGCCGGCGCCTCCGTGCAGCTGGTCGCCAAGGAGGGCCGCTTCGCGCAGCTGCGCATGCCCTCCGGCGAGATCCGCAACGTCGATGCGGACTGCCGCGCGACCATCGGCGAGGTCGGCAATGCCGAGCAGTCGAACATCAACTGGGGCAAGGCCGGCCGCATGCGCTGGAAGGGCAAGCGCCCGCACGTGCGCGGCGTGGTCATGAACCCGGTCGACCACCCGCACGGCGGCGGCGAGGGCCGCACCTCCGGCGGTCGTCACCCGGTGTCGCCCTGGGGTCAGCCCGAGGGCCGCACCCGGCGTCCGAACAAGGAGAGCGAGAAGCTCATCGTCCGTCGTCGCCGCACGGGCAAGAAGCGCTGATAGGGAGCCAGAAGTATGCCTCGCAGTATTGCCAAGGGCCCGTTCATCGACGACCACCTTCAGAAGAAGGTCGACGTCGCCAACGAGAAGGGCACCAAGAACGTCATCAAGACCTGGTCGCGTCGTTCGGTCATCACACCGGACTTCCTCGGCCACACCTTCGCAGTGCATGACGGCCGCAAGCACGTCACGGTGTTCGTCACCGAGTCGATGGTGGGCCACAAGCTCGGCGAGTTCGCCCCCACGCGGACTTTCAAGGGCCACGAGAAGGACGACCGGAAGGGCCGTCGTCGCTGACGCGAGTCAGTGACGGCAGCACTTCTCTCGAAGAGAGGACAGCAATGGAAGCCAAGGCGCAGGTGCGGTATCTCCGCATGTCGCCCATGAAGGCCCGGCGCGTTGTGGACCTGATTCGTGGCAAGAGCACGGTGGAGGCTCAGGACATCCTGCGGTTCGCACCGCAGGTGGCCTCCGAGCCCGTCCTGAAGCTCGTGCAGTCCGCGATCGCCAACGCCCGGGTGAAGGCCGATCAGGCGGGGGAGCGTTTCGACGAGCAGGATCTCGTCGTCTCCGCCGCGTACGTCGACGAGGGTCCGACCATGAAGCGGTTCCAGCCGCGAGCTCAGGGTCGTGCCTTCCAGATCAAGAAGCGCACCAGCCACGTCACCGTGGTGGTCGCTCCCGTGAACAAGTAAGGAGTCCCGTATGGGCCAGAAGGTCAATCCCAATGGGTTCCGCCTCGGGATCACCACGGAGCACACCAGCCGGTGGTTCGCCGACTCCACCAAGGAGGGGCAGCGGTACCGCGACTACGTGAAGGAAGACGTCGCGATCCGCAAGCTCATGTCCAAGGGTCTCGAGCGTGCCGGCATCTCCAAGGTCGAGATCGAGCGCACCCGTGATCGTGTCCGCGTCGACCTGCACACCGCCCGCCCGGGCATCGTGATCGGGCGCCGCGGTGCGGAGGCCGAGCGCCTCCGCGGCGAGCTCGAGAAGCTCACCGGCAAGCAGATCCAGCTGAACATCCTCGAGGTCAAGAACCCCGAGGCCGACTCGCAGCTGGTCGCGCAGGGCATCGCCGAGCAGCTCGCCGCTCGCGTGTCCTTCCGCCGTGCGATGCGCAAGGGCATGCAGTCCGCGCAGCGCGCCGGCGCCAAGGGCATCCGCGTGGCGGTCTCCGGCCGCCTCGGCGGCGCCGAGATGAGCCGCAGCGAGTTCTACCGCGAGGGTCGCGTGCCTCTGCACACCCTCCGCGCGAACATCGACTACGGCTTCTACGAGGCCCGCACCGCCTTCGGCCGTATCGGCGTGAAGGTGTGGATCTACAAGGGCGACGTCACCGCCAAGGAGCTCGCGGCCCAGCAGGCCGCCTCGCAGGGTCCCCGCTCCGGTCGGGGCCCGCGTGCCGAGCGTCCGCGCGGCCGTCGCAACGAGCGCAACGCCGCCGCCCGTCAGCAGCGTCCCGAGCAGGCCGAGCAGGCCGCTCCCGCCGCCGCCGAGCAGAGCGCTGCGCCCGCTGAGTCCGGAACGGAGGCCTGAGGGACATGCTGATCCCCCGCAGGACCAAGCACCGCAAGCAGCACCACCCCACCCGCAGCGGCATGTCCAAGGGCGGCAACGATCTCGCGTTCGGCGAGTACGGCATCCAGGCGCTCGCGCCGGCGTACGTCACCAACCGCCAGATCGAGGCCGCACGTATCGCCATGACCCGCTACATGAAGCGCGGCGGCAAGGTGTTCATCAACATCTACCCCGATCGACCGCTCACCAAGAAGCCTGCCGAGGTCCGCATGGGCTCGGGCAAGGGCTCCGTGGAGTGGTGGGTCGCCAACGTCAAGCCGGGGCGCGTCATGTTCGAGGTCGCCGGTGTGTCCGATGAGGTGGCTCGTGAGGCGCTGCGCCTGGCAGCTCACAAGCTTCCGATGAAGTGCCGCATCCTGAGCCGAGAGGGTGGTGACATCTGATGGCAGCGACCAAGCTCACCGCCGAGGAGCTCGACAAGCTGGACGACCAGAAGCTGGCCGACGAGCTGTCGAAGGCCAAGGACGAGCTGTTCAAGCTCCGCTTCCAGTCCGCGACCGGCCAGCTGGAGAGCTCCGGCCGCCTGCGGTCCGTCAAGAAGGACATCGCGCGGATCTACACGATCCTGCGTGAGCGCGAGCTGGGGATCCGCCAGGCCCCGACCGCCGAGTGACCGCGAAGCGAGGAGAACACATGAACGACAACGTCCACGAGGACGCAGCCGTCGAGGGGCACCACGCCTCCTCGCACGACCGTCCCTATCGCAAGACCCTGCGCGGGTACGTCGTCTCCGACAAGATGGACAAGACCATCGTCGTCGAGGTCGAGGAGCGCGTGAAGCACTCCCTGTACGGCAAGGTCATGACCAAGACCAAGAAGTTCAAGGCGCACGACGAGGAGAACACCGCCGGCATCGGCGACCAGGTCCTCCTCATGGAGACGCGCCCGCTCTCGGCGTCGAAGCACTGGCGCCTGGTCGAGATCATCGAGAAGGCCAAGTGATCCGTCGATCCTCGTGATCGTCGGCGCCCCGCGCCGCTGAGGCCGGCCGCCCCCACCCGGGGGCGGCCGGCCTCTCGCATGTCCGGGGGCGGCCGCGGACCATCCGCAGCCCCTGCGGAGCACCCCGAGAAGCCGGCGGATGTGAAGCGCGACACGCCGGGTGAGACATTCGCGTATGCACTGGTCAACCCCCGGTTTCGAGCATTGGTCCAGGTCATGGAGCTGACATCGGGCTCGAAACCTGTTTTCCTGGTGCGCCGTGCCCGCCCCTCGGGATCTCCGACGGCTCTTCGCCGGACATCACCCGGGGCACGAGGAAGGAAGCGTCGACCGCTCTCTCGGCAGAGCGACGACCCCTCGGCACCGCAGCCCCACGAAGGCAGGTCCATGTCCTCTTCAGAGCCCTCATCTCTGTCCGGCGCCGAGTCCACGCTCGGTGCCGACCCCCAGCTCGACCCCGAGACCGGTGCGCCGCCCGAGGCCCGGTCGGAGGGCGACCGTCCGGGCGGATCGCGCCGCCCGGGCCGTCGGCTCCTCGGACGCAAGCCTGAGCAGCCGCGCCTCGAGGTCGACGACGTGCTCGTCGTCAAGGGCTCCAAGGTGCGCACCGCGATCGGCGGCACCGTGGTCGGCAACGTCATGGAGTGGTTCGACTTCGGCGTCTACGGCTACATGACGCTGATGCTCTCCGAGCTGTTCTTCCACACGGGCAGCAAGTCGCTCGACACCATCCTCACCCTCCTGGGCTTCGCCGTGAGCTTCCTGGTGCGTCCCTTCGGCGGCCTCGTGCTCGGACCGCTCGGCGACAAGATCGGCCGCCAGAAGGTCCTCTTCTTCACGATGGCGATGATGGCGATCGCGACCGCCCTCATCGGCGTGCTGCCCACCCACGCGCAGATCGGCATCTGGGCCGCCTTCCTCCTCTACGCCCTCAAGCTCGTCCAGGGCTTCTCGACGGGCGGCGAGTACGCGGGCGCCACGACGTACGTCTCGGAGTACGCGCCCGACAAGAAGCGCGGCTTCTACGCCTCCCTGCTCGACGTGGGCTCGTACTTCGGGTTCGCGCTGGGAGCGGGCTCGGTGGCCCTCACCCACCTCATCACCTCGTCGATCTGGGGCCCCGACGCCATGCTGGCCTGGGGGTGGCGCGTGCCGTTCCTCATCGCGATCCCGCTGGGCGCCGTCGCCATCTGGTTCCGTGCCCGCATCCCCGAGACGCCCGCCTTCGAGGCCACCGAGGCCGAGCAGGAGGCCGAGGCCGAGCAGTCCCACGAGGACGCGAGCTCGGTGCACGCCCGCAAGGGTCCGATCGGCATCATCCGCTACCACTGGCGCGAGCTGCTGATCGCGGTCGCGATCGTGGCGGCGACGAACACCGCCGGCTACGCGCTCACGAGCTACATGCCCACCTACCTGGGCACCCAGTTCGGGTACAACGAGATGACGAGCGCCGCGACCACGATCCCCGCGCTGCTCATCCTGTGCGTGATGATCCCGTTCGCCGGGAAGGCGTCCGACCGCTTCGGCCGCCGCGCCGTCTACTTCACGGGCTCCGCGACCGCGGTGCTGCTGATGCTCCCGGCGTTCTGGCTCATGCACCAGAGCTCGTTCCTGGAGATCCAGATCGCCATGGTGATCGTCGCTCTGCCCGTGGCCATGTTCATCGGGCCGTCGGCCGCGGCGCTGCCGGCGCTGTTCCCGACGGCCGCCCGCTACGGCGCGATGGGCATCGCCTACAACATCTCGGTGTCCCTGTTCGGCGGCACCACCCCGGTGATCTCCCAGACGCTGATCAAGTGGACGGGCAACAGCTACATGCCCGCCCTCTGGATCATGTTCTTCGGTCTGGTCGCCGGCATCGCCGTGATCTTCATGCGCGAGAGCGCGAAGCGTCCGCTGCTCGGCTCCTTCCCCTCGGTCGAGTCCGAGGAGGAGGCGCGGGAGCTCGTCGCCCACCAGGACGAGAACCCGCTGCTGGACACCTCGGAGATGCCCATCGTGGTCGATCCCGAGATGGAGGCGGAGATCGAGGCCGCGATGGATGTCCCCGGTGCGGGGCTCCCGTTGGACGCGGACGCGGAACTCGAGGGCGATGACCGCGACGGCAGCGGCGCCCCGGGCGCGGATCGTGTGGGGGCCGGTTCCTGACGCATCCGGTGCCCGACGCCCCGTGAAGGACGCGGGGGAGCGACCCACGCGATCATGGGCCCGGCCGACGAACGCCCGTCGACCGGGCCCATCGGCGTCCCCGCGCCCTGGGCACATGAGCAAGGACACAGAGCCGCCGTCGGCCCTGCCCTTCCACCGGACCCCGCGCAGCGCCTACACTTGAACGGTTGCTGATCTCGTGCACGCCCTCGGGCGCGCACGGAGGATGCGGACCGCAGCGTCCATCCCCCGTCGGAGACCGCGCACCATCGGCTCCTCGTGAGCCCCGGGTGTGTCCGAGTCCGCCGGAGGGTTTTTTGATGCCCGCCGTGCTCCGCACCGCGCTCCGGCCCCGAGGCCGGGGATGCGGGCAACGGTCCATATCCGTTCCGCAAGGCTGGCTCCCCCGTCCCGGGTGGCGAGAACCGGCGAGACGACAGGAGTACTGAGTGATTCAGCAGGAGTCGCGACTGAAGGTCGCCGACAACACGGGTGCGAAGGAGATCCTCTGCATCCGCGTTCTCGGTGGCTCCGGTCGCCGTTACGCAAGCATCGGCGACACCATCGTGGCGACCGTCAAGGACGCCATCCCCGGTGGCAACGTCAAGAAGGGCGATGTCGTCAAGGCCGTCGTCGTGCGCACCACCAAGGAGCGCCGCCGCGCCGACGGTTCCTACATCCGTTTCGATGAGAATGCCGCCGTGATCCTCAAGACGGACGGCGAGCCGCGAGGCACGCGCATCTTCGGCCCCGTGGGCCGCGAGCTGCGCGACAAGCGGTTCATGAAGATCATCTCGCTGGCGCCGGAGGTGCTGTGACATGGCAGGCATGAAGATCAAGAAGGGTGACCTGGTCCAGGTCATCACCGGCCGCACGAGCGATGGCGACAAGGCCGCCAAGCGCGGGCTCGAGCCGGGCGACAAGGGCAAGCAGGGCCGTGTGCTCGAGGTGTTCACCGACACGCAGCGCGTGCTGGTGGAGGGCGTCAACCGCCGCACCCACCACCTGCGTCCGACCCAGCAGGGCGGCGCCGGTGGCATCGAGCAGCGCGAGGCTCCGATCCACGTGTCGAACGTGGCGCTCGTCGACCCCGAGGACAACCGTCCCACCAAGGTCGGCTACCGCGTGGAGACCCTCGAGCTCGAGAACGGCCGCACCAAGCAGGTCCGTGTGCGCTACGCCAAGCGCTCCGGGAAGGACATCTGATGAGCACCGTGACGACCGAGGCGCCCACCCCGCGCCTGAAGAGCACCTACCGTGACGACATCAAGGCCAAGCTCACCGAGCAGTTCGGCTACGAGAACGTCATGCTGGTCCCCGGCCTGACCAAGATCGTCGTGAACATGGGCGTCGGCGACGCCGCTCGCGACTCGAAGGTGATCGACGGCGCGATCCGCGACCTCGCCACCATCACCGGTCAGAAGCCCCAGGTGACCAAGGCCCGCAAGTCCATCGCCCAGTTCAAGCTGCGCGAGGGCATGCCGATCGGCGCCCACGTGACGCTGCGCGGCGACCGCATGTGGGAGTTCCTGGACCGTCTGCTGTCCACCGCGCTGCCCCGCATCCGCGACTTCCGCGGTCTGTCGGCCAAGCAGTTCGACGGCAGCGGCAACTACACCTTCGGTCTCACGGAGCAGGTCATGTTCCATGAGATCGACCAGGACGAGATCGACCGCGTCCGCGGCATGGACATCACGGTCGTGACCACCGCGAAGACCGACGACGAGGGACGCGCCCTGCTCAAGCTGCTCGGCTTCCCCTTCAAGGAGAACTGACATGGCAAAGACAGCGCTGATCAAGAAGCAGGAGCGCAAGCCGAAGTTCGGCGTGCGCGCCTACACCCGGTGCCAGCGGTGCGGTCGTCCGCACTCGGTGTACCGCAAGTTCGGGCTCTGCCGCGTGTGCCTGCGCGAGATGGCTCACCGCGGTGAGCTCCCCGGCGTCACGAAGAGCAGCTGGTAAGGACTATCACCACAGGTCCTGCGAAGAGCGCCACGGCGCCGCGGCAGGAAACCAGGTGAGGAAGAAGCACTAAGACATGACCATGACCGACCCGATCGCGGACATGCTGACGCGTGTCAGGAACGCCTCCGGCGCCTACCACGACTCCGTCACCATGCCGTACTCGAAGCTGAAGAGCGGCATCGCGAACATCCTGAAGTCCGAGGGGTACATCCTCGGCTGGCACGAGGAAGAGGCCGAGGTGGGCAAGAACCTCGTTCTCGAGCTCAAGTACGGCCAGAGCCGCGAGCGCGCCATCTCCGGCGTCCGTCGCATCTCGAAGCCGGGCCTTCGCGTGTACGCCAAGTCCACCAATCTGCCCAAGGTCCTCGGCGGCCTGGGCGTGGCGATCCTGTCCACGTCCTCCGGCCTCCTGACCGACAAGCAGGCTGCCAAGAAGGGTGTGGGTGGGGAAGTCCTCGCCTACATCTGGTGAGCGGGAGAGGAGCACACCGAAATGTCCCGCATCGGATTCCGACCGGTCCCCGTGCCGGCAGCCGTCCAGAACGTCACCATCGATGGCCGCACCGTCACGGCGACGGGTCCTAAGGGCGAGCTCTCGCACACCGTGCCTGAGCCCCTGACCATCGAGCGCAACGACGCCGGCGAGCTCGTCGTGCGCCGTCCCGACGACGAGCAGGAGAACCGTGCGCTGCACGGTCTCACCCGCACGCTCGTCAACAACATCCTCCTCGGCGTGACCGAGGGGTATGAGAAGAAGCTGGAGATCGTGGGCACGGGCTACCGTGTGACCGCGAAGGGCACCGACCTCGAGTTCGCGCTCGGCTTCTCCCACCCCGTCATCGTGAAGGCTCCCCAGGGGATCTCCTTCTCCGTCGAGTCGCCCACCAAGTTCGCGGTGGCCGGCATCGACAAGCAGCAGGTGGGCCAGGTCGCAGCGAAGATCCGCGGTATCCGCCCGCCCGAGCCGTACAAGGGCAAGGGCGTGCGCTACGCGGACGAGGTCGTGCTGCGCAAGGCCGGAAAGGCTGGTAAGTGATCATGGGTTACGCAGAGAAGCACACGACCGGCTCCCGCGGCAGCCGGCTGCGCGCCCGCGGCCGTCGCCACCTGCGCGTGCGCCGCCGCATCGTCGGCTCCGCCGAGCGCCCCCGTCTGGTGGTCACCCGCTCGCAGCGCCACATGTTCGTCCAGGTCGTGGACGACGCCAAGGGCATCACCCTGGCATCGGCCTCCACCATGGAGCAGGACCTGCGCGGGGCCGAGGGCACCAAGTCGGACAAGGCCCGCACCGTCGGGACCCTCGTCGCCGAGCGCGCCAAGGCCGCCGGCATCGACGCGGTCGTCTTCGACCGCGGTGGCAACAAGTACCACGGCCGCGTGGCCGCCGTCGCGGACGGCGCTCGCGAGGCCGGCCTGGCACTGTGATCGCCCCCCGGACACAGGACGAGAAGAGGAACTGATATGGCTGCACAGCAGCGGAACAGCGGTCCCGCGGCCTCCGGCCGTCGGGGCGAGAACTCCAACAACGATTCGCGCAGCGGCGGCAACGACCGCGGGCGCGGTGGGCGTCGCGGCGAGGGCCGCGGCCGCCAGCAGGACGCGGAGAAGTCCGCGTTCCTCGAGCGCGTGGTGAACATCAACCGCGTCTCGAAGGTCGTCAAGGGCGGCCGCCGCTTCTCCTTCACCGCTCTCGTGGTGGTGGGCGATGGCGACGGCACCGTCGGCGTCGGCTACGGCAAGGCCAAGGAGGTCCCCTCGGCGATCTCCAAGGGTGTCGAGGAGGCGAAGAAGAACTTCTTCCGCGTCCCCCGCATCCAGGGCACCGTCGTGCACCAGGTCCAGGGCCACGACGCCGCGGGCACCGTCCTGCTGCGTCCCGCCGCCCCCGGCACCGGTGTGATCGCCGGCGGCCCGGTCCGCGCCGTCCTCGAGTGCGCGGGAGTGAACGACGTGCTCTCGAAGTCGCTCGGGTCGAGCAACCAGATCAACATCGTGCGTGCGACCATCGACGCGCTCAAGCAGCTCGAGGAGCCGGAGGCCGTCGCGGCCCGTCGCGGTCTCCCGGTCGAGGACGTCGTCCCCGCCCCGCTGCTGCGCGCCCAGGCCGCAGGCCGCGCCGCCGCTCGCGAGGCCAAGGCCTCCGAGAAGGTGGGTGCGTGATGCAGCTGAAGGTGACCCAGACCCGATCCCTCATCGGCGAGAACCAGATCCAGCGTGCGACCCTGCGCGGCCTCGGCCTCAAGCGCATCGGTGACACGGTGGTGAAGGAGGACCGCCCTGAGATCCGCGGCATGATCCGCGCCGTCACCCACCTGGTGACGGTCGAAGAGGTGGACTGACACATGACTGATTCGCAGAACCCGATGAAGCTCCACGACCTGCGCCCCGCGCCCGGTTCCAAGACCGCGCGCACCCGCGTCGGCCGTGGTGAGGCCTCGAAGGGCAAGACCGCCGGCCGCGGCACCAAGGGCACCAAGGCCCGCTACCAGGTGCCCGCGGGCTTCGAGGGCGGCCAGATGCCCCTGCACATGCGGCTCCCGAAGCTGCGCGGCTTCACCAACCCCTTCCGCGTCGAGTACCAGGTCGTGAACCTGGCGACCCTGTCCGAGCTGTTCCCCGAGGGCGGCACGGTCACGGTCGAGGAGCTCGTCGCCAAGGGCGCCGTGCGCAAGAACCAGCCCGTGAAGGTGCTGGGGACGGGCGACGTGAGCGTGAAGCTCGACGTCACCGCGCAGAAGTTCTCCGCCTCGGCGGAGCAGAAGATCACGGCGGCTGGCGGGACGGCCCGCACCGCGTGAGCGCGCTCGCGCTTCTTTGACGGGGCGCCGCAGGGGGAAATACTCTTCCTGCGGTGCCCTGTCGGCATGTCCGGGCCCCATCGACGGGCCCCTGAGAAGGGAGTCACGTGAACGCGTTCGTCCGAGCGTTTCGCACCCCCGAGCTGCGGGCGAAGATCTTCTTCACCCTGGCTCTGATGGCGATCTACCGGCTCGGTGTCTTCGTGCCCACCCCCGGGTTCGACTACACCAACGTCACCGCGTGCGCCGAGCAGGCCTCCACGGGCAGCGGCAGCGTCCTGGGGATGGTGAACCTGTTCTCGGGCGGCGCGCTGCTGCAGATGTCGGTGTTCTCCCTGGGAGTCATGCCCTACATCACCGCCTCGATCATCATCCAGCTGCTGCGCGTGGTGATCCCTCGGTTCGAGGAGCTGCACAAGGAGGGCCAGGCGGGCACCGCCAAGCTCACCCAGTACACGCGCTACCTCACCATCGGCCTCGCCGTGCTGCAGGCCACCACGATCATCACCATGGTGCGCACCGGCAGCTTCTTCGCCGGCTGCAACCTCCAGGTGATCCCCGACCAGGCGATCCTGACGCTGGTCCTGATGGTGCTCACGATGACCGTCGGCACCGTGCTGATCATGTGGATGGGCGAGCTCATCACCGAGCGCGGCATCGGCAACGGCATGTCCCTGCTGATCTTCACCTCGATCGCCGCGGCGTTCCCGTCCTCCATGGGCCAGATCTGGCAGCTGCAGGGCTGGATGACCTTCTCGCTGATCATCCTCGTCGCGCTCCTCGTGATGGTGGGCGTCGTCTTCGTGGAGCAGTCCCAGCGCCGCATCCCCGTCCAGTACGCCAAGCGCATGGTGGGTCGGCGCATGTACGGCGGCACCTCCACCTACATCCCGGTGAAGGTCAACCAGGCCGGCGTGATCCCGGTGATCTTCGCGAGCTCCATCCTCGCCCTCCCGCAGCTGATCTCCTCGTTCGGGGACCCGTCGGCCGGATGGGTGCAGTGGGTCAACGCCCACCTCGTGATGGGCGCGACCTTCTCCTGGATCTACGCGACGGTCTACGTGGCGCTCATCGTCTTCTTCGCGTTCTTCTACACCTCGATCACCTTCAACGCGGAGGAGATCGCGGACAACATGAAGAAGTACGGCGGTTTCGTGCCGGGCGTGCGCGCGGGCAAGCCCACGGAGCGGTACCTGCAGTACGTCATCAACCGCATCCAGACCCCGGGCGCCGTCTACCTCGCGGTGATCTCCCTGATCCCGCTGTTCGCGCTCGTCTACCTGGGCGCGAACCAGAACTTCCCGCTCGGCGGCGCGTCCCTGCTCATCATCATCGGCGTCGGCCTCGACACCGTGAAGCAGGTCGACGCGAAGCTCCAGCAGCACCACTACGAAGGGATCCTCCGATGACCGATCAGCCCACCACGAGCGCGCAGGGCTCCTCCCCGGAGTCGTCGGCCGCCGCGGCCGGCGCCCGCCGCCTGCTGATCATCGGCGCCCCCGGTGCGGGCAAGGGCACCCAGGCCGGTCGGATCGCCGACGCCCTCGGCATCCCGGCGATCTCCACGGGCGACATCTTCCGCGCGAACGTCTCCCAGGAGACCGAGCTCGGCCGGCTCGCGAAGTCGTACATGGACAAGGGCGAGTACGTCCCCGACTCCGTCACCAACGACATGGTCCGCTCCCGCCTCGCGGAGGACGACGCGAGCCGGGGCTTCCTGCTCGACGGCTACCCCCGCACCCTGGACCAGGTCGAGGCGCTCGACGGCATCCTCGCGGCGGGCGACGGAGGCGTGGACGCCGTGCTCATGCTCGAGGTCGACTACGACGCCGTCATCCAGCGCCTCGTCGCGCGCGGCGCCGAGCAGGGACGCTCCGACGACACCGAGGAGACCATCCGCCACCGACTCGAGGTCTACGCGGAGCAGACGACGCCGCTCGTCGACGTCTACGAGCGCCGCGGCATCCTGCACCGCGTCAACGGCATGCGCTCCATCGACGAGGTCACCGAGGAGCTGCTGAGCGTCCTCGGCGCACGCTGAGTCCGCGCACCGGAGCCGGGTCGACCCGATGAGCCTGCTGCGCCGCGAACGCCCCGAGATCAAGACCCCGGAGCAGATCGCCCTCATGCGGCGCAGCGGACTGCTGCTCTCGCGCGTGCACGACATGCTCGCCGACCACGTCCGGCCCGGCGTCACCACCGGCGAGCTCGACCGCCTCGCCGAGGAGATGATCCGCGACGAGGGTGCGCTGCCGAACTTCAAGGGATACCAGGGCTACCCGGCCACCGTGTGCATCAGCGTGAACGAGGTGATCGTCCACGGCATCCCGGGCGCGCAGGTGCTCCAGGAGGGCGACCTGGTCTCGATCGACGGCGGCTGCATCGTCGAGGGCTGGCACTCCGACGCCGCCCGGACCCATGTGGTCGGGGAGTTCCGCTCCGCGGCGGACCGGCACCTCGTCGAGGTGACCCGCGAGGCCCTCTGGCAGGGCATCGTCGCTCTCGCGAGCGCGCGCCGGGTCGGCGAGATCGGCGCCGCCATCGAGGACCACGTGGACGCCGAGGCGCTCGGCGAGCTCAGCCATCTCGAGGAGTTCGGCGGCCACGGCATCGGCACGGCCATGCACCAGGCCCCCGACGTCATGAACTTCCGCACCCGCGACCGTGGCCCGAAGATCGTCCCCGGGATGTGCCTCGCGATCGAGCCGATGCTCGTCCAGGGCCCGGCGGAGTGGGAGATGCTCGCCGACGACTGGACGGTGCGCGCGACCGGGGGCGGCCGCGCCGCCCATGTCGAGCACTCGACCGCGGTCACCGAGCAGGGGCTCGTGGTGCTCACCGCGGCCGACGGCGGGGCCTCCGAGCTCGCCGCCCGCGGGGTGGCCGCCGCGCCGGACCCGCTCGGGAGCTGACCCGGACCTGCGAGGGGCCGGCCCCGCGCCCGCGGCGTGACGGGGTTCATCCCCTCCGCCTCTCGGTCCTGCGCGACTTCGACGGTAGGATGGTCGATCGGGTGTGCTCCGTTCGCGTTCGGGCGCGCCCAGGCGCCTCTCACCGGAACCGGGTCCGCCCGGCCCGTGTGCGATGCGCCCGGAGACCGACGCGAAACCCCGCCCCGCGACCGCGGCGGCGAGGAGATAGGGGAGGCATGGCCAAGAAGGACGGCGTGATCGAGGTCGAAGGCACGGTCAAGGAGGCGCTCGCCAACGCGCGTTTCCGGGTCGAGCTGGACAACGGGCACAAGGTGCTTGCGCACATCTCCGGGAAGATGCGGCAGCACTACATCCGCATCCTGCCCGAGGACCGCGTGGTCGTCGAGCTCAGCCCCTATGACCTCGACAAGGGCCGCATCGTCTACCGCTACAAGTGATCCCGGCGCCGCGCACCCGTGCGCGGTCCGCCGGGTGGGGAAGAGATTCCCCTGAACCCGCGAGAAGGAAGTCATGAAGGTCAAGCCGAGCGTGAAGCCGATCTGTGACAGCTGCAAGGTGATCCGTCGCCACAGCGTGGTCATGGTCATCTGCAAGAACCCGCGGCACAAGCAGCGTCAGGGCTGATCGGGTCCCCCGAGAATCCCTGGCCGCGCGAGCAGCCGCGCCCGCGCCGCGTCCCGAGATCCGCGTTCCTGCGGATCGACGAGGGAGGCGGGCGGGCTTCCCGGTGATCCGGGAGCCCCGGAGCATCCGGGGCACGGGGCCACGGCCCCGACACAACAGAAGAGCCGACACCGCCGACGGGGGAGACCCCGACGGACACCCGCAGACGGAGGCTGCGGCGCACCACGGGTGCGGGGTGTCGTCTCAGGCCTCCGAGACAGTAGGAGAACTGCACCATGGCACGTCTGGTTGGCGTTGACCTGCCGCGCGACAAGCGCGTCGAGGTCGCCCTGACGTACATCTTCGGCATCGGGCGCACCCGCGCCCTCGAGACCATCGCCGCCACCGGCGTGGACCCGAGCATCCGTGTGCGCGACCTCAGCGACGAGGACCTCGTCAAGCTGCGCGATCACATCGAGGCGAACTACCAGCACGAGGGCGATCTGCGCCGCGAGGTCGCCGCGGACATCCGCCGCAAGGTCGAGATCGGCAGCTACCAGGGCCTGCGCCACCGTCGTGGCCTGCCCGTGCACGGTCAGCGCACGAAGACCAACGCGCGCACCCGCAAGGGCCCCAAGCGCACCGTGGCCGGCAAGAAGAAGGCCCGCTGATCAGCGCCCCGCGCGCCCTGCAGCAACTCCGCGCCGCCCCTTCACGGCGCATCGATCACCTGAACTGAACCGAGGAGCTCCGCCTCATGGCTACGAAGACCCGCCAGGCGGCGGCGCGCAAGCCGCGCCGCAAGTCCAACAAGAACATCGTGAACGGCCAGGCTCACATCAAGAGCACGTTCAACAACACCATCGTCTCCATCACCGACCCCACCGGCGCCGTGATCTCCTGGGCCTCCGCGGGCCAGGTCGGCTTCAAGGGCTCGCGCAAGTCCACCCCCTACGCCGCGCAGATGGCCGCCGAGGCCGCCGCCCGCCGCGCGCAGGAGCACGGCCTGAAGAAGGTCGACGTCTTCGTGAAGGGCCCGGGCTCGGGCCGCGAGACCGCGATCCGCTCGCTCACCGCGACCGGCCTCGAGGTCGGCTCCATCCAGGACGTCACCCCCCAGGCCCACAACGGCACCCGCCCCCCGAAGCGTCGTCGCGTCTGATGCAGCCGCTGTTCCCGCGCACTCCCGCTGAGGGAGGACGCAGGGACGGCGACCCGTGGTCATCCACCCCTCATGAGCGTCATATGGCGGACGCTCGCAGAAAGGACACACCGTGCTCATTGCACAGCGCCCCACGCTGACCGAAGAGGTCGTGTCGGAGTACCGCTCCCGGTTCGTCATCGAGCCGCTCGAGCCCGGGTTCGGCTACACGCTCGGCAATTCGCTGCGCCGCACCCTCCTGTCCTCGATCCCCGGTGCCGCGGTCACCTCGATCCGCATCGACGGCGTGCTGCACGAGTTCAGCACCGTCCCCGGGGTCAAGGAGGACATCACCGAGGTCATCCTGAACATCAAGGGCCTGGTCGTCTCCTCGGAGAACGACGAGCCCGTCGTGATGTACCTGCGCAAGGAGGGTGAGGGCGACGTGACCGCCGCCGACATCACCCCGCCGGCCGGCGTCGAGATCCACAACCCGGATCTGCACATCGCGACCCTGTCCTCGAAGGGACGCCTGGAGATCGAGCTGGTCGTCGAGCGCGGCCGCGGCTACGTCTCCGCCGCGCAGAACAAGGGCGTGGACGCCGAGATCGGCCGCGTGCCGGTCGACTCGATCTACTCGCCCGTGCTCAAGGTGACCTACAAGGTCGAGGCGACCCGCGTCGAGCAGCGCACCGACTTCGACCGTCTCATCGTGGACGTCGAGACCAAGCCGGCCATCTCCCCGCGCGACGCGCTGGCGTCTGCCGGGAAGACCCTGGTCGAGCTGTTCGGCCTGGCCCACGAGCTGAACAACGAGGCCGAGGGCATCGAGATCGGCCCGTCGCCGACGGACCAGGCGCTCGCGCAGGACCTCGCCCTGCCGATCAGCGACCTGAACCTCACGGTCCGTTCGTACAACTGCCTCATGCGCGAGGGCGTGCACACCGTCGGTGAGCTCACCTCCCGCTCCGAGGCCGATCTGCTGGACATCCGCAACTTCGGGCAGAAGTCCATCGACGAGGTCAAGGCGAAGCTCGCCGACCTCGGTCTGTCGCTCAAGGACTCGCCGGCCGGTTTCGATCCGTCGGCCATCGCGACCTACGACGACGACTACGGCGACCAGTACTGACCTTCCGTCTTTCCATCTTCTAGGAGAACGACCATGCCTGCTCCCACCAAGGGTGCTCGCCTCGGTGGATCCCCCGCCCACGAGCGGATGATCCTCGCGAGCCTCGCGACCGAGCTGTTCCGTCACAAGTCCATCACCACCACCGAGACCAAGGCGAAGCGGCTGCGTCCGTACGCCGAGCGTCTGGTGACCTTCGCGAAGAAGGGCGACCTGGCCTCGCGCCGTCGCGTCATGCGCACCATCCGCGACCGCGGCGTCGTGCACGTGCTCTTCGAGGAGATCGCCCCGACCCTCGCTGAGCGTCCCGGCGGCTACACCCGCATCACCAAGGTCGGCCCCCGCAAGGGCGACAACGCCCCCATGGCCGTCATCGAGCTGGTCAGCGAGGCGTACTCGCCCAAGCAGGCCGTCGTGAAGGAGGCCGAGGGCGCCGCCAAGGGCGCTGCCAAGGCCGACGCCGCGAAGGCCGACGAGGCCGCGACCGAGGCGCCCGCCGCCGACGCCGCGACCGAGGCGCCCTACGGCGAGGACTCCTTCCGTGGCGAGAACCCGCCCGAGGGCTTCGACATCAAGGGCAACGAGGACTCGATGAAGTTCCACGCCCCGGAGTCGCCCTGGTACGGCCGCACCGTCGCCGAGGTCTGGTTCCGCACCGCCGAGGCCGCCGAGAAGGCCGGCTTCGTCAACGCGGTGAAGAACACCGACGAGGAGTCCGAGGAGGCCTGATCCAGGCCACCCGGAGTCCGCGTCGTCCGACGCACGAAGGGCCCGCCGAGCAGCTGCTCGGCGGGCCCTTCGTCATCCGGGGCAGGTCCGTGGCCGTCCCAGGCAAGGCGCCGCCTCGCCCTCGTCCGCTAGCGTGGGGAGCGTCCGAGCCGGATCCCTTCCCCCAGGAGACCTGCCATGACCCCGCGATCCACGACCCCGCACCACACCGTCCCCGAGTCCACGTCCCCCGAGTCCACGACGCAGGACATCGGCCGCCGCGGTCTGCTGCGCGCCGGCGCCCTCACCCTTCCCCTCGCGCTCGCCGGAGGTGGCGCCCTCGCCCTCGCTGCTCCCGTCCACGCCGATCCCTCCGTCACGGGCGGCGAGACCCGCACGCGCGACGTCCCCCTCGCGGACCTGCCCCGACGCGCGAGCGACCAGGGCGCCCGAGCTCGCGTGATCGAGGACGCCGCCGGAACGATGGTCGGCGCCAGCTGGAGCGGCACGGAGCCCGACGTCCTGCGGGTGCGCGGCCGCGCGAGCGGGGCGGAGTGGAGCTCCTGGTTCCCGCTCGAGATCGCCGAGGATCCCGAGGACGGGACGTCCCTCGGCGCCGCGGAGCCCGCCTGGCTGGGCGCGGCCGACGAGATCGAACTGGTCGCGGTCCGCGACGGCGAGGATGTCAGCGACGAGCTCACCGCCCATGTCCTCACCACCTCCCCGCGCGAGGAGGAGAAGGACGGCGCCGCCCCGTCGGCCCTTCAGCGCATGAGCACCCGGGCGGTCGCCACCGGCGATGCCGTGGAGCTCGGACCCGGCGCCCCCACGATCGTGCGCCGCAGCGCCTGGGGCGCCGACGAGTCGCTCGTGGGCTCGGTGAGCTCCGCGAGCGAGCTGCGGGCCGTCGTCGTCCACCACACCGCGGGCTCGAACTCGTACGCGAAGGCCGATGCGCCCCAGCTCCTGCGGGGCATCCTGAGCTACCACACGAAGACGCTGGGCTGGGCGGACATCGGCTACAACCTGCTCGTCGACAGGTACGGCACGATCTACGAGGGGCGCCACGGCGGGCTGCACAAGCACATCATCGGGGCGCACGCCTACGGCTTCAACACCTTCAGCTGCGGGGTCAGCGTGATGGGCACCTTCACCTCGAGCGCGCCGCCCAGCGCAGCGATCTCCGCGGTGCAGAAGGTCGCCGCCTGGAAGCTGCTCGGCGCCTTCCGCACGAACGCGAGCCAGCAGTTCGACTGGGTCTCCACCGTGACCGGCGGCGGCAGCCTGTACGACGAGGGCGAGACGGCGCACCTGCGGCGCATCTTCGGCCATCGGGACGTGAACGCGACCGAATGCCCGGGCAACGCGTTCTACCCGAAGCTGTCCGGGATCCGCAGCAACACGACCTCCGCGATCTCGAGCGCGTGGAGGCTGCACCTGGACGCCTTCGCGAGCCCGGGGGAGAAGACGCTGGGCACCGTCACCCAGGTCGTCCACGTCGAGGGGGCGTACTACGTCACGCGCCTGACCAAGGGCTTCGTCATCTCCAGCGCCTCCGGCGCGAAGGATGCCCGCGCGACCCGGTTCCGCACCTGGACCACGGCATGGGGTCTCCCGCTCGCCGCCTCACGGGTCGTGGACGGCCGCCGCATCCAGGACTTCTCGAACGGCCAGGCCGTGCGCGAGGACGGCGAGGAGACGTTCACGCGCTCCTGATACCCGGGCGCTCAGGCCCACGCGTACGAGGACTGGGTGCCCTGGCGGGTGACCGAGTCCGCCGCGTAGGCGGTGCCTGCCCGGATCGCCCCGGCGACGTCGCGCGTGCGCACCCACTGCGTCGCGAAGCAGCCGATGAACGCGTCGCCGGCGCCCGTCGTGTCCACGGCCCGCACCGCCGGGGCGCCGATGATCTCGCGACCGCGCTCGCGGATCCACAGGGCGCCGCGCGCACCGAGGGTGACGATGACGTTGCGGATGCCCGCGGCGAGCAGGCCCTCGGCGGCGCGCTGGATGTCCTCGAGCCCGTCGACCGGCATCCCGGTGAGCAGCTCGAGCTCCGACTCGTTGGGCACGAGGAACTCGACCCCGGTGATGCGGGAGAGGTCCAGGTCGGGGGAGGCGGGAGCGGGGTTCAGCAGCACGGGGATGTCGAGCTCGGCCCCCAGCGCCATCGCGGCCGCGACGGTCTCCAGCGGGATCTCCAGCTGGAGGACGATGAGCTCGCAGCGCGCGATCGCGTCCCGCGCGTCCTCGACGTCCTGCGGGGTGAGCAGGGCGTTCGCCCCCTTGATGATGAGGATCGAGTTGCGCGACTCGGGGTCCACGAAGATCGGGGCGACCCCGGAGGAGGCCCGTGTGCGCAGCACGTGCTCGGTGCCGATGCGGTTGTCCTCGAAGTTCTTCAGCGTGGTCTCGGCGAAGACGTCGTCGCCCACGCGCGTGACCATCACGACCTCGGACCCCAGCCGCGCCGCGGCCACCGCCTGGTTCGCGCCCTTGCCGCCGCAGCCCATGCGGAAGTCCGGCGCCTCGACCGTCTCGCCCTCGCCGGGCATCCGGTGGATGTAGGAGATGAGGTCGACCATGTTCGAGCCGACGACGGCGATCCGACCCGTCGGCCCCTCGGGAGCGCTCGTCGCGTGCGTCATCTCAGCGGTCCTCGAGGGTCGTCGTCCGCCGGCTGCGACGGCGCAGGATCAGGACGTACACCAGCACGGCGGCGAAGCAGAACAGGTCCGCGATGAAGCTGGAGCGCATCGTGCCCGCGGTGTCGGAGACGCGGGGATCACGGCGCCGGCGTCGGGAGTCCCGTCGCCCGGTGCCCTGCCGGCCGCCTCGTGCATCGCGCTCAGCCGAAGTGCTGCGGCAGCGTCCCCTCGCGCAGGGAGCGCAGCTCGGAGAGGGGGAGCGCCTCGAGGGAGGAGATCGAGAGCGCCTCGCCCCCCGTGGTGCCGATGACCAGCGCCGGCACGCCGTGCTCGCGCGCGAGCTCGAGCAGCTCGCTCTCGCGCGCCGCGTCGACGGCCACGAGGGCGCGGGCCTGGGACTCGGAGACGAGCGCCGTGAACAGGTCGATCCCATCGCGCGCGAGCACGTCCGCGAGATCGACCTGCGCGCCGACGCCGAACCGGGTGGTCGACTCCACGAGCGCCTGGACGAGGCCGCCCTCGGAGAGGTCGTGCGCGGCGGCCGCGAGACCGCTCGCGCCGGCGCCGATCAGGACCTCCGCGAGCTCCCGCTCGGCCTCGAGGTCGACCTGCGGGGGCAGCCCGCCCAGGTGGTCGTGGGCGACCTGTGCCCACGCCGAGCCGGAGAGCTCCTCGCGGGTGGCGCCCAGCAGCACGACGGACTGACCGGCCTCGTGCCAGCCCGAGGGGGTGCGTGCGGTGACGTCGTCCATCACCCCGAGCACGCCGACGACGGGCGTCGGGTGGATCGCGGAGTCGATGCGCCCCGCCTCACCGGTCGAGTTGTACAGGGAGACGTTGCCGCCGGTCACCGGGACGCCGAGCGTCTGGCAGGCTTCGGCGAGCCCGTGGATCGCCTCGACGAGCTGCCACATCGGGCCCGGGTCCTCGGGGGAGCCGAAGTTCAGGCAGTCCGTGACCGCGAGCGGCCGGGCGCCCACGGTCGCGACGTTGCGGTAGGCCTCGGCGAGGGCGAGGCGGGCGCCGGTGCGGGGGTCGAGCTTCGTGTAGCGGCCGTTCGCGTCAGTCGCGATCGCGACCCCGCGGTGCGTGGTCTCGTCCACGCGCAGCACGCCCGCGTCGTCGGGCATGGCGAGCGCCGTCTGCCCGCCCACGTAGCGGTCGTACTGGTCGGTCACCCAGTGGGAGGAGGAGAGGTTCGGGGAGGCGACGAGGGCGCGCACGGCGGCGCCGATCTCCCCGGCCGAGGCGGGGCGCGCCAGGTCCTCGGCGCGGTCGGCCTGCAGCGCGTCCTGCCAGTCGGGGCGCGCGAAGGGACGGTCGTAGGTCGGGCCGCCGTGGGCCACCGTCACCGGGTCGACGTCGACGATGCGGCGGCCGTGGTGGTCGATGGTGAGGCGGCCGTCGCCCGTGACCTCGCCGATCACCGCCGTCTCCACGTCCCATTTGGCGGTGATCGCGAGGAACGCCTCGAGGTTCTCGGGCGTCACCACCGCCATCATGCGCTCCTGCGACTCGCTCATGAGGATCTCGCCGGCGTTCAGCGTGGGGTCGCGCAGCAGCACGTTCTCGAGGTCCACGTGCATGCCGGAGCCGCCGTTGGAGGCGAGCTCGCTGGTCGCGCACGAGATGCCCGCCGCACCGAGGTCCTGGATGCCCTCGACCACTCCGCCGTGGAACAGCTCGAGGCAGCACTCGATGAGCACCTTCTCCATGAAGGGGTCGCCCACCTGCACGCTCGGGCGCTTCACGGGGCCGCCCTCCTCGAAGGTCTCCGAGGCGAGGATCGAGGCGCCGCCGATGCCGTCCCCGCCCGTGCGGGCGCCGAACAGCACCACCTTGTTGCCGGTGCCGGTGGCCGACGCCAGGTGGATGTCCTCGTGGCGCAGCACGCCGACGGCCAGCGCGTTCACCAGCGGGTTCGTCTGGTAGGCGGCGTCGAACACCGTCTCCCCGCCGATGTTCGGCAGGCCCAGGGAGTTGCCGTAGCCGCCCACGCCGGAGACCACGCCGTGGACCACGCGCGCGGTGTCCGGGTGGTCGATCGCGCCGAAGCGCAGCTGGTCCATGACTGCCACGGGCCGCGCGCCCATGGCGATGATGTCGCGCACGATGCCGCCCACGCCCGTGGCCGCGCCCTGGTGGGGCTCGACGTAGGAGGGGTGGTTGTGGGACTCGACCTTGAACGTCACCGCCCAGCCGTCGCCGATGTCGACGACACCCGCGTTCTCGCCCATGCCCACCAGCAGGTGCTCCGTCATGGCGGGCGTGATGTGGTCGCCGAAGGTCTTGAGGTGGATCTTCGATGACTTGTACGAGCAGTGCTCGGACCACATGACCGAGTACATGGCGAGCTCGGCGTTGGTGGGACGCCGCCCCAGGATCTCCCGGATGCGCGCGTACTCGTCGTCCTTCAGGCCGAGCGCCGCGAACGGCTGCTCCTGCGCGGGCGTCGCGATCGCGTCCTCGACGGTGTCGATGTCGGAGCGGGCGTCGGCCGCATCGAGCGGGTCGTGCGGGTCGTGGTGCTCGGAGAGGGGTGCTGGGGCGGTCATCGCTTCGTCTGCGTCCGTTCGTCGCGCACGGTGGAGGGAACCGGGCCAGTCTACGGGCGCGCGCGTGCGGCGGGCGCGCCCGCCCACCGCACGGGATCGGTCTCCTGCGCGGCCCGCCTCAGCGCCGGACGCTCTTGGGCGCCTGCTTGTCCCGGGCCTTCTTCTCGGCCTTCTCCTTCGCGCGCAGCGCCTTCTCGCTCACCGGCGCATCGGCCGATGCGCGCTGGGCGCGGAAGAAGGCCGCCGCCTCGTCCTGCCGCTCCTGCTCCGCGCCCAGCGCGATGGGGGCGCGCACGTGGCCGGGTCGCACGTCGAAGGCGTCGACGAGGTCCAGCACGTGCGGGCGCAGGCGCCACAGCAGGCGCTTGATGTCGGCGGAGACCTGCCGGCCGCGCTGGGCGGAGAGCTGGCCGTTGAGCAGGTACCAGGCCAGGTCGTCCTGCAGGAGGGAGAGGCCGAACAGGTCGCGCACGTCGGTGAGGACCTCTCGCGATCCCGCGTCCCCGACGGACTCGATGCCCGCGGTGAAGGCCCTCAAGCGCACGAGGTCCGCGTGGGCGCGCGCCGCCTCGAGCATCTCCACCTGGTGCTTGTTCACGAGGGCGGCGGCGTCGGCCGGATCCATCTTGGCGCCCGCGCGCAGGGCGAGCGCGACCTCCTCGACCTTCACGCGTGCCCGCTCGGCCAGCAGGTGCTCCTGGACGTCCGCCTGCCGCAGCGTCTCGGAGGACCGCCGTGCGTTGCCCGCGTCCGAGGCGGTCTGCACGAGGCGCCCCCAGGGGGTGTGGCGGTGGGCGAGGACGTCGGCCCGCTGCGCGATGAAGCGGCCGATCCCGGCGCGGTCGATGCTGCGCAGCTCGCTCGTGTAATCGGCGAGCAGGCGCTTGGCGACCAGCTGCAGCAGCACCGTGTTGTCGCCCTCGAAGGTCGCGTACACGTCGAGGTCCTGGTGGAGGCCCACCAACTGGTTCTCGGCCATGAAGCCCTGCCCGCCGCACGCCTCGCGGCATTCCTGGATGGTGTCCAGGGCGAGCCTCGTGGAGGTCGGCTTGAGGGCGGCCGCGAGGGTCTCCAGGTCCTCGCGACCCTCGGGGGTGTCCCCGCGGCCCGAGAAGACGTCGTCGAATGCCTGCAGCAGCTGCTCGTGGGCGAAGGCGCCCGCGTAGGTCGCGGCGAGCTTGGGCAGCAGTCGCGCGAGGTGGCTCTGGTAGTCCAGCAGCACCGTCTCCTGGGTGGGCCAGGCGGCCGTGAACTGACGGCGCTGGGAGGCGTAGGTCAGCGCGATCGTGAGCGCGAGCTGGCTCGCCCGGTTCGCCGAGCCGTCGAGGGAGACCCTGCCCTGCACGAGCGTGCCGAGCATCGTGAAGAAGCGCCGGCCGGGCGACTCGATGGGGGAGGAGTAGGCGCCGTCGGCCGCGACGTCCCCGTAGCGGTTCAGCAGGTTCGTGCGGGGCACGCGGACGTGGTCGAAGGCGAGGCGGCCGTTGTCGATGCCGTTGAGGCCGCCCTTCTCGCCGTCGTCCTCGCTGCGCACGCCGGGGAGCATCTCTCCCGCCTCGTCGCGCACGGGCACGTAGAAGCAGTGCACCCCGTGGTCGACGCCGCGCGTGATCAGGCGCGCGAACACGGTCGCGGCCCGCGCATTGACCGCCGCGTTGCCGAGGTAGTCCTTGGTGGCGGCGCGGAAGGGCGTGTGGATCACCCATTCCCCGTCGTCCCCGCCCTCGGGGTCGAAGGTCGCGGTGGTCCCCAGCGACTGCACGTCCGAGCCGTGGCCGATCTCCGTCATCGCGAACGCGCCGGGGATCTCCAGGCTCATGGCGGCCGGCACCCAGCGCCGCTGCTGGTCCTCGTCGCCGAGCTGGACGATCGCCGAGGTGAACAGGCCCCACTGCACGCCGGCCTTGATCTGCAGGGACGGGTCGGCGACGACGAGCTCCTCGAAGCCCGCGACGTTCGCGCCGTTGTCGTTGGGACCGCCCAGGTGCTCGGGGAGCATGGGCAGCGAGACCTGCTCCTCGGCGAGGGTCCGCAGCTGCCCGAACACGCGGTCACGGTGCTCGGCGACGCTCGCGTCCAGCGGCCGGTGCATCTCCGGGCGCGCCGCGCGGTCGCGGGCCTCGAGGCGGGTCTCCGCCCATTTCCCGAGCAGGGCACGGGTCACGGCGTCGACGTCGAGGCGCGGGTCGCCGTCGCGGGGGACCGGGATCGGCCCCGTCGGCGTGGTGGACGGCGTCGCCGCGCGGCCCGGCGTCGGGCCGGCGGTCGAGCCCGGTGCCTGGTCCTGGGTGGGGTCCGTGGGGTTCTGAGCGTGGTTCTGGGTCGAGGTGGTCATCGCATGCCCTTCATCAGCCATGTCACGAGGTGGTCGGAGAGGTCGTCGGCACTGGGACGGGAGTCGTCCTCGCCGCGCATCCAGCGGTCCACGGCGCGCTCGACGAAGCCGACGGCGCCGGCCGCCCAGATGCCGGGCGCGGGGTGGCCCGCGGGGAGCGCGGCGGCGGCGAGGCGCGTCGCGGAGTCCAGGAAGTGGTTCAGCCCGTCGCTGGGCCGGGTGACGAACGCGTAGACGTGCGGGGATCGCTGCGCGGTGTCGACGTAGGTGGAGATCATCGCCCGCAGATGGGCCTCGGGGGAGACGCCGCGCTCGCCCGCGCTCGCCGCGGTGCTCGCGAGCCCCCGCACCTCCTCGGTGAGGCGCTTCTGCATCGCGCTGAGGATGTGCAGGCCCAGTGCCCGCTGCAGATGGGCCTTGTCGGAGAAGTAGCGGTAGATGATGGACTTCGAGGTCCCGGAGGCCGAGGCGATCTCCTCCATGGTCACGTCGGGCCCGCGCTCGTGGATGAGGTGGCGGGCGACGTCGAGCAGGTCGGCGCGGCGCTGCTCGCGATGGCGCGCCCAGCGGGCCGTGCGCCCGTCGCCCTCCACCGGGGCCGGCGGAGGGACGGCCGACGGGGAGCCGACCGACGGGGAGGCGTCCGACGGGGAGACAGCCGACGGGGAGCCCGCGGCGGACGGGGCCGCCGGGGTCGTCGTGGCGGCGTCGGCCGCGTGCATCCTTGCGTTCACGAAACCAAAGGTATCAAGTACCGGCGGTTGCATGTAAAGTCTCCGTCGAGGCGCAGCGGGGCGGACCCTCGTCCGCTCCGCGACAGCGCCGCTCCGACTCGCAGACCCGAAGAGGTGTCCCGTGACCGACGCTCCCGCGTCCCCGACCGACTCCGCCCGCAGCGACGCCACGCGCTCCGATGCCGCCCGCTCCGACTCCGGCGCCGCCGGGTCCCCGCGCGACGCCGTGGTCCTCGGCGGCAACCGCCTGCCCTTCGCCCGCTCCGGCGGCGCCTACGCGGGGGTCTCCGAGCAGGACATGCTCACCGCCGCGCTCGACGGGCTCGTCGCCCGCTTCGGGCTCCAGGGCGCACAGCTCGGCGAGGTCGCCGGCGGCGCCGTGCTCAAGCTCGCCGGCGACCTCAACCTCACGCGCGAGTGCGTGCTGGGCACGCCCCTCGACGCGCGCACCCCCGCCGTCGACATGTCGAAGGCGTGCGCGACGGGCCTGGAGACGGTGATGCACGTGAGCAACCGGATCCGGCTCGGGCAGATCGACGTGGGCGTGGCCTGCGGGGTCGACTCCGCGTCCGACGCGCCCATCGAGGTCTCGGTGCGCCTGCGCCGCCTCCTGCACCGCCTCAGCCGCGCCCGCACGCCGATGCAGCGCGCGAAGACCCTGGCGGCGCTGCGCCCCGGCGATCTCGCGCCGCTGCCTCCGCGCAACGCCGAGCCGCGCACCGGCATGTCGATGGGCGAGCACCAGGCCATCACCACCTCGCAGTGGGGCATCACCCGCGAGGCGCAGGACGAGATCGCGCTCGCCAGCCATCGGAACCTCGCCGCCGCCTACCAGGCCGGCCTGCTCGACGACCTCGTCACGGGCTACCGCGGGCTGGGACGCGACGAGAACCTGCGCCCCGATTCCTCGATGGAGAAGCTCGCGAAGCTGAAGCCCGTCTTCGGCACCTCGAACCCCGCCGTGGCCGAGCCGACGATGACCGCCGGCAACTCCACGCCCCTGTCCGACGGCGCCTCGAGCGTGCTGGTATCCAGCCGCGAGTGGGCGGCCGCGCACGGTCACACGCCGCTCGCGCGGATCGTCGACACGCGCGCCGCCGCCGTCGACTACGTGCACGGCGACGAGGGCCTGCTCATGGCCCCCGCCTATGCCGTCCCCGCCCTGCTCGACGCGCACGGTCTGGGCCTCGACGACCTCGACCTGATCGAGATCCACGAGGCCTTCGCCTCGACGGTCCTGACCACCCTCGCCGCCTGGGAGTCCGAGGAGTTCGGGCGCGAGCGCCTGGGCCGCGACGGCGCCTACGGCACCGTGGACCGCAGCCGGCTGAACATCGCCGGATCCTCCCTCGCCGCCGGCCACCCCTTCGCCGCGACCGGCGGCCGCATCATCGCGACCCTCGCGAAGCTCCTGCACGCCCGCGCCCGCGAGAAGGGCGCCGTCCAGCGGGGCCTGGTTTCCGTGTGCGCCGCCGGCGGGCAGGGGACAGTGGTCCTGCTCGAGTCCGACGGCGAGTGACCCGCCCCGCACAGAGAGGAGAGCGTCGATGACCGACGCCTACACCCGATTCACCCGCTCCGCCCTGGGGCGACCGCTCGTCAAGCGGACGGGCCTGCCGAACCCGCCGCGCCTCCCGCGCCACGCCGACCGACCGCAGCCGGTCCTCGGCCCCGTCGTCGTCCTCGGCGCCTCGCCCGGGGCCGACGAGGTCGCGGCTCTGCTCCTGGACTGGGGCGCCGACGTGCGCCGACGCTTCGAGGAGACCGCGACCGTCGGCTCCGTGGTCGTGGTGCTCGACGACCCGGCGAAGCCCGCCGACCTCGGCACGACCGTGCTTCCCCTCGCGGGCGCCATGCGCTCCCTGCAGCCCGGCTCGCGGGTGGTGACGATCTCGCGCCCGCCGACGGGCGAGGACCTCGCCCGGGATGCCGCGCGCGGCGGCGTCGAGGGGTTCGTGCGCACGCTCGGCCACGAGATGCGCAAGGGCGGCACAGCGAACGGCATCCAGGTCGCCGACGGGGTGCCGCTGACGGCGCCCGGAGTGGTGAGCACCCTGCGCTTCCTGCTCTCGGCCCGCAGCGCCTTCGTCGACGGGCAGATCGTCGGCGTCGCCCGCCAGGACGGAGCCCTCCCCGAGGACTGGGAACGACCCCTCGCGGGACGCACCGCACTGGTCACCGGGGCCGCGCGCGGCATCGGCGCCGCCATCTCCCGCACCCTCGCCGGACTCGGCGCCGAGCTCGTGCTCCTGGACGTGCCCGCCTCCGGCAGCGAGCTGAGCGGTGTCGCGAACGAGCTGCGCGCGACCCCGCTGCAGCTCGACGTGACCTCGGCGCAGGCCGGCGACCGCGTCATCGCCTTCCTGCGCGAGCGCGGCATCGTGCTCGACGTGCTCGTGCTGAACGCGGGCATCACCCGCGACAAGATGTTCGCGAACATGACGGCGGACCGCTGGGACGCCGTGATCGCCGTGAACATCTCGAGCCAGATCGCCCTCGCCGAGGCGCTGCTGTCCAGCGACGAGCCCGTCGTCGGCCCCGATCTCCGGGTCGTCTCGCTGGCCTCGACGAGCGGCATCGCGGGAAACCGCGGACAGGCGAACTACGCGACCTCGAAGGCCGGCGTGATGGCCTTCGTCGACGCCCTCGCGCGCCGACTCGGCGAGCGCGGGACCGCGAACGCCGTCGCGCCCGGCTTCATCGAGACCGACATGACCGCGAAGATCCCGCCGCTGCAGCGCGAGATCGCCCGGCGCGCGAACTCTCTGCAGCAGGGCGGCCTCCCGCTCGACGTCGCCGAGACCATCGGCTTCCTCGCCTCGCCCGGCGCGGGCGGCGTGCGCGGCCAGACCGTGCGCGTGTGCGGCCAGAACCTGGTGGGCCGATGAGCCGGGAGAGCACCGGGAGCGCGGGGAGCGTCGAGAGCACGGGGACCACGGGGAGCGCCGCGCGGAAGGGGAACGGCACCCTGCAGCAGGGGGAGAGGATCCGGGATCTCGCCGACGTCCCCTCGTTCCCCGCCGTCTACGCGGCGGCGCTGAGCCGCCGGCCCGGCGCCCGGCGCTCGCGCGAGCTGCCCGAGGTCGCCCACCGCGTGCGCCGCGTGCGGATCGACCCGGCGCGAGCCGCGGCCTTCGACCACCTGATGGGCGGAGCCGCGACGGACCTCGTCCACCCGGGCGTGCTGCACGTGCTCGCCTTCCCCGTGAGCCTCTCGCTGATGGCCCGCTCGGACTTCCCCGTGGGCCTGCTCGGGCTCGTGCACACCGAGAACCGCCTGCTGCAGCATCGGCCGGTGCGGGTCGGAGAGCTCGTGGACGTCGAATGCCGCACCCGCGATCTGCGGCCCCACCGCAGGGGCCGCACCTTCGAGGCGGTGACGACCTTCCTCTCCGCGGACGGCGAGATCGTCGCGACAGACGTCTCGACGTACCTGGCCAAGGGCGCGGGCACGGGCTCGGGGCCCGGCGACGGGTCGGGATCGGGGAGCCGGTCGGGCTCCGGCGAGGGGGCCTCCGGCCGTTCGCGCCGCGATTTCGTCCCGCCGGCCCCGACGGGCCGCTGGCGCCTGGACGCGGGGACGGGCCGACGCTACGCAGAGGTCTCGGGCGACGCGAACCCGATCCACATGTCCGCGCTCTCGGCGCGCGCCTTCGGGTTTCCCCGGGCGATCGCCCACGGGATGTTCACGGCCTCGCGCGCCTTCACCGAGTCGCGTCCCGACCTCACCCGGCCCCTGCAGTGGGACGTGCGCTTCGAGGCGCCCGTGACGCTGCCCGGCACCGTGCTCGTGCGCTACGAGGACGACGAGGACGGCACTACCCGCTGCGTGGGCTGGAAGTCGGCGCGCAGCGGGAAGCCCGCTCGTCGGCACTTCACCCTCGCGGTGAGCCCGGCCGATCGCGGGTGAGTGCCTGAGCACCTCCGGACAGCGGGGGAGCGGTGGGAGTGGACCCCGGTCCACTGAGGCGACAGACTGACCGGATGGATTCCGCCGCCCCTTCACCCGCCCCCGCACCCGTGCCCGCTCCTGGGGTCGGGACCGACCTCGCCGATCAGACCGATCGCGTCATCCTCGAGAGCGCCCGCGCGGAGCTGGGGCCGCTGGGCGTCGGCGACCTGGTGATCCTGGACGACGCGACCGGCGCACTGACCTCCGCCGCCCTGGTGGAGGTCGCGAGCGGCGCCTGCCGGGTCCTCGTGCACGAGGCCTCCGCCCAGCGGGCGCTCGCGCTCGCCGAGGCGCATGCGGAAGCGCGCAGGGAGGGACGGCTCGTGATCGCGGGGCTCGATGGGGCCCCCGAGGACATCGGCGGGCTGTTCGAGGGGAGCGCCCCGCAGGTCGCCCTGGCGCGACTGCCCAAGGCGCTCGCCGCCCTCGACCACCGTGCGCACGCGCTCGCCCGCGCCGGCGTTCCCGCCCTCGTCGCGGGTGGGCGCGTCAAGCACATGACGCGCACCCAGAACGACGTCCTGGCCGGGGCGTTCGACGAGGTCCACGCGACGCGCGGCATCGGCAAGTCCCGGGCGCTGGTCGCTCGCGCTCCGCGCGCCGAGGTGCAGTCTGCGTCCGTCCACGAGGGCGGGGCCGACGTCCTCATCCGCGGCGAGCAGGTCCGGGTCCCGCTGCGCGGCATCGGCGGGGTGTTCGGGGGAGCGTCGGCCGACGCGGGCAGCATGCTGCTGCTCGACGCCCTCGATCGCGCGGTGCTCGCGGGCGAGGCCGCCGGGGCGGCGGACGCGGAGGACGCGGGAGACGCGCCGAGAACGCAGCGCACGGCAGACGCGCCGGGCGCTGCCGGCGGCGGCGCTCCCGCCGCTGTGGATCTGGGCTGCGGCAACGGGCTGCTGACCGCCTACCTGCGGCGTGCGTTCCCCGAGGCGCGAGTGCTCGCGACCGACGACGACCTCGACGCCGTCGCCTCCACGCGCGCGACAATCGAGGCAGATGCGGATGCGGATGCGGGTGCGGCCGCCGATGAAGGTGCAGGCGAAGCGGCAGGTGCCGGCGTGCGCGTGCTCTGGGAGTCCTCGCTCGCGGGCCAGGCGGCGGACAGCGCGGACCTCGTGCTGCTGAACCCGCCGTTCCACGACGGCACCGCCGTGGACGCGACGCTCGTGCACGGCCTGCTCGATGCTGTGGCCCGCGTGCTGCGCCCCGGCGGCGCGCTGTGGTTCGTCCACAACTCCCATCTGCGCTACCGCAGCGAGGTCGAGCATCGCGTCGGCCCCGTCCGCCAGCGCGCTCGGGACCGGCGCTTCACCGTGCTGCAGGCCACCCGCGGTTGATCCGCGCGCGCGGGGGAGCTGGCGCGCCTGATCCGTGCGCGGGGAGGATCCGCGCAGTTCAGGCGCCGAAGCGCGCCCGGAGCACCGCCAGCAGGTGCGCGACGAAGCAGTCCGCGTCGACCTCGGTCATCACGTCGACGTTCGGCTCCCTGCCCCAGCGGCCCAGCCAGTCGCCGACGGTCTGGCCCCGGGTCAGCGTGCCCTCGAGCTCGACGTCGACGGCGAGCGGAGCCGTCCCCGCGAGCTCCGGCACAAGGGCGTGCGCCGCGACCAGCGGGTCGTGCACGTGCGCCATCCAGCCGAAGCCGTCGGCCTCGTGGAACTCGAAGTACCAGCGCAGCGCCTCGGCGAGGGCCGTGATCACCGGATGATCGGAGATCCCCCGCAGGGCGTCGAGGGTCGACTGCGTGAAGCGCACCGACTCGGTCGCGTCGAGCGGCGCGAGCACCGGTCTCCGGGGCGCCGAGGAGAAGGCCGCGAGAACCCGCTGGGCGGCCTCGGGGTCCACGGCGATGTTCCACTCGGTGGTGGGCAGGGTGTTGCCGCGGTGAGTGATCGCGCCGCCCATGATGTGCAGGCGCGAGAGCAGGCGCGGCAGCTCGGGCTCGATCTCGAGGGCGAGCGCGAGGTTCGTGTGCGGGCCGAGGACCAGGCCGACGAGCTCTCCGGGATGCGCGCGGGCCGTGTCGACCCAGAGCTGCGCACCGCTGCGGGCATCGGCCGCGCGGGTCGTCGCGGGCAGCTGTGCGTGGCCCATGCCGGTGGGGCCGTGGGTGTCCTCGGCCGTCATCCGCTCCTGCGCGAGCGGGGCGTCGGCCCCGCGGGCCACCGGGGCATCGAGCTCGAGCATGTCGGCGAGGGCGAGATTGTTGCCGAGCACGTGCTCCGTGGTCACGTTCCCCGCTGTCGACACGATGCCGGCGAGCTCGACCTCCGGCCTGCTGGCCAGGTACGTCAGGGCGATGGCGTCGTCGATGCCGGTGTCGCAGTCGAGCAGGAGCGGGATGCGCGGGGAGGTCACCGGGTCATCGTACGGGCCGCGCTCCGGGGCCCCCGGAGGGGAGCGGTGACGGCGTGCGCACGAAGAGATCTTGAGAAAGTACTTGACGAATTGGAAAGTACTTGATGTGATGACTTCATCGGAGGTCGCGAGGCCCCGAGCGATGACGCCGCGGCCCCGACCAAGGGCCCGGGAGGACCGAGACGAGAGGAACCCACCATGAGCACCACGGACGACAGGACGCCCGATCCCGTCCCGGGCGACGCACCGGGCGCAGTCGATGACCACCAGGCCCGTCGCCTCCTCGCCGAGGCCGAGGGGCGCTCCCGCACCCTCCCGGCCGCTGTCCCGGCGGCCTTCATCACCTTCGGCATGCTGTGCGTGATCGGTGCCTTCGCCGTGATCGGCCTGCACCTGGCGGCGCTCGTGCCCGAGTCGACCGACTTCTCCCCGCGCCTGCTCGTGCTCGTGCTCTCCCTGGTCTGGGTGGGAGTCGCGATGATCCCGCTGTGGATCTTCCGCGATCGCTGGCGCCGCGGACTGGGGCGTCGCTGGGTCGCGCTGATGGCGATCTGGGGCGTGCTCTGGATCGCCGGGATGATCCTCGCGACCACGACGCTCGCCCTCGTCATCACCCCGCTGTTCTTCGTCCTGTTCGTCGTCGCCGTCACCGGTGAGGCGGCGGCGTCGAAGGCGAGGCGCCGTCAGGGAGCCGGGCGCGGGGAGGTGCAGGCACGATGAGCGCGACCGCGAAGGATCACCCCCGCTTCCACCTCGAGTCCGAGCTCGCGCACCCGGTCCGGTTCTCGATCGTCGCGGCTCTCGCCCCTGTCGAGTCGATCGCCTTCGGCGAACTGCGAGACGAGCTGCAGGTCAGCGACTCCGTGCTCTCCAAACAGATCACCGAGCTCGAGGGGGCAGGATTCGTGAAGGCCGCGAAGGGGTTCGTGGGCAAGCGCCCGCGCACCACCCTCTCGCTCACCAAGGACGGGGTGCGCCGGTGGCGCGCTCACCTGGCGAATCTGCGGGCGATCGCGGGGCCGCCCGGGCAGTGACGCGGGGCCCGCGCCGACCGGGGCCCGGTCCCGGTCCGGATCCCGGTACCCGTGCCGGGCCGATCGACCGCCGCCGGCGCCTCCTCCGGTAGGGTGCTGGGCAGCATGCTCGCAGCACGTCCGAACCGGAGGATCGATCGGTGAACCGACCTGTCCCGAAGCGCGTCGCAGCGCACCTCGACCGGCCCGTGCACGTGTCCGGACCGATCCGGGCGCTCTCGCGGATGGTGGGGAACTTCGCGACGTTCTCCGGGCGCGCGAGCCGCTCGGAGTTCTGGTGGGTCCAGCTCGCGGTGCTCCTGCTGTTCGTCATCCCCGTGCTTCTGTGCATCATCGGGGGAGCGGTCGGCAGCGCGTGGGTCGAGCAGAAGGCGAAGGAGACGGAGGCGGGAGGAGAGCCCGCGTTCATGGGCCCCACTTTCGGGGACAGCCCGGGCATGGCGCTGGTGGTCATCGGCGTGATGCTGATGGTGATGCTAGTGATCGTCCTGATCGTGCCGAGCCTGTCCCTGCAGTGCCGGCGTCTGCACGACGCCGGTTTCTCGGGCCTCTTCCTGCTGCTGAACCTGATCCCGTACCTCGGCCCGCTCGTCCTTCTCGTCTTCGCGTTCCTGCCGAGCGCACCGGAGGGTGCACGGTACGACGTCCCGCAGCGACGAGCGGCGACGCAGGTCGCTGCGGGATCCTAGAGCGCGGTCGCGCAGGTCAGGCGACCAGCGACCCCAGCACCGAGGTGAAGAAGCGGCGGCCGTCGGTCCCGGTGCGGGTGCCGCGGCCGGGCTCGTCGGGGCCGAAGCCGGGCTCGACCGCGTGCTCGGGGTGCGGCATGAGGCCGACGACGTTCCCGCGCTCGTTGCGGACGCCGGCGATGTCGTGCCGGGAGCCGTTGGGGTTCTCCTCGAATCCCTCGGGCCCGTGCGTGGCGCCGGCGACGTAGCGGAAGACCACGCGGCCCTCCTCCTCGAGCTGGGCGAGGGTGCGCTCGTCGGCCACGTACTGGCCGTCCTGGTTCTTCAGCGGGATGCGGATGACCTCGCCCTCGGCGAACTCCGAGGTCCACGCGCTCGCCGTGCTCTCCACGCGCAGCGGCTGGTCGCGGCAGATGAAGGCGCGGTGGGCGTTCTTGATCATCGAGCCGGGCAGCAGGTGCGTCTCGCAGAGGATCTGGAAGCCGTTGCAGATGCCGAGGACGGGCATTCCGCCGTTCGCGGCGTCGACCACGCGGTCCATGACCGGGGCGAAGCGGCTGATGGCGCCCGCGCGCAGGTAGTCGCCGTAGGAGAAGCCCCCGGGCAGGACCACGGCGTCGACGTCCCGCAGGGAGTCCTCGCCGTGCCAGAGGGCGACGGGCTCGCCGCCCACCTGCTTGATCGCGCGCAGCGCGTCGCGGTCGTCCAGAGTGCCCGGGAAGGTGACGACGCCGATGTGCATCAGGCCTGCTCCTCGACGGTCTCGACGGCGACGACGTCCTCGATGACAGGGTTCGACAGCAGCGTCTCGGCGGCCTCGCGGACCCGCGCGAGCGCGGCCTCGTCGGCCGGGCCCTCGAGCTCGAGCTCGAAGCGCTTGCCCTGTCGCACGGAGGCGATCCCCTCGAAGCCCAGCCGGGGGAGCGCGGCGGCGACCGCCTTGCCCTGGGGGTCCAGGATCTCGGGCTTCGGCATGACGTGGACCACGACGCGTGGCATGGGTTCTCCTGTCGGGGTGGCGGGCTCCGGCGGACCAGCGAGGGCGCGCACGTGCGCGCCCGCGCGGCGGTGTGCGAGTCTTCATCCTAGAGGCGCACGGACCGCGGATGCGCACGGTGTCCGCGGGGCGTCTGCCAGAACGTCGAAGGAGCGCACGATGAAGATCCGTCACCTGGGACATTCCTGCCTCGCGGTCGAGGCCGCGGGTCGGCGGCTGCTCGTGGACCCCGGGTCGTTCAGTGACCCGGACACGGTGCTCGCCGCGGGGCCCTACGACGCGGTCGCCATCACCCACCAGCACGCCGACCATGTCGCGCCCGCGCTGCTCGCCCGCGTGCTCGAGGCCTCGCCCGAGGTGCGCGTGCTGGCGGAGCCGCAGACCGCGGCGGGGCTGCGCGGGGAGCGGGAGCTGCCGGGAGGCGCGTTCGAGGGCGAGCTCGGTGCCGATCAGCTGGTCGAGCTGCCCGCGGGAGCAGCGGAGCGGGTCGGCGAGATCGAGGTGGGGGCCGTCGGCGGCGAGCATGCGATCATCCACCCGGACATCCCCCGGGTCGGCAACTCGGGCCTCGTCATCTCCGCGCCGGGCGAGCCGCGGCTCGGCGTGACCGGTGACTCCCTCGAGGTGGTGCCGGAGTTCTCGGGCATCGACGTGCTCGCCTTCGCCGTGGTCGCCCCCTGGTCGAAGATGCAGGAGACCATCGATTTCCTGCGTGCGGTCCGTCCGGTGCTCGCGCTGCCGGTGCACGACAGCGTCGTCAGCACGCAGGGTCGGACGATCTTCATCGCCCAGTCCACCAACCTCGCACCCGAGGGCACCGAGGTCCGCGACTGGCCGGAGGGCGAGCGGGTCGTGGAGGTCGCCGCCGCCGGGTGACAGGGCCCCGGGGCGGGCCCTGGGAGCGCGGCGGGCGCGGGCACTGTTCCCCAGTCGGCGTCGCGCCGTTCAGCCGACGTCGCGCCGTCGGATCGACGTGCTGGGCACCGGAGCCGACGCGCTGGATGCTCGGGCCGACGAGCGGAGGCTTCCCAGGTCTTCGTCGGGCCGGCCGAGGGCGTCGAGCCGGTCGAGTTCATCGAGGATGTCGAGCTCGTCCCAGTCGTCATCGGAGCCGGAGAAGGCCGGGCCGAAGGCGTCCATCGCCGCCTGGTGCATGCGGCCCTCGTCGGAGGCGGAGCGCCCCGCGCAGGGATCGCGGGCGATGAGGTCCTCGACGGGCTCGAGTTCGGGCTCCTCGATGAGGAGGCGCAGGTGGGAGCGGCCCTTCACGGGGGACCGGCCGTCGACCGCGTCGCGATCGAACCAGGGCCGGGGATCTGCGTCCAGCGCGTGCGCCTGCACTGCGGTCCGCGCCATCGGAAGCCCGGTCTGGGCGCCGGGCGTCACGGTCGCCGTGGCGCCGAGGCGGGAGGTCCAGGTGACGCGGTGGCTGCCGTCCTCGGCCGGAACGTGCTCGGCGCGGCCCAGCGCCTCCTTGGTGAGGTTGCAGTGCGCGCACAGCGCCTGACCGTTGAGAGCGCTGGTCAGGCCGCCCTCGGCATGGGGACGGATGTGGTCGGCATGGCGGATCGACGCGTCGCAGTACGGCCCGGCGCAGAGGACCTCGCGGATGCGCATGTACCGAGCGAGGCCCTGAGGATAGGCGCGCGAGCGCGACTCCATCGCCACCAGTTCACCCGTGGTGGGGTGTGTGAACAGACGGCGCAGCTCGTCGGCCATCTCCTCCTCGGCCTCCAGCAGCTGCAGTGCCCGCCGATACCGCTCGCCGGGGCTGAGCTCCGCGGTCTCGGTGCCGGAGCGGTCCGGGTCCGGATGTTCGGCCTCGTCGCGGAGCGCATTCGGCGGGTTCGTCGTCGACGAGCCCGACCCCGGCGGGCCCAGAGCCCGCAGTTCCTCCGCGGGCGGGGCGCCGCGCGCTGCACGCAGGTGCGCCGTGATCGCGTCGACCTGCTGTGTGCGGATCCGTGCGGGCGAGAGGGAGCCGTCGCCGCTCGTGTCGGAGGTCGGTTCCGCTGCATGGTGGTGCGGACCCTGCGGGGCGGGCGGATCGGGATCCGCGAGGTCCGCGAGGTCCGCGAGGTCAGCGATCGCGTCCGGCAGCGGGAGGTCCTCGTCGAGGGTCGGCTGCACGGACTCCATCTGCGGCGGCTGGCCGAGTAGGGAGTGGTGCGCGCGCCCGCGTCGGGTATCGATGTCCTGGCCGAGCACGTGGTCGCGCACCTGACCCGAGTCGATCACCCCATAGCCCTCGATCGTCGCGGGCTCGCCGTGCGCGGGGGAGAAGAGCGCGCGTTCGGAGATGACGACGCCGATCTGCAGGGTCACCGGATCCACGGCGCCGTGGCGGCCCAGGATCGTGTCGGAGAGCAGGTCGGCCATGAGCTGGCCATGGGTGCGGTCCTCGCCGGCGGCGCGCATCTTCTCCGCCTCGAGTGACAGCCGCCGACGGATCGCCTGGCAGTCGAGTCCCGAGAGGTGGGCGGTCACGGTGCCCATGCCGTGCGCACCGGCCCGCACGGTCACGGAGCGCTCCTGCTCGGCGCGGCGGTGGCGGCGCGGGGCGCCCTGCGGGTCGAGGGTCTGGGCGAGCGCGTCGACCTCCCGGGACCAGCGCGAGGTGCTCGCCCCTTCGAGGTCCGGCAGGTGCTGGTCCAGGACCTCGTCGACCTCCGAGCGGAGATCCGTCTGGACGGGGCCTGCGGCACGACCGATCGCGTAGGCGGACTCGGAGGTGATCGCACCGGTCGCGAGGGCCTCGAACATGCGCGGCATCTCCCGCACCAGGCGCTCCCCGGCGCGAAGGCGGCGGGACGCGAGCGCGGGCGAGATGCGCGATGCCATCCGCACTTCGTCGGCGGTGCGGCGGCCCTGGTCCCGGGCGGGCGCGCCCTCCGCGGTGTCCTGGACGCGCACGGCGGCGTCGAGGGCGGTCATGGTGCGCATCTCGAGCGCGGAGAGCGCCGAGTGCGCACGGTCGATGACGGCGAGGACCTGCGAGAGCTCGGCGGCATCGAGACCGGGGCCAGCGCCCGTGAAGGACGCGTCGGTCGAGAGCGCGACCCGGCCGAGGGCTTCGGCGACGGCGCCGAGGTCGAGAGTCCCATCGCTCCCGGGGGAGTCGTCAGCGGCCGAGGGAAGAGAGGCCGAGGTGCCGGTGGCCGAGGGGAGAGACGTCGAGGCAAGAGCGGCCGAGGGGGCAGGGCCTGGATGCAGGAGGACCCGGCCATCGGCCGTGACCGAGGCCGAGGTGGCGGTGGCCATCCCGCCGTTCCTCGGTGCTCGTGCGCTCGTCGCGCCCTGGTCTTCCTCGTCCATGCACCCATGCTCCTCGGGGGCACCGACATTCGAAGGGCTGAGGAGCCGGATGTGGAAAGCGGTCTGCGTCACGTCTCGCAGGGGGCGGTCGAAGAGGGGCGGCGAGGGAGGGAGGGGCCCGCGGAACGCGCGATGGAACCGAGGGGCGCGGAGCACACGGGGCGCAGGGAGCAGCGCGGGCGGAGGTCCGGGGCACGACACTCGCCAGCCCTCATCCCCCATGCCTCATCCCTCGGGGTCGAACTCCCGACCGGTCAGGCGCTCGAACGCCTCGACGTAGCGGTCGCGGGTCTGCGCGACCACGTCGGCCGGCAGCTCCGGAGGCTCCTGGCCCGAGGCCCTCTCCCAGCCGGAGGCGTCGGACGTCAGCCAGTCGCGCACGAACTGCTTGTCGAGGCTGGGCTGGGCGACGCCCTCGCGGTAGGCGTCGGCCGACCAGAAGCGCGAGGAATCGGGGGTGAGCACCTCGTCTCCGAGCGTGAGCGTGCCGTCGGCCCGCGAGAAGCCGAACTCGAGCTTCGTGTCCGCGAGCAGGATCCCGCGCTCGGCCGCGATCTGCTGAGCGCGCACGTAGACGGCGCGCGTGAGCTCGTCCAGGCGGTCCACGAGCTCGCCGCCCAGGCGCTCACGGGCCTGGTCGACGGTGATGTTCTCGTCGTGCTCCCCCTGCTCGGCCTTGGTGGACGGGGTGAACAGGGGGCGCGGCAGCCGCGAGGCCTCCACGAGGCCCGCGGGCAGCGTGTGGCCGCCGACGGCGCCGTCGCGCTCGTAGTCCGCGCGGCCCGAGCCCGTGAGGTAGCCGCGCACCACGCACTCGAGCGGGATCATGTCCAGCGCACGGCAGCGCAGCGCTCGGCCCCGCACCTGCTCGGGGACGTCGTCGGCCGAGATCACGTGGTGCGGGACGATGTCCGCCAGCTGCTCGAACCAGAACAGCGAGATGCCCGTGAGCACGCGTCCCTTGTCGGGGATCCCGGGGGCGAGGGAGAAGTCGTACGCGCTGATGCGGTCGGTCGCGACCACGAGCACCTCGCGGGCGCGGGCGAGGTCCTCGCCCGCGGGCACGTAGAGCTCGCGGACCTTGCCGCTCACCGCGAGGTCCCAGCCCGGCAGTGCGGGGGCCGTGGTCAGGGGCGCGGTGCGCGGTGCGCGGTCCGGGGCCGACGGGACGTCCGGGCCTGATGGGAGGTCCGGGGTCGATGGGAGGTCCGGGGTCGCCGGGCTCATGCCCCGGCCGCCTCTGACCCTGCCGCCTCTGACCCTGCCGCCTCGTCCGCAGCTGCCTGCTGCGCGATGTCGGTGCGGTGGTGCGAGCCGGGGAGGTCGATCCGATCGATGCCCGCGTAGGCGACCGTCCTCGCGGCCTCGAGGGTCGGGCCGACGCCGACGACCGAGAGCACGCGCCCGCCGGAGCTCACCAGGTGGCCCTCGGGGTCGACGTCGGTGCCGGCGTGGATCACGACGGCGCCCTGCGCGGCGGCCTCGTCGAAGCCGGAGATGTGGTCACCGGTGCGGGGCCGACGGGGGTAGCCGGGGGCCGCGAGGACCACGGTGACCGCGGCGTCGTCCGACCAGGCGGGCTCGGCGACGGCGCCCAGGTCGCCGTGCGCGGCCGCGAGCAGCAGTTCGCCGAAGGGGCTGGTGAGACGCTCGAGGACGACCTGCGTCTCGGGGTCGCCGAAGCGCGCGTTGAACTCGACCACGCGCACGCCGCGCGCGGTGAGCGCGAGGCCGCAGTAGAGGATGCCGACGAAGGGCGTGCCGCGCCGGGCGAGCTCGTCGATCGTGGGCTGGGCGACGGTGGCGACGACCTCGCGGGCGAGGTCCGCGTCCGCCCAGGGCAGGGGCGAGTAGGCGCCCATGCCGCCCGTGTTCGGGCCCTCGTCGCCGTCGAGGGCGCGCTTGAAGTCCTGCGCAGGGGCGAGCGGCACCACGCGCGTCCCGTCGCTCACGCAGAAGAGGGAGACCTCGGGGCCGTCGAGGTACTCCTCGACCACGATCGATCCGCCCGCGCCGATGACGGCGCGGCCGTGCGCGATCGCGTGCTCGATGTCGTCGGTGACCACGACGCCCTTGCCCGCGGCGAGGCCGTCGGCCTTCACCACGAAGGGCACGTCGCGCAGCGGGTTCACCCGGTCCAGGCCGGCGATCACGTCGTCGCCGGAGGAGACGGACACGGACCGGGCCGTGGGCACGCCCGCGGCCTCCATGATCTCCTTCGCCCAGGTCTTCGACCCCTCGAGGCGGGCCGCCTCGGCCGACGGCCCGAAGACGGCGATGCCGTCCTCGCGCAGCACGTCTGCGAGGCCCGCGACCAGTGGGGCCTCGGGTCCGACGACGACCAGGTCGACCTCGAGCTCGCGGGCGAGGGCCAGGAGGCCCTCGTGGTCGTCGAGCGCGACGTCGTGGCATGTCGCGTGGTCGCCGATGCCGGGATTCCCGGGAGCGGCGTGGAGGACCGGGGCAGGGGTGTCGCGGGAGAGGCGGCGCACGATGGCGTGCTCGCGGCCCCCGGAGCCGATGACGAGGATCTTCACGCGGCACACCCTACCGGCCGACCGGTGCGCGGCCCGGGGCGGCGCCGGGGAGCGGGACGGCGCGACGCCGGGATCGCGGCCCCGACCGGGACGACTACGCTCGATCCCATGCGTCTGCGCCTCGATCTCGCCTACGACGGCACCGACTTCCACGGATGGGCCGCCCAGCCGGGTCAGCGCACCGTGCAGGGAGTGCTCGAGGAGGCGCTGCAGCGCGTGACGCGCACGGACCTCCGGGTCACCGTCGCCGGACGCACCGACGCGGGGGTCCACGCCCAGGGGCAGGTCACCCACCTCGACCTCCCGGAACGGGCCGTCGCCGCGCTCCCCGGGCGCAGCGACCGCTCTCCCGCCGACGCCCTCGTCACGCGCTTGGGCGGCGTGCTGCCGCCGGACGTCGTCGTCCGCTCCGCGCGCGAGGTCCCCGAGGCCTTCGACGCGCGCTTCGGGGCGATCGCCCGGACGTACCGCTACCGCATCTCCGACGGGCCGCTCGTCCACGACCCGCTGCGGCGCGACGTGCTGCGCCATCGCCGCCCGCTCGACGTCGACGCGATGGGGGAGGCGAGCGCCGCCCTCCTGGGCGAGCACGACTTCCTGTCCTTCTGCCGCCCGCGCGAGGGGGCGACCACGATCCGCACCCTGCGCGAGCTGTCCTGGCAGCGCCCCGGCGTGGGCAGGCGCGACCAGCACCTGGTGGTCGCGACCGTGAGGGCCGATGCCTTCTGCCACCACATGGTGCGCTCCCTGGTGGGCGCGATGCTCGCCGTCGGCGAGGGCCGACAGGGCAGCGACTGGCCGCTCGAGATCCTGCGCGCCCGCACCCGCGAGGCCGCGACCCGCACGGCGCCCGGCGCCGCCCCGATGGCGCCGCCGGAGGGGCTCACGCTCGAGAGCGTCGCGTACCCGGCCGACGGCGATCTCGCCGCGCAGGCGGAGGCGGCTCGGCGGCTGCGCGGGTGACGGCCCGGCGACCGCGCGGGCGAGAGCTCGGAGTGGAATCGACCACAGCGAGCGTTCCCGCAGGTCGGCAGGCACGGGCGGCATTGACCGGCCTCTGCCCGCCCGGCTATCATGGCGAGTCGTCGTGCCCAGATGTGCACCCGAACCGCAGCCGAAGCTCACGCCGGCGCGAGAAGGGTTCCTCACACACATCGAGGGTCTCACCGTCAGCAGCGATCCGCGCTTCATCACCGCGGCCCGCGACCGACGGGGCGGGGTCCAGGCACGACGAGACGGCCATGCTTTAACCGAAGGAAGCGTGTCCACGGTCCAGATCGAATCGTGCCCCCGGGGGCGTGCATCCGCGCGCCCCTGATCCATGCGGGGCACACACGACGAGAGAAGAAGGCACGAGTGCGTACGTTCACCCCGAAGCCCGACGATGTCGAGCGCTCCTGGTACGTCATCGACGCAACGGATGTCGTCCTCGGCCGGCTCGCTTCCCAGGCTGCTCAGCTCCTGCGGGGAAAGCACAAGCCGGTCTTCGCACCCCACGTGGATGCAGGCGACTTCGTCATCATCATCAACGCTGACAAGGTTGCCCTGACCGGCAACAAGCGCGAGGCCAAGCTGGCATACCGCCACTCCGGCTACCCGGGCGGCCTCCGCGCCATCCCCTACTCCGAGCTCCTCGAGACCTACCCCGAGCGCGCGGTCGAGAAGGCTGTCCGCGGGATGCTCCCGAAGAACAAGCTGGCGACCCAGCAGGCCAAGAAGCTCAAGGTCTACGCCGGCCCGGAGCACCCCCACAAGGCACAGCAGCCCACCGAATTCACCTTCGACCAGGTGGCGCAGTAAGCGGGCGCGCCCCGCGCTCGCCCTGCCGCACGGAACATACTGAGGAGAACCGTGACAGAGACCACCGAGACCGTCGAGACCCTCGACGAGACCCCGACCAACTTCACGACCGAGTCCACCGCTGAGGCGGCTGTCGGCACCGGCCAGTCGATCACCGCCCCCGGTGGCGGCACCGGTCGCCGCAAGCAGGCCGTCGCCCGCGTCCGCCTGGTGCCCGGCACCGGCACCTGGACCGTGAACGGCCGCAGCCTCGAGGAGTACTTCCCGAACAAGGTGCACCAGCAGGAGGTCAACGAGCCCTTCAAGGTGCTCGACCTCCAGGGCCGCTTCGACGTCGTCGCCCGCATCAACGGCGGCGGCGCCTCCGGCCAGGCCGGCGCCCTGCGCCTGGGCGTGGCCCGCGCGCTCAACGAGATCGACCGGGACAACAACCGTCCCGCGCTCAAGAAGGCCGGCTTCCTGAGCCGCGACGCCCGCGTCATCGAGCGCAAGAAGGCCGGTCTCAAGAAGGCCCGCAAGGCCCCGCAGTACTCGAAGCGCTGATCGACCCGATCACGTCTTCTCACAGGACCCCGGCACCGCTTCGGTGCCGGGGTCCTGTGCGTCCGGCGACGGTGGACCCGTGCGGGCGGCGAGAACGAGCTGCGCGTGCGGAGCGGTGCACCTGGGGCCGGTCATCGTGCAGCGGGCACGAGCGGGCCGAGGTCGTGCGCGCGCATGGGCCGACGGATGTCGGCGCGCGTCGCGAGCGCACAGGGGACCTCCCCGGGCAGGTCCTCGACGACGAGACCGGTGGTCGGGCGGGGAGAGCACTCGTGCACTGCCCACTGCCGCACGCCGCGCGTCCGGCGGGGCACGAGGCGGAGCCGGTGCGGTTCGATGCGGAGGCCGACGCCCGCGGCCTTCAGGACGGCCTCCTTGCGGGTCCACAGGTCCACGCGGGCCCGCGGACCAGCGGGTTCTGTGAGGTGCTCGTCCGGGTGCAGGACCGCGGCGTCGAAGCCGTCCCACAGCGCCCGCGGCAGCTCCTGGATGTCCACGCCGAGCGGAGGCGGTTCCTTCGCGCCGTCCTCGCACGCCGCCACGGCGACGAGGACATGCGGGCCGGAGGTGGATCCGGAGAGAGAGGCACCGGCGGTCCTGGGTCGGCCATGGGGTTCGCCGCACACGTCGCATGTGCGATCGATCGGCAGCAGCGGCGCCTCCGCAGCAGGAGCGCCCAGCACGTGCGCGAGCAGAAGACGCAGCGCGACGCGACCGGCCAGGGTGCGCTCGGCATGGGCCCCTTGCCGTGCGCCCGCTGCGACGAGGTCCTCGGGCGCGGCGAGCGACGGCAGGCCGCCGAGGGGGAGCGCAGCCTCCGCGACGGCGCCGACCGTGGTCCGCAGGGTGGCGATCACCGACGGCCGATGCTCCGATAGCGCACGACCGCCAGGGGCGCGAACACCGCGATGAGGGCGATGCAGCACAGCGTCGCGTAGAGCGCGGGATGGTCCGCCGGCCAGCCGCCGGGCGCCACGAAGCCCGCAGGGGCCGAGTTCCCGAAGCCGTCTCGTGCGGCGGTCGCGACCGCCGTGACGGGGTTCCAGCGGGCGACGGCCTGCAGCGCGGAGGGGAGCATGTCGGCCGAGACGAACGCGCCCGAGACGAAGCACACGGGGAACAGCCACAGCAGGCCCACGCTCTGGGCGACCTCCACCGAGCGCGCCGTCAGGGCGATCAGCGCACCCACCCAGGAGACCGCGAAGGCGAACAGCATCAGCAGGGCGCAGGTGAGCAGGATCGAGCCGATCCCACTGGTGGGTCGCCAGCCGATGGCGAGCCCGCAGACGAGGATGACGAGGACCGAGATGGCGCTCGTGGCGAGGTCCGAGACGGTCCTGCCCAGGATGACCCCGACGCGCGACATGGGAAGGGCGCGGAATCGGTCGATCAGGCCGGACTGCAGATCCTTCGCGAGGTACACCGCGGTGAACGACGAGTTGAAGGTGAGGGTCTGCGCGAGGATCCCGCCGATCAGGAACTCGCGGTACTGGTCGCCGCCGAGCGCGCCACCGAACACGAAGGCGAGGATGAGCACAAAGAGGATCGGTTGCGCGATCCCGGTGACGAGGGCGCCCGGCGTGCGCCGCAGACCGATGAGGTTGCGCCGGGCGATGACGCCGCCATCGCCGAAGGCCCTCAGGGCCCTCATCGTGCCGGCTCCGATTCCGGCGACCGCCGGGAGCCGCTCGGGCGGCCGCCCGACTCCTGATCCCCGGTCAGGGCGAGGAAGACCTCGTCGAGCGTGGGCTGTCGCAGGGACGCCTCCTCGACGTCGATGCCTGCTTCCTCGAGAGCGCGGAGCACGCGGCCGAGGCCGCCGACGCCCTCCTCCGTGCTCAGGGTGAGCCGATGCCCGCGGTCGTCCGCGTCGGCCTCGAGACCGTGCCGGGCGAGAGCCGCGCGGGCGGTGCGCACCTGGTCGGCCCTCGTGCACGAGACGTCGATGCGCGAGCCCCCGGCGCGGGACTTGAGCTCCCTGGCCGACCCCTCCGCGACGATGCGGCCCCGGTCGATCACCGAGATCGAGTCGGCGAGCCGGTCCGCCTCCTCCAGGTACTGGGTGGTCAGCAGGACCGTCACCCCGTCCGCCGTGAGGGAGTCCACCGCATCCCACGTGTCGCGCCGCCCTCGCGGGTCCAGGCCCGTCGTGGGCTCGTCGAGGATGACCACCGGCGGGCGCGCGATCACCGCACCGGCGAGGTCGAGGCGTCGGCGCATGCCACCGGAGTACTGGCCGGCCAGCAGAGTGTCGGCGACGTCCTCGAGGCGGAAGTCGGCCAGTAGTCCCCGGGCCCGCTCGACGGCCGTGCGCCGGGGCATGCCGTAGAGCCGTGCCACCATCCGCAGGTTCTCGAAGCCGGTCAGGCGCTCGTCGACCGCGGCGTACTGGCCGGAGACGCCGAGACTGCGCCGCACGTCGTCGGGATGCGAACGCACGGAGCGGCCGGCGACGAGGGCGTCGCCGGCGTCCGGGGAGAGGAGCGTCGTCAGGACCCGCACGATCGTGGTCTTGCCCGCGCCGTTGGGCCCCAGCAGGCCGTGCACCGTGCCGGCGGGGACCTCGAGGTCGACGCCGTCCAGTGCCGTCCGCCCGCCGAACCGCTTGACGAGGCCGTGCAGGGCGATCACGAGGCCTCTCGCGCTCCGTCCTCGGACCGGGCGGGAGTGATGTCGGACCAGGAGGCCGAGACGTGGCCGAGGCAGTCGGCGCGCGAGCCGGGCCCGAAGACCGCGACCCAACCGCGGGGGAGGTCCGCGGACTCCGGCCACAGCGAGTGCTGGCCGCGCTCGTTCACGAGAACTCGGAAGGTGCCGTCGGGATCGTCGAAGGGGTTGGTCATCGTGCGCTTCCTCTGCCGTCGTCAGGTCGGGTTCGAGAGTGGTTCGGAGCGCTCGGCGATCCGGTTCGGTGCGATTCCGCGCCGGGGAGGATCGAGTCGAGCCACGCCGCGACCTCGCGCGCCGCTGGATCGGACAGGAGATCGGAATGCCGTGAGGCGACCTGCTCGACGGTCACGGCGCCACGCACGTACTGAGCCCACGCCTCCGGTGCGGGTCGGCCCTGCGGCACCTGGGCGGTGGCCTCGATCAGCTCCAGGTCGCCGTCGACGACCGGCAGCGCGGCGTCGTCCAGGAGCGCCGCCACCTGCGGGAAGCGGGCCGCCATGCGCCGGGCCGCCGCGGCGGGGACGTTCCCCAGGGTGTTGCCGGCCGCCCTGAGGGTCGCGAGGACGGTGGAGACGTCCAATCGGCCCTCCGGTATCGGCGTCCCCTGGGCGTCGAGGAAGGCGCGCCAGCGCTCCTGCTCGTCGCGGACGCCGTGCAGCGCGTCCTGACCCGGGTAGGCGTCGAGGACCGCGAGGAGTGCGACCTCCTCGCCGGCGCTCTGCAGGCGGGCGGCGATCCGATGGGCGATGCGCCCTCCGAGCGAATACCCCAGCAGGTGGTACGGGCCGTGACTCTGGACGGATCGGATGGCGCGCACATAGTGGTCCACCAGGTCGTCGATGGTCTCGTCGGCATCCGCCGCGTCGTCCTCGTCGGCCGACGGGGCGAGGCCCGGGAGCTGCAGCCCGATCACCGGCCGGGTCGTGCTCAGATGGGGCAGGAGACCGGAGAAGGCCCACGCGAGACCGCTGGCCGGATGGACGGCGAACAGCGGATCGCCCCGGCCGTCGGGCCGCAGCGGCAGCACGACGCCGAGCGCGTCGTCCTCGGCCGCGGGCCCTGTGGCGGGCTCGGCGGCGTCGAGCGCCGCGGCGAGTCCCGCCACGGTCGGGGTGCGCAGGAGGGCGTGGATCGGGACCTCGCGCCCCAGCGCCCTGCCGATCGCCGCCGTCGCGGGACGGGCGACGAAGGAGTGCCCTCCCAGTGCGAAGAACGAGTCGTCAGCGCGGACGTCCTCGACCTCCAGCACGTCGGCGAAGGCCTCGGCGATCACGGTCTCGGTGCCCGGCCGCGGGGCGCGCCCCGCACCGCCGGAGAATGTCGGGTCGGGAAGGGCGCGCGCGTCCACCTTGCCGTTCGACGTCAGCGGGATGTCCTGGATCGGGGTGATCGCCGAAGGGAGCATGTACTCGGGAAGCCGCGCGGCGAGCGCCTGCTCGAGCCGATCCCGCAGGCCCTCGGCCTTCACGCCGGGCGCCGGCACCACCCACGCGGCGAGTACGGTGCCGCGGGCGCCGTCGACCGTGCGCACGACCGCCTGCGCGACGGTGTCCTGCGCCGTGATGACGGCGGCGATCTCGCCGGGCTCGATCCGATGTCCACGGATCTTCACCTGGTCGTCGATGCGCCCGAGGGCGATGACGGGCGCTCTGTGCCCCGGTTCCGCGTCCCGCACGGAGACGAGATCACCAGTGCGGTACATGCGGCTGCCGTCCCCCGCGAACGGGTCGGCGACGAAGCGCCCGGCGGTCGCGGCCGGATCGCCGAGGTATCCGTCGGCGAGCTGAGGGCCGCTGAGCCAGAGCTCGCCGATGCTGCCGACGGGCACCGGACGCAGACCCGCGTCCAGGACCCGGGCGACGGTTCCGCAGGTGGGTGCTCCGAGGACGGGCCGCATGCTGTCGGCGAGGGGAGCGACCAGGGTGTCGACCCCTGCCTCGGTGGGTCCGTAGAGGTTCCACCCCTGGACCGCGTGGCGCTCGCGCACCCAGTCCCACAGACCGGGGTCGACGGGCTCCCCGCCCAGCAGCAGGAGGAAAGGATCCTCCGGGTCCCGGCCATCGAGCAGGTCCGTGAGCCCGGTCTGCCCGCGCAGGGCGTCGACATGGCCCGGAGTGGCCTCCCAGGCGTCGATCCGCTCCCGCGCGAACAGGGAGACAAGGGCCTCGGGGTCCCTGCGCACGAGGTCGTCGACCACGTGGACCTCGTGCCCCGCGACGCACCACAGGACGGGATCGAGCGAGGCGTCGAAGCCGACTCCCGTGGTGTGGGCGAGCCGTGCTCGGCGGCGTGCGGGATCGGGGAGAAGAGTCGAGCGGTGGCTGGTCAGGAGTCGCGTGAGGGCACGGTGGGGAACCCGGACGCCCTTCGGCGTCCCGGTGGTGCCCGAGGTGAAGATGATGTAGGCGCCGTCCTCGGGTCCCGGCAGGTGCTGCGGAGGCTCCCCGGCGGGGAGGGCGTCGATCGGCAGGATGCGGTCGGCGTCGAGCCCCGACGCACGCGCGCTCGCCGCGGCGTCCTGCTCGTCTGCATGCCCGGCGTGCAGCAGAAGGCGTGGCGCCGATGCCCTCATCATGGCCATGACCCGCTCGGCGGGCAGGCCGATGTCGAGCGGGACCGCGACCCCGCCCGCCCTCCAGATGCCGAGCATCCCGGCCACGGAGTCGCTGCCGCGACGCACGGCCAGAGCGACGCGGTCCCCGGTCCCGACGCCGGCGGCGCGGAGGCCTCCGGCGATCCCGTCGACGCGAGCGGCGAGCTCGGCGGTCGTCAGGGCTCGATCCGGGCCGACGAGCGCCGACGCGTCCGGGCGCGAGGCGGCGGAGTCCGCGAGAGCCGCGAGCACGCTCTGCGCGGGTGCCGTCGCGGGCCAGGGGGTCAGAGGCGTCGACGGCGGCCCCGCGGGGATCCTGTCGACGCGCGACCCGGGGTCCCCGGCGATGCCGCCGAGGAAGGTGAGCCAGCGGTCGATGAGACCGCGAGCGGCCAGGTCGCTGAACAGCTCGGCGTCGTACTCGAGGATCCCTTCCATGCCGCCCTCGGCGTCCGGTCGGAGCGTGAACGAGAGGTCGACCTTGGCCGCGCCCGTCGTCTCGGGGTCACCGCGGGTGACGGCGACGCCCGGCAGGTCCAGGACGGCCCCGTCCGTCTCCTCGAGGGAGAGCATGGTCTGGAACAGCGGATGACGTCCGAACCGGCGTGCAGGGGCCACGGCCTCGACGATGCGCTCGAAGGGGATGCCGTCGTCCTCCATCGCGGCCAGAGCGGCCTCGCGGGCGCGCCCCACCACGTCGCCGAACGTCATGGCCCCGTCGACCTGCATCCGGAGCGGAAGAGTGGTGACGAAGAACCCGACGAGGTCGGCGAGGTCGGGGTCGTCCCGCCCGGCGGAGGGCGCCCCGATCACGATGTCGTCGCCAGCCCCGATGCGCTGCAGATAGGAGACGAGAGCGGCGAGCCAGGTGTGGAACCCGGTGCCGCCGGCGGCGCGTCCCTGATGCAGGAGAGGCGCGGCGACCTCGGCGGGGATCGTGAAGACCAGGGAGTGCGCGGGACGGGTGCCGGCCTCTCCCCGCTGGCCGTCCGCAGGCAGGTCCAGCTCCTCGGGTGCACCCTCGAGCCGATCCGCCCAGGCGGCGGGACGAGGGTCCTGCGCCGGGTCCTCGGCGTGGCGCATGCGCTGGTGACGGGCGTGATCGGCGAACTGCACGGCGAGGGGGCGGATCGCCGAGCGCATGCCGCCGGAGCGGGCGCTGTAGGCCGTGGACAGGTCGCGCGTGAGCGGTCTCAGCGAGGCACCGTCGGTCGCGATGTGGTGGATGGCGAGGGTCAGGTGCCAGCGTTCGGCGCCCGTCCGTTCCAGCCCGGCGCGCAGGGGGATCCGCGCGGCGAGGTCGAATCCCGCGGTGACGTCGATCGGGCCGTCCTGGAGGATGCCGACGGGCGGGTCGAGGACGCGCTGGACTCCTCGGCCCTCCACCTCGGGGAAGACGGTGCGCAGGATCTCGTGGCGGGCCACGAGATCGTCGATCGCGCCGCCGAGCGCCTCGACGTCGAGGTCCCCCTCGAGGTCGCACTCGAGCAGCACCGTGTACTCGGCCGACGAGGGGTCGAGGCGGTGCAGGAACCACAGGCGCTCCTGGTCGGGAGAGAGCGGGAGCTCCTCGTCGCGAGGGCGCGGATGGTCCCGCACCCACTCCCGCAGCCGCCCCGACACGGCGGTGCCCTCACCCGAGGACTGGGCATCGGACGAGTTCTGGTGCCGCGGGGCCACGCCCTCGGTCCCGGCCCCCTGCGCCCTCACGTCGGCCAGCAGCTGTGCCGCGGTGGGGTGATCGAAGACTGCACGCACGGGGAGCGCCGCGCCGAACTCCTCCCGGATCCTGCCGACGAGGCGGACGGCGAGGAGCGAGTGGCCCCCCAGCTCGAAGAAGTCCTCGTCCGGGCCGGGCTCCGTCACGGCGAGCACCTCTGCCAGCACGTGGCACATCCGCTGCTCGGCCTCGTCGCGAGGACCGCGATGCGGGTCTGCGGAACGCTGGGGATCCGGGAGCGCCGGGACGTCGACCTTGCCGTTCGCGTTCAGCGGCAGCTCCGGGAGGACGAGCACGCTCGTCGGGACCATGTAGGCGGGCAGCTCGTCCCGGGCGCTCCGGCGCACCTCCTCCGGGTCGGCCTCACCGCTGACCCAGGCGGCGATCCGCTCCGTGCCCTCCCCGCCGGGCGCCACCACCCGGACGACGGCGGCGCGCACGCCGGCAGAGCGCTCCAGGGCGCTCTCGACGTCCCCGGTCTCGATGCGGTAGCCCCGCAGTTTGACCTGGCCGTCCGTGCGGCGCACGAAGCGCAGCGAGCCGTCGGCGCCACGGCGGACCACGTCGCCCGTGCGGTACATCCGCTCGCCGTCGCCGGTGGGGTCGGCGATGAAGCGGGAGGCGGTCTCCGCGGAGCGGCCGCGGTAGCCGTCGGCGAGGGTCGCGCCCGAGAGGTAGAGCTCCCCCTCGACACCGGCGGGGACGGGACGCAGCAGATCGTCGAGCACGCGGATCGCGACCCCGTCGACGGGGCGCCCGAGGACCACGTCCCCGGAGCGGATCGGCGCGACCAGGGCGTCGACGGTGGCCTCGCTCGGGCCGTACAGGTTCCGCCCCTCGAGGACCTCGCTGCGGGCGATCAGGTCCCAGAGGGACGGAGGGACGGCCTCGCCGCCGAGCGCCAGCAGCAGGGAGCCGGACCCGCTGAGCACGGCGTCCTCGAGGCCGGCCTCGACGAGCCGCGTCGCGTACGAGGGGGTCGTCTCGAGCACGTCGATGCGCTCGCGGGCGATCGCGTCGAGGACCGCCTCGGCGTCGGCCTGGACGTCCCCGTCCGCCATGATCAGCGTGCTGCCGGCGACCAGCCAGAGGACCGGGTCCCAGGCGGCGTCGAAGGCGAGGCCCGAGACGTGCAGCATCCGGGGTGCTCGGCCCAGACGGCCCCGCAGGGGGCCGATGAGCGTCCTCTCGTGGTGACGCAGAAGGATGCCGAGCGCGGCGTGCGAGACCTGCACGCCCTTGGGATCACCGGTCGTCCCGGAGGTGTGGACCAGGTAGGCCGTGTCCTCGATGCCCGGCTGCGCGGGAGCCGATCCGTCCGACGGCAGATCACCCGGCGCGAGGACGATCATCGTCGCGCCGGGGTCGGTCTGACCGGCCGACCCGGCCGACCCGTCGACTCCCTCGGAGCCGTCGGCCGGGCGAGACACCTCCTGACGGAGAGCGCGGAACCGCGGGACATCGCTGACGAGCAGGACCCGCGGGTCCGCTGAGGTCAGCACGCGTGCGAGGCGCGCATCGGGGTGGGAGGCGTCCAGCGGGACGGCGACGGCGCCGGCCCGGAGCACGCCGAGCAGGACGACGATGGCGTCCCTGTCGCGCGGGAGGGCGAGAGCGACCCGGTCGCCCCGCGCGATCCCGATCCCGGCCAGTCCCACTGCGACCTCCTCGACGCGCGCGAGCAGCTCCGCCGCCGTGAGCGCACCATGGGCGTCGACCAGCGCGGGTTCCTGGGGGCCCTGCGGCCGGGTCCATGCGGCGGCGGCGAGACGCTCCAGGATCGTGAGGGGCGCGCTGAGCTCCGGGCCGCGGTCGCGTGCCGTCAGGGCGCGCAGCTCGGCGGGCGAGGCGGTGGGGAGATCGCTCAGGCGGGTCGACGGGTCCGTCACGAGCTGTGCGAGCACGCGCTCCAGCGAGTCGCGCATCCTCTCGACGGTGGGGGCGTCGAACAGTGCCCGGTCGAAGCCGAGCGCCACGGTGAGCGGGCCGTCCTCGCCCTCCGGGGCGGTGACGTCGATCAGGAGATCGGCCTTGACCCCTGAGCTCGTGGAGGGGGCGGGGACGTCGACGTCGACGCCCGGCAGGTCGAGCCGGGCCGCCGGTGCGTTCTGGAGCGTCAGCAGCACCTGCACGAGAGGAGGGCGGTCGGGGCTCCGCGGAGGGCGGACGGCGTCGACGACGGCGTCGAAGGGGAGGTCCTGGTGCGCGTACGCGTCGGTGTTCGCGGCGCGGACGCGCTCGAGGAGCTCGTCGAGGCGCGGGTCGCCGTGCAGCGAGGTGCGCAGCGCGACGGTGTTCACGAAGAATCCGACGAGGTCCTCCAGCCGGGCGTCGCCGCGCCCGGCGACAGGGGTCCCGAGCACCACGTCATCGCCGGTCCCGTGCTGATGCAGCGCCGCGGCCAGGGCCGTGTGCAGCACGATGAACAGGCTGGTGCGGTGCGCGGCGGCGAGCTCGCGCACGGCGGCGTGGCGCCGTGGGGACAGGTCGAGGCGGATCTCGCCGAGGCCCTGCTGGGCCGTGTCCCCCGGGTTCGCGGCCCCGCGGGGGCGATCGCGAGGCAGGGAGATCTCCGGGGGCGCGCCCGCGAGGGTCCGCTCCCAGAACGCCGTGAGGGTCGCGCGCTGGCTGTGGGGGTCCTCGGTGTCGCCGAGCCGGTCCTGATGCCAGACGGCAGCATCCGCGAAGTCCACGGGGAGCGGCGGCAGATGGGGGGCCCGTCCCTCGTGCCGCGCCGCGTACGCGTCGCCGAGGTCACGGGCGAACGGGGCCAGGGACCAGCCGTCGGTCGCGATGTGATGCATCGTGATCACGAGGGTCGCGCGGTCCGCGGCGGAGCGCAGCAGCACGGCGCGCAGCGGGATCTCCCGGGTGAGATCGAAGGGACGCCGGGTCTCCGTCGCGATGACGGCGTCCACCCGGGCCGGCGGCACCTCGACGCAGAGGAGGGGCGAGGGCACCTGATCGGCGGGGAGGATCCGCTGGACGGGTTCGCCGTGCTCCGCGGGCAGGAGGGTGCGCAGGGGCTCGTGGCGGGAGATCACGTCGTCGAGGGCCGCCCTCAGAGCGCCGACGTCGAGGGCTCCTTCGAGGTGCAGCACGATCGGGACCGCGTAGGCGGCCGAGTCCGGCTCCAGCTGGTGGAGGAACCACAGGCGGCGCTGGTTGGGGGAGGCCGGGACCGGATCGGGGCGCGCGCCGCGCTCGGGGCGCGGGGGGACGGCCGCGCCGGGGGAGTCCTGCAGGGCGCGGGCGAGGGCGGCGACCGTCGGGTGCTCGAAGACGTCCCGCACGGTGACGGCTCGATCGAGGTCGGCGCTGAGCCGGGAGGCGAGCCTCGTGGCCAGCAGGGAGTGGCCGCCGGCGGCGAAGAAGTCCTCGTCGACGCCGATGTCGGTGCGCTCCAGGACGGCGCCGAAGCCGGCGGCCACGGCGCGCTCGGCGGCGGACCGGGGAGGGCGGGAGGCGCCGCCGCCGGTGACCGTGGCGGGATCGGGCAGGCCGGAGCGGTCGATCTTCCCGTTGGCCGTGGCCGGGAGCCGGGGCAGCGCCAGAACCACCGCGGGCACCATGTAGTCGGGAAGGTGCTCGCGCAGAGCGCCGCGGATCGACTCCGCTGCCTCGGCTCCCTCACCGGCGCCGGGGCCGGCCGAGGATCCGGTCCCGCCGGTCGACACGTAGCCGATGAGCCGCGCGGACGGCCCGTCCCCGCGGACGATCGCCGCGGCGGCCACGACGCCCTCCTGCCGGCGCAGAGCGGCCTCGACCTCGTCCAGCTCGACCCTGTAGCCGCGGATCTTCACCTGGTCGTCGGTGCGTCCGAGGAACCTCAGCGTGCCGTCATGGCGGCGCCTGACCCGGTCGCCCGTGCGGTACATCCGGGAGCCGTCGGCGGCGAAGGGGTCGGCGACGAAGCGCTGGGCGTCCAGGTCCGGTCGGCCGATGTATCCCCGTGCGACCCCGTGCCCCGCCAGATACAGCTCGCCCACCCCACGGTCGGGGACCGGGGACAGCGCGGCGTCGAGGACGTAGTGGCGGCTGCCGCCCACGGAAGCGCCGAGATGCGGGCGGCGGCCGGTCGCGATGGGGGCGACCATGCTGTCCACCGTCGACTCGGTGGGCCCGTAGAGGTTCACGGCATGCACGTCGTCACGGGCCGCGAGAGCGGCCCAGAGCTCCTCGCCCACGGCCTCGCCGCCCAGGGCGATCTCGCTCGGCCGGTGCTCGCGGTCCAGCATCCCGGCGTCGATCAGCGCCTCGGCGAAGGAGGGGGTGGTCTCGAGAGCATCGATCCGCTCCCGGTCCAGGAGGGCGGCGAGGCGCTCGGGGTCCCGGCGGGTCTCGTCGTCGACGATGTGGAGCTCATGGCCGGAGATCAGCCACAGCAGCGGGTCCCAGGAGGCGTCGAAGGAGAGCCCGGCGGTGTGGGCGGCGCGCACGGGCCGCCCGAGCCGCTGGGAGGCCGGGTCGTGCCACGTGCGTCGATGGTGCTCGTGCAGGGCATGCAGGGACATGTGCTCGACGGCGACCCCTTTCGGGCGCCCGGTGCTGCCCGACGTGAAGATGACGTAGGCGAGGTCGTCCGGGCCGACCGCGGGAAGGGGCGTCGAATCCTCCGCCCGGCGGCACCAGGTCGCGGTGTCGGTGTCGATCACAGTGGTCGGGACGTCGAACGCGGCCCCGTCCTCCCGGTCGCGGGCCAGCTGCTGCGACGTCGTCAGCAGCGCGGCGGGCTCGGCATCGCTGATCATGTCCGCCACCCGGCCGACGGGGTAGGCAGGGTCCAGGGGCATGAAGGCGCCCCCTGCCCGCAGGATGCCCAGGACCAGCACCGGGAGCTCGACCGTGCGGCCGATCCTCACGGCCACCCGATCGCCCGGACGGACGCCCTCGCGGACCAGATGGCGCGCCATCAGCGTCGCGCGGACGTCGAGCTCGCGGAAGCTGAGCTCGCCGTCGGGTGCGGTGACCGCGAGCTGCTCGCCGCGGGCGCGCAGGGTGGCGCCGGCGGAGTCCAGGAGCGTCCCCGGGGACACGGGATCCCGGGAGCCTCTGCCCCCGTCCAGGAGCCGCTCCCGCTCGGCGGCGCCGACCACCGGCGCGGCGGCGACGGTCGTCGCGGCGGGCGCCTCGAGAGTGGCGTCGATCAGACGCAGGATCCGGTCCCCGTGCCTCGACAGGGACTCGACCGTGTGCAGGTCGGCGTCGCCCTCCATCCGCAGCACGGGGTCGGAGGCCTCGCGGCGGGGATCGCCGAGGACGATGGACAGATCCCGCACGGGGCCGGTCGAGAGGATGTGCACCGTTCCCCGCGCGCTCCCGAAGCGGAGTTCGTCGATGACGGGCAGCAGGTTCACCGAGGGGCCGGGATCGGCCGGCGCGTCGTCGATGTTCTCGATGCGGAAGCGCTGGTGGGCGACCGCATCGCGGACGATCCGTCCCGTTCCGGAGACCACGGTCGCCAGGGTGTCGGAGGGCGATACCGGGATCCGCAGCGGCAGGACGCTGGAGAGCATGGAGGGAGTGGTCCGGGCGATGCGTCCCCGCCTGGCGGTGACGGGCAGCCCGACGGGGACGACCTCGGCCCCGGTCATCCGGGACAGGTAGACGGCGACCGAGGCGATGAGCGTCTTGGGCAGCTCCCGGTCGAGTCGAGCCAGGCGGCGTGCGCGCTCGGAGCCGAGGGGCACGTCGATCCGGACCACGTCGCGGGCGATGCCGTCGGAACGGCCCTCGAGACCCACCGGGGGCGCCTCGCGGGCGATCGCCCGCTCCCAGTGCTCGGCGTCGGCCGCGTGCTGGTCGGAGGCCTCGTAGTCGCGCAGCTCCCGGTGGAGGTCCACCAGGGCGGGCAGCGGCGAGGGGAAGCTCGCCCCGACGCGGGCGAGCGCCGGTGCGAGCGCTCGGGGGACGTGCGTCCCGGGGATGAGGCGGGCCAGCCTCGAGTAGGCCCCGGCGATGTAGCGCAGGGCGACCACGGCCGAGTATCCGTCGATCAGCACGTGGTGGACGCGCAGGAAGAAGAGCGACCGGCGCTCGCCGACGTGGAACAGGGTCGCCCCCAGGAGGTCCCCGCCGTCCATGGTGCGGGCGGTGGACATCTCGCGGTCCATGACCGCGTGCGCGATCTCCTCCGCCTCGTGGCGCGGGAGGTGCGTGAGATCGCGGACCTCCACGAGGTGCTCACCGGGTCGCGGCCGATGGATCTCTCCGAACGGCCCGTCCTCGTCCTCCAGGATCCGCATGCTCAGCGCGTCGAGGTCCGCGGCCGCCTTCACCAGGGCGATGTTCAGCAGGAGGGGGTCGATGGGGCCCTCGAGGTCGAGGTACTGCCCGATCTGGAACGAGGGGTTCCCCGGATCCAGCTTCTGCGCGTACCAGATGCCGCGCTGGGCGGGCGTGAGCGGGATCCGCTCGGGTGACTCGGGGGCGATGTTCCTGCGCATCCTCACAGGGGCGTGCTCCTCGTGACGCTGTGGGAGTGTGTCGACGTGCCCGGTGCTCCCCTCACTGCTGGAACTGGCCCAGCTGGAGCGTCTCGAGCAGACCGTCGATGTCGATGAGGGGCCCGTCGATCAGAGGCCCCTGGACGAGGGAGCTCGACGCAGCGGTCTCGTCGGGCGCGGTCTCCTCGGCGTTCGCAGCGGGCACGGCGAGGCCCATGCCCACGAGCGCGAGGACCGCAGCGGTGAGGGTGGTGCGACGGAAACGGTGGAACATGAGCGGTGCCTCCTCGGCGTCGGGATCCGGTCCTGGCCCGTGCGGCGGCGCCGCGCCGGACACCACGGGTTCGGAAGCCTCGCGCAGGCGGATTGGTCCGAGATGCGGAGGGACGACGGCATCCCGCGATCAGGCCGGGGCCCGGCCTGATCGCCGGGTGGGTCCCGAGGCGGTGGAAGCCGGGGACTAGCTCAGCAGCTCGCGGATGTCCTGCGCGGTGATCCCCGAGCGGAACGCCTTCCCGCCGTCGGTCAGGGAGTCGAAGAGGGCTGCCTTGCGCTGCTGCAGGGCGAGGACCTTCTCCTCGATCGTGTCCTCGGCGACCATCCGGAACACCATCACCCGGCGCTCCTGGCCGATGCGGTGGGCGCGATCGACGGCCTGGTTCTCCGCCGCCGGGTTCCACCACGGATCCAGCAGGAACACGTAGTCGGCCTCCGTGAGGGTCAGGCCGAAGCCGCCCGCCTTCAGCGAGATGAGGAAGACCGGCGCATCGCCCTCGCGGAACTCCCGCACGGCGGCGTCGCGATCGCGGGTCGAGCCGTCCAGGTAGCTGAAGTCGACCCCTCGCATCGTGAGCTCGTCGGCCACGTGCCGCAGGTGGGAGGTGAACTGGCTGAACAGCAGTACCCGGTGGCCGTCGCCCAGGACCTCCTCGAGACGGTCGAAGAGCGCCTCGAGCTTCGAGCTCGGCACGTCGCCGTGGGCCTCGGCGTCGACGATCGACGGGTCCAGCGCCATCATCCGCAGCAGCGTCAGGGAGCGGAAGACGATGAAGCGATTGCGATCGAGGTCCGTGTCGATGAGGCCGAGCACCTTCTTGCGCTCGCGCTGGAGCACCGAGTCGTAGAGCGCCCTGTGCTCGGGGCCCAGCTCGACCTTCACGACCTGCTCCTGCTTCTCGGGGAGCTCGGAGGCGACCATCTCCTTGGTGCGCCGCAGCATGAACGGCCGCAGCCGGGAGCGCAGCACGTCCATCCGCTCGGGGTGCTCGCCGCTCTCGATGGGCAGGGTGAAGCGCTGGCGGAACCCGATGGCGGGGCCCAGCAGGCCGGGCGCGGCGATCTCGAGGATCGACCACAGGTCGTCCAGGGAGTTCTCCATCGGGGTGCCGGTGATCGCGAGGTGGAACGAGGCGCGCACGTTCTTCGCCGCCTGGTGCGTGCGCGAACGGCGGTTCTTCACGAACTGCGCCTCGTCGAGCACGAGCCCCTGGAACTGCTCGCGCGCGAACTCGTCGTCATCGATGCGCAGCACGGTGTAGCTCGTGACCACGAGGTCCGCGCCGCGGACCGTCTCGGCGAGGTCCTCGCCGCGGGCGCGGGACGTGCGGTCGACGATCCGCACGTCGAGGTCCGGGGCGAAGCGCTCGGCCTCGGCCCGCCACACCGGGAGCACGGAGGAGGGGGCGACGACGAGGAACGGCGGCGGCGCGTCGGAGACCGAGCCGTCGGCCCCGTCGACGACGACCGGAGCGCTCTCGCGCGCGTGGGCGATGAGGGCCAGGGTCTGCACGGTCTTGCCCAGGCCCATGTCGTCGGCCAGCACCCCGCCCAGCCCGTGATGGAAGAGGAAGGCGAGCCAGGAGTAGCCGTCGCGCTGGTAGTCGCGCAGGTCAGCCGTGAGGGCGTGGGGGAGCGGGGGCGGGGTCAGGTCGCCCGTGTCCTGCAGGGCGCCGACGGTGCGCTCCCACTCCGCGCTCGCCTCGGCGGACTCCGCGATCTCCTCGAGGTCCTCCCACATGCCGACCTGGAAGCGGCTGATGGACTGCTGCTGCGGGTCCCACTCGGCGAGGGCCTCGCCCTCGGCGATGAGCTCGCGCAGGGCGTCGAAGGCGGGGTTGTCCAGGGAGAAGTACGTCTTGTCCGGGAGCATGATCCGGGTCCTGCCCTGCGCGAGCGCGACGAACAGGGTGGGGAAGGGGATCTGCCGGCCGTCGATGGTGATCTCGAAGCCCAGGTCGAACCAGTCGTGCTTGCCGGGGGACTGCTGCTGGGTGATGCGCACCTTCGGGGCGCCGTCGAGCTCGCGGTAGGCGTGGCGGGTGCCGACGATCTCGGTGCGCACGTGCGGCAGACCGCCGAGCTCGTCGAGCACGTGCTCGGAGAAGCGGGCCGTGTCCGGGCCGCTCAGCTGCTCGGGGGCGTCGCCGCCGGCCGTCGGCCACAGCGTCCTCACCCGGGCGAGCACCTCGTCCTCGTGGGCCACGTCGCGGCGCACGCCCTGGCGCTGGTCCATGGGCAGGGTGCGGGCGGGGTCGTGGTAGCGCCAGGTCCAGGTGAGCGAGAGGCGGTCCTCGGGGGCGTAGGCGGCGGCCAGGTGCAGGGTCGCGGGCTCGATCGCCGGCATCTCGACGCTGCCGTCGCTGCTGGTCACGCGCGTGACCGTGCGCAGGCGCGGGTACGCGTCCTCGAGGAAGTCCTCGCGGTCCTCTCCGGGCACGACGAGCGGCTCGGGCCGCTGGAAGAGGCGCTGCAGGGCCGTCGGGATCGGGGAGCCGACGGGCGCGATGCGCGCCGAGAAGCCCGTGGCGCGCGGGCGCGAGCCGTCGTCCGTCGGCGCCGAGGGGTCGTCCAGGGCGATCACGCCCGCGGTGCCCAGCGGCCGGGCCTGCGCGACGTCCTGGCCCTCGAGGGTGATGCGGGGGAGGACCTGGAGGTCGCTGCCGCCCTCGGGGATGCGCAGGTCCACCTCGACCGCGCCGACGGACGCGAGCTCGATCGCGCGCAGGCCGTCGCCCGGCAGGAACTCGACGCCGGCGTCGCGCGCGTACGCGAGGGACTGCCAGATCAGCGGGGAGCCGATGGAGTTCAGCCAGAGGTGCTCGATCGAACCGCTCGCGTACGAGCGCTCGGCCGTGGCGGAGGCGAACATGCGGGTCAGGGCCTCGGCGTGGCCCGTGTGGTAGGCGCGTCCGGCCATCCGGAACTCGAAGGTGCGCCAGGAGAGCCCGCCCTTGATCCAGGTGCCCTTGCGCCCCATCGTCATCGGCCGCAGGCCCAGCCAGAGATCGCCGCCCTCGGCGAGCAGCGCGGGGGTCGCGGTCTCGCGGCGCAGGCGGGAGACCCCGGGACCCACCCGCGAGACCTCGAGGTCGAAGCGGATGGCGAGGGGCTGGGGGACCTCCTCGCTCGGGGACTCGGTGAGCAGGGGGCGCAGCACGCTGCGCCACTCGGCGGGCGTCTCGCGCCTCTCCTCGGCCGCGCCGAGGTCGTCGAGGTGGTAGAGCACCGCGGCGACGTGCTTGCAGTCCGCGCCGATCGGGCACGAGCAGCGGGAGCGGCGGGGACGCCACAGGCCCCCCGGCTCGGCGGGCAGGAAGCGGCGGGAGACCGCGTCCTCCTCGTACTCGGCGAGGGTGACGACCGTGCGATAGGGGGAGCCCGCGCTGCCCTGGACGTCGGCCGTGACGGTCCCGCTGTCGACGTCCCAGACCAGATCCTCGACGCGGCCCTCACGGGCGTAGGCGAGGCCGTGGCCCGCGGCCCGGCTCCCCACCTGGTGGGTGATCACCGTGGGCGGCACGTGGGGCAGCAGGTCCGCAGTGGGCATACCCTCCAGGCTACTGCCGCACGGGCTCCCGCGGCGCCCGTCCACAGCGAGCGACGCGCCACGTCGGGGGCGTCGCCCAGAGGACCGCGAGCCCATCGCGGTACCCTGCCCGGGCGGCGCCTCGCGCCGGCACCCGGCTTCCAGCATCCATTCCGAGGAGACCCCTGTGGCACGACTGTTCGGCACCGACGGGGTGCGCGGCACCGCGAACGTGGACATCACCGCGGAGCTCGCGGTCGACCTCTCGGTCGCCGCCGCCCACGTGCTCGCGACCTTCGGCGCCTTCGACGGCGCGCGTGCCCGGGCGATCGTGGCCCGCGACACCCGCCCGTCGGGCGACTTCCTGAGCGCGGCCGTCTGCGCGGGCCTCGCCTCCGCGGGCGTCGACGTCGAGGACGCCGGGATCCTCCCCACCCCCGGGCTCGCGCATCTCGTGAAGACCTCGGGCGCGGACCTCGGCGTGATGATCTCCGCCTCCCACAACCCCTCTGCCGACAACGGCATCAAGTTCTTCGCGCGCGGCGGCACCAAGCTGCCCGACGAGGTCGAGGACGCGATCGAGGCCCGCCTCGGCGAGCAGTGGCAGCGGCCCCTGGACACCGAGGTCGGCACCATCCGCGACTACGGCGGCGCGGTCGAGCAGTACGTCGAGCACCTGGTCTCGACGCTCGACGGCCCGCTGACCGGCCTCACCGTCGTCGCCGATTGCGCGAACGGCGCCGCCTCCGAGACCGCCCCTGCCGCCCTGCGCGGCGCCGGCGCGACCGTGCACGTGATCGGCGACCGCAGCGACGGCAAGCAGATCAACGAGGACTGCGGCTCGACGCACCTCGAGAAGCTGCAGGCGGCCGTCGTCGAGCACGGGGCGGATGTCGGCGTGGCCTTCGACGGCGACGCCGACCGCTGCCTCGCGGTCGACGCCGCGGGGCGCGAGATCGACGGCGACCAGATCATGGCGATCCTCGCCCTGGACCTCAAGGAGCGCGGGCAGCTGCACGACGACGTCCTCGTCGTCACCGTGATGAGCAACCTGGGCCTGAAGATCGCCATGAAGGAGCACGGGATCACGCTCGGGCAGACCTCCGTGGGCGACCGCTACGTGCTCGAGGAGATGAACCTGGGCGGCTACTCGCTGGGCGGGGAGCAGTCCGGGCACGTGATCATGGCCGCGCACGCCACCACCGGCGACGGCGAGCTGACCGCCCTGCACCTGCTGCAGCGCATCGCCACCACCGGCCGCAGCGCGCGCGAGCTGGCCGACGTCTTGACCCGCCTCCCGCAGGCGCTCATCAACGTCAAGGGGGTCGACAAGGCCCGTGCCTCGATCGACCGGGGCGTGCTCGACGCGGTCGCTGCGGCCGAGGCCGAGCTCGGCGAGAGCGGCCGGGTGCTGTTGCGCCCCTCGGGCACCGAGCCCGTGGTGCGCGTGATGGTCGAGGCCCCGAGCGACGAGGTCGCGACCACGGCCGCCGAGAAGCTCGCGGCGGTCGTGCGCGAGCGCCTCTCGCTCTGAGGGTCTGTTCGCTCTGAGGGTCTGAGGAAGGGGCCGACGGGAAACCGTCGGCCCCTTCTCCGTCCTCTCCCGCGGCTCTCAGACCCTGCGCAGCAGGACGCTGCGCACGCGGTGCTCGGCGTCCTTGCGCAGCACGAGGTCCGCGCGGCCGCGCGTGGGCGCGACGTTCTCCGCGAGGTTCGGGCCGTTGACGTCGTCCCAGATCTTCTCCGCGGTCGCGCGCGCCTCCTGGTCGGTGAGGCGCGAGTAGCGGTGGAAGTAGGAGCGCGGGTCGGAGAAGGCCGTCTGCCGCAGACGCAGGAAGCGCTCGATGTACCAGCGGCGGATGTCCTCGGTGCGCGCGTCGACGTAGACGGAGAAGTCGAAGTAGTCGGAGATCGCGACGCCCAGGCGGCCGTCGCTGCGCGGCCGCGGGGGCTGCAGCACGTTGAGGCCCTCGATGATGAGCACGTCGGGCCGCTCCACGACCACCTTCTGGTCGGGCACGATGTCGTAGACGAGGTGGGAGTAGACGGGCGCCTCGACGCGGTCCGTGCCCGCCTTGACCTCCGCGACGAAGCGCAGCAGTGCCTTGCGGTCGTAGCTCTCGGGGAAGCCCTTGCGGTGCAGGATGCCGCGGGCCTCGAGCTCCGCCGTCGGCAGCAGGAACCCGTCGGTCGTCACCAGCTGCACGTTCGGGGTGTCGGGCCGACGCGCCATGAGCTCGCGCAGCAGACGACCCGTCGTGGACTTGCCGACCGCGACCGAGCCCGCCACGCCGATCATGTAGGGCGTGCGCTGCAGACCCTGGTGGAGGAAGCCGCTGCGCGCCCGTCGCAGCTCCTGCGCGGAGCCGACCTGGATGTTGAGCAGGTGCGTGATGGGGCGGTAGACCGCGTCGATCTCCGCGAGGTCCAGCTTGTCGCCCAGTCCCCGCAGCTTCTCGGCGTCCTCGGCGGTCAGGGGGAGGGGTGTCTGGTCCGACAACCGGGCCCAGTCCTCGCGGCGGATCTCGTCGAAGGGGGTGAACGATCCGTGGACCGCATGGGATCTCATGGTCAGCCATTGTTCCATCGGCCGCGGGGCCCGCGGGCGCGAATGGTCGGGTCGCGGAGGCGAACGGTGGGGCACGGGGACCCGACGGACGCGGACGAGCGGCACCGCATGAGCGTTCCGCTCAGGACCGCGCAGGGGTCGGTGCGCGAATCTGACAGGTCGTGCGCACTCCCCGTCAGGGCCGTGCACGGGCCCCGGCGAAGGTGAGCGAGGCCTCCCTCGGACCCGCGCCGCAGGGGGCGCCGAGGGGTCCGCGCCCGCTAGCGTCGGGGCCATGTGTGGAATCGTTGGCTACGTGGGCTCCGCCCCCGCCTCCCCCTCTCCCCGTCCTCTCGAGGTCGCCCTCCAGGGCCTCGCGCGCCTCGAGTACCGCGGCTACGACTCCGCGGGCATCGCGGTGATCGACGACGGCTCGGTGCGCGTCGCCAAGCGCGCCGGGAAGCTGCAGAACCTGCGCGACGCGCTCGCGGGCGAGGAGGACACCACCTCCCCGGTCGCGATCGGCCACACCCGCTGGGCCACCCACGGCGCGCCCACCGACGACAACGCCCACCCCCACCTGGGCGGGAAGCACGGCGAGCTCGCCCTCGTGCACAACGGCATCATCGAGAACTTCGCGGCCCTGCGCGCCGAGCTCGAGGCCGAGGGCTTCGCGTTCCGCTCCGAGACCGACTCCGAGGTCGCGGCGCACCTGGTCGCCCGCGAGATGCAGGGCACCGGTGACCTCACCGACGCGATGCGCGCGGCCGTCGCCCGCCTCGAGGGCGCCTTCACGCTCCTCGCGGTGCACCGCGACGCCCCCGACCGCGTGGTCGCCGCCCGCCGCAACTCCCCGCTCGTCGTCGGCCTCGGCGAGGGCGAGAACTTCCTGGGCTCCGACGTCGCCGCCTTCGTGGACTCCACCCGCGAGGCCCTCGAGATCGGCCAGGACCAGATCGTCACCGTCACCGCGGACGAGGTCGTCGTCACCACCTTCGAGGGCGAGCTCGTGCCCGAGCCCAAGCGCTTCACCATCGAGTGGGACGTGACCGCGGCGCAGAAGGGCGGCCACGACTCCTTCATGGCCAAGGAGATCCACGAGCAGGCCACCGCCGTCGCCGACACCCTGCGCGGACGCATCGAGTCCGGGAAGCTCCACCTCGACGAGATGAGCATCGACCCCTCGGTGCTGCGCAGCGTCGACAAGATCATCGTCGTCGCCTGCGGCACTGCCGCGAACGCCGGCAACGTCGCGAAGTACGCGATCGAGCACTGGTGCCGCATCCCCACCGAGGTCGAGCTCGCCCACGAGTTCCGCTACCGCGATCCGATCGTCACCGAGAAGACCCTCGTGGTCGCGATCTCCCAGTCCGGCGAGACCATGGACACCCTGATGGCCATGCGCCACGCGCAGGAGCAGGGGGCCAAGGTCGTGGCCATCTGCAACACGCACGGCTCGACCATCCCGCGCGAGGCCGACGCCGCGCTCTACCTGCACGTCGGCCCCGAGATCGCGGTCGCCTCCACCAAGGCGTACCTGGGGCAGATCACGGCCTGCTACCTGCTTGGCCTCTACCTCGCGCAGGTGCGCGGGAACCTGTACCCCGACGAGATCGCCGCGCTCATGGAGGACCTCGACCAGCTGCCCGCACAGGTGCAGCGCGTCCTCGACGACGCCGAGCAGGTGGGAGACCTCGCCCGCGCCATGGCCGACGTCTCCAGCGTGCTGTTCCTGGGCCGCCACGTCGGCTACCCGACCGCCCTCGAGGGCGCGCTCAAGCTCAAGGAGATCGCCTACATCCACGCCGAGGGCTTCGCCGCCGGCGAGCTCAAGCACGGGCCGATCGCCCTCGTGGAGGAGGGGCAGCCGGTCTTCGTGATCGTGCCCTCGCCGCGCGGCCGCGACTCCCTGCACTCGAAGGTCGTCTCGAACATTCAGGAGGTGCGCGCCCGCGGGGCCCGCACCCTCGTGATCGCCGAGGACGGCGACGACGACGTGCTCCCGTACTCCGACGTGGTGCTGCGCGTGCCCGCGACCCGCACCCTGTTCGCGCCCCTGCTCACGGTGATCCCGCTGCAGATCTTCGCGTGCGAGCTCGCCGCCGCCAAGGGCCTGGACGTCGACCAGCCGCGGAACCTCGCGAAGTCCGTCACCGTCGAGTGAGGCGCGGGGCCGGGCTCCCGCTCTGCTGCTGCACTGCGCCCGCACTGCGCCCGCACGGCGCCCGCTCCGCTCCCGCGCACGTTTCGATGTGATACTGCCGGGGTGACCCCCGCACAGCTCCCGCCGTCCTCGCGCGCCTTCGCGCCGCGCGAGGACGGCGTCGTCGTCGGCGTGGGCGTGGACGTCGTGGGCATCGCCCGCCTCGAGGCCCTCGCAGCCCGCACGCCCGGCCTGCTCGATCGTCTGCTGGCACCGTCCGAGCGCGGGCTCTCGCCCGCCTCGCGCGCCGCCCGCGTCGCCGCGAAGGAGGCCGTGGGCAAGGCGCTCGGCGCCCCCGGCGACTACTCGTGGCAGGACGTGACCGTCGAGCGCACGGCGGCCGGTCGCCCCTACCTGGTCCTCACCGGGGCGACCCTCGCCGCGGCCGAGCGCCAGGGCGTCGCCCACCTGCACCTCTCCCTCTCCCACGACGCCGACGTCGCGACCGCCGTGGTCGTCGCCGAGCGCGGCACAGGACCCCGGACGGTGCCCGCATGATCCGCGCGTTCACCGCCGACCAGGTGCGCACCGCTGAGGCCCCGCTGCTCGAGGCGGGGGAGCCGCTCATGCAGCGCGCGGCGTTCGCGCTCGCGCAGCGGGCTCTCGCGCATCTGCGCAGGGGGCGCGAGGGCAGTGCGGGACAGAAGGACGCGGGGCCGACGAGGGCCCGGACCGTCGCCGGCGCGCGCGTGCTCGTGCTCGCCGGGGCGGGGGACAACGGCGGCGACGGCCTGTTCGCCGCCGCCCTGCTGCGCCGCCGCGGGGTCGCCGCCGACGCGCTCGCCGTCCTCGGACGCCACCACGTGGAGGGGGCCGCGGCCCTGCGCGCGAGAGGCGGGCGTGTCTTCACGCGCCTCGACGAGCTCCCCGTGCGGGGCCCGATCTCCCTCGTGCTCGACGCGATCACCGGCATCGGAGGGCGTCCCGAGCTCTCGCCCGCGCTGCGCGAGCTGCTGGACGCGGTGCGCGACCTGGATGCTCCCGTGCTCGCGGTCGACGTGCCGAGCGGCATCGACGCGACGACCGGCGCCGCCGATCCCGGTGCCCTCGCGGCCCGCGAGACCGTCACCTTCGGGGCCGTGAAGACGGGTCTGCTGCTGCCCGGCGGCGCCGACCTCGCCGGGACCGTGCACCTCGTGGACATCGGCCTGGGCCCGCACCTGCCCGAGCGTCCCGCCCTCGAGCGCCTGGAGTCGGCCGATGCTGCGGCGCTCTGGCCCACCCCGGGGCGCGGGGACGACAAGTACTCGCGCGGCGTCGTCGAGATCGCCGCCGGCTCGGAGACCTATCCCGGTGCCGCGGTGCTCTCGGTCAGCGGCGCCGCCCGGGCGGGAGCGGGCATGGTGCGCCTGGACGCCCCGCGCGGCGTGCTCGACCTCGTGCTCGCCCGTCGGCCCGAGGTCGTCGGGGGCGAGGGGAAGCACCAGGCCCGCGTGGTCGGCTCCGGCGTTCCCGAGGACGATCCGCGCCTCGCGCGCGCCCTCGAGGACCTGCGCACCGGGCACCGGCCCCACGAGCGGACGCGACTGCCCGGCGTCGTCGACGCGGGGGCCCTCGGCGCCGTGGGCACGGGCGACGGCGGCGCGCTCGACGGATTCCACCCCGGCGTCGTGCTCACCCCGCACGCCGGGGAGGCCGCGCGGCTCGCACGGGCGCTGGGCATCGACCCCGAGCAGCCTGCGCCGGATCTCGCCCGCGCGCTCGCCGAGGCCACCGGGGCGACCGTCCTGCTCAAGGGAGCTGTGACGATCATCGCCCCGTCGCACCCCTCGGAGCCCCTGCTGAGCCAGGACGACGCGACCTCGCAGCTCGCCACCGCGGGCGCGGGCGACGTGCTCGGCGGAGTGCTCGGAGCCCTGCTCGCGGCGGGTCTGCCCGGACCTCGCGCCGCCGCGCTCGCCGCCCTCGTGCACGGCCGCGCCGCCCGCGACGCGGCCCTCGGAGGAACGGCGCCGATCGCCGCCCTGGACGTCGCCGAGCACGTCCCGCACGCCGTCGCGACTATCCTTGCCGGGGCCGACCGGAGACCGCCGGCCGACGAGGCAGGAGGAGCATGAGCATCCCGATCCCCGCAGAGGATCCTCGGCACGTGCCCAACAGGGCCGTCGTGGACACCTCGGCGATCACGCACAACACGCGTGTGATCGCCGATTCGCTGCGCGAGCACACAGCGCTGATGGCCGTGGTCAAGGCCGACGGCTACGGGCACGGCATGCTCAGCGCCGCCCGCGCGGCCGTCGCCGGGGGAGCGACCTGGCTGGGCGTCGCCCATCCGGCCTCCGCCCTGGCGCTCTCCCGCGCCGGCATCGAGGTGCCGATCTTCAGCTGGCTCTACGAGCCGCGCACCGCCGCCGAGATCCTCCCCGCCGTCGTCGCCGAGGGCGTCGAGATCTCCGTGGGCAGCCTCGCGATGCTCAAGATGGTCGCCGACGCCGCCCGCCAGGCCGACCGCCGCGCCCGCGTCCACGTGAAGATCGACACCGGCATGGGACGCAACGGCGCCCTGCCCGCGAAGCTCGCCGCCATCGGCTCCGCCGCCCGCGAGGACGAGTTCATCCGCCTCAGCGGGGCATGGACCCATCTCTCCGCGGCCGACGACCCCGAGGACCCGATGACCGACCAGCAGGTCGAGATCTTCGATTCCGCCTGCGAGGCCCTCGAGGAGGAGGCGGGACCGATCCCGCTCCAGCACCTCGCGAACACCGCCGCGACCCTCACCCGGCGCGACCTGCACCGCGACATCGTGCGCCCGGGCATCGGCCTCTACGGCTACCCGCCCGTCCCCACCGATCTCGACCTGCGCCCGGCGCTGACGCTCACCAGCCGGCTCGCCCTCGTGAAGGACGTGCCCGCGGGCCAGAGCGTCGGCTACGGCCACCGCTTCACCACCCCCGCGCCCACCCGGCTGGGCCTGGTCCCCATCGGCTACGCCGACGGGCTTCCGCGCGCCGCCTCCGGCGGTGTCAGCGTGCTCGTGCGCTCCGACGACGGCGACCATCGCGCCCAGCAGGTCGGGCGGATCAGCATGGACCAGATCGTGGTGGACCTGGGATCGGAGTCCCGGGCCCGCGCGGGCGACGAGGTCGTGCTGTTCGGAGCCGCCCAGGCGCTCGCGCCCCTGGGCGACGACGCGTCCGAGGTCGCCGTGACCCCGCAGTTCGTCGCCTCCGCGCAGACGGAGGAGGAGCCGGTGCAGGAGACGGACTCGGATCCCGCGGCGGGCACGGGCGGTCCGACGGATTCCCGGGACGGCGCGGAGCCGGAGACGACCGAGTCCACCGAGTCGACCGAGGAGACCCAGCCCGCGGAGGCGGGCGACGAGACCCCATCGGCCCCCGCGCTCGCGGACCTCGACGCCGCGGACCCCACGCTCCCCGAGAACCATCCCGGCGTCCCGACCGCCGACGACTGGGCGACCGCCGCGGGGACCATCCCCTACGAGATCCTCACCTCGGTCTCCAACCGCGTGCCGCGGGAGCAGCGCTGATGAGCGGCGCCGAGCCCGGATCGGGCGTCGCGTCGCTCGCGCTCACCACGACCGGGGCCGGGAGCACCCGCGAGCTCGCGCGACGCCTCGCCGGAGCGCTCGGTGCGGGCGATCTGCTCGTGCTCGACGGGCCCCTCGGCGCCGGGAAGACCACCTTCACCCAGGGCCTCGGCGAGGGACTGGGAGTGCGCGGACCCGTCGCGTCCCCGACCTTCGTGATCTCCCGGGTCCACCCGAGCGAGGCGGGCGGGCCTGCACTCGTGCACGTGGACGCCTACCGGCTCGGCGGCGGCGCGGACATCGACGACCTCGACCTCGACTCCGACCTCTCGGACGCGGTCATGGTCGTGGAGTGGGGACGCGACATCGTGGAGCAGCTGAGCGACTCGCACCTGCTCGTCGAGCTCTCCCGCGCGACCGGCGCAGAGGATGTGCAGCCGGCGAAGACGCTCCAGCCATCGCAGTCGGCGCAGCCGGAGCAGGACATCGCCGCCGGCGACGGCGAGGAGTTCGACGAGCGCCGTGCGCTCACGCTCACCTTCGTCGGCCCGCGCTGGGACGACGCGCGGATCGGCGCGGTCCGCGGGGCGCTCGGGGACGCGGCATCCACCACGACCATGACCACGGAAGGGCACGAGGCATGATGTGGCTCGGGATCGACACCTCGGGAGCCGTCGGCGTGGCCGTCGGGGACCGCGAGAGCGGGCGCGTGCTGGCCGTCGGCCAGGACGACCGCGCACGGCACCACGACGAGGTGCTGATGGCCCTCATCGACGACACCCTGCGCCGGGCGGGCGGTGCGCGCGCCGACCTCGAGACCGTCGTCGCCGGACGCGGCCCGGGCCCCTTCACGGGCCTGCGCGTGGGTCTCGTGACCGCGCGCGAGATCGCCTTCGTCCTGGACATCCCGCTGCACGGCCTGTGCTCCCTCGACGCGCTCGCCCTGCAGGCCGCCGAGGAGACCCCCGAGGCCCGCAGTCTCGCGATCGCGCTCGACGCGCGGCGCCGCGAGGTCTACTGGGCGCGCTACGAGCGGGCCGGCGAGCAGTCGCCGGCGGCGCCCGGAACGCGCCTCGACCGGGTCGAGGGACCCGCCGTCTCTGCCCCGGCGGACGTGGCCGAGGAGCTCATGGCCTGCGACGTCGTCGCGGGCTCCGGAGCCCTCCTGCACAGCGAGATCCTGCATCCGAACTCCGCGCTCGCCCACGTCGACGCCGGTTCCCTGCTCCGCGAGGCCTGGCGCCGTCTCGACGCCGGCGAGGACCTGTCCTCGACCGAGCCCCTCTACCTGCGCGAGCCCGACGCGAAGAAGCCGTCGGCGCGCAAGAGCGCCCTGGGCCGGCGGTGACCGAGCCCGCGCCCGAGCGAGCGTCCGCGTCGGAGCCCGGGGAGTTCCCCGAGCAGATGCGGCTGCCCGAGGGGATGCGCCTGCGCGTCGCCACCCTCGAGGACGCCCTGCCGATCGCCGAGCTCGAGCTGCGGCTGTTCCCCGAGGACGCCTGGACCTTCGACATGGTGCGTGAGGAGATCGCGCACCCCTCCCGCCGCTTCGTCGTCGTCGAGGAGGGGAGCGGGCTCCCGAGCGGAGGACCCGCGGACGAGCCCGATGCTCCTGAGGCGATCGGCGCCCCGCACGCCCTGGGCGCCCCCGGGAACCCGAGCGCCGCCGCCGCCCCCGGCGAGATCGTCGGCTACGCGGGCGTCATGCTCCTCGGCGACTCGGCCGACCTCCACACGATCGGCACCACCCTGCCCGGCCGCGGCATCGGGCGGGCCCTGCTCGACTGGTCGCTGCGCGCGACCCGTGAGGGAGGTGCGCGCGCCCTCGTGCTCGAGGTGCGCGAGGACAACGCGCGCGCCCGCTCGGTCTACGAGGCGGCGGGCTTCCAGGACATCGGCCGACGGCCCGGCTACTACCCGGGGCCTCGCGGACCGGTCGACGCCCGCGTGATGATCCGCGAGCTCGCGCGCGACTGACGGGAGGAACCTGCGCGCGCGCCTGCCCGCCTGCGCGCCCGCCCACCTGAGGGCCCACCCACCGGCGGGCCCGGGCTCACACGTGGTGGTGCACCCGCTGGAAGACGTCCACGTAGTGCGCCTCGAGCCGGCGCTCGGCGAGCCGCAGACCCACCAGCAGCACCACCACCCCGATCACCAGGGAGAGCACCCCGGCGCCGATCAGGATCATCGGCCCATCGACGACGAGCCCCCAGATCGCGACGCCGACAGCGGGCAGCTGCGGAATGAAGACTGCGGCCGTCGCGAGCCCCATCGCGAGCATCGCGCTCGCGTTCGAGGACGAGCGGTCCTTCATCGGGTTCGTGCCGGGAGCGGCCGTCGGGTACGGCATGATCGTCCCGATCAGGGAGGAGGCGCCCCAGCCGCCCATCATCAGCCCGAGCGCGCCGAGCAGGAGCATGGGCACCAGGTCCGGCCGGCCCATGAGGAACGGGACCACGACCGCTGCGAGCACCAGGAACGGCACGGTGAACACGGCCATCGCGGCGATCCGTCCGCGCAGGTTCGCACGGGCCGGGAGCCCCGCGGTGATGTTCACCCAGCCCGCAGGCCCGTCGAATCCGATCTCGTTCGCGAGCGTGATCCCGCTGATCGCCGCCACGAGCAGCACGCCCATGAACGGCGTGACGCGGTTGTTCTCGTTGATCAGGCCCATCGCCACGAAGAAGACGAGCATGACCGGCATGATCACGACCGAGGCGAGGTAGCGGGAATCGCGGCGCCAGTAGCGCAGGGAACGGCCCATGACCGCACCGAACGCGCTCGAGCGCACGAGGCGCGGCACCAGGGCGGAGACCTTCGCGCTGCCCGAGGAGGCATCGCCGACCAGCGCCTCGCGCATCGCCAGGTCGATGCTGCGGCGCCACCACCGCCACACCAGCGCGATGGTGGCCGCTCCGATCACCGCGCGGACGAGGGCGGGCAGCACGGCGCCCTGGGCGAGGTCGACGGGCACGGCGAACAGCGCGCCGAAGGGGGTCCACGCGCCGATCTGCGCTCCGGTGGCGAGCACCTTCGACCACAGGGAGATGTTCGCGCCGTCGAGCGACTGCCCCAGCAGGCTGATGCCGTAGAGGGCGCCCAGCATGACGACGATGCCGATCACCCCGCCCACCTCGCGACCGCGCCGCGACGAGGAGCGCGAGGCCTGGTGCGCGAGGACCGCGCGCGGCAGCAGCAGGCAGAGCACGATGCCGGCCAGGTGGGCGGGGACGAGGGCGATGATCGCGAGGGCCATCCAGATCGGCCCTGCCGCATGCATGGCCGCCCAGATGATGACGCCGACGCTCGTGATCGCGACCCCCAGCACGGTGAACAGGGTGGGCAGACTGAGGGCACCGGCGGCCAGCAGGCCCGGCTGCAGCTCCCGTGCGGTGCGCGGGTACAGGGCCAGCTTGCGGGGGTCCAGCGAGTCGTCGACGCCGAAGGCGAACAGCGGCAGGAGCAGCCAGACCAGCACGAGCGCCGTGCCCAGCGCGCGGACGGCGGTGGGGAACACGGAGCCGTCGGCGTCCATGACGACCGTGGCGACGACGAGGGCGACCAGGGTGGCCATCCCGCCCAGCCCGTAGAGGCCCCCGAAGACCGTGCCGATGATCTTGCCGACGTTCTTGCGGAACGAGCGGCGCCACAGGATCCACTTCAGCCGCATGAGCAGCCGCACGAGCGCGATGCCGCGCACGCTGCCGTGCAGGGAGCCTCCCGCGGTGGTGATGTCGGAGGTCCCGGAGGTCCCGGAGGTCCCGGAGGTCCCGGAGGTGCCGGAGGGCGTGGAGCCCTCGGAGGCGTGGGCGCGATCGGCGGTGCCGAAGGGGCCTCCCGCCGGCGTCCCGTGCTCGTCGGTTCTCACGACTCCAGCCATGACAGGGTCCCCTCCTCGACCTCGCCCGCTCCGACGAGGTCCATGAAGCGCTGCACGAGGCTGCCGCCGGCGCGGACCTCCTCGAGGGTGCCGTCGGCGAGGATCTCTCCGCGGGCGATGATCGCGACGTGCGAGCACAGCTCCTCGACGAGCTCCATGACGTGGCTCGAGAGCACCACGGTGCCGCCGCCGGCGACGAAGGCGCGCAGGATCTGGCGGATGCGCTGCCCGGAGACCGGGTCGACGGCCTCGAGAGGCTCGTCGAGCACGAGCAGGCGCGGGGCGTGGATCAGCGCGCAGGCCAGCAGGATCTTCTTCGTCATGCCGGCCGAGTAGTCGACGACGAGCTTGCCGTCCTCCCCGGCGAGGTCCATCGCCTCCAGCAGCGAGGAGGTGCGCTCGTCGACGACCGCCGCGTCCATGCCGCGGATCAGGCCGACGTAGGTCAGCAGCTCGCGCCCGGTGAGGCGGTCGAAGGTCCGCAGGCCGTCGGCCAGCACGCCCATCTGGGCCTTCGCGCGCTCCGGCTCGGCCCACATGTCGACGCCGAGCACCTGGGAACTGCCCCCGTCGGGCCGCAGCAGGCCGGTCGCCATCGACAGGGTGGTGGTCTTGCCGGCGCCGTTGGGGCCGACGATCCCGTAGAAGGCTCCGCGCGGGATCGACAGCGAGATGCCGTGGACGACCTCGGTGCCGTCGAAGGACTTGCGCAGCCCTTCCACGTGCAGGGAGGGCTCGGCACCCGGGGTAGAGGGGGCGGACGCGGCGGCGGGCACGGGCTGCGCGTCGCCGTGCGGGTCGTGCTGCAGGTCTGCGGGCTGGCTCATGCTCGAAGACTACGGGCGGGACGGCAGCGGCTGAACCGTCCGTCGGCGGTGCGGGGACCCGACCTAAGTCGAGGCCCGGCTCCCGGGGGTACCGCCCGGCGGCGAAGCAGGGACGCCGGTGGCGAGCAGATAGAGTGCAACCTGGCCGAGTGCCGACATCCGAGAGGGGACCTTCCCATGACGACACCCCGTCGCCGGTTCGCGGACGCCGAGGGCGCCGACGAATCACCGAGCACCCCGCGCGAGGTCGCGGAGATCCCGATCGGGATCCGACGCCTGGGGGCCTGGTCGTGGCGTCTGATCGTGATCACCGCCGCGGCCGCCCTGATCATCTGGGGCATCCTCAAGATCACGGCCATCGTGATCCCGGTGCTGATCGCCATCCTCATCGCCTCGCTGCTCTCCCCGCTGGTGGGCCTGCTGACCCGGCACACGTTCCTGGGACGGGCGGCCGCGAGCGGCGTCGCACTGGTGGCGCTGATCATCGTGGTGATCGGCATGTTCACCCTCGCCAGCCGCCAGCTGTTCGCCCAGGCCGGTGACATCTACGCCAAGGCCCTCACCGGTGTCCAGACCCTCATCGACTGGGCGAACACGACGTTCAACCTCGACGACTCGATGATCAACAAGGCGACCGACGAGATCCTCGCGAAGCTGCAGGAGAACACGGACTCCCTGATCAGCGGGGCCTTCTCGACGGTCTCGACCGTGGGCAACGTGGTCACGGGCATCGTGATCGCCCTGTTCACGCTCTTCTTCCTGCTCTCGGGCGGCTCGACGATCTGGCGCTGGGTGGTGGGCCTGCTCCCCCCGGCCGCGCGCGTGCCCACCCATGAGGCCTTCCGCCGCGGCTGGAAGGCGCTGTCGGCGTACATGCGCACGCAGATCATGGTCGCCGCCGTCGACGCGACCGGCATCAGCATCGGCATGATCGCGCTCGGCGTGGGCTCCTACGCCGTGCCGATCTGGCTGATCGTGTTCCTGTTCTCGTTCGTGCCGCTGGTCGGTGCGATCCTCTCGGGCGCCATCGCGATCCTCATCGTGCTGGTGCTCAAGGGCTGGGTCTTCGCGATCATCATGCTCGTGGTCGTCATCGCCGTGCAGCAGATCGAGAGCAACGTCCTCCAGCCCTTCCTCATGGGCAAGGCCGTCGAGCTGCACCCGCTGGCCGTGTTCCTCGGCGTCGCCTCGGGCGCGATGATCGCCGGGATCGCGGGCGCGCTGTTCGCGATCCCCGTGATCGCGTTCGTCAACGCCACTCTGCTGTACATGACGGGGCGCGATCCCTCGCCCGACCTGGGCCTCGACGAGACCGTCGACGCGCAGCTCACCGCTCCGCCCCGCCCCAAGAAGCACGAGGAGTCCCCGCGCGAGGCGAAGCGCCGCGAGAAGGCCGAGACCTCGAAGGCGCAGGCGGCCGCCCTGCGCGAGGAGTCGGCCGAGGAGGTCGCGAGCGGTGCGGCCCCGAAGGACGGCGAGGAGCCCCGGGCCGGGGAGTGACGCCGCCGGAACGGAACGCCGGGCACGGAGAAGGCCGGGTCTGCCGTCGGAACCATGGGTTCCGGCACGCAGACCCGGCCTTCGTCGTCCGGTCAACCGTCGCGGCGCACGTGCGCCCGACGGAACGCTCAGGCGCGGTAGGGCTTCGCGGAGATGATCTCGATCCTCAGCGAGCGGCCGTTGGGCGCCTCGTAGTCGATGCTCTCGCCGACCTTCGTGCCGTTGATCGCAGAGCCCAGCGGGGACTCGGTCGAGAAGACCTCGAGGTCCTCGCCGTCGTCCGCGATCTCGCGGTTGCCCAGCAGGAACGTGCGCTCCTTGCCGGCCATCGAGATCTTCACGACCATGCCGGGCTCGACGACTCCGTCGTCCTTCGGGGTCTCGCCGACGACCGCGTTCTTCAGCAGGTGGGTGAGCTCCGCGATGCGAGCCTCGTTCTTCCCCTGCTCCTCGCGGGCCGCGTGGTAGCCGCCGTTCTCCTTGAGGTCGCCCTCGTCGCGAGCCGCGGCGATGCGCTCGGCGATCTCGGTGCGACGGGGCCCCTCGAGCTCGGCGAGCTCCGCGGTGAGGCGGTCGTAGGCGTCCTGGGTGAGCCAGGAACCAGTGGGCTGGCTGCTCATGCGAACACTCCTGATGTCTTGTCGCGGGCGGCCGCCCTCGGCGGACGCCCGACACAGTTCACGGGGCACATGTTGCGCATGCGCCCCGTGTGCGGGTGATGAAGACCGACGCGCTGTCGGTATCAGAGCATCGTACAACGGATGCGACCGGCGCCCCCAACGGTGCGGCGCGTCGGGCGCTCGGGATACGGGCCCTGGTGCGGGCCACGGTGCCGAGATCTCGGCAGGCGGAGGATCAGGCCTTCTGGCAGCTGATGACCTCGGCGCTGACCGCCTCGCCCTGGGTGTCGATGTCCACGGTGCGCACGACCTGCCGCTCGGGGCCCCCGGGGATCTCGACCTCGCGGAAGCCCACCTGTGCGCGGCCCGCGTTCAGCGCCTGCACCGTGCACGTGGCATCGACTCCGGGGCTGCGGGTGAGCTGGAAGGTCAGCGAGATCGTGTCGTCGTCGACGTGGTCGTAGCCGACGTCCTTCGCGGTCACGGGCTGGTCCGCGAAGCGGTAGCCGACGAACGCGAGCACGGCGAGGAACACGACGGCCCCGATCACGAACAGCACGCGCGCGGTGCGCCTGGGCACCAGCGGGCCCCCGTAGCGGGAGGCGAGCGGATCGGTCGATCCCGTGGGGGTGCTCGGAGCGTGCGCGTCCATGCGCCCATCCTCCCAGATCCCGCCTGGACCCGGCGTCCGAGTGGCGGGGGTCTCGGCCCTCGCCCCAGTCCGGGACCAGGCAGGTGGCGTACCCTCGGCTGGTGCGCAGACGCGCCCGATCCCGGGTCGTCGGCGCCGCCCGCGGCGAGGCCCCGAGCCCCGCCCGCGGACCCGTCCCGACCGACGGGACCAGACCTGTCCGACCCCGACCCGGTGAAGGTGGAAACGTGCCCGACCTCGAGCCCGAGAGCGACGACCGGCTGCGGATGGTCGCCGTGCATGCCCACCCCGACGACGAGTCGAGCAAGGGGGCGGGGTCGATGGCGAAGTACGTGCGCGAGGGGGCGCAGGTCACCGTCATCACCTGCACCGGCGGAGAACGCGGCGACATCCTCAACCCCAAGCTCGCCGACGACGAGGGAATCCTCGCGGACCTGCCCGCGGTGCGCCGCACCGAGATGGCCGCCGCGCAGAGGGTCCTGGGCGTGGACCACGAGTGGCTCGGTTTCGTCGACTCGGGCCTGCCCGAGGGCGATCCCCGGCCCGAGCTGCCCGAGGGATGCTTCGCGCGCGTGAGCGTCGAGGAGGGTGCACGGCCCCTCGTCGCCGCGATCCGCCGGCTGCGTCCGCACGTCCTCACCACGTACGACGAGAACGGCGGCTACCCGCACCCCGACCACATCCAGTGCCACCGGATCAGCGTGCTCGCCTTCGAGCGGGCCGCGGACCCCGAGTACGCGCCCGAGCTCGGCGAGCCGTGGGAGGTCGCGAAGATGTACTACATCAACGGCTTCTCCCGCCGCCGCTTCCAGGGCATCGCCGACTTCCTGCGCGGACGCGGCACGCCCGACGAGCAGCTCGAGGAGATGGCCGAGCGCTTCCCCGGCGGCGCCGACCGCCTGGTGACCACGCGCGTGGACATCAGCGACGAGCTCGACATCCGCGACGCGGCGCTGCGCGCCCACGCCACCCAGGTGGATCCCGAGGGCTTCTTCTTCCACATCCCCAACGACGTCCTGCGCGAGTCGCACTGGGCGACCGACGACTACGAGCTGCGCACCTCGCGCATCGGCGTCACCCTGCCCGAGACCGACCTGTTCGCGGGTCTGCGATGAGCGCCGGGCTGATGAGCGCCGGGACGATCGGGCTCGCCGCGTCGGGCGGACGGCTGCTCGCCGCGCCCTCGGACTCCGGGGACATGACCGCGACGACCGTGACGCCGGGGCTCCCGGCCTTCATCGTGATGTTCCTGCTGGCCGCCGTCATCGTGCTGCTCGCCCTCGACATGACGCGTCGCGTGCGCCGCATCCAGGCCCGCTCGCGCGCCGAGGACCACCTCGCCCAGGAGGGACGGGGCGAGGGGGCCGGGTCTGTCGACGGGACCGAGCCGTCGAACGGCGCAGAGCCGTCGAACAGGGCAGAGCCGTCGAACGGGGCAGAGCCCGCCGACGGGACGGGGCGGGCCGATGAGGACGGGCCTGTCGACGAGTCGGCGCCGGCGGCCGGGGACGAGTCGTCGGGCGAGGGGACCTCCGCCGACGACGAGGGCGGTCGTCCGCGCGACTGAGCGCCTCGTCGGCCTGTCGGCGCCGCGTCGGCCCGTCGGCCTGTCGGCACCGATGCTCGGGGCGACCCCGCGATCAGATGACCGCGATCGCGACCGCGACGAAGTGGCAGACGAACCCTGCGATCGTGCACGCGTGGAAGATCTCGTGGTAGCCGAACCACGCCGGTGACGGGTCGGGCCGCTTGAGCCCGTAGACGAGCGCGCCGAGCGTGTACGCGAGGCCGCCCGCGATGATCAGCCAGGCCACGGCCCAGCCGCCGCCCGCGATGATCTGTGGCATGTAGAAGATCGCCACCCAGCCCAGCGCCACGTACGCGGGCACGTAGAGCCAGCGCGGGGCGCTCGTCCAGAAGATGCGGAAGCCCACGCCGACCAGAGCGCCCGCCCAGCAGATCACCAGCAGGGTGACCGCCGAGCGCGGCTGCAGCATCGACGCCGCGATCGGCGTGTAGGTCCCCGCGATGATGAGGAAGATGTTCGCGTGGTCGAAGCGCCGCAGCATGAGCGCGTGCTCGGCGCGCCAGGTCCCGCGGTGGTAGGTCGCGCTCACGCCGAACAGCAGGCACGAGGTCAGCACGAACACCGCGCACGCGAGCCGAGTGGGCAGGTCGTCGCCGAGCGCGACCAGCAGCAGCCCGGCGATCAGGGCCGCCGGCAGGGCGAGCATGTGCAGCACGCCGCGCAGGCGCGGCTTGGGCAGGGCGATCCCGAGCTCCTTCGCGCGGCGCGCCATCTGCCGGGTCAGCTCGCGCGGGGCGAAGGGATGCGTCGACGCGGTCGGGATCTGGTCGTCCTCGAGGGACGACGGCGGCTCGGCCGGCGTGATCGGCCGCCGAGCGGCCTCCGAGACGCTGTCGCGGTCGGTCTCGGAGTCGGGGGAGCGGTGAGGTGCCAGGGCCATGCCGTGAGCGTAACCTACGGTTCCGTAAGCAGGGAGTGCATCGTCTGTGGCGGTGCTGTGAAGAGCGGCCGCGCCCTTGCCGCACCACCGTCGCGCATGGTCGATAATGGAGCGTCGTCGCCGTGCGGGCGCGGACACTGCGGGCAGACGAATCGGGACGCGCGAGAGGGGGAGCTGGTCGTGGACGATGACGGGATCCTCTACCGCGTGTACGAGAAGCGGCTGATCAAGGAGCTCGACGCCTACGAGCTGCCCCAGCACCTGGGCGTGATCGTCGACGGGAACCGGCGCTGGGCCAAGGCCTCGGGCATCACCACCGCCGAGGGGCATCGCCAGGGCGGCGCGAAGATCACCGAGTTCCTCACCTGGTGCGAGGAGCTCGAGATCCCGCTGGTCACCGTGTGGATGCTCTCCACCGACAACCTGCGTCGCGGGGCCGACGAGCTCGCGCTGCTGTTCGAGATCATCGCCGAGACCGTCGAGTCGATCGCCGGAGCCGGATACTGCGTGCGTCTGGCCGGCTCCGTGGAGTCCCTGCCCGAGGCGACCCGCGAGCGCGTCGCGGCCGTGCAGGAGCGCTCGACCCCGTCGAAGTCCCTCACCGTGAACGTCGCGATCGGCTACGGCGGCCGCGAGGAGATCGTCGACGCGGTCCGCGAGCTCGTGCGCGACCTCGGCGCCGAGGGCCGCAGCCCCGACGAGATCGCCGAGGCCATCTCCATGGAGGGCATCGGCGAGCACCTGTACACACGCGGCCAGCCCGACCCGGACCTCATCATCCGCTCCTCCGGCGAGCAGAGGCTCTCCGGGTTCCTCATGTGGCAGTCCGCCCACTCGGAGTTCTGGTTCTGCGAGACCAACTGGCCGGGCTTCCGGCGCGTGGACCTGCTGCGCGCGCTGCGCGACTACTGCCAGCGCGAGCGCCGCTTCGGCGCGTGAGGCGGGCGCCGCGCCGTCGGGCGGGCCCGTCGGCGGACGGACACTCCCCGTCGGCCCGGCCCGTCGGCGAACGGACGATGACGGCCTCGTGAATGCTCCGGCGGCGCACACGCCGCCGGGCGCGTCGTGCCGCGTGTCGCAGCTCACGCGGAGTAGGTTCGCGGCAAGCGCTCCGATCGGGCCGCACCCCCAGTCTTCCCCCTCCGAGGGGATGCGGCAGACCGCACGGGGCTGATCACGGACGGAGGCTCCCGATGACCGACACCACCACGACCGCTCCCCACGACACGACGGCGCAGGATCCGAGGGAGCTCGACCTCGCCGAGCAGGACCGGACCACGATCGACACCGTGCGGGAGGCCTCCCGGGATGCCGCGCAGGACGGGTTCGGGACGGAGGCGGACGGCGGTCATCCGGTGGCCGTGGTGCGGTCGCTCGAGCCCGGGGGCGCCCAGGAGGCGCTGCCCGACCTCGAGGTCGGCACCCTCACCTACGTGCTGGACACCTCGGTGCTGCTCTCGGACCCGCAGGCGCTGGTCCGCTTCGCCGAGCACGACATCGTCCTGCCCATCGTCGTCATCACGGAGCTCGAGTCCAAGCGCCACCATCCCGACCTCGGCTTCTTCGCCCGGCAGTCCCTGCGGATCCTCGACGACCTGCGCGACCGCCACGGCAACCTCTCCGTCCCGCTGCCGATCGGCGAGGACGGCGGCCACGTGCACGTCGAGCTCAACCACTCCTCGGACCGCTCCCTGCCCGACGGCTTCCGCCTCGGCGACAACGACACCCGCATCCTCGCCGTCGCCAAGAACCTGCAGCTCGAGGGCAGGAGCGTCGTGCTCGTCTCCAAGGACCTGCCGATGCGCATCAAGGCGTCGGCCTGCGGCATCCACGCCGAGGAGTACCGCGCCGAGCTCGCCCGCGACCGCGGATACACCGGCATGGTCACCGCGAGCGTCGGCGAGGAGGAGATGACCGCGCTCTACGACGGCAGCGACGTGGAGATCCCCGAGGTCTCCCATCGTCCGGTCCACACCGGCGTCACCATGACCAGTGCCCGCGGAAGCGCCCTCGGACGCATCACCCGCGAGGGCAGCGTGCGGCTCGTCCCCGGCGACCAGGGCGTCTTCGGCGTCCACGGTCGCAGCGCCGAGCAGCGCATCGCGATCGACCTGCTGCTGGACGAGTCCATCGGCATCGTCTCCCTGGGCGGTCGTGCCGGCACCGGCAAGAGCGCGCTCGCCCTGTGCGCCGGCCTCGAGGCGGTCCTGGAGAAGCGCACGCAGCGCAAGATCATGGTGTTCCGCCCGCTCTACGCGGTGGGCGGCCAGGAGCTCGGCTTCCTGCCCGGCGACCAGGGCGAGAAGATGGGGCCCTGGGGCGAGGCCGTCTTCGACACCCTGGGCTCGATGGTCAGCCAGAACGTGATCGACGAGGTGCTCAGCCGCGGCATGCTCGAGGTGCTCCCGCTGACCCACATCCGCGGCCGCTCCCTGCACGACGCCTTCGTGATCGTCGACGAGGCCCAGTCCATGGAGCGCAACGTGCTGCTGACCATGCTCTCGCGCATCGGGCAGAAGTCCCGCGTGGTCCTCACCCACGACGTCGCCCAGCGCGACAACCTGCGCGTGGGCCGCTACGACGGCATCGCGAGCGTGGTCGAGGCCCTCAAGGGCAGCGAGCTCTTCGCCCACATGACCCTGCAGCGCTCCGAGCGCTCGAAGGTCGCCGAGCTCGTCACGCATGTGCTGGATGCGCCGGTGATGTGAGGACGGGCCGCGGTCGCCGGGACGACCCGGTGACCGCGGCGCAGAGGCGGGCCCGCACTCCGAGGGGAGTGCGGGCCCGCGGTCTGCTTCGGGGGCTCGGCGCCGCTCAGACCTTCGGGGACGTCATGGAGAGCACGTCGAGGGCGTCGTCGAGCTGCTGCTCGGTGAGCTCGCCGCGCTCGACGAAGCCGAGGGCGATCGTGGCCTCGCGCACCGAGACCTGCTCCTTCACGGCGTGCTTGGCGATCTTCGCCGCGCTCTCGTAGCCGATCAGCTTGTTCAGCGGGGTGACGATCGAGGGGGAGGCCTCCGCGTAGAAGCGGGCCTTCTCCTCGTTCGCGGTGAGTCCGTCGACCGTCTTGTCGGCGAGCACCGTCGAGGCGTTCGCGAGCAGGCGGATCGACTCGAGAAGGCTCGTGCCCATCAGGGGGATCTGCACGTTCAGCTCGAAGGAGCCCTGCGCGCCGCCCCAGGCGACGGACGCGTCGTTGCCGATGACCTTCGCGCACACCTGCAGGACCGCCTCCGGGATCACGGGGTTGACCTTACCGGGCATGATTGAGGAGCCGGGCTGCAGGTCGGGGATCGCGATCTCCCCGAGGCCTGTGTTCGGGCCCGAGCCCATCCAGCGCAGGTCGTTGCAGATCTTCGTGAGCGAGACGGCGATGGTGCGCAGCGCGCCGGACATCTCGACGAGGCCGTCGCGCGCGGACTGCGCCTCGAAGTGGTCGCGGGCCTCGGTCAGCGGCAGCTCGGTCTGCTCGGCGAGGTTCGCGATGACCTTCTGCGGGAAGCCGGCGGGGGTGTTGATGCCGGTGCCGACGGCGGTGCCGCCCTGGGGGACCTCCGCCGTGCGGGGGAGGGCCGCCTGGACGCGCTCGATGCCGTAGCGGATCTGGGCCGCGTAGCCGCCGAACTCCTGGCCGAGCGTCACCGGGGTCGCATCCATGAGGTGGGTGCGCCCGGACTTCACGACGCTCTTCCACTCCTGCGCCTTCGCCTCGAGGGAGGCGGCGAGGTGCTCGAGGGCCGGCAGCAGGGTCTTCACGACCGAGCTGGTCACGGCCACGTGCACGGAGGTCGGGAAGACGTCGTTCGAGGACTGCGAGGCGTTGACGTGGTCGTTGGGGTGGACCTTCTGGCCCGACGCCGTCGACGCGATCGCCGCGAGCACCTCGTTCATGTTCATGTTCGAGCTCGTGCCCGAGCCCGTCTGGTACGTGTCGATCGGGAACTGGTCGTCGTGGGAGCCCGCGATGACCTCGTCGGCCGCGGCGATGATCGCGTCGGCGATCGCGGCGTCGAGCACGCCGAGATCCTCGTTCGCGCGGGCCGCGGCCTTCTTCACCTGGGCGAGCGCGTGGATGTGCGCGGGCTCGAGGCCCTGGCCGGAGATCGGGAAGTTCTCGACAGCGCGCTGCGTCTGGGCGCCGTACAGGGCGTCGACCGGGACTCGCACCTCGCCCATGGTGTCGTGCTCGATGCGGTACTCGGGCTGGGTCATGGAGGAACTCCTTCGTTCGTCGGTGCTGCGAGGGCCGTGCCCCGCGGGGTGATGGATGGTGACCCCCGGACGGTATCGGACCGAGGTGACGGCGGGGTGTCTGATGGGGTCTTCGGGTGACGCGGTGATCAGTGGGACCGTTGCGATCGGCGGACGGGGCGCGATCGGCGGACGGGGCGCGATCGGTGGGTGCAGTGCTAGCGGCGGGTGCAGCGCGATGGGTGCGTCCGGCGTCCGGCGTCCGGCGACCGGCGACCGGCGGTGCGCGGTCAGCGGGGCAGGGGACTGCCGTCGGGTCGGTCCTCGAGCTCGTCGGCCCAGGGCGGGTTGGCGCCGGGCCGGGAGACGGTGACGGCGGCCAGGGCGGCGGCGTGCGCGAGGACGTCCTGCAGCACTGCGGTATCTGCCGTGGCGAGGGCCTCGCGCCGACGGGCGCCCAGCAGGTCGCGCGAGGCCAGGGCGTCGAGGATGCCTGCGGAGTAGGTGTCGCCCGCGCCCACGGTGTCGGCGACGTCCACGCGCACGGGATCCACCGGGATCCGGCCGTCGGGCCCGAAGCCGACCGCCCCGTCCCCGCCGCGGGTCATCGCGACGACGCTGGGGCCGAGCTCGCGCCAGGAGGCGGCGACGTCCTCGACGTCGTCGGTGCGATAGAGCCAGGCGATGTCCTCGTCGCTCGACTTCACGATGTCGCAGCGGCCGATGAGCGCCTCGACCTGCGGACGCACGGTCGCGGGATCGCCCATGAGGTCGGGGCGGATGTTCGGGTCGTAGCTGAGCGTCGCGGAGTCCCGGTACGCCTCGAGGACGTCCGCGACCACGCTGCTGCCCGGGGCGAGCACCGCGGCGATCGATGAGGTGTGGACGGCGTCGCGGTCGGAGGGGAGGCCAGAGGGATCGGGATCCCAGACCAGGTCGAAGGTGTACTGGGCCGCGCCGTCGGTCCCGACCCGCGCCTGGGCGGTCGAGGTGGGACGATCGTCGATGCTGCCCGCGGTGAGCACCACCCGCGAGGACTCGACGTGCTCGCGGATCTCCCGCCCGCGGGCGTCGTCGCCGATGCGGGTGAGCAGGTGCGAGACGTGCCCGAGCCGGCCCAGTGCGACCGCGACGTTCATGGGCGACCCGCCCGGGTACTCGGCGGGCGGCTCTCCCGGGCGCAGGACGATGTCCGTGAGCGATTCTCCGACGGTGAGAAAAGTGGCCTTCACGGCATAGATCTTGGCATTTTTCGCGGCACGGGGCGAACGCGCGACAATGCGTGCATGCCGACACCGAAGGATCCGAGCGCCGAGGCGTCCGAGCGCAGGCCCGAGCCCGCGCCCGAGAGCGCTGAGAGGGACGGCGCCGTTCCCTCGCCCGCGCCGGCCCCTGCGCCGCGCAAGCGCTCGCCGTACTCGATGAGCAAGGGCGACGCATCGATGCGCAACATCGCCTGGGCTCTCGGCCTCACGCTCGGCTGCGTGGCCGTGGTCGGCGTGATCTTCTTCGGCGTGGGGCGCAGCGTGGACCGTGAGATCCCCGAGACGTCCCGCCTGGACGTCGGCGCGAGCGCGCAGCGCGCCCAGGAGCAGGCGCCGTTCCCTGTGGCGCAGCCCGCGCTCGGCAGCAGCTGGACCCCGCGCGCCGCGGACTACACGGCGGGTGATCGGCCGACGTGGGAGCTGCGCTTCACCTCGCCCTCGAACACGCTGGTCACCATCGTGGAGAGCGAGGAGATGTCCGCGGCGGAGCTCTCCTCGCAGCTGCCCGGTGCCGACGCGACCGGGGACGTCACGATCGAGGGCGCGGACTGCCAGACGGTGAGCGGCGAGGACGACGAGCACGGCATCACGTGCCAGGGCGATGGCTGGGCCGTCGTCGTGCACGGCACGGCCGATGACGGCGACCTCGAGACCGCGGCGCAGGCGACCGTGCGCAGCATCGAGGACGGCGGCACCACGGGGTCCTGAGCCCCGGGTCGGCGATGTCGACGGCGCGGTCCGCCCGGCCCTCGGCGCCGGAGCTGTCCTGAGTGCTCAGCGCAGGAGCGATGGGCTCTCAGCGTCGGGCCTGGACCGCCTCGTCGAGCTTCTGACGCGCTCCGTCGAGCCACTGCTGGCAGCGGCGCGCGAGCATCTCGCCGCGCTCCCACAGGGCGATCGACTCCTCGAGCCCTCCCTGCCCGGACTCCAGGCGGCGCACCACCTCGACGAGCTGGTCGCGGGCTGCCTCGTAGCTGAGGGCGGCGACGTCCTCGGGCAGATCCGGCGCGGAGTCGGATGCTTCGTCGTCGGCGGGAGCAGGCACGGGGCTCTCCTCCGCAGGATCGTCCGTCGCGGGGTCCTCGGGCGTGGTGCTCATCGGTTCTCCTCCGGGGCATCGGGCTGGTCGGTGGGATCGGTGCGGTCGTCGGCCGGGCCCAGTGCGGGTGAGCCGGATCCGGCGCCGTCGATCGTGTCCATGTCGGGCGGGGTGTAGGGATCGTGCTCGGTGCGCAGGGCGCCGAAGCGACCGCCCGCCACGCGCACGGAGAGTGCGGCGTCGACGGGAGCGGACTCGGGTGCGCGCACGATCGTGCCGTCGGGCGTCTGCACCACGGCGTAGCCGCGCTCGAGGGTCGCCAGCGGGCTGAGCGCGCGGACCTGGCGGCCCAGGTGGGCGGTCTCGTCGCGCGCCCGGTCCAGGCGGGAGCCGACGAGCGTGCGGGCGAGCGCGATGCGCGAGCGGATCTCCTCCGCGGGGGCGGTGAGGATGCTCGCCGGGTTCTCGAGCACGGGTCGCGACCGGAAGGCGTCGAGGTTCGCCTGCTCGCGCTCCAGGCGCGTGCGCACCGCCGAGCGCAGGCGCGAGCGGCCCAGGTCGAGCTGCTCGAGCTCGGCCTGGATGTCCGGCACCACGCGCTTGGCGGCGTCCGTGGGGGTCGACGCGCGCACATCGGCCGCGAGGTCCACGAGAGGGGTGTCGACCTCGTGGCCGATCGCGGAGACGATCGGTGTGCGGGCGCCCGCGACCAGGCGCACCAGCTTCTCGTCGCTGAAGGGGAGCAGGTCCTCGAGGGAGCCGCCGCCGCGCGAGATGATGATGACGTCGACGTCCTCGAGAGCGTCGAGCTCGGTGAGCGCGGCGGAGACCTCGCGCACCGCCTTCTGCCCCTGCACCGCGACCTCGCGGATCGCGAAGTCGACCGCGGGCCAGCGACGGCGGGCGTTGACCACGACGTCCTTCTCCGCCGCGGACTCGCGCCCGCAGATGAGGCCGATCGTGCGCGGGAGGAACGGGAGCTGCTGCTTGCGGGAGTCCTCGAACAGGCCCTCGGAGGCGAGGGCTCGCTTGAGCTGCTCGAGCTGCGCGAGGAGCTCGCCGAGGCCGACGGGCCGGATCTCGCTCGCCTCGAGCTGGAGGCTCCCGCGCTTGTTCCAGAACGAGGGCTTCGCGTGCACGACCACGCGCGCCCCCGGCACGAGCTCGACCGTCATCGCCCGCAGCACGTGCTCGCGGATCGGCACCGAGAAGGACATGTCCACCTCGGCGTCGCGCAGCGTCATGAACGCCAGGCCGCTGCCCGGGCGGCGGTTCAGCTGCACCATCTGCCCCTCGACCCAGATCGGGGACATCCGTGCGACGTATTCGCCGACCTTCACCGAGAGCTGGCGCAGAGGCCACGGGTTCTCCGGCGTGGTCTCGGCGGCCGTCGGCGCGAGAGGCCGATGGGGCGGGGTCTCGGTCATGGGTCCACTCTGGCACGAGAGGCGGACGTCCGACGACGTGCGGAGAGCCCGCTGTGGACGGGACCGTGCTGTGGAGGCACCATCGCGCCGGGCGAGAGCACACGATCGACGGCTCGGCGGCGCGGAGGGCGATGGCAGACATCCCAGTGAGGTCTGGGCCCGATCACCTGTACCCGCGCGCCTGCACGTCGTACAGCTCGCGGTAGCGGCCGCCTCGCGACATGAGCTGCGCGTGCGTGCCCTGTTCGAGCACGCGGCCGTGGTCGAGGACGACCACCAGATCGGCCGCGGCGACGGTCGAGAAGCGGTGGGTGACCAGCAGCGTCACCCCGCCGGTCGTCCCGGTGCGCCCCGCCGCCTCGGCATAGCCGGTGAACAGGGCGTCCTCGGTCGCGGGGTCCAGGGCGCTCGTCGGCTCGTCCAGGACGCGCAGCAGCGGCGCAGTCCGCATCATGCCGCGCGCGATCGCGAGGCGCTGCCACTGTCCGCCGGAGAGCCCGTGCCCTCCCTCCCAGCTGGTGCCGAGCGGTGTGTCGAGGCCCCGGGGGAGGGCTCCCATGATGTCGTCGGCCGAGGCATCGGCGATCGCGCGCCGGACCTCTGCGGGATCCTCGGCCCGCGGCAGATCGCCCACGCCCACCGTGGCGAGCGCCGTGTACTCCAGGCGCGCGTGGTCCTGGAAGGCGCCAGCGCAGCGCTCGCGCCAGGCGACGGGGTCGAGGCGGGGCAGCGGTGTGCCGTCGACCTCGATCGTTCCGGTATCGAGGTCGTGCAGGCCCAGCAGAAGGTCGACGAGCGTGGACTTGCCCGCGCCGTTCTCCCCGACCAGGGCGACGGTGAATCCGGCCGGCAGATCGAGGTCGATGTCCTCGATCACGGGCGCGCTGCCGCCGGGTCGGGTGAAGGTGACGCCGCGCAGGCGGATCCCCTCCGTCAGGCGCGCGGGCGGAGTCGCGGTGCCGGGATGGGCGCGCGCGTCCTCCTCGACGCGGTCGGCGAGCCACAGGTAGCGGCTCACGGTGCGCAGGCTGTTCTGGAGGGTCGTGATGCCCATGCTGATCGAGCGCGCCGCGTTCTGCAGGTTCTCCAAGCTCATCACGGCGATCGTCATCGCGGCGATCGCGACCGTGCCGGCGAGCGCGTCGTGGGCCATCCACGCGATCACGGCGATCGCGGGCACGTAGAAGGCGAGCGAGGCGAGCAGCATGAGCAGCGAAGTGCGCCGGGTGGCGGCGAGCTCGGGGCGGGTCCAGTCGCGGGCCGCGGCGCCGATGCGGCGCAGCAGGAAGCCGCGGGCTCCGAAGGTGCGGATCTCGCTCGCGCCCGCCCTCTGGGCGGTGAGATCCATGAGCGCGCCGAGGCGCCGGCTGGGCTCGGCGCTCTCCTCCTCGGCGAGCTTGCGGATGCGGGTGGTGGGGGTGGTGATGAGGATCTGCGGGATCCCGGCGAGGGCGACGAGGGCGAGGCGCCAGTCCGCCCCGATCGCGACGATCAGCGCCGTGGCCGGGGCGAGGAACGAGCGCAGGGCGTTCATCAGCGAGTTGTAGCCCACGCCGACGGCGCCGCCGTGGTCGCGCAGGGCCTGGACGGTGTCCAGCGTCTCGGGGTCCTCGAGGTGGGAGAGGGTGGTCAGCGTCGCCAGGTGCTGGGCGGTGCGGGCCTCGAAGCGGTCGGCCATGGCCTGCAGCAGGCCCACGCGGTAGCGGGTGCCCCAGATCGACAGCAGCGAGTTCGTGCCGATCACGGCGGCCGCGGCGGCGCCCGCGAGCAGGGCGGTGCGGGAGTCCGCCGCGACGACGGCCGCGATGATGATCCCGTACAGCAGCGGCGTGATGCCCGTCAGCAGCTTCGCGAGGGTCTCGAGGAAGGCGAAGACGCAGGCGCGCGGCGAGGTCCTCCAGCTCTCGCGCAGCACGAAGAGGATCGGCCGGATCGACTCACGCATCCTCGGCCCCCTCGAACGGAGAGGCGCCGCCGCCTCCGGCGCGGGCGAAGCGGCGTGCCTGCAGCGTGAACATCTCCGCGTAGCGTCCGCCGCGGTCCATGAGCTCCTCGTGCGGGCCGTCCTCGACGATGCGTCCGCCCTCGAGCACGACGATCCGGTCTGCGCGGCGCACGGAGGAGAGGCGGTGGGAGACCAGCAGCGTGGTGACGCCGCGGCCGAGCTCCATGAGGTCCTCGAAGAGGGCCGCCTCGGCGCGGACGTCGAGGGCCGACGTCGGCTCGTCCAGGATCAGGGCCTGGGCGCCGTCCTCGACGGCGCCGAGCGCGCGGGCGAGGGCGAGTCGCTGCCACTGGCCGCCCGAGAGGTCGGTCCCGCCGGAGAGCCCTGGGGCCAGCGGCGTCTCCAGTCCGGCGTTCTCGCGGTCGAGGCGCTCGAGGATCGCGGCGCCGCCGGCTCGCTCGACGAGGTCGGCGATGCGGGCGGCGTCGGCGGGGCGCCCCAGCGTCACGTTGTCGGCGGCGCTGAGGGGGAAGCGCGTGAAGTCCTGCAGGATCACGGAGACGCGGGGTCGGTGCTCGTCCGCCGGCGCTGCGGGGACCCCTCCGACGTCGACGCTCCCCGCGGTGGGGCGCTCGAGGCCGGCGATCAGCGACATGAGCGTGGACTTCCCGGCACCGTTCGCACCCACGATGCCGAGGGTCTGGCCGGCGGGGATCTCGAGGTCGAGATGCGCGAGGACCGGGTGCTCATTCTGGGGGTAGTGGAAGGACACGTCGCGCAGCGTGATGCCTGCGGTGCGAGGAGTGGAAGGGGCGGTGGGGACCGGTTGCGGGTTCGCCCGACGCTCGTCGGCCGCGAGGTCCCGCTCCAGGTCCGTGATCTCGCGGTGGGTGTGCCCGGCCTGCAGGAAGTGGGTCTGGGGATCGCCGATCGGGCCGAAGCCGTCGAGCACGCCGGCGGCCGCGGCGAGGACGGCGGCCAGGCGTCCCACGTCGATGGTCCCGGCCAGGGCGTCGTGGACCAGCAGCAGGGAGACGGCGACGAGGACGAGCGCCGAGAACAGCGCGACCGCATCGGCGGCGCGCGTCCGCGGCACGTCGGCCGTGAAGAGGGCGTCGCCGCGCTCGTGGCCGGCCAGCTGCGGACGCAGCCACGGCAGGAGGCCGAAGAGGCGCACCTCGCGTGCGGTGCGCTCGCCGGAGGCGACCCGGAAGGCGTAGCGCGTGCGTCGTTGCGCGGTCGAGAGCGCACTGCCGGAGATCGTGTCCAGCAGGCTCGCGAGGTACTGCACCCACACGCGCGAGACCAGCCGCGCGACCACGAGCAGCACGAGCGCGACCAGCGGATTCCAGCTCGCGAGGATCGCGAGCGGCGCGAGCCCCGTGAGGCGGGCGGTGACGACGGCCTGGGCATTCTGGGTGGAGGTCAGCATGCGCCAGTCGCGGATCTGCTCGAGCAGCGAGACGGCGCTGGCGGAGACGGACGAGCCGTCGAGGTGCGCGACGCCGTCGGGGCGCAGGAGCACTCCGGCCAGGTGCAGGCTGCGCTGCTCACGGACCCGGGCATCCAGGCTCTCGGTGAGCACCTCCGACAGCGCCCCGATCAGGGGAGTGGCGAGGAGGCTCGCGCCGAGGACGATGACACCGCGCACGAGGCGCGGATCGGCGGCGTGGCGACCGATCGCGTCGGCGAGGCCGCCGACCACGCCGCCCAGTCCGAGGATGGTCCCGCCGCTCGCCGCCATCGAGGCCAGTGCCAGCAGCACGAGGCCGACGGCTCGGGCGGGGGAGGCGGAGGCGATGAAGCGCAGCAGGCCCAGCCGCGCCGCGATGTCCCCGCGCAGCGTGGGCGCGCCGGTGCGCTCGGTGCTCGGGGACATGGGGCCACTCTGGCATGGAGCGGCGTGCGGGCGGAGAGGAATATCCGAGGCCAGCCCGCCGCGATCACCCGGGGTTCAGCCGGCCGCGCGGGAGTCGGTGCCCGGGGAGCGCTCGATCGCGTCGCCGCGCGCGAGGTCGGCGATCTGCTCCTCGTCGAGGCTGCGGGCGCGGCGGGTGAGCTGCTCGACGTCCTCGACCTTCTTGGAGGTCAGCTCCATCTCCTCGAAGCGCCGCGCGGTCACCAGCACGCGCGACTGCAGGGAGCCGACGGCGTCGTTGTACGCGGCGACGGAGGAGTCCAGCGACCGGCCCACTTTCCCCAGATGCCCGGCGAGGGTGCCCAGCCGGTGGTGCAGCTCGCGGCCCGCGTCGAGCACCTGGCGGGCGTCGCGGTTCAGCGAGTCGGTGCGCCAGGTGTGCGCCACCGTGCGCAGCAGGGCGACGAGGGTCGCTGGGGAGGCGATCACGACGTCCCGCGAGAACGCGTGCTCGAGCAGCTCCGGATCGGACTCGAGCGCCGCGGCGAGCACGCCGTCGCTGGGCACGAACATCACCGTGAACTCGGGGGTGTCGCCGAGCGCGGCCCAGTAGGACTTCGTGCCCAGGCGGTCCGCGTGCCCGCGCATGGCCTTCGCATGTGCTGCGCGGCGGGTGCGCGAGCGGTCGGCGTCGGGCTCCTCGACCGCGTCGAGGTAGGCGTCCATCGGCGCCTTCGCGTCCACCACCACGCTGCGCCCGCCGCTCAGGCGCACCACCATGTCCGGCCGCTGACCGGCCTCGCCCGCTGCCCCGCGGCCCGCGTGCTGCTCGCTGAAGTCGACGTGCTCGAGCATGCCGGCGGCCTCGACGATGCGCCGCAGCTGCACCTCGCCCCAGCGCCCGCGGGAGGTGGGAGCGCGCAGGGCGGCGGTGAGAGCGTGGGTGCCCCGATCCAGGTCGCGGGTGCGCTCGCCGAGCTCCTCGAGGTGGGCGCGCAGCGCGCCGTCGGACCGGGCGCGGGCGCTCTCGCTGCGCTCGACATGCTGCTCGAGCTGCGTGAGCGCGTGGGAGATGGGGGCGAGGGTGCTGCGCAGCTCGGCGTCGCGCTGGGCGGCCTGGGCCTCGCGGCGCTCCGCCTCGCGCTCGAGCTGCAGCTGGACCGGATCGATCACCGGGGTGCTCTGGTCGCGCCGTGCGGCATCCGTGCGCGACGAGGACCGCGCGTGCGGATCGCGCATGACGAGATAGGTGCCCAGCCCGCCGAGGGCGACGCCGACCAGGAGGACGAGGATCACGGTGAGGGTGTCCATGGATTCAGCACACCACAGGGCACCGACATCCGAGCGGAGGCGGGCTGCGCGGTCCGGCGGGATCTCGGAGGCCGGCGGTGCTCCGGGCGGTGGTGACCTCGGAAGTCGGTGGCGCAGCGGGTGGCTGGCGGCGACCTCAGAGGCCGGCGGCGCTCCGATGCGCGGCGACCTCGTCCATGTGGTCGACGGCCCAGGTGCGGAGGATCTCGAGCGGTTCGAGCAGGGTGCGGCCCAGATCCGAGAGCTCGTACTCCACGTGAGGCGGGATCTCGGGGTACACGGTGCGGGTGACCAGGCCGTCGGCCTCCAGGGAGCGGAGAGTCTGGGTGAGCATCTTCTGGCTGATGCCGTCGATGCGCCGCGAGATCTGCGAGAACCGCAGGGGGCCGTCCTCGAGCGTGCCGATGATCAGCACGGTCCAGCGGTCGCCGATGCGGTCCAGCAGCTGGCGGGACGGGCAGACGCGGTAGGGGTCGTAGAGGGCGGGGGCGGACATGGTGGGTTCCTCCCGGGGCGCGGCAGAAGGTTACTGCAAGGTGCCTACTTCCCCAAGGGTACTCGGTTACCTACAGTGAGCGTCGTGGGTGCGGCACACGTCGCACCGCCCGGCGGATCCGCCGGGCATGAGATCGATCAGGGCGCTCGACGCCCCGAAGGAGACACCATGACCAGCACCTCCCGCATCGTCGTCCTCGGCGGCACCGGCTACGCCGGCTCGCTCATCGTCGAGGAGGCCGCGCGCCGCGGCCACGACGTCGTCGCGGTGAGCCGCACCGCCCCCGCGTCCCTGCCGGCGGGCGCCTCGCACCGCCCGGGCGACCTGCGCGACGCGGCATTCCTCGCCGACGTCCTGGACGGGGCCGACGCGGTCGTCGCCACGAGCTCCCCGCGCGGCGGGCTCGCCGAGCCCGGCGTGCTGCGCGCCGCCTACGATCAGCTCGCGCGCCTCGCGGAGGACAAGGGCGTGCGCCTGGGCGTGATCGGCGGCGCCGGCTCCCTGCACGTGAGCGAGGGAGGCCCGCTGCTCGTGGACACCCCCGAGTTCCCGGCCGAGTTCCAGACCGAGGCCCGCGAGCTGGGCGCCGTGCTCGAGGACCTGCGCGCCGAGACCGGCGGGCTCGACTGGTTCTTCCTGAGCCCCGCCGCTGGCTTCGGCGGCTACGCGCCCGGCGAGCGCACCGGCTCCTACCGTGTGGGCGACGACGTCCTCGTCTCCGACGAGAAGGGCGAGTCCTTCATCTCCGGTGCGGACCTCGCGATCGCCGTCGCCGACGAGATCGAGCAGCCCGCTCACCGTCGGGCGCGCTTCACCGTCGCCTACTGACCCGTCCGGCTGTCGGCCCCGCAGAAGATATGAGCGTGGCGAGCCGAGATCCGTCGATCTCGGCTCGCCACGCTCATATCCTGCGTTTCGCGGAGCACGAAGGGAGGTCAGTCCTTCGCGACCTCCTTGACCTTCACCTTCTTCGAGCCCGCGCCGCGGACGACCAGCGCGAGCGCGATCGCGGCGAGCCAGAGGTCCTTGGACAGCGGCGTGCCCGCGTGGGAGGGGCGGATGCCGTCGGCCTGGGTCATCTCGGAGTTGCGGAAGTACATCGAGAGCATGCCGGCGCTGAAGGCGCCGAGGCCCAGGCCGGCCACGCGGGTCGGCACGAGCGGCAGCAGCAGCGCCGAGCCGACGGCGATCTCGCCGAGGCTCACGAGCCAGCCGAACTGCTTGGGGGACAGGCTCTCCACCTGGGGGATGCCCTGGGAGGCCATCTGCTGGAGACCGGTGGCGGCCTCCTCGGGGAGGCCGAGCTTCCCGATCCCCGAGTTCAGGATGTATGCGCCGGTGACGCCGCGCAGGATGGTGTTGCTGAGGCTGAAGGCCATGGGGACTCCTTGATCGAGAGCGGTCCGTGCAGGACGAGAGTAGTGAATCGGGCCGGGAGCGGGGGAGCGGTGCCCGGTGTGGTGCGCGAGGACTCACGGGGATCCCGCGGGATGCCGCTGCGAGCGCGTGCTCTCGCCCACGACGGCCGCGCGCGACGGGCATCCTGGCCGTTCGGCCCGTAGACTCCGATCCCGTGGCTCTCACCATCGGAATCGTCGGACTGCCCAACGTCGGCAAGTCCACCCTTTTCAACGCTCTCACCCGCGCAGAGGTCCTCGCGGCGAACTACCCGTTCGCCACGATCGACCCGAACGTCGGCGTGGTGCCTCTGCCCGATCCGCGGCTCGGCACCCTCGCCGAGATGTTCGCCAGCGAGAAGCAGGTCCCCGCGACCGTCTCCTTCGTGGACATCGCCGGCATCGTCAAGGGAGCGAGCGAGGGCGAGGGACTGGGCAACAAGTTCCTCGCGAACATCCGTGAAGCCGATGCGATCTGCCAGGTCACCCGTGCCTTCTCGGATCCCGATGTGATCCGGGCCGAAGGGTCCGACGGCCCCTCGGGCGACATGGAGACCATCACCACCGAACTGATCCTCGCCGACCTCCAGACCCTCGAGAACGCGCGCCCGCGCGTCGAGAAGGAGGTCAAGCGGAAGCTCACCGAGGCCGCCGTGCTCGACGCGATGGACGCCGCGAAGGGCCTGCTGGAGACCGGCACGACACTGTTCCAGGGCGCTGCCGGAGCCGGGATCGACGTCTCGCTGCTCCGCGAGCTGCAGCTGATGACCGCGAAGCCCTTCATCTATGTCTTCAACACCGACGAGGAGGGGCTCGCGGACGAGGCCTCCCAGCAGGCGCTGCGCAACCTCGTCGCCCCGGCCGACGCGATCTTCCTGGACGCCAAGTTCGAGTCAGAGCTCGCCGAGCTCGACGAGGACGAGGCGCGGGAGATGCTCGAGAGCACCGGCCAGGCCGAGTCCGGCCTCGACCAGCTCGCGCGCGTCGGCTTCCACACGCTGGGCCTGCAGACCTACCTCACCGCCGGCCCCAAGGAGTCCCGCGCGTGGACCATCCCGCAGGGCGCGACCGCCCCGCAGGCCGCCGGCGTGATCCACACGGACTTCGAGCGCGGCTTCATCAAGGCCGAGATCGTCAGCTTCGACAAGCTCGTCGAGGCAGGCTCCATGGCCGACGCCAAGGCCCACGGCTGGGTGCGCATGGAGGGCAAGGACTACGTGATGGCCGACGGGGACGTGGTTGAATTTAGATTCAATGTCTAAAGTGGGCTTCTGACCAGGAATTTTATATTCGCAGCTTCGGATCTTGCTCGGCGGGCGAGTTTCGATTCAACATCTGCTGGAACGCGTTTTCCCTGCTGACCTGTGACTTTGATCGGCTCCTGCGGAGCTTCTGCAGGGGCCGAGTCTTGCTTTTGCGGTGCGTGGGCGGAGCGGGCAAACCGCGTCGGCTGGCCTGTTTCGGGGTGGGTTCGAGTCGTTCGACGCGCGATCTCTCGGCAGGTGTGTTGACTCAAGAATCAGTATGACTCAAAACTCGGTTGCTTCAGCAGCATCGAGGTTCACCGGGCTCGTTGGGACTGCTGCACGGATAGGTGACACGTGATCTGGGTTCCCTGAGGGGTGGCCTGGAAGGATGTGCGCCATGCTGGCTCCCTACCCCCGAGAGTTCCGTGAGGGTGTCGTGCGGGTGGCCCGGTCCCGTGAGGACGGTGTCACTCTCGCGCAGATCGCGAAGGACTTCGGCGTCCACGAGATGACGCTCCACAAGTGGATCCGCCAAGCCGACATTGACGAGGGCAACCGGCCTGGCAGGGCCCGGGCGCATGCTGCCGAGACGAGAGAGCTCAAGCGCCGGGTGCGCCTCCTCGAACAGGAGAACGAGGTCCTTCGCCGCGCTGCCGCCTACCTCTCCCAGGCGAACCTGCCGTCAAAAGGCTCCACCCCCTCGTGAGTGAGCTCGCCGCTGATGGGATCCCCGTCGCGGTGTCCCTGCGGGTCCTGAAGCTCTCCCGGCAGCCCTACTGCCGGTGGTGTTCCCAGCAGGTCACCGCCGGCGAGCTGGACGAGGCATATCGCGCGAACGCCCTGTTCAATGCTCACCGAGACGATCCCGAGTTCGGATCGAGATTCCTTGTCGAGGAAGCTCGCGCCGCGGGCGTGGCGATGTGTGAGCGGACCGCGTGGAGGATATGCCGGGACAACCAGTGGTGGTCCACCTTCGGCAAGAAGCGAGGGAAGAACGGCAAGCGTCCCGGGCCTCCCGTGCACGATGACCTCGTGAAACGGGACTTCACTGCCGACGACGTCGACGAGGTCTGGCTGACCGATATCACCGCGCAATGGACCGGCGAGGGCAAGCTCTACCTCTGCGCGATCAAGGATGTGTTCTCCGGTCGGATCTCGGGCTACTCCATCAGCGACCGGATGAAGGCCCGTCTCGCGGTGAACGCCCCGGCGAATGCGATGTCCCGACGCGATAGCGCAGCGGGTTGCATCGTGCACTCGGACCGCGGATCCCAGTTTCGAGCGCGGAGCTTCGTGCATGCCCTGAACCGTCATCACCTCATCGGATCGATGGGGAAAGTCGGTGCTGCCGGAGACAACGCCGCAATGGAGTCATTCTTTGCCCTGCTGCAGAAGAACGTCCTGGACCGCAAGCGATGGCGGACGCGAGAGGAGCTCCGGATCGCGATCATCACCTGGATCGAGCGCACCTACCACCGCCGTCGCCGGCAAGCCCGACTGGGCCGATTGACCCCCATCGAATACGAGACCATCATGAAGTCGGCCTCGTACCTAGCGGCCTGACACGATAACTGTCACCTGACCGTGCAGCAGTCCCGGGTTCGGTCTGGCCCGCACTCTTCACGAGGCGGGGCATCGGGTGCAGGTCGCGGCACCCTCGAAGTTGATCCACCCGCCCGGGGACCGGGGTCAAGAGCGACCGCAACGATGCAATGCTGCTGGCTCGTCTGGATCGTGCCGGAGCCATCGTGCCGGTCCGGATCGCCAGGCGAAGCCAGAAGCAGCCCGTGACCTCGTCCGCTGCCGTGACGATGCCCGACGTGACCTGATGAGTGCCCGTCAGCGTCTGGGAAAGCTCGCTCTGCGCAACGGGTATGTGTTCGCCGGGAAGACAAACTGGGGCAAGGAGCACAGGGCCTGGCTTCGGGGTATACGACGTGACCAACTGGGTGGTGCCGGCGTCGGAACGCTGATGACGTTCGATGACTGCGACGACACCGTCCAGCACGCGTGACCGGCTCGACGCCGCGATCCTCGAGCTCGCCGAGGACAGCGAGTTCACCTCCCGAGAGCTGGCCTCCTGGTGCTGGTCACCGGCGACGATGGAGGCATAGCCCGTAGAGACCGCGTTCATGGGCGATCCCGAGCGCCTGGGGACGCAGTGTGAGGAGGAGACCGGAGAAAGGGCTGTGACCAGACCGCACGGGCGACGCTGGATCTCGGACAAACTCCGCTCCTCCTACCGAAACAGCGTCATGCGGTAGCCAACCCGCGCATATCAGGCTGACCACGCGTCGAACTGACACGCGACATCCCCAGGCGCACCCCGCTAACGCCGAAGCGGGGGCACCCACCGGCCGGTGGACACCCCCGCTTCACCCTGCCCACTTGACAGGAAGCGCTACATAGCAACCCTGTGTCAGCGGAACGCTGATCGTCGTGGGAGAACCCCGCGGTTCCTGGCCGCCGAGGCGATCGAAGCTGTTCCTCTAGGCGGTCTCGCCGGGCAGCTTGTACGCGATCACGTCGACGTTCTGGATGCTCGGCTCGGTGCTGAACAGATCAGCTCCCTGTGCAGCGAGTGCCTGGCCGACGCCACCGGAGAGGTGGGTCTGGCGGGCCTCGTCGTCGGGGAACACGTCGAAGATCCCGAAGGTGGATTCGTCGAACTGCAGGGCGAACCAGGCTCGCGTACCCTCCTCCTGCTCGACGATGGGGCGGGCGCTGCGGAGGAAGTCCGCGACGTCCTGCTGCTTCCCCGGCTTGGCGTGAACGATGACTGACAATGCAGTGTTGATCATGGTTTCCTCACTTGTCCTGGCTGAACAGCTCGACCATCGCGGCGTTGAAGGCCGGGAGATCCTCGGGCGAGCGGCTGGTGATCAGGTTCCCGTCGCGCGCCACCTCTCCGTCGACGACGTTCGCTCCGGCATTGCGCAGGTCGGTGCGGATGCTCGGGTACGAGGTCAGCGTCCGACCCTTCGCGACACCGGCCTCGATCAGCGTCCACGGTCCGTGGCAGATCGCGGCGACCGGCTTGTCGGCGACCATGATGTCGCGCACGAATCCGACGGCGTCGGTGTCCACGCGCAGCTGATCGGGGTTGACCGTGCCGCCGGGAAGCAGCAGGGCGTCGTACTCGTCGGCCGAGGCGGACTTCACCAGGGCATCGACCGAGAATGTCCCGGCCTCGTCCAGGTCGTTCTCGCGTGCCTTGATCTCGCCCTCGTGCAGCGAGAGCAGCACGGTCGTGGCCCCGGCGTCCTGAAGAGCCTGTCGCGGCTGCTCGAGCTCCACGCGCTCGACGCCGTCGGCGGCCAGGATCGCGATCCGCTTGCCATGCAATTCGTCTGCCATGTTCTGCTCCGTTCTGCGAGAGATGACGGCTTGCCTGTGGGGGCGAGCCGCAGGCTGTCCGTACCGGGCAGCGTGGTTCGGGTGCAGGACGACTCGGGTGCAGTCGTCGTTGCGCTCATCGAGGTCCCGGCAGGTGGTGGCTGCCGATTCTCGGGCCGGGTCCTGGGGGACGGAGAAGAAGCTTCGGCCCGGAGGTCGTCGCTGACGTTCCGCCATCGACGGCGGGCCTTCTTCGCCGGGGCCTGGCCGAATGTGAGTGCCTGCCCCTGAGCCAGTGTAGACCTCGTACGTCAGGGACAGGGCGCACGTGGCCATCTCATCCGGGACGCCGGGACGCCGGGACGCCGGGACGCCGGGACGCCGGGACGCCGGGATGCCGGGGCACGAGGACGTCGACGCCGCCGCAGGACGTGCGGTCAGCGTCGTTCGAGGGTCACCGGTTCCCGACCTCATCCGCAGACAGGGCGGAGCGCCTGCTGACCGCGCGGGGAAGGCACACGGCGAGGGTCACCGATCAGGTGACGCAGCCTGCTTGTCCGATGCGCTCCCTGCGACGAGGTTATCGCCCTCGTCGCAGCCGTACGACGCTCACGCCCGGGAGGCGGCCTCCCGGAGCGCGGCTTCGAGGTACGGTGCCGACGCACCGGCTCCGGACGAGGCGACCTGCGCGGGCGTGCCTGAGGCGACCACCGTGCCGCCATCGTCCCCCGCCCCGGGCCCGAGGTCGATGACGTGGTCGGCCACGGCGACGATGCGCATGTCGAGCTCGACCGCGACGACGGTGTTGCCTGCGTCCACGAGGGTCTGGAGATGCGTCACGAGCCGATCGGAATCGGCGCTGTGCAGCCCGGACGTCGGCTCGTCCAGGACGTAGAGGGTGTCCCCGCGCTGGGATCGTTGGAGCTCGGAGGCGAGCTTCACCCGCTGCGCCTCACCTCCGGACAACTCGGTGGCCGGCTGTCCGAGACGGAGATATCCGAGGCCGACGTCGACCAGTGCCGCGAGCGACCGCATGATGTCGAACTCGCCCTGGAAGAAGTTGTGGGCCTCCTCGACGCTCATGGCGAGGATCTCCGCGATGTTGCGGCCACGCCAGGCGATCTCCAACGTGCTGGACTGGTAGCGGGTGCCGTGGCAGTCGGGGCACTCGGTGTAGACCGAGGGGAGGAAGAGCAGCTCCACCATGACGGATCCTTCGCCCTTGCAGGTAGGGCAGTGACCGCCGGTGACGTTGAAGGAGAACCTGCCCGCCTTGTAGCCGCGAGCGCGAGCCTCGGGCGTCTCCGCGAACCTCCGCCTCACGTGGTCGAACAGGCCCGTATAGGTGGCGACGTTCGAGCGCGGGGTGCGACCGATGGGCTTCAGGTCGATGCTCACGACGCGGCGCACCCCGTCGACGTCGCCGCGGATCTCCCCTCGAGCTCGTCGGGCTCATCCGACAGCAGGAGCTCGTCCCCTTCGGCGGCGTCAGCATCCTCCGCCTGGTCAGCTCGTCCCTGCCGTTCGCCGAGCAGCGCGGGCAGTGCCTGGCTGACCAGGCTGGACTTGCCTGATCCCGACACTCCGGTGACGGCCGTGAACACCCCGAGCGGGAAGGAGATCGACACGTCGCGCAGGTTGTTGCGAGTGACGTGCTCGAGCCTCAGCCGTCCCTGCGGTTCGCGAGGCGTCCGGCGGGGCAGGCCGCTGCCCCCGAAGACATAGCCGCGGGTGACGGACTCCTCCACCTCGGCGAGCCCTTCGTAGGGCCCGCTGTAGACGACGCGGCCGCCGCGCTCACCCGCGCCGGGCCCGATGTCGACCAGCCAGTCGGCGTGCCGCATCACATCCACCGAATGCTCCACCACGAACAGGCTGTTGCCCCGGCGCTTGAGCCCGTCGAGGATGCCGAGCAGAGCGCTGACGTCCTGCGGATGAAGACCCGCGGACGGCTCATCGAGCACATAGACCACACCGAACAGCTCAGAGGTCAGCTGGGTCGCGAGTCGCAGGCGCTGCAGCTCCCCGCCGGAGAGGGTGGGAGTGGTGCGGCCCAAGGACAGGTACCCCAGGCCCGGATCGATGATCGGACGCAGCCTGTTGACGAGCTCCGCGCCCAATCGCGCTGTCGCGGCCAGCTTCTCGACCGAGCGGTCAGGCGCCATGCGCGCGTCCTCGGCCGCGGGGGCGGATCCTCCGGCGTCGATCCGCTGCCCGGCGTCGCGTCGGTCAGCCTGGCCAGCTGTGCGGCCCGCCGACTCGGCCCCGTCGAGAGCGCCGACAGCTCGCTCGACCGCCTGGTCGATCAGCGTGGAGAGCTCCGCGAGCGGCAGCGCGGAGAGATCTGCGACGTCGAGACCCTCGAACGTCACGGACAGGGCCTCCGGCTTCAGCCGCTTCCCATGGCAGGCAGGGCAGGGAGCGACCGAGAGGAACTCCGCCACGCGTCGCTTCATCGACTCGCTCTTGGTGTTCGCGAACGTGTCGAGCACGTACCGACGCGCGCCGACGAAGGTGCCCGAGTAGCTCGGTTCGACGCCCGCCGCGGTGGCGGCCCGAGCCTCGGCGAGAGTCAGCCGCGAATGGACCGGGACATACGGCGTCTCGTCCGTGTAGAGGATCCAGTCCCGATCCTCCTTCGGCAGATCCTTCCAGGGCACATCGACGTCGTAGCCGAGGGCGACGAGCACATCGCGCAGCTGATGACCGTGCCAGGCCGTCGGCCAGGAGGCGATGGCCCGCTCGCGGATCGTCAGTGAAGGGTCCGGCACCATCGTGTCCTCGATGACCTCGTACACCCGGCCGATGCCGTGGCACTCCGGGCATGCGCCCTGCACGGTGTTGGCGGAGAAGTCCTCGGCGTAGAGCATCGGCTGATCATCGGGGTAGTGGCCGGCCCGGGAGTAGAGCATGCGCACCAGCGAGGAGAGCGTGGTGATGCTGCCCACCGAGAACCGCGCGCTGCGGCCCCCGCGCTGCTGCTGAAGAGCGACGGCCGGCGGCATGCCCGTGATGGAGTCGACGTCCGGGACGGCTGCCTGGTCGATGAGGCGACGGGCGTAGGGAGCGACGGACTCGAGGTAACGGCGCTGGGACTCCGCGAACAGGGTTCCGAAGGCCAGGGACGACTTCCCCGAGCCGGAGACCCCGGTGAACACCACCAGAGCGTCGCGGGGGACCGTCAGGTCGATGTCCTGGAGGTTGTGCTCGCGCGCGCCGAGAACCTGCACGTCGGGCTGAACGGGTGACGAGTCCGTCGGTGCGGACCTGCGTGCTCCGACCATGCCGGCGACACTAGCAACGCGTTCCACCGATCGGTCGGAGCATGGCCCGGTCCTCCACGGTCCACCTGCCCGTGGCGCCTGTCGCCGCAGCCGCGGCGGGCACCTCGGTGGAGGGCGAGGCTCCTTCTGGCCTATGCTCGAAGAGAGCCGAGGCCGCGGGTGACGGGCATCCAAATGACCGTGGCACTTCCGCGACCGGGCCATCCACAACTGGAGGAGATCGTCATGGCAAGCAGCAACCGCGCCGTCGTGTTCCAGAACGTCAAGGACATGCGCGTCGAGACCCTCGACTTCCCGAAGCTCGAGATGCCGAACGGCAAGAGCGCCCCGCACGGCGTCATCCTCAAGATCGTCGCCACCAACATCTGCGGCTCCGACCTGCACATCTACCGCGGTTCCTTCCCCGTCCCCCAGGGCATGGTGATGGGGCACGAGATGACCGGCGAGGTCGTCGAGATCGGCCCCGACGTCGAGTTCCTCTCCGAAGGCGACCTGGTCTCGGTTCCCTTCAACGTCGCCTGCGGCCGATGCCGCAACTGTCGTGCCCGCCACACCGAGGCGTGCGAGACCGTGAACCCCGACGTGTCCTGCGGCGCCTACGGGTTCAACCTGGGCGACTTCCAGGGTGGGCAGGCGGAGTACCTGTTCGTCCCCTACGCCGACTTCCAGCTGCTCCGCTTCCCGGACAAGGACCAGGCCATGGAGAAGATCCGTGACCTCGCCCTTCTCTCGGACATCCTGCCCACCGCGTTCCACGGCCTCGTCGAGGCCGGGGCCAAGCCCGGCTCCACCGTCTACATCGCCGGCGCCGGACCTGTGGGACGCTGCGGCGCCGCGGCGGCCCGTCTTCTGGGTGCGTCCTGCATCATCGTCGGTGACTACCACCAGGACCGGCTGGACCTGATGAAGAACAACGGCTGCGAGACCATCGACCTGAACCAGGACGTGCCGCTGACCGATCAGATCGAGGCCATCCTCGGCGAACCAATGGTGGACTGCGCCGTCGACTACGTCGGCAACGAAGCCCACGGGATCGGCCGCGAGGCCGAGGACATGAACCCGGCTCACGCCATCAACCAGGTCATGGACGCCACCCGCGCAGGCGGCGCCACCGGCATCGTCGGCGTCTACGGCCCCGACCCGCTGGCCTCCTCCAAGGCCGAGCAGGAGGGCACCTACCCGCTCGACTTCGGCAAGGCGTGGATCAAGTCGCCTCGGATCTCCGGCGGCCAGGCCCCGATCATGCACTACAACCGTGAGCTGATGATGTCGATCCTCTGGGACCGCATGCCCTACCTCAGCGACATGCTCAACACCCAGGTCATCAGCCTCGACGAGGCCCCCGACGCCTACGCGAAGTTCGATACCGGTGTCTCGGAGAAGTTCATCATCGATCCCCACGGCATGATCCCCGCCTGATCCCGGGCCGTCATGCACCCGGCCCGCGATCGTCGCTCCAGCGTCGGTCGCGGGTCGGTTCTGTGCACGGATCCGTCGCCGATCCCGTCCTGGACGATGCCCGGGTCGGGCCTGGCGCCGGTGGGGCCGGCATGCCGGAGCTCAGCGGCGGTGACGAGTGCGCAGGGGCGTGATCGGGGGAGACGGGGGCAGGTCGCTGCGACGCTCCTGACGCCCCTCACCTCTCGATCCGGATCGCCTCGCAGGGCGAGGGGGACGATCACTTGTGCCGGGGCCGCCGGCCCGCGCACATCGCGGAGGGACCGGTGTCACCGGCGCCGGTCCTGGCGGGGAGCTCCAGCGGGTGTGTCACGCGGACGAGCGCCGGTCCACCGCGGGGGCCGGCGCGGAGAAGGTCCGAGGGGGCCGCAGCGACATCGCCCACGGCGGGGCCGTCGGGATGCGCCGCGGCGCCGCCCGGCGCCGGCCGGGCACGCCCTGCGGCGAGGAGGATCACGTGGCGCTCTGCGCCGCGCGGGGATCGACTGCGGCATCAGTCCACCGCATCCGGTGGGAGGGGACAGGGTCCGGGCGTGCCGTCACCTGCCCCCTCACCACGGGATGCGGTGGGCGGTGGTCACCGGATGGCGGAGCGGATGGCGGCGGCCGCGGCGGCGACGTCCGATGCGCTGTAGATGGCGCTGCCCGCGACGGCCACGTCTGCTCCCGCCTGCTGGACGGCCTCGACAGAGTCCGCACTGACGCCGCCGGCGACGGAGAACGGGACCTCGGCGGCCTTGCCGGCGGCGAGCAGGGCGTCGAGGCTGTAGCCGTCCTCCGCCTGCTCGTCGAGGCCGGCGTGCATCTCCACGAAGACGGCGCCGAGGGCGACGACCTCCCGGGCCCGTGCGGCCTTGTCGGACACGCCGATCAGATCGACGACGACGCCCTTGCCGTGCTTGGTCGCCGCGGCGACCGCTCCGGCGATCGTGCTGTCACCGGCGACGCCGAGCACGGTCACCAGATCCGCTCCGGCAGCGAAGGCGATGTCAGCTTCCAGCTCGCCGGCATCCATGGTCTTGAGATCGGCGAAGACGGTCTTGTCGGGGTGGGCGGCCTTGACCGCCGTGATCGCCGCGAGGCCCTCGCTCTTGATCAGAGGGGTGCCGAGCTCGAGGATGTCGACGTAGGGGGCGGCCTTCGCGGCCAGGTCGAGGGCGGACTCGGTGGTCAGGGTGTCCATGGCGAACTGCAGTCGCATGTCAGGGTGTCTCTTTCTTGTGGTGGTGTCGATGGTGGAACGGGGAAGAAAGGTCATTCGAGGTTGGCATGACGGGGCCAGAGCGCATCCGCGCTCTGTCCGCTCTTCTGCCACAGGACGTCGAAGAGAGCGTCGCCGACGAGGACGAGGAGCTGCTCGAAGAGGCTGCCGGCGTACTGGGCCGACTGCTGTTCGGACCGGTCCGTCTTCGTCGCCGCCCGGATGACCAGGACGGCGTGGGACAGCTGAGCAAGCGGTGACTCGGGGTCGGTCGTGATCCCGATGACGCGGGCACCGACGGATCGCGCCGTCTCAGCCGCGCTCACCACCCCCGAGGTCGTGCCGGAACCGCTGGCGGTCAGGAGCAGGTCACCCTCTCCGATCGCAGGGGTCGTCGTCTCACCGACGACGTGGACCTGCAGCCCGAGGTGCATGAGGCGCATGGCCGTCATCTGCAGCGCGAGCCCGGACCGTCCAGCCCCGTGGACGAAGACTCGCCGGGCGTCCGCTGTCAGCTCGACGGCGGCCGCGAGCGCGGGCGCGTCGGGAAGGGCAGCTGCCCCCTCGATCTCGTTGACGATCCGCGTCAGCGAATCCTGGATACCTCGTTCTTCCATGTCGACCATCTTGGGCCGGTCCGCGGCGGTCCACTGCTGCCCAATGAGCGGGGCGCCCCCTTCGATCGGGTGGGCCTCCCGGATCGAGCTAGAGTAGGGGAGTGAGCGACCTCCCGACCCCGCTGGAACGTGCCCGCTCCCTGTCGCGGGACCGTGCCCTGACCGAGCAGGCCGATCAGCATGCGATCACCCTCGAATCGATCCTTGCCGTGCTCCGCTCCGGCCGACTCGCGGATGCGGCCGCGCGCAGGGAGGCCACGGAGATCGCCTCCTCCGCGCTCATCCGTGCTCGTTCGGTCCATGCGCAGCAGGAGAGCGTGCTCGAGCCGGTAGCCGAGGCATTCTCGCGCCTGCGCACCGAACTGCGTCCTCTGATCCGCTCCGGGCCGCTGCACGTCCAGTTCGCCGAGCCTCCTGCGCGAGGGCGGGCGCTGCCGGGCCCGGTCGCTCGGGAAGCCCGCGCCATCTCCCGCACAGCAGTGCTCTCGCTCATGGACCGCGCGGACGCTGCGCGCGCCCGGATCGGCTGGGACTGCGATGGCCGCCACCTGCTGATGGAGGTCCGTGACGACGGGGGAACCGCGGTGACGGCGCACGACGACTCCTTGCGTCCGATCGTGGAGCGAGTGGTGGCGCTCGGGGGAACAATGGACGTGGAGACGACCCCGGGCTGGGGGACGACGCTGCGGATCGAGATTCCACTGGACCCACCCAGCGCAGCGCTCACCGTGGAGGGCGCCGAGGAGCTCACCGACCGCGAGAAGCAGGTGCTGCGCCTGGTCGCGACCGGGATCTCGAACCAGCGCATCGGCGACCAGCTCGGGATCACGGCCAACACGGTGAAATACCACGTGGCCAACCTGCTGCGGAAATACGGCGCCCGCACGCGCGCCGAGCTCGCAAGCATCGCTCACTCCCATGATGCGCACTCTCCGAGCGCCCAGACTCGATAGCGGGCCTCGGTCCGGACGGTGACTGCGGTGCCCCGACCTGGCATCCGGCGCGGCAGATCCCACCATCGCCGGTCGGCCGGCACTGCGAGCGGTGGCGTACCCGCAGCATGGGCGTGGGTCCGGGCTGTCGAGCGAAGGTGACCACCAGCGGACATGGTGCGCATCCTTCTGGGCCGCCCATCGGCCACGCCAGAAGAGTCACCTATCCGTGCGGCGGTCCCCCTTCTCAGGCCTTGAGCACGCGGCACCGACATTCTGCCGACCAACCCCTGGGCGCGCCTCGGGGCCGGGCCGAGGCGCACTCCGGGTGGGCGGGCACGAGGCTCAGATCAGGCCGTGCTCCTCGAGGAGCTGACCGATCTCTCCGTGCTCGAGCCTGTCGCGCAGGTAGCTGCGCAGCGCGGCCGGGCCGGGGATCTCCACCTTCTTGCCGTCGCGCATGCGCGCCGAGGCCTCGAGGAGGTCGCGCACGTCATACGTGGAGCCCCAGGTCTCCGGCACGCCGCGCTCCACGTCGAGGAGCTCGTAGACGGCCTCCATGCCGGTGCGCACCGAGTACTCGGTGGTGAAGATCGTGTCGCGTCCGGTCTCCGCGAACTGCCCGAGGAACGCGAAGTTCTCGGCACCCTCCGGGACGACCCGAGGCCGATCCCCAGCGCGGCGGGGCATGAAGAAGCTCGTCACGTAGGGCATCATCACCGGCACGCACCGGGCGCCGGTCGCCGCGAGCTCAGCGATCTCCTCCACGGGCACACCCAGGTGATAGAGCCACTCCTGGGTGATCTCCTCTCCGGTGCACTGCGACAGGGGCTTCTTCACGTAGTCGCCCTCGACGTCGACGAACAGGCCGTAGACCCAGACGACGATCTGATCCTTCGGCTGCTTCTTGAAGTGCGGCTGGCGATTGACCGTCCAGCTCAGCAGCCAGGAGGAGTCCTCGGCGGTGACGATGCCGCCGGTGACCACGCGGCCGCTGAACGGATCGCGCTGGGCGATGCGCTCGATGTAGGCCGGGATGCGCTGATCGAGCGTCGTGACCGTGGCCGATTCCCACTTCGTCTCCTCGATCGAGGAGCAGAAGACCTCCGGGCGCCCGAACGACGGGTCCTTCTTCGCGATGCGCTTCCACAGGTCCCAGGCCGGGGCCGGGCCCTCATGGAGCACGGCGGGGGTGTGGTGGTCACCGTCATCGGAGTTGTCCACGAGCGACCCGATCGTCATCAGCGCGAGGTCGTGCTCACCGAGCTCGATGGTCTCCTCGGCGCCGTCGCGGCGGCAGCGGATCGCGGTGGCGCGGATCTCGCCGTTGCGGTGGGCGAAGTCCACATCGAGGACCTCGGTGTCGGACTGGAAGACGACGCCGTGTTCGGTGAGGTAGTGCATGAGCGGCAGGACGAAGGACTCGTACTGGTTGTACTTCGTGAACTTCAGCGCCGTGAAATCGGGCAGTCCGCCGATGTGGTGGACGAACCTGTGGAGATAGAGCTTGACCTCGAGCGCGGAGTGCCACTCCTCGAAGGCGAACATCGTCCGCCAGTACATCCAGAACGGCGAGTCGAGGAACTCACGGCCCATCACCTCGTCGATGCGCTTGCCCTCCATCTCCGCGCGCTCGGCGAGAAAGATCCTGAGCAGGTCCTTCTGCGCCCGCTTCGGCAGGCTGAAGCGGCCCTCGTGGCCCGCGTCCTCGCCCTGACGGACGGTGGCCCGGCGCAGCGAGTAGTTGGGGTCGTCCTTGTTGAGCCAGTAGAACTCGTCGAGCACGGAGGCGTCCTCGAGCTCGAGCGAGGGGATGGAGCGCATCATGTCCCACAGGCACTCCATGTGGTCCTCCAGCTCCCGGCCGCCGCGGATGACGAAGCCCTTGTCCGGCACGTCAAGGCCGTCGAGCGCACCGCCGGCGACGTCGTCCTTCTCGAGGATCGTGACGTTGGCACCGGGGATCCCGGCGTCGCGGATCAGGAAGACGGCTGCCGCGAGCCCGGCCAGCCCGCTGCCGACGATGTAGGCCTTCGTCTCCTGGGCGTGCTGTGCGGGGCGGGGACGCGCGAACGCCTCGTAGTTACCTGCAGTGTGCTGCATGGTCCATCCTTCCCGACGCGTGCCGGACGGCGGTCATCCGGCCTCGTAATTGAGTGTACTCAATAATGAGTCGACTACAATCGGGGTGTGAGCACTCAGGATGCCATGCGGCACGGGCGAGCGGCGGCGCTGGGCAGGCGCGAGCGGGCGAAGGCGGAGAAGCGCGCCCGCATCCTCGCTGCGGCGCGCGCGCTGTTCGAGGAGCGCGGTTTCGAGCGGACCTCGATGAGCGAGGTCGCGCGCGCGGCTGATGTGGCCGAGGGGACTGTCTTCCAGTACGCGGCGACGAAGGTGGAGCTGCTCATGATGGTCGTCGATGCGCTCTGGGGAGCCCACGAGCAGGCGAACACGGCCCCGGCGCGCTCCGCGCCGGCGGCGGGGGAGACCGCGGCCCAGATCGCGGCCCTTATCTCGCCGTTCGTCGCCGCGATGCGCCGCTGGCCCGAGCCCACGACGTGGGTCGCCCGCGAGATCCTCTTCGGTGCGGATATGCCGCACCGCCAGCGGGTCCTCGGCCGCGTCGAGGGGCTCGAGGAGCAGATCGCCGCGCGCCTGCGCGACGACCGGGCCGGCGCCCCCGGCGCGGCTGCGGCAACCGGCGCCCGGCTCATCGTCACCGGGGTCCTCGCCGAGCTCAACCGCTCCCGGCAGGGGCGCATCGACGGCGAGGACGTCGATGTGGTGCTCCGCCGGCTCATCGACCTCGTGGTGGCGGGGGTGGGCGCCGCCCGGTGACCCGGAAGCCGTCCGGGCCGTTCGGGCCGCCGCTGGCACCGGCCGGCGCCGCCGCGATTGCCCACCGCGCGGCCGGGCCTCGCCCGATCGGCGCACACGCTGGGACGGTGTCGCCCTGCGGTGAGGGCGCGTAAGGTCGGGAACCCGATTCTTGAGGAGGTCGACGATGCTGAACTGGTTGCGGAAGCTGCGACGGGTCCGCGGGGGTGCCCGGGCCGTCGAGCAGGGCCCCGAAGCCGTGGGCAAGCGTGCCGGACGGCGCGCGATCGACAAGGCGGCACGGCGCGCGCTGCGTTGAGCCGCTCAAGCGACTCGGATGCGCGAGGCATCCTGCACGCACCTGGGGTGACACCAGCCCCTCAGCCCGTGTGCGTCCCGACGTTGACCACTGACCCCGCGGAATCCCGGTAGAAGAAGCGCGTGACGCCCCAGTCCTCACGGGTCAGGGGATGGACGATCTCCACGCCGGCGGCGATCGCCGCCGTGTGCGCGGCCTCGATGCCGTCGACGAAGATCGTGCATGCTGGATTCTCCGTGACCGTCGCGTCCCGGGTCATCAGGCTTAGCTGGTGGCCGTGGGCATCCGCGAGCGTCACGATCCAGCCGTGGTCCCGGGAATGCTCTGATCACTCGGCTTCGAACTCCCGGATCACCCGGGCCGGCACGCCCCCGACGGTGGTCCGCGGCGGGACGTCCTTGGTGACGACCGCCCCCGCGGCCACCACAGCGCCCTCGCCGATCGTCACTCCCGGGAGGAGTGTCGCGTTCGCTCCGATCCATGCGCTCTCGCCCACGACCACGGGTCGGGGGATCGTGGTGGCGCGCCGGGAAGGCTCCAGGTCGTGGTTGAGGGTGGCGATGACGACGTTGTGGCCGATGAGGCAGTCGTCGCCCAAGGTGATGCCGCCCTGGTCCTGGAACCGGCAGCCGGAGTTGATGAACGCCCGCTCGCCGATGCGGATGTTCTTCCCGCAGTCGGTCGTGAACGGCGGGAAGAGCCGGAACGAGGAGGGAACCTCGCGCCCGGTGAGTCGCGACATGATCTCCACCCGCTCGTCGAGCGTGGTGACGCGGGTGTTCAGCTTCATGCACAGGGCGATCGCCTCGTCGGCGAGGTCGTCCATCATGCGTGCCGCCGGGCCGCCCGGGAGCGCGGGCGCGCCGGCGTCCATCTGCGCGAGGAACGTCTCGAGGTCCATGCGTCGTCCTTCTCCGTCGTCCTTCGTCGTCGCCATCCCGCTCACTTGCCGCTGAACACGGGGAAGGCGCTGGACTCGCCGTAGTCCTGACCCTTCATGCTCCTCAGCGTCGTCATGTCCTTCTCCGAGATCTCGAAGTCGAGCTGCGCGTTGGAGCGCATGTGCTCCGGGTTCGCGGTCTTCGGCAGAGGCACGGTGCCCAGCTGGAGCGCGTAGCGGATGCACAGCTGCGGGACGCTCGCGCCGTACGTCTCGGCCATCTCCTGCACCTCGGCGTCGTCCAGGATCTCGCCGTGCGCGATCGGCGAGTACGCCTCGACGAGGATGCCCTGCGCACGGCAGTACTCCAGCAGATCGTGCGGGGTGTTCCCGGCGTGCACCAGCAGCTGGTTCACGTGCGGGACGACGTCCGCGATCTCCAGAAGGCTCTCGAGGTCGGACTGCAGGAAGTTGGAGACCCCGATGGCGCGGATCCGACCGGACCGGTGCGCCTCCTCGAGGGCCTTCCACGCCTGACGGTTGCCCTCCGCGTAGTCGCCGCCGCGGAAGTCGTCCCAGGGCTGCGGGCTGTGGATGAGCATCAGGTCGATGCGGTCCAGGCCGAGCGTGCGCAGGGACTCGTCGATCGCGGCGACCGCGCCGTCGTAGTCCTTGATCTCGGCGGCGAGCTTCGTGGAGACGAACAGGTCGTCGCGGTCCGCTCCGGAGGTGCGGACGCCCTCCCCGACGCCCCGCTCGTTGCCGTAGGCCTGCGCGGTGTCGATGTTGCGGTAGCCGATCTCGACCGCTGACCGCACGACCTCGGCGGCCTTGTCGTCGTCGATGAACCAGGTGCCCAGGCCCAGCTTCGGGATCTCGACGCCGTGGGCGAGGGGATAGGTCTGGTCGAGGATGCTCATGCGCGCTCTCCGCTCGTCGGCAGCTGGTCGTAGAGGTCGTCGGCGACGGGCTCCAGCCATTCGTTGGAGACGTCGTCGCCCGGGGTGATGAAGGCGAGGTGGGAGAACCAGGCGTCGGCCTTCGCGCCGTGCCAGTGCTTGGTGCCCGCCGGGACCCGGATCACGGTTCCCGGCTCCATGCTGATGGGCTCCTCCCCGTCGGCCTGGCACCAGCCGGAGCCCGCGGTGCAGATCAGCACCTGGTCCCCGCCGCCGCTGCTGCCGTGGTGGATGTGCCAGTTGTTCCGGCAGGCAGGTTCGAAGGACACGTTGCTCACCGGCGCGCTTCCCTCGGTGAGCGGAGCCAGGTAGCTGCGGCCGATGAAGTACTGCGCGAAAGCCTCGTTCGGTTCCCCGAGCGGGAACATCTGGTCGAATCCGTCGTCCGTCGTCATGGGTGCCTCCTCATCATGGATCGCGCGGCCGAAGGGACCGCGCCGATCGTGTGGTCCCCACTCCAGCACGGTTCCGGCGCGCGGGGGAGTCTCCCGCGAGAGGGGTTCTGCGGGGGACTCCTTCCTCGCGGCGCCCGCGCGTACCCTCGGCCCATGGACAATCGAGCCGAGGTGCGCGAGTTCCTCACCTCGCGCCGCGCCCACGTCTCGCCCGAGCAGGTGGGGCTTCCCGCCGGGAGGAACCGGCGGGTGGCGGGCCTGCGGCGCAGCGAGGTCGCGGCCCTCGCAGGGGTGAGCGTCGAGTACTTCACGAAGCTCGAGCGCGGCGCGATCAGCGGCGCCTCCCCGGAGGTCCTCGACGGCGTCGCGAGGGCGCTGCTGCTGGACGACGCGGAGCGCGCCCATCTCTTTGATCTCGCGCACGCCGCCAGCCCCGTCGCGCGTCCGCCCCGCAGGCATCCCTCCCGGAGCTGGAGGCCGCACGAGAGTCTGCAGTGGATCCTCGACGCCGTGACCGCCGGCCCCGCGTTCGTGCGCAACGGACGCCTCGACATCGTCGCCGCGAATCCCCTCGGCCGGGCCTTCTACCAGGACGTCTTCGACATGCCGGGGCAGACGCCGAACATCGCCCGGTTCACGTTCCTGGACTCCCGGGCGCTCGACTTCTACCCCGACTGGGAATATTTCGCCGGCGTCACGGTGGCGATCCTGCACACCGAGGCGGGCCGCGATCCCCACAACAAGGAGCTGCACGACCTCATCGGAGAGCTCTCCACGCGCAGCGACGAGTTCCGCCGTCTCTGGGGCTCGCACGACGTGCGCCACCACGGCACGGGGTCCAAGACCTTCCGCCACCCCGTCGCGGGCGAGATCACCGTCGCCTACGAGGGCATGGCGATGGAGTCCGAGCCGGGGCTCACGCTGACCGTCTACGCGGCCGAGCCCGGGTCCGAGTCCGCCGAGCGGCTCCGGCTGCTGGCCTCGTGGGCAGCGAGCGAGGTCGGGGCGGACGGCGCCGACTCGGAATCGGTCAACGGCGGCGCAGCGCCGGGTCTGTGACGGCGGGCACGGGTACCTGATATCGGTCCTGAGGTGCGATGTCGTCGCCGGGTCGGCAGAGAATATCGATCCTGTCCAGTGTCGCGTCGTCGAGGGTGGTCTCGGCGGCCCGGAGGTTCTGCTCGAGGTGTTCCGGCGTGCGCGGGCCGATCAGGACGCTGCTGACGGCAGGGTGGGCCTTCACGAACGCCAGCGCGAGCTCGGGGAGGGAGATCCCGAGGTCGCCGGCGATCTCGCGCAGGCCGTCGAGGACGTCGAGCTTGTGCTGGGCCTCGGGGGTCGAGAGGTCGAACTCCGCCGTGGCGAGGTGGGCGCGCGGCGTGTCCACCGGCTGGTCGCGCCCGATCTTCCCGGCGAGCCAGCCGTTGGCGAGGGGGCTCCATACCAGGATGCCCAGGCCGTGCTTCTGTGCGACCGGGAAGATGTCTGCCTCGACGGCGCGCTGGAAGATCGAGTACGACACCTGCTCGGTCATCGGGCGCGAGAGCCCGCGCCCCCGGGCGACCCACTGCGCCTCGACGACGGCATGAGCGGGGTATGTGGAGGTGCCGAAGTCGATGATCTTCCCCTCCCGCTGGAGGTCGGTCAGTGCAGAGAGTGTCTCTTCGATGTCCGTGTCCCAGTCGGGGCGGTGGACCTGGTAGAGGTCGATGCGGTCGGTGCCCAGTCGGCGCAGGCTGCCCTCGACGGCCTTGCGGATGTACCGGCGCGAGGCGCCTCCGGCCAGCGGACCCTGGCTCGTCGTGTTGCGGAACTTCGTGGCGAGCACGATCTCATCCCGATGGCTGCCGAGGGCCTTCCCGAGAAGCTCCTCGGACTCGCCGGCGCTGTAGACATCGGCGGTGTCGAAGAGGGTGATGCCTGCGTCGAGAGCCCCATGGATGAGTCGATCGGCCTCGGCCTGGCCGACACCACCCCAGGCGCCGAGGTTCATCGCGCCGAAGCCGAGCACGCTGACGTTCATGCCGGTGCGGCCGAGTGTGCGCTGTTCCATGATGCTGCTCTCCTTCTGATGCTCCTGACGATTCCCGTCAGGGTCGGTCGTGTCGCCTGTCCGTGCGGGCCCGCATACTCGCTCTCGCGAAAGCGGCGGGATCAGTCGGCGACGAGGTGTGCGATGACGGGGGAGGCGGTGAGCTGCTCGAGCTGCTGCGCAGAGGCGTCGTAGCGACCGATGTGGACGAGCTCCTCGCGCGGCTCGAATCCGTCCGGGCCGTACCAGAACGCGATGCTGTTCCGCGGGGTGGAGCAGATGACGTCCCCGGGACGGTTGCCGGAGGCTGGTGAGCCCTCGAAGTCGAGCCCCTGGTCGAGGCGGACGAGCTTCTCCAGGCCCTGGTTGTCCGCGAATTCCAGACCCTCCAGCGGCAGCTGGGCGATCAGCGATCGAACGGTGGGGTTGTCCTGATCGACGGAGGCGTCGATGCTCGTGCGGTCGTTGTGGAAGCGAAGGGCGGTGCCGAGGATGTCGGTCATGGAAGGTCTCCGGAGGTGGTGGGGGAGGTGAGGTCGGGCGCGGTCACTCATCCACGGCACCCCGCGGCCAGCACAGCGATCCCGGCCAGCGCCTCGGCGGCCATAACGGTGTAGACGGCGATCCGCTCGGGGATGCCGTCGACGTCCGTGCCGGTCGTGGCCAGCAGATACACGAAGGCGAGGATCCCGAGCGCGCCCAGGGCGATGAGAGCTCCGCCGAGGCCGCGCGAACGTCGGTGGAGCAGGTGGGTCCCAGCGACGATCGCCGCGGCGTTCCCGGCTCCGATCGCCAGCAGTGCTCCGAGCCCGTGGAGGACGGCGGTGCCGTCGTCGACGGCGGCCTGGGACCCATGGAACAGCCCGACGAGGCTGATGCCGACCGCGTGGGCCAGCGCCAGGGCGAGGTATGCCCACCGCGGCCCGTTCCGCACGATCGCGGGCTGGATCAGGAGAGCCGTGATCAGGAACACGAGCCCGTGCAGGATGAACCCGGCGTTCATCACGGCGTGCAGGGGCGAATCCACCATGCGGCCCTGGAACTCGGCGATGTCGGGGACGCCGAGGTCGCTGATGTAGTTGAAGGCGTAGCTGTAGGCCGGGTCCCGCCACGCGGAGGCGGCGATCGCCTCCGCTCCCACGTACATCGCGGCGTTCAGGATCAGCAGCACTGCACCGATCCGGTATCGGAGCCCGCTCAGGGGCGGGGTCACGGCACGGGCGGCGGACGTGTCGGCGGTGCCCGGGTCCCCCAAGCTCATGCAGAGGGGAGGCTGAGGCGGGTGAGGCGCTCGGCCTCGGACCACAGACGAGCGGCAACGTCCGCGTCCTGCCCGCGCGTGGACACCTTGGCGGGGCCGGGCGGGCCGACGAGGTGGAGACGGGGGCCGTAGTAGCCGGCCTGGACCACGTCCGGCTGGGTCGCGGCGTAGAGCATCGGAGCGGCCCCGGCCGCGGCCGAATGCTGCGGCGTGATCCGCCAGGCGATGCGGATCGCCAGTATCGGGGTGTCGCCGTACTGCTTGCCGTTCTCGAAGATGCTGGTGGAGGCGTTGCCGGGGTGTGCGCCCAGCGACAGCAGGTTCCAGCCCCGGCGCTCGGCGATGCGGGCGAGCTCGCGGCTGAGGAGCAGGTCGGCGAGCTTCGAGCGCCCGTAGGCGCCATTGGCGTCGTAGCTCTTCTCCCAGTTGAGGTCATCGAAGTCGATGGGGGACTGGTTCCCGCTGGACATCGTGACCACGCGGGGTGCGTCGGCCTCGAGCAGCAGAGGGAGCAGCCGCAGCGTCAGGGCGAAGGGGCCGAGGAAGTTCGTGCCCAGCTGCATCTCGAACCCGTCCGACGTCTCGTAGCGCCGGGGGAGCATCATGACGCCGGCGTTGTTCAGCAGCAGATCGAGCGGCCGCCCCTCAGCGATCAGCTGCCCCGCGAACTCCTCCACGCTGGAGAGGTCTGCGAGGTCGAGGCGCCGGACCTCGACCCCGGCACTCGGATGCTGGGCGAGGATATCGGCCCTCGCCTCTTCGCCCTTGGCGGGGGAGCGCACCGCCATGATCACGCGCGCGCCCGCTCCCGCCAGGCCCCGCGCCGCCTCCTTGCCGGTGCCGCTGTTCGCGCCCGTCACGACGGCGAGCTTCCCGTGCTGTTCCGGAACGTCGTAGGCCACGGCGCCCTCCTTAAAGACTGGTGGTCTGTTCTTGGGTGCGAAACTAACACACCGGTGGTCTGTAAACAACAGACGGGCGGTCTGTAGGATGCGCGCATGGACTTCCAGAGGGCGCGCAGCGAGGAGCAGCGAGAGCGCAGGCGGCGGGCCATCCTCGACACCGCGGCGTCGATGCTCGAAGAGATGCCCGTCGCGCAGCTCAGCCTCAACGAGCTCAGCCGACGGGTGGGACTCGCGAAATCCAACGTCCTGCGCTACTTCGAGTCCCGCGAGGCGATCCTGCTCGAGCTGCTCGACGCAGAGCTGCGGGCGTGGATCGAGGAGCTGCGCGGGAAGGTGGAGCCGGTGGCCGCGAGTGCGCGGGCGCGCGGCGATCAGATGGCGAGGGCGCTCGCGGAGACCATGGCCGAGCGGCCCGTGCTCTGCGATCTCATCGCGTCGCAGGCCGCCGTGCTCGAGCGCAACATCTCTCGCGACGTCGCGCTGCGCCACAAGCGCGCGACAGCCGCATCGGCCGGCGAACTCGTCGATGTCATCCGCGTGGTGCTGCCCGAGCTCAGCGACGACGAGGCCTACGGGGTGGTCGTCGTGACACTGCTGATGGCGAGCGCCGCCTGGCCCCATAGTCGGCCCTCGGACGCGCTCCAGGCGGCGTACGACGCCGATCCGGAGGTCGCCGCGAGCTATCTCGGATTCATCGACGTCGTCGCCTCGACCGTCGCTGTGCACATCGCGGGCACGATTCTGCGCCGCGCGGCTGCGGGCGACGCCTGACCGCCCTCGTCCCGTCGCCGATGGTGGAGTGGCCCCCGGCGCTTCACCGGCGAGTTCCCTCGATACGCCGGTCGACGCCGGGTTTCGGGGTCTCCTTCACGGGTTCTCCTCGCTGAGCAGTCGCAGGGATTCTCCAGCGGCGATCACGACAGCGCGGAGCCCGGTGCGGCCGATGACTCCCCAGCCCCTGTCGCAGCCCGTCGATCGCGCAGGATCACCGCGATGACGATACCCAGGCCGAGAAGCGCGACGATCGCGTTCGCCGTGGTGAGCCCGACGGCCTCGGCCGGAGTGGCGCCGTGGAGGTGCATCAGGTGGTAGAAGAAGTGCGGGACGGCGAACACCGAGTAGGCGAGCGCGGCAGGGATCGCGAAGTGCGCACTCGGACGCACCAGCGCGATGCCCAGCAGCAGTGCGATGCCCAGGGTGGCGCCGCCGAAGTCGCGGGCGTAGTGCTCGCTGAACGGCGGGGTGAGGTCGACGGTGGGGAAGTGACGGTAGAAGGCGGCCGGTACGAGCGCGTTCGATGCCCCGACGACGAGCTCGTCGAGGAACAGGATCGCCAGAGCCAGGCGGATCGCGATGTTCACGGTGGAATCCTCTCGGTGCGGGGCGGGCCCGTGCGGTAGCCCGGGCGCCGCGGCACGATGCGCGGTCGGCCCTCATGACCGCACAGCACGACGGGATGTGAGGGCGTGGAGCTGTACCGGCCGTGACGCCGACGCCCCGCGCCGGGCCGTGACGTCCCGCGGGATGTGCGCGGGCGCCGCCTCACACAGAAGGCCCGTGGTCGGTCGGATGGGCAGGGGACGGACCTCCCGTCCCGAGAGGAGTGCACCATGAATGCATCCGCGCCCGACATCCGCCTGCTGGACCAGGCCCACGTCGCCGTCGGCGTCGGACCGGCCCACGTCATGACCGTCAGCATGACCCTGGAACCAGGATCGCCGGGCTCGCCTCCGCATCGTCATTCCGGCCCCGTCTTCGGCTACCTCCTCGACGGCGAGCTCGACTTCGAGCTCGAGGGCGAGCCGGAGCGCATCATCCGCACCGGCGAGGCGTTCTGGGAGCCGGGAGGGGACCTGATCCATTACCAGGCGGCCAACCATCTGTCCAACGCTCCGACCACGTTTATCGCGGTGATGGTCTGCGCTCCCGGCGAGGAGATGATGACCGTCGTGAGCGAGCAGGAACTCGCCGAGCGCGCGCATCTGCGCTACCCCCGCTCCGGGCGATGAGACGACGGCGGGGCCCGACGAGATGTCGGGCCCCGCCTGCCCGCGGACATCCGCCGGCCGTGTCGTCAGGGCCTGCGGAACGACTCCCGCCAGCTCGGATGGAGAGGTCGCCAACCGGCTGCGCGGGCCTTGGCGTTGGAGGCGCCCCGGCCCCTCGGGGCGCCGTCGGGCAGGGGTTGGACGGCGGGTGCCGGCGCACCGATGCCGGACGCGTAGACGGGCAGCCACGTCGTCGCCGCGGCGGGCTCGTCGTCGACGATGTTGAAGGTGCCGTCGGCCCAGTCGAGGGCCTGCACGGTCGCCGAGACGGCGTCCTCGACGTGCACGAACGAGGTGATCGCCTCCGTCGCGGGCACCATCCCGGCGCTCACGGCGCCGGCGACGCGCCCGCCGGGCGCGTACCACGTGGAGGGGCCGTAGAGCATCCCGTATCGCAGCACGGTGGAGCGGGGCATCGTCGCCACCAGATCCTCCATCTGCGCGACGGCCGAGCCGGGGACGAGCGGGTCCTCCTCGACGGCGGGCGCCCCGCCCTCCGCGTAGGCCCAGGCGATGCTCTGCACGAGCATCCTCTCGACCCCGGCGGCGCGGGCGGCGGCGACGAGGTGCTCCGTGCCCTCCCGGCGAAGCCGGGCGTTGGCGTCGGTGTCGGCGTCGCCGAGGTCCGTGAGCTCGTGGAGGACAAGGTCGGGGGCGTCCTCCGCCACCACCTCCGTGAGCCGCTGGGCATCGTAGACGTCGACCACCACGCCCCGCGCGCCCAGCGCGCGGAGGGCCTCGAGGGTCGCCTCGCGGCGTGTGGTGGCGGTGACGGTGTGCCCCGCTTCGACGAGACGGGGGATGAGGCGGCGTCCGATCACTCCGGAGCCGCCGGCGAGGAAGATGCGCATGATCGATCCTGCTTTCGTGGATTCGTGGATTCGTGGATTCGTGGATTCGTGGATTCGTGGATTCGTGGATTCGTGGGGGCTCTCCCGGTGCGGTCAGGCCGATCGGGAATCGAGCCAGGCGTCGAACGTCATCTCTCCGTGTCGCGTCCCTCGGGCGGGCAGGAGCGATCCGTCGCGCATGCCGCGCCCCCATGCCCCTGGCAGCGGGATCTGGAGGACGGGGCGACGCCGTCCGGACGCCGCGAGGAGCCGACGGACGAGGTCCGCCATGTTCTCCTCCCGTGGTCCCGCGAGATCCGGCACGAGCCCCTGCGGCTCGCCGGTCGCGATCGCGACGAGCTCGGAGGCGACCTCGCTCGTGGAGATCGGCTGGGAGCGCATCGTGGGGACCACCTGGAGAGGGCCCACCTTCCCGTGCCCGATGAGCTGCAGGGCGAAGTCGTGGAACTGGGTGGTCCGCAGCAGCGACCAGCCGCCGTCCCGGCTCGTCAGCAGGTCCTCCTGGGCAGCCTTCCCCGCGTAGTAGTTCGCGCGCACGCGTGCCGCCCCGATGATCGAGATCGCGACGTGGTGGGGCACGCCGGCCTCGCGCTCGGCGGCCAGCAGGTTCTCGGTGACGGCGGTGAAGAACTCGACAGAGGCGGAGGTCGAGGTGCTGCTGGTGGCGGAGGCGTCGATGACGGCAGACGCACCCCGCAGCGCATCGGCGAGTCCGACGCCCGTCACCAGGTCGGTCCCCGTGCTGCGACTGAGCGGCACCGGCTCGCACCCTGCCTCGTGCAGTGCCTGGATGACGTGGCGGCCGAGTGTCCCGGTCGCCCCTGCGACGACGATCTTCATCGGGTGCCTCCTCGCGTCGACGCGTCGGCCTCGGGCGCTCGCGGTTCCGGGCAGGCGCGCCCGCGTGCTGTGAAGGTCAGTGTCCATGTCATACCCTCACGACCGTCCTGCAACCCAGAATGTGAGGCGAGCGCGCGCGGCAGATGCGGCGCGGCTCCCGTCCACGCGGGCCGAGCGCGTCCACCGGTGCTCACACAACGCTCTGCGGCCCGGTCCTGTCGACGAAGGGAGCATGCCATGGAGCCGATCGAGGCGCACGAGGGCCCGGAGACGACGGGGCCCGGAACCGACGGGCCGGGGAGGGAGGGGCCCGGCATCACGGAGCCGGGGACGGACGCGCCGGGGGCGGAGGGTCCCGACGCCGAGGCGCTGGGGGAGAGGCGCCATCTGCTCTCCCTCGCGTTCCGGATGCTCGGCACGGTCGCCGAGGCCGAGGACGCCGTGCAGGAGACCTACATCCGCTGGTACCGGCTGCCGGAGGAGGAGCGTGCGGCCATCCGGGTGCCGCGGGCGTGGCTGACGCGGGCGGCCAGCCGCATCTGCCTCAACGTCCTGGGGTCGGCGAGGCGCCGCCACGAGAGCTACGTGGGCCCCTGGCTGCCCGAGCCCGTGCCCGCCCTCGCCTTCCCGACGGGCTCGACCAGGGCGGAGGATCCGCTGGACCGGGTGACCCTCGACGACTCGGTGAGCACGGCTCTGCTGGTGGTCCTGGAGGCGATGACTCCCGCCGAGCGGGTCGCGTTCGTGCTGCACGACGTGTTCGCCGTGCCCTTCCCCGAGGTCGCGGAGACCGTGGGACGCACCCCCGCCGCGTGCCGTCAGCTTGCCGCCTCGGCCCGGCGAAGGGTCCAGGCGGATCGCGGCCGACGTGCGAGCCGCAGCGAGCACGACGACATCGTGCGGGCCTTCGCCGCCGCCGCGCGCAGCGGCGATCTCGCCGGGCTGGTGGCCGTGCTCGACCCCGACGTCGTGCTGCGCTCCGACGGCGGCGGCCGGGTGACGGCTGCGCGCAGACCCGTGCTCGGACCTGATCGGGTCGCACGGTTCCTGTTCGGAGCGCTCACCAAGAACCCGGGGGCGACCGTTCTCGAGCAGAACACGCCCGACGGCCTCGGGTTCGCGCTCTGGGACGAGGCGCGGATCTTCGGCGTGGTCACGCTCGAGGTCGTCGACGGGGCCGTGAGCGAGGTCCGGCTGATGATGAATCCCGAGAAGCTCACGCTCTGGAACTGAGCGCACTGCGCGCGTCGCCGATCAGGACGCCGCCGCGCCCTGCCCGACGTCGGCGGAGCCCCGAGCGGACCCGGCCCCGAGCGGATACGAGTCTGGCGCTCCAGGGCCCTGGCGGACCCGGGACCCGGTCGTTCTCACGCGCCGAGGTCCTCCGCCAGCATGTCCGCGGGAGTGTGCGGCGCCCTGCCCAGCAGGCGCGTGAGCGTGGGGTCGGAGCCCGAGAAATGCCCCTCCCGGGTGGCCTGGAACATCGACAGGCTGAACCGTGCGGCTGCTTCCGGGACGCCGGCATCGACCTCGCCGGCGACCCAGTCCTCGTCGTCGACGACGATGCGCTGGACGGACTCGCCCGTGAGATCGGACGCCGCCGCGGCGAAGTCCGCGAGGGTCACGGGACGGTCCGGGACGAGGTCCACGACACCGTCGAAGCCCCCGTCGCTGAGGAGGATCGCCGCAGACGCCTCCGCGGCGTCGCGGCGGTCCACCCAGGCGAACGGGCCGTCGGCCGGCCGGGCGATGGTGCGCGTGGTGCGCCATGGTCCGAGCAGCTGGTCGAGATCGCCGTAGAAACCGTTGCGCAGCGAGGTCCAGGCGACACCGGACTCCGCGAGGTGCTGCTCCGTGGCGGCGTGGAGCGCCAGCGGCGGGTAGGGGGTGTCGAAGCCGGCGCCGAAGGCGCTCGTGTAGAGGATGCGGTGGGCGCCGGCCGCGACGGCCGCGTCGATGGCGCGGCGGTGCTGGGCGAGGACGTCGGCCGTCAGGTCGCTGGAGGAGACCAGGAGCACCTGGTCCGCTCCCTCGAACGAGTGCCGCAGGGCGTCGGGATCGTCGTAGGTCCCCTGGCGCACGCGCACCCCGCGGCGTTCGAGGTGGGACGCGCGCTCGGGGTCCCGCACGCTCACGCCGATCTGCTCGGCAGGGAGCCTCTCGAGGAGCCGTTCGACGGTGGTGCCGTTGAGGGTTCCTGTTGCTCCGGTCGCGATGATCACGGCGGTCGTCCTTCCATCGGGGGTGAGCCCCTCTCGGCCGGAGGAGCCAAGTTGACCCGGGTGGTCAACTTCCTGTGGGGTACGATCCTCGACGAAGTTGACCACATAGGTCAAGTTCTTCCGGCATCAGGAGTGACGAAGGACGGGGGAGCCTGGATGGACCGCCTGGATCCCGGTGCTCTGCGGGCCGATGCGCGACGCAACCACGACCGCATCCGCGCCGCAGCGGTGGAGGTCTTCCGCGATCGCGGCCTGTCGGCTCCCCTCGAGGACATCGCCGCCGCGGCCCACGTGAGCAAGGCGACCGTGTTCAACAGGTTCGGCGGGCGCGCGGGTCTGATCGATGCCGTCATCGACGAGGTCGGCGCGCAGGAGCTGCTCGACGTCATCGAGCGGGCTCGGACGGTCGCCGACGTCGGGGAGCGGATCCGCTGGTACGTCGCGGCGCTGCGCGATCTGCAGTACCGGTCGCCTGCCGTGAACGGTGTGATCCTGCGGCAGGTGCCCGGCTCCCGTCAGCTCATGGAGTTGTGCAGCCGAGGAGAAGCCTTCCACGAGGAGCTCGTCGAGCAGGGGGTTGCGTCCGAGGCTCTCGCCCAGGCGTTCGAGCCGGAGGACTTCCATGCCCTCGCGATCGGGACGGCGCTCGTGCTCGAGGAGCGCGGCAGGCCGCCGCGCCCCGGGTACGACCGACGCACGGCGTTCCTCCTCGACGGGATCGCGCGGCCCGCCCGGGTCGCCCGGCCCGCCCGGCACCCGTCCCACGACGGGTCGGACGAGGGGGCTGATCCCGAAGTTGGGCTCTGACGGCGGCGGGCGACGCCTGCCCGCCGCCGAGGGTCACCGCTGCAGGGACGAGAGGATGATCCGGTCCAGATCGGTCGGCTGCAGCCCGTAGTCCCTGGTCAGCGTGCCCGGGTGGATCACGGCGCGGCGGCGCCACAGGTACAGCTGGTGCGTGAGCTCGCGGAACGTGGGGGAGAAGAGGCCGATCGCGCGCAGCAGCGGCGAGGGGATGCCCGTGGCTCCGCGCCGGCGCTCGCCGACCAGCGCCGCTGTGCGCTCCGCCAGCTCGCGCTGGCTCAGCGGCTCCGGTGAGGGCGCCATGAGGATCGCGTCGCCGTGCGGTGCGAGGTCGTCGGCGCGCTGAGCGGCGAGGGCCATCGCGGCCGCCATGTCCGGGATCGACGTGAGGGTGCGCGGCACGGACGGGTCCCCGAGCACCCACGCGCGCTTGCCCGCGGCCGCGGGCTGGAGCACGAGCTGCAGGAACACCGAGGTCTCGGGCACCGCCGTCGGCCCGAGCAGGTCGGCCGCGACCACGGAGAGCGTCGTGGCCGGGTGCGCGGCCCGAGTGCGCAGCAGCTGGGCACGGACCTCGCCGAGCGGCGAGGCGGGGGCCAGGGGTGCGCCCTCGTGGAGATCCGCGGCCCCTTCGCCGAAGGCGTAGACGGACTCCGGGAAGACGACGGGGATGCCCGCGTCGGCCGCCGCGTCCATGACCGCGCGCTCGCGCTGGGGCAGATCCCGGCGCCACGCGGAGGCGTCGTAGCTCGAGTGGATGCAGTGGAGGATCGCATCGGCGGTGGCGCCGTCCGCATCCGTCAGGGCGGAGCGGAGCGTGGCCGGATCGCCCGCGTCGCCGCGCACCAGGTGCGCGCCGGCCTCCACGTCGGCGCCGCGCCGCAGCACCGTCACGTCGTGGCCGGCGGAGAGGAGATCGCGGGCCAGCTGGGTGCCGATCTGGCCGGCGCCGGTGATGAGGTATCGCATGAGGGAACTCTTTCTGTGAGCGCTGCTCGCTGTCTGACGGGGACGACGCTAACCCGGTGCGCACAGAAAAACAAGAGCAGTGCTCACAGAATTGCCCCAACGGGCGTGCGGTGCGAGACTGACCGGCATGGAGAAGCCGACGAGTGCGACGAGTGCGACGAGCGCGCGACCACGCCGCAGCCACGCCCAGGCGCGCGCCGAGATGCGCGAGGGCATCCTCCGCGTGGGCGGTGAGCTGCTGGAGAAGGACGGTCCCGCCGGGCTCTCCGTCCGCGAGATCGCGCGCGGGCTCGACGTCGCCTCGTCGGCCATATACCGCCACGTGTCCAGTCGCGACGATCTGCTCACGCTCCTGCTGGAGGACGCCTTCACGGACCTCGCGGACCGCGTGGACGCCGCCCTCGCGGTTGCCTCGACGAAAGGGGGTGCCGGGAGACCCGGTCTCGCGGCGCTCGCCGACACGATGCGGGGGTGGGCCCTCGAGCAGCCTCAGCGGTGGGCGCTCGTCTACGGGTCGCCCGTGCCCGGGTACGCGGCGCCGGCGGAACGGACCACGGGGCCGGGCACGCGCGTGATGGCGAGGTTCGTGGAGATCCTGGCGGCAGGCGAGGCGGCTTCCGCCCGCTCGGCGCAGGAGAGCACACCGACTGGTGGCCGGAGCCCCGTCCTCACGAGCGCTCCGGGGGAGGCATACTCCGACGTGCTCGCGTCGGGAGCGGCCGAGCTCGGTGTGGACGCGTCGCCGGAGCTCGTCGCGGCGAGCGTCCTGGCATGGACGGGGCTGGTCGGGCTGATCTCCGCGCAGCTCTTCGGGCAGCTCGGGGCGGACTTCGCGCCGCACGGCGACGAGATGCTCGCGCAGTGGGTCGACGCCACGGCAGGGGCGTTCGAGCTGCGCTGACGCACTCGACCATCTCGCCGGGGATCGGCTCGAGACGCGTCTAGCAGGCAGGGTTCCCGGTGCCGTCCCGAGCGTCGAGCAGCGACCGCAGCCAGCCCACGCGCCGCACCTCTCCGCCTGCTTCCGCGATCCGTGCGCGCAGCTCCCTGTCGTTGGTCACCGCGAGGACCGTGCCGCCCTCGGCTCTCCGGCGGCGGACCTCGGCGACGATCTCGTCGTCCCCGGCGGCGGGAGCGCGTACCACGCGCACCCCACCGGTCTCGGCGATGTCCCGGGCCCGGCCCTCGACGACCAGGCTGATGAGGGGACGGACGAGGCCGGCGGACGGCTCCTCGCCGTCCGCCCCGGGCGCGCTCGACGGCATCTCGAGGTGCTCGAGCCGGTCCCGGAGGCGCTCGGCGGCGCCCGCCCGATCCCGCCACCAGCCGTCGGGCACAGAACCGACCACGTTCGCCCCGTCGATCACGAGCGCCATCGGCTCCGGAACCTCCGTCATGGCACCACCGTCGCACACCGATGCGCAGCGGGGCTCCGGCCCGGCTCCTCAGGCGCGACCCAGGAGGCGCTCGAGCGGGATCGAGTCGTCCTGCCAGGGCAGCAGGAGCCAGGCGACGAAGTAGGCGGCGAAGCCCACGAACGGCAGCAGGAACGCGATGAGCAGCAGCAGCCGCACCCACCACACGTTCAGCCCCGTCCGGGCCGCGATGCCGCCGGCGATGCCCGCGAGCAGACGTCGGGGTCCGCGGTGGAAGCCGACGGAGCGGATCGAGTCGAAGAGGGTTCTCATGCCGAGGACGGTACGCACCGAGCGGACCGCCCGCACGGGGGATGGCCCCCGAGAGGCCGCCCAGCACCTGCCCTGGTCCCGCGGGCCCTGCCCGCGTAGGGTCGGAGGACACCGACGAAGGAGGACGATCTCCATGCTGAAGTGGTTGCGAAGGATCCGCCGAGCGAGCGGGGACGCCCGCGCTGTCGGGAAGGGGCCCGAGGCCGTGGGCAAGCGCGCCGGTCGGCGCGCGGCGCACAAGGCCGTCAACCGCGCGATCCGCTGACGGCGCTCCCGCGCGATCTCCGCGGCGGACGCTCGCCCCTCGGCCCGCCGAGGGGCATGTCCGCGCTCCGTGCAGCCTCCACGGATCCACGAAGGAGTGGCGAATGGGAACCCTGACCTATACCGCGACGATGTCGCTCGACGGCTATGCGGCCGACGCCGATGGTGACTTCCAGTGGTCCGCGCCCGGCGATGGCGTGTTCGCCGTGCACGTCGAGCGCCTGGCCGAGGTGAGCACCGAGATCATGGGCCGACGCACCTTCGAGCTCATGGAGTACTGGGAGGCGGACCCGGAGACCGGGCCCGACGGCGAGGAGTGGAGCGGGGCCGAGCGCGAGTTCGCCCGCCGCTGGCAGCGCCTCGAGCGCATCGTCGCGTCCTCGACGCTCGACGAGAGCCGTGTCGATCCGGCGCGCGCCCGGCTGATCCGGCACCTGGACCTCACGGGTCTGCAGCAGATCGTCGACGAGGCTCCCGGGCAGGTCGAGATCTTCGGACCGACCACGGCGGGCGACGCGATCCGCGCCGGCATGGTCACGGACTTCCATCTGTTCGTGGTCCCGATGATCGTGGGCGGAGGCCTGCGGGCGCTGCCCGACGGGGTCCGTCTCGATCTCGAGCGTGTCCACGAGCGGGCGTTCGCGAGTGGTGCGGTGCACCTGCAGTATCGCGCCCGCGGCGGGGGTCGGGCTCACGAGACGGGCGGGCAGACGGTCACGGAGTCGCCGGAGGGCGCCTAGAGACCCCGCCGGACCACGAGCACGTTGTCGGTGACCTCGGCGGTGCTCGCGCCGTCGGGTGCGGTCGCGGTGCGTCGTCGGGGCTCGACGACGAGTCGGTCCCATTCCTCGGTGAGCGCGAAGGCATCGAGCGTCCGCTCGGGCGCGGGGAACTGCATGTCATGGTTCCAGGACCAGGGCGCGACCGAAGCATGGTCGATGACGAGCAGCAGTCCGCCCGGGGCGACCTGTCGGGAGGCCCGGGCGATGATCGCGTCCCTGTCGATCTCCACCGGTGACTGGAAGTAGCAGGCGAAGACCAGATCGAAGGACCCCTCGGGGATGTCCTGGGCGAGATCCGCCTGGACGGCGGTCACGCGGTCGGTGAGCTGCTCCGCGCGGGCGGTCTCGTCGATGCGTCGTGCGGCGGTGGCTGAGGCGTCGGTCGCGGTGACGGTCCATCCCCCTCGGGCGAGCCAGAGGGCGTCCCCGCCCTGTCCGGCCCCGAGCTCGAGCGCCGTGCCGGGGTGGCGCGCGAACTCGCCGATCAGGTCGACCAGCATCGGGCTGGGGGATGGGGCGTTCGTGGGAGCACCGCGCTCGGCATAGTGCGCCTCCCAGAATCGCTCGCTCTCGGTGGAGTGGTCCGCGTCCATGCGGACATCATGGGCGCGCAGGGCGCGGCAGGACAAACGGCATCACGGGCGGTCGTGCCGTGGTCCCGTGCGGGCTACTCCCGCTCCGGTCGACGGCGCGTTGCCTTGGTCTGCGAGCGCTGCCTCTTCGCCTCGAGCCGGCGACGCTGGGAGCCGCGGGTGCGGCGCGTCGGCCGACGGGGCACCGGAGGGGCGACGGCCTCGCGCAGCAGCCGGGTAAGGCGCTCCCGCGCTGCCACGCGGTTGCGGCGCTGGGCACGGTGCTCCGCGGCAACGACCGCGAGCACCGTGCCGGCGAGCCGGGGCGCGAGATGGTCCAGCGCGCGCTCGCGCTGCGCCCCGTCGAGCGCCGTGGTCGTGGCGAGATCGATGCTCAGCTGCACGCGGGAGTCGGCGGTGTTCACGCCCTGCCCGCCAGGGCCGGAGGCGTGGGAGAAGAGCTCGACGAGCTCCGACGCGGGCACCACGAGCCCGCGCGGAGCCCCCGGGCCCGGCGGGACCTGCAGATCATCCACGGGGCGCGTCCCCGTCGAGCCCCTCGCTCTCCTCCGCCAGGCGCGGCTCGACGCGGCGCTCGGGCCGGACGCCGGCCTTGTCGGCGTAGAACTCCCTGATCACGTCCATGTCCGCGGCGACGTCCCCCGTGAGGTCGAGCGTCGGCCCGAGACCTGCCGTCATCGTCGTGCGATCCACGAAGCCGAGCGTGACGGGCATCCCCGTGCGCCGCGCGATCCGGTAGAACCCCGACTTCCAGTGCGTGTTCCCTCCGCGGGTGCCGTCGGGCGTGATGACGAGGCCGAACACGGAGCCGCCGTGGACCCTCTCGACGACCTCGGCGACCACGCCCCGAGGGTCGGTGCGGTCCACGGGGATCCCGCCGAGCGCTCGCATGAGCGGTCCCCGCCAGGAGCGGAACAGCGTGTGCTTGCCCAGCCAGTGCACCTCGATGCCCAGACGCCAGGCGATCGCGAGCATGAGCACGAAGTCCCAGTTGGAGGTGTGCGGGGCGCCGAGCAGGATCGTCGGGCGCGAGGGTGCCGGCCGGGCCACGAGGCGCCAGCGGCTGATGGCCCAGAAGGCGCGGGCGAGGAGTCGGCGGATCATGCGCACACGGTAGAGGATCCGTCTCCGCGTTCCTGTGCCTCCCGCGACATCGGGGCGCCGGGGGAGTGCGCTCGGGCGGCGGGGCCCCTACTCTGAGCTGCGATGGTCTCCGACGCACGCTCGACTCCCGAGGACCGCCTCGCAGAGCGTCTCGGGGCGGCCGGGACAGTGCGCGAGAAGACCCCCGGCGCGGGTCGCGGACTGCGACTGTGGTCGCGTCTGACCTCGATCCCCGTGCTCGCCGTCCTCCTCGTCGCGACGACGATCGGGGCGGCCGGCCCGCTCCAGGGCATCGACGGCAGGCTCGACCGGCACTGGCTCTACCACGTGGCGCCGCAGCTGCTGCCCTTCGTCCAGGGCGTGCTGGACCGGATCGCCGGGCAGGCCGTGTGCCTCCCCGTCCTCGCCGCGGTGGCGATCGTGCTCGCGGTGCGCCGACGCTCCTGGCGGCCTCCGCTCGTCGCGCTCGCCGCGGAGCTCGCATTCCTCGTGGGCATCGGGGGTCTGAAACTGCTCATCGCCCGCCCCTCGCCGACCCTCGACGACGCGGACCTGCTGGCCGGCGGCATCCAGGAGTTCGGCGAGAAGGGCATCAGCTTCCCGTCGGGGCACGCCTCCGAGGCTGTGCTCATCTACGGCGTCGTCGCGTATCTCATCGCCCGCTACTCGCTCGCCGCGCCGCGCACGCTGCGCCTCGTGCGCATCGGCGTCGTCCTCCTCGTGCTGAACTCCGTGGTCACCTCGCTGCTGCTGGGCTGGCACTGGGCGAGCGACCTGCTGGGAGGCGTGCTCGCCGGGGCGCTGTGCCTGCGGCTCGTGATCCTCGGTGATCAGCGCTGGGGTCGACGGGACGACGCCGGCGACGCCGACGCGCCGGATGCGCCGCAGGGCGCGCAGGAGTAGGTTCTCAGCACACGCGCGCCCCACGCCGGCGGTCTGAAGTCGGCGGCCTGACACCGGCTGCCTCACGCCGGCTGCCTGACGCCGACAGCCCCACGTCGACACCCTCGCGCGCCGAATCGAGGAGCCCGCGATGAACGGTCCCGACACGCAGCCCACCCGCACCGAGCAGTCCCTCACCGTGGACCTGATCCTCTCCCTCGACGGCTGCGCCGCGGGGAAGGGCTGGCCCGGATGGTGGGGGCTCGAGAGCCCCGAGTACCTCGACTGGCTCGCCCAGCAGCCCGACTCCCTCACCCTCATGGGCGCGAACACGTACCAGGTGATGGAGGAGATGTCCGAGCAGGCCCAGCAGATCGACGTCTCCGAGGACGAGAAGGCGAGCTTCGCCCAGCTCGCCGACGCCGACCAGATCGTCTTCTCCGCGACCCTCAGCGCGCCCCTCGCCTGGCCGGGCACGCGACTGATCAGCACCGACGCCGTCGAAGCGGTGCGGGAGCTCAAGCGCACGTCCGTCAAGCCCCTGGTCACCATGGGCAGCATCGACCTGGGCTGCTCCCTGCTGCGCGCCGGAGTCGTGGACCGCTTCCGGGTGGTCCTGTTCCCGGTCATCACCGGACGCACGGGGCTCGAAAGGATCTGGGAGCGGTACCAGGACGTGGCGCTCGACCTCGTCGAGGCGCGCACCTTCGAGGGCGGTCTGCAGCTCCTCGAGTACGTGCCCACGCCGCTCGACGCGCCGCCCGGCACCGCCTGGGAGCGCTGAGCCGGTCTCCGTCCCCGGGCCGCGCGGAACATCACCGCCGACCGTGCCGCGATGACCGCCGCAGGATCGGACATTCCCCCGCGCAGGCGTCGGCGTAGCGTCTGGCGCATATCCGGCCCCGCGAGGAGGGGCCGGAGACCTCGCGGGCTGTCGGCGACCGGCACACGGCGCCCCGGTCCGCGAGGTCCTGCGAAGGAGGCTCGAGGATGAGCAGCACAGCGGAGAGCAGCAGCACGGCGACGGGGCGCGCACTGCCGCCTGTCGTCGACATGGACACCTGGCAGGCCCGGCGCGACGAACTTCTGGTGCGGGAGAAGGCGCACACCCACGAGGGCGACGCGATCGCCGCGGCGCGTCGGCGCCTGCCGATGGTCGAGGTCGACGGGGCCACGCCCGTGGTCGGGGCCGACGGTCCGGTGCCCTTCCTCGACCTCTTCGAGGGCCGCGACCGGCTCGTCGTGTACCAGCACATGTGGCACGACGGCGCCCCGCACCAGGGGCAGTGCGAGGGCTGCACGCTCTCCGCCTGGCACCTGCAGGGCGCGACCTACCTGCACCAGAACGGCGTCTCGCTCGCGATCCTCACCGTGGGCGCATGGGACGAGGTCGCCCCGTTCACCGAGTTCATGGGCTACGACACCGTGCCCTGGTACTCGGTGCGCGAGGCGCCCGCGCCGATCGGCGGCGACATGGGGTACGTCGCGAGCTTCGTGCGCGAGGGCGACCGCGTGTTCCTCACCTATCGGACGACGGGCCGCGGCGTCGAACGGGCGAACCCCACTATGGGGCTGCTCGACATGACGGTCTGGGGACGGCGCGAGGACTGGGAGGACAGCCCCGAGGGATGGCCCGGGCAGAACCCCGCGTGCTGGAGCTGGCGCAGCGACGAGAACGGCACCCCCACCTGGGGAGAGGACAGCCGTCCCACGCCGCAGTGGACCCGCCCCGGCGCCGGGCCGGTCACGACCCTCGGACGCCGCGGCGGGCACTGAGCACAGGGCTCGATCAGTCGACCTGCAGCTCGCCCATCGGGCCCCAGTCCTCCACGTCGACCTGCTGGGAGACGATCTGCGGGGTCGCGCTGAGGTACTGCGGGAAGTCGCCCTGCATCTTCTTGAAGTGCGGGGAGTTCACGTGCGGTCCCGCGCCCTCATCGGTGAAGGCCTCGATGAGCACGTAGGTGTTCGGATCCTTCACACTGCGGGACCACTCGAACCACTTGTTGCCCTCCTCGGCGAGGGTGGCCTCGGTGAACTCGCTCGCGATCTCGGGCCACTGATCGGCGAACTCGGGCTTCACCGGGAACTTGACGTTGATGAGGATCATGACGGTCCTTCCGCTCGATCGGGTGCGGGCCGGGGACGGTCCGCTCGCGTCCCAGCATGATGCCCGATCGGCCGGCGCGGAACCGCGCTTCTTGCCGGATGAGAAGCGCGGTTCCGCGTCGGGAGGCTGAGGGCGGGGTCCTGCCGAGCAGCGGTCTGCTCCGACGGGTCCGACGCCGCCGACCGCTCAGCGCTTGACGGTGCCTGAGGTCGCCCCGGTGCGGGTGGCCGTCTTGGGGTAGGTGAAGCGGTACTGCTTCTTGGCGCTCGAGGTGACCTTCACGGTCGCCTTCCCCTTCGAGAGCTTGACCTTCTTCACCGTCTTCCAGGTCTTGCCGGACTTCACCTGCAGCTTCGCGCTCGCGGGGTTGTAGGCGCGGTACTCGTCCCAGTCGAGGTTGAGGCTCGTGGCCTTGGCCGAGAGGGTCACGGTGCGGCCCTTGCGGCTGGAGCTGAGCGAGGCCTTCGACTTCGCCCGCACGTAGAAGGACTTCTTGGTGTGGTCGGTGTAGTACCTGTAGTCGGTGTACGTGCCCCACGTGTCGCGCTTGGTGTATCCCGCGTCGACGTCGGCCGGGCCCACCGTGTACTTGCCCAGGCCATCGAGCCACGGGCAGATCTGCGGACGACTGAGGGTCTTGCCGTTGGAGGACGACGCCCAACTGACGAGGTCGCGCCCGCGCGTGATGTCGACGTCGATCCGGGACTCCTTGTAGTCCTTCTGCTTCTTGGTGGTCATCGTGACGGTCACCTTGCGGCAGTAGCTCGACGTGATCACCTGGTCGGAGACCTTGTAGCTGGTGATGTCGATCGGGTGCGTGCTCGCGCTCGCCGCGGGGGCGAGGGCGACGGACGCGAGAAGTGCGATCAGGACGGCGACCACCGGCGCCATCAGTCGCTGGATTCTGGACACAGGACCTCCCAGGGAAACGGGCAGCAGGATAAGGGGGGTGATGCAGGTGGGGCAGGAAAAACTGCGAAGGAGGATGTCGTGCGGCGCCCGCCAGCGGACGCGGCATCCAGGGCTCCCTCCGACCCTCGATGGCAGGAAGATAACCCGAGACGGCGACATTCGAGAAGAGTCCGACCGATGTGACGTGACGCGACCCGTCGTGACCGCACGGGTCGTTCGTCGTGAGCATCGTGGGTCCGGCGCGTTCACGCTCTCCCGGCCCCTGCGGGGCGAGCTCCGGCGAGCGCTCAGGACGCAGCTCCCGGGAGGCACCGCCCGCGGGTGCGGTCGACGCTCCCGGTATGACAGTGGCGAGCGGACCTGAGAGGATGGGCTCGTGACGACGGTGTTCAACCAGAAGCGGGGCGATGAAGCCCCGGAAGGTCGGAGCGAAGCTCCGGACCGACTGGGCGAGGACGCCTCGCTGGACCCCCACGAGGACGCTCCCGCAGGTCAGATCCCCCGCGCGTTCGCCGTGCTCGAGGCCGTGGCGGCCGGCGGCAGCAGCACGGCACGCGCGATCGCGGATGCCACGGGCATCCCCCTGCCCACCGTGTACCGCCTCGCCCAGGAGCTCATCCGCGCCGGCTACCTGGTGCACCTGAAGGACGAGAAGCGCTTCGCGCTCGGGTACCAGCTGCACCGCCTCGCCGTCGGCCTCCACGAGGACCTCGGGATCCCGCGCGCCGTGCGCAACGAGGTGTGCGCGATGCACCGCGACCTCGGCATGGCCTCCTACCTCGCGATCCACCGCGGCACAGACTTCGTGGTCGTGTTCGTGGCGGACTCCCCGCAGGCCCCGCGCCTGAGCCCCATGGGCTTCGGATTCCACGAGAGCCCCCACGCGACGGCCTTCGGCAAGGTGGGGCTCGCGGCCCTCAGCATCGAGGAGCGCGACGACTACCTCGCCGGCCGCACCCTCCTCGCGCACACCGATCGCACCCTCACCGATCCCATGGTCCTGCGCCGACAGCTCGACGAGATCTCCGAACGCGGCGTGGCCTGGGAGCACCAGGAGTTCCAGAGCGGCACCGACTGCCTGGCCGCGTCCTTCAAGGCCGACGACGGCATGCTCATCGGCACCGTCGCCGTCTCCGCGCCGGTCCGCGCCTACGAGGGCCGCACGCGCCACATCGAGGACCGCGTGCGCGCCTGCGCCTCGCGTGCGGGCCGCGCCTACCGCCTGGGCGGTCACCAGGGCTGAGGGCGGGTCCCCGCCGTCCGCCCCCGGGGATCGGGGCCCGACGCACTCGCCCGTCGGTCCCCGTTCTCGCCCGACGAGAACGCCCGTGGCCCGGGGTCCCGCCACCTTCCTAGTGTGTGTCTCGGATCACCGACGATCACCGGCGACGACGCCGGAGGAAGGACACGTCATGAGCACATCGGACTGCGGCGAAGCGGTCAACGACGTCGAGGGGACCGCGGAGGCCCATCGCACGCTCGTGGCCCTCATCAAGGCCGCCTTCCCCCACCAGAAGACGGTGCCCGACTCGGCGTACGAACGGGTCGCCGACACGGTCCTCTCCCAGGCCGAGGAGAGCGCGTGGCTGCGGGCGAAGGTCGCCCAGGGCCTGGACTCCCTGCAGGGCCTCGCCGACGGGCGCTTCCACGAGCTGCCCCAGGAGCAGGCATACCTGATCCTGCTGCGCATCCAGCACACGACGTTCTTCGGCTTCATCCGCCAGACGGTCGTGGTGAACCTCTACGAGGACGAGGAGCTCTGGGAGGCCGTCGGCTACGAGGGACCCTCGTTCGAGAAGGGCGGGTACATCGACCGCGGCTTCGACGACCTCGACTGGCTGCCCGACCCGCGCATCGAGGAGTACGACGGCGAGCCCCTGCAGGAGGTCGTCTCCGACCTGCCGACGGCGGCGTCCACCCGCAGCACGCGCGGTGCGGCCGTCCCCGCAGGACAGAGCAAGGCGCGCTCGACGCGCGTGGGATCCGGGAGGAAGAACTGATGACCAGCATCGACCACGACGCGAAGCCCGTCGTCATCGTCGGCTCCGGCGCCGGCGGCGGCACCCTCGCCTACGAGCTCACCAAGCAGGGCATCGAGTGCGTGCTCCTGGAGGCCGGACCCTACCTGCGCAACGAGGACTACATGAACCTCGAGTGGGAGGCCTTCAACCAGATGGCCTGGACCGACACCCGGACCACCTCGGGCTCCTGGCGGGTGGCGACGGACTTCCCGAACCTCCCCGCCTGGATCGTCAAGGCCGTCGGCGGCACCACCACCCACTGGTCGGGCGCGACCCCGCGCTTCAAGGCGCACGAGTTCTCGCCCCGCAGCACCTACGGCCGCATCGACGGGGCGAACCTGCTGGACTGGCCGATCACCCTCGAGGAGCTCGAGCCGTACTACACGCGGGCCGAGGACGCGATCGGCTCCACCCACCGCGGCGGACGCAAGGCCTTGCCCGCGAACAACAACTTTAAGGTGCTCGCGGCCGGAGCCGAGAAGCTCGGCATGAAGCACTACGCGACCGGCCCCTACGGCACCAACGCCGAGCCCTACGACGGACGTCCCGCCTCCATCCAGGACGGCTTCAACTTCCAGGGCGACAAGAACCGCTCGAAGTGGTCGACGATGGTGCGGGAGATCCCACGGGCCCTGGAGACCGGGAAGCTCGACCTGCGGCCCGACTCGCACGTCGCGCAGATCCTCCACGACCGCAGCGGACGCGTGGACGCGGTGCTCTACCTCGACTCCGAGGGCAAGCTGCACCGCCAGTGCGCCTCCGTGGTGTGCGTGGCGGGCAACTCGATCGAGACCCCGCGCCTGCTGCACATGAGCTCGTCCTCGATGTTCCCGGACGGACTCGCGAACTCCTCCGGGCAGGTGGGCCGCAACTACATGCGCCACCTCACCGGCAGCGTGTACGCGCAGTTCGACAAGCCCGTGCACATGTACCGCGGGGAGACCATGGCCGGGCTCATCGCCGATCAGTCGGTGCACAACCCTGCCCGCGGCTTCGCGGGCGGCTACTACATCGAGACCATCTCCCTGGGTCCCGCCTTCATGGCGAGCTTCGTGGAGCCGGGAGCCTGGGGCCCGGAGTTCACCTCTCTGCTGGACGGGTACGAGAACACCGCCGGATGCTGGATCGTGGGGGAGGACATGCCCCAGGAGTCCAACGCGATCACGCTGAACTCGACGGTCACCGATCAGCACGGCCTGCCGGTCGCGGACGTCCACTACGACGACCACGCCAACGACCTGGCCATGCGCGAGCACGCGTACTCCACGTCGCAGAAGCTCTACGACGCGGTGGGCGCGGTCTCCAGCCACCGCACCCCGCCCTATCCCTCGACGCACAACCTGGGCACCTGCCGCATGAGCGAGCGCCCCGAGGACGGCGTCGTGGACAAGTGGGGCAGGGCGCACGACGTGCCGAACCTGTTCATCTCCGACGGCTCGCAGTTCACGAGTGGCGCGGCGGCGAATCCGACGCTCACGATCGTCGCGCTCGCGATCCGTCAGGCCGAGTACCTCGCCGACGCCCTGAAGAAGGGCGAGGTCTGAGGACAAGGACGACGGACACGTACGACGTGAGCCGCTGACCCGAGCAGTCGACGGGCCCGCACCCCGGGAGAGATCCCGGAGCGCGGGCCCGTCGGCTGCTCGCCGTTCCCCGTGGCCGTTTCTCCGCGCCGAGGTCACCGGCCCAGCATCAGCGGGACCAGGTAGGCGAGCGAGAACGCCTCGTAGAGGGCTCCGATCACGAGCAGGACGAGCGCCGGGAGCAGGAGCACGCCGAGGGTGCGCAGGCCGCGCAGGTAGCCGTCGCGCCGACGCTCGACCCCCACGCTCGCGGGGCGCAGCCACGCCCTGCCCAGCATGAAGGCGCCCAGCATGACCAGCACGTAGGCCTGCACCTCGAGGAGCAGTGTCAGCGAGTGCGGCACGAGAGTCGTGCGCACGGTGGGGTCGACGGGAGCGAGGGATGTGCCGATGCTGAGCGCTCGCACGGCGAAGATCGCGATGCCCGCGAAGGGCACGATCAGGGAGGGCACGGAGATCGAGGCGATGACCACCGTCCCCACGTTGATCGCGAAGATGACCAGGGCGAACAGCAGCGGTGTGGCCATCAGCGAGCTCGCGAGGGCCGTGGATCCGTTGGATTCCATGTCGGCCAGGCTCGCGGCGTTCAGCCCGGGGAAGAGCGCGCCGGCCGCCATGCCGGCGAGCACGAGGCCGTAGGCCAGGAGATTCAGCAGCAGGTAGGCGCGCCGGTTCTCGCGGATGATGCCGAGGACGGGGACGAGGGGACTGTGCAGGGACCGCATGGTGCGTCCTCCTGGGGTGAGGGGGGCCGGTTTCCGGCTCTGTCCCCTCACCCCAGACCGTGTGGTCACCACAGGGTCAAGCTTGGCCCTGCGGCCGAGGGCGCGCGTCCCTCAGCTGAACTGGATGCCGCCGTCGACGAGGATCGTCTGGCCGGTGACGTAGTCCGAGTCCTCACCGGAGAGGTAGGAGACCAGGCGCGCGATGTCATCGGGTTCCGAGACGCGGCCCAGATGGATGGACTCCGCGTTCTCCGCGAGCGCCTCGCCGCGCTGCTGCCCGTTCTTCGCCGCGAGCTTCTCGTCGATGAGGTCCCACATGGCGGTGCCCACGATGCCGGGCCCGTAGGCGTTCACGGTGATGCCGTGCTCGGCCCACTCCATGGCCGCCGCCTGGGTGAGGCCGCGCACGGCCCACTTGGTCAGCGAGTAGGGACCGAGGAAGGCGAAGGGACGGAAGGCCACGATCGAGGCGGCGCCGATGATCTTGCCGCCGTGGCCCTGGGCGACCATCTGCTTCGCGGCCTGGCGGTAGGAGTTGAACACTCCCGTGATGTTCACGTCGAGGATCTTCTGGAAGTCCGCGGCGTCGTAGTCCAGCAGCTCCTTGACCTGCGCGATGCCCGCGTTGGCGACGAACACGTCGAGGTGTCCGCCGGCGGAGACCGCGGTCTGCACGAGCGCGGCCACCGAGTCCTCGTCGCTGACGTCCACGGTGGTGCCGGTCGCGGTGCCGCCGGCCTCGGTGATCGAGGCGACGGTCGCGTCGATGCCCTCCTGCATGCTCGGCAGGTCGGCGACGACGACGTGCAGGCCGTCGCGCCCGAGGCGCTGCGCGATGCCCTCGCCGATGCCGCGGGCCGAGCCGGTCACGACCGCGACCTTCCGCCCCTCCGGGGCCTTCGCGCGGGCCTTCTCCACGGTCGAGAGTTCCTGGGATCCGGTGCTGCTCATGGCGTCTCCTCATCGAGTCGTTCTGCTCATCGAACTGATTGCGCGAGCGGTGCTCGCGGTGGCCTGCCAGCAGGTCGCACCCTCAGCAGAGCAAGGGGCCGGGCCGACGGGCAACGCGGGTTCTCGTCCAGCGAGAAGCTGCCGGCGCTCCCGCTCGAACGGCACGCCGCCGAGCCCTGTGGGCAGATCACGCGCGGAGCGCCTCGACTCCGGGGCCGACCATCGTCGGCACGCTCGAGAGGATCAGCTCGTGCATGGCGGCCGCAGCCGCGCTCGGGCGGCCGTCGCGGCGCAGCGCGAGGTTCACCGTCCTCTCCAGGGCGGGACGGACCAGGCGCGCGGAGCGCAGGCCGTCACGGCCGCGGACGACCATCGCCGGCACCACGGCGACCCCGATGCCGCGCTCGACGAAGCGCAGCACCGCGTCCATCTCCGCGCCCTCGACGGCGATCCGCGGGGTGAGGCTGTGGGCCGCGAACGCGGCATCGGTCGCGGCGCGCAGCTCGTAGGAGCGGTTGAAGGCGACCTGGGGGAGGTCGGCGAGCTCGGCGAGGGTCATCTCGTCGGCCATCGCCGTCGGGTCCGTCCCGGGTTCATCGGCCGACGGGCCGGGGTGCTCGGAGCCGCCCCTCGTCGAGGTGACCACGACGAGCTCCTCGCGCAGCAGGGGCACGAGCTGCGCCGCGGATGCCGCGTCGAGGGAGCGATCGCCGCGGCGCCCCTCGCGGGTGACGGTGAGCGCGAGGTCGAGCTCCCCGGCGTCGAGGGCCTCGGCGAGGGTGTGCGCACCTGCCTCGAGCACGTGCAGCTCGATCTCGGGGTGGCGTCCGTGGAAGGCGGCCAGGACGTCCGCCACGAGCGACACGCACAGCGTGGGCGGGGCGCCGATCCGCACGATCCCACGGCGCAGGCCCGCGAGCTCGTCGAGCGCTCGGCGGGCGGCGCGCTCGTCGGCCAGCATCCGCCGGGTGATCGGGAGCAGCGCCTCGCCGGCCGCGGTGAGCGCGGCGCCGCCGCGGCCGCGATCGAACAGCGGCGCGCCCAGCTCGGCCTCGAGACCGGCGATCTTCCGGGAGAACGAGGGCTGGGTGAGGTAGAGCTCCTCGGCCGCGCGCGTGAAGGTGCCCAGCCGCGCGGCGGCGTCGAAGGCCCGCAGGTGATCGATCCTCATGGTCCCCACGGTATATGCACGTCCCGCATCGAAGACAGACGAGAGTTGCATTAGCGCTATGGAAGACGCGTCCGTAGCGTCGGCCCCATGAGCGATGACGCGACCACCCCCGACGACCAGGCGCAGAGCGCGGACCCCACGGCACCTCCCACCCGACTGCTCTCGACCTCGGTCCTCGTGATCGGCACCGGTGGAGCCGGCCTGCGCGCCTCGATCGAGCTCGCCGAGCGCGGCGTCGAGGTCCTCGCCGTCGGCAAGCGGCGCACCCACGACGCGCACACCACCCTCGCCGCCGGCGGGATCAACGCGGCGCTGGGCACCATGGACCCCGAGGACTCCTGGCGCCAGCACGCCGCCGACACCCTGCGCGAGTCCTACTTCCTCGCCGACCCCGAGATCGTCGAGACCGTCACCCGCGCCGCCCCGCGCGGCATCGAGGACCTCGAGCGCTGGGGCATGCCCTTCGCCCGCGAGGCCGACGGCCGGCTCTCCCAGCGCTTCTTCGGCGCCCACACCTATCGCCGCACCTGCTACGCCGGCGACTACACGGGGCTGGAGATCCAGCGCACCCTCATGCGCCGCGCCCGCGAGCTGGACGTCCCGATCATCGACACCGTCTACATCACCCGGCTGCTGGTCGCGGGCGGCGCCGTCTTCGGCGCCTACGGCTTCGACGTCGTCACCGGCCAGGAGGTGCAGATCGACGCCGACGCCGTGATCCTCGCCGCCGGCGGGCACACCCGCATCTGGCGGTACACGTCCTCGCGGCGCGACGAGAACACCGGGGACTCGTTCCGCCTGGCCGCGCTCGCCGGCGCCAGGATCCGCGACGCAGAGCTCGTGCAGTTCCATCCCTCCGGTCTGCTCGCCCCCGAGGACGCCGCCGGGACGCTGGTCTCCGAGGCCGCCCGCGGAGAGGGCGGCGTGCTGCGCAACGTCCGCGGCGAGCGCTTCATGGAGCGCTATGACCCGAAGCGCAAGGAGCTGTCCACACGCGACCGGGTCGCGCTCGCGAACTTCACGGAGATCGCCGAGGGCCGGGGCACGGAGAGCGGCGGCGTGCTCCTGGACGTCTCGCACCTGCCGCGCGAACAGATCCTCGAGAGGCTCCCGCGCGTCTACCGCACCCTCATCGACCTGCAGATGCTCGACATCACCACCAGCCCCATCGAGGTCGCGCCCACCGCCCACTACTCGATGGGCGGGGTGTGGGTGCGTCCCGAGGACCACGGCACAGGGGTCGACGGGCTGTACGCGATCGGCGAGGCGTCCTCGGGGCTGCACGGCGCGAACCGCCTGGGCGGCAACTCCCTCATCGAGCTGCTCGTCTACGGGAGGATCACCGGCGCCGAGGCCGCCCGGTACGCCCGTGAGCGCACGCGCATCGAGCGCGATCCCCGGGCCGTCGCGATCGCCCACCAGGAGATCCGTTCCTTCCTCACCGGCGACGGCATCGAGGTGCCGCGCCGCCTGCAGCGCGAGGTGCGCGACGTGATGAGCGCCCACGCGGGCGTGGTGCGCACCGAGGAGGGGCTGCGCGAGGGCCTGGAGAGGATCCAGGAGCTCGAGACCCGCGCCCTCGAGGTGACCGCCCACCCCGACATCGCCGGCTTCGACGACCTCGCCCACGCCTTCGACCTGCTCGGCTCCCTGCTCGCCGCCCGCGCCACCCTCGAGTCCGCGATCGAGAGGCGCGAGACCCGCGGCTGCCACAACCGCGCGGACTTCCCGGACCAGGACCCTGCGCTGCGCGGGAACATGGTGTGGAGCCCCGACGCCGGCGCGGTCTTCGAGCCCCTGCCCGAGGTGCCCGAGGGGCTGCGCGATCTGGTCGAGGCTCCGTCCGACGACTCCTCGGAGGGCAGGCTCGTCGAGTGAGTGGAGATCCTCGCCGCCGCGGACCCGAGGACCACCTCAGGCTTTCCGGGACCGCACCGGTGCTCAGGCGCCCCGCAGGTTCCGGCGCAGGATCTTGCCGCTCGAGGACTTCGGGATCGCATCGATCATCACGACCTGCCGGACCTTCTTGTAGGGCGCGACGCGCCCCGCGACGAAGTCCATGACGTCCTGCTCCGTGAGCTCCGCACCCTCCTGGAGGACGACGAAGGCCCTGGGGATCTCCTCGCCGGCCTCGTCCCGACCGCCGACGACGGCCGCGTCGGCGATCTGCGGGTGGGCGAGCAGGGTCGCCTCGAGCTCGGCCGGCGCGACCTGGTAGCCCTTGTACTTGATGAGCTCCTTGAGCCGGTCGATGAGGGAGACCGCGCCCTCGGCGCTCACGGTCGCGATGTCGCCCGTGTGCAGCCAGCCGTCCTCGTCGATGGTCAGCGACGTCGCCTGCTCGTTGCCCAGGTAGCCGACCATGACGTTGGGCCCCTTGCAGCACAGCTCCCCGGGCTCGCTGACACCGGTGACGGGCACCGGGATCTCCTCGCGCGTGGCCGGGTCCTGCAGCATGCACTCCATGTTCGGGACGGTGATCCCGACGCTGCTCAGCGGCAGGTCGTCCCTCCCGGCGGGGATCAGCTGCGAGACGGGGCTCATCTCCGTCATCCCGTACCCCTGGCGCACCGAGCAGCCCAGGCGGCGGGCGACCGCGCCTCCGACCTCCCCGTCCAACGGCGCGGCGCCGGAGAACACCGTGGTCACCGCCGAGAGGTCGAACTCGTCGACGAGCGGATGCTTGGCCAGGGCCACCGCGATCGGCGGGGCGATGAACACGAACGTGCAGCGCTGGTCCTGCACGATCCGCAGGAACTCCGGCAGGTCGAAGCGCGGCATCGTCACCAGGGTCGCGCGCTGCAGGAGGGCGAGATCCAGGAGCACCGTCATCCCGTAGATGTGGAAGAAGGGCAGCACGGCCAGCACGCGGTCCTCGGGCCCGACGCCCACGAGGTCGGCCGACTGCGCCACGTTGGCGACGAGGTTGCGGTGGGTGAGCATCACGCCCTTGGGCCGGCCGGTCGTGCCCGAGGAGTAGGGGAGCACCGCGAGGTGCGTCGAGGGGTCCACGGACACCTCCGGAGCGGGGGCGCCGGAGGCGAGCAGGTCGGCGAGAGCCTCGTGCCCCTCGGCGCCGTCGAGCACGATCACCCGCTCGGAGGGGATGCCCGCCGCGGCGGCGCCCTCCGTCGCGGCGGACAGCAGCGGGGAGACGGTCAGCAGTGTCCGCGCCCCCGAGTCCTCGATCTGGGTGGCGACCTCATGACCCGTGGCCAGTGCGTTCACCGTGGTCGCCGTGGCGCCCGCGCGGAGGATCCCGTGGAAGACCGCGACGAAGGCGGGGGAGTTGGGGGAGTGCAGGGCCACCACGTCCCCCACGCCCACGCCGCGGGCGGCGAGCGCGCCGGCGATCGCATCGACCTGGTCCCGCAGGGCGCCGTAGGTGGTCTCTGCTCCCGAGGCGCCGTCGACGACGGCGACCTTCTCCAGGTCCTCCGGGGAGAGGGAGGAGAACAGCAGGTCGTAGAGCGTCAGATCGGGGATCTCGACGTCGGGGCGGGGGCTGCGGAACGGCATGGTGTCTCCTTCGACGACTCATCGCACGGACGGTGCGAGGAGTCTATGGGCGCACCCCTGCGCCGGGTGGGAGATCCCGGGGAGGAACCGTCATCACGTCCAGTCGGAGGTGCGCGCCTTGAGCTCCCGGTAGGCGTCCATGACCTGGGGCGTGGGCTCTGCCGTGAGAGTGCGCCCGCCGGCGATCTCCCAGGTCGGCGGCTCCTCCTCGCCGGTCAGGGCCCAGGCCGCCTGCCGGGCCGCGCCCAGCGCGACATACTCGCCCTCCGGTGCGATCGTCACCTCGCGGCCGAACACCGCCGGCGCGAGACGACGCACCGCCTCGTTCTGCGCGGCGCCGCCGATCAGCACGATCCTGCGCGCCCGACCGCCGGGCAGCGAGTCGCCCAGGAGGTCCTCGAGCGCAGAGATCCCGTCGGCCAGGGAGCACAGCAGGCCCTCGACCGCGGCGCGGGCGATGTCCGCGCGCGTGGTCGCGGTCGACATGCCCTGGAGGGTGGCGCGGGCCGTCGGCCGGTCGGGCGTGCGCTCGCCGTCGAAGTACGGCAGCAGGGTGACGCCGCCCGCCCCCGGCTCCGAGGCGAGCGCCAGGTCCGCGAGGCCCGCGAAGTCCACCTGCAGCAGCTCGCGCGCGAAGTCGAGGATGCGGGCCGCATTGATCGTCGTGGCCATCGGCAGGAAGCGCCCGGTGGCGTCGGCGAAGCCCGTGACGGTGCCGGAGGCGTCCGCGGGGCGCGCGTCGCTCACCATCGCGCACACCCCGGAGGTGCCGATGGAGACCGAGACGTCGCCGGGGCCGAGCGAGAGCCCGAGGGCCGCGCCCATGTTGTCGCCGGTGCCCGCGGCGATCGCCGCGCCGGAGGCGGTGCGGGCCATGACCTGCTGGGGCGCGGCCGGCAGCTCGGGGAGCGCGAGGTCGCGCCCGCCGGTCGCCAGGCGCAGGAGCTCGTGGTCCCAGCCCTCCTCGCGGGTCGAGTAGTAGCCGGTCCCCGAGGCGTCCCCGCGGTCGGTGAAGAAGGCGTCGCCGCCCGCGGAGAGATGGCGGGAGACGAAGTCGTGCGGCAGGAGCACGCGCTCGGCCCGGTCCAGGGACTCGGGCTCGTTCTCGGCGATCCAGCGCAGCTTGGTCGCGGTGAGGGAGGCGACGGGCAGTGACCCGATGCGGTCGACGGTCGCTGCGGCGCCCCCGATGTCCGCGATCAGCGAGGCGGCCTGCGGGGCGGAGCGGGTGTCGTTCCACAGCAGCGCCGGGCGCACCACCTCACCGGCCTCGTCGAGGAGCACCATGCCGTGCTGCTGGCCTCCCACGGAGACGGCGTCGGCCCGCTCGAGCAGGCCCCCGCAGGCCGTCCCGAGGGCCTCGATCCAGGCGCGGGGATCGACCTCGGTGCCGCCGGGATGGGGCGCGCGCTGCTCGGCGAGGACCTCACCGCTCTCCGCGTCGACGAGGACGGCCTTGGTCGCCTGGGTCGAGGAATCGATGCCGAGCACGGCGGTGGGCATGGGGCCTCCAGGGAGCACTGGTCGGGGAGCGCCCCGGGCCCGTGACGGGCCCGGGGCCGGTGACGGGTCCCAGCTTACGGGGCGTGATGTCGCCCGCATCACGCCCCGGACGGGGAACGGGGCGGCGCCGTGGAGCGTTCCCCCAGCAGAGCCCCGCCGCACCTCCAGGAGACGTACATAGTGTGGGGCGAGCCGACAGGGCATCCGGCACCGTGCACCAGCGGCAGGTGCCGCCCTCCCCTCCGGTCCGACGAAGGAGAAGCCGTGGGACGCAGCGTCATGAACATCGTGAAGACAGCCCTGCTGTTCGGCGTGCTCTGGGGCGTCCTGCTCGCCGTCGGCTACCTGCTGGGCGGGAACTTCATCTGGATCTTCGCGCTCATCGGCCTGGTCGGCACCTTCATCAGCTTCTGGAACTCCGGCACCATCGCCATCCGCTCGATGCGCGCCCGCGAGGTGTCCCCGCAGGAGGCGCCGGGCCTGCACCGCATCGTGCGGGACCTCGCGGACCAGGCCGGGCAGCCCATGCCCCGGCTGTACATCTCGCCCACCCAGCAGCCCAACGCCTTCGCGACGGGCCGCAGCCCGAAGCACGCGGCCGTGTGCTGCACCGAGGGGATCCTGCAGCTGCTGGACGAGCGGGAGCTGCGCGGCGTGCTCGGCCACGAGCTCATGCACGTGTACAACCGCGACATCCTCACCAGCTCCGTCGCCGCGGGCGTCGCGGGCGTGATCACCTCGCTCGCGCAGATGGCGCTCTGGTTCGGCGGCGGGCGCGATCGTCAGGGCGGCGGCGGCATCATCGGCGCCCTGCTCGCGATGATCCTCGCGCCGCTCGCCGCGACGCTCATCCAGCTCGCGATCTCCCGCACGCGCGAGTACTCGGCGGACCACGACGGCGCCGAGCTCACGGGCGATCCGCTCGCCCTCGCCTCCGCGCTGCAGAAGATCTCCGGCGGCGTCGCCGCGCACCCGCTCCCGCAGGAGCAGGAGCTGCAGGACACCGCGCACATGATGATCGCGAACCCCTTCCGCGGCGGGGGCATGGGGCAGCTGTTCTCCACGCACCCGCCCACCGAGCAGAGGATCGCCCGTCTCCAGCGCCTCGCCCAGGAGATGGGTCGGGCCTGAGCCGGACGGCCCTCCGCCCCCGGCGCCGCGGAGGCGTTCAGCCCTCGGGGACCGCTTCGCCCATGGCACTGATCTGGAAGGTGGCGCCTTCGGGGTCGGCGACGGTCGCGATGCGGCCGAACGGGGAGTCGACGGGGCCGTCGAGCAGGCTCCCGCCGAGCTCCTGCACCCGGGCGACCGCGGCGTCGGCCGCCTCGACCGCGAGGTAGATCCGCCAGCCGGTGGCGTGCTTCGGCATCACTCCCGCGGCATCGCAGATGCCCCATCCGTTCTTCCCGTCGGCGCCGTTGGTGACGTACCGGAAGCCGTCGTCGTCCATCGGCTCGCTCATCGGGACCAGGTCCGCGTCGACCACGCTGCGGTAGAACGCGCAGGCGCCGTCGAAGTCGTGCGTCATCAGCTCGAACCACACGGGCGATCCCGGCGAGCCGGTGAAGTCGAAGCCCTCGAGCGTGCCCGCCTGCCAGAAGCCGACGCCCGCCTGCGTCGAGTCGAGGACCACCACCATGCTTCCCTGATCGCCCACGGGGTGGGGGCCGGCGACGATGACCCCGCCGTTCTCAGTGACCCTGCGGGCGCGGGAGTCGATGTCGTCGACGAGGAGATACACGCTCCAGGCGGCGGGGAGCGGGTCGCCCTCCGGGCAGGTCATCCCGGTGACGTCCATGAGACCTCCGACGAGGGCTCCGTCGTTGCGGATCAGGTGGTAGTGGTTGAAGTCTTCGCCCATGTCCTCGAACTCCCAGCCGAACAGGCCGGAGTAGAAGGTCTTCGCGGCGTCGACGTCGTGGACGCTGACGTCGAGCCAGGTGGTGCTTCCGATGCTGCGGGTCATGGTCTGCTCCTTCGTCCGAGTGGCACGGGACGGGGCCGTCCCCTGCGCGAGCGCCCTGCCGGGGCGACCGGCGCGCTCACCACGCTAGATGCCGCCGCCCGGCGCGGTATGTCCGTTCCTGCGCGGTGCCGGTATCGTCCGGGCTATGGCCGACTGGTTCCGCAGCACCACATGGACGACCGAGGACGCCGAGCAGTTCGAGCTGCGACTGGGCAGGGCCAGACCCCACAACCGCGCCCAGTACCTGCGGATCCAGGGTGTGCACCTCGAGCGGGAGGGCCTGCGGGCACCCGCGCGCGACCTCTGGCGTCGGGCCATCGATCACGGCGAGCCGGATTCGGAGCGCTGGGCGGCGATGGAGCACCTCGCAGGCTCGCTCCACGAGGACGATCCCGAAGAGGCCGAGCGCCTGCTGCGCGCGCTGCTCGCGAAGAATCCGCCTCTGCAGGGCACCAGCCACGTCGCGCACGTGGAGCTCGCCGACCTGCTCGCCCGACGCGGCACGCGCGCCGCGCTGCGGGAGGCGCGCTCCCTCCTGCGGGCCTCCGAGACGGTGGGCTCCAGCGTGCCGATACAGGACTTCCGACGTGAGCTCGTGCGCGCCAGGGTCCATCACGCCGGGGGCCAGCGGCGCCGCGCGGCGCAGGCTGCTCGCAGCGCGCTCGCGGCCGCCGGCCGGGAGACTCCCGCGGCGTCCGCGCCGGGCCTGGCCGTCCAGGACCTCGCACCGGAGCTCGAGACGTGGCTGCAGTCGGTCGCGGCGACCGCGCGCTCCGACGGGCAGGCGGCCGACGAGCGAGCGCGCCGCGCCCGGTGGCGTCGGGGCTGACCGGCCCCGCGCTCATGGGCGGCGGAGCGAGGGCAGCGCCGAGAGCAGCGGGACCGGGCTCGACCCGTCCTGCGCGCCGAAGCGCAGCGTGACGGCGCCCGCCGCCAGGAGCGGCGCGGGGTGCACGGCGACGACGGGGGCGGCGGGCACCAGCTGCTCCTCGACGCTCGCGTGCGCCGGCACCGCGAAGCCGAGCAGGAACGGCGCGCCCGGGCAGAGCGGAAGGCGTGCATCGAGGCGTCCGCGCAGCAGCATCCCGGCGCGCGGGAGTCCGATCGGCGCGGGGTGCGGATACCAGCCCACCCAGACCGAGGGGTCCCCGCGCGGGCTGAAGCCTGCGGGCAGATCGAGTCCGACGGCGATCGCGCCCGCCCCGTCGCCCGTGATCGTGAAGGGGCGCACGGGGCGGCCCGCGACCTGGTCCGCGAGGCGCCGCAGCGACGCCGGCGGCAGGCCGACACCCGCCCGGAAGCGGCGGGAGAAGCTCGAGAGGGAGTCGAAGCCGACCTCCGTGGCCACGTCGACCACGGGGAGTGTCTCGTCGGCCAGGAGCATCCGTTTGGCCGCGTCGATCCGCAGAGCGGTGAGATAGCGGCCGGGGGAGACGCGGTAGCGCGTCGTGAACAGCCGCGAGAAGTGGAAGGGGCTGTAGCCGGCCTGCTCGGCGAGGTCCTCGACGCCGAGCTCCGCCGAGCGTCCGCGCGCCAGATCGAGCACGGAGGCCCAGCGGGCGGCCGTGCGCGCATCGTCGGCCGTAGCCGGAGCGGAGCCAGCACTCGGGGGCGTGATCGCGGTCACGTCGGAGAGTATACGAAGGAGCCCCGACATCGACCCGTGGGTCGATGCCGAGGCCCCGGCGGGAGCGCCGCGTCAGTAGCCGATCGAGCGCAGGTACTCGCGGGAGTCGCGGATCGCGTCGATCGGGTCGCGGCCGTAGGTGTCGTCCTGCTCGATGAGGAAGTACTCTGCCCCGGCCTTCTCCGCGGCGGGCAGGAGATCGGGCCAGTTCATGTTGCCCTGGCCCACCTCGGCGAACTGGGCGAGGCTCAGGAAGTGGCCGTAGAACTCCCTCATGTCCATATCGCCGTCGTCGAACCGCTGGAAGATCTCGGCATCCAGCGGCGCGATCCGGAAGTCCTTGACGTGGATCAGCTTGCAGGCGCCGGCATAGGCCTCGAGCATGTCCAGCGGCGCCATGCCGCCGCGCTGGACCCAGTGCAGGTCCACCTCGAACAGCAGCGACGGCGCGACCCGGCGCACGATGTCGAAGATGCGCTCGCCGTCGAACTGGATGAGGTCCACGTGGTGGTTGTGGTAGCACAGCGTCACGCCCTGCTCCGCGAGCCGGGCGGCGTAGGGCTCGACCTCGGCGGCCCACGCCTCGCAGGCCTCCTTCGAGACCATCGCGGAGAACGGCATCATGCCGATGCGCAGGAAGCGCGAGCCCGTGCGCCTGCACGCCTCCACGGCGCGGTCGAACTCGGTCTCCAGGGCGAAGCCGTTGCCGCCGGGCGCGATCGAGGCGCTCATGGCGGCGGTCTCGACCCCGAAGTCCTCCTTGCCGCGCACGAGGTCGTCGATGAGCTGGTCGGTCATCTCGACCTGGGAGACCTCGACGGCGTCGATGTCGAGGTCGCGCACGCTGCGCAGCACCTCGTACATCCCCTTCTCGTTGATCTGGTCCTTGAGCATCATGAGCTGGAGTCCGAGGACGGGCATGGTGGCTTCTCCTTCGAATGCGGTGAGAGGTGTTCTGGTGGGCGGGCCGACGGCCCGTGCATCACGAACGGGTGGGGAACTTCCCCTCGGCCTCGATGCGCGCGTTGAGCTCGGTGAGGTACTCGTCGGCCGGGTACTCGACCAGATCGATCTCGCGACCGGTCCATGCCGAGAGCTGCATGCCCGAGGCCAGGCGCACGCCGTTGATGCCCTCGGCGCCGTCGGCGATCAGCGGCGTGCCGTCGTTGATGTGCGCCGCGAAGTTGGTGAGGACGTCGATGTGCTGCTGTCCCCAGACCGACTCGTACTCCTTCTCCTCGACGGTGAAGAGCGAGCTCGGGTCCATCTGACCCTGGAACAGCTTGGCGACGTCCTGCATCGTCATCTCGTTGCTGAGCTCGCGCTCGTTCTTGGACAGTCGGTGGATGGTGACCGTCTTCGAGTCCTCCACGACGATCTTTCCCGCGTCGAACAGGAGCTCGAGGCGGTCGGTGCCGATGATGTCGTTCGTGGAGGTCATGAAGTGTCCGGTGGCGCCGTCGCCGAAGTCCACCACGGCGTTGACCTCGTCCTCGGTGGCGATGTCGCGCTGGAACCCGAAGGCGAGCTTGGCGAACACCTTCTGCGGGACGCCGCACAGCCACTGCCAGAGGTCCAGCTGGTGGGGGGCCTGGTTCACCAGGACGCCGCCGCCCTCGCCGCCCCAGGTGGCGCGCCATGCCGACTGGTCGTAGTAGCCCTGCGGGCGCCACCAGGTGGTGATGATCCACGAGGAGTGGCGCAGCGCGCCCAGCTCGCCGGAGCCGATGAGCGCCTTGAGGTCCTTGTAGACCGGGTTGGTGCGCTGGTTGAACATGATCGCGAAGGTGGTCTCGGGATGCGCGGCAGCGAAGGCGTTCATCTCCTCGACCTGCTTCGTGTACACGCCGGCCGGCTTCTCCGTGAGCGTGTGGATGCCCTTGCCGATCGCGGTGATCGTCATCTCCGGGTGCAGGTAGTGGGGGACCGTGGTGACCACCGCGTCGACATCGCCCGAGTCCAGCAGTGCGACGTAGTCGTCGTAGAACGGCACTCCCGCGTGCTTCTGCGCGGCGAGGTCCTTCTTGGCCGGGTCCGTGTCGGCGATCGCGCCGAGGGACATGCCCTCGATGTTCCCGTCGGCCAGGAGCCCGGCGTACATGCCGCCCTGGGCCCCGAGTCCGATGATGCCGAGTCGTACGTTCTTCTCCGACATGGTGTCTCCTGTCTGCGATGGGTGACTGTCTGCGATGGGTGACTGTCTGCGGTGGGTGACGGGTGGCCCGCGATGCGGGCCGGGTGGGGCGGGCCGGCTCCTCGAGCTCCCCGCGTCGATGGAGTCGGCGGCCCCTCGTGAGGAGCCGCCGACGGTCGGATCAGGTCTGCGTGCCCTCGGCCTCGTGCTTGGCCTCCAGGGCGGCGACGTTCTCGTTCACGCGCTTCTTCGACAGCGGGTACCAGAAGGCGAAGACGAGGGCGGTGGCTGCGAAGAGCAGGCCCGGCAGCAGGGTGGTCAGGCTGTAGACCCCGCTCAGCACACCCTCGGTCTGCTGGACGCCTCCCTCCTCGTAGCCGATCCAGGCCAGGGCCCAGCCGGCGAGTCCTCCGGCGAAGGCCTGGCCGAGCTTACGGGCCCACGAGTAGATCGAGTACACGGTCGCGTCGTTGCGCTCGCCGGTGCGGATCTCCTGGAAGTCGATCACGTCGGTGATGAACGCCCAGATCAGCAGGTTGATGCAGCCGATGCCGAGCATCATCAGCATGTAGCCGATCATGAAGACGATCGGGCTGTCGGTGCGGATCACGCACAGGATCAGGGCGGCGACGAAGGCGAGCCCCATGCCGAAGATGCCGAACTCCTTCTTGCCGAACCGCTTGCCCAGCGCGGCCGCGAAGGGGACGAGCAGCAGGGTCGGGATCAGGCCCACGAGGTTCACGAGCGAGAGCAGCGAGCCGTGGTTGTAGAAGTCGTTGTAGACGTACGGCAACAGCGCCATCAGGGACATCTGGCCGATGAGCATGAGCAGCGCGCCCACGACGATGCCGGTCAGCGCGCGGTTCGTGAGGAGCGTGCCCATCACAGCCCCGAAGCCCATGCGCTCGGCCTTGGGCTTCGGCGGGGTCTCGATGCGCTCCTCGGCGTTGACGTAGCAGAGCACGTAGCAGACGACCGCGAGGATCGCGCAGGCCAGCGCCGCGAGCATCATGCGGGTGCCGGAGAGCTCGGAGCGGCCGTCGATCTGCACGTAGACGACCAGGGGGAGCACCACGGAGACCGCGAGGTTCGCGAGGGTGCCGCCGAGCGAGCGGAAGACGGACAGCGACGAGCGCTCGCCCACCGTGTTCGAGATGACCGAGGCCATCGAGCCATAGGGGATGTTGATCAGCGTGTAGAAGACCGAGCCCCACAGCATGTAGGTGACGATCATCCAGGCGAGGCGCGCCCCGTAGGCGCCGTCCTGCAGGAACGGGCTGAACATCAGCACGGCCATCACCGCGACGGGAATCATGATCCGCAGCAGCCAGGGCTTGAAGCGGCCCGACCGACCGGGCTTCAGCACGTCGATCAGGCGTCCAGCGCCCACGTCGGTGAAGGCGTCGACGATGCGGGCCGCGAACAGCAGCGTGCCCACGTGGGCCGGGTTGATGCCCATGACGTTCGTGTAGAAGATCAGGAAGAACGAGGACTGCAGCAGGAACGTGAAGTCGTTCCCGAAGTCGCCGAACATGTACCCGAACTTGTCGCGCCATCCGAAGGGCCGGATCCGGTGGGGTGTCGGGGCCGGCGCGATGTCGGGAGCCTGGGTCGTGCTCATGTGCATCTCCGTGTCTCGTCCTTGAGAGGCAGAAGGGGGGAGGGAGCACGCGTGACGTCGATGCTCACTGCTTCGCCGTGGTGATCGGCGGGGACCGGGGTCCGCTGCGCCTGTCCTCCGATTGTGGACGGCTCTGCACGCGCGGCAACCTTGTTGCCGCGCCTTGCTCCGACGCCCGGGAGACACGACGCCCGGGAGACACGACGGCCGGGAGATGCGCCGCCCCGGGGACGCGGAGCGCCGGCGGGGATGCCCTGGAGCATCCGCCGCCGGCGCGTCGGAGAGGTGTCGGGAGGCCCGACGTCAGAGGTTGATGGTCACGTCCGCGTCCTTGCGCAGGTCCTGGGCGATCTTCGTGGCCGCTTCGCCCTCCTGCTGGGTCTTCGCCTGCTGGGCGAGCTGGTCCTTGACGTCCTTGTAGGCGGGCACCTGGGTGGAGCCGCCGCCGTCGCTCGCGCCGGAGGACCCGCCGCTCTGGCTCTGCGCCTGGCCGGCCTGCTCGTACTGCTTCTTCAGCTGCGCGTACTGCTGCTTGAGCTCCTTCTCGCTGGGATCGGAGATCTTCGCCTTCTTGTCGATGTACGCGGTGAGCTCGAACTGGGAGGCGGCGTCCTGGCGGACCTGCTTCTCGCTCGACCCCTGCTGCTCGAGCGCCTTGACGACCTCGTCGCCGGACTTCATGCCGTTCTGCTGGGCGATGGTGTCCAGGGTCTTGTCGATGTCGTCGTCGCCGGCCTTGATGCCGACCTTGTCGGCGGCCTGGGTGAGCAGCTGGTTGTCCACGAGCTGGTCGGCGACCTGCTTCTTCAGCGAGTCCTCGTCGGGCGCCTGGCCGCCGGACTGCTGGGACATGGTGGCCTGCTGGTACTGGGACTCGTAGGCCTGGCTGAACTCGTCCTTGCTGATCTTCTTGCCGTTGACCTCGGCGACCGTATCGGGGACGCCGGAGAGGTCGGGCTTGCCCTGCTGGTCCTGCTGGGACTGCAGGCCCTGCTGGCCCCCGTCGCTCGCGGACTGCTGGGAGCCCTGCTGCTGACCGGAGCCGGACTGGTCGGCTCCCTGCCCGCCGCCGCAGGCGGCGAGGGCGAGGACGGCGGTGAGGGAGACGGCGCCGAGGGCGCGTCGGGCGGTGGTCCTGATGGTGGTCATGGATCCTCCTGGGGTGGACGGCCCGGGCGACGGTACAGGTCGAACCCTGGGGCCGTGTTCGTGGAGTGTTCAGTGCTCGCCCAGCCCCGGATGGGTTGGGCCGACGGACGGGGGAGGAGGAGGGAGGAGACAGGAGTGCGGGAAGCGCAGAAGACCGCGGCGGCGAGGCACGAGTGCTTCGCCGCCGCGGTCTTCGGATCCGCGGAGTGCGGGAGGGACTCCCGAGTCCGGATCAGTACAGGTTCAGGAACGCCTGCAGGGTCTTGACGCTGCCCGAGTCGAGCTGGTCGCCGCCGTTCTGGGAGGCGCCGACCTGGTGCTCGATGCCCTTGACGGTCGCCGAGCCGAGGTCGCCGTCCTGGGTGTTGCCGGTCCAGGCCTGGACGGCCTTGACGGTCTGGGCGTCCATCTTGCCGGTCTGGTCGATGTTCAGCCAGTCCTGCAGGGCCGAGACGGTCTTCGGGCCCATCTTGCCGTCGACGTCCAGGGAGCCCGCCACGGACATGCCGGGGGCCGAGGAGTTCGAGGAGGACTGCGAGGTGCTCTTCTTCGCGGTCTCCTTGGTGAAGCCGTTCTCGGTGCAGTTGTCGGCGATGCCGTCGCCGTCGCAGCTCCAGTCGCCCTGCTTCTCGCTGGACTTCTTGGTGCTGGAGGTGGACTGCGAGGTGCTCTGCTTCTTCTCGGTCTTCTTGGTGAAGCCGTTCTCGGTGCAGTTGTTCGCGATGCCGTCGCCGTCGCAGCTCCAGTCGCCCTGGGGCTTGCTGGACTGCTTCGAGGAGGTGCTGCTCTTCGAGGACGACGTGCTCTTGGAGGAGCTGGAGGACGAGTCGCTCGAGCTGCTCTTGCTGTCCGAGCTCGAGGAGCCGGTGGAGGCGCTCGCGTTGGAGTTGCCGGAGCCGGAGAGGCTCACACCGCAGACGGGCCACGCGCCCTTGCCCTGCTTTGCGAGCACCTTCTCCGCGACGGCGATCTGCTGGCTCTTGGTGGCCTTGTCCGCGCTCGAGGCGTACTTCGTGCCGCCGTAGCCCGCCCAGGTCTGCTGATCGAACTGCAGGCCGCCGTGGTAGCCGTTGCCGGTGTTGATGGACCAGTTGCCGCCGGACTCGCACTGGGCGACGGAGTCCCAGCCGGTCGCGGCGTGGGCGTCGGTGGTGCTGGTCGCCATCATGCCGGTGGCGACGAGGGCGCCGCCGGCGATCGCGATGGCGCCGCGGCGGAGGTAAGCGTTGAGCGTCGAGGTGCTCTCATGGGTCGACATGGGAGATGGCTCCTTCGAGAGTCGTCGATAAGGGGGAAGTCCTGGAGCAGCTGCCGAACCGCCGGGGGTGCAAGCGAACCGGGGTGCATCTGCGTCGGCCACCGTACGGGCGCGGCGGGGGAGCGCCTCAAGGGTGGTGAAGAAGAGTTGGCAGAGCCTTGACCTTGAATGCCCGGTGGCTCACACGACACGCCGTTACCTGCGCGTGACCTGAATGTTGGGGGAACGAAGTCTGGTCGTCGCGCCAAGGATCCGGGGCTCAGCGCGTGACGTGGCGCGCTTCCGGTGGCGTCGACGCAGGTCATGTCCGTAAAGAATCGCCGCATCAGGTAAAAGCGCACGGTGCGGCCGCGCGCGAGCCACGGTGGGGCCGCGCGCGGGCCATGGTGCAGCGGCGGGGGAGCCCGGGCGAGCTCCCGCCACGCGAACGGGACGCGCGGACCGGGTCCGGGCCGCGCTAGGGTGTCGGCTCCTCCCTCCCCGGCGCGGACCCCGTGCGGTCCGGACCGGGCCCGCACGGCATCGCCGCCGCGCACCTCCTCACGGTGGCGCGATGCCCCGTCCCAGGAGTCCCATGCCCCCCGAAGAACCACCGAACGTCCACCCGCCGGCATCGCGACCGGCCTCGGGGACGGCCCCGGCGCGCCGCACGGCCCTGAAGGTGCTGGGCGGCGTCGTCGCCGCGGGCGCCATCGGCACCGCCACCTACGGGTCGATCGCCTCCGCCTCCGGCGGTGAGGACCTGCGCTCGTCCCTCACGATCATCGCCCCCGCCGCCGCCGGCGGCGGATGGGACACCGCCGCGCGCTCGATGCAGCAGGCCCAGCGGGCCGGAGGCATCGTGAACAACACGCAGGTCGTGAACATCCCCGGAGCGGGCGGAACGATCGCGCTGTCCAGCCTCGCCGGCCAGCGCGGCCACGCCGAGACCCTCATGATCGGCGGCACCGGCCTGCTCGCGGCGACCATCCAGTACGGGTCCTCCACCACGCTCGACGACGTCACGAACCTCGGCGTCGTCGTCGAGGAGAACGACGTGATCGTGGTGCCCGGCGATTCCGAGTTCGAGAGCCTCGACGACCTCGTCGAGGCGTGGAAGAGGGACGTGGGCGGCATCCCGTGGACGGGCGGCGGCTCCTTCGACCAGCTCGTGGTCACCCAGCTCGCCGTCGCCGCCGGCGTCACGGGCTCCGAGGTCAACTACATCTCCTCCGACGGCGGGGGAGAGGCCACCCAGGCACTGCTGAACGGCACGGCGAAGGCCGCCTCGAGCGGCTACCCCGACTCCGTCGACATGATCGAGTCCGGGAGGCTGAAGGCACTCGCCGTCGTCGCCGAGAAACCGATCGAGGGCATCGACCTGCCCACCACCGTCGACCTCGGCTACGACGTGACCCTCACCAACTGGCGCTCCATGCACGCCCCGGCCGGGATCAGCGAGGACGAGATCTCCCAGCTGCTCGCGATCATCGAGGAGACGATCGCGACGCCGGACTGGAAGGAATCCGTCCGCCACTACCACTGGGCGGAGAACGTCGTGGACCGCGACGAGATCCAGCACTACCTGGACGAGCAGGCCGAGCTGATCCGCTCGCTGTACGAGGAGCTCGGCGTATGAGCACCACCCCGCACACCCCCGGCGCCCCGGACACCGAGCCCGGCGCCTCGTCGGCCGAACCGGAGACCGGGCTCCTCGCCGAGCTGTCCGTCCCGATCGTCATGGCCGCCTTCGCGATCTACCTGCTCGTGGGCATCGTGACCATGAAGCTGCCCGAGGGCACGTCGTTCCCCGGCCCGCGCTTCGTCCCCGAGATCCTCGCTGGGAGCATCGCGGTGCTCGTGATCGTGCAGGTCGTCAGCGTCCTGCGGCGCCACAGCCCGCTCGCACTCGACCGCACCCGCCCCGCCGGACGCGACGAGACCGAGGGCATCGCCGGCACCGTCACCCGGCGCGTCGGCATCGCCTGGGGCCCCTTCGCCTGGGCCGTGGGCGGCTTCGCCGTGTTCGCGGTGACCCTGCCCTACCTCGGCTGGATCCTCGGCGGCGGCCTGCTGTTCTGGTGCGTCTCGCGGTCCTTCGGGTCCCGCCGCCCGCTCATGGACGTGGTGATCGCGCTCGCGGTCTCCTCCGTCGCCTACATCTGCTTCGACATGGCGCTCGGGCTCGCGCTGCCCTCGGGCCTGCTGGGAGGGGGATTCTGAGATGGATTCGATCAGCATGCTGCTGGGAGGGCTCGGCGACGCCCTCACCCTGACGAACCTGCTGTGGGTGCTCATCGGGTGCCTGCTGGGCACCGCGGTGGGCGTCATGCCCGGCCTCGGGTCCTCGATGGCGGTCGCGCTGCTGCTGCCCGTCACCTTCGCCCTGGATCCGACGGCGGCGTTCATCATGTTCTCCGGCATCTACTTCGGGGGACTCTTCGGCGACTCGACGATGGCGATCCTCATGAACACCCCCGGGCAGGCCTCGGCGATCGCCTCGACCTTCGAGGGCCATACGATGGCCCGCTCGGGCCGCGCGCCGCAGGCCCTCGCGACCGCCGCGATCGGCGCGTTCGTGGGCGGCATGACGGCCTCGGTGCTCGTGGTGTTCTTCGCGCCGTGGCTCGCGGCCTTCTCCACGAGCTTCGGCCCCGCGGAGTTCTTCGCCCTCGCCGTGTTCGCGTTCTTCGCGACCAGCTCGGTGCTCACCGACTCCGCGATCAAGGGCCTGCTGGCCCTCCTGCTGGGCATCGGCATCTCGGTGATCGGCATCGACGGCGTAAGCGGCGCCCCGCGCTTCACCGCGGGCTCGCCGCTGCTGTTCGACGGGATCTCGCTGGTCACCGTCACCGTGGGGATGCTCGCCCTCGCGGAGGTCATCTACGTGGCCTGCCGCGAGCGCTTCGACCCCACGCGCTCGCCGATGAGGGCCTCCGGTCGGCCGTGGCTGAACCGTGCAGAGCTCAAGGAGGCGGCACCCGCCTGGGCGCGCGGCACGATCATCGGGCTGCCCTTCGGCGTGGTCCCGGCCGGTGGATCGGAGCTGCCCACCTTCCTCGCGTTCGGCCTCGAGCGGCGCCTGGACTCGCGGCGCAGGAATCCGCGCTTCGGCAAGGGAGCCATCCGGGGCCTGGCGGCACCGGAGGCGGCGGGCAACGCGACCACCGGTATGGCGATGGGTGCCCTGCTGGCCCTGGGCCTGCCGGTCTCCGCGACCGCCGCGATGATGCTCGCCGCCTTCCGCCAGTACGGCCTGCAGCCCGGACCGCTGCTGTTCGACCGCTCGGCGGACCTGGTCTGGACACTGCTGGCGAGCTTCTTCCTCGCGATGATCGTGCTGCTGGTGATCAACCTGCCCTTCGCCCAGCTCTGGGCGAAGCTGCTGCTGATCCCCAAGCCGTACCTGTACGCGGGGATCGCGATGTTCTGCGGGCTGGGCATCTACGCGTCCAGCCCGTCGGTCGCCGACCTGCTGATCCTGCTGGTGATCGGGCTCATCGGCTTCCTGATGAGGCTCGCCGACTATCCGCTGGCCCCGCTGATCATCGGCATGGTGCTGGGGCCCCTCGCGGAGACCAACCTGCGCGACGCGCTCATGAGCTCGGACGGGAACGCCCTCGCGCTCCTGGACGGGCCCATCGTCTGGCTCATCTACGCGCTGCTGCTCGGGGCGATCGTGCTGACGATCCTCTCCGCGGTGCGGCGCAGCACGGCGGCTCGGCGGGCCTCGCGCGAGACGTCCGCCGACGTCTCCGTCTGACCCCGAGAGGGCATCCGCAGGGTCGGGCCCAAGGGGGCACCGACAGGGTCTGGCACCCTGGCGGTGCCCCCGTAGTCTTCGAGCATGGATCCGATCACCGAGCTGCGGGAGTTCCTCGCCTCACGCCGCGCCCGCGTGCGCCCCGAGGACGCGGGCCTGCCCGCCTTCGGCACGCACCGCCGCGTCGAGGGGCTGCGCCGCGAGGAGGTCGCCCTCCTCGCCGGCATCAGCGTCGAGTACTACACGCGCATGGAGCGCGGACGGGTCGGATCGGTCTCCGACGAGGTCCTGCTCGGCATCGCCCGAGCCCTGCTGCTCGATGACATCGAGACCGATCATCTGCGGCGCCTGGTGCACGCCGCGGGAGCACGCCGTCGGCCCGAGGGACGCACCCCGTCGAAGGCCGCGGCCGCCGTGCCCGCGCGGCTCTCGGACACTGTGCGCCGGATGCTCGACATGCTCCCCGCGCCCGCCTTCGTGCGCAACGGCCGCTTCGACGTGATCGCCGCGAACGCGATGGGCAGGGCCCTGTACAGTCCGGTGATCGAGTCGATGAGCGCACCGAACACGGCCCGCTTCGCCTTCCTGGTGCCCACCGCCCAGCAGTTCTTCGTCGACTTCCCCGGCGCGCAGCGCGACGTGGTCGCCTTCCTGCACGCCGAGGCCGGTCGCGACCCCTTCAGCAAGGAGCTGCAGGACCTCGTGGGCGAGCTCTCCATGCGCTCCGACCGCTTCCGCGAGCTGTGGGCGCAGCAGGACGTGAAGCTCCACCGCGCCGGCACCAAGCACCTGCGCCACCCGCTGGTGGGGGAGATGGTCCTGGACTACGAGGCCTTCGAGATCCCCGCGAGCCCGGGCCTGCGCCTGAACGTGTACACCGCGGCACCCGGCTCGAGCGCGGCCGACGCGCTCGCCGTCCTCGGCAGCTGGGCGGCGAGCACAGAAGCCGACGACCATGGCACCGACGGGGACTCCGCGCAGAGCGCGGCCGGGCAGCAGGACGCGGACGCGCCGGCAGGCGACCCGTCCCGGGGCACCCGCCGAGGGTCCTGAGATCCCAGGGGTCGACGGACCGACAGACCGACGGGCCGCCGCCGCGGGGGCCGACGGGGCGGGCCCACCGGCCCGCGCGCGGACTCAGACCGGGTGCGTGAACGCGACGGGCGTGCCCGTCGCCCGGGCGTGGGCGATCTCCCGGCGGGTGGACTCGCCGATGTAGCCGCCGGGGCACACGACGAGCACCCGATCGGCCAGATCGATCTTGCGCAGGTGCAGCGCATCGAGTGCGGTCTTCTGCTCGGCGCTGACTTGCCGGTCCTCGACGCGTCCGAAGACGCCCGGCGCGAGCACGATCGCCCCGCTGAGGGTGAGCTCCCGGTGGGCCTCCTGCATCTCGCGGGCGAAGCGCGTCGATCCGCAGATGCAGACGATCTCCGGACGGTCGCCCTCCGCCGGGAGGTCCGCGCTCATGCGCCGAGCTCCTGGGCGCCGAGGCGCGCGAAGCGGATCTCGCGGGCGTCGACCTCCCACAGCAGGGCGACCCCGCCGTCGGGCATCGGCGTCACCACCGAGTACTCGCAGGCGCCCGGGGCGAACACGAGCACCTCTTCGAAGGTGGCGCCGTCGTCGCGCGACAGGTGCAGGGTGCCGCGGCGACGCTCGCGGGGATGCCATGTGCTCGACAGCCAGATCTCGCGCGAGCGCGGATCGGAGGGATCGGCAGCGGGGAAGCGCCGGGCCAGCTGGGCGTTGTTCCCCGGGTCGACGATGTCCTCATCCTGGCCCAGGTGCTCCCAGGTCTCGCCGCCGTCGGACGAGACGGAGCGCCGGCGGTGCCCGCCCTTGCGATGGTCCCGGGAGCTCAGCAGGATGCGGGAGTCGGAGAGCTCGACGATCGTCGTCTCGTCCATGTCCTCGCCCGTCGGCTCGCCGCGACGCCAGGTCTCGCCGTGGTCGTCGGAGAACAGCACGAAGCTGCGGACGGTCTCCCCCTCCTGCTCGTCCGGTCGCGGATGCCACGCGCAGTAGGGCTGGAGGAGCCTGCCGCGGTGCGGGCCGCCCCGCAGCTGGATCCCGGCGCCCGAGGTCGCGAACGCTCCGCGGGTCGGAGCCGGCTGCGCGACGTCCGTCAGGGACGCGAAGGACCAGCTGCGTCCGGCGTCGTGCGAGGTCGCGATCGCGGAGGAGAGGATGCGGCGGTCGGCGTCGTCCGTCCCGGGCAGGGCATCGGAGAACCCGCGGTCGCGGGCACGGGTGTGCAGGACGTGCACGGCCCCCGTCTCCCTGTCGACGAGCAGGCTGGGATCGGTCGAGTACACGCGCTGCTCCCGATCGGCGGGCCGCAGAGGTTCGATGTCCTCCCAGGTCGCGCCGCCGTCGGGGGAGCGGCGCAGGTACAGACCCGTGGGGTCTGGGACGTCGTTCCAGCTGTCCCGGCCGTCGAAGGCGGCCAGCACGGTCCCGTCCTCGAGCGCCGCGAGGGCGCAGATGCGGTAGGCGGGCATCGGGCCCTCGCCGGCGCGAGCGAGGACGCGATGGGCGATGCCGCCCTCCGGATCGGGGACGAGGGGCAGGGCGCGGGCGCTGCTCATGAGGAGGGCGGTGCCTTTCTGCTCAGCGCTGGACGGCGTCGCGGAACCACGTGGTGATGGTCGTGGGGTGGGTGATCGCGGTGCCCACGACCACCGCGAACGCCCCGGCGTCGGCGCAGGCAGCGGCCTGCGCCGGTGTGTGCACGCGGCCCTCGGCCACGAGCACGGAGGTCGCGGGCAGGGAGGTCGCGAGCTCGCCCAGCAGCTCGAGGTCCGGCCCCTCGGTGCGGCGGCGCGCATCCGTGTATCCGGACAGGGTGGTGCCGATGATCTCGGCACCGGCGTCGGCCGCCGCGAGCGCCGAGTCCAGGCTGTCGCAGTCGGCCATGATCGGCCCCGCGAAGCGCTCGCGGACCGCGGCGACGGTCTCGCCGAAGGCCCGGCCGTCGGGGCGGGTCCGCGACGTGCCGTCGAGGGCCAGGATGTCGGCGCCCGCGTCGATCACGGCGAGGCAGTGATCGAGGGTGGGGGTGATGAACACGCCCTCCGCTCCGTCCTTCCAGATCCCGACGACGGGGACGTCCACGGCGTCCTTCACCTGCCGGATGTCCTCGATCCCCTGGGCGCGCACCGCGGCCGCGCCCCCGCGCTCGACGGACGCGGCGACCTGCGCCATGGTGCGCGGGTCGCGCATGGGCTCGCCCGGGTAGGCCTGGCAGGAGACGATCAATCGGCCCTCGAGGGCGGCGACGAGAGGATGCATGACGGAATCCTTCCGGGAGCGGGAGCGGGAGCAGGAGCAGTGATCGGAACGCTGGTCGGTGCTGCGAGATGCAGTGCGGGCGGGCGGTGGTGGGGCCCTGGGATCAGGTGATCGCCCAGGCGGCCGCGCCGAGCAGCGCCGCGTGCGAGCCGGCGCGTGCGGGGACCACCGGCGTCGCCGAGACGACGTCCATCGCCTCGCGCGCGACACCCTTCCCGAGGGCATCGTCCCAGACGCTGCTCGCGCCGACCACGCCGCCCGCGAGGGCGACGACCTCGACGTCCAGGACGTTCAGCAGGGAGCCGATGACGCGACCCGTCGCGAGCCCTGCGAGGCGGTAGGCCTCCCGGGCGGGTCCTTCGGCCGCGCGCGCCGCGGCGGCGAGCGTCGGCCCGTCGATGCACTCCGCGGCCCCGGCGCCCAGCCGGCGGGCCAGCGCGAGGATGCCCGGGCCGGAGGCGAGGCCCTCGAGATGGCCCACGCGGCCGCAGGTGCAGGGGACGGACTCGGCCTCGGGAACGGTCACGTGCCCCACGTGACCGGCCGCGCCCCGGGTGCCCACGAGCGGCGCTCCGTCGCTCACCAGGGCTCCGCCGATCCCCGTGCCCACGGCGACGAGCAGCAGGGAGCGCACGTCCGCCCCGGTGCCGAACAGCGCCTCGCCGAGCCCGTGCGCGTGCACGTCGTTGAGGGCCCGCACGGGCACGCCGAAGCGATCGGCGAAGGCGGCCGTGAGCCGCGTGCCCGGCCAGCCCGGCAGCGAGGAGGTCGCGTGCGTGATCACCCCGCGCTCGACGTCGACGACACCGGCCGAGGAGATGCCGACGGCCGCGGGTGCTTCCGCTCCCGCCTGTGCGAGCACCCGCTCACCCGCTGCGAGGGCCGCCGCGAGCACGGCCCGGGCGCCGTCGGGCGCGGGGGTCGGGACGGTCGTCTCCTCGAGCACCTCGGCGCGGGAGCGGTCGGGCGCGATGCCCACCCGTGCCGCCGTGATCTTGGTGCCGCCGATGTCGAGGGCGAGGACCGCGGATGAGGCGGAGGGGGCGGGACCGCTGAGGGGCCCGGCAGGCTCAGCGGGCGGCATCCAGCAGTCCCGCCTGCTCGAGGATCGTGCGGATGCGCCCCACGACCTCGCCCTCGAGCGGGGCCATCGGCGTGGAGACCATGTTCGTGGAGATCAGGCCGAGTTCGCGCAGCGCCGTCTTGAAGGCGCCGATGCCGGCGGTCGGCCCCACCTTGTCGGCGGGCTGGAAGACGATCTCGAAGAGGGCCGCCAGGCGGTCCTGCTCGGTGCGGACCGTGTCCCAGTCGCCGGCACGGGCGGCGCGGTCCATGCGCACGTAGCCGGCCGGATCCACGTTGCCCAGCCCCGGGACCGACCCGTCGGCCCCGGAGAGGTAGGCGCCGTCGACGACGACCTCGTGGCCGGTGAGCAGCGTGAGCGGGGAGCCTGCCGCCCGGTTCATCGCGGCCAGGCGGCGGAAGGCGACGTCGTCGCCGCTGGAGTCCTTGACCCCGGCGATCGCGCCGTCGGTGGCCAGATCCATGAGCTGGGCGGGGGAGAGCTTGAGATGCACGCAGACGGGGATGTCGTAGGCCCACACCGGCACGGAGGATGCCGCGCCGAGTGCACGGAAGTGCGCGCCCAGCTCGTCGGGCCCGGTGATCGAGTAGAACGGGGCGGTCGCGACGACGCCGGCGACGCCGTGCTCCTCGGCGGCGCGGATGTGGGAGATGACGCGGCTGGTCTGGGTGTCGATGACGCCCGCGAGCACCGGCACCTGACCGGCGACCTCTCCCGTCACCGCGTCGAGGACGCGGTCGCGCATGGCGTCATCGTGGTAGGCGACCTCGCCGCTCGAGCCGAGCGCGAAGATGCCGTCGACGCCGCCCTCCAGGAGGTGGCCGACGAGGCGGGCGAGGCTCTCGCGGTCGAGATCGCCCTCCGGGGTGAGCGGGGTCAGCAGCGGCGGGACGACGCCCCGCAGGCCGGTGGAGGGGGTGTGGACATCGGTGGTGGCGGTGGTGGTGGTCATGGGGGATCCTCCCGGGGGATTCGTGTGCTGGGTCGATGGTCCCGTGGTCACAGCAGCGTGGGCGCTGCGGCGAGCAGGGAGCGGGTGTAGGGGTCCTCGGCGTCGGCGAAGATCTGCTCCGCCGGGCCGTGCTCGACGGCCCGGCCGCGGTTCATCACCAGGATCTCGTCGGAGACGAAGCGCACCGTCGAGATGTCGTGCGAGATGAACACGAGCCCCAGGCCGAGCTCGGCCTTGAGGTCCATGAGCAGGTTGAGCACCTGGGCGCGGACCGAGACGTCCAGGGCGCTCGTGGGCTCGTCGGCCACGATCACGTCGGGCTGCAGGGTGAGCGCGCGGGCGATCGCCACGCGCTGGCGCTGGCCGCCGGAGATCTGGCGGGGGAGCACGTCGAGGGCGGAGACGGGCAGGCCCACCTGGTGGACGAGCTCGGTGACCCGCTCCAGGCGCTCCTTCTCGGTGCCGATGCCGTGGACCCGCAGCGGATCCATGAGCGCCTCGCGGACCACCAGGCGCGGGTTCAGGGCCGTCGCGGGGTCCTGGAAGACCACCGAGATGGTGCGGCCCAGCTCCTTGCGGGCGGAGCGCGAGCGGCCCAGCGGGCTGCCGTGGAAGCGGACCTCCCCGCTGGTGACCTTCTGCAGGCCGGTCATCACCCGGGCGAGCGTCGACTTGCCCGAGCCCGATTCGCCGACGATGCCGAGCACCTGCCCGCGGTCCACGCTCAGGCTGATGCCGTCGACCGCGCGGATGGTGTCGGGGTGCAGCAGGGAGCCGGTGCGCAGGCGGTGCACGACGTGGACGTCGCGCAGCTCGATCACCGGGGATGCGTCGTGGGTGCTCCGGGAGGTCATAGGCGGGATCCTTCGTCGTCGGCGGCCAGGGCGGCGGGCACCCGGTCGGTGGTGGCGACCACGTGGTCGTGCGAGGCGTCGTCGTCGATCGCGACGAGCCGCGGGCGCTCGTCGGCGCGGGCCGACGGGTCCTGCGAGCGCGGCGCGAAGCGGTCGCCGGCCGCGAACTCGCGGGGCGAGGGCACGGTGCCGGGCACCTGCAGCAGGCGCTCGGCGCGCGCCTCGATCGAGAGCACTGAGCCCAGCAGGCCGCGCGTGTACTCGTGGCGGGGGTCGGTGAGGATCTCGCCGGTGCTGCCCTGCTCGACGACCTGCCCCGCGTACATCACGGTGATGCGGTGGGCGAGCTGGGAGACCAGGGCCAGGTCGTGGCTGACGAAGACCATTGCGAAGCCCAGCTCCTCGCGCAGCCGCTCGAGCAGGTCCACGACCTGTTTCTGCACGGTCACGTCGAGCGCGGTGGTGGGCTCGTCGGCGATCACCAGGCGGGGGTCGCGGGTCAGCGCCATGGCGATCAGCACGCGCTGGCGCTGCCCGCCCGAGAGCTCGTGCGGATAGGAGGCGAGCGTGCGCGCGGGCTCGAGGCCGACGAGCTCGAGGAGCTCCTCGGCGCTGCGGGTGCCGCCGCGCGAGGTCAGCTGCTTCATCTGCGAGCGGATGAGCATGGACGGGTTCAGGGAGCTCAGCGCGTCCTGGTAGATCATCGCGACGTCGTTCCCGCGCAGGGCGTTGAGCTCCTTCGTCCCGAGGTCCAGGACGTTCTTCCCGTCCAGCAGCACCTCGCCGCTCACGCGGGCGGTGCGGGGGAGCAGCCCCATGATCGCCAGGCTGGTGACGGACTTGCCCGAGCCCGACTCGCCGACCAGGCCCATGGTCTCCCCGGGGCGCACCGCGAAGGACACGTCGTCGACGATGTCGACATCGCCGTGGGCCTCGGGGAACGCCACCTTGAGGTTCTTCACCTCGAGGATCGGCGCGCCTGTCGCGGCCTCGGGTCGGGACCCGCGCGCCTGCTCGGCCGTGCGCAGACGGCGCAGGGAGTCGTGCAGGACCTGCTGCGCGGTGGCGGCGTCCATCGCCCCGAGCACGTCGTCGGCCCCGTGCGCATCGGTGTCGGTGGAGGAGCCGGCCGCGTCCGCGGGGGCACCGGTCTCATGGACGCCGGAGGTCGAGGCCGGGGAGGGGACGCCAGCGGGCGCCCTTTCGGAACCGGTCTCGGCGCCGCCCGCGGTGGGGCTCTGCTCGGCCTCCTCGAGCACCTTCACCTGGGCGCGCTCGTCGGCGTCGACGTCGACGGAGGCCTTGATGCGCGGGCTCGCGAAGGCGTCGGTGAGGCCCTCGGAGAGGATGTTCAGGCTGAGCACGGTCAGCAGGATCGCGACGCCCGGGAAGAACGTGGGCCACCAGTAGCCCGCGAGCAGCACGGCCTTGCCCTCGCTCATGATGTTGCCCCAGGACGGAGCGGGCGGCTGGACGCCGGCGTTGATGAAGGACAGTGAGGCCTCGAGCACGATCGCGTCGGCCACCAGCACGGTCGCGAACACGAGGATCGGCGCCAGGCAGTTGCGGGCCACGTGCTTGAACAGGATCCACGCGGTGGAGGCGCCCATGACCTGCGAGGCCGCCACGTAGTCCTCCCCGAACTGGGAGAGCACGTTGGCGCGCACCACGCGGGCCAGCTGCGGCACGTACAGGAAGCCGATCGCGAAGATCAGCACCGGCAGCGAGGTCCCGAAGACCGCGACGAACACGGCCGCGAGGGCGATGCCCGGGAAGGCCATGATCACGTCGAGGATGCGCATGAGGATCTCGGAGGGCAGCTTCGCGGCGGTCGCGGCGAAGGACCCCAGCACGGCGGCGGCGACGAGCGCGGCGCCGGTCGCGCACAGACCGATCAGCAGCGAGGAGCGGGCGCCGGTGAGCACGCGCGAGAACACGTCGCGGCCCACGCTGTCGGTGCCCATCCAGTGCTCGCCGCTCGGGGGCTGCACGGGGGAGCCTGTCGCGAGCGGGTCGTAGGGGCTGAGCACGGGGGCGAGCGCGGCGGCGAGGATGAGCAGCGCCAGGAAGCCGAGCGCGAGCTTCGAGGGCAGCGGCAGCGAGCGCAGCGCACCGGGGCGGGCGCCGCTGACGGAGGCGAGGCGGGAGCCGAGGCGTCGGCGCATGTCAGATGCTCCTGATCCGGGGGTTGACGAGGACGTAGAGCAGGTCCACGAGGATGTTCACGACGATGAAGGCGATCGCGACGGTGAGAGTCACGCCCTGCACGAGGAACACGTCGTTGCGCTTGACGCCGTCGAGGATGAGCTGGCCCATCGCCTGGATGTTGAAGATGATCTCGATGATGACCGCGCCGCCCATCAGATAGCCCACGCGCAGCCCCAGCACCGTGATCGGGGTGATCAGCGCGTTGCGCAGCACGTTGCGGCTCACCACGATCGGGTAGGGCACGCCCGCGCCGACGGCCGTGCGCACGTAGTCGCGGTCCAGCTCCTCCACCATCGCCGTGCGCACCACGCGGATGAGGGAGCCGGCGACGGGCACGCCGAGCGCGATCGCGGGCAGGGCCACGTTGTGCGTCCACGCCGCGGGATCCGTGAGCGGACCGACCCACTGGCTCACCAGGGCCGGGAACGCGCCCCACCCGCCGGGAACCTCGCCGAGCCACTGGATCAGCAGGATCGCGAGCCAGAAGGAGGGGGTCGCGAGCGCGGCGACGGACAGCACGCGGATGACCTGGTCGACCCAGCGGTCGCGGAACAGGGCGGCGAGCACGCCCAGGATCGCGGCGACCACGATCGCGAAGGCCAGGCCGAGGAACGTCAGCTGCAGGGTGATCGGGAAGGCCCGGGCGACGACGTCGGTCACGGGGGTGTTGCCGCTCGTGGTGCCGAGGTCGCCGTGGAGCATGCCCCCCAGGAAGCTGAGGTAGCGGATGACCAGGGGGTCGTTCAGACCGTTCGCGTCGCGGTACTGCTCGAGCGCCGCCGGGGAGGCCGACTCGCCGAGCGCGAGGCGCGCAGGGTCGGACGGGGAGAACGACATCACGACGAACACCAGCAGGGTGACGCCGAGGATCATGAGCGGCAGCGAGACGAGTCGCCGGCCGATCAGACGGACGAGTGAGGACACGGATCCCTCCAGGCGGGCCGAGGTCGGGCGGTCGGGGTCGGGCGGACGGGCCGCGGTGCGTGCGGGCGGAGCCCCGCGCGCACCGCGGCGGCGGTCACTGGGTGCTGCCCACGCCCACGAAGCTGAGGCCGGTCAGCGAGGTGGGCTCGAAGCCCACGAGGGTGGTCGGGTCCCAGGCCGACGGGGCCTTGCGGTGGAAGAGCGGGTACAGCGGGATGTCCTCGGACAGGAGGTCGAAGGTCTGCTGCCACATGGACGTCTGCTTGTCCGTGTCGGTCTCCTTCATGGCCTCCTTGAGCAGGTCCGTGACCTGGGTGTAGCTCTCGGAGCCCTTCCAGTGCATGCGGGTGTCCGTCCAGGTGTCGGCGAAGTACCACCAGCGCATGAGCAGATCGGCGTCGTTGCCGAACACCGACGGGTCCCCGGGGGCGATCACGACGTCGTAGGCGTCGCTCTTGCCGTCGATCGAGTTGTAGACCTCCGCGGACTGCTTCTCGGTGAACTCGACCTTCACGCCCGCGGCCTCGAGGGACTGCTGGATGATCGGGGTGCACTGCTTGACCCAGTCGTGGTCCGTCGCCATCAGGCGGAAGCTCTTCAGGCCGGTCTCGGCGAACAGGGACTTCGCCTTGTCGAGGTCGAGGGCGTAGACCGTGGAGGCCTGCTTGAAGTCGGGATGGTCCTTCTGGACGAAGCAGGCGGCGGCCTCGGCCTGGCCGGAGAGGCCGTCCTCGATGATCTTGTCCATGTCGAGCGCGTACATGAACGCCTGACGGTTCTTGAGGTCGTGGAAGGGGTTGTCCTCGCCGTAGTTGAACATGGCGAACAGCAGGCCGAATCCCAGCGGCGACTCGACGGTGCCCGAGCCCTCGAGCTGGTCGATCGAGAGGTAGGGGACGGAGTCGATGGCCTGGGCGCTCTTGGACTGCATCGCGTTGGTGCGGGTCGAGGCGTCGGGGATGATCTGCCACGTCATCTTCGCGGCCTTCGCGGGCTGCGGGCCGTTGTACTTCTCGAAGCGCTCGAACTCGACCTTCTTCGAGGAGGCGCCGCTGTCCGTCATCTCGTAGGGGCCGGAGCCGACGGGCTTGGCGTCGAAGGCCTTGGGATCCTTCTCGACGGCCGCCTTCGGCACGATCTTCACCACGCTCAGGCGCTCGGCGAGGATCGCGACGGGGTGCGCGAGGGTGAAGGTGACCGTGGTGTCGTCCTTCTTCTCGACCTTCTCGATGAAGTCGATGAAGCCGGCGTACAGCGAGAGGTTCTTCGGATCCAGCACGCGCTCGAAGGAGTACACGACGTCCTCGGCGGTGACCTCGCTGCCGTCGTGGAAGACGGCGCCGTCGCGCAGGGCGACGTCCACGCTGGTGCCGTCGCTCGAGGGGATCTCGGAGGCGAGCGCGGCGTAGACCTCGCGGGTCACGGGATGCAGCTCGGTGAGGCCCTCGAGGGTGTGCCAGTTGACCGCGACGGTGAGCGCGGCGCTCGTGGTCATCGGGTCGTAGCCGTTGGTGCCCAGCTCGTAGGAGATCGCGGCGGTGATGGTGCCGTCCTCCTTGGCATCGGTCGCGGCGGCTCCGCCGGCGTCCGAGGAGGTGTCGCCGCCATCGCGCGGCGCGCAGGCGGCGACGGTGCCGATGATGCCGGCGGCGGCGGTGAGGAGGCCGGCGCTCCTGAGGAGGCTGCGGCGCGTGGTCTGGATGGTCATGATCGGTGCGTCCCTTCGGGTGGGAGTGCTCGGCCGGACCGGGATGGTCCGAGGCCCGGGGGCTCCGGGTGCGGGCGGACGACTGCGTCCGTGCTTCCGGCGTCCCGCGCATCGAGCGGAATCTTCATCAGACGTCTGATGTCCGATGTTCTAGCGGTACTGTATCCCCGGATGCCAGCGGATCGGTACGGGTTACCGAACCGTGATCCGGATCGCATGATGGATCGCATCATGGAGGCGGGCCGCGCAGGAGCACGGTCCACGCGAGGGAGGAGAGCGCATGCGCCGGAACGACGCGGGCGGGGACGTGGTGGCCCGGATCAAGGACCTGATCCTGCGGGACGGGCTGCATCCGGGGGACCCGATGCCCACCGAGGCGCGACTCGTCGAGGAGCTGGGCGTCGCGCGCTCCTCCGTGCGCGAGGCGATGCGCACGCTCTCCTCGCTGGACATCGTGGAGGTGCGGCACGGGCACGGGACCTATGTCGGCCGCATGTCCCTCGCGCCGCTCGTGGACGGTCTGCTGTTCCGCGCCCGCCTCAACGACGGCAACGACCTGCGCACGCTGCGCGAGGTCGTGCAGGCGCGCATCGCCCTGGACCTCTCGCTCGGGCGCCGGCTCGTGGAGGCCTGGCGCGGCCGGGATCTGGCGCCCGCGCGGGCGCAGGTCGAGCGGATGCGCGAGGCGCACGCGGCCGGGCGCCCCTTCACGGAGGCGGATCAGGCCTTCCACGCCGCGGTGCTCTCGGAGCTCGACAACGAGCTGATGATGCAGCTCAGCGATGCCTTCTGGCAGGTGCACACCTCGGCGCTCCCGCTGCTCGACGTGCCGCCCGCGGCGGACATGCGCCTGACCATCGAGGCGCACGACGCGATCGTGGACGCCCTCGAGTCCGGCGACGAGAACGCCTACGCCAAGGCCGTGCACGCGCACTACGGACCACTCGAGAGGACCCTCACCGCCTCGGAGTGAGGGTCCTCCCGCGCGATGGACCTTCCGCGCTGCGACGCCGGACTGGCCGCCCGGGTCAGCTGGGGCTCGACGACCCCTCGTGGGCGCCCTCGCGGCGCGCATCGCCGCTCATGCTGCCGATGCTCGCTGCGGGCGTCGCCTCGTCGTGCCAGCGCAGCAGCGCGCCGATCCCGTCGACGAGGACGTCGGAGCCCTCAGTGTCCTCGCGCAGCGCGCTGATGCCCGCGTCGGTGCGGATGGCGCTGAGCAGCAGGCGCTCGACGTCCGGGCAGGGGCGTCCCGAGACCAGCAGCAGCTCGTCGACCTGACCGCGATCGAGCACCTGGGCGACGTCGTCGGCGCTGGTGGCGGCGGCGCCGTCACGGCCGCTGGCCTCCCGGAACCGCGCGAGCAGGTCCTCCTCGTGGCGAGCGATGAAGTCTCGCGTCACGCGCACGACCTCCTCGCGGAACGCAGGACGGTCCAGGCTCTTGCCGCGGGTGCCGCCGGGCACCTCGTGCAGGCGCTCGAGGGCCTCCTGGCCGAGCTCCGCCTTCAGCAGTGCGCTCGAGCGCACGTCCCCGGTCAGCAGCACCATGTCGGGCCGCTGCTCGCGCACGATGCGCTCGACGGTCCGTGCGACGGCCTCGGCATTGCGCTCCCAGGAATCCTCGACGCGGGCCTCGATGTTGCTCGCGCGCCAGCCGTGCTGGGCCCCGCCGCCGAGGCTCGCCTTGTGCAGCTCGTCGTGGCCGCCGTCGACGCTCGCGTCCTCGCCCAGACCCTCGCCGTGCTTGCTGAGGGAGGGGGCGTCGGGCGCGCGCAGGCGCAGATCGGCACCGGCGCGGTCCACCTCGATGAGGAGCTGGGTGACGGCGAAGGGCGTGAGCTCGAGGAGCGGCAGCAGCTCGGGCTCGTCGCCGAAGTGCGCGGACTCGTGCAGGGGCGGCACGGGCAGGACGCGATCGACGACGATCTCGTCGCCCGCGGCGATCACGGTGCGTCCGTGGCGTCCTCCGATGGCCGACGGGGTCAGCAGGGTCTCGCCGATCCGGTCGAGCAGGGGAGCCGGGGCCCCGGCCGCGGCGAGCTGGTCGCGCATGCGGGCCCAGCGGGCCTCGATCTCGGTGACGGCCTGCGGATCCAGCCGCGTGGTGTCGAGGTGGACGGAGACGTAGGGGCCCGCGTTCTCCAGTGCGGACCTGAGCCAGGGAAGCTTCACGTGTACCTCCTGCATCGGCGGTGACGGCGCCCGGAGCCTGACGGCCTCTGCGCCGTGCGGGTGCCGCCACCTTTCCACGGCGCACAGGGTGCCGCAACCGGTTCCCGCGAACTGCGCGGACGCACGCCTCCTGCCGCTGTGCGCTGGGATATTGAGATGTCCGGATGATCCGGAACGGCGGTTCGACGCCGCGAGGCGCCGCGGTCGCGCGGCCCGGGCGATGTCCGGGGCTATGTCCTTCGCGCGGGACCCGGGGGCGGACGCGCCCGTCAGTCGCGGTCCTCGACGGCGTCCTCGAGCTCGTCCTTGGTCATCGAGGACCTGCCCTCGACGTCCTGTCGCCGGGCGTCCTCGTAGAGCTGGTCGCGGGTGCGTCCCTGCGGTCCCTCGTGGGAGTGCTTCCCGCCGCGCTCGGAGGGGGACGCGTCCTTCGTCGAGGTCGTCGAGGACTCCTCGGCCTCGCCCTCCTGGGCGCGGGTCTTGTTCACGGTGCGCGCGGCGATCTCCTCCGCGGTCTCCTCGGAGCGGCCCTGCTCCTGGACGCTGTCCTTCACGTGCTGGTACTGGCGCTCGCGCTTCTCGCTCCATGCCTCGGGCATCACGGCCTCCTCGCCTGTACGGATCGTCCGCGCCCGGTCACCCGACCGGGCGCGATCCACACTACGCCCGGCGGCCCGGCGGCCCGGCGGCCCGGCGGCCCGGCGGCCCGGCGGCCCGGCGGCCCGGCGTCAGCGTGCGGACGACGTCCCGCGACGCTCGGAACGTGAGGCTCCGCCCCTGCGCATGCTCAGGGTGAACAGGGCGATCACGGCGATGAGGATCAGCAGTCCCACGAGCACGTGCAGCCAGACCACGCCCATCTCGGCGATGCCGATCTGGATCAGGGCGAGCACGGCGACGGAGATCGCGTGCATCATCAGCCCCTTGTTGCCGCTGCGGCGCGACCACAGCACGGCGCTGACCGCGGCGGCCAGGGTGTCGAGGAAGAGCACGTAGCCGAGCGTCTGGTGGAGCGGGAACACGCCGCCGATGCTGCCCAGGATGCCCAGGCCCAGCAGGGTCTGCACGATCGCGATCAGAGCGCTGCTGCCGGCGGTCAGGCGCAGGGCGTTCAGGACGGGATCGGTGGGTGCGGACGGTGCGGGGGAGGACGACGAGGGCGTGTTATTCGACATGGTGTCAGCATAACTGCGGTGGGCGCGGAGGTGCCGCCCGCGCACGCTCAGCGGGTGCTGTCCCACACCTCGCGCCAGTCGCGGGCGAGGGTGTCGATGTTCGCGTGGGCGTTCAGCCCGCTCGGCTGCGGCACCACCCACAGCAGCGAGTCCTCGGGCCAGTCCTCGACGTCGGCCGGATCCTGGAGCCCGAGCTTCGCCCGGGGCAGGCGGAAGGCGGTGCGGTAGGCGGTGATGCCGGCGATCGCGACGGAGCGCGGTCGCATCTCGCGCGCGCGTTCGACGAGCCGTCCCCCGCCCTCGTGCAGCTCCTCGCGCGCGAGCTGGTCGGCGCGGACCGTGGCGCGGCCCACGAGGTTCGTCAGGCCGATGCCCCGGCCCAGCAGCTGCTGCTCGTCCTCCTTGGTGAGTCCCGCGGCGCAGTCGACCTGGTGGTCGGTGAGGCCCGCGCGGTGCAGTGACGGCCAGAACCTGTTCCCGGGACGTGCGAACGGGGCGTTGACCGCTGCGGTCCAGAGCCCGGGGTTGATGCCGACGATGAGCATGCGCAGCGGCGACGGGTCGCCCGGGCCCGGCAGGATGTCGTCGACGCCGTGAGGGTCCGTGGTGGAGACCTGCGCGAGATCGTCCTTGGTGGGACGTCGGCCTCCGAGGGGCGAGGGGCGGCGAGAAGTCATCCCGGCACTGTATCGATCCGAGGCGGATCGCCCGGCCCGGACGACGGCTCGTCGGCCCGGATCTCGCCAGCCCGGGTCTCGCCGGCCCGGATCTCTTCCGAGCCTCCCGTCCGGCGGTCCCACAGCACCCAGGGCAGGGTGAGGAGTGCCCAGACCACCGCGATCGCGAGCGTCTCGACGAGGAGGTACCGGGGCCAGGGGCCCATCACGTCCAGGAGGCTCGGTCCCGCGGGCGCATGGCTCAGGTACCCGTAGTTCGCGCCGGTCAGCGCGTTGCCAGTCATCGCGATCAGTGCCCACAGCGCCGTCGCCGCGCAGGCGAACCCGAACCCTCGCCAGGTGGGGCGCATGCGCAGGCCCCACACCAGGAGCACGGGGATCAGCACGCCCGTGCCGTGGGCGATCCAGTACTCGGCGAACTCGAGCGGCGGCCATACGAAGTAGTTGACGTCCGGTGTGAGCACGGACTGCATGTTCAGGGTGAGGCCCCAGTAGTAGGTGATGACCACGAGGCGCCGTGCGCGGGTGATCAGGGCCAGCGGCCCGATGAAGCGCAGCACGTCGGAGAGGTGCAGCGGCAGGGACTCGTCGATGTCCCACGCCCACGGCATGAAGCCCCACAGCGTCCAGAGGAGCGAGTTGGCCAGCAGCGCCCAGCCGAGGATCCGCAGTCGGCGCTCGAGAACGGGCGGGCCCGCGCGATCGTTCCCGCCGTCGGCCGGGCGGCCCGGCCCGCGGACCCCGCCGCGCTCGACGTCGGCCCGACGGCGCACGACGACCACCCCGAGGACGCAGAGCACCGCGATGACCGCGAGCATCGTGACGTGCTGGGCGCCGTAGGGGGCCATGTGCCCCAGCAGGGGCGCGTCCGCGCTGTCCACACCCGCAGGGTAGACCGGCGCGGGCGCGAGGGAGCGGAGGTCGCGGGCACCGGGGCCTCAGACGGTCGCGGCCCCGCGGCGGACGCGTCGCGCGTGCTGCTCCTTCAGCACGGTGACCAGGGCGGCCGCGAGGAGCGTGCCGACCACGATCGCGAGCACGTACCCCCACACCGGGCTGATCGCGAAGAACACGAAGATGCCCCCGTGGGGAGCCTGCGACCCCACTCCGAAGGCCATGGTGAGAGCGCCGGTGACCGCGCCGCCGGCCATCATCGAGGGGATGACCCGCAGCGGGTCGGCCGCGGCGAAGGGGATCGCGCCCTCGGAGATGAAGGAGGCGCCCAGCAGCCAGGCCGTCGTGCCGTTCTCGCGCTCCACCTGCGTGTACAGCGAGCGGCGCACCGCCGTGGACAGCGCCATCGCCAGCGGCGGCACCATCCCGGCGGCCATCACCGCGGCCATGATGTGGAAGGACGCCTCGGTCCCCTGGGAGAGTCCCGCGGTCGCGAACAGGTAGGCGGCCTTGTTGATGGGGCCGCCCAGGTCCACGCACATCATCAGCCCGAGGATCACGCCCAGCAGGATCGCGGACGTGCCGCTCATGCCGGTCAGCGCGTTCTGCAGGGCCTCCATCACCCAGGCCAGCGGGCGGCCGAGCACGAGCAGCATGGCCCCGGCGACGAGCCCCGAGGTGACGAGCGGGATGATCACGACGGGCATCAGCCCGGCGAGCCAGCGCGGCGGCCGCAGCGACGCGAGCCACATGGCGATGAGCCCCGCGAGCAGACCCGTGACCAGACCGCCCAGGAAGCCCGCGCCGACCGTCACCGAGATCGCCCCGCCGATGAAGCCGGGGGCGATGCCGGGGCGTCCGGCCAGGCCGAAGGCGATGTAGCCCGAGAGCGCGGCGACCAGGAAGCCCATCCCGGCGCTGCCGATCGCGAAGGCGACCGCGCCCAGGTACAGCAGCAGCCCGGCGCGCGAGGTCATCTCCTGACCGCTCGCGCCGTCGTAGCTCAGGTGCCCGGGCAGGTTCGTCAGTGAGTTCCCGGTCGCGACGTCCTGCGCGACGTAGGAGACGTCGAACCCGCCCAGCAGGAAGCCCAGGGCCATCAGCAAGCCGCCCGCGGCGACGAACGGGATCATGTACGACACGCCTGTCATCACGGCGGCCTGGATCCGCTTGGGCCAGGAGACCGCGGCGGCGGAGGTCGACCCGGTGCCGCCGAAGCTGCTCGAAGCGTCCGCGCCCACATCGTCGGCTACGGCGGAGACCTTCCTCCCGCGGGGATCGCGGGCTGCGGCGACGGCCTCGTCGACCATCTCGGGGCCGTGGGAGATCGCGCGCTTGACCGGGTGCTCGATGACGGGCATGCCGGCGAAGCGCTCGCGCCCGGAGATGTTGACGTCTGCCGCGACGATGAGCGCGGAGGCCTCCGCGATCTGCTCGGACGTGAAGGGCGTGATGCCGCCCGAGCCCTGCGTCTCCACGTGAAGGCGCACGCCCTTCTCCGCGGCGGCCGTCTCGAGGGACTCGGCTGCCATGTAGGTGTGGGCGATGCCGGTGGGGCACGAGGTGATCGCGAGCAGCACGGGGGAGTCCTCGGCCGACGCGGGCGCGTCCTCGGAGGCACCGTCCGTCGGTGCGTCGGCCGCCGTGCCGTCCGTCGGGGCGGGGGCGGGGGAGACGTCCTCGGCCGACGACGACTGCGCGGGTTCGGGCTCGGCTTCGGGCTCGGGCTCGATCACCCCCATCACCAGGTCGGCGGCCTCCTGGGGCGTCGTGGCGGCGCGCAGCGAGGCGAGGAACTCCGGGCGCACGAGGGCGCGCGAGAGCTGCGCGAGCAGACGCAGATGCTGGTCGTCCGTCCCGGCGGGCGCCGAGATACCGATCACGAGATCGGCCGGCCCGTCGGCGGATCCGAAGTCGACTGGTGCGGAGAGCCGCAGCAGGCCGAGAGCGGCCTCGTGGACGGCCTCCGTGCGGCAGTGGGGGATCGCGAAGCCGCCGGGCATGCCGGTGGCGAAGGACTCCTCGCGGGCCAGCAGCCCGGCTTCGAGCCCGTCGCGGTCCGAGCGTCCGGTCGCGGCGATCAGGTCGGCCATCTGGCCGATCACCGCGGACTTGTCTCCCGCCGGCTCGACGTCCAGGCGGACGAGATCTGCGGTCATGAGGGGTTCTGACATGGCCAGCTCCTTCTTCGGAGGGCCCGGCTCCAGCCGGGCGGGGGTCATCGGTCGTCGGCGGTGGGCCGACGTCACGTCGGGTCGGATGTCCGGTGTAGTCGTGCGGGTCAGAGGGCCCGCACGGCATCGGGTCGGGCGACGACCTGGTCCGGGCGGGGGATGGTGGTGCCGGGCAGGGCGACGGCCGCGCTGCCGTAGGCGACGGCGCGGGCGAGAGAGGAGGGCGCGTCCTCGCCGCGGCTGCGGGCGAGCAGGAAACCGGCGGTCGCGCAGTCGCCCGCGCCCACCGTGGAGACCACGCGGGTGGGGCCCGCGGGGCAGAACCAGGTGCCCTGCGCGCTCGCGAGCAGCGCGCCCGCTCCACCGAGGGTCACCAGGACGTTCGCGACGCCCTGCGCCCGCAGGTCCTGCGCGGCCTCGCCCACGGGGCCCAGTTCGGCGGAGTCCAGATCCGTGCCCGCGCGCTCGAGGGCGTCGAGAGCGACGGCATCGAGGCCGGTGAGCTGCGCGAGCTCGAGCGCATTGGGCTTGAGCAGGTCCGGGGCGCACACCGGGTCCTCTGTCCAGGCGGCGGCGAGGGTGCGCAGGGGTGCGTCGGAGGTGTCGACGCCCACCCAGGCCCCGCGCTCGTGCAGCCTCCGGACCATCCGCGCGTACCAGTCCTCGGGGAAGCCGGGGGCGAGGGATCCCGAGAGCATCACCGTGTGCGCGAGGGACCGCTCGTCCGTGGACGCGTCATGGCCGGGCGGACCGCCGAAGGCGCCGCCGCCCGACCCTGTGAGCAGGGCGGATTCGAGGGCCGCCAGCTCGGCAGGGGAGATTCTCGCGCCCGGCTCGTTGAGCTTCGTGGTCACCGTGCCGGCGGAGTCGGCGTGGGCGTCGGGGTCCTCGGTGGACGCGGTGCCGCCGGTGCTGCCGGCACTCTCGGCGCCCTCGGGCGGTGAGAGCACCGTGAGATTCGTGCGCACGGGGCCGGCGACGGGGGAGGTGCGCAGCGGCGCGTCGGAGTCCTCGAGCAGAGCCCGGTAGGGGTCCTCGGCCCCGACCGGCACGAGCGTCTCGACCTCGGCGCCGGCGAGGTGCAGGGCCCGGGCGACGTTCACTCCCTTGCCCCCGGCCTGGGTGGCCTCGCGGACGATGCGGTGCACTCCGCCCGGGGCGAGGGGAGAGCCCAGGACGACCATGCGGTCGAGTGACGGGTTCGCGGTGAGCGTGCGGATCATGCGACCACCACCTCGGTGCCGGCGTCCTCGAGCTCGGAGCGCAGCGCCTCGGGCAGGTGCGAGTCGGTGACCAGGGCGTCGATGTCGGCCGTGCGGGCGAAGGCGACGAGCCGGCGCACCTGGGCCTTCGAGGAGTCCGCCAGCAGCACGCGCCGGCTCGCGCGCTCGACGATGGCGCTCTTGACCGCGCCCTCCTCGGGATCGGGGGTGAACAGCTCCGCGCCGTCGAATCCGTTGCATCCCAGGAACGCGACCTCGGGGCGCAGCCGCGCGAGAGCGGACACCGTCTCCGCGCCGACGCCCGCCCCGGTGCCGGGACGCAGTCGCCCGGGCAGCACGTGGACGGGCGGGCCGTCGAGGCCCAGCGCCGCCTGTGCGACGTCGAGCGCGTGGGTGAGCACGGGGCCGGTGCGCTCGGCGAGATGGGGGACCAGCGCGAGGGTCGTGGTGCCTGCGTCCAGCAGCACGGGCGCCTCGGGATCCGGGGGAAGGAGCTCCCGGGCTGCATCGGCGATCCGGCGCTTGGCCTGGGTGTTCGTGGTCCGACGGGTGTCGAGGTCGGGCTCCGCGTCGCGGGTGCGGCGGGCGATCGCCCCGCCGTGGACGCGGGCCAGCAGGCCGCGCCGCTCGAGGTCGTCGAGGTCACGGCGCACGGTCTCGGTGGTCACGTCGAAGCGCTCGGCCAGGTCCGAGACGGTCACGCGGCCGGCCTCCTCGAGCGCATCGAGGACCTGGCGCTGTCGCTCCTGGGCGTACATCACATCACCTGCGTCATCGGAGGGGAGGGCAGCGGGAGCACGGTCCGGCTGCCGGGATGAGCCACACACTAGAACATGAACCCACAGAAAACAACAGAATGAAATGTGGGGACCTGTGGGCGCAGTACGCGGGCGCTCGGTCGGCGACCTCCCGCGGGCGGTAGCATCGGTGGACCCCCGCTCGATCCGTCCCAGGAGCCCAGATGTCGCAGGCCTACCACGCCGATTCCTCCGATCTCGTGACGAAGGAGGTCCTCGACTGGGAGCTGTTCGGGACCGCGTCCCGGGAGCTCGCGCAGACCATCGCCGACTCGGGCTTCGATCCCGAGATCGTGATCGCGGTCGCGCGCGGGGGCCTGCTGCCCGCCGGCTCGCTCTCCTACGCCCTGGGGCTCAAGCTGGCCGACGCGATCAACGTCGAGTTCTACACCGACGTCCACGAGACCCTGCCGGATCCGGTGCTGCTGGCGCCGATGCTGGACACGGAGTCGATCCAGGGCAAGCGCCTGCTGGTGGTGGACGACGTCGCCGACTCCGGACGCACCCTCGCCCTCGTGCTGAAGCTCCTGCGCGAGATGGGCGCCGACGCCCGCAGCGCGGTGCTCTACGCGAAGTCCGCCTCCGTGGTCGATCCGGACTTCGTCTGGCGGCGCACCGACGAGTGGATCGTCTTCCCGTGGTCGGCCGAGCCTCCGGTCACGCCCGCGACCGGGGCCTGAGTCCCGCCCCATCCGGCTCCGCGCCTGTCCTCCCGCGGGCGTCAGACCCGCTGGCGTCGCACCGCGGGCGTCAGCCCCGCGGGCGTCGCACCGTCGAGGGGCCGCTCTGGCGCCAGGTGCGGTCGAGTGCCGTCACCGCGTACCAGCCGCGTGCCTCCGCGCCCGTGTGCGTGTACTGCTGGACGCTCTGGCCCTCGTCGGCCCGCACCACGGCGACGAGGTTCCGCGCATCCGCGAGATCCCGGCTCGTCACGTGCGGTGAGCGCAGGCGCCAGACGGCGAAGCTGGTCGCCTCCCCGGTGAAGCGCAGCGTGACGCCCCTGCGCGAGGAGCGCACGGACTGCAGGTAGGGCGCGGCGGGCGCAGTCCCCTCGACGCTCTGGATGACGGGGACGATGGCCGGGTGTGCGAAGCGCTCGCGCACGAGCTGCTTCACCGCGCCGGTCTCGTCATCGCGCATGCTCGTCGCGCTGAAGCAGACGTATCCCCCGACGGAGCCCAGCTCCCGGCCCAGCTCCACGTGCTCGGAGAGCTCCGCGGGATCCTCGAAGGTGCCGTCGACCGCCTTGTAGGCCGCTTCGCCCACGAACAGCGCCACCTCGGAGTCCTCCGCGAGGTCCGCCCACCAGCGCACCAGGGTGTCGTAGTCGGCGAGCTCGTGGCCGATCTGCCAGTAGATCTGCGGGTTGATGTAGTCGACCCAGCCCTGCTGGACCCAGCGCCGGGAGTCGGCGGAGATGATCTCGTACGACTCCGATCCCGCGGTGTCCGACCCCGCGGGATCGCTCGTGGAGTTCCTCCAGATGCCGAACGGGCTGATGCCGAAGCGCACATGCGGCTTCTCGCCGCGGATCCTCTCGTGCATCTCGCTCACCAGCAGGTCGACGTTCTCCCGCCGCCAGTCCTCGATCGAGGAGGAGCCGTCGCCATAGCGCTCGAAGGTCCCGGCGTCCGGCAGCTCCTCGCCCTCGACCGGGTAGGGGTAGAAGTAGTCGTCGAAGTGCACGCCGTCGACGTCGTAGCGGGAGACGGCGTCCATCATCGCGTCCTGCACGAAAGCGCGGACCGCGGGGACGCCCGGGTCGTAGTACAGCTTGCCTCCGTAGGAGAAGGACCAGTCCTCGTGGGTGCGCGCGGGATGGTCCTCGACGAGGTCGGCGGGGTCGTCGCTGTTCATCGACACCCGGTAGGGATTGAACCAGGCGTGGTACTCGAGGCCCCGGCTGTGGGCGGCGTCGATCTGGAAGGCGAGCGGATCGTATCCGGGGTCCTTGCCCTGGGTGCCCGTGAGCCACGTCGACCAGGGCTCGAAGGACGAGGGCCAGAACGCGTCGGCCGTCGGCCGCACCTGGGAGATGACCGCGTTCATGCCGAGGTCCTGGGCCAGATCGAGCCAGGCGAGGTACTCGTGCTTCTGCTCGAGTGCGCTCAGCCCTGTTCTCGAGGGCCAGTCGATGTTGTCGACCGCGGCGATCCACAGGGCCCGGAACTCGCGCACCGGCGCGCTGTCGTGCCCACGGTCGTGCCGCTTTCCGTGCCCGGCGGGGGCTGCGGTGCCCTCGGCCCGGGCGGAGCCCGCGCCGAGGGCGACGGCGGCGCTGCCGGCGGCGGCACCGGTGGACGCGCGGAGGAGCGATCGGCGGGCGAGGGGTTCCACGGGGCCTCCTGAGGCGGGAGAGGGGAGCGCGAGTGCATGCGCGGACCGGCGAGCCGATCGCGCGCTGGGGACGGAGCTCGAGCGCGCTCCACGCTCCCATGTCAGCACGTCCGTGGCAAGCGTCACACGCGGCGGGCCCGCGGCCACGGGTTCCGCCACGAGCGCACGGGGCTTCCCCCGACGCCCGCCAGGTGCCAGTGTGGGGCGTATGAAGATCACACTCATCGGAGGACATGGCAAGGTCGCGCTGCTCGCCGAGCCGCTGCTCGTCACGGCGGGGCACGAGGTGCGCGCGGTCATCCGCGATCCGGACCAGGTGGCCGACATCGAGGCGACCGGAGCGGGAGCCGTCGTCATCGACATCGAGCGCCTGGACGAGGAGGGCTGGAAGGATCTCATCGCGGATTCCGACGCCGTCGTCTGGACGGCCGGCGCCGGCGGCGGGGATCCGGAGCGCACGTACGCGGTGGACCGCGACGGCGCGATCGCCTCGATGGACGCCGCCGCGCGCGCAGGCGCCCGCCGGTACGTCATGGTCAGCTACTTCGGCGCCGGGCCCGACCACGGGGTCGACCCGGGCAACGGCTTCTTCGCCTACGCGGAGTCCAAGGCCGCGGCCGACGAGCACCTGCGCGGCACCGACCTGGACTGGACGATCCTCGGCCCGAGCGGCCTCACCCTCGAGGAGCCCAGCGGCAGGATCGACGTGGAGGCCGCGGAGAGCGGCACGGTCAGCCGTGCGAACGTCGCCCAGGTGATCGCCGCAGTGATCGACCGTCCCGAGACCTTCGGCCGGTTCGTGCAGTTCAACGACGGCGACACGCCGATCGCCGAGGCCGTCGCGGGGATCTGAGGCCCCGCGCGGGCCGGCACCGAGCACGTCGGACGCGAGCGGCCCGCGGACCCCGGGCAGTCGCCTGGGGCCCGCGGGCCGCTTCCGTGCGCGGCACCGCCGCACGGCGCCGGCGCCGACGCTCCCGGGTGCGGGGCGACGCCGAGGGCTCAGGCCGCCTCGCCCCGCCTCCCGCGGAGGCGGGGCGACGATCCGCACCACGAGCAGCACGAGGGCGCCGACGACGAGCCCGAGCAGCATCGAGCAGAGGGTCGCGCCGAGCCAGCCGACCGCGCCGCCGATCCCGGGGATCCGCGCGAGCAGCTCCTCGAGATGGTGCACCCAGGCGTAGGGGACCTCCATGCCGAGCTCGTGGGTTCCCTCGAGCAGGATGTGCCCGCCCACCCAGAGCATGGCTGCCATCCCCACGTAGCTGATCACCGTCATCACGTGCGGCATGGCCGCGACCAGCCCGCGCCCCATGCGCTGGGCGGCGGGGGAGTCGCGTCGGGCCATCGCCAGGCCCATGTCGTCCATCTTCACGAGGAGGCCGACGGCACCGTAGACGAGCGCGGTCAGCGCGATGCCGACGACGATCAGCACCGCGGTGCGCAGCAGGAACGGCTGGTCGGCGACGGTGTTGAGAGAGATCACCATGATCTCCGCCGAGAGGATGAGGTCCGTGCGCACGGCGCCCTTGACGATCCCGTCCTCGGCGGCGCCGTCCTGCTCGGACGAGGGCGCCCCGGAGCCGGCCCCGTGCCCGCTCGTGTCGTCGTGCCCGTGCGGGTGGACGAGCTCCCAGATCTTCTCCGCCCCTTCGAAGCACAGGAAGGTGCCGCCGAGCATGAGGATCGGCGTGAGCGCCCAGGGGGCGAGCCAGGACAGCAGCAGGGCGACCGGCAGGGTGATGAGGAGCTTGTTGACGAGCGAGCCGCGGGCGATCCGCCACACGATCGGCAGCTCCCGTCGGGGCTCGAGCCCCCGCACGTACTGCGGGGTGACGGCGGCGTCGTCGACCACGACGCCCACGGCCTTCGCGCTCGTGCGCGCCGAGGCGGCCGCGACGTCGTCCGCGCTGGCTGCTGCCATCTTGGCCATCGCGGCCACGTCGTCCAGGAGTGCTGCGAGTCCGCCGGCCATGGTCCGCCTCTCTGTCGGGGGCTCCGCCGGGATCGCGTCGTGCGTCCCCGAGCGCGCTCACAGTACCGGGGAATGCGGCATCGCACCCGGGAGGGGCGCGCCGCAGCGGGGCATCGCCCCTGGACATAGGGTGTGAGGGCCGCCCGGCGGTTCCCGGGCGGTGATGAGTTCGGGAGCGCACGAGGAGGGAAGGTACCCATGACGTCGCTGCGGCAGTGGGCCGCCGTGATCGCACTGGCCGTGGGGATCTTCATCCTCATCACGATCGAGGAGCTGCCGATCGGCGTCCTCAGCGTGATGGCCCCCGATCTCGGCGTGAGCGAGGGCGTGGGCGGTCTGGCCGTCACGGTCCCGGGCGTGCTCGCCGGTGCCATCGCGATGCTGACGCCGGTGATCGTGGGAAGCCTCGATCGACGGCTCGTGCTCGTGATCGCCCTGCTCAGCGTCGTCGTCTCGTGCGCGCTCAGCGTGGTCGCGCCGAGCTTCGCCGTGCTGCTGATCGCGCGGCTGTTCGCGGGCGTCTCGATCGGCCTCTACTGGGCGGTGCTCGCGATCGTCGCGCTCGCGCAGATGCCGCCCGCGCGCTCCTCGCGCGCGCTGACCGTCGCCTTCAGCGGCGCGGGCGCCGCGCTCGTCCTCGGGGTGCCGGTCGCATCCTGGATCGGCACGCATCTGGGGTGGCGCACGTCCTTCGCCGTGGTGGGAGCGGCTGCGCTCGTGGTCGCCGTGCTCCTGGCCGTGCTCGTCGCGCCCGTGGGCACCAGTGCACCGGTCTCCCTGCGGATGATGGGTCGCGCCGCCCGCTCGCGCGGCGTGCGCCATGCCCTCGGACTGACCGCCCTGGTGATCACCGCGCAGTTCATCACGTACAGCTATGTGAGCCCACTGCTGCACATGCGCGCCGGCGTGCCCTACACCCGCATCGGGATCATGCTCCTGGCCTTCGGCATCGCGGGCCTGATAGGGAACTTCGCCGTGGGGATCCTGCTGCGGCGCAGCGCCCCTCTCGGCGTCCTGGTGATCGCCGCGGGACTCGCGCTCGCCCTCCTCGGGCTTCTCCTCGTGACCTCGAGCGCGACCGCGCTCGTGGTGATGCCGCTCTGGGGGCTGTTCGCCGGTGCGGTCTCCGTGACCGTGCAGGCGTTCGTCGGCTCGGAGGCCCGCGAGGTCGTCGAGGAGGGGACCGCGCTGAACAGCGCCGCCTTCAATGTGTCCATCGCTCTCGGCGCGCTGATCGGCGGGCGGATCCTCGACCTGGCAGGACAGGAGGCGATGATCGGGACCTCCGTCGTGATGATCGCGATCGCCCTCGTCATCCTGGTGCGCTACATGCGCACCACGCCCACCCACGTCTGAGGGACCGCTCAGCCTGCGATGCGGAAGCCGCTCGTCCCGCGCGGATCGGCGTCGCGCACCTCGGTCCCGCTCACCCGGGCGCTCGGCGGTCCCTCGGCGAGCCACTCGAGCATCCGGTCGACGGCCTCGGCGGGCCCCTCGACATCGGCCTCGACGGTGCCGTTCAGGAGGTTGCGCACGGTGCCCGTGACACCCAGGTCCTGCGCGGCGTCCGCCGCGGCCCAGCGGAATCCGACGCCCTGCACGCGTCCGCTCACACGCACCACCCGCCGGATGACCTTCTCGTCCATGGCTCCTCCTCGTGCCCGTCGACCGCTGCGGCCAGGATGAGAAGACCCTAACGTCACCGCAGGCCCGGGAATCGAGAGCAGTGGTTACGGTGGTTGGCGTACGACCACGGCACAGACCCCAGGGAGGAACATCATGGCTCGTCGCATCCGTCGCACGGCAGCGCTCCTGGCGACCGGGATCCTCGCCGCGGCCGCCCTCGGCGCCTGCGGAGGTCCCGAGGACGACGCCGCGGAGAGCGGCTCCTCGCAGTCCACCGACCAGGGCGGCGGGTCCTCCGCCTCCGACTCCGGCGGCACCTCATCGGACACCGGCGGCGCGTCCGACGGCGGGAGCGACGGGTCCGACGCGGGCGGAGGCGACGCGTCGGGCGGAGGCGACGCCTCGGACGGAGGCGACGACAGTGCGGGCGGCAGCGGGACCGTGAGCTCGCAGCCGGCCCCCGACGCGGACCTGCGCGAGGTCGCCTTCCCCGTGGACGCGCAGAAGGCCGTCGACCTCGCCGCCGACGAGGCGGGCGACGGCACCGTCCACGCGGTCGAGCTGGACCACGACTCGAAGGACGACGCCTGGCAGTACGACGTCAAGATCCTCGCCGGCGAGCAGGACCACGAGGTCACGATCGACCCCGTGAGCGGAAAGGTCGTGCACTCCGAGCAGGAGCACACGGACGACACCGAGAAGGCCATCGACCTCTCCGATCCGATGACCTTCGACCAGGCGCTCGAGTCCGCCTCGAAGAAGGCCGACGGGCCCCTGCGCAGCTGGAAGCTCGAGTGGGACGACGGGCACCGCGCCTACCAGTTCGACATCGGATCGCAGCACGAGACCGACGAGGTCACCGTCGACGTCGACAGCGGCAGGGTGAGCGTCGACGCCGACTGATCCCATGCCGTGCCGGCATCCAGGAAGATCGGTGCGACGCGATCGGCGCCTGCGAGGAGGAGCTCGTCCAGTCCGGCCCCTCCGGGCGTGATCCGGCGAGATTTCACCCGTTGTCGCCGCCGGTGTCAGCCGTGACGGTGCCCTTCGCCGCCTCCGACTCGTCAGCGTTGTCGTCCCACTGCCAGGTCGCGACCTCGGGATGGTCCGCGCCCTGGGTGTACGCGTACTCGCGTGCCCGGATGCGGGAGTCGACCATCCGCTGGCGCAGGCCGGCGAAGCGGGTTCCCAGGCCGTCGACCCGATCGATCGCGTCGATCACCAGGTGGTAGCGGTCCATGTCGTTGCGCATGAGCATGTCGAAGGGCGTCGTGGTCGTGCCCTCCTCCTTGTAGCCGCGCACGTGGATCCGTGAGGCGCGATCGTGGCGGTAGCTCAGACGGTGGATCAGCCACGGATAGCCGTGATAGGCGAAGACGACGGGGGAGGACTCGCCGAAGATCCCGTCGAACTCCCTCTCCGAGAGACCGTGCGGATGCTCCGAGTCGTGCTGCAGGCGCATCAGGTCCACCACGTTGACCACCCGCACGCGCAGGTCGGGGATCTGCTCGCGGAGGATCTTCGCCGCCGCGAGCACCTCGATCGTCGGGATGTCCCCGGCGCAGGCGAGCACGACGTCGGGCTCCTCGCCCTCGACCTCGGTGCCTGCCCACTCCCAGATGCCCAGGCCGCGCGTGCAGTGGACGATCGCCTCGTCCATGCTCAGCCACTGCGGTCCCGGCTGCTTGCCCGCGACGACCACGTTCACGTACTGGCGCGAGCGGAGGCAGTGGTCGTAGGTGGACAGCAGCGTGTTGGCGTCCGGCGGCAGGTAGACCCGCACGATCTCGGCCTTCTTGTTGACCATGTGGTCGATGAATCCCGGGTCCTGATGGGAGAAGCCGTTGTGGTCCTGGCGCCACACGTGGGAGCTCAGCAGGTAGTTGAGCGAGGCCAGCGGCCGGCGCCACTCGAGCTCGTTCGTCACCTTCAGCCACTTCGCGTGCTGGTTCACCATCGAGTCGACGATGTGGATGAAGGCCTCGTAGGAGTTGAACAGCCCGTGCCTGCCGGTGAGGAGGTAGCCCTCGAGCCACCCCTGGCACTGGTGCTCGCTGAGCACCTCGATGACGCGGCCGCTGCGGGCCAGGTGCTCCTCGTCGTCGTCCGCCACGAACTGCGCGTTCCACTGCTTGTCGGTGGCCTCGTAGACGGACTGAAGACGGTTGGACGCGGTCTCGTCGGGTCCGAAGATGCGGAAGTTCTCGGGATTGGCCTCGATCACGTCCCTCAGCCAGTCACCCAGCACGCGCGTGGCCTCCGAGGTCGTCGCCCCGGGGCGCGGGACGTCGACCGCATGCTCGCGGAAGTCGGGCAGGCGCAGCGCCCGCAGCACGGAGCCGCCGTTGGTCACCGGGTTCGCCGACATCCGCCGGGTCCCGGCGGGTGCGGTGTCCGCGTACTCCTCGCGCAGCCGCCCCTGGTCGTCGAACAGCTCCTCGGGTCGGTAGGAGCGCAGCCACGAGTCCAGGACCGCGAGATGCTCATCGGTGTCGCGGGCGTTGGCCAATGGCACCTGATGGGCCCGCCACGACCCCTCTGACTTCTTGCCGTCGATCTCCGCGGGCCCGGTCCATCCCTTCGGCGTGCGGAAGACGATCATCGGCCAGGTGGGCCGCTCGGGCTCCCGTCCCGCGGCGTCGTCCTCGGCAGCCTTCGCCTTGATCTCCGCGATGCGGTCCAGGGCCGTATCGAGCACCTCGGCGAAGCGCCTGTGCGCCGAGAGCGGATCCTCGTCGTCGAAGCCGCCGGTGAAGAACAGCGGCTCATGGCCGTAGCCGCGCATGAGGGCGGCGAGCTCGTCGTCGCCGATGCGCGCCAGCACCGTGGGGTTCGCGATCTTGTACCCGTTGAGGTGGAGCACGGGGAGCACCACGCCATCGGTGAGGGGATTGGTGAACTTGTTGCTGTGCCACGACGTGGCCAGCGGTCCGGTCTCGGCCTCTCCATCGCCGACCACGGTGAACGCGAGGAGCCCTGGGTTGTCGAGGACGGCGCCGTAGGCGTGCGAGAGCGAGTAGCCGAGCTCGCCGCCCTCGTGGATCGACCCCGGGGTCTCCGGCGCCGCATGGGACGGGATCCCGCCGGGGAACGAGAACTGGGTGAACAGGCGGCGCATGCCGGCCTCGTCCTCGGTGACCGAAGGGTAGGTCTCCGTGTACGTGTGCTCGAGGTACCCCGCGGCGACCACACCGGGCCCGCCGTGGCCGGGACCGGTCACGTACATCGCGTCGAGATCGCGCTGGCGGATCGCCCGGTTCATGTGCGCGTACAGGAAGGTGAGTCCGGGGGTCGTGCCCCAGTGGCCGAGCAGGCGGGGCTTCACGTGCTCGCGTGCGAGCGGCGTGCGCAGCAGGGGATTGTCCATCAGGTAGATCTGACCGACGGAGAGATAGTTCGCCGCGCGCCACCAGCCGTGCAGGCGGAGCAGCTCCTCCTGATCCGGTGCGGTGCCTTCGGCGGCGGGCCAGACTGCGGGCCGGACCGGCTGGGTCGGGGCCTCGTTCATGGGACTCTCCTCGTTCCTCGGCGGACCGGACGGATACGTCGTGTGCCCCACGCTAGAGCTGAGGGTGCTCCTGCGGAACCCCTCGGGCCCGGTCCGCGCCGCGACCCGCGGATCCGACTACGCTCCGTGCATGGCACAGGCGAAGAAGCAGCAGAGCACCCGTCCGACGAAGAGCGCGAAGCAGGGCGGGAGCGCGAAGTCGGCGACGTCGGCGGCGTCGAAGTCCTCGCGCGATCTCCCACCCGGCGTCCTCGCACCCGGGTCCCTGCCGGACGACGTCCCGGGCGGCTTCCCGGTCCCGCCGGGGTGGGCGGGCGACGTCCACGAGTTCGACCCGCACGCGACCCCGGGCTTCGACGGAGGCAAGAAGAAGGGCGAGAAGCACCTCCTGGCCTGCGACGGCTCCCTTGCTGATCTGCAGGAGCGACTCTTCGCGGCCCATCACGGGGAGGCGTCCGGCGGGCGCAGCGTGCTGCTGGTCGTCCAGGGCATGGACACCTCCGGCAAGGGCGGGATCATGCGGCACGTCGTCGGCGCCGTGGATCCGCAGGGGGTCTCGATCACCGCGTTCAAGGCGCCCACCGAGGAGGAGAGCCAGCACGACTTCCTGTGGAGGATCCGCCCGCACGTGCCCGCGGCCGGCCAGATCGGCGTCTTCGACCGCTCGCACTACGAGGACGTGCTCATCCACCGGGTCCACGGATGGGCCGACGCCGAGGAGATCGAGCGGCGCTGCGCCGCGATCAACGCCTTCGAGAAGGAGCTCACCGACTCGGGGGTCACGATCGTGAAGGTCATGCTCCACGTCTCGTACGCCGAGCAGGGCGAGCGGCTGATGGAGCGCCTCGAGCGCCCGGACAAGCACTGGAAGTTCAACCCCGGGGACATCGACGAGCGCGGGTACTGGAGCGCCTACATGGACGCCTACTCGAAGGCTCTCAGCGCCACCTCGACCCCGCACGCGCCGTGGGTCGTGGTCCCGGCCGACCGCAAGTGGTACGCCCGGATCGCCGTGCAGCAGCTGCTGCTGCAGGCTCTGAGCGAGATCGACCCGCAGTGGCCCGCCGCCGACTTCGACGTCGCCGCGCAGACCGCGCGCCTGCGGGAGACCTTCGCCTCGCAGCGATGAGTCGGGGCCGACGGGGCACAATGGAAGGACCAGCGCACATCGAGCAGAAGGATGCATGACATGGCCACCACCGCCTTCAAGGGCACCCCCGTCACCACCGTCGGCGAGCTCCCCGCCGTCGACTCCGCCGCCCCCGCGTTCGAGCTCGTCGGGCAGGACCTCGGCACGGTCGCCTCCGGCGACTTCTCCGGCCGCCGGGTCGTGCTGAACATCTTCCCGTCCCTGGACACCGGCACCTGCGCGATGAGCGTGCGCCGCTTCAACGAGATCGCGAGCGGCCTCGAGAACACCGTGGTGGTGTGCGCCTCCGAGGACCTGCCCTTCGCGCAGGCCCGCTTCTGCGGCGCCGAGGGCCTCACGAACGTCGTCACCGGCTCCGCCTTCCGCTCCTCCTTCGGAGAGGACTACGGGGTCACCCAGACGAACGGTCCTCTGCAGGGGCTGCTGGCGCGGGCGGTGGTGGTCATCGACGCCGACGGCACAGTGATCCACAGCCAGCTGGTCCCGGAGATCTCCGAGGAGCCCGATTACGACGCCGCCGTGGCGGCGCTCGGCTGACACGGACTCGGCTGACACGGATCAGCGTCGGACGGTCGACGTCGCGCGCGGGGCCTCGGGCGGAATGCCCGGGGCCTCGCGTGTGCTCGAGGGGTTCGCGGGCCCTCCGGGTGCGGCCCGTTCCGAGGAGTGAGGCCGGACCCGAGCAGCCCTGTGTCCGGGTCTAGGGTTGCAGGTCGGGCCGCATCCGCCGAGCGGTCCGCCGCATGCGTCCCTCGGGCACGAGGGGCGGCGAAGGAGGAGAGGGCGCGTGGATCCGCAGTCGCTCGTGGTGCTGCTCGTGATGGGTGCCCTCGCGGGCGCGATCAACTCCGCGGTGGGCAGCGGATCCCTGCTCACGCTCCCCGTGCTCCTCGCCCTCGGGCTCGATCCCGGCACCGCCGTGCGCACCAACACCATGGGCATGGTGTTCTCGACCGTCGGCTCGTTCTTCGGCTATCGACGCGAGATCTCCGCCGAATGGCGCGACGTGCGCCCGCTCGTCGCCATCGTGGTCGTGACCGCGACCATCGGGTCCTGCCTGCTGCTGGTTTCACCGCCCGGAGCGCTCAGGGTCGTCGTCCCCATCCTCATCGTGGTCGCCCTGCTGCTCGTGGTCTTCCAGAAGCGACTGGCCACCTGGATCCCGCGGCGGGGGAGCGGAACGACCGTGGGTGCGGCGAAGGACGCACGGGCCATCGGCGACGTCCCCGCGACGCGCGTCGGGCACGGGGGCGGGGACTCGGACGCCGGCAGCAGCGCGGCCGCCTACCGCTCGCCGGGCCTCATGGTCTCCATGGGCGCCGCCTCGATGTACGGGGGGTACTTCACGGCCGCGCAGGGCATCCTCTACCTCGGCCTGCTCGGCGCCTTCACGGGCCGCTCGATGAAGAGCGTCAACGCCGTGAAGAACCTGTTCAGCCTGCTCGTGAACGTGATGGCGGCGCTCGTCTACCTCGTCGCCCACTTCGCCTTCGGCGCCGACGTGCGGTGGGAGGGCGTGATCGCGATCGCGCTCGGCGCCCTGCTCGGCGGCTACTTCGGATCCCACCTCACCAAGCGCCTTCCCGAATGGGTGCTGCGCGGCACCATCGTCGTGGTCGCGCTCCTCGCCCTCGTGCGGCAGATCCTGGGCTGAGCGGGCCGCCCCTCCTTGGCTGAGCGGGCCGCCCCGCTCCCACGACCCCCGGTGCAGGCGGAGCGTCCCGAGAATTCGTTCGACGCCCCGGCCGTTCCCTCGATACCGTCCGATCCATGGGAACTCTGCTCCGTGCGGTCCTCGCGGACCGCGCACTCACCTTCCGCGACCGCCGCGCCTGACGGCGCGCCGCCGCATGATGCGCGCCGTCCCGTCGAGAGCCCTCGCACCCGGACGCGCGACCCTCGCCTCCCCCTGCCGCCGGCACGGGTGAGATGCCGGGTGCTCCGACCCGACAGCACGGAGACCCCCATGCCACGCTCCCTCCATGGCGGACGCCATGAGCTCGGACAGAACTTCCTCGTCCACCGGCCCACTCTCGAGCAGATCGCCGCCCTCGTCCCCAGGGACGGCACGAGCGTGCTCGAGCTCGGCGCCGGTGACGGCGCCCTCACCCGTGTGCTCGCCGCACGGGGCGTGCCGCTCACGGCACTCGAGATCGACGAGCACCGCGCCCGGGCGCTGCGCCGCGGCCTGCCCGGTGTCCGCGTGATCTCCGGCGATGCGCTCGCCCATCCGCTCGAGGCGACGACGATCGTCGGCAACATCCCCTTCCACCTGACCACACCCGTCCTGCGGCGCCTGCTGCGGGAGCGCACCTGGCGTCGCGCCGTCCTGCTCACGCAATGGGAAGTGGCCCGCAAGCGCGCCGGAGTGGGCGGATCCACCCTGATGACCGTCCAGGCCGCGCCGTGGATCCACGCGGGTCTCGAGGGCCGCGTGCCCGCACGCGCCTTCCGCCCCGTGCCCTCGGTCGACGGGGGGATCCTGGTGCTCGAGCGCCGCGAGCGTCCCCTCTTCCCGCTCCGCGAGCGCGCCGACTACGAGCGCTTCGCGCGCCGTGTCTTCGCGGGCGGGGGAGGGACCCTCGAGCGGATCCTGCCGAGGGCTCTGCCTCCACGCGGAGCGTCGGGCCGACGTCGGATCGACGATGCGCTGCGGGCGGCCGGCGTCGCGCGCCGGGACCGTCCCCGGGATCTCGCGCCTCGCCAGTGGGCGCTCCTGTGGAAACGGCTCGGACGCACGTCCCGCGACTGAGCGTCCGTCCGGCGCATCCGGTCCGACGACGTGGAAGGGCCCGGATGCCGCAGCATCCGGGCCCTTCCACGGGCAGGCCGCTCCGAGGGGTGCGTTCCTCACTCATCGAGTCACAGCGCGGAGCTGATCTCCTCGACGATCGCGTTCAGCGTGGTCGAGGGCCGCATGACGCTCGCGGCCTTCGCCTCATCGGGGCGGTAGTAGCCGCCGATGTCGGCCGGCTCGCCCTGCACCGCGAGCAGCTCCGCGTCGATCGTCTCCGCCTTGGCCGCGAACTCCTGGGCGATGGGGGCGAAGGCGGAGGCGAGCTCCGCGTCGTCGGTCTGCGCGGCCAGCTCCTGCGCCCAGTACAGGGCGAGGTAGAAGTGGCTGCCGCGGTTGTCGATGGTGCCCAGCTTGCGCTGCGGGGACTTGCCGTTGTTCAGCAGGGTCTCCGTGGCGCGATCGAGGGCGTCGGCGATCACGCGGGCGCGCTCGTTGTCCTCGGTGCGCGCGAGGTGGCGCAGGGACTCGGCGAGCGCGAGGAACTCCCCGAGGGAGTCCCAGCGCAGGTAGTCCTCCTCGACGAGCTGCTGGACGTGCTTGGGGGCCGAGCCGCCCGCGCCCGTCTCGAACAGCCCGCCGCCGTTCATCAGCGGCACCACCGAGAGCATCTTGGCGCTCGTCCCGAGCTCCATGATCGGGAACAGGTCGGTGAGGTAGTCGCGCAGCACGTTGCCGGTCACGGAGATCGTGTCCTCGCCCCGGCGCACGCGCTCCAGGGTGTGCTTCGTCGCCTCGATGGGGGAGAGGATCCGGATGTCCAGGCCCTCGGTGTCCTCCTCGGCGAGGTACGCGTCGACCTTCTCGATCAGGTTGCGGTCGTGGGCGCGGGACTCGTCCAGCCAGAACACGGCGGGCATCCCGGACTCGCGCGAGCGGCGCACGGCGAGCTGCACCCAGTCGCGGATCGGGGCGTCCTTGGCCTGGCAGGCGCGGAAGACGTCCCCGGCCTCGACCTGCTGGGCCATCAGCGCCGCGCCGGAGGAGTCGCGCACCTCGACGCTGCCGTCGGCCGCGATCTCGAAGGTCTTGTCGTGGGAGCCGTACTCCTCGGCCTTCTGCGCCATCAGGCCGACGTTCGGGACGGTGCCCATGGTGGTCGGGTCGAAGGCGCCGTTCGCCTTGCAGTCCTCGATGGTCGCGGCGTAGACGCCCGCGTAGGAGGAGTCGGGGATGACGGCCAGGGTGTCCTGCTCCGCATCGTCCTTGTTCCACATGTGGCCGGAGGTGCGGATCATCGCGGGCATCGAGGCGTCGATGATGACGTCGCTGGGCACGTGCAGGTTGCTGATGCCCTTGTGCGAGTTCACCATGGCGATCGCCGGACCCTCGGCGAGGCCCTTGGTGATCTCCTCGCGCACGCCCGCGGCGACCTCGGGGTCCAGGGCGTCGGCCCCGGCGAGGATCCCGCCCAGGCCGTTGTTCGGGGACAAGCCCGCCGCGGCGAGCTGCTCGCCGTACTGCTCGAAGAGCGCGGGGAAGAAGGCGCGGACCGCGTGTCCGAAGAGGATCGGGTCGGAGACCTTCATCATCGTGGCCTTGAGGTGCACGGAGAACAGGACGCCCTGCTCCTTCGCCGCCTGGACCTGCGCCGCGAGGAATGCATCGAGGGCGCGGGCGCTCATGACGGTCGAGTCCACGACCTCGCCCTCGAGCACGGGGATCGAGGGCTTCAGCACGGTCTCCGTGCCGTCGGCGGCCACGTGCACGATCGAGAGCTCGTCGTCCTTCTCCAGGACCACGGACTGCTCGTTGGCCCGGAAGTCGTCGGACTCCATGGTCGCGACCGAGGTCTTCGACTCGGCGGACCACTCGCCCATGCGGTGGGGGTGCTTCTTCGCGAAGTTCTTCACGGCCTGGGGCGCGCGGCGGTCGGAGTTGCCCTCGCGCAGCACGGGGTTCACGGCCGAGCCCTTGACGGCGTCGTAGCGGGCGCGCACGTCCTTCTCCGCGTCGGTCGAGGGGGACTCGGGGTAGTCGGGCAGGTCGATCCCGGCGGCCTGCAGCTCGGCGATCGCGGCCTTGAGCTGCGGCACCGAGGCCGAGATGTTCGGCAGCTTGATGATGTTCGCCTCGGGCGTCTTCGCGAGCTCGCCGAGCTCCGCGAGCGCATCGGCCTCGCGCTGGTCCTCGGGCAGGAGATCGGAGAAGGCCGCGACGATGCGGCCCGCGAGCGAGATGTCCCGGGTCTCCACGTCGATCCCGGCAGTGCGCGAGAACGCCTCCAGGATCGGCAGGAACGACACGGTGGCGAGCATCGGTGCTTCGTCGGTGTGGGTGTAGATGATCCGCGACATGGTCGGTGGGGCTCCCTCGGGTCGTGGTGATGTCTCGACGTCAAGACTATCCGAGGGCGCGCGCGGCGTCCTCAGGAAGACCGGGCCGCGCGACCCCGTCCGCGACGCGACCGCGCGACCTCGCCCGGCCCGTCCCAGGCGTCGGGCCGAGGGGACCGGTGCGCGGGCGGCCTCCTAGACTTCCCCCCATGTCCTTCCTCTCCGTGACCGACCTGCGCGGGACCCGTCCCGGCCCCGCCGAGCTCGCCGCCTCCCTGCCCCGTCCCGAGGTCGACGTCGCCGCCGCGGCCGAGGCCGTCGCACCGGTCGTCGAGGACGTCGCGACGCGCGGCGCGGCCGCAGTCCTCGAGGCCTCCGAGCGCTTCGACGGGGTGCGGCCCGAGCACCTGCGCGTCCCGCCCGAGGAGATCGCTCGTGCGCTCGCCGAGCTCGACCCGTCGGTGCGCTCGGCCCTGGAGACCGCGATCGAGCGGGTGCGGGCCGTCGACGCCGCCCAGGTGCGCGAGCCCGACAGCGTCGAGGTGATCCCCGGCGGACGCGTCACCCAGCGCTGGGTGCCGGTGCGCCGCGTGGGCCTGTACGTCCCCGGCGGCCGCGCCGTGCTGCCCAGCTCCGTGGTGATGAACGCCGTGCCCGCGCAGACCGCGGGCGTCGGCACGATCGTGCTCGCCTCCCCGCCGCAGAAGGAGTGCGGCGGACTGCCGCATCCCACGATCCTCGCGGCCTGCGCCCTGCTGGGGATCGAGGAGGTGCTGGCCGTGGGCGGCGCGCAGGCGATCGCCCTGCTCGCCCACGGCGCCGACGACCTCGGCGACGGCCGCGCGCTCGAGGGCGTGGACCTCGTGACCGGCCCCGGGAACGTCTACGTCGCGGCGGCGAAGCGCCTGGTGCGCGGCATCGTCGGGATCGACGCGGAGGCCGGACCGACGGAGATCGCGATCCTCGCCGACGCCGCCGCGGAGCCCCGCCTGGTCGCCGCCGACCTCATCTCCCAGGCCGAGCACGACCCGATGGCCGCCGCCGTGCTGGTCACGGACGACGAGGCCCTCGTCGGCCGCGTCGAGGAGGAGCTGGACGTCCAGGTCCCCGCGGCCGAGCACCACGACCGGATCGCGGAGGCGCTGCGCGGACGCCAAAGCGGCGCGATCCTCGTGGACGACATCGAGCAGGGCCTCGCGGTCGTCGACGCCTACGGCGCGGAGCACCTCGAGATCCAGACGGCCGATGCGGCCGGCGTCGCCGCGCGCGTCACCAATGCCGGTGCGGTGTTCGTCGGCCCCTTCAGCCCCGTGAGCCTGGGCGACTACGCGGCCGGCTCCAACCACGTGCTCCCCACGGGCGGCACCTCGCGCTTCGCCGGGGGACTGGGCGTGCAGTCGTTCCTGCGCGGCATCCACGTCGTCGAGTACGACGAGACCGCGCTCGCCGCGTCACGGGAGGCGGCGACCACGCTCGCCCGCTCCGAGGGCCTGCCGGCCCACGGCACCGCGGTGGATGTGAGGTTCGCGCCCGGCGAGTGAGGGTCGGGGTCGCCGACGGGGGAGTGCTTCCGGCGGGGCTCGCCCCGTTTCCTCAGGAGTTGTCGGCCCTCTCGGCGACGGTCCCGCCCTCGGGGGACTTCTCGACCTCGGGCCCGGCGGTGTCTGCGGACCCGGTCTCCGCGTCGAGATCCGCCTCGTCGACGACCTCGACGACCCTGCGCTCGCCGCGGGTGAGGAAGGTCGCGACCGCGCGCCAGCCCAGCATGAGCACGCCGAGGACGATCGAGGTGACGATCACGAAGGACACCTCGGTGCCGGCCTGCATGAGGGTGCGCACGGCCATGGCGCCGACGATCGTGATCGCCCACACGAACACGCCCTGCGGCCAGATGCGGAAGGGCGCGCGCCACGTCTGGGCGGCCAGATGGCCGACGAGGAGGGCGGCCGCGAAGGGCCAGCCCACCAGCACGAGATTCTGCGTCGAGATGTCGTAGCCGTGCTGGAGCAGGCCGATCGCGACGAAGAGGACCACGGCGAGGACGTCGCCGATCAGGGCACCGAGGAAGCGAAGCACCGCGCCAGGGTACCGACCCGCGGGTGGTCGGGCGCTGGGAGCGTGGCGGGACGCACGTGAGCGCGGTCCGGGAGCGCCCGGCAGCGGAGCGCCGGACCACGCCCGACGACGGCCGGTTCCGCGCACCGGGCAGCGCGGATCCCACCAGGTCCGGACCTCTACGATGGGGGCATGCCCAGCTCGAGCCGACCCGACCCCGCCGCGCCCGGCGCCGATCCCGCAGATCCGGCCGTGCGCCCGGGCATCCCGCCGCGCCGCGAGGACCTCGCGGGCGTCGAGCCGTACGGGGCCCCGCAGATCGACGTTCCGCACCTGCTGAACGTCAACGAGAACCCCTTCGGCCCCTCCACCGCGCTCGCCGCCGATCTGGGGCACGCGGTGCAGGAGGCCTCGGGCGGCCTGAACCGCTATCCCGACCGCGAGTTCACGGCGCTGCGCGCCGATCTCGCCGACTACCTCGCCGCGGAGTCCGGGATCCCCGCGCCCGCGATCGAGGAGGTGTGGGCGGCGAACGGCTCGAACGAGGTCATGCACCAGCTGATGCTGGCCTTCGGCGGACCCGGGCGCACGGCCCTCGGCTTCACCCCGCACTACTCGATGTATCCGGAGTACGCGCGCGACAGCTTCACCCGCTGGGTCGTCGCCGCTCGCGGGCCCGCCCCGGACTTCGCGCTCGACGCAGACGACGTGCGCGAGGCGATCTCCGCGCACCGTCCGCACATCGTCGTCCTCACCAGCCCGAACAACCCGACGGGGACGGCGCTCGACCCGGAGGTCGTGCGCGCCGCCGCCGAGGCGCTGCAGCCCAGCTCGGGGATGCTCGTCGTCGACGAGGCCTACGGCGAGTTCCGGCGCGACGGCGTGCCCAGCGCCCTCGAGCTGCTCGGCGAGTTCCCGAACCTCGTGGTCACCCGCACCATGTCGAAGGCCTTCGCGCTCGCCGGCGGTCGTCTGGGCTATCTGGTCGCGGATCCGCGGATCGTCGACGCCGTGCGGGTGGTGCGCCTGCCGTACCACCTCTCGGCCGTCACCCAGGCCGTCGCCCGCACCGCCCTCGCACACCGCGAGGAGCTGCTGGGGCAGGTCGCGCGGCTGCGCTCCGAGCGCGACGCCCTCTTCGGCCACCTCGTCGAGCGCGGTCACGTCGTGGCCCCGTCCGATGCGAACTTCGTGTACTTCGAGCCGCTCCTGCACCGGGCCGCGAGCCGCCACGACGTGTGGGAGGCTCTGCTCGAGCGCGGCGTGCTCATCCGCGAGGTCGGGCCCGAGCCCTGGATGCGGGTCTCCGTCGGCGCGCCCCAGGACAACGCCGCTTTCCGCACCGCCCTCGAGGAGGCCGACCCCCGATGACCCAGATCCCCGACGAGACCCGCGCGCACCGCACCGCGAGCATCTCGCGCACCACCCGCGAGTCCAGCGTCGAGGTCTCCCTCGACCTCGACGGCACCGGCCAGGTGGACGTCTCCACCTCCGTGCCGTTCTACGACCACATGCTCACGGCGCTGGGCACCCACGCGCGCTTCGACCTCACCGTGCGCGCGAGCGGCGACACCGACATCGACGTCCACCACACGGTGGAGGACACCGCGATCGTGCTCGGCCAGTGCCTGCGCGAGGCCCTCGGCGACAAGCGCGGCATCACCCGCTTCGGCGAGGCCACGATCCCGCTCGACGAGGCGCTCGCCCACGCGGTGGTCGACGTCTCCGGCCGCCCCTACTGCGTGCACACCGGCGAGAGCGAGGCGCAGGCCCTGCACCTCATCGGCGGGCACTTCACGGGGTCGCTCACCCGGCACGTCCTGGAGTCCCTGTCCTTCCACGCGGCCATCTGCCTGCACATGCGCGTGCTCGCCGGCCGGGACCCGCACCACATCGTCGAAGCCCAGTTCAAGGCCCTCGCCCGGGCCCTGCGCGCCGCGTGCGCCCCCGATCCGCGTGTCGCCGACATACCCTCCACGAAGGGAGCACTGTGAGCACCGCAGAACCGCCCCGCCCCTCCGGCGGCGACGACGACATCGACGCCGAGTTCGCCCGCCTCACCCAGGGTCTCGACCTCGGCGACGAGGCCGAGGACGCCGCGGAGGAGTCCGCCCCCTTCACCGTCGAGGACATCATCGGCGGCGGGGACGACGAGGAGCCCGCGATCGCCGTGGTCGCCACCTCCGTCGCCTCCGCGAAGGCGCTCGCCGGCGCGATCCGCCTGGGCCGCGAGGCCCGCACCGACGGCGCCGACATCCCCGCCGGCGCCCGCGTCCACGACACGGGCATGGGCGCGATCGCCGTCGGCGCCCTCCAGGAGGACGCCGCCCACGAGCTCGCCGCCGTCACCTCGACCGCCCTGCAGCGCAATGGCGTCGTCCTGTTCTGGCGCAAGGGCGACCGCATGACCGCGACCCGCTACAAGGCGGGGGAGCGCGGGGACGACGTCTCGCCCGCGATCGTCATGGGAGCGATGGACGAGGTCGTCGAGCAGCTCATGCTCGGCGCGGCCGACGCCTCCACGCTCGGCGAGGGCTACGACCCCGCCGTCCTCACCCGCGACGAGGCGCTCGCCTGGATCGCGAAGGGGCGTAGGGGCCGATGAGCGGGAGCGAGAACAGCCCCACCCCGCCGAGCGCTTCCGCGGCGCCGCGCGTCGTCGTCCTGGACCACGGCAGCGGGAACGTCCGCTCCGCCGTGCGCGCCCTCGAGGCCGCCGGGGCGGACGTCGAGCTCACCGCCGATCGCGACAGGGCGCTCGGAGCCGACGGCCTCGTCGTCCCCGGCGTCGGCGCCTTCGCGGCGACCGCCGCGCAGATCCGCGCCGTGGGCGGTGACCGCATCATCGAGCGGCGTCTGGCCGGAGGGCTTCCTGTGCTCGGCATCTGCGTGGGCCTGCAGGTCATGTTCGCGGCCGGCACCGAGCACGGAGAGCGTGCGGCGGGCCTGAACCAGTGGCCCGGCGAGATCACCCGCCTCGAGGCCGACGTCGTCCCGCACATGGGCTGGAACACCGTCGAGGTCCCCCAGGGCAGTCGACTGTTCGCGGGCATCGAGGACGAGCGCTTCTACTTCGTCCACTCCTACGCCGCCCGCTCCTGGGAGCTCGAGTCGCAGCCGCCGATGCCCGACCCGCTGGTCACCTGGTCCGATCATGGCGGCGACCGCTTCGTCGCTGCCGTCGAGAACGGCGCGCTGACCGCCACCCAGTTCCACCCGGAGAAGTCGGGCGGGGCCGGGACGCGGCTGCTGCGCAACTGGCTCGCGGGACTGCCGCGCCTCTCGACGAGGTCGACGGACGACGCCGATGCCGGTGCCGACGCCGATGCGGGGGCCGCCTCATGATCCTCGCCTTCGTCATGCTCTTCGCCGGAGGGATGCTGCTCGGCGGCGCGTGGTCCTTCCACCGCTCCGGCAAGCCCTGGTGGCTGCGGATCCTGCTCCTCGTCCTCGGCCTCGTCTGCGTGGCCGTCTGCATCTGGCGCATCCAGACCTGACGCGCGTTCCCGCCGGCCCATCCTCTCGCCTCTCCCACCGTCCGCTCCCGGAGGACCCCATGACCAGCCCCGTTCTCGAACTCCTGCCCGCCGTCGACGTCCAGGACGGCCAGGCCGTGCGCCTCGTCCAGGGCGAGGCCGGCACCGAGACCAGCTACGGCTCGCCGCTCGAGGCCGCCCGCACCTTCGAGCAGGGCGGGGCGAGCTGGCTGCATCTCGTGGACCTCGACGCCGCCTTCGGGCGCGGCAGCAACGCGAACCTGCTCGCCGAGGTCGTCGCGGCCGTCGACCTGCAGGTCGAGCTCTCCGGCGGCATCCGCGACGACGCGAGCCTCACGGCCGCGCTCGCGACCGGCTGCCGCCGCGTGAACCTCGGCACCGCCGCGCTCGAGAACCCGGAGTGGACGGCCGAGGTCATCGCCGAGCACGGCGACCGCATCGCCGTGGGCCTCGACGTGCGCGGCTCGACGCTCGCCGCGCGCGGCTGGACCAAGGAGGGCGGCGACCTCTGGGAGGCGATCGAGCGCCTCGACGCCGCCGGCTGCGCCCGCTATGTCATCACCGACGTGACGAAGGACGGCATGATGAGCGGTCCCAACGTGGACCTGCTGCGCCGCGTGTGCGAGAGCACCGACGCGAAGGTCGTGGCCTCCGGCGGCATCTCCTCGCTCGACGACCTCGCAGCGCTGCGGACCCTCGTGCCCGAGGGCGTCGAGGGCGCGATCGTCGGCAAGGCCCTCTACGCCGGCGCGTTCACCCTGCCCGAGGCCCTCGAGGTGGCGGGACGCCCATGACGCCCGCGGGAGAGGTGCCCGAGCCGTCGAGCCGAGAGGTGCCGGACCCGGGGAGCGGAGGCGTGCCCGACCCGGAGAGCACCGTGGGCGGGCGCTCCCTGCCCGCGCACTTCCGCGAGAAGTCGCGCTTCACCGACACCGCGGGCACCAGCTGGGCGGGCCGTGACTACACCACGAGCCCCTTCCCCGAGGACGACGGCACCACCCCGCGCCCCGTCGCCGAGGCGCTCGACGCGCTGATCGCCGGGCACGACCCCTCCCGTCAGCACCTGGTCGCCGCGCTCGCCGGCAGCCGCGTGCTCGTGCCGATCATGGCCGTCGCCACCGAGGAGGGCACGACGGCCCACGGCCTGACCGGCGACAACGGGGCGGACATGGCGATGGTCTCCATCACCGCGCCCGACGGATCCCGTGTCCTCCCGGTGTTCACCTCGGTCGCCCAGCTGCAGCGCTGGCAGCAGCGCGCCCGGCCCGTCCCCACGCCCACCGCGCAGGCCGCCCAGGCGGCCGTGCAGGAGGGCATCACCCAGCTCGTGCTCAATCCCGCCGCGCAGGCGGTCGAGTGGCCGGACGGCGAGGCGGGGGGCCCGGCTGCGGCAGGTGCGGACCCCGCGGCCGACGCGTGCGGGCCGGTGCTCCTGCAGCGCTCCGTGCTGTGGGCGCTCGCGCAGGGACGAGACTGGGTGCCCCCGCACCAGGACCCCGAGGTCGCCGCCGAGCTCGCGCGCATCGCCGACACCCTGCTCGAGGTGCTCGCGCTCGAGCCGCGCCCCGGGGAGCGAGCCGAGGTGGATCTGCTGGTGCGCCTGCGTCCCGGGCTCGACGGGGCCGACGTGCAGAGGGTCGTCGGGGCGCTCGGCGAGCACCTCGGCGCCTCGATGCTCGTCGCGGACCGCGTGAGCTCGCTCAAGCTCACGCTGGGACGGTGAGCGCGCCCGGCCCGACGCCCGGACGATCGTGTCGGTCGTCCCGCCGCTGACGGATCAGCTGACGCGGCCGGTCCACTTCTCGCCCGGTGCCCGCCCCGGCTCGTCGGGGAACGGCAGGGCCTCCGCGAAGGCGAGCTGCAGGGTGCGCAGGCCGTCGCGCAGCGAGCGCGCATGCTCGTTGCCGATCTCGGGGGAGGCGGCCGTGACGAGCCCGGCGAGGGAGGCGATGAGCTTCCGTGCCTCGTCGAGATCCTGGTAGTGGCCCGTGGTCTCGTCCTCGGCGAGCCCGATCTTCACGGCGGCCGCGCTCATCAGGTGCACTGCCGCGCTCGAGATGATCTCGACGGCGGCGACGTCCGCGATGTCGCGCGCGGCGTCGGACGCGATCCCGATCTCGGCGTCCTGGTGGCTGTGCCCCGAGTGGTCGTGCGCGCCCTGACCGGAGGAGCTGCGCGCCTCCTCGAACCGGAAGGACTGCGGTACCTCGGGGGAGCCGGCAGTGCCGGGGGAGTCCGCGTCGTCGGCGGGGCTGGAGGGGGTGCCGAGGTCGGGCATGTCGTTCACAGGGTCCTTCACGAGGTCGAGGGGAGGGGCGACGCATGTCACGGGGCGCGGCGTCGTCCTGCTGGTAGCATAGGTGACCGGAACATGACGTTCCCCTGTGCAAGTGGAGCCTCTCCCACCTCGCGGCGTGCAGTCGTCGGGGTCGTGTCGCAGCCTGACGTCCGCGTCGGCAGCGCGCCCGTGCGGCGCGTGCACTCGAGGCCTCCACATCCGTGTGGGGGCCTTCGTCATGTCGTCGGACACCGAGGTGAGGAGACACCCATCAGCGAACAGCGCATCAATGGCCAGATCAGGGTCCCGAAGGTCCTGCTGGTCGGACCCAATGGCGAACAGGTCGGCACCGTGCGTGTCGAGGACGCCCTGCGGCTCGCCGCGGAGGCCGACCTCGATCTCGTCGAGGTCGCCCCGGGCGCGAATCCGCCCGTGTGCCGTCTCATGGACTATGGCAAGTACAAGTACGAAGCCAACATGAAGGCACGCGAGTCCCGCAAGAACCAGACCAATACTCTCCAGAAGGAGATTCGTATGGGTCTGAAGATCGATACCCACGACTACGAGACCAAGCGTCGCAACGTGGAGAAGTTCCTCGCCGGCGGTGACAAGGTCAAGGTCATGGTGCGCTTCCGCGGCCGCGAGCAGGCTCGTCCCGAGCGCGGCATCCAGCTGCTGGGACGGATGGCGGAGGACGTCGCCGACTTCGGCTTCGTCGAGTCGCACCCTCGCCAGGACGGTCGCACCATGGTGATGGTGCTCGGCCCGGTGAAGAAGAAGACCCAGGCCCGTGCGGAGGCGCGCAAGCGCCGCACCGACGCCGAGAAGGCCAAGGACAAGGGGAACGCCGCCGCGAACTCCGCTCCTGCCGACACCTCGGCCGCCGACGCCACCTCGGCTGCTGCCACGACGTCGGGCACCGACGCCGCGCAGGCCACTCCGGACTCCGCGCCGGAGCCCCAGTCCTGATCGCTCGCCCGCACCCCGCGTGCGGGCCCACGATCCCATTCAGAAGGAGAACAGGCTGATGCCGAAGAACAAGACCCACTCGGGCACCAAGAAGCGCGTCCGGGTGACCGGCTCCGGCAAGCTCATGCGCGAGAAGGCGAACGCTCGCCACCTGCTCGAGCACAAGAGCTCCACCCGCAAGCGCCGTCTGGGCAGCGACACGAACGTCGCGAAGTCCGACGCCAAGCGCGTGAAGAAGCTCCTGGGCCGCTGAGCCCCCTCGCGGGATTCCTGAGTTCCCGCACCATCGAACTCGAACACCAGCGAAGGAGAATCACGTGGCACGCGTGAAGCGGGCGGTCAACGCCCAGAAGAAGCGTCGGGAGATCCTCGAGCAGGCCAGCGGCTACCGCGGGCAGCGCTCGCGCCTGTACCGCAAGGCGAAGGAGCAGGTGCTCCACTCGCAGACCTACAACTACCGCGACCGCAAGGTCCGCAAGAGCGACTTCCGTCGTCTGTGGATCCAGCGCATCAACGCTGCGGCGCGCGCGAACGGCATGACCTACAACCGTCTCATCCAGGGCCTCGGGCTCGCGGGTGTCGAGGTCGACCGTCGCATGCTCGCCGAGCTCGCGGTGAATGACGCGCCGGCCTTCGCCGCGCTCGTGCAGACCGCCAAGAGTGCCCTGCCGAAGGACGTCAACGCCCCCGCGGCCTGACCCTCGACAGCCGGCTCGCACGATGAGCACCACGGAACGCCCGGACAGGTGGGCGATCACCTCCCCGAGATCAGATCGGGTGAAGAGGATCGCCGCGCTGTCCGGGCGTTCCGCACGTCGCAAGCAGGGACGGTTCCGCATCGAGGGCCCGCAGGCCGTCCGTTCGCTCCTGCAGCATTCCTCCTTCCTCGTACGGGAGCTGTACGTCACCGCCGACGGGGCCACGGCGCATCCCGACATCCTGGAGCTCGCGGACGCGCACGAGATCCGCCCCCGCGACGTCGACCCCTCGATCCTGCGTGCGATGACCCGCGGCGAGGAGGACGGCGCCGCGGCATCCATGGCTGCCCCGCAGGGCGTGCTCGCCGTCGCCGACCTCCCCTCGCCGTCGCTCCACGCGGTGCTCGACTCCCTCCCGGACGGTCCGCTCACGGCGCTCGTCCTCCACGGCGTCCAGGACCCCGGGAACGCGGGCACCTTGATCCGTGCGGCCGACGCCTCGGGGGCGCGCGCGGTGCTCGCCACGACCGGCACCGTGGACCTGTACTCCCCGAAGGTCGTCCGTTCGGCGACCGGCAGCCTCTTCCATCTGCCCGTGGTCGCCGGGATCGCCCCGGAGGACCTCTCACCCGCTCTGCACGATGCGGGCATCTCCGTGCTGGCGACCAGCGGGTACGCCGATCACGACCTCTTCACCACGGAGCTCCCCACGCGCGGGGCATGGATCATGGGCAACGAGGCCCACGGTCTGCCGCAGGAGGTGCTCGATACGGCCGACCTCGCCGTGCGGATCCCGCTCGCGGGCGACGCGGAGTCCCTCAACGTTGCGATCGCCGCGACCGTCTGCCTCTTCGAGACCCTGCGCCGACGCTGAGCGCCCGACTACGCCACGGCGCCGTGCTCCTCGAAGGGGTCGACCGTGCCGGCGATGTGGTCCGCGAACTCGGCGAGTCGTGCACTGCTGATCGGATCCAGCCCGATCATCCGCTCCACGTCGCCCTCCTTCTGATCGACCGGGAACTCGTCCGGAGCGAAGGCAGGGAGCATGAACACGGTCGCGGGCGGGGTTCGGTGCAGGTCGACGTCCCGAGACTCGTCGACGTCCCTGCGGGAGACGCCTTCCCCGCGCAGGGCGCAGCGCAGCGGGGGAGCGGCGCTCGAATAGCTGCGTCCCATCGGGGTCGTGATCCCGTAGGTGCGGGAAGGCGCCCGGGCCGGCGGCGCGTTCGGAGGTCCGGATCCGCACGGTTCGGCGTCCTCGAGAGTTCCGCTCCAGCCGGGCAGCTCCATGAGGTAGTTGCACCCTTCGCAGCGCGCGACGCCGTTCGCGACGACGGTCTCACCGCCGTCGGCGTATCGCACGACGTGGTCGATGTGCCGGGCGCGGGCGTCGCAGAACGGCGTGCGGCAGTGCTGATCGGCCATCTCCACGAAGCGCCGCTCGCTGCCGGTGAACCGCCGTCGGCTCGCATCGGCGTCCCGCAGACGCCCGGAGACAGGATCGGTGTACAGGCGGCGGATGAAGCGCGCCGGGTCGACGCGGAGCTGCTGGTCGGACGGCTCCGGATCCTTCGCGTCCCCCGACCCCTGCGGCGCCGCGAGCGCGAGCCGGCGGGCGATCGCCGCGGGCATGGCATGCCCTTCGACCCACGCGGTGTCCTCGCCGCCGGCGAGCAGCGACTCGTCGGTCATCAGCAGCTGGATCTCCACGTCGACGTCCCCGGGTCGCTCGAGTCCCGTGGCCCGTCGGAAGAGCGCATCGGCCATGTGCTGGCCCCTCGTGCCCTCCACGCCGGAGGCCCGCGCGCTGGAGGCGGCGTCGTCGAGCGCCTTGTACACCGCCACGCCCTCGACGAGAGGGAGCAGCGCGCTCACGCGCACCACCGCATCGGACACCGGTCGGATCGAGACGTGCCGCTCACCGACCTCGCGCTCGTTGCGGGCGAGCGCGGCCTGCTGGTCGACCTCGTCGGCGCGGGCCCTGGCCATCCCGCCCGCGCGGCGCGGCGAGACCTCCGGCAGGTGCTCGGCCACGGAGGCATCGACCCGTGCCCGGTCCTCGTCGTCGAGGCAGAGGACGGCCTTGGCGACCTCATCGGCCGACCAGCGCGAGATCTCGCCCCGCGCGAGCAGGCCCATCGTCCGCGGGAGCGTCTCCACGATCACCCGGTCCAGGGCCAGCTGGTTGCTCGTGCGCGCAGGCGAGGCGTGCCGGGAGAGTGCGAGCTCGTGCGAGAGCCCCTTGCCGATCGCCCCGCGCGGGATGTCGTCGTTCCTCTGCTGGGCGATGCGGGCATCGCGGAACGCGACGGAGGCGCGCATCTGCACCGCATCGGTGCGCGAGCGCAGCCGCTCGCTGACAGCGACCGCGTCAAGCAGCGCGCCCGGGAGGGACATGGTCGACGTCCCTGTGGAAGCGGAGGCATCATCGGTGAACGGGCCCTCGGACTCCGACGGGTCGGCGTCGAGCGCGGAGAGGATCCCCTCGGCGCGCTCGACGAGGCCCGCGGCGGATTCCAGGAGGGCGAGCGCGTGCGCCGCACGGGACCCGTGCTGCGGCAGGGGCGTGGCCGTGTGCGTCATCGGCGCCACCTCCCGCCCGCGTCATCGCTGGTCATCTGGGCCACCGGGCGGACAGTCGGCGGGAGCCGACGCCATCGCCTGAGGCTGTTCTTCGACTCTACGAGGACGCACCGACATTCGACGCCGCAGGACGCGGCATGTGGAGAACGCACGCTGGGGAGGAACCGTGCGAGACGGGCCGCCGCTCCGCGATCTGCCCCTCACCCGCGGTCGCCGACCACCCGCGTCGCAGCGATCCGATCGTGGATCCCCCGTCCGGACCCCAGCATCACGGTGCCCACGAGCACGATGACCACGCCGTAGAGCAGCACCGCGGCGACCATCGTCCCCGCGGCGCCGCTGTCGAAGTCCCCGTACACCGCGCCGACGGCGACCACATGACCCAGCTGCCACGGGAGCGCGATCTTCACGAGATTCCGGACGAGGGCGCGGGCGAAGGGAACGCGTGCCTTGTCAGGGCCCGCTCCGCCGGATCTCGCCCCCTCGGGCCGACCCGGCAGCATCTCGACGCGCAGCCCCTCGCGCCGCTCGCCCCACGTCGATGCTCGCGGGCCGGACTCGGCGCGAGCCGCCCAGAGCGCTGCGAGCACAGGCGGGATCGCGCTCGAGACGAGGGCGACGGCGCGTGCGGTGCCGGCGTCCCCGATGTGCGTCGCGAGCGGAATGCCGATCGGGAGCATCACTGCGGGCAGCACCAGGTATCCCACGCAGTCGCGTGCGTAGGCCCGCGCCCGGCGGACGAGGAGCGGGGCGAGCAGGCGACGCTTCATACCTCGCCGCTCGCCGTGATGTCGCGCATCGATGCGCTCCTCGTCGCCCATGCGCTCATCTCACAGCCAGTCGCCCCGCGCGGCCTCGATCTCGGCGCCGATCGTGGTGTCCGGGCCGTGGCCGGTGTGCACGATGGTCTCCGGAGGCAGCGTGAACAGGCGATCGCGGACCGAGTCCTCGATCGTGGGCCGATCGCTGAACGAGCGTCCGGTCGCGCCGGGGCCGCCCTGGAAGAGCGTGTCCCCGGTCAGCACGCAGTCCAGCGCCGGGACGCGGTAGCAGACGGAGCCGGGGGAGTGGCCCGGGGTGGAGATCGCCTCGATGTCGGTACCGCCGACGGTGAACTCGTCGCCGTCGGCCACGTCCCCGTCCCAGGGCAGGTCGCCGTGGGTGAGCTTCCAGACCTCGGCGTCCGCCGGGTTCAGCAGCACGGGCGCTTCGAGCGCCGTCGCCAGCTCGGGAGCGAAGCGCACGTGATCGTCGTGCGCGTGGGTGAGCAGGATGCCCACGCACTCGCGATCGCCGACGAGCGCCCGGATCGCGTCGACGTCGTGCGGGGCGTCGAAGACGACGCACTGCTCGTCGTCTCCGAGGACCCACACGTTGTTGTCGACGTCGAAGGTCTCACCGTCCAGGCTGAAGGTTCCCGACGTCGTCGTGTGGTCCAGCCGCGCCGTCATCGGTTCACCACCACTGTGCGCAGCACGTCGCCGCGATGCAGCGAGTTCAGTGCGTCCTCGACGCCGCCCAGGTCGGTGGTGCCGGTGACGAACCGCTCGAGCGGAAGGCGACCCTGCAGGTAGAGGTCCGTGAGGTAGGGGAAGTCGCGCTCGGGCAGGCAGTCCCCGTACCAGGCGGACTTCAGGGAGCCGCCGCGGCTGAACACGTCGGCCAGCGGGATCGCGAGCTCCGCATCGGGATGGGGCACGCCCACGAGCACGACGCGACCGGCGAGGTCGCGCGCGTAGAACGCGGTCTCGTAGGTCGAGGGGATGCCCACGGCGTCGATCACCACATCGGCGCCGAATCCGCCCGTGAGTTCCTGGACCCTCTCGACGATCTGGTCCCGGTCGAGGTCCTTGGTGTTGATGGTGTGGGTCGCACCGAGATCCGATGCGGCCTGCAGCTTCTCGTCGACGATGTCGAGGCCGATCACTGTGGTCGCCCCCGCGAGCACGGCGCCGGCGATCGCGGCGCTGCCCACGCCGCCCAGACCGATGACGGCCACGGTCTCGCCGCGCTGGACGGCGCCGGTGTTCAGGGCTGCGCCGAGCCCGGCCATCACACCGCAGCCGAGCAGGCCCGCGACCTCGGGGCGCGCCTCCTCGGAGACCTTCGTGCACTGCTTCTCGTGGACGAGGGTCTTCTCGGTGAAGGCTCCGATGCCGAGCGCGGCCTCGAGCTCGGTGCCGTCGCCCAGCGTCACCCTCTGCGAGGCGTTGTGGGTGGCGAAGCAGTACTGCGGCTGGCCCTTGCGGCAGGCCCGGCAGTCCCCGCACACCGCGCGCCAGTTCAGGACGACGAAGTCGCCGACGGCCACGTGCGTGACCTCGTCGCCGATCGCCGCGACGCGCCCGGCGGCCTCATGGCCGAGCAGGAACGGGAAATCATCGGTGATCGCGCCGTCGCGGTAGGCGAGATCGGTGTGGCAGACCCCGCAGGCCTCCACGTCGACGACGACGTCGTGCACCCCGGGGTCGGGGATGACGATGTCGGTGAGCTCCGCCGGCTCGTTCGGATGGCGAGCGATGACGCCCTTGACGGTCGTGGGCATGGTGGGGCTCCTCCCGCTGGTGGTGGTTCCCGGCCAGCCTATCGGCCGGGCTCGCCCGGCGAGCCCTCCGGCGGGCGGGTCGGCGCGGTGCGCGCCGCCCTCCTAGAATGGTCCGCGGTGCGGCGGGGCCGACGGGCGATCCCCCGCGGCGCGCCATCCGCACATCAGCCCACCGGACGAAAGCGATACCCGTGTCCGAGACACCTCCCAGCCCCGACTCCGCGGCCGTCACGATCGACGAGCCGACGATCGGCGCCGCCGTGGACGCCGCGCTCGCCGCGATCGCGTCGGCGGGCAGCACCGCCGAGCTCAAGCAGGTCCGCATCGACCACGTCGGCGACGCGAGCGTGCTCTCGCGCGCGAACGCCTCGATCCGGGACCTGCCCAAGGACCAGAAGGCCTTCGCCGGCAAGCTCGTCGGCCAGTCGAAGGGGCGGGTCCAGCAGGCGCTCGCGGCCCGCCAGGCCGAGCTCGCCGAGGCCGAGGAGGAGGCCGCTCTCGCGCGCGAGACGGTCGACGTCACGGTGCCCGTGGACCGTCGTCCGCGCGGCGCCCGCCACCCCATGCGCACCCTCCAGGACCGCATCGAGGACTTCTTCGTCGGCATCGGCTGGGAGATCGCCGAGGGCCCGGAGATCGAGACCGGCTGGTTCAACTTCGACGCCCTGAACGCCGACCCGAACCATCCCTCGCGCTCGCTCCAGGACACCCTGTACGTCGCACCCGAGGACTCGGGCCTGCTGCTGCGCACGCAGACCTCCCCGGTGCAGATCCGCGCCATGCTCGAGCGCGGCGCCCCGCTGTACATCGCGTGCCCGGGCACCGTGTACCGGGCCGACGAGTTCGACGCGACCCACTCGCCGATGTTCAACCAGGTCGAGGGCCTCGCGATCGACAAGGACCTGACCATGGCGAACCTCGTCGGCACGCTCGACGCCTTCGCCGCGGCGATCTTCGGGGGCCGCCCGATCACCCGCCTGCGCCCCAACCACTTCCCCTTCACCGAGCCCAGCGCGGAGATGGACTTCCGCTGCTTCAGCTGCGAGGCGCGGCTCGGTCTCGATCACGACGCCGACCCGGCGTGCCGCGTGTGCGGCGGCACCGGCTGGATCGAGATGGGCGGGTGCGGCATGGTCCACCCGAACGTGCTGCGCTCCGCGGGAGTGGATCCCGAGGAGTACCAGGGCTTCGCCTTCGGCCTCGGCATCGAGCGCATCCTCATGCTGCGCAACGGCGCGGACATGCGAGACATCGTGGAGGGCGACGTCCGCTTCTCCCAGCACTACGGGACGGAGATCTGAGATGCCCCGCATTCCGCTCACCTGGCTCGCCCAGCACGTCACCCTCCCCGAGGGGACGAGCGCTCTGCAGGTCGCGACCGACCTCTCGCGCGTCGGCCTCGAGGAGGAGGCGATCTTCGGCGCCCAGGTCACCGGGCCGCTGGTCGTCGGCCGTGTCCTGGACCTGGTCAAGGAGCCCCAGAAGAACGGCAAGACCATCAACTGGTGCCGTGTCGATGTCGGCCCCGTGCACAACGAGGCGCAGGACGACCCGAAGGACCCGCAGCCCGGAGAGGAGCGCCCGAGCCGCGGCATCATCTGCGGCGCGCACAACTTCGTCGAGGGTGATCTCGTGGTCGTCTCGCTGCCCGGCACCGTGCTGCCCGGGCCGTTCGAGATCGCCGCCCGCAAGACCTACGGCCATGTCTCCGACGGCATGATCTGCTCGGGCGACGAGCTGGGCCTGGGCCCGGATCCCGACGGCGAGGACGGCATCATCGTGCTGGGCCGCGGCCACGCGCGCGGCCTCACCGGCGCGCCCGGGGACGACGCGATCGCGCTGCTGGGCCTCGGCGAGGAGGTCGTCGAGATCAACGTGACGCCCGACCGCGGCTATGCCTTCTCGATGCGCGGCGTCGCCCGCGAGTACTCCCACGCGACCGGCGCGGGCTTCACCGACCCCGCCCTCGAGGTCGAGGTCCCCGCGGCCGACGGGGAGGGCGTCGCCGTGCGCCTGGCCGACGAGGCGCCGATCGACGGCCGCCCCGGCTCCACGCGCTTCGTCGCGCAGGAGGTCACGGGCATCGATCCGAGCGCCGCCGCGCCCCGCTGGATGCAGCAGCGCCTGGTGCTCGCGGGCATGCGCCCGATCTCGCTCATCGTGGACGTCACCAACTACGTCATGCTCGACATGGGCCAGCCCCTGCACGCCTACGACGCCGCCGAGCTCGTCGCCCCCATCACCGTGCGCCGCGCGCACCCGGGGGAGCAGCTCGCGACACTCGACGACAAGCCCCGGGCACTGGATCCCGAGGACCTCGTGATCGCCGACGCGGGCGGCACGGGCGACCGTGCGATCGGCATCGCGGGCGTCATGGGCGGGGCCTCGACCGAGGTCTCCGCGACGACGAGGGACGTGGTCCTCGAGGCCGCGACGTTCGACCCCGTCACGGTCGCCCGCTCCGCGCGCCGTCACCGCCTTCCCAGCGAGGCCTCCAAGCGCTTCGAGCGCGGCGTGGATCCGCAGCTGCCCGCGATCGCCGTCACCCGGGCCGCGCAGCTGCTCGCCGAGTACGGCAGCGGGACGGTCTCCGTCGCCCGCACCGACGCCGGCGCGGACCCCGCGCAGGGCCCCGCCCCGATCACTCTCGAGGCCGGGGCGCCCACGCGGCTCGTCGGCGTCGAGTACACGAGGGAGCAGGTCCGTGAGGCGCTCGAGAAGATCGGCTGCACGGTCGAGGACGGCCCGGCGGGCGACGGCTCCGCCGAGGGGACGGCGGACGGCGGGGCGAGCTTCCTCGTCACCCCGCCCAGCTGGCGCCCCGACCTCAGGATCCGAGAGGACCTCATCGAGGAGATCGCGCGCCTGATCGGCTACGAGCAGATCCCGTCCGTGCTGCCCCAGGCACCCGGCGGCGCAGGGCTGACCCGCGCCCAGAAGGGGCGCCGCCACGTGGCCCGTGCGCTCGCCGAGGCGGGTCTCGCCGAGGTGCTCTCCTTCCCGTTCATCCCGGAGACCGTGTTCGACGGCCTCGGGTACGGGGCCGACGACCCCCGCCGCGACGCGGTGCGTCTGCTGAACCCCCTGGCCGACGACGAGCCTCTGCTGCGGACCGAGCTGCTGCAGACCCTGCTCCCGGTCGCCCGGCGCAACCTGGGGCGCGGGCAGGAGTCGCTCGCCCTCTTCGAGGTCGACGCCGTCTCCCGCGCGGGATCGGGTCCGATCGCGCCGCTGCCGGCCGCGCAGCGTCCCACGGACGCCGAGCTCGAGGCCGTGCAGGATGCCATGCCCGTGCAGTCGCGCCAACTCGCCGCGATCCTCGGCGGCGCCAGCGGGCCGACCTCGTGGTGGGGGAGCGGCAGGCCCTGGGACTGGGCCGATGCGATCGACCTCGCCCACCGTGCGGCGGCGGCCGTCGGTGCCCGTCTCGAGGTGCGCGGCCGCGAGCACGCGCCCTTCCATCCGGGCCGCTGCGCCGAGCTGCGCACGGACGACGGCATCGTGGTCGGGTACGCGGGCGAGCTGCACCCGAAGGTCGTGAAGGCCTTCGACCTGCCCGCGCGCACCTGCGCGCTCGAGCTCGACCTCGAGCAGGTCATCGCCGCGGCCCCCGCGGTGGTGGCCGCGGAGCCGGTCTCGACCTACCCGCTCGCGAAGGAGGACTTCGCGTTCGTCGTCGAGGACTCCGTGCCCGCGAGCGCCGTCGAGGACGCGATCATCGCGGGCATCGGCGATGTCCTCGAGAGTGTGCGCCTGTTCGACGTGTTCACCGGCGACCAGGTGGGCGAGGGGAAGAAGTCCCTGGCCTTCGCGGTGCACCTGCGATCGCAGGAGGGCACCCTGTCGGCGAAGGAGATCGGGGCGGCGCGCGAGCGCTGCGTCCAGGCCGTCCGCAATGCCGTCGGCGGGGTGCTGAGGGCGTGAGCCGGGCGCTGCGCGCGACGCAGCACTCGTGATGGCGGGCGGGATCCACGCGGGTCCCGCCCGTCATGCTGTGGGAGGGGGCACGACCCCCGATGTGCGTGAGTATGCATAGACCTGTATAGTTCTGCGCATGACGTCTTCCAGTGCCCCCTCGACGCCCGTCCCGCAGTCCGCCGCAGCGCCCTCGCGCCTGCGGGCCGCGGTCGTCGGCGCCTCCGGGTACGCCGGCGGCGAGACCCTGCGGATCCTCGCCGACCACCCGCGGATCGACGTCACCACCGTCACCGCGCACTCGAGCGTGGGCAAGCGCCTCAGCGAGGTCGCGCCCCACGTGCACCTGCCCGAGGACCTCGAGCTCGTCGACACCACCGTCGAGAACCTCTCGGGCCACGACGTCGTCGTGCTCGCCCTCCCGCACGGGCAGTCCGGGCGGATCGCCGCCCAGCTGCGCGCGAGCGATCCCGAGGTGCTCGTCGTCGACCTCGGCGCGGACCACCGGCTCGAGAGCGCCCGGGACTGGGCCGACTACTACGCGGGCGACCACTCGGGAACCTGGACCTACGGCATGCCCGAGCTCCCGCTGGTCGGCGAGGGATCGGCCGACGCCGCCCCCCGCCAGCGCGACCTGCTGCGCACCGCCCGTGAGATCGCCGTGCCCGGCTGCAACGCGACCGCGGTGACCTTCGCCCTCGCGCCGCTCGTGCGCGCGGGCCTCGTCGACCATCGCGCGCTGAGTGCCGTCCTCCCGGTCGGCTACTCGGGTGCGGGCCGCAGCCCCAAGCAGCACCTGCTGTTCGCGGAGGCCGCGGGCGGCGCCGCGGCCTACGGCGTCGGCGGCACGCACCGCCACATCCCCGAGATCCTGCAGAACCTGCGCCGCGCCTCCGGCGCCGCCGACGCGCGCCTCACCTTCACCCCGGTGCTCGTGCCGATGACGCGCGGCATCCTCGCGGTCGTGACCGCCCCCGCGGGCGACGGCGTCACCGAGCAGGCCCTGCTGGACGCCCTCGGCGCCGACTTCGCCGACGAGCCCTTCGTGGCCGTCCTGCCCGCCGGGGCCGTCCCCAGCACCCAGCAGGTGATCGGGGCGAACACCGTGCGCATCGGCGCGACCGTGGACCGACGAAGCGGGCAGGTCACGGTGATCTCCGCGATCGACAACCTGGTCAAGGGCACCGCCGGCGCCGCCGTGCAGTCGATGAACATCGCCCTCGACCTCCCGGAGACCCTGGGCCTGCCGCGCACCGCCCTCGCGCCCTGAGCGCCCGCGCCCCTCGGCGCCCCTCCATCGTCCGCCTCTCATGCACCACGGGAGACACACCATGTCCGTCACCTTCCCCGAAGGATTCCTCGCCGCCGGGATCGCCGCCGGCATCAAGTCCTCCGCCGCCGCCGACCTCGCCCTCGTCCTCAACGAGGGGCCGCTCGACGTCGGGGCCGCCGTCTTCACCTCCAACCGCGTGCAGGCCGCGCCCGTCCAGTGGTCCCGTCAGGCCGTGGCCGACGGCCGTGCCCGCGCCGTGATCCTGAACTCGGGCGGCGCCAACGCCTGCACGGGCCCCGAGGGCTTCGCCGACACCCACCGCACCGCCGAGCACGTCGGGGCGCTCCTCGAGATCTCCGCCCAGGACGTCCTGGTCTGCTCGACGGGCCTGATCGGCGAGCGCCTGCCCATGGACGCGGTCCTCGGGGGAGCGATGAGCGCCCGTGACGCCCTGGCTCCGGGCGCCGACGCCGGGGCCGACGCCTCGCGCGCGATCATGACCACCGACACCGTCCCGAAGACCGTCGAGATCACGACGCCCTCGGGCGCCCGCATCGGCGGCATGGCGAAGGGCGCGGGGATGCTCGCCCCGCAGCTCGCGACGATGCTCGTGGTCCTCACCACGGACGCGGTCGTGACCGCCGACGTCGCCGACTCCGCCCTGCGCGAGGCCACCCGCACCACCTTCGACCGGGTCGACTCGGACGCCTGCATGTCCACGAACGACACCGTGATCCTGCTGGCCTCGGGCGCGAGCGGCATCGAGGTCGGCGCCGCCGAGCTCGCCGAGTCCCTGCGGGAGGCGTCGGCCGCCCTCGCCCGCATGCTCGTCGCCGACGCCGAGGGGGCGAGCCACGACGTGCACGTGGTCGTCACCGGCGCCACCAGCGAGCACGCCGCGCTCGCCGTCGCCCGCGAGATCGCCCGCTCGAACCTCGTGAAGGCCGCGGTCTTCGGCAACGACCCGAACTGGGGGCGGATCGTCTCGGCCGCGGGCTGCGTGCCCGAGGAGGTGGCGCCCTTCGACCCCGATGCGCTGTCCGTGCACGTCAACGGCGTGCAGGTGTGCCGCGAGGGCGGCGCCCACGAGGACCGCTCCCTGGTGGACATGACCCCGCGCGAGACCCTCGTCGAGGTGGACCTCGGAGCGGGGCAGTCCGATGCCGACATCTGGACCAACGATCTCACCCACGACTACGTCGAAGAGAACAGCGCCTACTCCTCATGACCGAGACGACCCCCGCTCCCACCGGCGCCGCCGGCCCCGCCGCGCCGCTCGCGGACTCCAAGAACCCTCTGGGGGATCTCACGCAAGCGCAGGCGGACGCCCGCGCGAAGTCCGAGATCCTCATCGAGGCCCTGCCCTGGATGCAGCGCTTCATGGGCAAGATCGTCGTCGTCAAGTACGGCGGCAACGCCATGATCGACGACGAGCTGCGCCGCGCCTTCGCGGCCGACATGGTCTTCATGCGCCACGCCGGCATCCACGTGGTCGTCGTCCACGGCGGCGGCCCGCAGATCAACGCGATGCTCGAGCGCGTCGGCGTCGAGAGCGCCTTCCGCGCCGGTCTGCGCGTGACGGACGAGGAGACCATGCAGATCGTGCGGATGGTGCTCGTGGGCCAGGTGGGCCGCGAGCTCGTCGGCCTCATCAACGAGCACGGGCCCTATGCGATCGGCATGTCCGGCGAGGACGCCCGGCTGTTCTCCGCGAGCCGCCGCGGCGCCGTGGTCGACGGCGAGGAGCTCGACCTCGGGCACGTCGGCGCGGTCACCCAGGTGCGGCCGGAGTCGATCCAGGACCTGCTGGATGCGGGACGGATCCCCGTGGTCTCCTCGATCGCCCCGGAGATCGACGCCGACGGGCGGCCGACGGGCGCGGTGCTGAACATCAACGCCGATCTCGCGGCGGCCGCCCTGGCCGCGGGGCTCGACGCCGAGAAGCTCGTGGTCCTCACGGACGTCGAGGGGCTGTACCGGGACTGGCCCGACCGCGACTCCCTGATCCCCGAGATCAGCGCGAGCGATCTGCGCGAGATGCTGCCGTCGCTCACGGCGGGCATGATCCCGAAGGCGGAGTCGCTGCTGGATGCCGTGGACGCCGGAGTGCGCACCGCGGCCATGACCGATGGCAGGATCGCGCACGCGGTGCTGCTCGAGGTGTTCACCGCCAAGGGCGTGGGCACGATGGTGAGGAGGGACGACTATGTCTGAGCCGACCGCAGGGGAGACGCCGGCGGGCGCCGAGGATCTCACCGTCCGCTACGCGCGCTCGATGCTCGGCGTGTTCGGCGCCCCGCAGCGGGTGCTCATGCGCGGCGAGGGCGCGCTGGTGTGGGACGCGCAGGGCAGGGAGTACCTGGACCTGCTGGGCGGGATCGCCGTGAACGCGCTCGGCCACGCGCACCCCTCGCTGGTCGCCGCGATGACCAAGCAGGTGGAGTCCCTCGCGCACGTCTCGAACTTCTTCGCGACGCCCACCCAGATCGAGCTCGCCGAGACCCTGCTGCGGATCGCCGGGGCCCCCGAGGGATCGGGCGTGTTCTTCACGAACTCGGGCACGGAGTCCAACGAGGCGGCCTTCAAGCTCGCACGGCGCACCGAGCGCCCGCGGATCCTCGCCCTCGAGAACGCCTTCCACGGCCGCACCATGGGAGCCCTCGCGCTCACCCACAAGGAGGCCTACCGCGCCCCCTTCGAGCCCCTGCCCGGGGGCGTCGAGTTCGTGCCCCCGAACGACACGGACGCGCTCGCCCGCGCCCTCGCCCCGGGGGACGTCGGCGCCCTGTTCCTCGAGCCCATCCAGGGCGAAGCCGGCGTGGTCCCGCTCGATGCCGAGTACCTCCGCGCGGCCCGGGAGCTGACCGCGCAGCACGGCACGCTGCTGATCCTCGACGAGGTGCAGACCGGCATCGCCCGCACCGGGCACTGGTTCGCCCACCAGGGGGTCGACGGTGTCGTGCCCGATGTCATGACCCTCGCCAAGGGGCTGGGCGGCGGCTTCCCGATCGGCGCCGTGATCGCCTACGGCCCGAGGGCGCGCGCCCTCCTGCAGCCCGGCCAGCACGGCACGACCTTCGGCGGCAACCCGCTCGGGGCGGCGGTCGCCCTCAGCGTGCTGGGCACCATCGCCGAGGACGATCTCCTGGGCAACGCCCGGCGGACGGGCCGGCACCTCGCGGACCGGATCCGGGAGCTCGCCGCGACCGATCCGCGCGTGCTCGGCATCCGCGGCGAGGGCCTGCTGCGGGGCATCGCGCTCGCCGACCCCCTGGCTCCGCAGGTCGTCGCCGCCGCGCTCGAGGCCGGGTTCATCATCAACGCCGCCAACCCGTGCACGCTGCGCCTGGCCCCGCCGCTCATCATCACGAGCGATCAGCTCGACGCATTCGTCGACGCCCTGCCCGGGCTGCTCGACGCGGCGAGCGCACCCGCCGACACCGGGTCCGCGACCACCGACACCGAGTCCGCGATCAACGAGAAGAGGTCCTGAGATGCCCCGTCACTTCCTGCGCGACGACGACCTGAGCCCGCGCGAGCAGAAGCAGGTGCTGCAGCTCGCGCAGGCGCTCAGCGAGGACCGCTTCGCCCGTCGGCCCCTCGAGGGCCCGCGCACGGTCGCCGTCATCTTCGACAAGGCCTCGACCCGCACCCGCGTGTCCTTCGCGACCGGCGTCGCCGAGCTCGGCGGCAGCCCGCTCGTGCTCGACGCGTCGAGCAGCCAGATGGGCCGCGGGGAGTCGATCGCCGACACCACCCGCGTGCTCACCCGGCAGGTCTCCGCGATCGTCTGGCGCACGTTCGGCCAGTCGCGGATCGAGGAGATGGCGCACCATGCGAGCGTCCCGGTGATCAACGCGCTGACCGACGAGTTCCACCCCTGCCAGATCCTCGCGGACCTGCTCACGATCGCCCAGCACACGAGCGGGTTCGGGGCCGACGACGCGGCGCTCGAGGGCCGCTCGATGGCCTATCTCGGCGACGGCTCGAACAACATGGCGCACTCCTACCTGCTGGGCGGGGTGACTGCTGGCATGGACGTGCGCATCGCCGCGCCCGCGAGCCACCTGCCCGCCGCGCCCGTCGTCCGCGACGCGGAGGCCATCGCGCGCGAGACCGGCGGCAGCGTCACCATCACCGACGATCCCGCGCAGGCGGTCGAGAAGGCGGACTCCGTCATCACCGACACCTGGGTCTCGATGGGCCAGGAGGGCGAGGGCGGTCGCGGCGAGGAGACGTTCGCCCCGTACGCGGTGACCGAGTCGCTCATGAAGCGCTCGGGCTCGACGCGCGAGGGCGGGATCTTCCTGCACTGCCTGCCCGCCTACCGGGGCAAGGAGGTCGAGGCCTCCGTGATCGACGGGCCGCGCTCGGTGGTCTGGGACGAGGCGGAGAACCGCCTGCACGCCCAGAAGGCACTGCTGACGTGGCTGCTCGAGCACCCCGACGCGTCCTCCGCCGCCCACGCCCGACCCCTGGGGCAGCGATGAGCACCACGGAACATCCCCGCACGCTCGCGCAGACGAAGACCGCGCGCCAGGAGCGCATCGTCGAGCTGCTCACCACCCGCGAGGTCTCCTCGCAGGCGCAGCTGGCGGACCTGCTCGGCGAGTGCGGGATCGACGTCACCCAGGCGACGCTCTCGCGCGACCTCGTCGAGCTGCGCGCCGAGAAGGTCCGCGGCAGCAGCGGCGGTCTCGTCTACCAGGTGCCGGCCGACGGGGGAGACCCCGGCAGCCCGCGCCGGGTCGCGAGCACCGAGCTGATCGGGGCCCGGCTGCGCCGGCTGATCGAGGAGCTCCTCGCCTCGGCCGACGTCGCGCAGAACATCATCGTGCTGCGCACCCCGCCCGGGGCCGCGCAGTTCCTCGCCTCCGCGATCGACCGCTCGGTGCTGCCCGAGCTCGTCGGCTCGATCGGCGGCGACGACACGGTGATGCTCGTGGCCCGCGACAACGAGGCGGCCGACGCGCTCGCCGCCCGCCTCCTGGCCCTCGCCGAGGGCCGACGGGGGGAGGGCGAGCCGCCGGACGCCGAGCTCGACACCACGCGGACCGCGCCCTGAGCCGAGCCCCTGCCGGGGGACAATGACCTCGGACCTCCGTCGGCAGGGACGCACCCGTCGCAGCACCGACCCGCCCCGATCCGACCGCCGTCGGCCCCGTGTCGACGCACCCACCCGCTTCCACCCCTCACGAAGGAGCATCACCCGTGACCGAACGCATCGTCCTCGCCTACTCCGGCGGCCTCGACACCTCCGTGGCCATCGGCTGGATCCACGACGCCACCGGCGCCGAGGTCGTCGCCTGCGCGGTCGACGTCGGCCAGGGCGGAGAGGACCTCGAGGTCGTCCGCCAGCGAGCCCTGGACTGCGGCGCCGTCGAGGCCTACGTGGCAGACGCCCGCGACGAGTTCGCCGACGAGTACTGCATGCCCGCCCTCAAGGCGAACGCGCTGTACATGGACGCCTACCCCGTCGTCTCCGCGATCTCCCGCCCCGTGATCACCAAGCACCTGGTGAAGGCCGCGAAGAAGTTCGGCGCCTCGACCGTCGCCCACGGCTGCACCGGCAAGGGCAACGACCAGGTGCGCTTCGAGGTCTCCATCACCTCGCTCGCACCCGAGCTCAAGTGCATCGCCCCGGTGCGCGACCTCGCGCTGACCCGCGACCGCGCGATCGAGTACGCCGAGCGCAAGAACCTCCCGATCGCGACCACGAAGCACAATCCGTTCTCAATCGACCAGAACGTGTGGGGCCGCGCCATCGAGACCGGCTTCCTCGAGGACATCTGGAACGAGCCCACCAAGGACGTCTTCAACTACACCGACGACCCGGCCTTCCCGCCGGTGCCCGACGAGGTCGTGATCTCCTTCGAGCAGGGCGTCCCGGTGGCGATCGACGGCCGCCGCGTGAGCGCGCTCGAGGCCATCCAGGAGCTCAACACCCGCGCCGGCGCGCAGGGCATCGGCCGCATCGACATCGTCGAGGACCGCCTGGTGGGCATCAAGTCCCGCGAGGTCTACGAGGCGCCGGGCGCGATGGCGCTGATCACCGCGCACCAGGAGCTCGAGCGCGTGGTTCTCGAGCGCGAGCAGGCCCGCTTCAAGCGACAGGTCGGCGACCGCTGGACCGAGATGGTGTACGACGGCCAGTGGTTCTCCCCGCTCAAGCGCTCGCTCGACGCCTTCATCGACGACACCCAGCGCTACGTCACCGGCGACATCCGGATGACCCTGCACGGCGGCCGCGCGACGGTCACCGGGCGCCGCTCGGAGTCCTCCCTGTACGACTTCTCGATGGCGACCTACGACGAGGGCGACCAGTTCGACCAGTCCCAGGCCAAGGGCTTCATCGAGATCTACGGGCTCGCCGCGAAGCAGGCCGCGGCCCGCGACGTCGCCTTCGGCAACGGCGAGGACGTCGACGCCGCCGACGAGGGCTCCAAGTGACGGGCTCCGCGTCGTCTCCCGCAGGCTCCGCGTCTCCCGCAGGCTCCGCGTCGTCGTCCGCGGGCCCGGGGGCCGACGGGCAGGGCGCGCCCGACGGCGCGCCCTCCTCCGCGAGCGCCGCGCTCTGGGGCGGGCGTTTCGGCTCCGGTCCCGCGGCGGCGCTCGCGGCCCTCTCGAAGTCCACGCACTTCGACTGGAAGCTCGCGCAATACGACCTGCGCGGCTCGAAGGCCCACGCGAAGGTTCTCCACGCGGCGGGCCTGCTGAGCGACGACGAGCTGACGCGGATGCACGACGCCCTCGACCGGCTCTCGGCCGACGTCGCCTCGGGCGCGTTCGCCGCGGCCGAGGACGACGAGGACGTGCACACGGCCCTCGAGCGCGGGCTCATCGAGCGCGCGGGCGACGAGCTCGGCGGCAAGCTGCGCGCGGGCCGCTCCCGCAACGACCAGATCGCGACGCTCATCCGCCTGTTCATCCGCGACAGCGCACGCATCGTCGGTGACCAGGTCCTCGACCTGGTGGGGGTGCTGCTGGAGCGCGCGCGGGAGGTGCACGGCGCGGCGATGCCGGGCCGCACGCACCTGCAGCACGCGCAGCCGGTGCTGCTGAGCCACCATCTGCTCGCCCACGCCTGGCCGCTGCTGCGCGACGTCGAGCGCCTGCGCGATCTCGACGCCCGCGCGGCGATCTCGCCCTACGGGTCCGGTGCGCTCGCCGGTTCGAGCCTGGGACTAGATCCCCGGGTCGTGGCGGCGGACCTCGGATTCGAGGACTCCGTGTGGAACTCGATCGACGGGACCGCCTCGCGGGACCTCACGGCCGAGTTCTCCTTCGTCCTCACGATGATCGGGATCGACCTCTCGCGGCTCGCGGAGGAGGTGATCCTGTGGAACACGAAGGAGTTCTCCTTCCTGACCCTGGACGACTCCTTCTCGACCGGCTCCTCGATCATGCCGCAGAAGAAGAACCCCGACATCGCCGAGCTCGCGCGCGGCAAGGCGGGGCGGATCCTCGGGGACCACACGGGTCTGCTGGCGACGCTCAAGGCGCTGCCGCTGGCCTACAACCGGGATCTGCAGGAGGACAAGGAGCCGGTCTTCGACCAGGTCGACTCGCTGGGCCTCGTGCTCCCCGCGTTCACCGGGATGATGGCGACGCTCGTGTTCCACACCGAGCGCATGGAGCAGCTGGCTCCGCAGGGTTTCTCGCTCGCGACCGACATCGCCGACCACCTGGTGCGTCGCGGCGTCCCCTTCCGAGTCGCCCACGAGATCTCGGGCGCGTGCGTGAGGACCGCGGAGGAGCAGGACAAGGAGCTGTGGGACCTCACGGACGCGGAGTTCGCGAGCATCTCGGAGCACCTGGACCCCTCCGTCCGCGAGGTGCTGAGCGTGGAGGGATCCATCGGCTCGCGCGACGCGAAGGGCGGGACCGCCCCCGCGCGCGTCGCCGAGCAGGAGGACGCCCTGGGCGCAGCGGTCGACGGCCTGCGCGCCTTCACCCGCGGCGCCTGACGGTCTCGCCCGGGGCCGGCGCCCGAGAACTGCGTCGCGCCCGGCGCGGTCGGTGGGGGAGAATGATCCCGGCACCCGCCCGGGCGCCGCGAACGGACCGATCGAGAGGACCTGATCGATGCAGACCATCCTGGACGAGCTCACCTGGCGTGGGCTCGTGGTGCAGACCAGCGGGCGCGAGGCGCTCGGGACGGCACTCGCGGATGGACCGATCAGCCTCTATTGCGGTTTCGACCCCACCGCCGCCTCCCTCCACGTCGGCCACCTCACCCAGGTGCTGACCATGCGCCGCTTCCAGCTCGCCGGGCACAGGCCCTACGCGCTCGTCGGCGGTGCCACCGGCCTCATCGGCGATCCGCGGATGTCGGGGGAGCGGGTGCTGAACGACGAGAGCATCGTCGCGGGCTGGGTGGACTCGCTGCGCGACCAGATCTCGCGGTTCCTCGACCTCGAGGGCCCCTCCGGCGTGCAGATGGTCAACAACCTCGACTGGATCGGGCAGATGAGCGCCCTGCAGTTCCTGCGGGACGTGGGCAAGCACTACCGGATGGGGACGATGCTCGCGAAGGAGACCGTCGCCCGGCGGCTCGCGAGCGACGAGGGCATCAGCTACACCGAGTTCAGCTACCAGGTGCTGCAGGGCATCGACTTCCTGGAGCTGTACAGGCGCCACGGGGTGAGCCTCCAGTTCGGCGGGAACGACCAGTGGGGCAACCTCATCTCCGGCGTGGACCTCATCCACAAGGTCGAGGGGAAGGACGCCCACGCGCTCACGACGCCCCTGGTCACGAAGGCCGACGGCACGAAGTTCGGCAAGAGCGAGGGCGGCGCCGTCTGGCTCGACCCCGAGCTCACGAGCCCGTACGCCTTCCACCAGTTCTGGCTCAACGCGGCCGATGCGGACGTCGTGAACTACCTGCGCTACTTCACCTTCCGCGATCAGGAGGACATCGCCGAGCTCGAGCGCGCGACGCACGAGGAGCCCCATCGGCGTCGGGCCCAGAAGGCCCTCGCCGACGACCTCACGACCCTCGTGCACGGGGCCGGTGCAACGCGCCAGGCAGAGGCTGCCGCGGCTGTCCTGTTCGGCAGGGGAGAGGTGCGCGAGCTCGAGGAGCCGACGCTCGAGGCCATCGCCCGGGAGCTGACCACGGTCGAACTGCCGGGCACGACGGCGCTCGTGGACGCGTTCACGGCGGTGGGCATCATGACCTCCAAGTCCCAGGTCCGACGGGCCGCAGCCGAGGGGGCGCTCACCGTGAACGGCGAGAAGATGGACGCCGAGTCCATCGAGCGCTCTCTCTCGGAGGCGGTGTCGCCCCTGCCCGGCGGGCACGTGCTCGTGCGACGCGGTCGCAAGGCCGCGGCCATGGTGCGGCTGGACGGCTGACGAGCTGGGCTGATCGCCTGATCGCCTGATCGCCTGAACGCCTGAACGCCTGAACGCCTGAACGCCTGAACGGTTGCGCGACCGGGCGGGACGGCCGAATGGTTCCTCGGCGCGAGGGGTCGAGGTCCGGGCGGCTGCGGCCCGCCGGCCTCACGCCGCGGATGGACCATCACGAGGGCCGGGCCCCGACGCATGTCGGGGCCCGGCCCTTCCGCATCCGGGCCCGGAGCGCGCGCAGATCCGATGTGATGCCGTGCCCAGTCGCAGCTCACACGCCCCGGCACAGGGGCGCGATGGACGTTCACAAANCGTGCCCAGTCGCAGCTCACACGCCCCGGCACAGGGGCGCGATGGACGTTCACAAACGCGCTTCACCTGCATAGACACCCGGATGTGAGGTCGCAGCAGGGCCCCCGCCCCGAATTGACCGGCCCCCTCGCAGGGGCCTAATGTCTTCCTTGTCGCCGCAACGAGGACAACGACGGAGGACCGGCCCTGAGGGGCACGGGAGGTCGTCGGGACCGAGGAGCGGAGACGAGCTGGACCGGGCCTCCCGGGACCCGCACCACGATGTGGCGCAGATCCCTCCGGAGGGCTTGCGGAAGGCGAGGAGCTTCGACTACAGTTGAGCCTCGCGCCTCACCGACGGAGAGTCGGGCCGCACCGCGGACGGCGCATCGAGCCCCTGATACAACCCAGGATCTGGGTTGCAACGGTGTGCGCGTGTTGTTTGAGATCTCAATAGCGTGTCT
>NZ_VIGP01000010.1 GCF_009299795.1 Brachybacterium subflavum
CTACCACCGAAACTGACTATTAGATTAACCGGAGCACCCAACCCCCATCCGAGAAACCCGAAACAGTGTTTCCGATCCCCCGAACCTGTCGGCCGGGCACGAGGTAATAACTTACGCACCCCGAGCCCCCACGTCAACTCCACAGCCCCAGGTCAGAGCGTGTTCTGCACCACGTGACGTGGGGCGCTCGGGGTCGTTCGTGCGTGACGAGCCCCCAGGGCGTCGTCACACGGTCGGGGCGGGTCCTGTTCGTCGGCCGCTCGCGGCGTCGTGCGCCGCCGTGGTCCCGTCCCTGCGCCACCGACGCATCACGCCGAACTTGGTGACCGTCGCGATGACCATCGACCCGCCCAGGATCACCGTCTGCACGGCGGTGGGGGCCTGCGGCCACGTGCTGTCGAGGAGCAGGAGCGCGCCGGCGCTGAGCGCCCAGGTGAGCGCGAGCAGGGCGAGCCCCTGGAGCTGATGCCACAGCGTTCCCTCGCGCTCTCGGATCCCGAAGGTCCAGGAGCGGTTCGCACTCGTGTTCACGATCGTCGCGACCAGCAGCGCGAGGATGTTCGCCGTCTGGGCCCCCGTGCCGAGCAGGCCGTGCAGGGCGGCGAAGCCCGCGAGATGCAGCAGCGTGCTCGCGACTCCCACCGCGGCGAAGCGGATGACCTGCCCACCGGTCTGGCCCGAGGGCATGGTCCGTCCCAGACGCGCGCGGATGCCGTCGATGCCGAGCTCCCCCGAGCGCAGCGAGCGTCGGACCCGCAGCACGCCCCGGATGTCGTCGAGGGCCGTCCCCACCACGTCCACCCGGGAGTCGGGATCGTCGTACCAGTCGACGGGCACCTCGTGGATCCGCAGCCCGCTGCGCTCGGCGAGCACCAGGAGCTCCGTGTCGAAGAACCAGGCGGGGTCCTCGACGAGAGGCAGGACCTCCCGGGCGACGTCCGCCCGGATCGCCTTGAACCCGCATTGGGCATCGGTGAAGCCGGCGCCGAGCGCGACCGACAGCCCGGCGTTGTAGCAGCGGGAGATGAACTCGCGCTTGGTCCCCCGCACCACGCGTGACGAGCGGTGCAGGCGGGTGCCGATGGCGAGGTCCGAGTGCCCCGACATGAGGGGCGCGACGAGGGGCCAGAGCGCGTCGAGGTCCGTGGAGAGGTCGACGTCCATGTAGGCGAGGACGAGGGCGTCCGACGCGGACCAGGTGGACTTGAGCGCCCGCCCGCGTCCCTTCCTGTCCAGGTGGACGGCGCGCACGCGATCGGGCATCCGCTCCTCCAGGTCGGCGGTGATCTGCCGCGTCCCATCCGTGCTGCCGTTGTCGGCGACCGTGATCCGGAACGGGTACGGGAAGGTCGAGCGCAGGTGGCGGTCCAGGCGCTCCACGCACGCCTCGATCGTGTGCCGCTCGTTGAGGACCGGGACCACCACGTCCAGCACCGTGGTCCCGGGCTCCGCGCTCACCAGGGGCCGGTTCTGGGGCTGATCCTGGGGTGTCTGCGCCGAGGGGTCGTGGCCCCCTGCGCGGGAGCCCGGGGCGGTGTCCGTGTCGTCGGCCCCGGCGGAGAGGCTGCCCGCGCTTCGTGCGAGGTCCAGGGTCATGACGCCTCCTGCGTGCTGGTGGAGCTCGAGACGGGCTGGGTGAGGTCGTAGAACGTGGAGTCGCCGATGGTGATCTCCTCGTAGTTCTCGCTCGCCCACTCGACGATCTCGCTCGCGGAGTCGGAGCCGCCGTTCTGCTGGCCGAAGCCGCTGCTGGCGAGCAGGTAGTGGATCTGGCCGTCCTCGACGTACTGCTGGAACTGCTCGAGGGTGGGGCTCGGGTCGGATCCGTTGAACCCGCCGATGGCCATCACCGGCTCCTCGGTCGCCAGCTGCATGCCCGCGGCGCTCTGGCTGCCGACGGCCGCGGCGACCCAGGTGTACTGATCGGCGTCGGCGGTGAGGGCGTCGACGACGTCCTGGTCGGGCTCGGTGGCATCGAGCAGTCCGCTCATGCCGCCGCCCCCGCCTCCGCCGGGCCCGCCGCCCATGGCGCCCTCGGCGCCGCCGGCCGACGGCATCTGGCCCTGCTGCGACTGGCCCTGCTGGGACTGGCCCTGCCGGGACTGGGAGGACTGGCCGGGAGGAGTACCCATTCCGCCCTGGCCGTTCTGGCCCTGGCCGTTCTGGTTCTGACCGTTCTGGCTCTGGCCCGTCGTGCCCTGCCCGGTCCGGCCCTGCCCGGTCTGGCCCTGGCCGCCGGGGAAGCCCTGGCCTCCGCCGGGCCCGCCCTGACCGCCGCCCTGGCCTCCCGGGCCTCCGCCCATGCCGCCGGGCCCGCCGCCCATGCCGCCCATGCCGCTGGAGACCGTCGGCCCCGCGGTGATGATCGAGCCCGTCTTGGCCGTGGTCACCGTGCTCACCGCGTAGGCGGCCTGGCCGGCACCGGCGCTCACGATCGCGCTGGCCAGCAGGGTTGCGAGCAGAGCTCTGCCCATCCGGTGGGCGAAGAGCACGCCGAGCGCGGCGAGGATGCCCGCGGCGAGGACGAGGATCGCGAGCCACTGCCCGTACTCCGTCTGGCGCTGCAGGAGCGCGAAGCCCCAGATGCCGGTGGCGAGCGCGGCGAGCGCGAGTCCGATCCTGGCGAGCCAGGTGCTGCGGCGCCGCCACAGCTCCCCTGCTCCGGCGCCGACCATCACGGCGATCGCGGGCGACAGGGCCACCGTGTAGTACTGGTGGAAGATCCCGGCCATGAAGGAGAACGTCAGGAAGGTCGCGAGGAACCAGCCGCCCCACACCATGTGGGAGGCCCGGCGCATGTCGGTGCGTGGAGCTCGTCGGCCCATCCAGAGCGCGAGCACCACCAGGATCAGCGCGGCGGGGATGAGCCAGGAGATCTGACCGCCCAGGTCCGAGGAGAAGAGCCGGGCGAGGCCGGTCTCGCCGGAGGAGGGGCCGCCGCCGCCCACGGATCCGGTCTCCTCGCCGTTGATCCGTCCCAGGCCGTTGTACCCGAAGGTCAGCTCGAGGAACGAGTCGTTCTGGGAGCCGCCGATGAAGGGCCGCCAGCTCTCGGGCACGAGCTCGACGATCGCGACCCACCAGCCCCCGGCGACGACGAGCGCGCCGACCGCAGCGAGCAGGCCCAGCACGCGTCGGCGCCAGGTGGTCGCGGCGAACAGCATGAAAGCGAGCCCGAAGAAGGGCACGACCAGGAACGCCTGCAGCGTCTTGGTGAGGAAGCCGAAGCCGATGAACACGCCCACCAGGGCCATCCAGCGGATCGAGCCCTTCTCGATCGCGCGCAGGGTGGCCCAGGCGCCGAGCGCCATCAGCATCACCAGCAGCGCGTCGGGATTGTTGAAGCGGAACATGAGCACCGCGACCGGGGTGATCGCCATCGCGGCGCCGGCGACCAGGCCGGCGCCCACGCCGAAGTACCGCTTCACGGTGCGGTCCACGAGGAGCACGGTGCCGATGCCCATGAGCACCTGCGGCAGCAGGATCGCGATCGTGTTCAGCCCGAACAGGCGCACGGAGAGCGCCATCAGCCAGAGCGAGGCCGGCGGCTTGTCCACGGTGATCGAGTTCGCCGCGTCGGAGGAGCCGTAGAAGAACGCCTTCCAGGACTCGGACCCCGCCTGCACGGCCGCCGAGTAGAACGAGTTCGCGTACCCGTTGGCGCTGAGGTTCCAGAAGTACAGGACGCCGGTCGCCACGAGCAGTCCCAGCAGGGCGAGGCTCGCCCGCGGGGACTCGTCGAGCACTCGGCTGCGCACGGCCTCGAGCCGGTGCGTGGGTGTCCCGGTCGCCGTGCCCGGGCTCGCTGCCCCGTCGACGGCGGGCGTCGTCCGATCGTCGGGTGAGGCCCCGGGGCTCGAACCGTCCCCGGTCCGCTTCTCATCGGTGGTGGTCATGGGCGGGAAGACTTCCGGCCGGGCCTATGGATCTGCTGTGCCCCGGGCATGGCGCGCGTATGTGCCGGGCACCTCACCTCACCGCCCGGCGACAGCACGGTCACAGCGGATCCATAGCCCCTCGGGCGAGCGTCGTGGCATGGACATGATCGTGACCTCGATGACCGCCTCCGTCCACGTCGTGCAGGAAGCCGCGCAGACGACGACCGAGCAGGCCCCCGCCGATCCGGCCCCTGAGCCCACGACCTCGCCCGCGCGCACCCCCGTGGCCTGGGCGGGTGCGAAGCCCGCCATCGGCGCGGCGCTCGCGGTCTCCCATGAGCGGCGCTCCGAGGAGCCCCGTGCGGATCGCGCGGACCGGCACCGGCGCACCCTCGAGCCCTGAGCCCCGGAGCTCGTCGCCCCCGGCGGGCTACGCTCGCCTGAACCGCATCCCCGCCGAAGGAGACGAGATGGCCCTGCACGAGTTCACGTTCCCCTCCCGCAACGGACGCGACGAGATCCATGCCTGGATCCACGTGCCCGTGATCCCGGCGCGCGCCGTCGTGCAGATCGAGCACGGGCTCGGCGAGCACTCGCGGCGCTATCAGCGGCTGATCTCCCGTCTCCTGGATGCGGGGATCGTGGTCGCGGCCGACGACCATGCCGGTCACGGGGCCACGGCCGTCGCCTCGGGCGTCTGGGCGGACACCGGCGAGGACGGCCTGGAGACCGTGGTCGCCGACGAGGAGACCCTCCGCGAGAAGGTCGTCTCGATGTTCCCGAAGCTGCCGTACGTCGTCTTCGGCCACAGCTGGGGCTCGATGATCGCCCGCGCGCAGGCCGCGCGGCACCCGCAGGGCCTCGCCGGGCTCGTGCTGGGCGGGATCGCGGCGCGCTGGCGTGCGATCGAGGAGTTCGACCGCCATGCGCTGGTCCGGGCGATCGGCACGGGCGACGGAGCGGACACCGGCGGGTCCTTCCAGCCGCGCCTCTTCGACGGCTTCCTGGACCGCTACGAGGATGTGCAGGGGCCGACGGACTGGGTGGCCCGGGACCGCGACGTGGTGCGCGACCACGGCTCCGACCCGCTCAACGGCTTCGGGACGCCCATGTCCCTGCGCTTCGTCCGGGACTTCGTGGGGCTCTACGACGAGGCGAACGCGCCCGAGTGGGCCGCGCGCATCCCCCGCACCCTGCCCGTGCTGATCCTCTCGGGCGACCAGGACCCCGTGGGCGGCTTCGGCGAGGGCGCGTACGCCGTGGCCACCTCGCTGGTCGAGTCGGGGACGCGCGATGTCACCACCCGCGTGTACACGGGCTTCCGCCACGAGGTGCACAACGAGCCCGAGATCCGCGACGAGGTCGCGGACGAGATCGTCGCCTTCGCGGAGCGCGTCGCCGACTGACGACGCACCGCAGCCTGCGAGAACGCACGAGGGCGCCGCATCCGTTCAGGATGCGGCGCCCTCGTGCAGGTGGCCTGCGGACCGGGCCGGGCGTCAGACGCTCGGCGCGGCCTCGGGGGCCTCGTCGGCCGGCTTCTGCGCGATGGTGCCCGTCTTGAGGGAGGCGACCATCTCGTCGAACTGCTCGCGGGCCCTGGCGGGCGGCGCGGGCGTCACGAGCGAGACGACGACCGCCACCAGCAGGTTGAGTACGAAGCCGGGGATGATCTCGTAGAGGTGCTCCCCGCCGAACAGGTTCCAGGCGACGTCGGGGGCCTCGGCGCCGAGGCCGCCGCCCCACCAGAACGCCACGATCGCACCGACGATCATGCCGGCGAGGGCGCCGGGCATCGTCAGGCGGCGCCAGAACAGGCACAGCAGCACCAGGGGCCCGAAGGCGGCGCCGAAGCCGGCCCAGGCGAAGGACACGAGGTCCAGGATCGAGCTCGAGGGGTCCAGAGCGAGCAGCGCCGCGATCAGCGAGATCACGAGGACGCCGGCGCGTCCGCCCCAGAGCTTGGCCGCGGGGCCGATCGAGCGGTTGAACGCGCCCACGATGTCCTCGATGAGCGCGGAGCTCGTGACCACGAGCTGGCTCGACATCGTCGACATGATCGCGGCGAGCACCGCGGCCAGCAGGATGCCCGCGAGCAGCGGGTGGAACATGATCTGCGCGAGGTCCAGGAAGACGGACTCGCCGTTCGTGGTGTCGGTGAGCAGGGCGTCGCCGTTCTGCTGGAAGTAGGCCAGCCCGGCGAGGGCGGTGAAGATCGCGCCGAGCACGCAGATGATCATCCAGCCCACGCCGAAGGTCGCGCCGTACTTCGCGTCGCGCGAGGAGCGCAGCGCCATGAAGCGGACGATGATGTGGGGCTGGCCGAAGTAGCCCAGGCCCCAGGCGAGCGAGGAGATCACGCCGATGGCCGTCGCCCCGCTGGTCATGGAGGCGAAGTCGGCGTTGACCTGGCGCACGGAGTCGAACATCTCGGCAGGGCCGCCCACGGAGAACATCGCGACCGTGGGGACCACGATGAGCGAGATGAGCATGATGATGCCCTGGACGACGTCCGTGTAGGTCGCGCCGAGGAAGCCGCCGAACAGTGTGTACAGCACGGTGATGCCGGCGACCAGGAGCATTCCGACGAGGTACGGGCCGCCGAAGAAGGACTGGAAGAACACGCCGCCGGAGACCATGCCGGAGGAGACGTAGAAGGTGAAGAACACCAGGATCACGAGCCCGGCCACGATGCGCAGGGCGCGCGTGCGATCGAACAGACGGTTGCCGAAGAAGCTCGGGACCGTGAGGGAGTCGTCGGCGATCTGCGTGTACTGGCGCAGACGCGGCGCGACGAGGATCCAGTTGAGGGCCGCACCGACGGTGAGGCCGACGGCGAGCCACGCCTCGACCAGACCGCCCATGTAGAGCGCGCCCGGCAGGCCCATGAGCAGCCATCCGGACATGTCGGAGGCGCCCGCGGACAGGGCCGCGGTGAAGGGGTGCAGCTGGCGACCGCCGAGGATGTACTCGTCGCCGCCCTTGGTCTTGCGGAAGGCGTAGAAGCCGATGCCGAGCATCGCGAGGAAGTAGATCGCGAGCGCGATCAGCTTGAACGTGAGGTCCATTGCCGTGCCGTTCTGATCGGGGACAGGGACAGGGATGCCCTGCACGGTAGCGGCATAAGGAGGCGCGCGTCACCGCGATGCCCCCGTTCTCCCCTGCTTCGGACCACCGCGGCGCCTGTGAGACGCCTCGCGATCACGACCGGATCTTCCTGGTCACAGCGATGTGATCACGGCGCGAGCAGATCGACCTCGCTGTCTCCGCGCAGCACGGCGAGTCCCCGCCTCGCACGTGATGCGCCCCACGGACCGAGCAGATCGAGCTCTCCCTCGTCGGCGAGCATCCAGTCGTCGAGCTCCGCGGCCTGCGGGACCACGTCGGCCTCGAGCCGCGCGGCCGGCACGACGCCCGCGTCGAACAGGAAGTGCGCGCCCATCGGCGCCCCGACCCGTGCGCGCGAGGGCATCCAGTGCACGGCGAGCAGGCGACCGATCGGCAGGTCCAGGCCGAGCTCCTCGCGCACCTCGCGATGGGCGCACGCGCGGGCGTCCTCCCCCGGGTCGACGCCCCCGCCGGGCAGCAGCCAGTGGTCGCGGTAGTTCGGCTTCTCGATGAGCACGCGGCCGTGCTCGTCGCGCAGGATCACCGCGCCCGAGGTGATGACCTTCGGGAGGGAGTCGAAGTAGACGGCATCGGGGAGGAGCTCGTTCATGGCGCCATCCTCACAGACCCGAGCGTCCCGAGGGCGCCGCCCGCCGTGCGCCGAGCGCCCCCACGAACGTGGCGAGGCTGAGTGCGATGAGCACCAGCGCGGGGTGCCACCAGGCCTGGCCGGTGGCGCCGCCCAGCGCGGCGGTGAGCAGCGGGACGAAGCCGCTGAGCGTCGCCGCGATCGCGTAGGCGAAGGCCAGCGCCGAGTACCGGAAGCGTCCTTCGAACAGGTCGTTCATGAGCCCGCCGAGCGCCGCCCACGACATGGTGGGCAGGACCCCGCCGATCACCATCATCGCGACCAGCACGCCGAAGGTCGCCGAGGGCAGCAGCGCGTACATCGGCAGGGCGATGAGCGCGGTGCCGAGGGCTCCGATGCCCACCACGCGGGCGGAGCCGATGCGGGTGGCGAGCAGGCCGAACAGCGGGATCGTCACGAGCTGCAGGAGGGATCCGATGGTGGTCGCGGTGAGGAGCTGCAGGAAGGGGTAGCCCAGCTGCTCCGCGCCGTAGTTCATCGTGTACGTGTTCATCAGCGAGTACGAGCCGATGCCGAGGAGCGCCGAGAGCACAGCGGTCCCCAGGGCGAGCGGCCGCGAGCGCAGCATGTCGAGCACGGGGACGCGGTCGCGCGAGTCGTCGGACCGCATCCGGGTGAAGACGGGCGTCTCGTCGACGCGCAGCCGCAGGTACAGCGAGATCAGCAGCAGCGGGAAGGCCAGCAGGAACGGCACGCGCCAGGCCCAGGCGGCGATCGCGGTCTCGGGCACGGCGGCGATCAGCACCAGGTAGACGGCGGCCGAGAGGATCGAGCCGACAGGCGATCCCAGCTGCGGGATCGCCGCGTAGAGGGCGCGACGCAGGGGCTTCGCGTGCTCGGCCGCCAGCAGCACCGAGCCGCCCCACTCGCCGCCGAGAGAGAGCCCCTGGGCGAGGCGCAGCACCACGAGGCCGATCGCGCCCAGCCAGCCCGCCTGCGCATAGGAGGGCAGCAGGCCGATGAGGCCGGTGGCGACGCCCATGATCCCGACGGTCCACAGCAGCGTCGCGCGCCGGCCGAGCCGGTCGCCCATGTGCCCGAACACGATCGCGCCGAGCGGCCGGATCACGAAGCTCACCGCGATCGTGCTGAAGGAGGCGAGGGTCGCCCCGGCCGGCCCCAGCGGCTCGAAGAACAGCGGGCCGACGAAGAACGCCGAGAAGTACGCGAACAGGTAGAAGTCGAACTGCTCGAGAGAGGTGCCCACGAGCGAGGCCCAGGTGACCCGGCGCGCCTCGCGGGAGTCGGCGGGTCCGGTCGAGGGGGCGCCGGCGGCGGGCCGGGTCGCGGCGCCGGTCGCGGGGGCGACCGTGGCTTCGGTCGTGGCGTCGGTCGTGGGGACGCCGACGGGCCGGGTGGGATCTGCGGGCATGGTGCTCCGTTCACGGGTCCCGTGCCGGGATCGAGCACAGGTCAGGTCACCCTAAGCACGCGGGGCCCGCGGGCGGACGCCCGGGCGATGTGGGCCACAGGGCGCACGGCGCCGGATCACACGGGGGCCGACACGGAGCGGCCGAGCCTCAGGATCGGGCCCCATGCACGAATGGTCAGGTTCCGTGCCAGAACATCGCGCTCCTGGCACGGAACCTGACCATTCGCGGACCCGCTGTGATCGCGGGGCCCGCTGTCATCGCGGGGCCCGTGGTCGGCGCGCGGACCGGCTGCCATCGCGGGGCCCGCGGTCGTCGCGGGCCGACGACCGCGGGACCGGCCGTCAGTTCTCCTCGAGCGACCCGTCGTAGGCGCAGATCGCGTCGACCTTCGCGGCAGACGACGAGCTCGGGTCGAACTCCAGATCCAGCCACACATCGACCAGGGCCTTCGCGGACTCCAGGCCGATCACGCGCTCGCCCATGCACAGCACCTGCGCATTGTTCGACAGCACCGAACGCTGCACCGAGTACAGGTCGTGCGCCGTCACCGCGCGGATGCCCTTGACCTTGTTCGCCGCGATCGAGACCCCGAGGCCGGTGCCGCAGACCAGCAGCGCACGGTCGGCGTCACCGGCCGCGACCTTCTCCGCCGCGTCGACCGCGACGTTCGGGTAGTACGTGCCGTCCTCACGACCGGTGACGCCCACGTCGGTCACCGACGCGACGCGCNGTTCGGGTAGTACGTGCCGTCCTCACGACCGGTGACGCCCACGTCGGTCACCGACGCGACGCGCTCATCGGCCTCGAGGACCTTCTTGAACTCCTCCTTGTACCCGTATCCGGCGTTGTCCCCGCCGACGACGATCCTCAGTGCCATGTTCTGCTCCTGTTCCTGCTCGCGATGCGAGCTATGGGGTTCGAGACGATTATCCGTGCAGCGCTGGGCGATGGCCCCGTGAGGTCCGACAGGCCGACTCCCCGTCCGCCCGACGCCCCGTCCGCCCGGCGGCCCGGACACGCAGTGCTCAGGCGAGCTGCTCGCCCAGTCGCGCGACGATCCGCGAGAACGAGACCGCTCCCGGGTCGGGCGTGCCCACGGACTTGTCGCCGAGCACGCGGGCGCGGCCCAGGTGGGCGGCGATGTCGCTGGTGCCCTCGGCGGCATCGGCCGCCGCCTCCGCCGCCGTGGAGATCGCGGCACCGGCGGCGGAGAGGTCCGAGGGGGTCCCGGCGGACTCGAGGGACTCACGGAAGGGCACCATCGCGTCGACCATCGTCTTGTCGCCGACCTTCGCGCCGCCCAGACGCTCGACGGCCTCGATGGCCTGCACGATCCCGGCCACGAGCTGCCCGGGGGTGACCGCCGAGTCGTCCGCGAGCGCGCTGCCGAGACTCGTGAGCGCCGCACCCCAGAGGGCGCCGGAGGTGCCGCCGGCCTCGGCGGACCAGGCGGAGCCGCCCTGGACGAGGACCGTGCGCGCGCCCGCTCCCCCGTCGGCCGCCTTCTTCGCGGCGGCACGGGCGGCGCGCACGCCGAGCACCATGCCCTGTCCGTGGTCGCCGTCGCCGGCGACGGCGTCCATCTTCCCGAGCTCGGGCTCCCATTCCTCGAGCTTCTCCTGCAGGTCCGCGAGGATCTCCACGATCCGCGCGGCGCTGCCGCGGGAGTCCTCGGACGCGTCGGGGATGGGGTCCTCGCCCGGGGTGTAGACCTCGCCGCGCTCCTCGCCGGCCGGCCCCTCGACGACCACGCCGCGGCGGAAGGCGGGGGTGTCGGCCGGAGCGAGCCAGAGCTCCTCGAGCTCCTCGTCCAGCCGCATGACCGTCAGGGACAGACCGGCCATGTCGAGGCTGGTCACGTGCTCGCCCACCTCGGGGCGCACGATGGTCAGGCCGGCCTCGCCGAGCATCCGCGCCACGTGCGCGTAGACGACGAACAGCTCCTCGTACTTCACGGTGCCCAGGCCGTTGAGGACCACGGCCGCGCGCGTGGAGTCGAGCTCGGGGGTCTCGGCGAGGACGCCGTCGACCAGGCGCCGGGCGAGGTCCTCGGCGCTGGGCATGTCGACCTCGTCGATGCCGGGCTCGCCGTGGATGCCCAGGCCGATGGCCATCTTCCCCTCGGGCACGTGGAACAGGGCCTCGTCGGCCCCGGGGATGGTGCAGCCGTCGAAGGCGACGCCGAGGGAGCGCGTGGCGTCGTTCGCCTTCCAGGCGAGGCGCTCGGCCTCGGCGATGTCGGCCCCGGCCTGGATGGCGGCGCCCGCGACCTTGAAGACCACGAGGTCGCCGGCGATGCCGCGGCGGTCGCGGTGGTTCTCCTCGGAGTTCGAGGCGATGTCGTCGCTGACCTTGACGATACGGACGTCCACGCCCTCGGCGCGCAGCTTCTCCGCGGCGACGCCGAAGTGCAGGACGTCGCCCGCGTAGTTGCCGAAGCCGAGGATGACGCCGCCGCCGTTCTCCGCGTTCCGCGCGACCGAGTACACCTGGTCGGAGGAGGGGGAGGAGAAGATGTTGCCGCACGGGGCGCCGTGGGCGAAGCCCGGGCCGACCCAGCCGGCGAAGGCCGGGTAGTGGCCCGAGCCGCCGCCGACGACGAGCGCGACCTGGCCCTCGGGCGTCGCATCCCGGCGCACCACGCCGCCGTGGACCTGCGTGAGCTCCTCGGGATGGGCGGCGACGAGGCCCTCGACCGCGGCGGCCGGGAACGTCTTCGGATCATCGAACAGGTAGGTCATGGGGTGGTCTGCTCTCTGCGAGGGAGGAACGGATCAGGGCTGTGCTCGGGGCCGACGGCGGCCGGCTCAGGCGGCCGTGTAGCCGCCGTCGACGCTGAGGATCGAGCCGGTGACGAAGGTGCTGGCCTCGGAGGCGAGGAAGACCGCGGCGCCGGCGAGCTCGTGGGGCTCCCCGGGGCGCTTCATGGGAGTCATGAGGTTCCACTGGTCGATCTGCGGACCTCCCTCCTCGTAGAACCCACGGGTGAGCTCGGTGCGCATGTAGCCCGGCGCGATCGCGTTGACGCGCAGCCCGCGCTCGGCCCACTCGCAGGCCGCGGAGCGGGTGAGGTTGTGGACGGCGGCCTTCGAGGCGTTGTAGGAGGCCTGCTTCTGCGGGATGTTGGCGATGATGCCGCTCATGGAGCCGGTGTTGATGATGCTGCCGCTGCCGCGCTCGAGCATGTGACGGGCCACGGACTGCATGACGTGGAAGACGGCGTCGAGGTTCAGCCCCATGACCGCGCGCCAGTTGTCCTCGGTGACCTCCTCGAGGGGCTGGTGGATCGTGCGTCCCGCGTTGTTGAGCAGGGTGTCGATCTTCCCGAGGTCGGCGACGACCCGGTCCACGAGCGCGTCGACCTCGGCGGGGTCCATGACGTTGCAGTGGTAGTAGCGCACGGTGCGGCCGGTCACCTCCGCGAGCTCGGCGGCGGCCTTCTCGCCGGTCGCGTCGTCGATGTCGGCGAGCGCGAGGTCGCTGCCGTGATCGGCCAGGCCCTTGGCCATGGCGAGGCCCAGGCCCTTCGCGCCGCCGGTGACGAGGGCGACGCTGCCGCTGAGATCGAAGAGGTCTGTGCTGGTGGACATCGGTGGTTCCTTCCGTGGGATTCCGGGGACTGCGTCGCGACGGAGGTCAGTCGTCCAGGACCGGGCCGTGCAGTCGCGGCTGGTGGACCTTGAGGAAGAAGGTCATGGTGAAGGCGCAGGCGTAGAGCAGCACGAACGCCCAGACCACGCCGACGTTGCCGCCCCACGGGCGCACGATCGCGACGACCGCGCTGCCCAGGAACGTCGCGCCGCCCGCGGCGGTCGTGTACATGGCCATCGCGGCGCCCTTCTCCTTGGGGGCGATGGCCGGCATGATCGCGCCCAGTGGCACGAAGCCGGCGAGCAGGATGCCGAAGACGGTGCCCGCGGCGACGGAGACCACGAAGCCCCAGTCGGAGCCCGCCGGGACCATGTGCGGGACGTACCACCACAGCAGCAGGCCGATGGCCGAGCCGACGATGCCGAACCAGCGCACCGTCTTCACCCAGCCGACCTTGTCGCCGAGGGCCCCGAAGGCCGCGTTGAACAGGATGTTGCCGGCGTAGACGATCGTGGTCATCACGAGCCACTGGGACTGGCTCCAGCCCAGGCCGCCCTGGTCGGCCGTCCCGTAGATGACGTTGGGCAGGATGATGAACATGCCGAACTCGGGCGCGGTGTTGATCAGGCGCGTCAGGAAGCCCATGGCGATGCGGCCGTTGGTGAAGGTCAGGCGCAGCCCGGAGAGGATCACTCCGCCCCCCGACTCCCCCGCGGGGGCCAGGCGGCGCGAGCCGTGCTCCTCGTGGACGCCGAAGCGGGCGATGAGGAAGCCGATGAGCACGATCACCGTCGAGGCGAGCATCGTCCATTTCTCGCCGCCGTAGCCGTCGCCGAAGGCGGGGATCAGGAAGACGGCGACGAGCGAGCCCAGGGTGGGCAGGCCGCCGGTGAACATGACGTAGAACCAGCCGACCGCGGCGCCGTTGCGCTCCTTGTCCACGACGTGGTTGATCCACACCAGGAAGGCGAAGGCGAACAGCGGGAAGCCGAATCCGCGCAGGAAGTAGCTGGCGCCGACGAGGAACGTCGACTCGAGCTGCAGGGACCCGAGGAACGCGAGCTCGAAGACCACCCAGACGCCGAAGCCGATGGCCATCACGCGGCGCGGGCCGATGAGATCGGAGAGCGCGCCGGCGAGGTAGGAGCCGACGAGCACGGCGAGGCTGTACATCGCGATGATGGTCGCCGCGAGGTTGGTCTTGTCGTCGCCGCCGCCGAAGGTGTTCGCGATGTGCGGGGAGACGAAGTTGGACTCGACGCCGTTGCCGGTCATGAAGACGAGCACGCCGAGGAAGCCCCAGCGCAGCGGATGCGGGATCCCGAGCCGATCGAGGAAGGACTCGCGCTCGCCGCCGGTCACGGGGGGAGCTGCCGGGTCGGCTGCGCTCATGGGGACACTCCTTCGTGTGGGTCACAGGCTCGGCGGCGCGCGCGGGGCGCTGCCGTCGTGACAGACACTAGGGACCCACCCGAACATACGTCAAGCACAAATGTTCGGACCGCGCAGGGCTGAGCGGTCCGGGTGCCTGCGCGTGCGCCCGGACCGCTGGAGGGACCGCCTCCTCAGCCGCTGTAGGTGAAGGCGTCGGTCATCTTGTCGACATTGTCCTCCGTGATCAGGATGCAGTCGAAGGCCTGCTTCTCCTGCTCGGGCTCGGTGCCGTCGGCGACGAGCGCGTGGGCCATCTCGACCGCCTTCGCGGCGAACTGCGCGACGGGCTGCAGCACCGTGTAGGCGAGCTCCCCGGCCTTGATCGAGTCCACCGCGTCGGGCGAGCCGTCGAAGCCGCCCACGACGATCCCGTCGAAGGCGTTCGCCTCCTTGAGAGCGGCGATCGCCCCGAGCGCCATCTCGTCGTTGCCCGAGATGATGCCGTCGATGTCCGGGTGCGCCTGCAGCAGGGACTGCGCCTTGTCGTGGCCCTTGGTGCGATCCCAGTCGGCGACCTCCTGCCCCACCTTCTTGAGGTCGGGGTACTGGGAGATCGTGGTCTCGTAGCCGTTGGAGCGGGTCTGGGCGTTGTTGTCCGAGGGCAGCCCGAACAGCTCCACGTACTTCCCCTTCTCCTTCATCCTCTTGACCCACTCCTGCGCGCCGATCGCGGCGCCCTGAGCGTTGTTGGAGACGAGCTGGGACTTCGCGACGCCGGCCTCGTTGACCTCCGCGTTGACGAGGAAGACGGGGATGCCCGCCTGGTTCGCCTTCTTGATCGTGCCGACCGAGCCGTCGGCGTTGGCCGGATCCAGGATCAGCGCCACGGACTTGTTCGAGATCGCCGTGTCCACGAGCGTGTTCTCGGTGTTGGTGTCGCCCTTGTGGGCGCCGACGGTGGTCGTGTAGCCGAGCTCCTTCGCCTTCGCCGCCGCGACGTCGCCCTCGGTCTTCCAGTAGGGGTTCGAGGGGTCGTTGACGATGATCGTGATGAGCCCGCCGGCCTTGCCGCTGCCGCCGCTGCCGCCGTCCGAGCCGGAGGCGTCGTCCGATCCGCTCGAGCAGGCGGCGAGTCCGGCCGTCGCGGCGCCGATGCCGAGAGCGGTCAGGAAGATCCTGCGTTCCATGGTGGGTGTCCTTTCCAGGGGCGCGCGTCCGACGCGGACATCGCGAGAGGGGATCCGGTCGCGGGTCACGACCGGTTGTCAGGGGTGTCGGGGGAATCCGGGGCCGACGGCGAGGCGTGTGCGGACGGCTCCGCCGTGTCGGCCTTCGCCGGCTCGTCGCCCTTCGCCGTCCCCGGCGCCGCGCCGAAGCGTCGGCCGCTGCGCCCCGGCCGGCCGTACTGCAGCGAGTTCAGCAGCACGGCGATCACGATGACGGCGCCCACGAAGACCGTCTGCCAGTAGGCGGAGACGCCGATGATGACGAGGCCGTCGGAGAGGAAGCCGATCACGAAGGCGCCCAGCAGGGTGCCGCGCACGGTGCCGCGGCCGCCGGAGAGGGCCGCGCCGCCGATGACGACGCCCGCGATCGCGGTGAGCTCGTAGGTGTTGCCCGCTGTGGGGCTCGCGCTCGTCAGGGTCGAGGCGAGGATGAGGCCCGCGACCGCCGAGCACAGGCCCGAGACCACGTACACCCACACGGTCACCGTGCGCACGGGGACGCCGGAGAGCTGGGCGGCGCGCTCGTTGCCTCCGGTCGCGTACAGCCAGCGGCCGAAGGTGGTGCGCCCCAGCACGAGGGCGATGACGGCGGCGACCACGACCATGATGAGCACGCCCACGGGGATGCCCAGCAGGCGGTTGAAGCCGAGCCATTCGAAGCCCGTGTTGCCCAGCGACTCGTCGCCCGAGAGGTCGTTGACGGTGCGCCCGTTGGTCATCAGCAGCGCGGCGCCGCGCACGACGTAGAGCATGCCCAGGGTCGCGACGAACGGGGCGACCTTGAACTTCGCGACGAGCACCCCGTTGACCAGGCCGATGAGCGCGCCGAGGGCGACGGAGACGAGCACCGCGACGGGCACGCTCGGGTACAGGGTGACGCCCAGGAAGTGCAGGGGCACGCCCTTGAGCAGGAAGCCCGCGATGACGGCGGTGCAGCCGAGGGTCGAGCCCACGGAGAGGTCGATGCCGCCGGTGAGGACCACGAGCAGCATGCCCAGGCTCAGCAGCGCGTAGATCGCGACGTGCGAGGCCATGATCAGCACGTTGTCGATCGTCAGGTAGTTCGGGGAGAGCAGCGAGAACACCACGATGATGAGGGCGAGCGCGAGGAACGCGCGGCCCTCGACGAGCAGCTTCGAGATGTCGAGGCCCCGTCGGGGTGCTGCCGTGGCGGTGGTGGAGGTCATGGGAGTCATCCGTTCGCGGGAATGAGGCGGGAGGCGGGCGGGAGCTGGTCCGGGCGGGAGCGGGTCAGAGGGCGACGGCCTCGCCGGAGGCGGCCATGACGTCGGACTTGTCGGCGGAGCCGGGCTCGAACTCGGCGGAGATGCGACCGCGCCGGAGCACGACGATGCGGTGGGCGATGCTGAAGCACTCCTCGACCTCGGAGGTCGTGAAGAGCACGGCGAGCCCCTCGCGGGCCTTCTCGGCGAGCAGGGCGAAGACCTCGGCCTTCGCACCGATGTCGATGCCGCGGCTGGGCTCGTCCAGCAGCAGCACCTCAGGGTTCGTGGCGAGGATCTTGCCGATCACGACCTTCTGCTGGTTGCCGCCCGACAGCGCGCCGATGGCCACGCGCGGGCTCGCGGTCTTCACGGTGACCTCGCGCACCATCCGCTCGGCGAGCGCGCCCTCCTTCGAGCGCGAGAGCAGGCCGCGGCGCAGGAACTGGCGGATGCTCGCGAGGGTGAGGTTCTGGCCCACGTCCATGGTCTGCACGAGACCCTCGCGCTGACGGTCCTCGGGCACCAGGCCGATGCCGCGGGCGATCCGCTCCCCGATCGTCTCCTGGCCCAGGGCGTGACCCTCATGGACGATGCGACCGCCCGCGATCTCGCCGCTGCCGGCGACTGCCTCGAGGACCTCGGTGCGCCCGGCGCCCATGAGCCCGTACAGGCACACGATCTCGCCGCGGTGCACGTCGAGCGAGAGGCCGTCGACGACGGCCCGCTCGGGGTTCTCGGGGTCGCGCACGGTGAGGTCCTCGATGCGCAGCACCGGATCGCCCAGCTCGTAGCCCGTGGGCGGGGAGCCGAGGTCGAAGTGCTCGCCCACCATGTGCCGCACGATCCACGGCAGGTCGATGTCCGCGCGATCGCCCGCGGCGGTCATCGAGCCGTCCCGCAGCACCACGGCGCGATCGGTGACCTGCAGGGCCTCCTCGAGGTGGTGGGAGATGTAGACGATCGAGACCCCGCGCGACGTCAGCGACTCGATGATCTCGAAGAGGATCTCGACCTCGCGGGCGGCGAGCGCGGAGGTCGGCTCGTCCATGATGAGGATGCGGGCGTCGATCGAGAGGGCGCGCGCGATCTCGACGATCTGCTGCTGGCCCACCCGCAGGTCGCCGACGAGCGTTCCCGGGTCCACGTCCAGCCGCATCTCCTGCAGCAGGGCGGCCGTCTGCCGGCGCTCCTCGGCGAAGTCCACACCGCGGGGCCCGGAGATCTCCCGGCCCAGGAAGATGTTGTCGCGGATCGAGAGGTTCGGGGCCAGGCTCAGCTCCTGGTGGATGATCGCGATGCCGTGCTCGCGGGCCTCGGTGGTGTCCGCGAAGGCCACCGGCTCCCCGTCCAGCAGGATCTGCCCCGAGGTGGGCTGCTCGACCCCGGAAAGGATCTTCATGAGCGTGGACTTGCCGGCGCCGTTCTCCCCGAACAGGGTGGTGACGCTCCCCCGGCGCACGGTGAAGTCGACGCCCTTGAGCGCGCGGGTGCCGCCGTAGGTCTTCACGACCTCGCGGGCCTCGAGGACCACGTCCCCACCGCCCTCGCGCTCGTCGGCCGAGTCGGCCGCGTGGGCCGCGTCGGCGCTCATCACGAGACCTCCAGGTCCGAGGGCGTGACGAGCCAGCCCTGGGGGTTGATCGCGGTGAAGGCGCCGGTGACGGTGACGGTCTTCCCGCCCAGGTCGCCCGCGGGGTCGAGGACCTGCTTCTTCATCTCCTCGTTCAGCGCCGCGCCCGCGTCCTGGTACTCGATCTGGTTGGTGAACTGCCCGAAGCCCAGCGTCCCGGTCGCATCCCTCAGATCGGTGCCGTTGATCGCGGGACCCACCTGCATGCGCACGGTGACGTCCTTCGGCATGCCGTCGACGGCGACCTCGCAGATGCCCGATTCGCAGTCGTGGACCTTCCCGGTGAAGGTCGTCGCGTAGACCGTGTTGCCGGCGGACTCGACGCCCTCCTTCTTCGCGGCCTCGGGGTCCTTCTCGATGGCCTTCGCCAGATCGGGCGCGGCGACGGCCTTGTCGGCGATGCCCTTCTGGATGGTCGGGAACGTCTTGGGCCCGTAGGTGGCCTTGTCGAAGGCGGCGGGGCCGGAAGCGGCCTCCTGGCCGTCGGGCACGACCTTGGTGCCTGCGACGACGAGGATCACCGCGAGCACGGCGATGATCACGCCGATCCAGCGGCCGAGGTGCCTCTTCTTCGGGATGTGCGCGGCGCGTGCGTCAGGGCGCGCGGCGGGGGCGGTGCTCGTCATGGAGCAGCCTTCCTGTGCGGGCGCCCGGGTCGGCGATGACCGGGGCGCAGGAGGAGGGAGGAGCGAGCGGGGAGCTCGGTGGGCGGCTCGGCAGTGAGCCGCGGGAGAACCGGCGCGGGCCGGCACAGGGGCGGGGCCGACGAATCGGCCGGGCCGACGGACGGTCGGCGGCGGGGCCGGGCGCGATCCTCGGCGATCGCGCCCGGCGCTGCCGGATCGGCCTCAGCGACCGGGGAGGATGGACACCTTCACCGACGCGCCGGCGGAGTCGCCGACCTTGTCGAGGGCCTCCTGGAACTCGGCGAGCGGGTACTGGTGGGTGCAGATGTCGTCGAGCGGGAGCTCACCGGACTCGATCATCTTGATCGCGGCGGGCCAGCAGTGCGGGCCGAGGTGGGCGCCCAGGACGTCGAGCTCCTTGTCGTCGGAGATGATCGACCAGTCGACGGACACGTTGTCCTTGAACACCGAGTACTCGACGTAGCGCCCGAGCTTGCGCAGAAGGTTCAGGCCCTGGCTAACGGCGCTCGGGTGGCCGGTGCACTCGATGTAGACGTCGGCCCCGTAGCCGCCGGTGAGAGTGCGGATCTCCTCGTAGACGTCGACCTTCGAGGGGTTCAGCGTGAGGTCGGCCCCGCATTTCTTCGCGAGCTCGAGCTTGCGGTCGTCGAAGTCGAGGGCGATGACCATCTTGGGGTTCTTGTGCACGGCGCCGATGATCGCGCCGAGGCCGATGGGGCCGCTGCCGGCCACGACGACCACGTCGTCGAAGGTCAGCTGCGCGCGCTCGACCGCGTGCAGGGAGCAGGACAGCGGCTCGGAGAACGCGGCGTGGTGCGGCGGGACGGACTTGTCGACCTTGTGCGCACGGGCGAGCGGCGGCACGATCATGAACTCGGCCATCGCGCCGTCGTAGTGCTTGAAGCCGAACATGTCGTGCGGGCCGCACATCCAGTACCAGCCGCGCTGGCAGTACATGCACTCGCCGCAGGGGACGATCTGCTCGCAGGCGATGCGGTCGCCGACCTGCACGCCGTGCAGGGCGAGGGCCTCGTCGGAGCCGGCGACGACCTCGCCCACGAACTCGTGGCCGGGGGTGATGCCGGGCTGGACCCAGCGGTCGCGGTTCTCGTCGCCCCAGAACTTGGCGGCGCCGTGGTAGCACTTGAGGTCGCTCGCGCACACGCCCACTGCCTCGACCTTCATCAGCAGCTCGTCGGGACCGGGCTCGGGGACGTCGAGGTCCTCCAGGCGGTAGTCCTCCGGCGCGTGCATGACGACGCCCTTCATGGTCTTCGGGAACTCGCTCATCACCGATCTTCTCCTTCGAAACGCCCGGTCAGCGTGATGTCGTGGCTCACACTAGGAGGCGCGAGCACAAACGTCAAACACATTTGTTCGCGACGTGTGTGCGGAGTCGGCCGCACCCGGTCAGAGCGCCGCGGCCAGCACGGCCTCGGCGGTCGCGGCGTCGGTGACGAGCGTGGAGACGAGCCCCGCGCGGCTCGCGGCGAGGATCGAGGGGGCCTTCTCCGCGCCCGCGGCGACGGTCACCAGGTGCGGGATCCGGCGCAGCTGCTCGAGGCTCGGGCGCACCAGGCGGTCCGCGCCGGGGAACCCGACCTCGCGGCCGGCGGGATCGAGGAAGTGCAGGCAGATGTCGCCCTCGGCGCGCGCGAGCGACGAGTCGCCGCGCGGCACCACCGAGGTCAGGCTCGTCCTCGAGCGGTAGGGCGCGCCGACGCCGGTGACCGCGACCCGCGCCCGGTCCCAGAGGTCGGTGATCTCGCGGTAGCTCGGATCGGCCTGCAGCGATTCCCACAGGCTCGCGCTGGGTAGAGCGGGGGCGAACATGAATCGCGGCGTCGCCCCGGTGCGGTCGGCGAAGCGGCGCACGAGCTCGTTGGTCTGGAACCAGGGGTCGCTCTCCTGCTGGCCGCCGACGGTCGGCGCGACGACCACGCCCGAGAGGTCCGGCAGACCGGGCGAGCCGCAGACGGCGTGGACGGTCTTCCCCGAGGAGAGCAGCAGCGCCTCGCCCGCGCCGAGATCGAGGGCGCGCAGCTCCTCGCCGAGCAGCTCGCCGAGCCCCTTGAAGTCCCGTTCGTGCTGATCGCCCGGGGCCACGCGCACCTCGCGCACGCCCAGCAGGTCCCGCACCTGGCCCGCGAGGGAGCGCACGTCGACCGCCGAGGGGTCGAGCACCTCGAAGCGCACCATGCCGATCCGCCGCGCCTCGGTGAGCAGCTTGCTGACGGTGGGACGGGAGATGCCGAGCCGCTCGGCCACCTCGGCCTGTCGCAGGTCGTCGAGGTAGTAGGCCGTCGCTGCGCGGTGCAGGAGGGGGAGATCCATGTCGGTCTCGAGCACCATGACTCCTTCCGCACGCCGCAGTTCTCCGAGATTGTAGGGGCATGGCCCCCGTGGCAGGATGGAGCGTCGTGACGCGCGGGTCAACAACGGGTGACGCGCGGGTGAACCGGGCCCGCCGCGGAGCGCGCCCGCGGACCCGCCCGTGGACCGCCCCGCCGCCAGTGCGAAGAAGCCGGAGGAACGCATGCCCCAGCCCCATCCCGAGGTCGTCCTCGGCTTCGACGTGGGCACCTCGGCGAGCAAGGGCGTGCTGGTCACGGCCGACGGCGAGGTCGTGCGTCGCGCGGTGCGCGAGCACGCGGTCTCGCGTCCCCATCCCGGCCACGTCGAGATGGATGCCGAGGTCTGGTGGCGCGAGCTGGTCTCGATCACCGACGAGCTGCTGGCCCCGGGCGATGTCGAGGTCACCGCGATCGGAGTCTCCGGCATGGGCCCGTCCGTGGTCCCCGCCGACGCAGTGGGCGAGGCCGTGCGCCCCGCGATCCTCTACGGGGTCGACTCGCGGGCCACCGCCCAGATCCGCGAGCTCGAGGACGCGCTCGGCGCCGAGCAGATCTTCGAGCGCTGCTCCCTCGCGCTGAGCTCCCAGGCAGCGGGCCCGAAGATCATGTGGGCGCTCGAGGAGCATGCGGACTCGGCCCGTCGGACCCGTCGCTTCTTCATGCCGTCCTCGTTCCTGGTCCACCGCCTGACGGGCGAGTACGTGCTGGACCATCCGAGCGCCAGCCAGACCGCGCCCTTCTACGACCCGCGCACCCGCGCCTGGGACCAGGAGCTGAGCGAGCGCTTCCTGCCGGGCGTCGAGATGCCGGCGCTGCGCATGCCCGCCGAGCAGGCGGGGAGCGTCACCGGGGAGGCCGCGCACCGGCTCACCGGCATCCGCCCGGGCACCCCGGTCGCGACCGGGACGATCGACGCCTGGGCCGAGGCGGTGAGCGTGGGCGCCGACTCCCCGGGCGACCTCATGGTCATGTACGGCACCACGATGTTCCTCATCGCGACCACGAGCGAGCCCTGCCGCAGCCGCACGCTGTGGGCATCGGCCGGGCTCACGCGGGAGGACACGCACGCCCTCACCGGCGGGACCTCGACCTCGGGAGCGATCACCTCGTGGGTGCGGGACCTCACCGGCGACGCCGACCACGCGACCCTCATCGCGGAGGCCGAGCGCAGCGGCCCCGGGGCCCGCGGGCTGCTGATGCTCCCCTACTTCGCGGGCGAGCGCTCGCCGATCATGGACCCCGAGTCGCGCGGGGTGATCGCGGGCCTCACCCTCTCCCACACCCGCGGCGACCTCTACCGGGCGGCCCTCGAGGCCGCCGCCTTCAGCGTCCGCCACCACCTCGAGGAGATGGCCGCGGCGGGAGTGCACCCCCGACGGGTGGTCGCCGTGGGCGGAGGCACGCAGGGCGGGCTGTGGCCGCAGATCGTCTCCGACGTCACCGGCGTCGCGCAGGAGATCCCGCGGCACACGGTGGGCGCGGCCTACGGCGTCGCCCGGATGGCGGCGCGCCTGAGCGGGCTCTCCGCGGCCGAGGGCTGGAATCCGTGCGACCACGTGGTGCGCCCCGACCCCGCGGCCGACGGCGCCTACGACGACCTCTACGACTCCTTCCGCGCGCTCTACCCGGCGACGCAGGGCATCGTCCACGACCTCGTGCGGCGCGCGGCCGACTGACCTGCGTCGGCCGACGGCGGGTTCCGGCGGGTTCCGGAGAATACTTCCGCGCGGACGACGCGAAGTGGAAGACTCCTCTGCACCCGACGAAGGAGTCACGCATGTCATCCCCCTCCCCCATCGGCCGCCGGACCGCGCTCGCAGCGCTCACCGCGAGCGTGCTCGCCGTCCCCGTCGCCGCCGAGGCGGCGCCCGACGCCGGCTCCCCTGACCACGAGAGGCTGCGCGGCCGCGGAGGCCGGCACGGCCATCGTCACGGCCACGGCCACGGCGGAGGTCACGGCACCCGGCCCGTCGGCCCCCTCTCCCCGCCCGACGGCCCCTTCACCCCGGACTGCCCGCGAGGCGTCTCCTGCGACGTGCGGCTCGCGGCCTACGAGTCCACGGGCGAGGATCCGCAGGACTACGCGAACTTCACCCTGGGCGGGCGCACCGCCCGGGACATCTCGAGCATCGTCATCCACGACACCGAGGAGACCTACGAGGGCACGATCGGGATCTTCCAGGATCCGTCGAGCCAGACCTCGATCCACTACGTGATCAGGGAGGACGGGCACGTCACCCAGATGGTGCGGGTCCAGGACATGGCCTGGCACGCGGGGAACTGGACCTTCAACCAGTCCTCGATCGGCATCGAGATCATCGGCTACGCGGAGAAGGCAGAGTCCTTCACGGCCGCCCAGTACGAGGCGACCGGGAAGCTCATCGCCCATCTGTGCCGCCGCTACGGCATCCCCCGGGATCGCGAGCACGTCGTCGCGCACGAGGACATCCCGGGGTCCTCCGCCGCGAGCCAGGCGGCGATGCACTGGGACCCCGGCGCCTACTTCGACTGGGCGGCGCTCATGGCGGGCGCGGGCATCCGCACACCGCGGGCGACGACGGGACGGCTGCGCGAGGTCGCCACCGTCGTGCCCTCGCTGCGCTCGAACACTCTCACCTTCACGAGCTGCACGGAGGAGGGCGGTGCACTCCCTGCCCACGGCTCCTCCGCCGTGCCCGTGCGCACAGAGCCCCGCGAGGACGCTCCTCTGCTCGCCGATCCGGCTCTCGCGGCCGACGACACCCCGAACGGAGGCAGCGACCGCATCTGCGACTGGGGCACGCAGCTCGCCCACGGTCAGTCCTTCGCGATCGCCGAGCAGCGGCACGGCTGGGTGGGGCTCTGGATCGGCGGCGAGATCGGCTGGGTGCGCCGCACCGATGCGGGCGGGGAGCCGACGATCGCCCGGGGGCCGCGCGACGCCCGCCGCGTGGCGCCCCGCGGTTCACAGCCCGTCCGGGCGACGGGCTCCGCCTACCCGGCGGAAGCCGCCTTCGAGGAGGCGGGGCTTGAGCCCTCGAGCACCGATCCCCTGCCCTACGAGCTCGCTCCCGGCCAGTCGTACGTGGTCGAGGACGAGGTGCGCGGCAGCTACTACTGGGCGCCCGACGTCGACGGCACGGGCGGGATGTGGGTCCGCGACGACACCCGTTGGCTGCGCGTGAGCATCAACCACCGCTTCGGCTTCGTGCGGGAGAGCGAGGTCCGGGACGTGTGACCCGGACGGAGGCACAGGAAGGGCGGGGCACCGGATGCTCCGATGCCCCGCCCCGTCGGCCTCTCGGCCCGTCGGCCGGCCGACTGCCCGATGATGCTCAGGCGGTCGCGGCCTCCACGTCCTCGTCGACCCAGTCGAAGGTCTTGGTGACGGCCTTCTTCCACAGGCGCAGCGAGCGCTCGCGGGTCTCCGGGTCCATGTCGGGCTCCCAGCGCTTGCCCTCGGCCCAGTTGTCGATGACGTCCTGCTCGCCGTCCCAGTAGCCCACCGCGATGCCGGCGGCGTAGGCGGCGCCGAGCGCGGTGGTCTCGATGACCTCCGGCCGCACCACGGGCACGCCCAGGATGTCGGCCTGGAACTGCATGAGGGTCTCGTTCTGGACCATGCCGCCGTCGACCTTGAGCTCGGTGAGGTCCACGCCGGAGTCGGCGTTCATGGCCTCGAGCACCTCGGCCGACTGGAAGGCGGTGGCCTCCAGGGTCGCGCGCGCGATGTGGTTCTTGTTGATGTACCGCGTCATGCCGACGATCGCGCCGCGGGCGTCGGAGCGCCAGTACGGGGCGAACAGCCCGGAGAAGGCGGGGACGACGTAGCAGCCGCCGTTGTCGTCGACCTTCTTGGCGAGGTCCTCGATCTCCGGGGCGCTCTTGATGAGGCCCAGGTTGTCGCGCACCCACTGCACGAGGGAGCCGGTGACGGCGATCGAGCCCTCGAGCGCGTAGACGGGCTTGCTGTCGCCGATCTTGTAGGCGACGGTGGTGAGCAGGCCGTTCTCGCTGCGCACCAGCTCCTCGCCCGTGTTGATGAGCATGAAGTTGCCGGTGCCGTAGGTGTTCTTGGCCTGGCCCACCTCGAAGCACGCCTGGCCGAAGGTCGCGGCCTGTTGATCGCCGAGGATGCCGGCGATCGGGGTGTCGATGAGCAGGTCGTTCTTGCGGCCGTACCCGTAGATCTCGGAGGAGGACTTGATCTCGGGGAGCATGGACAGTGGGATGCCCATGTCCTTCGCGATGTCCTCGTTCCAGTCGAGGGTGTCGATGTTCATGAGCATCGTGCGGGAGGCGTTGGTGACGTCGGTGACGTGCACGCCGCCGTTCTGGCCGCCGGTGAGGTTCCACAGGACCCACGAGTCGGTGTTGCCGAAGATCAGGTCCCCGGCCTCGGCCTTCTCGCGTGCGCCCTCGACGTTGTCGAGGATCCACTTGACCTTGGGGCCGGAGAAGTAGGTCGCCAGCGGCAGGCCCACGCGCTCCTTGTACTTGTCGGCGCCCTCGTCGCCCGCGAGCTCGTTGCAGATCTTCTGGGTGCGGGTGTCCTGCCAGACGATCGCGTTGTAGACGGGCTCGCCGGTGTTCTTGTCCCAGACCACTGCGGTCTCGCGCTGGTTGGTGATGCCCACGGCGGCGAGCTGGTGCCGGTTGATCTCCGCCTGCTGGAGGGCATCGGCGACGACCGCGCGGGTGTTGCGCCAGATCTCGATCGGATCGTGCTCGACCCACCCGGACTTCGGGAAGATCTGCTCGTGCTCCTTCTGCCCGGTGGCCACGATCTGGCCGCCGTGGTCGAAGACGATCGCGCGGGTCGAGGTGGTGCCCTGGTCGATCGCCAGGATGTACTTCTTCTCGTCAGTCACGGAAACTCCTTCAGTCCCTTGCTGCGGTGATGGTGTCGGTGAAGCGGATGCTCCGGGTGGCCTGGTCTCAGAATCCCATTTGGACGACGAGGCCGGCGATGATCGCGCCGATCACGGGGCCGACGATCGGCACCCAGGCGTAGCTCCAGTCGGAGCCGCCCTTGCCCTTGATGGGCACGAGCGCGTGGGCGATGCGCGGCCCGAGGTCACGCGCGGGGTTGATGGCGTATCCCGTCGGCCCGCCGAGGGAGGCGCCGATGGCGACGACCAGGAGGGCGACCGCGAGGGGGCCGAGGTCGACCGGGGTGTTGCCGAAGTTCAGGATGATGAACACGAGCACGAAGGTCGCGATGATCTCGGTGAGCACGTTCCAGCCGTAGCTGCGGATGCCGGGGGCCGTGGAGAACGTCCCCAGCACGGTGGCCTGGTCCTCGGTCTGGTCGTAGTGGTTGCGATAGGCGAGCCAGACGAACACGGCTCCCAGGAACGCTCCGATCATCTCCGCCGCGAAGTAGGCGAGCGTGGTGCCCACCGTGACCGGGATGCCGGGCGCGTACTCGCCGGCGCCCGAGACCGCCAGGCCGATGGTGACGGCGGGGTTCAGGTGCGCGCCGGTCTTGTAGGCGGCGTAGACGCCGACGAACACGCCGAGGCCCCAGCCCCAGTGGATCATGAGCGGGCCGCCGCCGTGGCCGCCCGTCTTCGCCAGCGTGTGGTTCGCGACGACGCCGCAGCCCAGCAGCGTCAGCATCGCGGTGCCCATGATCTCGTAGATCATGATCGTGCCGATGGTTCCCATGGATTCTCCTCGTCGAGTGGGATGCCGCAACGATGCGGCCATATGAAGGGGTCCCGCGCGCGGCCATCGGGACCGCGCGCGGGGTGGTCGGTCAGCGACCGGGTGTCAGCTGCGGGGCACCTCCTGAGCGGAGGCGACGGCGGCCGCCGCCTCGGCGTCGGAGTGGGTGGCCTCGCCGGCCAGGCGCGCATCGACGAAGGCCCGGTAGGCGCCGACCTCGCCGTCGCGGGTGGCGCGGTCCCAGCCGAGCTCGCCGGCCATGATGTCGGCGATCTCCTCGGAGGCGGCGGCGCCGCGGTCGCGCACCTCGTAGTCGAGGCGGGTGCGGCGCAGCATGAGGTCGGCCAGGTGCAGGGCGCCCTCGGCGCGGACGGCGTAGAGGACCTCGGCCCGCAGGTAGCGCGGCGCGTCCTTCAGCGGCTCGCCGAGCGAGGAGTCCTCGTCGATGAGGGCGAGCACGTCGCGCAGCAGGGTGCCGTAGCGCATGAGCAGGCGATCGGTGCGCAGCTCGTCGAAGCCGTACTGCTTCGCGATCGCAGCCTTCTCGCGGCGGATGCCCTCGAAGCCCTGGGCGCCGATCAGCGGGACGACGGTCGTCATCGAGGGGCGACCCGGGAACACGTCCTTGATCGCGAAGTCGACGACGTCCTCGGCCATCACGCGGTAGGTCGTGTACTTGCCGCCCGCGATCGCGGTGAGGCCGGGCTCGACCTCCATGACGGTGTGCTCGCGGGAGACCTTCGTGGAGGCTCCGCCGGCGTCCTTGACGGGCTGCAGCAGGGGGCGCAGCCCGGCGTAGGTGCCGACCACGTCGTCGCGGGTGAGGTCGTGGTCGAGCACCGCGTTGGCGTGCTCGATGATGTAGTCGATGTCGTCGGAGGTCGCCGCCACGTGCGCGGGGTCCTCCTTCCACGGGGTGTCGGTGGTGCCGATGACCCAGTACTCGTCCCACGGGATGATGAACAGGACGGACTTCTCGGTCTGGGTGATGATGCCGGTGTCCGGAGCGGCGGGGATGCGGTCGCGGGCCACGGTGATGTGCACGCCCTTCGAGGCGAGCACCTCGAGGCCGGTGGTCGCGCCCGCGACGTGCTGCTGGTCGCCGGTCCACACGCCCGCGGCGAGGATGGTCTCGCGGGCGTGGGCGTCGAACTCCTCGCCCGTCTCCTCGTCGCGCAGGCGCGCGCCGACCACGCGGTCGCCCTCGTGCAGGTAGGAGACGACGCGCGTGTAGGTCGCGGCGTGCGCGCCGTACTCGAGCGCGGAGCGCACGAGCATCATCACGAAGCGCGCGTCGTCCTCCTGCGCGTCGTAGTACTCGAGCGCGCCGACGATCTTCTCGCCGTCCAGCGCCGGGAAGACGTTCATCATGCGGCGGTGGCTGAGGTGGCGGTGGAAGGGCACCGCGCGCTTGCGGCCGATCGACTGCATGGCGTCGTAGAGCATGACGCCGGAGCCGATGAATGCGCGCTCGACCACGCGCTTGAAGAACGGGAAGACGAAGCTGATGGGCTTGACCAGGTGCGGGGCGGTGCGCGTGAGCAGCAGATCGCGCTCGCGCAGGGCCTCGGCGACGAGCTTGAAGTCGAGCATCTGCAGGTAGCGCAGGCCGCCGTGCATGAGCTTCGAGGAGCGGGAGGAGGTGCCGCTGGCCCAGTCGTGGGCCTCGACGACGGCGACGTCCAGGCCGCGGGTCGCGGCGTCGAAGGCGGCGCCTGCGCCGTTCACGCCTCCGCCCACGACGAGCACGTCCAGGGGGTTCTCGGCCGTGGCGGCCCGGAGTCGATCAAGGCTCTCGGTGCGGCTCGCGGCGTTCAGGGTGGTGGCGTTCTGCGACGGCACGTGCGCTCCTTCGTCAGCTGTGCGTCATCGGATGACGACGTCTGGGACGTCGGCCGACGGGGCGGGAGCTGGGCGAGCGCTCCAGGAGGGAGGGCATGCCGCCGCACGGGCTCCGCTGGCCGATATGTCTCCATCTTCGGGACGATGTGCGCCGCGAGCAACCGGAGTGCACGGATGTGCAAGACTGCCGGGGTGAGAGCGGATGCGCGACGGGCGGCGGCCTTCGAGGCTGCACGGATGTACTACCAGCAGACGCAGACCATGGAGGCGATCGCCTCGCACCTGGGCGTCTCCCGCTCGACGGTCTCGCGTCTGCTCGCGACCGCGCGGGACGAGGGGATCGTGCGGGTGAGCCTGCACGCGCCCGGCGCGCGGCGGGCCGGCGACCTGCAGGAGGAGATCGCCCAGTCGTACGGGGTGGCGGTGCACGTGGTGCCGTCCGTCGCGGAGTCGACGGAGCGCGAGCGGCTCGACGCGGTGGCGGCGGAGGGGGCGGCGCTCGTGCAGTCGCTCCAGCAGCCGGATTCGGTGATGGGCATGGCCTGGGGCACGACGGTCGCGGCGCTCGTCGAGGCCGCCGAGGCGAGGCCGGTGCCCGGGCTCGCGATCGTGCAGCTGAACGGCGCGATCAATCCGCAGGGGTCGGGCCTGGGGTACGTCTCGACCGTGCTCGCGCAGGCGGCGTCGTCATGGGGAGCGACGGTGCACCTGTTCCCGGTGCCTGCATTCTTCGACTACCCGGACACCCGCGATGCGCTGTGGCGGGAGCGCTCGGTGCGCCAGGTGCTCGCGCTGCAGTCACGGTGCCGACTGGCGGTGTTCGGTGTGGGCGCCTTCGACGCCGAGGTCCCCAGCCACGTCTACACCTCGGGGTATCTGTCGGCGCGGGACGTGCACGATCTGCGGTCCGACGGAGTGGTCGGGGACGTGTGCACGACGTTCCTGCGGGCCGACGGCAGCTGGGACGACGTGCCCCTGAACGCACGGGGATCCGGGCCGACCCCTGCGGATCTGGCCCGGATCCCCCGGCGCGTGCTGGTCGCGGCGGGGCCGCGGAAGGCGGCACCGCTGAAGGCGGCGCTGCTCGCGGGCTGCGCGACCGATGTGGTGGTCGACGAGGTGACGGCGAACCGGCTCGTGCATCTGGGCTGAGCCGAAGCCGGCGTATCGGCGCCGGTCCTCGTGGGCCGCAGTGGTCAACGCTCGGCGATCAGCGCTCGGCGATCAGCTCCCGGAGACGGCGCCCGCGAGGTCGGCGAGGGACTGCTCGAGCTGCTCCTCGGAGACGAGCGGGAAGATCTTCAGCAGATCCTTGTCGGTGACGTCGGTCCAGGAATAGGTGAGGGTGACGAGGGTGGAGTCGGATCCCTGGGACTCGAGGGTGTACAGCCACTCCCAGCCCTTCGGGTCGTCCTTGGCGTCCTCGTTGGCGGGCTTCCAGCCGATCATCTTGCCGTCGTCGAAGGCGGTGACATGGTTGTACATCTTGTACTCACCACCCATGTGCTCACCCTCCATGTTCATGACGAACTGTTCGCCGACCTTCGTGATGCGCTCGGTGTCCTCGGCGCTGCGCACGAAGCCGGAGCCGTCGAACTCGTGGTGCCGAGCGGGCAGGGAGAGCAGGTCGAAGATGTCCCCGGCGGGGGCGTCGATGGTGCGGCTGACGGAGATGCTGGTCTCGTTGGTGGTCATGTCCCCCACCGTGCCACCATCACCCGGAGATGTCACGGGCGGGTGCTGACCTGCGTTCTTGCTGGGCTCGACGCGGAAGTCCGAGGCACACGGCAGATGCCGCCCGGGGCCGCCCACCGACCGTCGTCGCCGCGTTTTCGGGCGTGCGTGTAGAGGGGCACGGTGGCGTGCCCCTCTACAGGCGAGGGTGGCGCTTCGGGTGGCGGGCCGGTCCAGCGCTCGGGCTCAGAAGGGTGGTGGGCCCGGGTCCCGTTTCGGTGGTGGTTCGGGGCCGGGGTCTGGTGGCCGTTCGAGGATGGGGATGGGTCGTCCGCATTGGCATACGGGCCCGTGGTGGGGTCTTCCTTGCCAGTGGCGGCCGGCGGGTTTCTCAACGGGAATCTCTTCCTCGTCCGGGGCACCCGCGCGGTCCATATCCACGCGGGGCCAGGGGTCCGGGGGCCCGGGACGGATCGGCCAGGGCGAGTCAAGATTCGCAGGATCCGGGCTGCTGGGCGGGTTCGCGGCGTCGGCTTCGGCCGCTTGCTGCTGGAAGTCTTCCTGCCGGCGCCGCATGGCCTCTTCCACCGCCTTCAACTGCGCCACGGCCTGCGGGGTCAGCAGATCGGTGTCGTCTTCACGGAACACACGGACCCGTTCCTCGATCTCCCAGACCGTCCCGCCACGCCCGGTGGGTGAGGTGTCGGGGTTGATGCGGGTGGGGTCGAGGGTGCCGGCGGTCTTCATGGCGTGGTGGAACCAGCACAG
>NZ_VIGP01000011.1 GCF_009299795.1 Brachybacterium subflavum
GTGAAGGCGATCTGGAACATCGTGAACTGGGCGGATGTCCAGGCGCGGTTCGAGAACGCGCGCAGCACGAAGGGCCTGGTCAACCCCAGCGCCTGAGGTGCCACGACCCACCTGATCCGCTGACCCCTGCGCAGCGCTGCTGCGGGTCCGCGTGCGATCGGCCGACGGCCGGCCCTCGGTGCGAGGGGCCGGCCGTCTCGTCATTCCTCGTCCAGAGCCCGCAGATACCGGCGCGTGACGCGCTCCTGGACGATCCGCGCGAGCGGGGCTCCGGCCCTGACCAGAGGAGAGCCGGGCCGCGAGTATCCGGAGATCCTCAGCCGCAGCGCGCCGTCGGCCACTCGGAGGACCTCGAAGCGCTCGATCCCCGACTCCGGATGCCCGGGGAGCGTGCCGTAGGTGAGGCCGCGGCGGTCGGGCTCCTCGAAGACCTCGAGGACGCGGCACGGTGCACGGACGCCGAGCGGTCCGAGGTCGAGCCGTCCGACGCCGAGGTGCAGCTCGATGACTTCGCCGGGGTGCACGGTGTCCTCCCGATCATGGTCGGGATCCACGGCGACCTCCAGGCCTGCGCGCGTGTGCATCCGCCACCCGAGCAGGTCCTCGGCGGCCCCATCCAGGTCGCGCCGGACCAGCGGCGCAGAGCGCTCGATGCCGCGGAAGCCCGGTGGGACGACGCCCGGTGATGCGGCATCCCACGGCGCCGTGACCTCGGCATCCCGCAGCCGCGACGCCCGGCGGGGCGCCAGCGGGACCACTCCGCGTGTGCGGGCGCGCCGGCTCATGCAGCGGGGTCGTCCGGGGACGGCGCGTCCGGGAACGGGTAGTCGATGAACGCGAAGGCCGAACCGTCCGGCGCCCAGCTGGGGACGTTGATCGTGCCCTGGCCGCCGTCGAGGGCGACGAGCGTGGTCGGCCTCGTCCAGTCGTCGACGCCGACCAAGCGCAGCTCGACGGGACGATCCGCGGGGTGCCCGGTCGTGCCGGGCGGGAAGCTCAGGTAGACGGCGACGTCGCCGGTGGGGGCGATGTGCGGGAACCAGTTCACGCGCTCGTCGAAGGTCAGCTGCTCGATGCCGGTGCCGTCGGGCCGCACCCGGGCGAGCTGGGCATGGCCCGGCGTCGTCGAGAACTGCTCGGTGTTCAGCAGGATCCAGGAGCCGTCGGGCGTCCATTCGCAGCCGTCGGCGGGACCGGGGTCGGTGGTGACTCGGCGGTCGTCCGAGCCGTCGGTGCGCACGGTGTGGATCAGGGCCCGGGACCAGGCGTCCTCGCCGCTGAGCTCGATGCGGACGTAGCCGAGCAGAGCCCCGTCGGGGCTCACGCCGTGCAGGAAGTGCCAGACGCCGTCCTCGCTGGTGACGCGGCGGATCGGGGAGCCGTCGAAGGGGACGTGCCAGATGTGGTGGTCGCTCGCGGAGGCGAAGACTCCGGTGCCGTCCGGGGCGAGCACGTGGTCGTTGTTCACGGGCGGCAGGCCCGGCGCGTCGACCCGCTGAGGGTCCTGCGAGCCGCCGGACGGGAGGGTCCACAGCGCGCCCTCGGCGTTCACGAGCAGCTGCCCGTCGGCCCGCCAGTTCGGGGCCTCGAAGAGGCGCTCGGCAGAGACGTGGACCGTCCGGATCTCGCCGCTGCCACGCTCCCACACGCGGATCCGGGAGACCTGACCCGCGGCGAGCGTGCGCCACGGGACGTTCGACGGGGCGGGCGACGGCACGGTCGACGAGGTGGGTGGCGTGCTCATCTTCGGGCTCCTTCGCGACGGCGGGCGACGGCCTCCTCGTACCTCGCGGCACCCGATGGGGCGGCGACGGCGGGAACAGGACCGTGGTGCTCAGGCTATCCGCGCGCGGACGGCATGTCCCGGGCCGTCCGCCCCATCGCACCGTCGTCGTTCCCCCGCCGCGCCGCCTCGACCAGCAGGCGATGGAAGCGGTCCTCGCCGGTGACCTCCGGGTGGAAGGCCAGGCCGATGCGGTCGCCCTGGCGCACCCCGACCACGCGGCCGTCGGGCAGGGACGCGAGCACCTCGACTCTTTCGCCGAACTCCTCGACGAGCGGTGCGCGGATGAAGGCGCTGCGCACGGGCGGCCCATCGATCGCGGGCGTGACCAGGGCGGTCTCGAAGGAGTCGGTCTGGGTGCCGAAGGCGTTGCGGCGCACCAGCACGTCGAGGCCGCCGAGCGTCTCCTGGCCCGGCGCGGCATCGAGGATCCGATCGGCCAGCAGGATGAGCCCCGCGCAGGTGCCGAGCACCGGGAGGCTGTCGCGCACGCGCTCCCGCAACGGGTCGCGCAGGCCCGTGAGGCGGGAGAGGCGGTCGATGACGCTGGACTCGCCGCCCGGCAGCACGAGCGCGTCCAAGCGCTCGAGATCCGTCGGCCGGCGCACGCGCACCACGTGGGCGCCGAGTCCCCGCAGCATGGCCTCGTGCTCGCGCACGTCGCCCTGCAGGGCGAGGACCCCGACGCGCACGTCGGGCAGTCGGATCTTCCCAGGCGCCCCGTCGGCCGCCCTGTCCGCCGCCTCGGAGCTCACCAGCCGCGCTCGGCCAGACGGTGCGGCGCGGGGAGGTCGGCGACGCTGATGCCCACCATCGCCTTGCCGAGCCCGCGCGAGACGTCCGCGACCACCGCGGGGTCGTCGTGGAAGGTGGTCGCCTGCACGATCGCGGCGGCGCGCTTCGCGGGGTCGCCGGAGGTGAAGATGCCGGAGCCGACGAAGACGCCGTCGGCCCCGAGCTGCATCATCATCGCGGCGTCGGCCGGCGTGGCGATCCCGCCGGCGGTGAAGAGGACGACGGGCAGCGTCCCGGTCGCCGCGACCTCCGCGACCAGCGGGTACGGGGCCTGCAGCTCCTTCGCGGCGACGTAGAGCTCCTCCTCGGGCAGGGAGGCGATGCGGCGGATCTCGGCGCGGATGGTGCGGATGTGGCGGGTGGCCTCGGAGACGTCGCCGGTGCCGGCCTCGCCCTTGGAGCGGATCATCGCGGCGCCCTCGGCGATGCGCCGCAGGGCCTCGCCGAGGTTCGTCGCCCCGCACACGAACGGCACGGTGAAGGAGTGCTTCTCGATGTGGTGGGCGTGGTCGGCGGGGGAGAGGACCTCGGACTCGTCCACGTAGTCCACGCCCAGCTCCTGCAGGATCTGCGCCTCGACGAAGTGGCCGATCCGGGCCTTCGCCACCACGGGGATCGTCACGGCCTGCTGGATCTGCTCGATGAGCTGCGGGTCGCTCATGCGGGCGACGCCTCCCTGCGCGCGGATGTCCGCGGGTACGCGCTCGAGCGCCATCACCGCGACGGCGCCGGCGTCCTGCGCGATGCGGGCCTGCTCGGCGTCGACGACGTCCATGATCACGCCGCCCTTGAGCATCTCGGCGAGTCCGCGCTTGACGCGGACGGTGCCCGCGGCGGGCCCCTGCGCGGCGTCATCGCTGGTGGCAGTCGTGGTGGATGCGGGTGCGCTCATGGCGTCTCCTCGGGGTGCACGGGTGCGAGCGTGGATGGGTGAAGCGGGGGTGTGCGGTGGCGGTTCCCGGCGGCGCGTGACGGTGCGCGGGCCGCCAGAACTATGACCTAGGCCAAAACGTAGCACGGCCCGGGCCGTGCCTCGAGGGTCGTTCGGCCGACGGTCCTCCCCTAGACTGCCGAGCGTGGACGACGGCGAGCAGCAGACGGTGAACGCGCAGGACAGCGCCGCCCTCGCCGCATCGACCGCTGCATCGACCGCCGGCATCACCGGATCCACCGCCCTCGAGATCGCGGACAGCGTGCGCGGACTCGTCGAGCGCGGCGTGCTGGGCGCCGGCGACCCGCTCCCGCCCGTCCGCACCCTGGCCGAGCAGGTGGGGGTCAACCGCAACACCGCCGTCGCCGCCTATCGTCGGCTCTCCCGCGCGGGCATCGTGGTCGCCCAGGGCCGCGCCGGCACCCGCATCGCGGGGCGCGCCCACATCCCCCAGGAGGGCGCCGCACCGGCGGGCCCGCTGCGCGACGTGGCGAGCGGCAACCCCGCCCCGCGCTTCATCCCCGATCCCTCCCGGGCGCTGCGCGCCGTCACCGGAGGGCCGGTGCTGTACGGCGAACCCGTGGTCGACGCCGGTCTCGAGACATGGGCGCGCCAGTGGATGGAACCGGACGTCCCCTCGACCCGGCACATCACCGTCACCGGCGGCGCCGTCGATGCGATCGAGCGTCTCCTCGCCCAGGTCCTCGAGCGCGACGACGCCGTGGGCCTCGAGGACCCCTGCTTCCTCGCGAGCATCCAGACCGTGCGCCTGGGCGGCTACCGGCCCGTGGGCATCCCCGTCGACGACGAGGGCATGACCGTCGACGGCCTGACTGCCGCGCTCGAGGCGGGTGTCCGTGCGATCGTCTGCACCCCGCGCGCCCAGAACCCCACCGGGGCCTCGCTCAGCGCGCGCCGCGCCGAGCAGCTGCGCACGGTGCTGGCCGACCACCCGTTCGTGCTGGTCATCGAGGACGACTACTACTCGATGCTCGCCCGCGGCCCGTTCCGCTCGATCGTCGGTCCCGGGCACGAGCGCTGGGCCCTGGTCCGTTCGGTCTCGAAGTTCCTGGGACCCGATCTGTGCCTCGCGCTGGTCGCCTCCGACGAGCGCACCGCCTCCCGCCTCGCCCTGCGCCTGAGCCCCGGCACCACCTGGGTCAGCCACCTCCTGCAGCGCATCGCGCACGCCCTCCTCTCCGACGAGGACTCCCGCGCCCTCATCGACCGCGCCGCCGCCCACTACGCCGAGCGCAGTGCCCGGATGCGCGGGATGCTGCGAGCTCGCGACCTCGAGGTCGCGGAGCAGGACGGGATGAGCCTCTGGGTGGGGTGCGGGGTCGATGCCCGAGCGGTCTCCGAGCGCCTGATGCGCCGCGGATGGCTCGTGCGCACCGGCGCCGAGTTCGACCTCGGGGCCGACGACGGGCCGACGGCCCCGCGCGCCGGAGCGCCGGCCGACCAGCACCTGCGCATCACCGTGCACGACCTCGACGACGAGGAGGCGCAGGCGTTCGCCGGGGACCTGAGCGCCTCCGTGGACGAGGTGCGCGAGCGGGCCTGACCTGGCCTTTCGTTCGCGAGGGGTCAGGTGCGGGGCTCGTCCTCGGTCCGTGCGGCCTCGGCGATCGTGGCCTCGCGCAGCAGTTGCAGACGGGCCTCGCGATCGGCCTCGTGGCGTGAGCGGGCGATCGCGCGCGCTGCCGCCGCATCCCGGTCACTGATGGCCCGCAGCATCTCGGTGCGGGAGGCCAGGGAGTCCTCCCAGCGTCCCTGCACCTCGAGCAGCGCGCTCGCTCCGGGTGCCAGGTGGACCGCCAGGACCTCCAGGAGCTCGCTGAGCACCGGGTTCTGCGCGGCGGTCCACAGCGCCCGATGGGCGGCGAGGTCGCGGCGGGCGAGCTCGGCGGGGTCGTAGTCCTCGAGTGCGCGGTCGCGGTCCAGGAGCGCCTCGAGTCGCAGCACGTCCTGCACCGTGCGGTGCACGGCGGCGTCCCCTGCGACCTGCTCCTCGAGCGGGATGCGCGCGTCGTGCGCTTGCAGGAGCACCTGGGGGTCCACCCCGCGCACGGCCAGCCCGCGCGCCGCGCGCACGGCCAGCCCCGCCTGCTCGAGCCGCGACAGAGCGTCGCGCACAGGTGTGCGCGAGACCTCGAAACGGCTGGCCAGAGCCGTTTCACGCAGGGGTGTGCCGGGGGCGAGGTCACCCTCGAGGATCTCGCTGCGCAGCGTCGTGAACACGCTCTCGCGGTCGTTCCTGGCGGCCATGTCGGTGCCTCTCGGGGGTCGTTGGGAGGGGGTATGTGCGGATGGGATTCAGTCGTGACGCACGGATGCAAGGATTGTATCCCAAGTATGTGCAAACACGCCAGAAGAATTGCAGGCGATACATCAAGATACGAATGCGCGCAGGACGGAACGACAGGATACATAGAACATGAGCCCTCGGATGAGCAGTGGATGGATCTCGTGCAGCACCCGATCCGAACCCGCTCGACGCACGCCCCGGCCTCGTACGATGAGCCCACGTCACAGCAGGCGGGAGTCCGGTGGGCGAACTCCTCCGCCTCGAGAGGAGCACGCGATGGGCCTGGTCACGACGCTGCATGTGGAACTTCCGGGATGGCTCGTCGACCGTCTCGAGGAGCTGCCGGCCGTGCTCCCCACGCTCGAGGAGCGGATGGACGTGGCCGATGAGCTGGCCGATCTCACCTGGCGCTCGGGCGACGGAGGCCCGTTCGCCGCACTCGTGGTCGAGGAGGACGGGACCGTGCTGTCCATGGGCGTGAACCTCGTGCCCCGCACCGGGCTCAGCGCTCTGCACGCCGAGGTCACCGCGCTCTCCCTCGCCCAGCAGCGGAGGGGCGGCTGGGACCTCGGTGCGGGCGGCGCGCGTCGCCAACTCGTCGTCAATGCCCGCCCCTGCGTGCAGTGCTTCGGCGCCGTGCTGTGGAGCGGCGTGCGCTCACTGGTGATCGGAGCCGACGGTCCCGAGGTCGAGGAGGCGACGGGATTCGACGAGGGCCCGATGGTCGCCGACTGGATGGAGCAGCTCTCCGCTCGCGGCATCGACGTGACCACAGGCGTACGCCATGCGCAGGCGCTTCAGGTCCTGCGCGACTTCGGCGCCTCGGACTCCCTCGTCTACAACCCTCGCGGGGAGTGAGAAGGATGCGTCAGCGCAGCTGACGCCGTCGACTCTGACGCTGGTCTCCCGCCTCGTGGCTCGCCTGCTCCGAACGCTTCGTCGCGCTGTGACGCACGCGTCCTTGCCAGCGGGGGGAGGAGGCGGGCACACTATAGATGAATATTCAACAACAAACGTCGACCCTCGGGAGGGCGGCCGCGAGGCCGAAGCCGACGACGAAGGAGAGCCCCATGGCCGCGACCGCGTCCGTGACCGACGAGCTGCATCTGAACCCTGAGACCGGGATGGACGCCGTCACGCTGCGCGTGGGCGATCTCGAGAACATGGCCTCCTACTACTCGAACGCGCTCGCGCTCGAGCCGATGGAGGAGCGCCCCCGCGGCACCGAGGTGCACCGGGTGCTCGGCCGCGGCCAGGTGCCGATGATCCGCCTCATCGGCACGCCCGGCCTGCCCGCCGTCGACCCGCGCGCCGCGGGCCTGTTCCACACCGCGTTCCTCTTCGAGGACCAGGCGTCCCTCGCGGCGACCGTCGCCCGGGCCGCCTCCGATCCGCGCAGCCAGTACGTGGGCTCGGCCGACCACCTGGTCTCCGAGGCCTTCTACTTCACCGATCCCGAGGGCAACGGGATCGAGCTCTACATCGACCGTCCGCGCGACCAGTGGACGTGGCTGGGCGGCGAGGTGCAGATGGACTCGCTGTACCTGGAGCCCAACGCCTACCTCACCGCGCACCTGGACCAGGACGTCGTCGCCGCCGGCCCCTCGCGGGCGGGCAAGGTCGGGCACGTGCACCTGCAGGTCGGGGATGTGCCCACCGCTCGGCGCTTCTACATCGACGCCCTCGGCTTCGAGACCACCGTCGGCAACCACCCCGGCGCCCTCTTCGCCTCCGCCGGCGGCTACCACCACCACGTGGCGATGAACGTGTGGAACAGCGCCGGCGCGGGACCGCGCGCCGCGACCCTGGGGCTCGGCGACGTCGCGATCACCGTTCCCGGCCGCGAGGATCTCGACGCGCTCGTGGCGCGCCTGCGCCGCGCGGGCATCCAGTACGCCGACGAGTCCCACCGCGTCGTCGTCCACGACCCGTGGGGCACGCAGGTCAGCCTCGCCGTGCCCGGAACCAGCGCCGAGGAGCTCCTCCGCCGCTGAGCTGCTCCACTCGTGAGCGGAGGACCGACGGGCGCCGTCCTCGGGCCCGTCGGCCTCCGGTGGTCCGTCGCCCGGTGGCGGAGCGTCGCCCGCTGGCGCCCCGTCGGCGTCGGCCCGCTCAGACGCGTGTCACCAGGGAAGGATCCCGTAGCCGCCGTCGCCGTCGCCCTCGGTGGTCCACACATGCCCCCAGAGCACGCCGCTCGGGCCGTCCTCGGGGAGGGTCGCGAGGTGGACGCTGGGCTCCGCGCCCTGCTCGACGGGCCGGATCCCGCGATGCTGGGTGAAGTCGGTGTCCGTGAAGCCCGGGTTCGCGGCGTTGACCTTGATCGGGGTGTCCCGCAGCTCCTTGGCGTACTGGACGGTCATCATGTTCACCGCAGCCTTCGAGCTCGGGTACTGGATCGAGGCGGGCGTGCCGCTCACCGGTGAACCCGGGTTCACGGTCGCGTCCATCGAGCCGATCTCGCTGGACACATTCACGATGCGGGCCGCGGGCGCCCTGCGCAGCAGCGGCAGGAACGCATTGGTCACGCGCACCACCCCGAACACGTTGATCTCATAGACCGAGCGCATGTCCTGGATCGAGGTAACGCTCGGCGCCGCCCGTTGCCCGCCCACGCTGGGGACGCCCGCATTGTTGACCAGGGCATCCAGATGATCGAAGCGGGCGGAGACCCACTGCTCGGCCGCGCGCACGGAGTTCTCGTCGGTGACGTCGAGGCGGACGGCGCGGGCGTCGATGCCCTCGCCGCGCAGCGACTCCTCGGCGCTGCGGCCGCGCTCCTCATCGCGCGCGCCCAGCAGCACGGTGAAGCCCAGTCGCCCCAGCTGACGGGCGGTCTCGAAGCCGATGCCCTTGTTGGCGCCCGTGATGAGGGCGATCCGGGCGGGGGACGGTCCGGAAGAGGCCGAGGTGGGGGCAGGGTCAGGGTCAGAGGCCGGGGTAGGGGCAGGGGCGGGAGCGGAGGTCTGGTCGGTCATGCCCGCGAGGCTACGCCGACGCGGGGAGCGCGGACGGTCAGGGTGGCGATCATCGGCTGCCCCAGCGCTTGCGGCCATCACCGGAGGCCTCAGGGGAAGCGGGGGTCCTCGTCCTGGCCGCGGAGGGAGCCGAGCTGCGTGATCGGCACGCCCTCGAGCTCCGCGCGGACCGCCACGTCGTCGAAGTCCAGGAGCTTCGTGGCCAGGTCCTGCGCGTCGCCGTCGCCCACGAGGTGGTGCAGGCGATCGGCGTCCCAGCCGTCGGGCTCGTCTCCGGCCTGCACGCTGCGCAGGGCTGCGACCAGCTCGGCGAATCCATAGATCCCGCCGGAGTCCTCGGGCGGGCAAGCGCCCTCGCCGCCCAGCAGCTCGGCGTGCTCCGCGGAGCCCTCGGCAGTGCGGGCGACGGCGACGCGATGCTCCCAGTCGTCGCCCATGTCGTAGAGATACGTGAGGACTGTGCCCTCGCCGAGCGCCTCCTCGAGGGTGGCGCCGCGCTCCTCGGCCTCCTCGAACTCGGGCTCGATGAGCCAGCGCGTGCTGGCCGTCCAGTAGCTCTCGCCGCGGCCGAAGCCGTGCAGGTGCATGTCCTCCCAGCCCATCGCGATCTGCAGCACGTGGTGCAGATCGGTGAGCAGCACGTCGGAGGGCACGCGCACCTCGCGCCAGACGGCGGGCTCGCAGTCGACGAGGGTCACGCGGAGATCGAGGAGCGTCATGGTGCCAGGGTAGGCGCCGCGGCAGGGTGCCTCCTCGGCCCGGGCAGGGCGTCTCCTCGGGGCCCTCGGGGCCGGGCAACAGCTTCAGCGGCTCCGCGGCACGTCGTCGGCCCGCGGCTCGGAGGAGCGACGGGCCGACGGGGTGGGGAAGCGGGTGCGGCTCAGGCCGGCGCGGAGGGTTCGCCCGCGCCGCGGCGCCCATCTATGCTCAGTGGCCTCCGGCGGTAAAGAGCTCGGGCCCGGGCAGGCCGCGGTCGGAGCGGACCCGTCGGCTGATGCCCTCGATCGCGACGAGTGCGTCCACGACCTGGTCCGGCGTCACCGGGAAGGGCATCGCATGGATGGTCTCGCCCTCGACGGTCGCGGCCTCGGCGACGGCCTCGATCTCGTCGCGGTCCTCGGGGCTCAGCCCGATCTCGGTGAGCGTGTTGGGCAGTCCGACCTGCGTGGTGAAGACGATGAAGTCCTCGATCTCCGCCGTCGGGGCGCCCTCGAGGATCAGCTGGGCGAGCGAGCCGATGTTGACCTTCTGACCGTGGGTGAGGCCGTGGGTCTGCGGGGCGGCGGTGAGGCCGTTGTGGATGGCGTGCGCCGCGGCGAGGCCGCCGGACTCGAAACCCAGGCCCGAGAGCAGCGTGTTCGCCTCGACCACCGCCTCCAGGGCGGGGGTGACGACCTGCGCGCGGACCGCGTCGAGCGCCGGAAGGGCGTTCTCCCACAGGATGTCCCAGCTCAGCTGCGCGAGCGCGGTGCCGGCGCGGGTGGGGCGGCCTCCGGCCATCGCGTCGGCCGTGCCGCGGCGCGTCGCACGGGCCTCGAGCCATGTGGCCAGGGCGTCCCCGATGCCGGCGGCGAGGAAGCGCGCGGGGGCGTGCGCGACGACCTCGGTGTCGATGAGCACCAGGTCCGGGTTGCGCGGGAAGAAGCGGTACTCGACGAACTCGCCGTCGGTCGTGTAGATGACGGCGAGCGAGGACGTCGGCGCGTCGGAGGAGGCCGCCGTGGGCACGCTCGCCCAGCGGATCCTCGCGAGGTGGCCGGAGGCCTTGGCGGCGTCGATCGTCGAGCCGCCGCCGAGGCCCACGATGACGTCGTGCCCGCCCGCGGAGATCACGTCGACCAGCGAGTCCACGGCCTCCGGGGTCGCGAACCGCTCGAAGCCCACGCGCGTGGCGGGCAGATCGGCCGCGGCGAGGGCATCGGTGACCTGCTGGGAGAACAGGCCCCACACGGTGTCGTCGGCGACGATCAGCGGATTGCGGCCGAGGGCGGCGAGGTGGGTGCCGAGCTCGTCGAGCGCGCCCTTGCCCTGGACGTAGCGGTTGGGGCTGGCGAGCACGGTGAGGGAGGGGGAGGTGGTCGAGGTCATGGCGCGGCGCTCCTTCGGGCCGACGGGCGGGCCCGACGCTCCGGGCCCCTTGCACCCGCGAGTCTTCGCTCGGGACGGCGGGGCGGGCAACGGGGGTTCTCGTCGGCCGAGAAGACGCCGCCGCCTGGATCGCCGGTGCGGGGCCCGGCCGACGGTGGGGCCCGGCCGACGGTGGGGCGCGGACGTCGGCGGAGCGCTGCGGCTCAGGCGCGGGCGCGCCGCACCCGCCACCGGTCCCACGCCCAGCAGAGCACCGCGAGCACGCACATGATCACCAGGATCAGCCCGCCCACGGTGAGGGCGCTCGCGTAGCCCACGGTCGGGATGTCGATGAAGGGGTACGGGTACCAGCCGGTCGCGGCGCCGTGTACGAGCGTCCAGGCCAGATACGCGAGCGGGAAGATCAGGCTCGCGAGCAGCGTGCGGGCGTGCACGAAGCCGCGCGGGCCGATCACCAGCCACACGATCGGTGCGATCACGGGCACGACGATGTGCTGCACGGAGTCCAGGAGCGTCGGCACCCCGGGCGCGATCACGCAGCCCGGCCGCAGCAGGAACCAGTTCACGACCCCCGTGATCACGATGCCGGTGACGCCGTTCAGGGTGAGCACGCGCAGGAGCGCGCCGGGGCGTCGGCCGACCGTGAGGGACACCGCGACGAGGGCGACGAACAGGTTCGTGAGGATCGTGAAGTAGGAGAGATAGCGGACGACGTTCGTGGCGAGCCCGGGACCGTCGGCCGTCGAGAGCGCGGTGCCCACGGTCTGCACGAACGAGCCGCACATCCCGAACACGGCGCACACCGCGACGATCCCCCAGAGGATCCGCGGGGCGGCGCCGAGCACGTCCCCGCCCCGGGCCTCGACGCTCGGACCGGCCGGGGAGGCGGAGGATGCGGGCAGGGTCGGCGGGGGAGAGGACGCGGCGCTGGGCATGATCGCATTCTGCCCCGGAAAGCGCTCGCGATGCCCGCGGCGACCCGGTAGGTTCAGGTCAGGGCGAGCGTGCGCGACATCCTGGGCCTGGACGCCCTCGCCCTGCTCAAGAGCCGCTCCTACCTCGTGTTCTTCCTGGCCTCGGTGCTCATCTGCATCCCCCTCGCCTTCTACTACACGTTCACGAACCTCTACCTCAACGAGATCGGGGTCAGCGGGGCGGCCGCCGTGCAGTCCCTCGGCCAGGTCTCCGAGGCCGTGTTCCTGCTGATCATGCCGCTGATGCTCAAGAAGCTCGGCATCAAGTGGACGCTGCTGATCGGCATGGTCGCCTGGGCGCTGCGCTACGCGATGTTCGCCTTCGGCGACGCCGGTGGCCTGTTGTGGCTCGTGGTCCTGGGGCTCCTGCTGCACGGCGTCTGCTACGACTTCTTCTTCGTCGCCGGGCAGATCTACACCGACCGCTTCGCCCCGTCCCACGTGCGCAGCGCCGCCCAGGGCCTCATCTCGCTCGCGACCTACGGGGTGGGCCTGCTCATCGGCTCGCTGATCTCCGGCCCGATCGTCGACGCCTTCGCGGGGGCCGACGGGGCCCACGCCTGGAAGGCCGTCTGGCTGATCCCGGCCGCGCTCGCCGTGGCCGTCGCCGTGTTCTTCGCGGCCCTGTTCCGCGAGGGGGAGACCGCGGAGTCCGCGGGCGCGGTGGTCGGTGAGGGGGCCGACGGACGATGACCAGGATTTATGACGTTTTCGTGCACGGAACGTCATAGAACCTGGTCATCGGCGGCTCGGCGGCCGGCGTCCGGCGGGCGCCTCAGGCCCGACGGACCTCAGCCCCGGCCCCGTCGGGCCCCTCAGCCCCGCGTGCGCCGGGTGCGGGAAAAGCCGATCCCCACCAGCACCGCGATGAGCACGGAGCCGATCGCGAGCGCGGCCCCGCCCACGAGTACCGCGCCGGTCACGCCCACGGCGGCGCCCAGCAGGGCCAGCGTGATCCCGTTGCCGGTGCGCAGGCCGCTGCCGATCATGTTGTAGACCCCCACGACCCGCCCGCGCTGCTCGACCGGGGCGCGCAGCTGCACCACGGCCTGGCCGATCGTCATCGCCGCCATGTTGGCGACGCCGCCGATCACCAGGGCGATCACGGCGATCGCGTAGTGCGAGGTGGTCGCGACCACGACCGTGGTCAGCCCGAACAGGAGGGTCGCGACGACGGCCGCGCGGGTGTCGGGCCGCACGATGCCCGTGGCCTCGAGCAGGAACCCGCCGAGCACGCCGCCCGCGCCGTTGGCGAACAGCAGCACCCCGTAGCCGAGCCCCGCCGAGCCCGCCCCCAGGGCGTCGGCGAAGGAGGGCATCGAGACCTGCAGAGAGGAGCCGACGCACACCGCGACCAGGCCCGCGAGCACGATCATCGCGATCAGCACCACGTCCCCGCGCACCGTGCGCAGCACGGAGAACGAGTCCAGGATGCTCAGGCGCTCGCGCCGTACGAAGCCGCTGCGCGTGTGCCCCGTGAACGGCGTGCGCAGCATCAGCAGGGTCATCGGCAGGTAGAACAGGACGTTCGCGAAGATCCCCCACGTCGGCCCGAGCACGAGCATCAGCACCGAGCCGACCACCGGCCCGGCGAGCACGCCCAGGCTGCGGAACGTCGCGTTCAGGCGCACGGCCCCGGGCAGGTCCTCGGGCTCGGCGAAGTCGTGCAGGAGCAGCTGCTCGGCGGGCGCCCACAGCGCGCCCGCGCAGCTGTGCAGGACCAGCAGCACGCAGGCGTGCCACATCTCGAGCGCGCCGGTGAGGAAGAGGACGCCCCAGGCCAGGGACACGAAGGCGAACAGGCCCTGGGCGATCTGGATGATGCGCCGGCAGTCGAAGCGCTCGGCGAGCCCGCCGAACCACACCGAGAGCAGCAGGAACGGCAGCCAGTGGCTGATCACCTCGAAGCCCACGAGACCGGGGGAGTGGAACTCCTTCCACAGCACCCAGTACGTGATGACGTGCTCGATGTTGTCGCCCATCATCGACAGGCCCGCGGCGAACAGGTACGGGCGCGAGGTGCCGTCGCGCAGGGCCGCGAAGCGTCGGGGCGCGGTGGTGGTCGTGCGGATCAGCTCCTGGATCGAGTCCTTCCGAGGGTCGTCCGTCGGCCGACCGCCGATCACCCTAGACCGGACCGAGCGTGCTGGTCACGCGCGGATCACAGGGTGACCCCGGTCCCCGGCGGCACGGCGTGCGCGCCATCGGCCCGAGATCCCGTCGCCCGCCTCCCGCTTCCCGCACGCCCGCGGGCGGGGCCGACCCGCGCGCCCCGGACACCCCCGTGCGGCGCCCCCGTCCCAGTTCCCGCGCGCCCACTTGACGCGTCATGACCTGCGGGTCTTAGGTGGGCCTGCTGATACCGACACGGGACGACCCGATCCTGCACGACGACGTGGAAGAGGGGCAGAGATGGACGCTTCGCGCTTGCGAGAGCTCTCGGACATGGCCACCATCAGGCTGCAGAACAAACCGGGCACCGGGTCCTCGACCCGCGGCGGATGGATGATGATCTCGACGATCCTCATCGAGGCCTGGGACCTGTACGCGATCTCGTTCCTGCTGATCTTCATCAAGAACGAGTACGACCCCTCGGCGATCCAGCTGGGGCTCGCGACGTCGGCCGTCCAGGGCGGCGCGCTCGTGGGTGCGCTGATCGGCGGCTACGTGGCCGACCGCCTGGGCCGCAAGAAGGTCTTCCTGCTGACGATGGCCCTGTTCATCGTGCTGGCCGTCGCCCAGGGCTTCTCCCAGAACATCTGGGACCTCATCATCATCCGCTTCCTTATCGGCATCCCGCTGGGCAGCGACATCTCCAACGGCTACGCCTACATCATGGAGTCGATGCCCAAGGGCAAGCGCGAGCAGATGGGCAGCCGCTGGCAGTTCATGTTCGGCCTGGGCGAGGTCGCCGCGATCGTCATCGTGACGATCATGTACGCGAGCGGCATGCCCCACGAGATCCTCTGGCGCGTGGGCCTCGCCCTCGGCGCGATCCCCGCGATCATCCTGCTGATCTCCCGCGTGAACCTGCCGGAGACCCCGCTCTCCCTCGTCCAGCGCGGACGCTTCCGCCAGGCCAAGGAGTCCTCCGAGAAGCTGTTCGGCGACCCGTTGGAGATGCTGCCCGACGAGGACGTCGAGCTGCCCCGCGTGAAGGTCAGCGACTTCCTCAAGGTCATGTGGGCCGACCCGACCAAGAAGCGCGCCACGATCTTCGGCTGGATCTCCAACGCCATGCAGGGCGCCGAGTTCACGGCCTTCGGCTTCTATCTGCCGGTGATCCTCGTGGTCGCGGGCGTGGGCGTGAGCACCAGCGGCGACGGCACCGAGAGCTACATCGGCACCAACCTCATCACCGCGCTCATCTACTGCGTGGCGACGGTCTCCGGCTTCACCGCCCCGATCGTGCTGCCGAAGCTCGGCCACCGCGGTCTCGCCATGGCCGGTTACGGGATGGCGTTCATCGGCCTGGTCGCGGGCGCCTTCGCCCTCGGGGCCGACATCAAACCGCTGATCGTGATCGCCGCGCTCGTGCTCATGTGGGGCCACTACTGGGATGCCTCGAACGGCATGACGATCGTGTCGATGGTCGCCCCGCCCCGCTTCAAGGGCACGGCCTCCGGCTTCGGCTACGTGTTCGTGAAGGCCGCGTCGTTCTTCGGCGCGTTCGTCTTCCCGGTCATGACGGACGCCTGGGGGCCCGTCGGCGCGACCCTCGCCGTCTCCGTGCTCTCGCTGATCGGCTTCCTCTCCGCGAAGTTCATCCTCCCCGAGGTCTACGGCTACGTGGAGTCCGAGACGGCGCACCTGCAGGAGGCGGCGCTGAAGGGCGAGCCCGAGGCATAGGCGCAGACGACCACGACCACGACGACGACCACGACCACGCTCACGACGAGAGGACATCATGCCCGTCCCCGCGTACCCCGCCTCAGACTTCCCCGAGCGGCCGACGGCGATCGTCACCGGCGCCGCCTCCGAGCGAGGCATCGGCCGCGCGACCGCGCACCGCCTCGCCCGCGACGGCTGGGCCGTGGCCGTGCTCGACCTCGACGGCGCCGCGAGCGAGGCCGTCGCCGCCCAGATCGCCGAGGACACCGGCATGCCCGCGCTCGGGCTCGGCGTCGACATCGCCGACGAGCAGGCCGTCATCGACGCCGTGGCCCGCATCGACGCGGAGCTGCCGCAGCTCGTGGGCGTCGTCAACAACGCCGGCATCTCCTCGCCGACCCCGTTCACCGAGGTCGGCACGCAGGAGTGGAAGCGCGTGTTCGACGTCAACGTGCACGGCACCTACTTCGTCACTCGCGAGGCGGTGAAGGTGCTGCGCCGCCACAGCCTGGGGCGGATCGTGAACGTCTCGAGCGCCTCGGCCGAGCGCGGCGGCGGCGTCTACGGACGCGCCGCCTACTCCGGATCGAAGGCAGCGCTGCTGGGCATGGCCCGCACCTGGGCGCGCGAGCTCGGCGAGTACGGGATCACCGCGAACTGCGTGGCCCCCGGATCCATCGACACCGACATCATGGGCGGGCGCCTGAGCGACGAACGCAAGACGTTCCTGCTCCAGGAGCTGCCCGTGGGGCGCGTGGGGACCGTCGAAGATGTCGCCGGCGGCATCGCCTACCTGCTGGGACGCGACGGCGGCTACCTCACCGGCGTCACCCTCGACATCAACGGGGGCTCCCACATCGCGTGAGGGCGCGGGCCGACGGGCGGTGCGGGCGGCGGTCCGGCCGGTTCGGATCGGCCGACGGGCAGGGCGCGCGGGCGCGGATCTGCCCGGCGGCGCTGCCGGGCCCCGCCGTCAGTCCGCGTAGACCTCGGGGTTCACCACATGGGGCGGGCGCTCGCCGCGGACGGCCGCGACCATGGCCGCGGCGATGCGGGACTTCAGCTCGGCCTCCGACTCCTCGCTGTACCAGGAGGCGTGCGGCGTGAGCACGAGGTTCTCCTCCTCCAGCAGCGGTGAGCCGGCGGGGATCGGCTCGGTCTCGAACACGTCGAGCGCCGCGGAGCGCGGCCGGCCCGTGGGCAGCGCGGCGAGCAGCGCCTCGGTGTCCACGACGCCGCCGCGGCAGGTGTTCACGAGCATCGCGCCGGACTTCATGCGCTCGAGGGCGTCGGCGCCGATCAGATGGTGGGTCGCGTCGGTCAGCGGGACGTGCAGGGAGAGGACGTCGGCCCGCTCGAGGAGGTCCTCGAAGGCGAGCACCGGCGTCCCGTCGGCCGAGGTGCTTCCGACCTCGAGCATCGGATCCGAGCCGACGACGGCGAAGCCGAGGGCCCGTGCCTTGGTCGCGGTCGCCCGGCCGATGCGGCCCAGGCCCACGACGCCGAAGGTCTGCTCGCACACGCGGTGCAGGGGCTTGATCGTCTCGAGTCCGTAGCGGCCCGCGCGCACCTGCCGGTCGAGCTGCGCGGTCCCGCGCACCAGGGTCATGGCCAGGGCGATCGCATGGTCCGAGACGTCCTCGATCGAGTAGTCGGGGACGTTGCACACGGGCACGCCGCGGGCGGTCGCCGCCTCGAGGTCCACGGTGTCCACACCCACGCCGTAGCGGCCGACGGCCCTCAGACCCGGCAGCGCGTCGAGCACGCGAGCTGTGATGGGCGCGTACTGCACGAGGATCGCGTCGGCACCCTGGGCGGCGGCGATGACCTCGTCCTCGATGGTGGCCTGGGCCTTCACGAGCTCGATGCCGGCGGCATCGGCCGCCCGCTGCTCCTCGGCGAAGGCCTCGTGATCGCAGTCGACGATGGTGATGCGGGGTGCGGGCGTGGGTGCGGGCGCGGGAGCGGGTGTGGGCGCGGGCGCGGGTGTGGGTGCGGCTGTGGGCGCGGGTTCAGAGGCAGATGCGGCCACGATGCTCCTCCTCGAGCGGGCGGTCATGGGTGCGGGGCGGGCTGCTCCGAGACTATGGGCGGGCGCGATCCACGCGCATCGCGCGTTCGCTCACCGGCACGGATTGCCGGCACCCCGCTCCGCGGCGGCATGCGGGCGGATCGGTCCATGTGCACGAATGGTCAGGTTCCGTGCCTGAACATCGCGTTCCTGGCACGGAACCTGACCATTCGCGGACCCGCTGTGATCGCGGGGCCCGCGGTCGGCGCGCGGACCCGCTGCCATCGCGGGGCCCGCGGTCGTCGCGGGCCGACGCGCATCGCGGGCCCGGCCGTCAGTTCTCCTCGAGCGACCCGTCGTAGGCGCAGATCGCGTCGACCTTCGCGGCGGACGACGAGTTCGGGTCGAACTCGAGGTCCAGCCACACGTCGACCAGGGCCTTCGCGGACTCCAGGCCGATCACGCGCTCGCCCATGCAGAGGACCTGCGCGTTGTTCGACAGGATCGAGCGCTGCACCGAGTAGAGGTCGTGCGCGGTCACCGCGCGGATGCCCTTGACCTTGTTCGCTGCGATCGCGACCCCGAGGCCGGTGCCGCAGATCAGCAGCGCACGGTCGGCCTCGCCGGCCGCGACCTTCTCCGCCGCGTCGACCGCGACATTGGGGTAGTAGGTGCCGTCCTCACGGCCGGTGACGCCCACGTCGGTCACGNATTGGGGTAGTAGGTGCCGTCCTCACGGCCGGTGACGCCCACGTCGGTCACGGACGCGACCCGCTCGTCGGCCTCGAGAAGAGCCTTCAGCTCCTCCTTGTACCCGTATCCGGCGTTGTCCCCGCCGACGACGATCCTCAGTGCCATGGTGCTGCTCCTCGTGGTGGTGCGTGGTGCGTGGTGCGTGGTGCGTAGTGCTGGTGCGTGGTGCGCGATGTGCGCTGGTGGTGCGTGCTGGTGACACGGGTGGTCGGACCCCGGCCCCGGCCCCGGCCCCGCCCCGGCCCGACTCAGGCCGCGGCGCCCTGCTCCTGGCGGTGGTCGAGCTGCATCTGGGCGTAGACGGCGGCGACGCGGGTGGCCTCGATCATCGACTCGCCCTGGGCGATGCCCTTGCCGGCGATGTCGAAGGCGGTGCCGTGGTCCACGGAGCTGCGCATGAAGGGCAGGCCCAGGGTGATGGTCACGGCGTTCTGGAAGTCGTAGGTCTTGCAGGCGATGTGGCCCTGGTCGTGGTACATCGACAGGATCGCGTCGTGGTGGCCGTCGAGGTTGAAGGCGAAGATCGCATCGGCCGACTGCGGACCCACGGCGTTGATGCCCTGGGCCTGGGCGTCCTCCACGCCGGGCCCGATGTGCTCGATCTCCTCGGTGCCGAACATGCCGCCCTCGCCCACGTGCGGGTTCAGCGCGGCGACACCGATCGAGGGGTTCTCCATGCCCAGGGCACGCAGCTCGCCGTCGATGTCCTGGAGGTACTGCAGCACGCGCTCGCGCGTGATCTGGTCGCAGGCCTGGCGCAGGGAGACGTGGCGGGTCAGGAAGAACACGCGCAGCTTGTGGCAGTTGAACATGGTCAGCGCGTACTTCGAGTCGGTGAGCGCCTGGTAGATCTCGGTGTGGCCGATGTGCGGGACCTCGGCCTCCTGCAGGGCGGCCTTGTTGATCGGGGCGGTGGAGACCGCGTCGATCCTCCCGGCCAGGCCCAGCTCGATGGACTTCTCGAGGTAGGAGTAGGCGCGCAGGGCCGCGGCCTTCTGGACCTTCCCGAACTCGATCTCGGCGTCGTTCTCGACGTCGGTCTGCAGCAGGTCGATCGTGCCCAGCTCGAAGCGCGCCTCCGAGGGGTCGGAGATCATGTGGAACTGCGCGTCGACGCCCTGGATCTTCGCGGCCAGCTCGAGGCTGTCGCGGTGGCCGATGACGAACGGGTCGCAGATCTCAAAGATCTCGGGCGACTGCATGGTCTTCAGGACGATCTCGGGGCCGATGCCGGCGGGGTCGCCCAGGGTGATGGCCATCGTGGGCTTGCGGGGCGCGGAGGCGGCGGTCGCGGAGGCGGCGGAGGCGTCCGCGGGCTGCGCGGTGGTGGCCGAAGTGGTCATGAGGAGAGGGTCCTTTCGTCGAACAGGCGGTTCACCGACTGGAGGGCGGTGACCTCGGTGCCGGTCAGTCCGCCCTTGCAGACCACCGGAAGATGTGCGTACGGGCCGCCCACGATCCCGGCCTGGTCGACCTGGGGGATCACGTAGTCGACCATGGCGAGGCCGTCGGCCTCGAGGGCCTGGCAGGTGGCGACCATGACGTCGCCGCCGGTGAGATAGGCGCCGGCGAGGCGCTCGCGCCCGATCTCGTCGAGCACCAGGCGGGCCAGCCGCCCGAACCGGTGCGTGAGCAGGGAGGAGATGCGGGGCCCGGTGAGCCCGCTGGCGGCCTCGAGATCTGCCTTCGGTGTGCGCCCGCCGCTGATCACGGTGTCCAGGGCGAGCAGGGCGACGCGCACGGTCTCGGGCCCGTCGAGCACGGCGCGCAGCTTTCCGCGCACCCGCGCGGCCTCGACCTCGAAGGAGGTCTCGTCGCCGATCAGGCGCAGCACGTCGGCCGTGAGCACGTGCGTGCCGGGCTCGGCCGCGAGCCGGGTCATCTGCTCGTGCGTGCGGGCCGACGCGCTCCCGGCGACCACGGCGATGGTGCCGTGCTCGGACTCGGCCGACGCGTCGGTGCGCAGCGAACGCTCGATGCCCTCGGCGCTCGCGAGCAGTCCTCGGTGCGCGGCCAGGCGCACGCTGAAGGGTCCGGGATCCACGGCGACCACGCAGCCGCCGACGGCGACGACCGCGCGGGCGATCTCGTCGACGTGCTCGATCGTGGCCGCGTCCAGCACGATCGCGCGCACGCCGCTCTCGTGCAGGCGCGCGAACCGCGCCCGCAGGGCGGCCTGGCCGGCCAGGACGTCGGCCAGACCCACGTGCGCGACCTCGCGGGAGAACTGCCGGCCCAGCAGCGTGGGCAGGTGGGACTCGGTGACAGGGGTGCGCACGTCGCGGGCGACGTCGGTCTGGGCCAGAGGCACCGAGTCGATGAGCGAGTAGCCGCCGACGACGATCCGGCGGGACTGCGGCATCGCCGGGACGATGATCGCGGTGGGGTCCTCGCCCGCCTCCTCGAGGGCCGACATCATGCCCTCGACCTCGGGGCCGACGCCGCCGCGCAGGGTCGTGTCGATCCGCTTGGACAGCTGCTGCGCGCCGAGGGCGAGCAGCTGCTCGGCCGCGTGGCGGACCCGGCCGAAGGCGACCTCGGGCTCCATCGCGCGGGAGTCGGTGGAGACGATGATCGCGTCCTCGTCACCGGTCACCGCCTCCGCGATCCCGTGGTGGCGGAACAGCACCGTGGGGCGGGACCCCTCGCGGGCGATCAGCGCGCCCACGGTGGTCCCGCCCGTCAGGTCGTCGGCGACGATCCCGATCCGGCTCACGCGATCACCTCATGGGGATCGTCGGAGGCGCGGGACGAGGGGCCCGCCGAGCCGGAGCCGCCGACGGTCGACTCGGGGCCGGTCGAGCCGGAGGCGCCGTCGGCCGATCCCGACGCGTCGCCGCTCGCGGTGATCGCGCCCTGCTCCTTGCGGGGGCGGATCTCGGTGATGCTCAGCAGCAGCACGAAGCCGACCACGAGCACGCCCACGAAGTAGCTGAAGGCGATCGAGTAGCTGCCGGTCGCGTCGAGGAGGGCGCCCACGATGATGGGGGCGAAGAAGCCGCCCAGGTTCCCGCCGGAGTTGATGACGGCGATCGTGAACGGGTAGGTGCGCCCGGTGGTCAGGTTCATCGCGTACGAGGTGAACGAGGACCAGCCGATGTTGAGGAAGAACCCGGTGAGGATCAGTGCCGTGACCAGCAGCGGCGTGTTCTGCGGGATAACGATGACGAGCGCCATCATGATCGCGGTCATGAGCGCCGTGATGAGGGCGGTGGGCTTGCGGCGGCCGCGGAACAGGCGGTCGGAGACGGCGCCGCCCGCGATCGCGCCGATGATGCCCCCGATGAACGGGGTCGAGGCGACGAAGCCCATGCCCACGGCGTCGAAGCCGCGCGCATCGCGCAGGTAGGTGGGCACCCACGTGATCATGCCGTAGAGGACGTTGTTCATGAAGAAGTAGGCGAGCGTGATGCCCCAGACGTTCCAGGACTTCAGCACGGAGCGGGCATCGCCCAGGGGAGCGGAGTCCTTGAGGCGGATGATGCGGTCGATGATCCCCATGTCGCCGAACTCGCGGGCCACGACCGGGACGGCGCCGGCGACGTCGCTGATGTAGTCGGCCTCGGCCTGGTTCACGAGCTTCGCGTCGCTGGGCTTGGAGCGGACCACGAGGAAGAAGACGATCGCCATGATCGCGCCGGGGATCGCGAACCAGTGGAAGACGGCCCGCCAACCGGCGGCCTCCGCGATGAACACCGCGATCACGGGCACCACCAGCGGCGCGACCTGGGTGGAGGCGATGTAGACGCCGGTGGCCAGGCCCTTCTCCTTGGTGGGGAACCAGCGGTTGATCGTCGAGGTCATGCCCACCGGCGTCGGCCCCTCGAGCACGCCCAGCAGCAGGCGCAGCACGATGAGCATGACCGCGGTGGTCGTGAAGCCCATGAGGAAGGTGATCACCGAGAACAGCAGCACCGCGATCGAGACGATCGTGCGCGTGCCCATGCGGCCGATGAGGATGCCGGCGGGGATCTGGGAGATCGCGTAGCCCAGGAAGAAGAAGCTCGAGATCGCGCCCAGCGCGGTGTTCGAGACGTGGAACTCCTGCTGCATGTACGGCAGCACGGTGCCGACGTTCGAGCGGTCCGCCATCGCGACCACGTAGGTCAGGAAGATCGCGCCGAGGACGAGCCAGCGGTACTTGGTGGGGGTGCCGAGGCGGCTGCGCGGTGCGGACATCGCTCACTCCTTCGTGGGTCCGGGCAGGTGAAGCGTGAGCAATCGTCGCATTGAAGGGGTGGATCGAAGCAATGAGAGGGCCGATATCGGGAAAATGTGTCACGCTGGGGTGATGGGCGTGTACCGCGGGACTTTTCCCAGCGCCCACGTCATCGACGCCGTCCCGAGGAGCCGACCATGCTCAGTCCGTCCCAGCGCGACCGTCTGGCCGATGCCGCGGAGCTCTACTGGGGCCGCGATCTGAAGGTCGAGGCCGTGGGTAGGGAGCTCGGCGTCTCGCGGTCGACGGTCTCGAGGATGCTCGCGCAGGCCCGCGCCGAGGGCGTCGTCGAGTTCCTCATCCACCGCGACCCCGATTCGCCCGCGATCCGCCGCCAGGCCCTCGAGGACCGCTTCGGCATCCAGGCCGTCATCGCCGACGTCCCGGCCGACGCGAGCGACGCCGCCCGCCGCCTCGCCGTGGGGCGCGAGGCCGCCGGACTGCTGCTGGGCCTCGTCCAGCCAGACTCCACCCTGGCCGTCACCTGGGGCTCCACCATCGAGGCCGTGTCATCGCAGCTCACCCACCGCCGCGTGCGCGGGCTGCACGTGGTGCAGATGCACGGCTCGGGCAACGTCGCGAGCCTCGGCAAGAACTACGGCACCGTGATCCTGGACCGCTTCGGCGGTGCCTTCGGGGCCGACGTCCACCTGTTCCCCGTGCCCGCGATCTTCGACTCCGCCCAGACCCGGCGCCTCATGTGGCAGGAGGGCAGCATCCGCCGCACCCTCGCCAAGCGCGGGGGTGCGCAGATCCTGCTGACCTCCGTGGGCGTCCCCGACACCGACCACCCCAGCCGGCTCTACGAATCCGGCTTCCTCACCAGCGAGGACGTCGAGGAGCTCGCCCGCGAGAGGACCGTCGGGAACCTCGCCTCGATCTTCTTCCGGGCCGACGGCTCGACCGACGGCATCTCCGTCAACGACCGCTCCACAGGCATGCCCTTCGACGAGGTCCGCCGCATCCCCGTGCGCCTCTTCGTCGCCGCCGAGGCCGGCAAGACCGACGCCCTGCGCGCGGCGCTCAAGGCCGGACTCGTCACGCACCTGGTCGTGGACTCGACGACCGCGCGGGAGCTGGTGGCGGGGGAGTACGGGTGAGCGGGGCGCGCGAGGGCGGCGAGTGGCCGACGGCCGACTCGACCTGTGCTCCCGGCGGTGGTCGATCTGACGAAAGCGTTGGAATGGAGGGCGAATTCCAACGCTTTCGTCAGATCGACGGGCGCGGGCCGGTGGCCGCGCGGGCCCGGGGGCCGCGCGGGCCGGTGGCCGCGCGGGCCCGGCGGCCGCGCGGGCCCGGCG
>NZ_VIGP01000012.1 GCF_009299795.1 Brachybacterium subflavum
TCAGTCAGGACTTACACAGACCATCTGACACGCCCCGAGGTCGAGGGCATGTTGGAGGACTTCCCTCTCGCAGGGGTCTTGATGAGCATGCCGGGGATCGGCATCAAGACCGCCGCGCAGATCCTCATGGCCATCGGCGACGGCACCGCGTTCGAGACCCCGCGCCATCTCGCGGCTTACGCCTGGATCGCACCGGTCACATGGAGATCCGGCACCTCGATCCGCGGGGAGTTCCCCGCACGCTCGGGCAACAAGCGGTTGAAGAACGCCCTGTTCTACTCGGCCTGGGTCGCTTCACACTCCGACCCCGTCTCCAAGGTCTAATACGATCGCAAACGCGCTGAGGGCAAGCGCCACAACGCCGCCGTGATCTGCCTGGCCCGCCGCCGCTGCAACGTCATCTTCGCGATGCTCCGCGACGGCACCTACTACCAACCCCCGACCAAGGTCACTGGCCCCGAGCCACCCCCTCCCCCTCGCAGCTTGACTCAGAACATAGGAACACCCTCACGCCGGAGACCTCATGGCCGAGCACGGCCGGCGTCGGGAAGGCGACCTCGTCCTTCATGACGTGGAGGTCCGTGTGGCAGACCCCGCAGGCGGCGACGTCGACCAGCACCTCGCCCGGGTGCGGGGCGGCGACGTCGATCTCGTCGGCGTGAAGACACTAGGGCCCGACGGCGGTCGAGCCCTCGGCGGCTTCCAGGACGAAGGCGGGCACGTGCTGCGGCATAGCGGGCACCTCGGGGTCTCTCTGCTCGGCGTTGAGAAGGTTCCCCACTGAGGATGGTCCTCGGGGTTCACGCCGGTCAAAGCCGTGCCACAAGCAGGCGTCGGGCAGGTGGTCGGCCCCGCCCGTCGGTCGGATCCGCGGGGCGAATCGACGGGCCGACGGGACACTCCCTCGCAGCCCACGGCCGCTCCGCGGTTCCCTCTGCGGGGCGCCGCGCTCTGGGGCAGGATGGAGCCGTGCCCTCCCTGCGGCATGCAGGCCTCGTGCGTCATCGGCGATCACGGCAGGGACGCCGGCATCCATGAACCCCGACGGCGGGGCACCACGCGACGCGGAGCCCTTTCGCCCGACGTCGCACCCACCCACGCACCGGAGAGGACCCCGTGCACTCCCCCGACACACCCACCACTGCTGACGCTCCCACCGCCCACATCACCCTCACCCCCACCCCCGACTCCCCCGCCATCGACCCCAAGATCTACGGCCATTTCCTCGAGTCCGCCTTCTTCGGGAACATCGAGGGCGGCGTCTTCGACGAGGGCTCGACGCTCTCGGTGACCAGCGACGGCCCGCTCGGCGGCTGCCGGCAGGACGTGATCGACGCCTGCCGCGAGCTGGGCATGCCGGTGGTGCGGTGGCCGGGCGGGAACTTCACGTCGGCCTACTGGTGGCAGGACGGCACCGGGCCCCGGGACGAACGCCCGCGCCGGCTCGAGCTCGCCTGGGGCTCGGAGGAGACCAACAGGTTCGGCACCCCGGAGTTCCTCGCCTGGTGCGAGGCGACGGGCGCGACCCCGTACCTCGCCCACAGCTGCCGCAGCGTCGAGGACGCCGCCCGCTGGGTCGAGTACTGCAACCACGCCGGCGACACCGCGATGACCCGCCAGCGCTCGGCCGACGGCCTCGTGCCCCCGCACCCCGTGCCGATCTGGGGCATCGGCAACGAGGTCTACGGACCCTGGCAGATGGGCCACCGCAGCGCCGAGCAGTACGCGCACGACGCCCGAGAGCACGCCCGCTTCATGCGCGCCGTGGACGGCTCGATCCGCTTCGTGTGCGTAGGGCTCGACGACGACCGCTGGACGGACGTGGTGGTGCGAGAGCTCGGCGAGCTCACCGACTGGTTCTCCGTGCACGCCTACGGCGCCGGCTTCCACCTGGTGGATCCCAGCCGCGAGGAGTTCGACGCGATCGTCGCCCAGGCGGTCCACATGGAGCAGCTGCTGCAGGGCTTCTCGCAGAAGGTCGCCGCCGCGGCGGACAGGCACGGCATCACCAGCCCCCTCCAGATCGCGTTCGACGAGTGGAACATGCGCCATTACGAGCCGCGCAGCTGGCCCGAGCCTCAGCCCGGGGCCGACGGCGGCATCGCGCCCCGGGACATCTCTGGTCCGGCCGACGCTCCCGGCGTCGCCGGAGAGGTGGGCTGGACGGTGAACCGCTACTCCCCCAGGACGCTCGCCGACGCCCTGTACTACGCCGGGGTCTTCCACGCGATCCACCGCACCGCCGGCAGCCGCGTGCCGGTGACCATGGCGAACACCGTCAACCTCGTCAACGCCAACGCCCTGCTCGCCGTGCGCGAGGGAGGACTGGTGAAGTCGGCGACCTTCCACGTGTGGGACCTGTACCTGAACCACTTCGGCACCCGTCCGCTGCGGGCCGCGGTCGCCGGCCCCGCCGTCACCCTGCCCGTGCGCCACGAGCAGGGCTGGGGCGGCGAGGCGCAGTGCGTCGACGTGCTCACCTCCGTCGCGCTGCTGGATGTCAGCGCCACGGAGTCGGCCGACGGGACGCGCCGCTATCTCGCGGTCATCAACCGCTCTGCCGATCAGGACATCGAGGCGGTGCTGAGCGTCGAGGGCGAGCTCGTGACCGGGCCCGTCACGGTGCACAGCCTCGGCGACGGGGTCGAGGACCTGTTCGCGGTGAACACGATCGAGGTCCCGGACACCGTCGCCCTGCGGGAGCGGTCGGCGGAGCTGGAGGACGGGAGGTTCACGGCTCCGGCGCACTCGGTGAGTGTGGTCGAGTGGGAGGTGTGAGGAGCGAGCCGGTCGCGAACCGGAGCGCCCTACCCTGACTCCATGGACCGCCTCCCCTCGATCACCCTCCGCCAGCTCGCGTACTTCGCAGCGGTCGCCGAGCAGGGCTCCCTCACCGCGGCGGCGGAGAAGATCCACCTGTCGCAGTCGGCGCTGTCTACCGCGGTCAGCGAGCTCGAGCGCCAGTTCGAGGTGCAGCTGTTCATCCGGCACGCCCGCGGGCTCTCCCTCACCCGGGACGGCGAGCGGCTGCTGGCCGAGGCCCGGGCACTGCTCGGCGACGCCGACGCACTGCAGCGCAACGCCCGCGGGCTCCAGCACGAGCTCACGGGCTCGATCACCGTGGGCTGCTACCCGACGATCCTCTCGTCCCTGCTGCCCCGCGTCATCGCCGAGTTCACGACCGCCCATCCACGGATCTCGCTCGACATCAGGGAGGGGAATCAGGACGATCTGCTCTCCTGGTTGTCCACCGGCAGGCTCGATCTCGCGATCGCCTACGACTACCACCTCGATCGGGAGCTCGCCGACCTGGGCTTCACCTCGACCGTCCTGGCGCGCATACCCCCTTATCTGCTGCTGCCGCCGGAGCACCCGTTCGCCGGGCGCGACGCGGTCTCGCTCTCCGAGCTGGTCGACGACCCCATGATCCTGCTGGACACTCCGCCCAGTGCCGACTACTTCCGCTCCCTGTTCACCCGGGTGGGCACGGAACCGAACGTCGCCTTCCGCACCTCGAGCTACGACACCGTGCGCGGGCTCGTCGCTCACGGGGTCGGCTACTCGATCCTCACCCAGCGCGCCCCGCACCCCGTCGCCGCCGACGGTGCGCCATACGCCGCCTTGGACCTCACCGACGAGTTCCCGGCCCTCGAGGTCGCTGCGATCGTCCCTGCCGGACGCCGCCTCAGCCGCCGGGTCCGAACGTTCATCGAGAGCGCCGAGCGAAGACTGATCGTGGACCCGGCTGGGTCCTGATCGTCGATCCTGCCGCGGGCTGATCGCGGACGCAGCCAGGACCTGATCCTTGAACCGGCAGGACCATCCGCGCCGACCCTTCGATCGAATCGATGGCAGTCCTCGATTCTCTCCGCTGGTCAGCGGCATCGTGACCTCCTAGGCTCGCCAACCATCACCCCTCGCGATGGAATCCGCTCCATCGCCATGTCGGCGAAGGAGCTGAAGGCCGTTGGAGCACACCGGAACGGTATGGGTCGTCGGATCCCTGAACGTGGACACCACGTTCGAGGTCGAGCAGATCGTGGAACCGGGGCAGACCCTCCTCGCCCGCGGCGTCACTCGCACCCCAGGGGGCAAGGGCCTCAACCAGGCGGTGGCCGCCGCGCGCCACGGTGCCCGCACGCTCATGATCGGGGCGACCGGCGCCGACGACAATGCAGCGCTGCTGCGCTCGACGATGGCGGCCGTCCCCGGGCTCGACGGCACGGGTGTCACCACGGTGCCCGATGCGCCGACCGGCGAGGCCATGATCCAGCGGGACCGCGACGGGGAGAACTCGATCATCGTCTCCTCGGGCGCGAACGCCCGCCTGACCTCTGCGGACGTCGAACACCAGCTCGCAGGGATCCGCCCCGAGGACGTCGTGGTCTGCCAGCTCGAGATCGGGACGGCGGTCGTGGCGACCACGCTGCGGGCCGCGCGCTCCGCCGGTGCGCAGACCGTCCTGAACGCCGCTCCGGCCGCGGCGGTGCCGCACCTCCTCGCCGACGTCTCGCTGCTCGTGGTCAACGAGAACGAGGCCCGCACCCTGCTGGGCGACTCCTCGACCGACCCCGCCCGTGACCTCTTCTCCCGCTTCGGCTGCGTCAGCGTGGTCACCCGCGGCGGAGCGGGATCGCAGCTCTGCGACGAGCACGGCACCGCGTCCATCCCCGCACGTGAGGTCGAGGTCGTCGACACGACCGGGGCCGGGGATGCCTTCGTCGGCACCCTCGCCGCCGCGCGGACCCGCGGCGCGGCGCTCGGCGAGGCGTGCCAAGAGGCCTCGGACGCCGCGGCGGCCGTCTGCACGGTCGCCGGCGCCTTCTCCACCGACGCCGGCACCGACGCCGCCGCCCTCACCACTGCGCATCGCACGCCCACGTCCGCCGCATGACCCGTCATCGACAGGAGCCCCTCCCCGTGCAGCACCTCATCATCGACTGCGATCCCGGCGTCGACGACGCCCTGGCCCTGATGATGGCGTTCGCCTCCGACCAGGTCGTCGTCGACCGGATCACGACCGTCGACGGCAACGTCCCCCTCGACCAGGTCGCCCGCAACGCCGCGACCGTGCTCGAACTCTGCGGGCGCACCGATGTCCCGCTGCATCGCGGGGCGGATCATCCGCTCGAGAGGGAGCCGATGCCGGCCTCCCGCGCCCACGGCGGCGACGGTCTCGGGGACTCCGGCTATGCCGCCCGGGAGCCGTGGGCCGATGCCCGCGGCGCGGTGGACGCCCTCCTCGAGGAGTCCAGGTCCACTCCCGGCGGTATCACGATCCTCGCGCTCGGCCCGCTGACGAACCTCGCGCGGGCCGTCCGCCAGGACCCGACGTTCCCGCAGCGGGTGCGCCGTCTGGTGATCATGGGCGGGGCCGAGTTCACCGGGAACGTGACGCCGTCGGCCGAGTTCAACATCCTCCACGATCCCGAGGCGGCCGAGGTCGTCTTCGGCGCGGGCTTCCCGCCGATCGAGATGATCGGCCTGGACGCCACCCGCCAGGTGTTCATGTCGCCCGGGATCCGCGAGCTCGTGCGCCAGCTCGGCGGCACCACGGGCCGCTTCATCCACGACGTCACCGAGAAGTACGTCGACCACTACTGGCGGAAGTACCGCGAGGTGGGCGCCGAGCTCTGCGACCCGCTCGCCTTCGCCCACCTCGTCGACCCCGATCTCATCGACCTCGTCCCGGCCCGGGTCGAGATCGCCACCTCCGGGGTGTGCGACGGCAGGACCGTCGTCTGGCGCACGTCCCGCTACCGGGACCAGGAACCGAACGCACTGGTCGCGACGAGCGTCGATGCTCGCCGCTTCTTCGACGCGCTCCTGGGCTCCCTCTTCCCCGAGCACACGGCCGACATCGCCCGCGTGCTCGACCGCGAACTCTCCCCTGGAGGAACACGATGACCCTGGCCCGACGCATCAGGGAGGACTTCTCCCTGATGGCGATCCTCATCATCCCGATCGCCATCGCCATCAACTTCGTGGGCGGCTCCCTCGCCCTCGCGCTCAAGCTGCCCCTCTACCTCGACTCCATCGGCACCTTCCTGGTCGCGATGCTGGCCGGGCCCTTCGTGGGAGCCCTCACCGGGTTCCTGAGCCTCGCCTTCGTCTCGGCGACAGACCCCACCTCCCTTCCCTGGACGGTGCAGGCGGCCGTCGTCGGCGCCATGGTCGGCTGGCTCGCGCGGCGCGGCCTGCTGCGCCGCCCGCTCGGCGTGGTCGCCACGATCATCCTGGTGATCCTCGTGTCGGTCACGGGCGTGGTCCTGATCCGGCTGCTGGTCTTCGGCGGCTTCACCACCAACGGATCCTCCGTGATCGCCGCGGTGATGGTCGCCGCGGGCGTACCGATGATCCCCGCCCAGTTCGCCTCGTCGTTCGTCTCCGAGCTCCCGGACAAGACGCTCTCGATCCTGCTGGCGCTCGTGGTGATCCGCTCGATGTCCGATCGGTACCTCATCAAGTTCTCCAACGGCCGCTTCTTCACCGCACACGCCCGGCGGAAGCGCCGCGGCAGGGCCGCCCCGGCCCCCGTCGACGCGGCGGCGACCGAGACCACCCAGCTCGCCCCGCTCCAGGGTGCTGCGCAGTACGGGACCTACTCCCGCTGGCGCTGGACCCGCTCCGGCGCGACCGCTGCCCGTCCCCCGCAGGAGGCCCGACGATGACCACCACAGGCACCCCCGCCGACGGCGTCCGCGTCGACGCCCCGGCCAACCCCGTCCTGCGCCTGAACCCGATCACGGTGCTCACGGTGCTGCTCGCCGCCTGCGTGATCTCGCTGTTCTTCGGCTGGCAGGTCACCCTCGTCCTGATCGTCGGCTATCTGCTGACGGCCCTCGCCGCCGGGCGGCTCACCCGCTTCCTCTCGCTGTGGCTGCGCTCGGTGGTCCTGCTGTCCGTGGTGGTCTTCGCGCTGCAGGCCCTGCTGTACCCCGGTGAGACCGTGCTGCACGAGCTGCTGTTCCTGCACATCACCGCGGAGGGCGTCGACAAGGGCGCTCGCATCGCCACGATGGTGATGAGCATCGGCAGCGCCTTCATCCTGGGCAGCGTCCTCATCGACATCCGCCGTCTGACCCGGGCGCTCGAGCAGCGCGGCACCTCCCCCACCGCGAGCTACATCGTGCTCTCGACCATCACGATGATCCCGCAGCTCAGGACACACATGGCCACGATCATGGACGCCCAGCGAGCACGCGGGATCGAGACCGACGCCTCCCCGCTCGTGCGGGCGAAAGCGTTCCTGCCCACCCTCTCCCCTCTCATCCTCAACTCCATCGTCGGAGTCGAGGAGCGAGCACTCACCCTCGAGGCGCGCGGCTTCTCCTCGAAGGGCCCCACGACGAGCCTGGTGCGCATCCCCGACACGGCCGTCGACCGCACCCTGCGCGTGCTCACCTACGCGGCGATCGTCATCGCCCTGGCAGTAAGGATCTGGCTGTGGACGCAGTGACCATCGAGAACCTCACCTACACCTACCCCGAGGCCCCCGGCCCCGCCCTGCGCGACATCGATCTCACGATCGGCGCCGGCGAGCTGGTCTCCGTGGTCGGGGCCAACGGCTCCGGGAAGTCGAGCCTGTGCCAGGCGATCCGCGGATTCATCCCGCACTTCTTCGGCGGGGACATGACGGGCCGGGTCGTGGTCGACGGCACGAACATCGCCTCCCAGCAGATCGGCGACCTCGCCGGCACTGTCGGGTTCGTCTTCCAGAACCCGTTCACCCAGATGAGCGGCGTCGCCCGGACCGTCTTCGGCGAGATCGCCTTCGGCCTCGAGAACCTCGGCATCGACCCGCTCGAGATCCACGAGCGCGTCGAGAGGGTCCTGGACGACGCGGACCTCCAGCCGCTGCGAGATCGCGACCCGATGCAGCTCTCCGGCGGGCAGCAGCAGCGGGTCGCCCTGGCCTCGGTGCTCGTGATGGACCAGCCCGTGCTGGTGCTCGACGAACCCACTTCGCAGCTGGACCCCGCGACCACCGACGACGTGCTCGGGCTGATCCTCGCCGCCCGCGACCGCGGCCGCACGATCGTGCTGGTCGAACACAAGATGGAGCACGTCGCCGAGTTCTCGGACCGCGTGGTCGTCATGGACGGCGGCTCGATCGCCCTGGCCGGCGCCCCCGCCGAGGTGTTCTCCGATCCGCGGTGCGAGGCTCTCGGCACGCGGCTGCCCGAGAGCATGTACCTGCGCCGAGCGCTGGCCCCCTCCGGGCTGCGCCTCTCCCCCGCCCCGCTCCGCCTGGACGACCTGCTCCGCGAGGTCGCGGACGGCATCGGCGCCCAGCACCCCACCACCGCGACCGCACCGGAGGTGCTCTGACATGCCTCTCGTCTCCCTCGAGGACGTCTCGTTCCGCTACCCCAATGGGTTCCAGGCCGTCGACTCGGTGAGCTTCGCCGTCGCGGCCGGAGAGTCCGTCGCGATCATCGGCCAGAACGGGGCCGGCAAGACGACCACTGTGAAGATGATCAACGGGCTGCTGCGCCCGACGTCCGGGACCGTCCTCATCGACGGCACGGACACGGCCCGCCAGACTGCCGCCCAGACCTCCCGGCGGGTCGGGTACGTGTTCCAGAACCCCGACGACCAGATCTTCAACCCCACGGTCGCCAAGGAGGTGGGATACGGGCTGCGGCGGCTGCGGATCCCTGCCGCCGAGAGGGAGCAGCGGGTCGCGGAGGCCTGCGAGGTCGTCGGGCTCGGCGCCGCGATGGCGGCGAACCCCTACGACCTGCCGCTGTCCATCCGCAAGTTCGTCGCCATCGCCTCAGTGCTCGCGGCCGACCCCGACGTGGTGATCCTCGACGAGCCGACGGCTGGTCAGGACCTGGCCGGTCTGCTGCGCCTGGCAGCGCTCATCGACGGCCTCCAGCAGCAGGGCAAGGCCGTCATCACGATCTCCCACGACATGGAGTTCGTCGCCCAGAACTTCGACCGCGTCATCGTGATGGCCGATCGCGCCGTGGTCCGCGACGCCGGGGCCGACGAGATCTTCTACGACGCCCGGGCCATGGAGCGGGCGAACCTGCGCCCGCCGGCGCTCGCAAGCGTCGGCGCCCTCGTCGGACCGGAGGTCGGCCTGGACATCGACCGGCTGAACGCGGAGCTGGCCACGCGTGCGCTCCCCGACTCCGCCTCGACATCGACACCGACCTCGGCGCCCACGTCGACGCCGACCCGTTGAACCACACGTCTTCCACCGATCGGAGATCCATGACCTCCTCCCTGCCTGCATCCACCGAGGTGGTCGTCGTCGGCGCCGGACAGTCCGGCATCGCCGCGAGCGCCCATCTCACCCGCCTGGGGATCCCCCACCTCGTCCTGGAGAAGGCGGACGTCGCCGATCGCTGGCGCCACGGCCGCTGGGACTCCCTGGTCGCCAACGGCCCTGCCTGGCACGACCGCTTCCCCGACATGGAGATCCCCGGCGTCGGACCCGACGAGTTCGCCACCAAGGACCAGATGGCCGACTACTTCGGCGCCTTCGCCCGCAGCTTCGACGCACCCGTCCGCACCGGCGTCGAGGTGCGCTCCGTGACGCGGAGGGAGAGCGCCCCGGGGTTCCTCGTCGAGACCAGCCAGGGCACCATCGCAGCCGGCAACGTGATCGCGGCGACCGGCCCGTTCCAGGTCCCCGTCGCGCCGCGCATCATCGGCGAGGACCTGGTGCCGCACCAGATCCACTCCGCGGCCTACCGCAACCCGGAGCAGCTCCCCGAGGGCGGGGTGCTCGTGGTCGGCGCCGGCTCCTCGGGTGCTCAGATCGCCGAGGAGCTCCGTGCGAGCGGCCGCCAGGTGCACCTGTCCGTCGGCCCGCACGACAGGCCGCCGCGCAGCTACCGCGACCGCGACTTCGTCTGGTGGCTCGGCGTGCTGGGCAAGTGGGACGCCACCGCACCGGACTCCGACCACGTCACGATCGCCGTCAGCGGCGCCCGCGGCGGCCACACCGTCGACTTCCGGGAACTCGCCGCCGCGGGCATCACCCTGGTGGGACGCACCCAGGCCTCGCAGGACGGCACGATCCGCTTCGCCGACGACCTCCGGCGCAACATCACCGCTGGTGACGCCAACCTCCTGGAGCTCCTGGAGGATGCCGACGCCTACGTCGAGGCGAACGGGCTGGATCTCCCCGAGGAGCCAGAGGCGCACCGCCTGGGTCCCCTGCCCGCATGCGTCACCGACCCCGTGCGCTCCGTCGATCCGCGCCAGGCCGGCATCACCTCGATCATCTGGGCGACCGGATACGCGCAGGACTTCACGTGGCTGCGGGTCGACGCCTTCGACACCACCGGCCGCCCCGCTCATCTGCGCGGAGTCTCCACGGAAGCAGGCATCTACTTCCTGGGGCTGCCGTGGCTGTCGCGCCGCGGGTCCAGCTTCATCTGGGGCACCTGGCACGACGCGATGCACGTCGCCGACCACATCGCCACCCGCCGCCAGTACGCGCAGTACGCGCCGGCCGCGCACGCCCCCTCGGCCGGGCCGACCGGATCAGCGGGATCGGCGACGACGTCTTCCGCGTCCGCTCAGACAGAATCGCCCTCGTCGCCCGAGCCGACCCCGTCGGCCCCGTCGCCCTCGTCGGACTCGTCCGACCCCGCTCAGCATCTTCTGGAGGAGATCACCCGATGACAACGCACACGCGCATCCGCCCCTTCAACACGAAGGACACCTACCCCGAACAGAACCTCGACAACGACCTGTGCCAGGCCGTCGTCGCCGGGGGCGTGGTCTACCTCCGCGGCCAGATCGGACAGGACCTCGACACCCGTGAGTCCGTGGGCATCGGCGACGTGGAGGCCCAGGCGGAGAAGGCCATGGCCAACATCGACATGCTGCTGAAGGAGTCCGGCAGCCGCCTCGCCGACGTCGTGAAGGTGACCGTGTACCTCACCGACATCCGGTTCCGGGAGACCGTGTACCGGGTGATGGGCCGCTGGCTGAAGGGGGTGCACCCCGTGTCCACCGGTCTCGTCGTCGACGCGCTCGCCCGGCCCGAATGGCTCGTGGAGATCGACGCCACCGCGGTGATCAGCGACCCGGCCGACGATCACGAGGAGGCGGCCCGGTGACCTTCTCGATCGTCGGGCGCGACGCCCGCACCGGCGCACTGGGCATGGTGGTGAGCTCCTCGAGCCCCGCCGTCGCCTCCCGCTGCCTGCACCTGCGCTCGGGCGTCGGCGCCGTCGCCTCCCAGAACGTCACCAATCCCGCTCTCGGCCCTGCCGTGCTCGACCGGCTCGAGGCGGGCGATCGCGCGGACGCGGCTCTCGCCGCCGTCCTCGCCGAGGAGCCGCATGCCGACTACCGGCAGCTCACCGTGGTCGATGCCGCCGGCCGCACCGCCGAGCACTCCGGGGCGAATGCGCTGGGAACGCGCGCGGCCCGGATCGGCGACCAGTGCGTCGCCGCAGGCAACCTGCTCGCCGACGAGTCCGTGATCCCTGCGATGGTCGCCGCATTCGAAGCGAGTGAGGGAGAGGACCTCGAGCGGCGCCTGCTCGCCGCCTTCCGGGCCGCCGTCGACGCGGGCGGCGAGGCAGGAGAGATCCGCTCCGCCGGCCTCGCCGTCGTCGACGACGTGCCCTGGCGGACCACCGACCTGCGCGTCGACGACGCCGAGGATCCGCTGGGCGAGATCGACCGGCTTCTCGAGCTGTGGATGCCCCAGAAGGCGGACTACCGCGTCCGCGCCCTCGACCCCACCGCAGCCCCGTCGTACGGCGTCCCGGGGGACGAGTGATGACGGCAACCGCCGACGGACCGGCACATTCGGAGCTGCTGAGCGCCGTCGAGACAGATGTCGACGGCATGCGCGAGCAGCTCCTGGAGATCAGCCGCAGACTCCACGCCCACCCGGAGACCGCCTGGAAGGAGCACGACTCCGCCGCACTGCTCACCGGCACGCTGGAGTCGTGGGGCTTCGACGTCACCCGGGGTGCGGCGGGCCTGCCCACCGCCTTCACGGCCGAGCACGGCACGGGCTCGAGAACCATCGGCCTGGTCGCCGAGTACGACGCCCTGCCGGGCCTCGGCCACGCCTGCGGACACAACGTCATCGCCTCAGCCGCACTCGGCGCCGCCCATGCCCTGCAGTCCGTGGCAGGCGACCTCGACCTGCGCATCCGGGTCATCGGCACCCCGGCGGAGGAGGGAGGCGGCGGCAAGATCCCGATGCTCGAGGCCGGATGCTTCGACGACCTCGAGGCCGCCCTGATGATCCATCCGGGCCCGGCGGACGCCGTCCTCGCCCGGCCCCGCGCCGTCGCCCATTTCGACGTCGAGTACCAGGGGGCAGCCTCGCATGCGGGCGCGTACCCGCAGCTCGGGGTGAACGCCGCCGATGCGTTCACCCTCGCCCAGGTCGCCATCGGCCTGCTGCGCCAGCAGCTCCCCGATTCCCTCCGCGTCCACGGGATCGTCCAGGAGGCAGGCACCGCCCCGAATGCCATCCCCGGCAGCGCCAGAGGCTCCTGGTACGTGCGCGCGGACACTCTTGAAGAGCTCGACGTCGCGTTCGAGCGCGTCCGGCGCTGCTTCGAGGCCGGGGCGATCGCGACCGGTTGCACGTGGGAACTGCGGGAGACGAGCCCTCGCTATGCCGAGTTCCGCAACGACCTCGAGCTCGCCGAGATCTTCACCCGCCTCGCAGCCGCACAGGGGCGGGACATGGACCTTGCGGAGAACGGGCCGCGCGGCATGGCGACGGCGTCGACGGACATGGGCAACGTGTCCCAGCGCGTCCGGGCGATCCACCCCTACCTCGGTATCGACTCCCTGCCCGCCGTGAACCACCAGCCCGAATTCGCGGACGCTGCCGCCACCCCGGCCGCATATCGAGCCGTCCGCGACGGCGCCGTCCTGCTCGCGCAGACCGTGGTGAAGGCTCTCGCCGGCGCGTCACGATAACCTCGCCGCTGCTCCGGCGCGGACCGCCGTCGCGCGCTGCCCTCGCCGAGCAGGAGCGCGTCGCCCGGTAACCTCGAACGGTGCCCACCTCCCGTCGCTCCACCACCCGTCGGCGCAGCGGATCCTCCCGCCGCAGCAGCGGATCGACCCGTCGGAAGTCCTCGGGCGGCTCGCGGAGCAGGGGCGCCCAGCGCGAGCTCCCCTTCGTCGGCCCCGGCGAGCGGCTCTGGGTGCTCGACGTCCCCTACGGCACGCAGGTCGAAGGTGCGTCCTGGCATCCGGCGGTGCGGATGCACCTGCACGTCGGCCGCACCCTGCCCGCGCATCTCGCGCCCTTCGCGCCCGGCCCGCACACCCTGGGCCGATTCCTCGAGAACGAGCTCAACCCCGACTCCCCCGCGCCGATCCCCGAGCCGGCCGAGGAGTTCGAGCCCCGGCTAAGCCAGTACGAGGCGGCCGACGCGATCGCCGAGCGCGCCGCGGCCGGAGGCCGGCAGTTCCTGCTGGCCGACGAGCCGGGCGTGGGCAAGACGATCTCCGCGGTGCTCGGCGCGAGCGCCGTCGGCTCCCTGCGCGATGCGCGGCGCGTGCTCGTGGTGGCGGACCGTCCGGCGGCGATCACGATCGGCCACTGGTGCCGCACCATCACGGCGCTCGGCGACAGCGGCCTCGAGTGGGTCGTCATCACCTGGGACCGCCTCGAGAAGGTCACCGACTACGACTGGGACGTGATCATCGCCGACGAGGCGCACGCCCTGCGCCGCACCACGACGAAACGGTGGAAGCTCTGGGCGAAGATCTCCGGGCACGCGCGGTCGCACGATGCCGCGCCGTTCGTCATCGCGACGACCGCGACGCCCGGCCACACTCCCCTCGAGCTCCCCTATCTCGCTCCTGCCTACGCGCAGGTGCACGGCGAGTCGATGAAGGAGTGGACCTCGGCTTCGAAGACCGACGCGTCCTTCGCCGATGCCCTCGAGCGCCACGGGATCGGCCTGGAGCGAGGGCGCTACGGCGCCACCTGGACGACGGACCCCGCACGCCGAGCCGAGGATCTTGCGCGGGTGCGCACCTGGCTCGAGGACGCGCAGCCGCCCGCCATGCTGCACCGCGCCGCGCCCTGGGGACCCGTGCCGATCTCGGGAATGCCGGTGGCGCTCACGCAGGCCGAGCGCTCCGCGTACGAGGCCGAATGGGGCGAGTTCTGCCGCGAGATGGACCTGGCCCGGCGCGGGCGCAACACCGCCAAGGGCCGCGCGGCGCTGCTGCGCTTCCGCCAGAAGGCCGGGCTGATCCGCGTCGACTCCACGGTCGCCTGGATCGCCCAGCAGGTCGAGGCCGAGCGGCAGGTCGCGTGCTCGGTCGAGTTCGTGGGCACCGCAGCCGACCCGATCACCGAGCGTCTGCAGGATGCTGGGCTCGAGGTCGCGACGATCTTCGGCCGCGACCGCTTCGACGTCGAGGCCGAGCGTCTGCGGTTCCAGCGGGGCGAGGCGAAGGTCTGCGTGTTCACCTCGGTCGCCTCGATCAGCCTCCACGCCGGCGAGCAGCTCCCCGGCGGCGAGCAGGCGAGCACCGAGCCGCGCGTCGGCGTCTTCCACCAGGCGCGATTCTCCGGCATCGCCGGCCGCCAGGTCACCGGCCGCACCCACCGCGACCACCAGGTCTCCCCCTGGCACATCGCCTATGCGCAGGACACCGTGGAGGAGCAGGTCAGCAAGGTGATGGTGGAGCGCATCGCCGCCGCCTCGGACACCGTGGGCGGGGACACCGAGCAGCTGGCCGACGTCGCGCAGCTGCTCGGGGCGGACTGGCTGCCGGCGGGGAGCCTGACGGAGGGAGGGTGACAGAGGGAGCCTGACGGAGAGCGCGTGAGCACCGCCGAGCTCCCCTGCCGCTGCACGGGTCCAGAACGATGCGGAAACGCTCTATAGTCTGCCTGTTCGCAACCGCGGATACCCCGCCCCGACAGCACCAGGAGTGCAGATGGAACGCACCGCCCGGACCTCAGACGCACAGATGCAGGAGTCTCTGCAGGCCGATCCGGTCATCACGACCATCAAGGATGCGGAGTCCCTCGCCCAGGCGCTGAGCGCGGATCATGCGATCGTGTTCCTGCTCTACGGGAGCCTGGTCGACATCGCGCAGACCGTTGCCACGTGCAAGGCAGCTGGCAAGACCGTTCTGGTGAACATCGACTTCATCGAGGGGCTCTCCGCGCAGGACGCCGCCGTGGATTGGCTGTCCGAGCAGACCGGTGCGGACGGCGTCCTCTCCTCGAAGCCCGCGGTGATCCGCTCCGCCCGCCGGGCGGGCCTGATCGCCGTGCAGCGCTACTTCCTGGTGGACTCGATCTCGTATCACCAGCTGCCCCGGGTCCTGAAGCAGGGCGATCCCCACTTCGTGGAGATCCTGCCGGGCTGCGTGCCCCGCGCCATCGAGTGGCTCCGCAATGACATCTCTATCCCCATCATCGCTGGTGGACTCGTCTGCGAGCGCAAGGACGTGATCGAAGCGCTCTCCGCTGGAGCCCTCGCCATCGCCACCTCCGATCAGCTGGTCTGGGCCATGTGAGCACGGCGCCCAGCGGCCCGCTCGGAGCCGCTGGACAGAGTTCGGCAGCTCCCGTAGAGTCGGCCGAAACTTCATCATCCCGGGTTCGCCCGGACGTCACGACAGAGACCAGAGATCAGTGGCGTCGCTCCTTTCAAGGGGCGACTGCACCTGATCTCTTTTTTTGTGCCCGAAAGCCGCCGGAACCGTTTCCCCCGGAGATAACTGCGGCCCGCCCACCGTCCACGAAGGAGTGGCCTCATGACCCGCTCACGCAGAGCAATCAGCTTCCTCATCCTGTCCATGACCGGTGGGGTCGTCTTCCAGGTCGCCTATCTGAGGTTCCTCTTCCTGGCGGACGGTGCCGAAGCGCTCGGGCTGACCCTCCAGCAGTACGGCACCGTCACCTCCGCCTTCGGCGCGACGGCGGTCATCATGTACTTCGTAGGAGGCTGGTTCGCCGACAGGTTCTCCCCGAAGCTGCTCATCGTCGTGGCGATGCTCGGAATCGGTCTGCTCGATCTCTTCGTCTCCACCGCACCCGGCTACTGGCTGGTGCTTGCCGTGCACGTGCTGTTCGCCGTCCTGGGGACCGGGCTCTACTGGCCGGCCCTGGTGAAGTCGATCAGCCTGCTCGGGGAGTCGGACGAGCAGGGTCGTCTCTTCGGATTCCTCGAGGGAATCCGCGGGCTGACCACCACGATCGTCGGCCTGGTGGGCTCCGCCATCGTCGCGAACGCGATCGTCGCCAGCTCCGGGGTCTCCACCCTGATCCGGATCTACGGCGTCCTCGCCCTGATCCTCGCCGCCCTCGTGCACTTCACCGTGCATCAGGGGAAGGACGCACTGGGGAAAACCGAGCGCCAGTCCGTCGGCCTCGGCCAGCTCGCGGCGGCCGCCAAGAACAAGTACACGTGGCTCATCGGCGGCACGGTCATGATGATGTACAGCTTCTACACCCTGATGGGGTACCTCTCTCCCCTGCTCCAGGATGGATTCGGGGTCGCGGCCTCCCTGATCGGGGTCATCGGAGTGATGCGCACCTATGCCTTCCAGTTCATCGCCAGCCCGGTCGGCGGAGTGCTCGTCGACAAGGTCTTCCACTCCACCCCTCGCTTCCTGCGGCTGATGTTCGTCGTCGTCGGCCTCACGGCGATCGGCTACCTGGTCCTCCCCCAGCGGCCCGCACTGCTGGGGATCGCGCTGGCCCTGATGATCGTCATGAGCCTCGCCGTCTTCGCGTCGCGAGGCGTCTTCTGGGCGTCCGTGGGCGAGCTCGGCATCCCCGTGGCGCAGCGCGGCGGCGTGATCGGGCTGGCCTCGGGCCTCGCCTACCTCCCTGATGCGTTCCTGCCGGCGCTGGCGTCCTGGTGGCTCGGCGATCCCTCGAACGGCATCGCCGCCCACGGAGGGTTCACCGCCATGTTCACCACCCTCACGGCTGCGGCGGCGATAGGCGTGGTGCTGTGCACGCTCACCCTGCGCATCCGATCCAGGGAGACGACGGATGCGCCCCTCGTCAGCCAACCCGCCTGACCCCTCCGACTCCAGCACCCCGCTGCAACCTCTACCCATCCAACCCCTCTCGAAGGACAGAACCCATGGACATCACCGACTTCTCCCTCGACCTCTTCTCGCTCGACGGGAAGGTCGCCCTCGTCACGGGAGGCAATTCCGGTCTGGGAAGGGCCTTCTCCCTGGCTCTCGCCAAGGCCGGGGCCGACGTGCTCGTGCCGAGCATCGCCGACGATGACGGGACCACTCGCGCACTCGTCGAGGAGACGGGGCGCCGCTACGAATTCCTGAAGATCGACATCACGGGTCCGGGCGCTCCCGAGGAGGTCATCGAGACGGCTCTCGAGCGCTTCGGGGGGCTCGACATCATCGTGAACTCCGCGGGGATGTCGAAGCTCGGGTCCGTCGAGGAGTTCGACCGTACGAAGTGGGACCCCATGGTCGAGCTCAATCTCAATGCTCCCTTCGCGCTGTCCCACGCCGCTGTCGAGCATTTCATCGCGCAGCGCTCGGGGAAGATCATCAACATCGCTTCCCTCTTCGCGTTCCTCGGCGGACAGCAGTCCCCTGCGTACGCCGCGACGAAGCACGGCATCGTCGGGCTCACCAAGGCGTACAGCGACGAGCTCGCCCAGCACGGCATCCAGGTGAACGCCATCGCGCCCGGCTACTTCTCCACGGCGATCACCGAGGCCACCCGCTCCGATCCGGACTCGAGCCGTCGCGTGCTCGAGCACATCCCGGCCAACCGATGGGGCGAGGTCGCGGATCTGATGGGCGCGCTCGTGTTCCTGGCCTCTCGCGCCTCCGACTACGTCAACGGTCACGTCCTGACCGTCGACGGCGGCTACCTCGTCCGCTGACCTGCTCCCTCCGAGAAACACCCCGAGAAAGGAATCCCCTCACCATGATCGAATCGCGCTCCTCCCTGTCGCGAGGCCAGATCCTCGACCAGCTCGCCGCTCTGCTCCCGGCCGACCAGATCGACGTCGACCAGGACGCGCTCCGCGAGGCGAGCGTGGACCGGTTCAAGAAGTACCAGTCGGTGCACGGCATCTTCGATTCCCCCATGCCGGCTGCCATCGTCTACGCCACCTCCACCGACGACGTCGCAGCGGTGCTCTCCTTCGCCGACGAGAACCTGGTGAACGTGGTCCCGCGCAGCGGACGCACTGGAACCGAAGGCGGCCTGGAGACCAGCGTCGAGGACACGATCGTGCTCGACGTGTCCCGCATGAACCGTGTGCTCTCGGTCGACCCGGAGAACATGCAGGTCACCGTCGAAGCGGGTGTCAGGCTCCAGGACCTCGAGGATCAGCTGCGCGCCCAGGGGCTGACCACGGGGCACTCTCCCCAGTCCAAGCCGCTCGCCCAGTACGGCGGCCTCGTCTCCACGCGGAGCATCGGTCAGTTCTCCACCCTGTACGGCGCGATCGAGGACATGGTCGTCGGTCTCGAGGCCGTGTTCCCCGGAGGACGCACCACTCGGATCAAGGCCGTTCCCCGCCGCGCAGCGGGGCCCGATATCCGGCACCTCATCATCGGGAACGAAGGGTCCTTGGCAGTCGTCACCGAGGTGACGCTCAAGGTCTTCCGCTTCTACCCCGACAACAACCGGTTCCACGCCTTCCTCGTGGACGACATGCGAACCGGGATCGCGATCCTGCGCGAGGTCATCACCAACGGCTTCCACCCCTCGGTCGCTCGTCTCTACTCGCCGCAGGACGCGCAGCAGCACTTCGCCCATTTCAGCAAGGACAAGTGCGTCGTCGTCTTCGTCGCCGAAGGCCCCGAGGGCATCGTCGAGGCGACGAGCAGGGAGATCACCCGGGTCGCCGAGCAGCACCCCCACGAGACGGTCGATCCCGCCCTCGTCGAGGAATGGTTCGAGAACCTCAACTGGGGCCAGGACAAGATCGATGCGGAGAAGACTGCGATGCTGGAGTCCCAGCACCTGGGATACACCACGGAGGTCTCCGCGGACTGGACCCAGGTCGCCGACCTCTACGACGCAGTGATCGACCGGATCCACAGCGAGTACCCCTACGTCGAGGACCTGACGATGCTGGGCGGGCACTCCTCGCACAGCTACCAGACCGGCACCAACATGTACTTCGTCTACGACTACCGGATCGACGCGGCGCCCGAGGAGGAGATCGAGAAGTACCACCTCCCGCTCAACGCCATCATCGTCGAGGAGGCCCTTCGCCACGGCGGTTCCATGGTCCACCATCACGGCATCGGCAAATATCGCACGCCGTGGACCCAGCAGGAGCACGGGACCGCTTACCCCCTCCTCGCCGAGCTGAAGCAGACCTTCGACCCGAACGGAGTCATGAACATGGGCACGATCTTCCCCGCAGAGGGTGCGATCCGTCCCGCCGCCGCGGATCCCGGAGCACAGCTGCGTCGCTGGGCGGAGGACCCCACGGGCTCGGCCTCATGACGCGATACGTCGTCGGCATCGACAACGGCTCCCAGTCCTCGAAGGTGACGATCTTCGACGAACACGGCCGCAGCTGCGCCGAAGGAAGAGTCCCGCTTCCGCCGAACCACATGCCGCGTCCAGGAGTGGTCGAGTACCCGGGCGACGTCCTGTGGGAGTCGATCGTCGAGGCGTGCCGCCTCGCTCTTGAGGACTTCCCGCACGACCCTCGCGACATCGTCGGCATCGGACTGTGCACGATCCGTTTCTGTCGCGCTGTGCTCCGGGAGGATGGCTCCCTGGCCCAGCCGATCCAGAGCTGGATGGACGAGCGCGTGGGACGGCCGTACGAGGCCGAGACCGAGGACGCGGCATACGTGACGACATCCTCCGGGTACATCTCCCATCGGATGACCGGAGAGTTCCGTGACGCAGCCGCGAACTACCAGGGGATGTGGCCCATCGACACGGCCTCCTGGGCATGGTCCACCGAGGAGACGGACTATCGGCGCACGGGTATCCCTCGGGACATGCTGCTGGAGATCGTCCAGCCCGGAGAGGAGCTCGGACTGCTCACCGCGGAAGCCGCTGCTGCCACGGGGCTGCCCGAGGGCACTCCAGTCATCGCCACCGCCAATGACAAGGCGGTCGAGGCCCTGGGAGCCGGGCTCCAAGACCCTGATGCTCTGCTCGTGTCACTCGGTACCTACATCGCAGGGATGGCCGTGGGCAGGAGCGAGGTCGAAGCGCCCGAGTCGTTCTGGACGAACTTCGGCTCCGAGCCCGGAACATATCTCTACGAGAGCGGTGGGATCCGCCGTGGGATGTGGACCGTGAGCTGGTTCCGGGATCTGCTGAGCGACGGCGGTGCCCATGAGGCCGAGCGACGTGGGGAGAGCGTCGAGGAGATGCTGGGCCGGGAGGCGCTGGACGTCCCCGTCGGCTCCGACGGGCTCCTGACAATCCTCGACTGGCTGGCCCCGGCCGAGCAGCCGACGAGGAAGGGGACGTTCCTCGGATTCGATGGACGCCACGGGCGCGGCCACATGTTCCGTTCGATCCTCGAAGGCATCGCGATGACGCTGAAGGACAACGCCGACGCGATGGCGGCGGAGCTCGACACAGAGTTCGACCATGTGGTGGTCACGGGCGGTGGTGCAGCATCCGACCTGCTCACGCAGATCCTCGCGGATGCGTTCGGACTGGAATGCGTTCGACTCGAGGGCGGGAGCTCAGCGGGACGCGGCGCCGCCATCTGCGCGGCGGTCGGCGTGGGCCTGGCTCCCTCCTTCCGCGATGCCGTGGGGCGATTCGCCGTGATCAGCGATCGCACGGAACCGAATCGGGAGAACACGGAGTTCTATCGATCGCTGGGTGCGATCCACCGCGATGTCCGCGACCGGACGGATCCGATCTACCGGCGTCTCTCGGAGCTCGTGGGCTAGGCCCGAGCCGTCATGGGGTCGGCGACGCATGCGAACGCTTGTCGTGATCACCCGATCGGGGCCTGTACTGGGGCCGGGCGAGATCGTCCGGCCCCAGTGCGCAGGTACACCCAGCACACGTTCGGTCCGGAGGGCGCGCGTGACGGGTACCTCGCCTGTTCGCGACCGCATCACCCAGCTTGCCTGTCAGCCCACGGCGACACCCAGCGCCTCCGCGTGCCCGCTGGCGACCCGCGCGAGCTCGATGTCCCGCGAGG
>NZ_VIGP01000013.1 GCF_009299795.1 Brachybacterium subflavum
TTCGGATCAGCCATGTGCCCATCGTGCGCCTCCGGGTCCGCGAGGGCCACCCCTCCGGCTGGTCGATGTGCCCGCGCCTGGTCGAGCGCGCAGGACGCATCGCGCAGGACTCACCGCGCGAGCCCGGCCCGCTGCGCACGCTTGTTCGTGATCCCCTGGAGGGCGCTCCGCTCAGGCTGTGGTCGCCTCCGGTGCTACTCCGCGGTGCCGCGCCTCCGCACCTCCGCCGTCGTGCCCCGCACGATCAGGCGTGGCGCAGGCTCGGCGAGCACGGTCGACCCGTCGACAGGCTCGGTGATCTGCGCGATGAGCTGCTCGACGGCCAGCCGCCCGATCGCTGGCAGAGGCAGCTCGACCACCGTCAAGGGCGGGTTGAGGTGCTCGGCGAACCAGGTGTCGTGGATGCCCACCACCGAGACGTCCTGGGGAACCGACCGCCCGGAGGCGATCACTCCTGCGTGGACGCCGAGCGCGCTCGTGGAGGTCGCGACGATGAGGCCCGTGGCAGCCCCGCCCCCGGCGAAGTAGCTCTCGATCGCGGACCGTGCCGAGCCCGCATCCCAGCCGCCGGCGATCATCGGCGCCGCAGCGACGCCGCCCTCTCGCATCGCCTCGGCGTACCCGCGGTACCGACGCCCGGAAGTCGACCCCTCAGCACCGACGAAGATGATCTGCTCGTGCCCCAGCTCCATGAGGTGCCGCGTGGCGAGAGAGGCCGCGGAGGCGTCGTCAAGGCGCACGGTGCGCAGTCCTGGCATCTCGTCCGCGTTGAAGACGATCGAGGGCACCGCGCGCGCGATCTCCAGCAGCCGCCCGCTGCCGTCGGCGAACCCGCTCTGGATGAGCAGGCCGTCGACGCGATGGCCGCTCACGAGTGCCCGGAACGCATCCCCGCCCGCCAGCAGCTCGTCAGCGTTCAGCAGGACCACGGAGTACCCGCGCTCGGCCGCGGCGACCTGTGCGGTCTCCACGAGCTGGGCATAGATCGGGTCGTTCATGTGGTGCAGGGCGAAGCCCAGCAGTCCGGTGCGGGCGTTGCGCAGCGCGCGCGCAGAGGCGTGGGGTGTGTACTGCAGCATCTCGACGGCGTCCAGGACCCGGTTCCGAGTCTCCTCGCGGACCTTGAGAGCAGGGTCGTGGTTGAGGACCCGCGAGACAAGGCCCGGGGACACACCGGCGAGCTGCGCGACCTCGGAGAGCCGTGCGGCCCTGCGCGCTCGCTGCATGCGTCCTCCATTCGGTCCTAAGGATCCCCTCGACCGACCGTGCTCGATCGTCGGCGTCAGCCCTTGAGGTTCAGGTGGACCAGGATACGGGCGGGCTTCAGCTCGCTCGCCCCGCTGATCCTCAGGCGCAGCCAGGTCCCGAAGACGGTCAGCCCGCTCGCCGTGGCCTGCACGCCCTCGGGGAGGGACCGCGACTCTCCGTGAGGGATCCAGGTGATCCCGTCGGGCGATATCTCGGTGCTCATCGTGAGGTCGGGATGGCGACCCTCGACCTGGGTGAAGAAGACGGCCTCGGAGGCCCAGCCCGCCTCGTAGGGCAGTGTCGCGTAGTCGGAGGTGATCCGGACTCTGCGGGCGAGGACGGACGTCTGGGTGTTCAGCATGGCGTGCCTTTCGTCGTCTTCGGGGTCACTCGGTCGAGTAGACGACGGAGTCGAGGAAGAGGTTCACCTGGCGGTCGGTATCGGCCTCCACGTAGAAGATCGGGTTGATGAGGTTGTCGATCGACCGGTAGCGATCGGCCAGGGTCGGCTGGATGCCGCGGAGGTCGAACACGGTGTCCATGCTCTGCAGTTCGACGTACTCCCGCTTCTCCACGTCGACCAGGAGTCGCAGGTAGAGCCAGTTGAGCTTGTCGGGGCTCTCGTTGTAGAGCAGGTCCTGCTCGCCGCCGGGCACCCACTGGTATCCGTCGGACGAGCCGTCCTCGTGTCGGGTGCCGTACCAGAGGTTGTCGATCCCGGGGGCGCACCACCCGGCCTCGACCCCGTAGTTCCAGTCGGCGTGGGTGACACCCTCCTTCGCCTTCCAGTACTGCCACTTCTTGACGAGCTTCCCGTCCAGCGAGTTCACGTAGCGCACGCCGGGCATGTATCGGTGCTCGCCGTCCTGGATGTCGAAGTAGAACCCGAAGGCGCGGATGTCCTCCTCGCCGATGCCGATCCGGTCCTGGGCCGGGGTGTAGGAGTACCAGGTCTCGATCTGGATCTGTGAGGGATCGCCGAACCGGGAGAGCCGCTTGACGGCGACCCCCATGGATCCGTCGGCAGGAGGCTGCGTGCTCGGGGCGGCCGACGCACCCGTGGTGAGCTTGAGAGAGTAGGTGCCCTCCATCGAGCCGTGGGAGGCCGCGAAGCGCATGGGCGCCGAGCTCAGCATGCACGGCGCCCAGCTGGTGAGGTCGACGGCACTGTCGAACGATTCGAAGTCCTCGTTCACGAAGTTCGGCGTCAGGTCCATCCAGCCGTTGAAGCCCGTGTCGAAGTCGTCGAAGGTGACCACCCGATCCAGCGGCCGGAACCGCTCGAGCTGCCTGTCGTACGCCAGTGTCTTGTGCATATCCGCCTCGGTAAATCGTCGTAGTCACGCTGGTCGCCGACTTCTCCGCTCGCCGACCAGCGCCGTCATGCCGCACCCACCATCCGTTGCATCCGTGAGTATAGCGTTATACCGTATCGAACACGAGGTGTCGCGAGGACGCGCGCCACGGGGGACAGGAGGGTCCAGATGCGACGACGCAGATTCCTCACCGGCCTCGGGGGCACTGCCCTCGCTGCGGGATTCGCCGGCTGCGCGCCGGGGTTCACCCGCACAACGCCGACCGAGGGCGGGATCGCACTGCGGATGACCATGTGGTCGTCCAACCCGGACCAGCTCGCGCTCTTCGACGAGATCGCCGACGCCTTCATCGCCGAGCATGACGAAGTGACGAGCATCGACTTCGAGAGCCTCGCCCTCGACCAGCTCGACATGGTGCTGACCACCGGTATGACCGCCGGCGATCCGCCGGACCTCACCTGGCTTCCGGTCGAATCGAGCCTCGAGTACATCGACGCCGGCGCCCTGCTGGACGCCGCCCCTGTCCTCTCCTCCACGCCCGGATATGACGTCGACGACCTCGTGCCCGCGCTGCAGGAGCGTTGGCGCAGGGGGGACGCGCAGTACGGCGTGCCCTTCTCCACGGGGCCGCTGATCATGTACTTCAACAAGGACCTCTACGCGAAGGCAGGGGTGCGCTCCCCGGCGGAGCTCCTCGCCGAGGACCAGTGGACCTGGGAGGCATTCCGGGAGACCTCCCGGCAGCTCACCGAGGCCACGGGCATGCCCGGCTACGTACTGAACGACTTCGACTTCCAGAACTGGACACGGCTGCTGCCGATCATGGACGCCTACGACGCCTCGCCGTGGGACAGTGACGCGACCCGGTGCACGGCTGACAGCCCAGAGATGCGCGAGGCCATGACCCTCTTCCACGACATGGTCTTCGAGGACGGCTCCTCGCCGATCCCCGGCCAGCAGGCCGACTTCTGGGGCGGGCAGGCCGGCGCCACCACGGCCTTCCTCGGCTCCAGCTCCCTGCTCGAGGACGCCTCTTTCGAGTGGGACGTGGTGCGCACCCCGGGCGGGCCGGCCGGCGACACGCAGTCCATCGGGCAGTCCTCGATCGTGGCGCTCTCCGCCGGAAGGAACACGGAGGCGGCGCTGGAGTTCCTGGCCTTCCTCACCAACACGGAGAACGCGAAGAAGATCTCACAGTTCTTCCCGCCCGCCCGCGAGAGCCTGCTGAACGCCGAGGTGCTCGCGGAGTCCTCCGGACTGCTCACCGCCGAGGACCTCGAGCCGATCGTCGAGTCCATCACGACGAAGGGCCGCCTCTTCCCCGTCGCCTCGAACGGGGCCCGGGTCGCCAACGCCCTCGACTCCTCGCTCGACGAGTTCGTCTACAAACAGGACGTCGACCTCGCGGAGGCACTGCCCAAGGTGTGCACAGCGATCGAGCCGGTGCTCTCGGCATGACTGCGCCGACGAGACCCTCGCCCGGGCGCGGCCCTGCCCGCACCGGCGCGCGTCCCATCGGGACCGGCCGCAACAGGACCGGCCGTGACACGGGCCGCAACACCTTCGGGTTCACGCTCCTGGCCCCGCAGATGATCGGCTTCACCGCGGTGGGAGTGGTCGCGATCCTCTGGGTGATCTGGCTAAGCTTCCACGAGGTCAACGTCCTGTCCGGCACGCAGGAGTTCATCGGCGTCGACAACTACGCTCGAATCCTCACCGACCCGAGCATGGTCACGGTCCTGCCGAACACATTCTTCTTCGTGTGCGCCCTGAGCATCACCGGGACCATCGTGGCCCTGCTCCTGGCGCTGCTGCTGAACCAGAAACTGCGCGGGATCAACGTCTTCCGCTCCATCATCTTCATCCCCGCCCTGGTCACGATGGTCGCGTGGGCGCTCGTGTGGAGTTTCATCGTCCAGCCCGACGGGCTGCTCGACGCCGTCCTGGGCACCGTGGGGATCGACGGCCCGCCCTGGCTGCGCGGCGGCTGGCTCACGCTCGTCGTGTTCGCCGTCATCCAGCTGACGAAGAACGTCGGCATCAACATCATGATCCTGCTCGGCGCGCTGCAGGCCGTGCCCCAGGAGCTCGAGGAGGCGGCCCGTATCGACGGCGCGGGGCCGGCTCGCGTGGTGCGCAGCGTGGTGCTGCCCCAGATCTCGCCCGCGATCCTCATGGTCTTCATGCTGATGGTCGTCGGCTCGTTCAAGGTCTTCGAGATCGTCCTGCTGCTCACCAAGGGCGGGCCAGGAGTACAGAGCTCGGTGCTGGCCTTCGAGGTCTACAAGCAGGGATTCCTCTTGAACGATGTCGGGTACGCCAGTGCGCTGGCCGTCCTCCTGTTCGTCCTGATCCTGCTGCTCACGGCCGCCATCTGGCAGGCCAGGAAGCGAGTGGTGTTCCATGAGAACGACTGAACGGGCACGGCCCCGCGCCGTCCGGCGCACGCTGAACTATCTGCTGCTCTGCCTGATCGCACTCGTCGCACTGACCCCGATCCTGTGGATGGTCAGCGCCTCGCTGAAGTCCCCCAGCGAGATCCTACGATATCCGCCGACGCTGATCCCCGAGCACTTCCAGTGGTCGAACTACCGCGACGTCTTCGCGCTGCAGCCGTTCGCGCAGCAGTTCCTCAATTCGGTGATCATCATGGTGCTGGTGGCCGCGCTCACCCTCGTCATGTCGATCCCGGCTGGGTACGCTCTGGCTCGGGTCCGACCGGTGGCCTCCGGCGTCATCTTCCTAGCCCTGCTGAGCGTCATGTTCGTACCGCCGGAGGCCACGATCATCCCGCTGTTCCAGTACGCTGCGAAGCTCGGCTGGGTGGACACCCACTATCCGCTCATCGTCTTCACGGCCGTCCTGATCACCTCCCCGATCGCCACATTCGTGATGCGGCAGGCCTTCCTGACACTGCCCGCGGAATTCGAGGACGCCGCCGCGATCGACGGCTCCGGCCGCTGGCGGACCATGTTCCAGATCTACCTCCCGCTGGTCAGGCCCTCTCTCGCCTCCGTCGTGGTGCTCGCCTGCTGGTACAGCTGGAACCAGTTCCTCGAACCGCTGATCTACCTGCGCTCGCCCGAGAAGCTGACGGTGCCCGTCGCGCTCACTCACTACGAGGACCCCACGGCGGGCCCGCTGTGGGGCGTGCAGATGGCGGCGACAACGCTCTCCGTCATCCCCGTCCTGCTGGTCTTCTTCTTCGCCCAGCGCCACGTGGTCTCCGGGCTCACGGCAGGCGGGTTGAAGTCCTAGTCGCCGAAGCCTGAGAGGACGTCATGCCTGCGCACTACTCCGCGCCGCTGAAGCTCGACTACCTGCAGTACACGGTGCGCTCGGATCGGCAGATGGTCGAGACGACGATCCGCGTCCTCGAGCCCGACACCCTGGACGACCTCGAGCACCCGCGGGTGCTGTACCTGCTGCCGGCCACGCCGGAGCTCAGCCATCGCTCCGGCGACGGACTCGACGAGGTGCTCCGACACGACCTCCACAACCGTCACGGCCTGGTGGCGGTCGCCCCGACGTTCTCGGACTGGCCGTGGATGACGGACCTTCCGGACCAGAAGACGTTCCAGCAGGTCCTGTACTTTCTCGAGGACGTCGTGGGCTTCATCGACAGGCTGCACCCGGATCTGCCTCGTCTTCTCGTCGGCTACAGCAAGGGCGGCTCCGCGGCCCTGCAGCTGCTGCTGCGCTATCCCGCAATGTTTCGTGCCGCCGCGGCCTTCGACTCACCGGTCATGAAGGAGCGGCCCGACCAATGGGAGATGCCCTACTTCTGGCCGCACCCGGAACATTTCCGGGACTTCGCAATCCCCCACCTACTGCGAGAGCACGGCTCGGCGCTCGGCGACCGTGAGCGGATCGCACTGCTGGGGTACGGCAACTTCGGCAGGGACGCACCGGAGTGGACGTTCGACCACCTGAGTGAGGCCCACAGGCTCATGGATGATCTCGGAATCCCGCACCTGTACGACAACGGCACGAAGCGCCGGCACCGATGGGACTCCGGGTGGCTGCCGGAGGCGGTGGAGCTCCTCGAGCGGATGTCCCGGTGACGCAGATGGCGCCGTCTGTCCGCATGATGGCGGTGGTGGTCATCGCCACTGCCTCCGACACCGTGGACTGTCACATCGAGAGTCTCGCGAGCTTCGGGCAGCTGCTCGGAACGGCCTGGCGTTCGGCAGGGCCCGGCGAGGGCGGCGCCTGACACCACCTCGTCGACGAGCGAACTCATCGCCCTGCGGGCCCTCCGAATCCGAGGGTGCGCCTGAGGAAGTCGTTGTGGAACTTTCCCGTCGGATCCGCCTCGCCGGCGAGGGAACGGAAGTCATCCAGCCGCGGGTACTGCGACCGAACGAGCTCCCCGTCGAGGGTGAACCACTTCCCCCAGTGCGTTCGCGGATCGAAGGGCGCCAGCGCCCCTTCCACCAGTGGCAGAACCTTCAGAACTGCCGCAGGATCGTTCCTCCAAGTCATGTGGATGGCGAGGGAGTCACGATCATGGCTGGGACTGAGCCACAATGCGTCAGCGGCAACGGTTCGCAGCTCCGAGACCAGCACGAGGTCGGCGAACCTGTGGGCGATCGCGCGCAACCTGTTCAGAGCCTCCGCTCCCCGGGCCCGATCGATGAAGTACTCGGTCTGAATCTCGTTCCCCCGGCTCGGCTCGGCGTCCGGCCTGAAGTGCGGAAGCCGATCCCACCAGGGGCCCGGCACTCCGCCCTGCACGGTGTGGTTCGGGTTCTGCCCTTCGGGATCCTGGCCCTCCACGACTGCGGCCCAACGGGCCCCGTGGTCCGCGGGTTCCAGCGGCGGGCCTCCGTCCTCGGTCCGAGACTTGAACCAGACCTTCCCCGCCACGTCCCGACTGCTCCAGTCGGGCATGACGGAGACGCTGTAGGACGCCGCCATGATTTCCTCAAGGTCCTCCAGCAGTGTCGACCAGGGCAGGCCGAACCAGACGTCCTGGCGCACCTCGAAGTCCGGGACCAGGTCCAGCGTCACCGCCGTGACGACTCCCAGCGCTCCGAGGGAGAGCACCCGGCCGGGGAACTGCGGGCCCTCCCGCGTGAAGCGCGTGAGAGTGCCGTCGGCCTCGACGACCTCGATCGCGCGGACCGCATTCGAGAGATTCGGATGGGTGATGCCCGACCCGTGCGTCCCCGTGGATGCGGCGCCCGCGACCGAGATGTGCGGCAGCGACCCCATGTTGCGCAGGGCCCATCGGGTGCTGCGCAGCTTTCGCGCGACCATCGCGTAGGTGCTGCCGCCCGAGACCGTGACGGTGCCCGCGTCGTCGTCGAGCTCGAAGCGCTCGGGGAGTCCGCCGAGGTTCACCAGGGTGCCCGGCGTGTCGGCCACGTCGTTGAACGAGTGGCGCGTACCGAGTGCGCGAACCTGTCGACCCGTCGCCACGACCTCCTGCAACTGTTCGATGGTCGAGGGCAGAAGCAGCTCGTGGGCGCCGAACGTGTGGCAGTGGGACCAGGTCCCCCCGATCTCTCCAGAAGCGATCCTTCCCGGCCGCGTGCGCGCGTGATCCTGTGCACCCATCACGCCGCCACCTGCCCGGACGCCCTGTCGGTGTCCTCGGCGTCTGGCTCGACCTCAGCCAGGTCGTTGCGGTACGTCTCGCCGGCGAACCAGATGCACAGTGCGCTGATGAGACAGGCGAGCACCAGATACGCGCCCGCCGGCCACCATGACCCTGCGGCGGCCGTGAGCGCGACGGCGATCATCGGGGTCGGTCCCCCGCCGATCAGTGCGGATCCCTGGTAGACGACCCCCAGCCCGGTGTAGCGCACCTTGGTGCCGAACAGCTCTGCGAACAGCGCACTCTGGATGCTGAACATCAGGCCGGTGCCGACGGCGTGGACCAGCACGATGATCGCCCATGTGGCCAGCGCACTGCCGAGCGAGATGATCGGGAAGTACAGGATGCCGCCACCCAGTGCACAGATCGCGATCCCGGTGAGGTAGACGGGTCGCCGACCATAGCGGTCGGAGAGTCGTCCCGCCAGCGGTAGCACGACCAGCTGCACCGCTGAGGAGATCACGAAGCCGGTGAGGATGAGCTGGCTGTCCATGCCCAGCGTCGAGGTCACCCACGAGACTGCGAAGACGTTGATGATGTTGAACGTGACGGCATCCGCCATGCGCGCGCCGATGCCGATGAGCACCATCTTCGGCTGCTCGACGAGCAGGGCGAGGAAGGGCGCGGACTTGCTCTCCTGACGGTCCTCGGCAAAGGCGGCCGTCTCGGGCAGGTTCTTGCGGATGTAGAACCCGAGCAGCAGGAACGGCCCGCTGAGCAGGAACGGGATCCGCCAGCCCCAGCTGAGGAGCGAGTCGTCCGGCAGCTGGGTGACGATGGCGAAGATCCCTGTGGACGCGAGCAGCGCCGCCGGGGTGCCGAGCTGGTGGAAGCTGCCTGCGAGACCGCGTCTGCCCTGCGGTGCGTTCTCGAGCGCGAGCAGCGACCCGCCGCCGTACTCACCACCGATACCGACCCCTTGGATCAGCCTCAGCAGGATCAGGAGGATCGCACCCAGTCCGCCTGCCATGGCATGGGATGGGAGCACGCCCATCAGGAAGGTGCCGCCGCCGATCATGAACACGGTGATGAGCAGGACCGGTTTACGACCTATGCGGTCACCGAAGTGTCCGAACAGGATGGCTCCGATCGGCCTGGTCAGGAAGGCGACGGCGAAGGTCGCGAAGGACTCCATCAGAGCGACCGTCGGCGTGGAGTCGGGGAAGAACACACGCGGCAGGACGAGACCGGCGGCAGTGCCATAGATCCAGAAGTCGTACCACTCGAGGAACGCTCCCATGAACGCCGCGAAGGTGGCGCGACGGGATGTGACGGGCGGAGGGCCTGGAGCGGGTGAGGCCGGAAGGGCGGACGTCATCGTCAACCTTTCGTCGCGGCGCCGCCGAAGGTGAAGGCGACGCGGTGGTGAGGGTCGAGCGCGATTGCGCTGACAAGAAAGCTAGGGGCGCCCCTTTTTTCCGTCAATACGCCGACAGAAACCTTTGACGCCCCCTGGAGATGGCGACCATTCACCCAGGAGACTCGGTCCGAACCTTTTTGCCGACGTCTGGACGGAACACCCTGGGGCGCCTAGCCTGACCGCATGTCCACGCCGACCTCGCGGCCTGCTCTTATGCGCTGGGGTCACGAGGAGCGCATCCTCGAGGCCTTCCGACGCCATGGCGTCCTGAGCCGCGCCGACCTCGCCTCGCACGTGGGTCTTTCGCGCACGACGCTCTCGGAGATCGTGGGGGACCTGATACGTCGCGGAGCCCTGCACATCGTCGCGACGGACGCCGAGAACAGGCAGGGATCCGGCCGCCCCGCTAAGCTGCTCGCGCTGGATCCCAGGTCCGGCCAGCACCTCGGCATCGATCTTGCCCATGACGCTGTCCACGTCACCGTCGTAGACGCAACCCGCCGGGTGCTCGCCACCGAGACACGGGAGACCGGCCACGGGCTTCCATGGACGCAGCGCGTCCACGCGGCTCTTCACCTCGTCGACGAGATCGAAGCAGTCGGGACCACCTTCGGCGCCCTCCAGGGCGTGGGCGTCGGCTTGCCCGGCCCCTACTCCCCTGCGTGGAGCGAGGACCACACCACCGCCCACGCCGAATCCGTCGAAGCACGCGGAGTCGTGCAGGCCGCCGTGACGCAGCGGTTCGGCATGACGCCATTGCTGGACAACAACACCCGATTGGCAGCGCTGGCGGAGGCAGATCAGCGTGCCGGCCTCGGTGAGGACCTGATATATCTCCGGATCGCGGGCGGCATCGGCGGCGGTGTGGTCGTCGGCGGGCGCCTCGTGCACGGAAGTAGGGGACTGGCAGGAGAATTCGGGCACGTGACCGTTGATCCCGACGGTTGCGCGTGCCGGTGCGGCAAACGCGGTTGCCTCGAAACCGTCGCAGCTCTCCCATCTATCCTGCGGAGCTGCTGCGGTTACGGACTTGCTCTGCGTGGCGTCGACGACCTGGAGAAAGCCGTCGAGCGGGCCGATCCGGTCGCGGACGAGGTTCTCAGAGCGGCGGCCACAGCGACAGGAAAAGTCCTCGCCAGCAGCATTCTTTCCTTGAACCCCACCGCTGTCGTCGTCGGTGGTGAACTCCCGCGGGTCGCGCCGGTATTCGTCGACCATGTCGCTGAGGCGGTCGCCTTCGAGGTCCGCTCCATCGACGGCGCTCGCCCCCAGGTGCATGCCTCGGAACTCGGGGATGACGCTGGAGCAATGGGGGCGATCCTCTCGCTCGTGCACCGTTCGAGCCTGCTCGCCGGGTACCCGGTAGGCGAGAAACCCCCTGTATAAGCGCCACAGAATACTGAACTTCCACGATGATCCTAGGTCGACCAAATACGCGCGAAGTTGGCCTCCGCGCGAATCAGCCTGACCACGATGAGCCGGCGCCTATGTGAGACGGCTCAGGCCGACCGCATCCAGGCTCCGCGCTCGTCAGGCGCCATGCAAATGGGGCGCGTTGTCCATCGGCTGTCAGGTCTCGCTCCCCATTACTCCGAGCCCCGCGGCATGCTGGCTGGCGACCCGCGCGAGCTCGATGTCCCGCGAGG
>NZ_VIGP01000014.1 GCF_009299795.1 Brachybacterium subflavum
ACGAGCCACAACCCTCATTCACAAAGAAGTCCGGCGGCGTCCTACTCTCCCACACCCTCCCGAGTGCAGTACCATCGGCGCAGAAGGGCTTAGCTACCGGGTTCGGAATGGAACCGGGCGTTTCCCCAACGCTATGACCGCCGTAACACCACGAGACAACACCAACCCACCACACCCCACACAAGGGGCCCGGGGGTTGTTTCCCGAGAACCACACAGCAGACGCGAGCACAGCACACAATCCAATTTTTGTGTTGATAAGTCATCGGCCATTAGTACCAGTCAGCTCCACACATTACTGCGCTTCCACATCTGGCCTATCAACCCAGTCATCTCCTGGGGGCCTCCCACACCACAAGGGTGCACGGATATCTCATCTTGAAGCAGGCTTCCCGCTTAGATGCTTTCAGCGGTTATCCCTTCCCGACGTAGCCAACCAGCCATGCCCTTGGCAGAACAACTGGCACACCAGAGGTCAGTCCATCCCGGTCCTCTCGTACTAGGGACAGGTCTTCTCAAATATCCAACGCGCGCAGCGGATAGGGACCGAACTGTCTCACGACGTTCTAAACCCAGCTCGCGTACCGCTTTAATAGGCGAACAGCCTAACCCTTGGGACCAACTCCAGCCCCAGGATGCGACGAGCCGACATCGAGGTGCCAAACCATGCCGTCGATATGAGCTCTTGGGCAAGATCAGCCTGTTATCCCCGGGGTACCTTTTATCCGTTGAGCGACACCCATTCCACAATGAGGTGCCGGATCACTAGTTCCTGCTTTCGCACCTGCCCGACATGTCTGTCTCGCAGTCAAGCTCCCTTGTGCACTTACACTCAACACCTGATTGCCAACCAGGATGAGGGAACCTTTGAGCGCCTCCGTTACTCTTTAGGAGGCAACCGCCCCAGTTAAACTACCCATCAGGCACTGTCCCTGATCCGGATCACGGACCGAGGTTAGGAATCCAGAACGACCAGAGTGGTATTTCAACAACGACTCCACACGAACTAGCGTCCATGCTTCCCAGTCTCCCACCTATCCTACACAAGCCGTCCCGAACACCAATACCAAACTATAGTAAAGGTCCCGGGGTCTTTCCGTCCTGCTGCGCGTAACGAGCATCTTTACTCGTAATGCAATTTCGCCGAGTTCGCGGTTGAGACAGTGGAGAAGTCGTTACGCCATTCGTGCAGGTCGGAACTTACCCGACAAGGAATTTCGCTACCTTAGGATGGTTATAGTTACCACCGCCGTTTACTGGGGCTTAAATTCTCAGCTTCGCACCACAAGGGCGCTAACCAGTCCTCTTAACCTTCCAGCACCGGGCAGGCGTCAGTCCGTATACAGCGTCTTACGACTTCGCACGGACCTGTGTTTTTAGTAAACAGTCGCTTCTCCCTGGTCTCTGCGGCCCTCACAGCTCTCACTGCTCGGGCCCCCCTTCTCCCGAAGTTACGGGGGCATTTTGCCGAGTTCCTTAACCACGATTCTCTCGAACGCCTCGGTATTCTCTACCTGATCACCTGAGTCGGTTTCGGGTACGGGCGACCGTATTCGTCACGCCGGAACTTTTCTCGGCAGTACAGGATCACTCACCTACGCCCATACGGGATCCCCATCACGTCTCACCCCACACGGCACCGCATTACCGGTGCGCGGGCTGCACGCTTAGACGGACTATTCCATTAAGTCCGCGGAAGCTACCTCACTGCGTCATCCCATGCGCTGACCTACTACACGCTTGGTTCCCAGCCTCACCCCCACCCACATCCCGAAGGACATGGAGGAGACTCGGGTGGTTAGCATCACACGCCTCGGTATGGGTCCTCCTACGATCGGTTCGGGAATATCAACCCGATGTCCATCGACTACGCCTGTCGGCCTCGCCTTAGGTCCCGACTAACCCAGGGCGGATTAACCTGGCCCTGGAACCCTTGATCAATCGGCGGACGGGTTTCTCACCCGTCTTTCGCTACTCATGCCTGCATTCTCACTCGTGCAGTCTCCACCACTGGGTTACCCCGCAGCTTCACAGTCTGCACGACGCTCCCCTACCCACCCCGGACATCATCCGGAGTGACACAGCTTCGGCGGTGTACTTGAGCCCCGCTACATTGTCGGCGCAGAATCACTTGACCAGTGAGCTATTACGCACTCTTTCAAGGGTGGCTGCTTCTAAGCCAACCTCCTGGTTGTCTCAGCAACTCCACATCCTTTTCCACTTAGCACACGCTTAGGGGCCTTAGCTGATGTTCTGGGCTGTTTCCCTCTCGACGATGAAGCTTATCCCCCACCGTCTCACTGCTGCGCTCTCACGTACCGGCATTCGGAGTTTGGTTAAGGTCAGTAACCCGGTGGGGCCCATCGCCTATCCAGTGCTCTACCTCCGGCACGAAACACGCAACGCTGCACCTAAATGCATTTCGGGGAGAACCAGCTATCACGAAGTTTGATTGGCCTTTCACCCCTATCCACAGGTCATCCCCTCCATTTTCAACTGAAGTGGGTTCGCGCCTCCACGCGGTCTTACCCGCGCTTCACACTGCCCATGGATAGATCACTTCGCTTCGGGTCTAGAGCCGGCGACTGAACGCCCCGTTCAGACTCGCTTTCGCTACGGCTACCCCACACGGGTTAACCTCGCCACCGACCACTAACTCGCAGGCTCATTCTTCAAAAGGCACGCCGTCACCCCGTAAGGCTCCGACGGATTGTAAGCACACGGTTTCAGGTACTATTTCACTCCCCTCCCGGGGTACTTTTCACCTTTCCCTCACGGTACTTGTCCGCTATCGGTCACGAGGTAGTATTCAGGCTTACCAGGTGGTCCTGGCAGATTCACACCGGATTTCACGGGCCCGGTGCTACTCGGGAACAGCATCACGCCACACACCACTTTCGTCTACGGGAGTCACACCCTCTACGCCACCGCACTCACCACGGCTTCGACTAGCAGCATGCCCAACGTCGACCCTCCGGCAGAAGAATCAGACACGTCCCAACAACCCCGAACCTGCAACCCCTGCCGGGTATCACACAGATCCGGTTTAGCCACCTCCGCTTTCGCTCGCCACTACTCACGGAATCACTATTGTTTTCTCTTCCTGTGGGTACTGAGATGTTTCACTTCCCCACGTTCCCTCCACACCACCTATACATTCAGTGGCGGGTACCAGAGCATGACCCCTGGTGGGTTTCCCCATTCGGACATCCCCGGATCACAGGTCGGTTGTCACCTCCCCGAGGCTTATCGCAGACTCCTACGTCCTTCATCGGCTCCTCGTGCCCAGGCATTCACCGTGCGCCCTTGAAGACTTAGGCAACACAAAAAAATATCACAAAGACACTAAAAATTGCTTACAAGATGCTCGCGTCCACTATGCAGTTCTCAAAAAACAACCCCACACCACCACACCCAACCAGACAGTCAGATGCAACGGGGAGGACCAGCCACACACCCCAACCCCCGAAAAAGGGGGCAGGGCTGCGTGCAGCCTCAAAACCCAATAGCGTGCCTCCACCTCGAACCCACCAGCCAGACCATCCGTTCCATCCCCCCAAGGAGGAGTACTACGACAATCCCGCGACCAGCAAGCGAAGCGCCCATCCGTTGATGTTCCACCCATGAGCAACCACCCCCACCACGAACAGGCAGGCAGATGGCCACCACTACTGGTGATGCTCCTTAGAAAGGAGGTGATCCAGCCGCACCTTCCGGTACGGCTACCTTGTTACGACTTAGTCCCAATCACCGATCCCACCTTCGACGGCTCCCCCCACAAGGGATGGGCCACCGGCTTCGGGTGTTACCGACTTTCGTGACTTGACGGGCGGTGTGTACAAGGCCCGGGAACGTATTCACCGCAGCGTTGCTGATCTGCGATTACTAGCGACTCCGACTTCATGGGGTCGAGTTGCAGACCCCAATCCGAACTGAGACCGGCTTTTTGGGATTCGCTCCACCTCACAGTATCGCAACCCATTGTACCGGCCATTGTAGCATGCGTGAAGCCCAAGACATAAGGGGCATGATGATTTGACGTCGTCCCCACCTTCCTCCGAGTTGACCCCGGCAGTCTCCCATGAGTCCCCACCATCACGTGCTGGCAACATGGAACGAGGGTTGCGCTCGTTGCGGGACTTAACCCAACATCTCACGACACGAGCTGACGACAACCATGCACCACCTGTGCACCAGTCCAAAGAAGGCCACATCTCTGCAGCTGTCCAGTGCATGTCAAGCCTTGGTAAGGTTCTTCGCGTTGCATCGAATTAATCCGCATGCTCCGCCGCTTGTGCGGGCCCCCGTCAATTCCTTTGAGTTTTAGCCTTGCGGCCGTACTCCCCAGGCGGGGCACTTAATGCGTTAGCTACGGCGCGGAAAACGTGGAATGTCCCCCACACCTAGTGCCCAACGTTTACGGCATGGACTACCAGGGTATCTAATCCTGTTCGCTCCCCATGCTTTCGCTTCTCAGTGTCAGTAATGGCCCAGAGACCTGCCTTCGCCATCGGTGTTCTTCCTGATATCTGCGCATTTCACCGCTACACCAGGAGTTCCAGTCTCCCCTACCACACTCTAGCCTGCCCGTACCCACCGCACGCCCGAGGTTGAGCCTCGGGTTTTCACGGCAGACGCGACAAGCCACCTACAAGCTCTTTACGCCCAATAATTCCGGACAACGCTTGCGCCCTACGTATTACCGCGGCTGCTGGCACGTAGTTAGCCGGCGCTTCTTCTGCAGGTACCGTCACTCTCGCTTCTTCCCTGCTGAAAGAGGTTTACAACCCGAAGGCCGTCATCCCTCACGCGGCGTCGCTGCATCAGGCTTTCGCCCATTGTGCAATATTCCCCACTGCTGCCTCCCGTAGGAGTCTGGGCCGTGTCTCAGTCCCAGTGTGGCCGGTCGCCCTCTCAGGCCGGCTACCCGTCAACGCCTTGGTGAGCCACTACCTCACCAACAAGCTGATAGGCCGCGAGTCCATCCCCCACCGAAAAACTTTCCAACACCCACCATGCAGTAGGTGCTCATATCCGGTATTAGCCCCGATTTCCCGAGGTTATCCCGAAGTGGAGGGCAGGTTACTCACGTGTTACTCACCCGTTCGCCACTAATCCAGCCGTGCAAGCACGGCCATCATCGTTCGACTTGCATGTGTTAAGCACGCCGCCAGCGTTCGTCCTGAGCCAGGATCAAACTCTCCATCAAAAA
>NZ_VIGP01000015.1 GCF_009299795.1 Brachybacterium subflavum
GGGCGTGTCAGATGGTCTGTGTAAGTCCTGACTGAAGGGACCGAGACAATGACGACCATGACCGATGAGAACGAGGGCGATGCTCCCACGGGTGCGGACCTCGTCAAGCAGCTTCAGGCTGCTGGCGAGCTCGATGGCCTGTTCGCGCAGATCGACGCAGGAAAGATCGAGCTGACCGGCGACGGCGGGTTCATTCCCGCGCTGGTCAAAGCCGCTCTCGAACGCGGCCTGCAGGCCGAGCTGACCGACCATCTGGGATACGACAAGCACGACGCGAAGGGGCGAGGGACGGGCAACTCCCGCAACGGGACCACGCCGAAAACGGTCCAGTCCGAGGTCGGAGCGATCGATCTCGACGTTCCTCGTGACCGGATCGGCACGTTCGCCCCGCGCCTGCTCCCGAAGGGCCAGCGCCGCCTGGGTGGCCTGGACGAGATCATCATCAGCCTGTATGCGGGCGGGATGACGATCCGGGAGATCCAGCACCACCTGGCCTCCACGATCGGCACGGACCTCTCCCACGAGACGATCTCGAACATCACGGACGCGGTCGCCGAGGAGGTCCTGGAGTGGCAGCAGCGGCCGCTGGAAGAGTTCTACCCGGTGATCTACCTCGATGCGATCCGGATCAAGGTCCGCGAGGATCACCAGGTCATCGGCCGCTCCGCGTATCTCGCCGTGGGCGTGGACCTCGAGGGCGTCAAGCACGTGCTGGGCATCTGGGTCCAGGACACCGAGGGCTCCGCGTTCTGGGCGCACGTGTGCGCGGACCTCGCCAATCGCGGCGTGAAGGACGTGCTGATCGTCTGCTGCGACGGGCTCAAGGGCCTTCCCGAGGCGATCGAGGCGACCTGGCCGGACTCGATGGTCCAGACCTGCGTGGTCCACCTGATCCGCGCCGCGATGCGGTTCGTCAGCTACACCGACCGCAAGAAGG
>NZ_VIGP01000016.1 GCF_009299795.1 Brachybacterium subflavum
TCCGCCCAGTTCACGATGTTCCAGATCGCCTTCACGTAATCGGCCTTCACGTTCTGGTAGTCCAGGTAGAACGCGTGCTCCCACATGTCCAGCTGGAACAGCGGAACCGTCGCCACAGGGATGCCGTTCTGCTGATCGTAGAACTGCTCGATCACCAGGTTCCCCTCGATCGGCTCGTACGCCAGGATCGCCCAGCCCGACCCCTGGATCCCCAGGGCCGCCGCCGTGAACTGCGCCTGGAACGCCTCGAACGACCCGAAGTACTCGTCGATCGCGCTCGCGAGCTCACCGGTGGGCTTGTCCCCGCCCTCCGGCGAGAGGTTCTTCCAGAAGATCGAGTGGTTCGTGTGACCACCCAGGTTGAACGCCAGATCCTTCGACAGCTGGTTGATCGAGCCGAAATCATTCGCCTCGCGCGCCGCCGCCAGCTTCTCCAGCGCCGTGTTCGCACCCTTCACATAGGTCGCATGGTGCTTGTCATGGTGCAGCTCCATGATCCGGCCCGAGATATGGGGCTCCAGCGCCGCGTAGTCATAATCGAGATCGGGAAGCGTGTACTCCGCCAT
>NZ_VIGP01000017.1 GCF_009299795.1 Brachybacterium subflavum
ACCATCTCCGCGGGCGTGAAATCCATCGTGCGCCGCAGCAGGGTCTTGAACCATTCGGCGGGGAATTCACCGGATGCTAATGCTTGGGTGCAGCGCGGGAGGAGATCGACCGCGCGGTGGGCGTCGGTGATCGCTTTGGCGGCGTTCCCTCGGGTCATCCGCATCGCGACAGCGACCGTCAGGTCCTCCTTCTCGACCGCGAACACATCCGCATCCACCTCGTCCCTGCCTGCCCAGTACGGGGCGAGGGCCTCGAAGCGGCGGGCGAGGTCGCAGGACTCCTCCACCCCCTCATCCCACAAGGTGCGGACCTTCCCCGTCAGCTCCACATCGGGGCGGGGTGAGACCCTGCGTGCGGCGACGTCCCTGCACACCGGCTTCTTCGACTCTTTCACGACGAACAACGGCGCGACACCCTCCGGGGGCGCGGCCACGAAACGAGGCATGTGGGCGTGCAGGTCCTCCCGCTGACGCTCGGTCATCGCCTCGAGCTCATCCAGCACCGCGAACGCCGACCCCGACGACAC
>NZ_VIGP01000018.1 GCF_009299795.1 Brachybacterium subflavum
CGCCGCCGCGCTGAAGCCGATCTATACCGCCCCGAGCGAGGACGCTGCCCGCAAGGCCCTCGAGGAGTTCACGGCCTCTGGGTGGGGCCAGAAGTACCCGTCCGCGGTGATGACCTGGAACAACGCGTGGGACCGGTTCGTCCCGTTCCTCGCGTTCCCTCCGATGCTGCGCCGAGTCATCTACACCACCAACAGCATCGAGTCGCTGAACTTCCAGCTGCGCAAGGTCACCAAGAACCGCGGCCACTTCCCCTCGACCGAGGCCGCGGTCAAGCTGCTCTGGCTGGCGATCTGCAACATCGAGGACAAACGCGCCCTCGACCGAGCACGGGAGAAGGGAAAGCCCGCCAGCGAGCGCAAGGCCTCCGGCCGCCTCGTCGAGGGCCAGGTCACCACGAACTGGAAACAAGCCCTCGCCCAACTCGCCGCCGCCTACCCCGACCGCATCAACCCCTACCTCTGAACACCACCACTTACACAGACAGATTGACAGGCTC
>NZ_VIGP01000019.1 GCF_009299795.1 Brachybacterium subflavum
CCGCCGCGCTGGACCTTGTTGGCCTTCGCGGTGGCGTAGCGCAGGGACGGGCCGATCTCGTCGACGTCCAGCTCGATCGAGGTGCGGTTGTTGCCCTCGCGGTCGGTGAAGGAGCGCTGCTTGAGGCGGCCCTGCGCGACCACGCGGGTGCCCTTCTCGAGGGACTCCGCCGCGTTCTCGGCGGCGTCGCGCCACAGCGAGCAGCGCAGGAACAGGGCCTCGCCGTCCTCCCACTGGTTCGACTGGCGGTTGAACGTGCGGGGGGTGGAGGCGATGGTGAAGGAGGCCACGGCGACGCCGGACTGCGTGAAGCGCAGCTCGGGATCGGCCGTCAGGTTCCCGACCACCGTGATGATCGTGTC
>NZ_VIGP01000002.1 GCF_009299795.1 Brachybacterium subflavum
AACACCACCACTTACACAGACAGATTGACAGGCTCGCCTCGACCTGCTGATCATGAAGATTCAGCAGCGGCATCCGAAAGAACCCGAAGAGGTCTCCGCGACCCGTCGGCGCATGGTCCTGGATCCCGGAACCCTCGGCGGCGTCGCCTCGCTGCGGATCATCGGCCCGGCACCCGAGATCAAAGCATTGGCCGGGAAGTTCGACCAGGCCGCCCGGGCGATCCAGAACGCCCAGCGCCACGCCCTCATCGAGGGCACGCAGATTCCCTTGGATCCGGACCAGCAGGTCGAGAACGAGGGCATGCCCCTGTCGTTGAACCTGATCCGCTACCACCTCGCCCACGCGGCGCAGATCGACACCGGTGGCATCACCGTCCCGGAGGCGAGGTTCCGGTTGAACGTCCTCGTTCCCTTCCTGACCCTGGTCGGTGGGGACGACGCCCCCGGTGTCCTGGAGGACGGCACCCCGATTCCCGCGCAGATGGCCCGTGAGATCGCCGGGAAGAGTGAGGAATGGTTCCGGGTCCTCACGGACCCGTCCTCGGGTGAGTTTCTGCCGCGGCCGGCGGAGAAGTACCGGCCCACCGGGGCGATGCTCGAACACCTGAGACTGCGCGGCCAGTCCTGCGGCGTTCCCGGCTGCGAACGCGCAGCGTCGGTCGCCTCCGAAGCCGACCACATCGTCGAGTACAACCATGCGGACCCTGTGTGTGGTGGTCGGACGGCGGTGGAGAACCTGCACTTCCTGTGCTGGTTCCACCACGCGATGAAAACCGCCGGACGGCTCGACCCGATCCGTGTGGAAGCGGACGAGTCACCCGCGGGGATCGCGGGCACCGTGTGGGAGATGCGCGAACGTCTCCGCGTGTTCCGCGAGGACGACACCGACCTCCTCACCCCACAGGCCGTCGCCCAGCTCGACACCATCTGGGATTCGATGCAACGCAGGCAGGACGAGTTCATGCAGCGGGGCGCGGGCGAGCACGACAGCGAAACCCCCAGCAGTGGGGTGACTGGTTCCCCTGAGCCGTCAGTTCTGGACTCGCCGTGGCCGCTCCGGCCTGGTGTCCCGGACCCGTGGCCCCGAGTGGACATGGACCAGGCCGGCGCACCCGACCTCGAAGAAATCCCCGTCGAGAAACCCGTCCGCCACCGGTACCAACCACCACCGACGTTCCACTACGACGGCGACCTCCCCATCAGCGCCACCACACGCCGACCACGCACGCAGCAGGGCCCGCCACCGAGGTTCGACCCCGGACCACCACCCTTCTGACCCACCCGCCCCACCCGCCATCGCAGGCCATCGAGGTCAGAAGCCGGCCAGCAGCAACACCACCCGTAGAGAGGCACACCACCGTGCCCCTCTACACGCACGCCCGAAATCAATCCGCGCCTCCGGGAGCGGTCCCGCCCGTCGCCTGCCCGCGACACCCGACGAGAACGTCGCTCAGCGGGCGACCAGCGGCAGCCGCAGGATGAAGGCGGTCTGTCCCGGCTCCGATTCCAGGGTGATCGAGCCGCCGTGAGCCTCGGCGATCGCCTTGACGATCGGCAACCCCAGCCCCGTCGTCCCGTCCCCGCCCGAGCGGGCGGCGTCGGCGCGGGTGAAGCGCTCGAAGACTCGGCCCGCGATCTCCGGCTCGATCCCAGGACCATCGTCGATCACCTCGAGGATGCCGACTCGACCCGCTGCGCCCGAGAGAGCCGCCGATTCGGAGCCGCCCGGCCCCGACCGCAACCGCACAGTCACGGTCGTGCCCGCGGGCGTGTGCTTGCGGGCGTTCGACAGCAGGTTCACGACCACCTGCGACAGCTGACGCGCATTGCCGAGCACCGTCACCGGCTCCTCGGGGACCTCGAGCACCCAGCGGTGCTCCGACGCCGTGACCCGCGCGTCCATCGCCGCATCCAGCACGAGCTCGCCCAGGTCGGTCTCGGTGCGCTCGTCCCGCGCGCCCTCGTCGAGGCGGGCCAGCAGCAGCAGGTCCTCCACGAGCGACGTCATGCGCCGGGACTGCGCGTCCATGCGGTCCACCGACTGCTCCCCGCGCTCGCTGAGATCCTCCGTCATCCGCAGCATCTCGCTGTAGCCGCGGATCGCCGTGAGCGGGGTGCGCAGCTCATGGGACGCATCGGCGATGAAGCGTCGCATCGACTCCTCGCTGTGCTGGCGCGTCTCGAGCGCTCCCTCCACGTTGTCCAGCAGCAGGTTCAGGGCCCTCCCCACCTCGCCGGCCTCGGTCCCCGAGTGGGAGATGCGCTCATCGACCCGGTCCCCCAGGGCCACGTCGCCATGGGACAGCGGCATGTCGGCCACGCGTCCGGCGACGGCGGAGACCTCCTCGAGGGGACGCAGCGTGCGCCGCACGATCAGCGATCCCGCCACCCCGCAGAGCGCTGTCGCAAGCAGCCCCGCCGTCACCAGCGTGAGGTCGAGTCGCGCCAGCGTGCTGTGGACCTGGGTGAGCGGAAGGCCGGTGACGATCACGGCGCCCGAGGCGTCGGTCGCGGTCATCACCCGGTACTGGCCGATGGAGAGCTTCACGTCCGCGTGCTCGTCGCTGTCCAGCCCCTTCGCGACGTCGGCGACCTCGGTTCTGTCCGAGGCGCCGAGCTTCTCGACCTGACCGTCGGTGTCGCGCCACGCGGCGCTCACGACCCGGCCGTCCACGAGGATCGCGGCGAGCTCGAACTCGCCGCCGCCCGGGCCCGTGGCCTCGGCGTCCCCGCCATCGGCCTCGTCGGCCCCGGCCCCGCTCGTGCCGCTGGTGCTGCCCGTGCCGTTGGACCCGTCCTCGCCGTTCGTCGGCCCGTCGGGCGCGCCCGGACCGCCCGTGTCGCCGGCACGGTGGGCGGCACGGGTGAGCTGCGCGTCCAGCTGGCCCTCGAGCTGCCCGCGCACCGACACGTGCGTGACCGCCCCGACCAGCAGGCACAGCACCGCCACGGTGCTCACCAGCAGGATCACGAGGGTCGCGCGCAGGGAGAGGCGCCGGCGGCGTCGGGCCGAGGCGGTGCCCGCTGCGGCACCGGGACCGCTCGGCGAGGACGCGGAGGCCGACGACGGCCCGGCGATCCGCGTCGGATGGGGCGGACGGGAGGCGCGGGTCATGCGGGCTTGAGCATGTAGCCGGCGCCGCGGACCGTGCGGATCATCGGCTCGCGGCCCACGTCGATCTTCTTGCGCAGGTAGGAGACGTAGAGCTCGACGATGTTCGCCTGCCCGCCGAAGTCGTAGTTCCAGACCGCATCGAGGATCTGCGCCTTGGACAGCACGCGCTGCGGGTTCTCCATCAGGTACTGCAGCAGCTGGTACTGGGTCGCGGTCAGCGCGATCTCCTCGCCGCCGCGCGTGACCTCGTGGGTGTCCAGGTTCATCACCAGGTCGCCGACGACCAGCTCGCTGCTCTGCGGGGACGTCGCCCCTGCGCGCTGCACCAGACGGTGCAGCCGCAGCAGCACCTCCTCCATCGTGAACGGCTTGGTCACGTAGTCGTCGGCCCCGGAGGCGAGGCCCTGGACGCGATCGGCCGGGGCGTCCATCGCGGTGAGCATGAGCGAGGGGACGTCGGGCTGCAGGGCGCGGATGCGGCGCAGCACCTCGAGGCCCTCGATGCCGGGGAGCATGCGGTCCAGCACGAGCACGTCGGGCCGGATCTCGCGCGCCACCCGCACGGCCTCGAGGCCGTCGCCCACGACGGTCGCCTCCCAGCCGATCATCTGCAGCGGGAAGCGCAGGAGGTCGGCGATGGTCGGCTCGTCCTCGACGACGAGCGCGCGGATCGGGGATCCGTCCGGGTGCGCCAGCGGCGGCAGCGCGGACAGCGCGGCGGGGGTGTTGGACATGTTGGGCTCCCGTTCGAGGTGGTGGCACCGAGATTAGTCGCCGACGATCCGTCCGCACAGGCTCCGCGCCCCCGCCACAGCACACCGATCCGTCCCGCACAGCCCGCGCACAGCACCGCGCGCAGCACTGCCCCGACGGGCCACGCCCGGTGAGAGCACGCTCACCACGCCTCGTGCGCGCGGGCGTGGGATGCTGGAGGGCAGGCCGCGCGCAGCCGCCGGCCGCGCGCACCGACCACCCGATCCACCCCACTCGATCCTTGGAGGAGCACCCATGGGCACGCTGGGCGAACCGTTCATCGCGAAGTGCCGGAAGTCCGGCACGACCGTGGAGGTCGACGGCGAGCACACGCTGCTGCAGGCGCTCCTGGACGCCGGCATCGACGTCGACTACTCGTGCGAGGGCGGAGTGTGCGGCACCTGCGTGCTGCCGCTGCTGGCCGGGGACGTCATCCACGAGGACGAGTTCCTCATGGAGGACGAGCGCGAGGAGCGGATGACCGTGTGCGTCTCCCGCGGAGTCGGCGAGATCGAGCTCGACGTCTGAGCGTCGACGGGTCAGGGCCGACGCGGTCCCGCCACCAGCCAGCCGATCGCGACGAGCAGCACGGACACTCCCGCCATCGCGATCGAGGTCGCGAGAGGCATCGTCGGGCCGCCGAGCAGGACCGTCATCAGCACCGCGAGCGCGACCATCACGATCGCCGTGAACACCGCCGGACGCCCGGCTCCGCGCGAGGCCGGCGCATCGCTCGAGGACAGCGTGTGCGAAGGGATCGTGCGCATCCTGCCCTGGTCCATGACCGTCTCCTGACGAGTGGTGTGCCGCCGTGCGGGGATCGCGCCGGTGCTGCGCGAACACCCCCACCCTCCCCCGACGCCCGCCGCCCGCGCATCCTTCGGACGGATGAACCCGGGCCATACCCGGGTCGTATCCGGGATGCCCCCGAGATGCCGACGGGCCCTCCCCGGGACGACGGGATCAGAACGGCAGGCTCGCGTCGCGGCGGGCGAGCTCGGCGAAGGGACCGTCCTGCGCGAGCAGCTCCTCGAAGGTGCCGCGCTCGACGATGCGCCCCTTCTCGAGGACCACGATCTGGTCGGCGTCGCGGATCGTGGAGAGGCGGTGCGCGATCGAGATCGTGGTGCGGCCGCGGCTGAGAGCGGCGAGCGCGCCGCTCATCGCCTGCTCGGTGCGCACGTCCAGGGCGCTCGTGGCCTCGTCGAGCAGGAGCACGGGCGGGTCGCGCAGGATCGTGCGAGCGAGCGCGAGCCGCTGCTTCTCCCCGCCGGAGAACCGGTAGCCGCGCTCCCCCACCGTGGTGCCGTAGCCCTCGGGGAGGCTCGCGATGTGGTCGTGGATCTGGGCGATCCGGCATGCCCGCTCGAGCTCCGCGTCGCTCGCGCCCGGCGCGGCGAAGCGCAGGTTGTCGGCGATGGACGCGTGCAGCAGGTAGGTCTCCTGGGTGACCACGCCGATGCAGTCGGAGACCGACCGCAGCGTGATCTCGCGCAGGTCGTGGCCGTCCAGGGTGACCGCACCCAGCGTCGGGTCGTACAGGCGCGCCATGAGGTAGCCGGTGGTGGTCTTGCCCGAGCCGGTCGCGCCGACGAGCGCCGTGTGCGTGCCGGCGGGGACGATGAGGTCGATGCCGTGGAGGGTGAACGAGGGATCCTCGGGGTCGAGGGCGGTGCGGGCCGTTTCGTCAGGTCCCCTGTCCGCGTCCTCGCCCGGGTAGCGGAAGGCCACGTGCTCGAGACGGACCTCGCCGCGCACCTCGGCGGGATCCAGCGCGGTCGCGTCCTCGCGCTGGGTGATGGTCACGGGAGCATCGAGGTACTCGAAGACGCGGGTGAACAGCGCGAAGGAGGAGTTCACCTGCGTGGCCACGCGCAGCAGCGAGTTGATCTGCGGGAACAGCCCGGACTGCAGGGCGATGAAGGCGACCAGGGTGCCGATGGTGACGCCGGGGACGTGGCCGAACAGCAGGTAGCCGCCCAGCAGGTAGGTGAGCGAGGGGATCACCGACATGAGCGTCGAGTAGAGGGCCATCTGCCAGCGACCGGCCGTCGTCGAGGACAGGCCCAGCTCGGCGAGACGCCCCGAGAGGCCCGTGAAGTGGGCGGTGAGGGCGTCGGTGCGGCCCATCGTGGTGCCCAGCAGGATGCCGGAGACCGAGAGCGACTCCTGGATCGAGGCCGAGAGGTCGGCCGCGGTCTCCTGCTGGATGCGGGTGATCGCGCGGCGCCGCAGCCCCACCCTCCGGTTCATCCACACGGCCAGCGGGACGGTGATCACGGAGAACAGGGTGAGGCGCCAGTCCATCGCCAGCATCGCGACGACGGCCATGACGATCCCGGCGCTCGCCGAGACGATCTGGGTGACCACGCTCGTGACCACGGCCTGCATCGAGCCGATGTCGTTGAAGATGCGCGACTGCACCTCGCCGGTGCGGGTGCGGGTGAAGAAGCCCAGGCCCATCTGCTGCAGATGCGAGAAGACGGAGACCCGGAGGTCGTGCATGATCGCCTGGCCCACGCGCGTGGACAGCAGCGACTGCAGCACGCCCAGCACCGAGGAGACCGCGGTGACCGCGATCATCCCGGCCACGCACCAGGCCAGCAGGTCCAGCCGCTGATCGGGCAGCGCGACGTCCACGACCTCGCGCACCAGGAACGGGGAGACCACCCCCGTCGCGGCGGCGAGCGCGATGAGCACGAGCACGACCAGCAGGGTGCCGCGGTACGGGGTGAACAGGCGCAGGATCCGGCCGACGTCGGCCCGCTGCCCCGGTGCCAGGCGGCGCTCGTCGGCCCCGGGCATGGAGGCCATGCCGCGGACACCGCTGCCGGGACCGCCACGGCCGCCGGGGCCGCCCGCCATGCTCATCGGGCGCCCGCGCCCTCAGAGACCCGCATGGCGGGCCACCTTGTGCTGCGCCGCCTGGGCGAGCGGGCGGACGGTGACGAGATCGAGGTTCACGTGGTGCGGGGCGTTCAGGGCGTAGGAGATGACGTCGGCGCAGTCCTCGGCGGTGAGCGGCTGCTCGACGCCGTCGTAGACCTTCTCGGCCCGCGAGGCGTCGCCGAGGCGCACCAGGGAGAACTCCTCTGTGCGGACCATGCCGGGAGCGACCTCGATGACGCGGATCGGTGCGCCGTTCAGCTCGAGGCGCAGGGCGGAGGCGAGCATGTGCTCGCCCGCCTTGGCGGCGTTGTAGCCGGCGCCTCCCTCGTAGGCGCCCTGGGCGGCCGTCGAGGAGAGCACGAGCACGTCGCCGCGGCCGCTCGCGTGCAGGGCGGGCAGCAGCTCGCGGGTGACCCGCGCGGCGCCGAGCACGTTGACCTCGTACATCCGCTGCCAGGCGTCGAGATCCGCCTCCGCCACGGGCTCCTGCCCGAAGGCGCCGCCCGCGACGTTCACGACCGCGTTCAGGCGCCCGTCGAACAGCTCGTCGACGCGGGCCACGAGAGCGGCCACCGAGTCCTCGTCCGTGACGTCGGCGGCGAGGGTCTCGCAGCCGGACTCCTCGGCGAGGGATGCCAGCCGGTCCTCGCGGCGGGCGACGGCGAGCACCCGCCAGCCGTCGGCGGCGAGGCGCACGGCGCTCGCGCGGCCGATGCCCGAGGAGGCGCCGGTGACCACGGCGGTGAGAGGGGCGGCGGAGGATGCAGAGGAGGAAGCTGTGGAGGTCATGGCCCCGAGGATACGGGCCGGACGGATGCGCGCAGGGCCGTGTTCCGCGAGAGGATGGGGCCATGACCTCGCCCGCCCGCACCCGCTCCCCCGCGCTGCTCCGCCCCGTCGTCCTCTTCGACCTGGACGGGACGCTCGTGGACACCGTGGGCCTCATCGTCGACTCCTACGCGCACGTGTTCGAGCGCTTCGGGATCGCGGGCATCGAGGAGGCGGAGGTGCGCAGCTGGATCGGGCTCGCCCTCGAGGAGACCTTCGAGGCGCTGGATCCGCAGCGCGCGCCGGCGATGGCCGAGGCGTACCGCGAGTTCAACGTGGGCCACCACGACGAGCGGATCGCTCCGTACCCCGGGGCGGGCGCCCATGTGGATGCGCTCCTCGACGCGGGGGCCGACGTGGGCGTGGTGACCTCGAAGGGCTCCGAGCTCGCCCGGCGCGGCCTCGCCGCGACCGCGATGCCCGCGATCGATGTGGTGATCGGCAAGGAGCACACGCTCGCCCACAAGCCCGACCCCGCCCCGCTGCGGCACGCGCTCGAGGTCCTGGGCGCGCGCGCCCAGGACGCCGTCTACGTGGGCGACGCGGCGACCGATCTGCAGGCGGCGCATGCGGCGGGGATGTCGGCCGTGGGCGTCACCTGGGGCGCGGGCACGCGGCCGGCGCTCGAGGCGCAGGGCCCGTTCGCCGTCGTCGATTCCTTCGCGGAGCTCACCCGGCTGCTCGCGCCCGGGCGCTGAGGTCGGGGACCTCCGAGGTCACCAGGTGGTCTCCTGGTCGGTGCGGTGGTCCTCGGGCTCGATCTGCAGCGTGCAGTGGTCCAGGCCGTGGCGCTCGCGGAGCATCGACTCGGCCGCATCGAGCACGGCGTGGCCGTCGATCCCCTCGCGCATCCGCAGGTGCACGGTGAGCACGTCCATCCCGGAGGTGACCGTCCACAGGTGCAGATCGTGCACGTCGGTCACGCCCGGGACGGCGCGCAGGTCCTCCCCCACGGACCCCGGATCCAGGTGCCGCGGGGTCTCCTGGCCCAGCACCGAGAGGACCTCACGGCCCAGGATCAGCGCGCGCAGCGCGACGAACACGCCGATCGCGAGGGCGATGGCGGTGTCCCAGAGCGTGCTCCCGGTCGCGCCCACGAGGATCGCGGCGGCGACCACGCCGAGGGAGCCGATGGTGTCGGCGAGGACCTCGAGATAGGCGCCCTTGACGTTGAGGCTCTCCTGCGCGCCCGCCCGCAGCAGCCGCATCACCGCGAGGTTCACGACCAGTCCGAGCGCGCCCACCACGAGCATGGGCACCGAGTCGACGTGCGCGCCGTCCGCTCCCGCGCCGATCCGGCCGATCGCCTCGAGGACCACGAAGACCGAGACGCCCAGCATCACGAGCACGGCGAGCAGGGAGGCGAACACCTCGAGGCGGTAGCTGCCGAAGCTGCGCCTGCCCGTGCGGTCGGGACGGGCGGCGAGCACCGTCGCCCCGAGCGCGGCGGCGAGGGTGAGGACGTCGGCCGCCATGTGCCCCGCGTCCGAGAGCAGCGCGAGGGACCCCGTGAGCAGCGCAGTGACCAGTTCGACGACGAAGAAGCCGCCGATCAGCACGAGCGCCCACGCCAGGCGGCGCCGGTGCTTCCCGCCCGCGCTCAGCGCCTGCGCGGCCGAGGCGTGGGAATGGGCGGCCCCGTGCGACCCGCCGTGCTCGCCCGCCCCCATCAGGCTCCGCCCCCTCCGGCCCCGGTGATCTCGGGATGCGTCTGCTCGGTGTGCGCGGTGTGGGCGACCGCGAGGTCGAGGAGCATCCGCACGTGCGGATCGTCCAGCCGGTAGAACATGCGCCGCCCGTCGCGGCGGGTCGCGACCACGCGATGGGCGCGCAGCAGCTTGAGCGCGTGCGAGGTTGAGGAGTCCGACTGCCCCGTGAGCGCAGCAAGGTCGTGCACGCACAGCTCACCCTCGAGCAGGGCGAGCAGGAGGGTGAGGCGGTTGGGGTCCCCGAGCAGGGAGAACACATCGGCCGTGTCGGCCACGTCGCGGGGGCGCGGCAGGTGCTCGGCGGCGAGCGCGACGCGACCGGCGTCCACGACGTTGCTCGCGCAGCCCTCGGCGCCGTCCGCAGGCTCTGCGCTCTCCGCAGCCTGCACATGTGACGATGTGTTCATACGTTCACGGTAGGCCCGCGGCGGAGAAGCGGTCAAGGGCCCGGGTGCCTGGGGTCCCGCTCAGACCAACGTGAGCTCGACCCCGTCGTCGGCCTCCAGATCCCCCGAGACCCGCCCGCGGGCGAGGCGGGACACGAGCGCGGCGATCGCGCCGTCGCCGGTGACGTTCGTGGCGGTCCCGAAGGAGTCGATCGCGATGTAGGAGGCGATCATGAGGCCGACGGCGGCCTCGCCGAAGCCGAGCATCGAGGAGAGGATCCCGGCGGCGGCCATGATCGCTCCCCCGGGCACGCCCGGCGCGGCGATCATGACGATCCCGAGCATGAGCACGAAGCCCACGAGCTTCGCAGGGTCCAGCGGCATCCCGGTGACCACCATGATCGCGACGGCGAAGGAGGTGATCTTGAGCGTCGAGCCGGCGAGGTGGATCGTCGCGCACAGCGGGACCACGAAGTCGGCGACCGGAGCCGCCACCCCGTTGCGCTTGGTGCACTGGAGGGTCACGGGGATCGTCGCGGCCGACGAGCTGGTGCCGAGCGCCGTCGCGTAGGCGGGGAGCATCGTCCACAGCATCTTCAGGGGATGGCGGCGCATCGCCCAGCCGGCCACGCAGTACTGGGCGAGCAGCACGATCACCGTGAGGGCGAAGACCATGAGCACGACCGCGAGGAAGGTGCCGATGACGGTCCAGATCTGCCCGTTCATGGTCAGCCCCAGGAACATCCCGAAGATGAAGATCGGCAGCAGCGGGATGATGATCGCCTCGATCGTGCGCACCACGATCGTGCGCAGCTGCTCGAAGGACTCCTGCAGCGCCCCGCGGCGCACCAGCGTCAGCCCGATCCCGAGGCAGAAGGCGAGGATGAGCGCCGTCATCACCTCGAAGACGGGCGGCATCTCGATCGTGAAGTACGGGGCGATCGCCGAGTCCTCGGGATTCTCCAGCGTCCCCACGCTCGCGCCGGCGAGCATGCGCGGGAGCAGCAGCGCGGAGACGCCGAGCGCGAGGAGCCCGCACAGGATCGTCGAGACGTAGGCGATGCCCGCGGTGAGGGCGAGCATCTTCCCCGCACCGCGGCCCAGCTCGCCGATGGCCGGGGTCACGAGCCCCACGATGATCAGCGGGATGAGGAACTCCAGGAAGGCGGAGAACAGCCCGTTGAAGGTGGTGAACACGCGCGCGAGCGCCTCGGGCATCACCAGGCCCAGCAGGATGCCCAGCACGATCGCGACCACGATCCGCGGCAGCAGGCCGAAGCGGGGCCGACGGCGGGAGGGAGCGGCGGGCGGGGTGTCGGCAGCAGGAGTCATCGATCATCCGGTTCGTCGGGGGAAGAGGGATCGGCACAGGGTACCGATCCGCACCGCTTTCCCCGAACCTCTCGCGCGGGCGTCGGCCGCACCCTAGACTCGCGCGGGTGCTCGCCTTCTGGAGGATCCTCGCCGCCTCCTTCCGGCAGTACTCCACCTACCGCGTCGCCACCGTCGCCGGAGTGTTCACGAACTCCGTGTTCGGCCTGATCCGCGCCTCGATCCTGCTGGCGGCGGTCTCCACCGCCGGGGGCGAGCTGCGCGGCTACGATGCCCTGCAGGCCGCGACCTACGTGTGGCTGGGCCAGGCGCTGCTGGCCCCCGTCGAGGCCTTCGGCACCCGGGAGGTCGCCGAGCGCGTCCACCAGGGCGACGTGGCCGTCGACCTGCTGCGGCCCCTGGGGTTCCTCAGGCTCCAGTACGCGCAGAAGCTGGGCCGCTCCGGCTTCCTGCTGCTCGCCCGCGGGATCCCGCCGATGCTCGTGGGGGCGGCGCTCACGGGCATCTCCCTGCCCACGGACCCGGTGGCCTGGCTGCTGGGCGTGCTCGCGATCCTGCTCGCGATCACCGTCGCCTTCCTCGCGGACATGCTGGTGAACCTCGCGGCGTTCTGGATCGTGCAGACCCGCGGGCTCACCGTCGTCTACACGGCCGTGATGAATCTGCTCTCGGGATTCCTCATCCCGATCGCCTGGTTCCCGGACTGGCTGATCGCCCTCACCCGCGCGACCCCGTTCCCCGCCATGGTGCAGACCCCGATCGACGTGCTCTCGGCGCGGGTGAGCACCGCGGAGGCCCTGCCGGAGATCGGCGTGCAGGCGCTGTGGGCGGGCGTCCTCGCCCTCGCCGCCTGGGCGATGCTGCAGCGCGGGATCCGTTCGCTGGAGGTGCAGGGTGGCTGAGAGGACCCCGTCGGGCCGGTCCCGCGCGACCCGGCCGGTCTCCGCGCTGCGGATGGTCGCGACGCTCTACGGCTCGCGGATCCGCTCGCAGGCCGCGTTCCGCACGAGCTTCGTCATGGACCTGCTGGGCCAGGTCCTCATCGTGGGCACCGAGTTCCTCGAGCTGTGGGTGATCCTCTCCCAGGTCGACGTGCTGGGCGGGATGACGCTGCCGCAGGTCGCCGTGGTCTACGGCCTCGGTGCCCTCGCCTTCGGGATCGCCGACATGCTGTTCGGGGAGATCGACGGGCTCTCCACGGCGATCCGCTCGGGCACGCTCGAGACCCTCATGATCCGCCCGGTGCCGATGCTGCTGCAGATCTCGAGCCTGGACCTCTCCCTGCGGCGGCTGGGACGGATCGGCGTCGGCATCGCGATGACCGTGACCGCGCTCGCGATCGCGGGCTTCTCCCCCACCCCGGCGACGCTCGCACTGCTGGTGCTCGCGCCGCTCGCGGGCGCCGCGATCATGGGCGCCCTGTTCACGATGGCCGGGGCCATGCAGTTCTGGCTCGTGGACGGCCGCGAGTTCGCGAACGCGTTCACCTACGGCGGCAACTACGTGGCCACGAACCCCGGCGCGGTGTTCCCGCTGCCGCTGCGGGCGTTCTTCACCTTCGTGATCCCGACGACGCTCGTCGCCTACACCCCGACCCTGGCCCTGCTGGACCTGCCCGGTCCGCCGCTGCTGCCGCAGTGGACGGGCTGGCTGGGCCTGCCGGTCGCGGTCCTCGCCTGGATCCTCGCCGCGCTGCTGTGGCGCGCGGGGGTCCGTCGCTACACAGGAGCCGGCGGATGATGAACCATGACACGACCCAGCCCGCGATCGACCTGCGCTCCCTGCGCCGGGACTACGTGGTGCGCTCGGGGCCGATCGGCCGCCGCGCGCGCAGGGTGGTGCGCGCGGTCGACGACGTGACCCTGCAGGTGCGCGCCGGGGAGGCGGTCGGCTTCGTGGGCGCGAACGGCGCCGGGAAGTCCACGACCATCAAGATGATGACCGGCATCCTCCAGCCCACCTCCGGCGACGTGCGGGTGCTGGGTCGCCGCCCCGTCGCCGAGCGCCGGCGCCTGGCCCGGGAGATCGGCGTGGTCTTCGGCCAGCGCTCCCAGCTGTGGTGGGACCTCCCCCTGCGCGACTCCTTCCGGATCCTGGGGGCGATGCACCGCATGAGCGAGTCCGCGCGCGAGGAGCGCCTGGGCCGCCTGGTCGAGGGGCTCGACCTCGAGGGATTCCTCGACCGGCCGGTGCGCCAGCTCTCGCTCGGGCAGCGGATGCGCGGCGAGGTCGCGGCCTCGCTGCTGCACTCCCCGCGCCTGGTGATCCTCGACGAACCCACGATCGGCCTGGACATGATCTCGAAGGAGGGGCTGCGCCGCTTCCTGCGCGAGGACCGCGACGAGCGCGGCACGACGCTGTTCCTCACCACGCACGACATGGGGGACGTCGAGCGGCTGTGCGAGCGGATCGTCGTGGTCAACTCCGGCACGGTCGCCTTCGACGGCCCCCTCGCCGGCTTCCGCGAGTCCCTCGGCGCGCCCCGCGAGCTCGTCGTCGACCTCGCTGCGCCGCGGGAGGCGCTCGCCCTCCCGCGCGAGGCCGAGGTGCTCGCCGTGGAGGCCGACGGGATCCGCCATCGCATCGCCTTCCGCGGCAGCGAGATGACGGTGCCCGCGCTGCTCTCCGCGATCGGCGCGCAGGCCGAGATCGCCGATCTCTCCCTCGCCGAGCCCGCGATCGAGGACCTCGTGCGGGAGATCTACGCCCGGGGCCGGTGAGAGCGGCGGGCGTCGGGCCGCTGCCGCCACGTATCCTCGCTGCGGGCCCGCCCGTCGGCCCGGTCGCACCCCGCAGCACCGACCCGCAGCACCGCCCCGCAGCGAGCGAGGAGAGCACATGAGCCCCGCCACCCCGTCCGTCGGCCGGATGATCTCGAGCGGTCTGGACGCCGTGCCGAAGATGCTCCGCCACGATGCCCCGCGCACCCGCCACGAGGCGATGGCGCGAGGGATGCTCGACCACGTGCTGCGCGATCGTCGTGCGCGACGCCAGTTCGCGCGGCGGATCGCCGAGGTCTCCGGGTCGGTGCCCGCCTTCCGCACCACCACCCGCAGCGCGGCCGACGCCTTCGACCTGGTGGGCCAATCCCCCTCGACCGGCTCCTCCGAGATCCTCGCGGTCAAGCTGGTGATCGACGGGGACCTCTCCGCGCAGCGTCTGCGCTCCCTGCTCGGCTCCCTCGAGAGGACCCCGGGCAGCCGCCTGCTGCTCATCGTGCCGCGCTCGCGGCGCTCGGCCGTGCGCGAGGTCGACGACCCCACGGGCCGCATCCGCATGGTGACCTGGGCGCAGGTCGCCAAGAGGCTCGTGCCGCACGACCCCGAGAGCGCCGAGCTGTGGACCGCCCTCGCCGAGTTCGGCGAGAACCGGGCCGTCGAGGACGCCCAGCAGCCCGTCGCGCCGAAGGTCCTGCTCGACGAGGAGGTCACGAACGAACTGCGCGACCACCTGCGCTCGATGCTCCTGGTCAGCGACGAGCTCATCCATCGCGCGCCGCGCTTCTCCTCCTCGCGCAGCCACCCGCGGGCCTGGCTGCACGCGGGTGCGAGCGGCAACGACCTCGGCGTCGAGTTCGATGCCGTCGAGGACGGCTCCGCGATCTGGCTCGTCGGCTCCCGCCCCCAGCGGTCCTTCCCGCTGGAGATCGGGGCGCTCGGCTCCGACGAGGAGCGCGAGGCCGCGATCGCCCGCCTGCGCGCGATCGCCTCCCGCCCCGACTGGCGCTACGACGCGGACCTCACCTTCGAGCCCGACTCCTACATCGGCACCCCGGCCTCCCGGAAGCTCGAGGACGCCCGCGCCCTGCTCTGGGAGGTCCTCGACCCGGGCCGCCTCGAGGCGAGCGGCTTCCCGCTGGTCCCCCGCCAGCAGCCCGACATGACCGCCGACCGCCTGTCCGTGCGCGTGCACGCTCCGTCGATCCCCCGCTCGGGCACCTTCCTGGTCTCCATCGGCGGCTCGAGCACCTGGCGCACGCTGCTGCCGCGCGTCACCCGCGAGCACGACCACCGCACCTACGTCGTGCAGGCCAAGAAGTCCGACTCCGTCCAGGATCTCGTCACCAGCGTCCACGAGGCGCTGCACTCGCTCGCGACCAAGCCCTGAGCACCCGGCGGGCCGGATCCCTGGAACGATGCGCGGCTCACATCCCGCGGGCGCGCGGCGGCTGGGACAATGACGGCTGAGGGCGCCCTCACCGGGGCGCCGCAACCATGTCGCAGGAGGCAGCGAGGGTGAACGGCTCGTTCAAGGTCCGCGGAGGCAAGCTCGTCTCGGTCGAGGTGGAGGCCTCGGACGGGGTGATCACCTCCGCCCACGTGTTCGGCGACTTCTTCCTCGAGCCCGACGAGGCCCTCGAGGACATCGACGCCGCGATCGTCGGCCTGCCGGTGAAGGCGAGCGCCGCCACGATCACCGAGGCGATCTCCGCGCGCCTCGCCGCCCGGCACGGCGACGTCCAGATGATCGGCTTCGACGCGGACGCCGTCGCGATCGCGGTGCGCCGCGCGCTGGGCAACGCGACCAGCTGGGACGACCACGAGTTCGACGTCATCGGGCCGGTCACCATGGCGCCGATCATGCACGTCGCGCTCGACGAGGTGATCCCCCACGAGGTCGCCGCGGGACGGCGCAGGCCGCTGCTGCGGATCTGGGACTGGGACTCCCCGCTCGTGGTGATCGGCTCCTACCAGAGCGTGAAGAACGAGATCGATCCCGAGGGCGCCGCGAAGCACGGCATCGGCGTGGTGCGCCGCATCACCGGCGGCGGCGCCATGTTCATGGAGGCCGGCAACTGCCTCACCTATTCCCTCGTGGTGCCGTCCTCCCTCGTCGAGGGCCTGAGCTTCGAGCAGTCCTACGCCTACCTCGACGACTGGGTGATGGGCGCGCTCGCGGAGATCGGGGTGCGCGCCCGGTACGTGCCGCTGAACGACATCGCCTCGGACAAGGGCAAGATCGGCGGCGCCGCCCAGCGCCGCTTCGCGGGGGGCGTGGTCCTGCACCACGTCACCATGAGCTACGACATCGACGCCGACAAGATGGGCGAGGTGCTGCGCGTGGGCCGCGAGAAGCTCTCGGACAAGGGCACCCGCAGCGCGAACAAGCGCGTGGACCCGATGCGCTCGCAGACCGGCATGGCCCGGGAGGCGATCATCGACAGCTTCCTGGACTACTTCCGCGGGAAGTACGCCACCCACGAGTCGGCGTACACCGAGGCCGAGCTCGCCGCGGCGCGGGACCTCGTGGACACGAAGTTCGCCACCGAGGAGTGGACCCAGCGCGTGCCGTGAGCGGCGTGCCCGCGTCGGAGCCCGCGCCGTCGCGCCCCGTGCGCCCCTGATCACGTCCCAGGATTGCGCCCACAGGCACGATGCCTGGAACAATGGGCGCCATGACCGACACCGCCCCGCGCCCGAACGCCGCGTCCGCTCTCCCCGACAAGCCCAGCCTCGAGGGCCTCGAGGACAAGTGGGACCGCGTATGGGACGCCGCGCAGGTCTATGCCTTCGACGCCGACACCACCCGTGACCAGGTGTTCAGCGTCGACACCCCGCCGCCCACGGCCTCGGGGTCCCTGCACATCGGCCACGTGTTCGGCTACTCCCAGGCCGACATGATCGTGCGCTACCAGCGCATGCGCGGCAAGAACGTGTTCTACCCGCTGGGCTGGGACGACAACGGCCTGCCCACCGAGCGCCGCGTGCAGAACTACTTCGGGGTGCGCTGCGACCCCTCGCTGCCCTACGAGGAGGACTTCACGCCCCCGCAGGAGGGCGGCGACAACAAGTCCGCGAAGGCCGCGAACCAGAAGCCGATCTCCCGTCGGAACTTCATCGAGCTGTGCGAGCGGCTCACGAAGATCGACGAGGCGTCCTTCGAGGAGGTCTTCCGGACCCTCGGCCTCTCGGTCGACTGGAACCACAGCTACCAGACCATCGACGCGCGCTCGCGCGCGACCAGCCAGCGCGCCTTCCTCGAGAACCTCGCCGCCGGTCAGGCCTACCAGTCCGAGGCCCCCACGATGTGGGACGTCACCTACCGCACCGCGGTCGCCCAGGCCGAGCAGGAGGACCGCGAGCGGGACGGCGCCTACCACCGCATCGGCTTCACGAAGGCCGATGGGAGCGGCGAGAAGGTCTTCATCGAGACCACGCGCCCCGAGCTGCTGCCCGCGTGCGTGGCCCTCGTCGCCCACCCGGACGACGAGCGCTACCAGGGCCTGTTCGGCACCACAGTCACCTCCCCGCTGTTCGGCGTCGAGGTGCCGGTGCTGGCCCACCCGCTCGCCCAGGCCGACAAGGGCGCGGGCATCGCCATGATCTGCACCTTCGGCGATGCCAACGACGTCACCTGGTGGCGCGAGCTCGAGCTGCCCACCCGCAGCGTCGTGGGCCGAGACGGCCGCTTCCTGCCCGAGGCCCCCTGGATCACCTCGGCCGAGGGCCGCGAGCGCTTTGCCGAGCTCGCCGGGCTCACCGTGTTCAGCGCGCAGAAGCGCGTGGTCGAGATGGTCACCGAGACCGGCGACCTGGTCGGAGAACCCAAGAAGATCACCCACCCGGTGAAGTTCTACGAGAACGGCGACAAGGCCCTCGAGTACGTCACCAGCCGCCAGTGGTACCTCACCAACGGCGGCCGCGACACCAGCGAGGGCGGTCTGCGCGACGCCCTCATCGCCCGCGGCGCCGAGATCACCTGGCACCCCGCCTACATGGAATCCCGGTACCGCAACTGGGTCGAGGGCCTCGCCGGCGACTGGCTGGTCTCCCGCCAGCGCTTCTACGGCGTCCCGATCCCCGTCTGGTACGCGCTGGACGCCGTCGGCGAGATCGACTACGACACCGTGCTCACCCCCGAGCTCGAGCGCCTGCCGATCGACCCGACGACCGACGTGCCCGCCGGCTACGAGGAGTCCCAGCGCGAGCAGCCGGGCGGCTTCACCGCCGACCCCGACATCCTCGACACCTGGGCCACGAGCTCGCTGACCCCGCAGCTCGCGGGCGGCTGGGACGCGGACCCGGAGCTGTTCGCGAAGGTCTACCCGATGGACCTGCGCCCCCAGGGCCACGACATCATCCGCACCTGGCTGTTCTCCACGATCGTGCGCTCGCACCTCCAGCAGGACTCCCTGCCCTGGTACAACACGTCGATCAACGGCTGGATCCTGGATCCGGACCGCAAGAAGATGAGCAAGTCCAAGGGCAACGTCGTCACCCCGATCGGCCTGCTGCGCGACCACGGCTCGGACGGCGTGCGCTACTGGGCCGGCCGCGCCCGCCAGGGCGTGGACACCGCCTTCGACGAGGGCCAGATGAAGATCGGCCGACGCCTGGCGATCAAGATCCTCAACGCCTCGAAGTTCGCGCTCGGCTTCGGGACCGCCCCGGCCGACCCGTCGGGCCGCCTCGCCGCGGACCCGTCGGCCGTGACGGACCCGCTGGACCGGGCGATGCTCGCGCGCCTCGCGGAGGTCGTCGACGCCGCGACCACGGCCTTCGAGGAGATGGACTACGCGCGCGCCCTCGAGGTCGTCGAGCCCTTCTTCTGGACGTTCTGCGACGACTTCATCGAGCTCATCAAGGACCGCGCCCACGGCGCCTCGGCGAGCGGCGAGGAGGGTGCTGCCTCGGCCCGCGCCGCTCTCGCGATCGCGCTCGAGGTGCTGCTGCGCCTGTTCGCCCCGGTGATCGTGTTCGCGACCGAGGAGGTCTGGTCGTGGTGGCGCGAGGGCAGCGTCCACACGCAGCCCTGGCCGACCTCCGAGGCGCTGCGCGAGGCCGCGGCCGGTCAGGACGCCGCCCTGCTGGGCGTCGTCGAGCAGGCCGCGATCGTGCTGCGCCGCATCAAGTCCGACGCGAAGGTCTCCCAGAAGACCCCGATCCTGCAGGTCACCGTGACCGCCCCCGAGTCCGCGATCGCCCACCTCGAGGCGGCCCGCGGGGACCTCACGGCCCTGGGCCGGATCGAGGCGCTCACGATCACCGGCGGCGACGTTGAGGGCATCGCGACCAGCGACGTCGAGCTCGGCGACCCCCCGGTCAAGAAGCCGCGCAACCAGGGCTGAGCGCGAGCGCTCAGCGCACCACCTCACGGCTGGATCCGTCGACGCGACGGGTCCAGCCGCGCGCGTCGAGGTGCTCGAGCAGGGGGATCGCGACGCGGCGCGTGGTGCCCAGCGCCTGACGGGCCGCGCTCGTGGTGAACGGTTGCTCGAGCCCGGCGAGCTCGCGCATCGCGAGCGCCGGGGCCGTGGGCAGCAGCACCACGCCGCCCGGAAGGCGCAGCAGGCGCCCCTGCTTCTCGGCGGCGGCGAGCTCTCGCGCGCCCAGGTGCAGGGCGGCGAGGTCGTCCGCCTCCGGTGCCTGGAAGGGCTGTGCGCGCAGGCGCTCCTCGAGCGCGGCGACCTGCGTCTCCGCGGCGCCGAGGCCGGCGGTGCGCTGCGGGTCGATGATCCGGCCGTCCTGCGCGGCGAGGCCCGCGGCCGGGAGCACGAGGGCGAGCAGGGAGGCATCGGGCAGCGGCTGCGCGCCCCGCGCGAGCAGGTCGAGCGCGGCGCCGCGCGTGATCCCGGCCGAGAGCTCGTCGCGGTCGTGCTCGGCCGCGACCGCGGCCCGCAGCGCGTCGGCCCAGCCCGCGATCGCCCGCTCGGCGACGATCCACTCCCCTGCGCGCCGGAGTCCCGGCGGCAGCGGATCGGGCACCGCGATCCCCCGCCGCGCGAGCACGTCGGTGCGGACGGCGCCGCGGCGCGCGGTCTCGTGGGCGGCATCCCCGCGGGGGCTCATGGTCCCGAGCTCGGCGGCGCGCCGCCTCCCGGCGCCGCGGCGGGTGAGCGCGGGCGGGTCGACGTCGAGGATCTGCACGCCGCCCAGCACCGCGTGCTCCCCGCTGCCGCGCAGCAGCATCCGGTCGCCGACGCGCAGCGGCAGCGGCCGCTCGAGGGCGAAGCGGGCGTGCTGCGGGCCGAGGTCGCGCACGTGCGCGGGGACGGCGGCGGTGCCCGCATGGACCATGAGCTCGCGGGGCACCGCGTCGAGCGCCTCGCCCGTCGACCGGCGCACGTCGACGAGACGCACCGCCTCGAAGGCACCGGGGGTGATGAGCGCGTCGCCGCGCCCGATCTCCTCGAGGTCCGCGCCGCGCAGGTTCACGGCGGCGCGGCAGACGGGCCCCAGCTCGCGGGCCGGATCCTCCCGGCTCTGCAGCCCGCGCACGGTCACCTCGGCGCCGCCCTCCCGGGCCGCGGCCCCGCGGGCGCCGCACAGGGTGAGGCGGTCGCCCGGGCGCAGGGTCCCGCTCGCGAGGGTGCCCGTGACCACGGTGCCGGCGCCGGAGATGCTGAAGGCCCGGTCGATCCACAGCCGCACGGGGGCATCGGCGCTCGGCTCGGGGGCGCCGGCGAGCACGTCGTCGAGCACACCGCGCAGCGCGTCGACGTCCTGGCCGGTGCGCGCGGAGACGATGACCGCGGGGGCGCCGGCGAGGCCGGTGCCGGCGAGCTCGGTGCGGGCGCGGGCGAGGGCGGCGCACCCGCCGTCCTCGGCGAGGTCGGCGCGGGTGATGACGAGGACGCCGGTCGCGATGCCGAGCGCCGCGAGCGCGTCGCGGTGGTCGTCGGACTGTGCCTGCCAGCCCTCGTCGGCCGCGACGACGAAGCAGACGACGGGCGCAGGGCCGAGCCCGGCGAGCATGTTCCCCAGGAAGCGCTCGTGGCCGGGGACGTCGACGAAGGAGACCTCGCGGCCGCTCGGCAGACGGGTCCAGGCGAAGCCGAGGTCGATCGTCAGGCCCCGCCGCTTCTCCTCCGCCCAGCGGTCGGTCTCGATGCCGGTGAGCGCCCGCACCAGGGTCGACTTGCCGTGGTCGACGTGCCCGGCGGTGGCGACGACCCTCTCGATCATGCGCGCTCCGTCTCCGCCCGCGTGTCCTGAGCGGCCCGCACCGCGCGCACCAGGTCCGCATCGCGCTCGGCGGGGATGCAGCGCAGGTCCAGCAGGCAGGCGCCGTCGCGCACGGTGGCGACGATCGCCGGGTCGCCGCGGCGCAGCGGCTCGGCGAGCTCCTCGGGCAGGGCGATCGCGACGCCGGGCAGCGGCACCTCGGCGCCTCCCCCGCCGCCGACGCGCCCGTCGTGCGCGACGATGCTCCCGCCGATCTGCGCGGCCACGGCCTCGGTGCGCGTCCGCAGCCGAACCGGGTCGGTGTGGAGGGCCGAGGCGACGGGCGGCTCGGGACCGCGCAGGGTCGCCTCGAGCGCGGCGAGGGCGAGCTTGTCCGCGCGCATCGCACGGGCCATCGGGTGGCGGGCGAGGCGGGCGATGACCTCGGCCCGGCCCAGCAGGATCCCGGCCTGGGGGCCGCCGAGCAGCTTGTCGCCCGAGGCGATGACGACGTCGGCACCGTCGCGCAGGGCCGTGGAGAGCGCGGGCTCCTCGGGCAGGGCGGGGTCGGGATCGATGAGGCCGCTGCCGAGGTCGACCACGAGAGGGACCCCCGCCTCGCGGCAGATGCCGGCGAGCTCGGCGACGGGGACGGCGGAGGTGAATCCGCTGATGCGGTAGTTGCTCGCGTGGATGCGCAGCACGCAGGCGGTCGAGGGGCCGAGGGCGCCGGCGTAGTCCTCGGCGTGGGTGCGGTTGGTGGTGCCGACCTCGCGGATCGCGGTGCCGGTCGAGGCGATGAGGTCCGGCAGGCGGAAGCCGGCGCCGATCTCGATCATCTCCCCGCGCGAGAGCAAGACCTCGCGCGGGCCGACCTCCGTCGCGCCCGACGACCGACCTGCCGATGGCCCGCCGAGCGCCGTCGTCGCGAGCAGCAGCGCGGCGGCGCCGTTGTTCACGACCAGGGCGTCCTCGGCGGCGGGGCAGGCCGCGAGCAGGGCGGCGCGGGCTCCGGCTCCGCGGCGCGAGCGCTGCCCCGAGGCCAGGTCGAACTCGACGTCGGTGTACCCGGCGGCGTCCAGGAGGGCGGCGCGCGCGGCGTCGGAGAGCGGCGCGCGCCCGAGGTTCGTGTGGACGATGACGCCGGTCGCGTTGAGCACCGGGCGCAGGGAGTGGGCGCCCGCGCCGCCGAGCCCTGCGAGCAGCTCGGGCTCCACCTGCTCGGGGGCGATCTGCCCGCTGCGGGCGCGGTCCTGGACGGCGCGGACCAGCTCGCGCACGACCCGCTCCCCCATGCTCGCGCGCGCGGCCGCGACCTCCGGCAGCTCCAGCAGGCGGTCGGTTCGCGGGATGCGGCGGCGGGGATCGGACTCGGTCACGCGCGCAGCTCCTCCTGGGTGGGATGTGGCGGAGGCGGACGGGAATCGAACCCGCCAGACCGAGATGCTCGGTCTCACCAGTTTTGAAGACTGGGGCGCCCACCAGGACACGAACGCCTCCACGCGCGATCCTATCGCCGACCTGGGCTCCTCGGTCCCGACCCGTCGGCCCCGGCCAGGGTGGCAACGGTCCGCCCCCACCAGCCCGCACTGCCTACACTCGGCCCCATGAGCTCCGACGACGCCCAGGCCCCCTCCGGATCGATCCCCGCCGCCCTGCCGCCGATCTCGGTGCGGCTGACGACCATGGCCCACGGCGGCGGCTGCGCGAGCAAGATCCCGCCGGGCGAGCTCGAGGAGGCGGTCTCGGCACTGGCCGACCAGAGTGCGGGCGATGTGATCGTGGGACTCGACGACGGCGACGACGCCGCGGCCGTGCGGGTGCGCGAGGACCTCGCCGTGCTCTCGACCGCGGACTTCTTCACCCCCGTGGTCGACGACGCCTTCGACTGGGGCCGCATCGCCGCCGCGAACGCGCTCTCCGACATCTATGCGATGGGCGGCGATCCGGTCGTCGCGATCAACCTCGTGGGCTGGCCGCGCGAGACGCTGCCCTACGACCTGCTGCGCGAGGTCCTGCGCGGCGGCCTCGAGGTCGCCGCGCTGGCCGGCGTGCCCGTGATCGGCGGGCACAGCGTGGACGATCCGGAGCCGAAGTACGGCATGGCCGTCACCGGCACGGGGCACCCGGATCGCCTGCTGCGCAACGACGCCGCCGAGGCCGGTCTGCCGCTCACGCTCACCAAGCCGCTCGGCGTGGGACTGCTGAACAACCGGCACAAGGCGACGGCCGAGGTGTTCCCCGCGGCGATCGAGACGATGACGACGCTGAACCGCGACGCCTCGCGGGCGGCGCTGGCCGCGGGGGTGCGCGCGGCGACCGATGTCACCGGCTTCGGCCTGCTCGGGCATCTGTTCAAGATGCTGCGCGCCTCGGGCGTGGCCGCCCAGATCGACCGCGGCGCGGTGCCGCTGGTCGACGGGGCGGCGGAGGCGCTGCGCGACGGCTTCGTCTCCGGCGGCACCCGCAGGAACCTGGACTGGGTGCGCGAGCACGTGCAGGCCGGTTCGGGAGTCTCCGAGGACGATCTGCTGCTCCTCGCCGACGCGCAGACCTCCGGCGGTCTGCTCGTGGTCGGCGAGGTCCCCGGGTATCCGATCATCGGCCGGACGGCGCCCGCCTCGGCCGACGCTCCCGCGGGGACGATAGGCATCCGCTCCTGACCCGCGGGCCGACGGCCGATGCCGGGCGCCGGATCACCACCCGGTGGTGATCGAGTCGTCGGTGATGCCGGCGGCGCGGCGCTTCTCGAGGCGGTCCTTCTGCGGGATCATCACGCGCCGCGGGTCCTTCACCGACTCGTGGCCGGCCTTCAGCACGCCGAAGCGCGTGAGGGCGGAGGCGCCCGCGAGGGCCAGGCCGCTCGCGACGGCGACCGAGCGGCTGCGCCGCGCGAACAGGGTGCCGATGCCGCCGGCGACCGCGAGGCGCTCGGCCCAGGTGAGAAGCTTCCCGGGCGTGCCCTCCTCGAGGGGCTCGGACTCCAGCGGGTGCATCGTCGACTTCGTGAAGTGCATGCCCACGAGGTCGCCGACGACGCCCGCCGCGGCCAGCAGCCGCGCCGGGCCCGCCTTCTTCCGCGAGGTCAGCGCCATCGCCATGCCCCCGGCGGCGAGGCTCGCCGAGGAGACGAACACGAAGGGCAGGCCGTGGCGGGCCGCGTTCCAGGTCGGCACGGCGGTGTCGCCCAGCAGCACGGCGGTGTACGCGGCAAGCGGGGCGCCCATCGCGCCCTGGAGGACGGCCGACGGGCCCTCGGCCAGGCGCAGCAGCGGGCGCAGCGGACCGAGCGGCAGGCGCTCGCCCGTCATCCGGTCCACCTCGGCCGCCGCGGTCATCGCGGCGCCGCTCGCATAGGAGCTGAGGATCCAGGTGCCCAGGCTCATCGGGGAGCTCACCTTGATCACGCGCATCATGTGCAGGAAGCGCTCGGGGCGCCCCAGGTCGATGATGAGCGAAGGGGTTCCCACGCCCACCGCGGCGATCGCGACCAGGCGGGCGCTGCGGCGCAGCTCGGCGTTCCCGGTGAGCGCGGCCCCGGCCTGCAGCAGGCCCGAGGCGCCCGCGAGACCGCCCACGAACAGGTAGATCCCGATGGGGGTCTCCCACGGCGGCGCCTTGACGACGGGACGGCCGTAGTAGGACTCGAACTCGACGTCCTCGACCATCGCGATCTCGCGCGAGCCGTCGCCGCCCCCGCTCTCGGTCATGTCGCGGCGGCGCCGCCCCCCGCCGCCGGCGCCGCCCTTCCCACCTCCGCGCCGGCGTCGGCGCGGGGGCTCTGGCGGGCGGTACTCGTCGTACTCGGAATGGGTCACCGACGTCCTCCCAGGAACGCGAGAGCGGTCGCGACCAGCATGCCGCCCATGGCGACGGCCGCGGTGCGGTACATGTGCGGTAGCTCGGCCGTGGGCACCTGCGGATCCGGGGGCAGGCCGTAGACCTCGGGCTCGTCCAGCAGCAGGAACACCGAGCCGGTGCCGCCCACGCCGTCCTGCGGGTTCGCCCCGTACAGACGCGCCTCAGTCATGCCCTGGGCGTGGAGCTGGGCGACGCGCTCATGGGCCTGCTCGACCATGTCGGAGCGGTCCCCGAACTTGATCGACGTGGTGGGGCAGGTCTTCGCGCACGCGGGCTCCTCGCCCTCGACCAGCCGGTCGTAGCACAGGGTGCACTTGTTCGCGGTGCCCTTGTTCGGCACCTCCTGCTGCACGCGGCCGCGATCCTCCTTCGGGGAGACCGTGCCGTCGTCGCGGCGCTCGATGACGCCGAAGGGGCAGCCGCCCACGCAGGTGCCGCAGCCGTTGCAGATGTCGGACTGGACCACCACCGTGCCGAACTCGGTGCGGAACAGGGCCCCCGTCGGGCACACGTCCAGGCAGCCGGCGTGCGTGCAGTGCTTGCAGACGTCCGAGGACATCAGCCAGCGGAACTCCGGCGTGTCCGGGGGCGTGGTGTCCACGCCGGCGAGGTCCTCGCCGGGGCGCCCGCCGGGCGCGGTGGCGCCGCTGCGGGGCCCGATCGTGGGCATGCCGAGGGAGACGAGCTTGCGCCCCGACTCGCGCGCCTCCTCGATGCGGTCCTTCGTCTGCTCGACGAAGGCCACATGGCGCCAGGTGTTCGCGCCGAGCGAGCCGGTGTTGTCGTAGGACGAGCCCAGGATCTTCAGGTCGCCGTCCTGGGGATTGCGGTTCCACTCCTTGCACGCGACCTCGCACGCCTTGCAGCCGATGCAGATCGAGGTGTCGGTGAAGAACCCGTTGCGCGCGTGGTCGTGGCCCCATCCGGAGTCGGCGGCGGGGTTCTCCTCGGGTCCGGACAGCAGTCCCATCAGTCCTCCTCCGTTCCGGCGGTGCGGTGGTCCTCGTCGGCGCGCTCGTGGGGCGGCAGGTCGAAGGTCTCCTCGATCGACTCCCCGCTCTGCAGGTCGATGTCCTGCCTCTCGGTGCCCTCGGGGAAGTCGGGCGCCGTGAGCAGCTGGTCGCCGGTGTCGAGCTGGAGCCCGGCGCGGCGCTGGAGCTCCTCGACCAGCTCCTGGCGCGCCGCCCCTCGGGGCCGACGGCCGGGCCGGATCGCGCAGGCCGTGACCTTCGAGTTCTGGATCTGCGTGTTCGCATCCAGGTTCATCGCGATGAGGTCGTTGACGCTGTCGCCCTCGACCACCGCGTGCGTCCCCTGCGCCCAGTGGTAGGGCAGACCGATCTGGTGCACGGTGCGCCCCGAGATCGTCAGCGGCCTCATGCGCTCCGTGACCAGGGCGATCGCCTCGATCGCGGCGCGCGGGGTGATGATCGTCGCCCAGCCGTACGGCTCGATCCCGACCTCCGCGGCGAGCTCCGGGGAGATCTCGCAGAACAGCTGAGGCTGGAGCTCGGCGAGATAGGGCAGCCAGCGGCTCATGCCGCCCGCCGTGTGGTGCTCGGTGACGCGGTACGTCGAGAAGTAGTACGGGTACACGTCCTCGCGGGCGTCGCCCGTCTTCCCCGGGGCGTTGAGGTTGTCCCGGTCCTGGATGAACTCGCGCGTCGGGTTCGCCTGCTGCGGGTAGAGCGGGTTCGGGATCGAGGAGTCCACGGGCTCGTAGTGGGTCGGGAGCGGACCGTCGACCAGTCCCGTCGGCGCGAACAGCCAGCCGCGCCCGTCGGACTGCATGACGAAGGCGTCGTTCCCGGCCAGGCCCTTCGCCCCGCCCGCCTCCACGTCACCCGGATCGTGCGGAGCCTTGTCGGCGGGGAAGTCCGGGACGTCGGAGCCGGCCCACTTCTCCGCCTTCTCGTCCCACCACAGGAGCTTCTTGCGCTCGCTCCAGGGCTTGCCGTCGGGGTCGGCCGAGGCGCGGTTGTAGAGGATGCGCCGGTTCATGGGCCACGCCCATCCCCACTCGTGGGCGAACTCGTCCTGCTCGTAGCCGGGCTTCTTGCGGGCGGCCTGGTTGATGCCGTCGGCGTAGACACCGGTGTAGATCCAGCAGCCGCCGGAGGTCGAGCCGTCGTCTGCCATCTCCGTGTAGCCGCTCAGCGGACGCCCGGCCTTCGGGCCGGTCTCGTAGCGGCCGTTGATCTCGGCGATCACGGCCTCCGGGTCGACCTCGCCCTCCTCGTCCACGGGATAGTCCCAGGTGAGGTCGAGCAGCGGCCGGTCGCGGGGATCGGTCGAGCCCCGGAGCTTCTCGCGGATGCGATGGCCCAGCTCATAGAGGAACTCGAGCTCGCTCTGCGCGTCGCCGGGCGGATCCACGGCCTTCTCGCGCCACTGCACGAGGCGCTGGGTCTGGGTGAAGGAGCCGGCCTTCTCGGTGTGGTTCGCCGCGGGCAGGAAGAACATCTCGGTGCCGATGTCCTCCGTGCGCAGCTCGCCCGAGTCGATCTCCGGTCCCTCCTTCCACCAGGTCGCGGACTCGATCATGGAGAAGTCCCGCACGACCATCCACTTCAGGTGGGACATGCCCAGGCGCTGCATGCGGCCGTTCGCCGATCCCACCGCCGGGTTCTGCCCCAGCAGGAAGTAGCCGTCCACGCCGTCGTCGAGCATCCGCATCAGCGTCTGGTAGGTGCCCGCCGGGCCGTCGAGCCGCGGCAGGTAGTCGAAGGCGAAGTCGTTCTCCGCGGTGGCGTGCTCGCCCCACCATGCCTTGAGGAGGTTCACGGCGTAGGTGCGCGATTCGGCCCAGAAGCCCTTCTGCTCCTTGCGGCCGATGGAGTCGGCGTAGGTCCCGAAGTCGTCGTGCGATCCCGCCTTGGGCATGGGCAGGTAGCCCGGCAGCAGGTTGAACAGAGTCGGGATGTCCGTCGACCCCTGGATGGTGGCGTGCCCGCGCAGCGCCATGATGCCGCTGCCCGGTCGGCCGACGTTCCCCATCAGCAGCTGCAGCATCGCCGCGGTGCGGATGAACTGGGCGCCGCCCACGTGCTGGGTCCAGCCCACCGCGTAGGCGAAGCACGTGGTGCGCTCGCGGCCGGAGTTCTCCACGAGCTTGCGAGCGAGGTAGTCGAAGTCCTCGCGCGAGATGCCGCAGGCCTCGGTGACCATCTCCGGGGTGTACCGGGAGTAGTGGCGCTTGAGGATCTGCAGGACCGTGTGCGGGTCCTGCAGGGTCTCGTCCCGTGCGGGGACTCCGTGCTCGAGCGGCGGGCCGCCCGATCCGAACGCCTCGCCGGCGCCGGCGCGGCCGGCGGTCCAGTGGGAGCCCTCCCGGCCCTCGTAGGCGCTCGCGTCGGAGACCTTCCCGCCCTCGCCCGGGGCCGAGTACGCCCAGGACGCGGGATCGTAGGTGCCGGTCTCCGGGTCGTAGCCGGAGAACAGCCCCTCGAGGTCCTCGGTGTCCAGGTACTCCTCGGAGATGATCGTGGAGGCGTTGGTGTACGCCAGCACGTAATCCTTGAAGTACAGGTCGTTGCTCAGCACATGGTTGATGAGCGCGCCCAGCAGCACGACGTCACTCCCGGCGCGCGTGGGGATGTGCTTGTGCGCGTTGGCCGAGGTGCGCGTGAAGCGCGGGTCCACGTGGATGATCGTGGCTCCGCGGGACTTCGCCTCCATCACCCACTGGAAGCCCACGGGATGGGCCTCGGCCATATTCGAGCCCTGGATGATGATGCAATCCGCGTTGGCCATGTCCTGGAGGGACTGGGTGGCGCCTCCGCGTCCGAACGAGGCTCCCAGACTGGGAACCGTGGCGGAGTGTCATATGCGCGCCTGGTTCTCCATCTGGATCGCGCCCGCCGCGGTGAACAGCTTCTTGGCGAGGTAGTTCTCCTCGTTGTCGATGGTCGCGCCGCCGAGGCTCGCGATGCCCATCGTCCGCCGCAGGGCGTGGCCCTTGGCGTCCACGTCCTCCCAGTGCTTGCGGCGCGCCTCGAGGAAGCGGTCGGCGATCATGTCGATCGCGGTGTCGCGGTCGAGGTCCTCCCACTCGGTCCCGTAGGGGCGGCGGTAGCGCACCTTCGTGATGCGGCGCGGGGAGTTCACGAGCTGCTCGCTCGCCGACCCCTTCGGGCACAGGCGCCCGCGCGAGATCGGCGAGGCGGGATCGCCCTCGATCTGCGTGACCTTCCCGTCCTTCGAGTAGACGAGCTGACCGCAGCCGACCGCGCAGTACGGGCACACGCTGTGCGCGACGTGGTCGGCCTCGGCCGTGCGGGGCGTGATGCTGCGGGTGCGCTGCGAGGTCACGGAGGTTCCGCGGCCGAGCACGTCGCCGTCTCGCAGCTGGCGCACGACCGGCCACTCGAGGAAACTGAAGCGGGGCATACGCCGATGCTACTCCGGCGAAACGCCTCTTCGCGGCCGCATCGGCCGAGATTCTGACGTCGTGTCAGGCCGGGTGGCGGGGGCCTTCGGCTGACGGCGGGGTGACGAGCGGATCGGCCGACGGATCAGGAGGCGTCCTCGCCCCGGATCTGCTCGTGGTGGCGGATGACCTCGGTGACGATGAACTTCAGGAAGGACTCGGCGAACACGGGGTCCAACCCGGATTCCTGCGCGAGCGCGCGCAGGCGGGCGACCTGCTGCTCCTCACGACGGGGGTCGGCGGGCGGCAGGCCGTGCTCGGCCTTCAGCCGGCCCACGCGCTGGGTGTGGCGGAAGCGCTCGGCGAGCAGGTTCACGAGCGCCGCATCGATGTTGTCGATGCTGGAGCGCTCCTCGGCGAGCAGGGCCCGGGCGCGCTCGACGTCCTCGGGCGAGCCCTCCCCGTCGGCACGGATCTCGCTCGCCCGGACGTCGGGCGGGGTGGTGTCCTCGTGGCGCGCCATGGTCGCGTCTCCCTCGTGCGCCGCTCAGGCGCTCTGCTCGTGGCGGTCCTCGGACTCGCGCTCGACCTCGGCGGTGGTCACCATCAGCGGGGCACGGCCGTCGGTCACCACGCCCTCGGTGATGACCACGCGGGCGATGTCGCGCCGCGAGGGCACCTCGAACATGACCGCCTGCAGGGTCTCCTCGAGGATCGCGCGCAGACCGCGCGCGCCGGTGCCGCGCTCGATCGCGCGCTCGGCGATGGCCTCGAGGGCGCTGCGCTCGAAGTCGAGCTCGACGCCGTCGAGCTCGAACATCTTCTGATACTGCTTGACCAGGGCGTTCTTGGGCTCCGTGAGGATCTGGATGAGCGCCTCGCGATCCAGGTTCGCCACGCTCGTGAGCACGGGCAGGCGGCCGATGAACTCCGGGATCAGGCCGAACTTCAGGAGGTCCTCGGGCAGCAGCTTGGAGTAGATCTCCGTCTGCTCCATGGGCGCGTGCAGCTCGGCGCCGAACCCGATGCCGCGCTTGCCGATGCGCGAGCCGATGATGTCCTCCATCCCGGCGAAGGCGCCGGCCACGATGAACAGCACGTTCGTCGTGTCGATCTGGATGAACTCCTGATGGGGGTGTTTGCGTCCGCCCTGCGGCGGCACCGCCGCCACAGTGCCCTCGAGGATCTTCAGCAGCGCCTGCTGCACGCCCTCCCCGGAGACGTCCCGCGTGATCGACGGGTTCTCGGCCTTGCGGCCGATCTTGTCGACCTCGTCGATGTAGATGATGCCGCGCTCGGCCTTGGCGACGTCGTAGTCGGCGGCCTGGAGCAGCTTGAGCAGGATGTTCTCGACGTCCTCGCCCACGTAGCCGGCCTCGGTGAGCGCCGTGGCGTCGGCCATCGCGAAGGGCACGTCGAGCAGGCGCGCGAGGGTCTGGGCGAGGTAGGTCTTGCCGCATCCGGTGGGGCCGACGATCAGCACATTGGACTTGGCGACCTCGACCTCCTCCTCGGTGCTCTCCTCGGCCTCATCGGCGCCGGGGGCGCCTGCACGGGCGGGCCCCTTCGCCCCCTTGGCGGGCGTCGCATCCTTCGCCGTGCCGGCGACGGCCGGCCCCTGGGTCGCCTCGGCGGCGGCCTCCTGGGCGCGCACGCGCTTGTAATGGTTGTAGACGGCGACCGAGAGCGCCTTCTTGGCGGGGTCCTGGCCGACGACGTACTGCTGCAGGAAGTCGAAGATCTCCCGCGGGCTGGGCAGGGGTGCGGGCTCCTCGGCGGCGGGCTTGGCGGCCTGGACCTCCTCGGCGATGATCTCGTTGCACAGCTCGATGCACTCCTCGCAGATGTACACCTGCGGGCCCGAGATCAGGCGCTCCACCTGCTTCTGCGACTTGCCGCAGAAGGAGCACTTGAACACGTCGGCTCCGTCGCTCATGCGCGCCATGTCCGTCCTCTTCCCTTTCCGGTCCGGCCGTTGCGGCTCGTGCCGCCGCGGTCGCTGCCGCCCGCGGACGGCGTCCGCGTGCATCAACGGTAGCCCAGCGCGCTCCCGCGTCGTGGGAGACGCGCGGCCCCGGGGTCAGGAACTCCGGGGCCGCGCGCGGCGCCCCATGGGGCGCGGCCCGGTGCTGCCGGCTCAGCGGGAGAGCTGGCCGGGGGCGTCCTTCCGCGAGGCGAGCACCTGGTCGACCAGGCCGTACTCGAGGGCGCCCTGCGCGGTGAGGATCTTGTCGCGCTCGATGTCGCGGTTGACGTCCTCGGGCGCGCGTCCCGTGTGGTGGGCGAGCGTGGTCTCGAGCCACTCGCGCATGCGCAGGATCTCGTTGGCCTGGATCTCGATGTCCGAGGCCTGGCCGCCGCCCTGGCCGCCCATCGCGGGCTGGTGGATGAGGATGCGGGCGTTGGGCAGCGCGAGGCGCTTGCCGGGAGCGCCCGCCGCCAGCAGCACGGCCGCCGCGGAGGCCGCCTGCCCGAGGCACACCGTGGTGATGTCGGGCTTGATGTACTGCATGGTGTCGTAGATCGCGGTGAGCGCGGTGAACGAGCCGCCGGGGCTGTTGATGTACAGCGTGATGTCACGGTCAGGGTCCTGCGACTCCAGCACGAGCAGCTGGGCCATGACGTCGTCGGCCGAGGCGTCGTCGACCTGGACGCCCAGGAAGATGATGCGGTCCTCGAACAGCTTGGTGTAGGGGTCCTGGCGCTTGAAGCCGTACGCCGTGCGCTCCTCGTACTGCGGCAGGACATAGCGGGAGGACGGCATCGGCCCGGCCTGCGCGATGGGCATGCCGGCGCCTGCCTGGGGGGCGAAGCGGGGATCGAAGGTCACGTGGTGCTCCTTGGGTGGTTCGTGAAGACGGTTCGGGTGCGACGGATGCGGGCCGACGGGCGGCTCAGTCGTCGGTCCCGCCCCCGCCGCTGACGTCGTCCGCACGGGTGACGATCCCGTCGATGAAGCCGTACTCGAGGGCTTCGGGAGCGGTGAACCAGTGGTCGCGGTCGCCGTCGGCGATGATCTGCTCGACGCTCTTGCCGGTCTGCTCGGCCGTCAGCTCCGCCATCTGCTTCTTCATGGACAGGATCAGGTCCGCCTGGATCTTGATCTCGCTCGCGGTGCCGCCGAGGCCGCCGAGCGGCTGGTGCATGAGCACGCGGGTGTTCGGGGTCGCGTAGCGCTTGCCGGACGCGCCGGAGGACAGCAGGAACTGGCCCATCGACGCCGCCATGCCCATGGCGATGGTGACGACGTCGGGCTGGATGTACTGCATGGTGTCGTAGATGGCCATGCCCGCGGTGATGGAGCCGCCGGGGCTGTTGATGTAGAGGTAGATGTCCTTCTCGGGGTCCTCCGCCGCGAGCAGCAGGAGCTTGGCGCAGATGGCGTTGGAGTTGTCGTCGCGCACGTCCTCCCCGAGCCAGACGATGCGCTCGCGCAGCAGGCGCTGATAGACGTTGTCGTCCAGTCCCATGGGGGTGTCGCCCGAGGCGTTGCGGGGCTGCGAGGTCATGGATTACTCCTTAGAGGGGCCGACTTCTCGATGGGGTCGACTCTATGTCGAGCGCCCGCTCCCCCGGCATGCTGTTCGCCGCAGGCGCACACCCGTGCCCCGTTCCGAGCGGCCCCGCCGGCGGACCGGGAGCGTCCCGGCGGACCCGCCGGCGCGGGACCGATCGGCCGGGCGACGAGGGACCCGGCCGGCCCACCGACGAAGGTGCCGCCCGCGGAGCGGGTCACGTCCTGCGCCCCCGCGCGGTAAAGGAGGCTCCCTGCCTGGCCATGAAGGTTCTGCGCTTTCCCAAGGAGTGGCAAAGGAGCTGGTCGGGGTGCACCAAACCGCTGGCCCCCACTATTCCGCGGAACTAGTCTCAAAGTGCCGGACGAAGCAGAGGCCTTCCCCGCCCGCAGCGCCGAGCACCCCGCACCGTTCATCCAGCACCGGATGAGGACCCTGCACGCCGTCATCCGACCCCCTGGATGAGACCCGGAAGGACCCCGCCTCACATGGCCCAGAAGAACACGCACCGCGCCGCCGGCCGCGCCGTCACCCCGATCAGCGCCTCCTCGGCCGCGGTCCGCACCGCGAGCGGCGCCGCCGTCCTCGGCACGGTCCTGGTCGGATCGGCCTTCACCATGCAGGGCGCGACCGCGCAGACCGCCCCCGCCGCCCCGGCGCAGAACACCACGAGCGCGAGCACCGCCAAGGCCGCCGTGACCACCACGGCCTCCGCCAAGAGCACGTCGCTCAGCGCCGGCGCGACCCTGTTCTCGGGCGTCCGCGGCGAGCGGGTCTCCGCCCTCCAGGCCTCCCTCAACGATCACGGCGCCCACCTCGCCGTGGACGGCGTGTTCGGCACCAAGACCAACGCCGCCGTGCGCGACTTCCAGTCGACCAACGGCCTGCGCGTCGACGGCCGCGTCGGCCCCGAGACCCGCGGCGCGCTGAACGGCGGCTCCTCCGCGAGCGCCTCCAGCTCCTCGTCGAGCACCTCCGGCTCCTCGATCGTCTCGGCCGCGCGCTCGCAGATCGGCGTCCACTACAGCTGGGGCTCCTCGAACCCGTCGAGCGGCCTCGACTGCTCGGGCCTGACCACCTACGCCTACTCGCAGGCCGGCAAGTCCCTGCCGCGCACCTCGAGCGGCCAGGCGGCCGGCGGCACCCGCATCTCCCAGTCGCAGGCCCAGCCCGGCGACATCGTCCACTGGCCCGGTCACGTCGGCATCTACGCCGGCAACAACAAGGTCATCGACGCGTCCGGCTCCCGCCAGCAGGTCGTCGAGCGCACCATCTGGGGCAGCCCGACCTTCATCTCCTACCGCTGATCGAGCGGGCCCTCCGCGGCCCCACGATCACCACGGCAGCCCGGAACGGGGCGGCACCGCACAGGTGCCGCCCCGTTCTGCGTGTGCGCGCCCGTGGTGCGGCGGACGCGTGGGCGTGAGGCCGGGGTGGGCGTGCGGGCCGGAGCACGGGCCCGCGTGCGGGTGGCGTGAGGCAGATCCAAGGATCCTGCCTCAGCGCCCCGGGCACGACTCGTCACCCGCCGCCTCACAGCGCGAGCTCACACGCCGCGCGGCAGGGACTGGAGCCGGAACCGATGCGGGATGCCCCCGGGGAGGCGACGGTGCGCGCGGCCGTCCTCATGACCGCTCCGACCGCCCTTGCCCTCTGGAGTACGACCTACCGACCCCGGCGCACCCGGGCACACCGCAGCACAGTCCACGGCGCACAGGGAACGGGCCGCCCACCGGATCTCTCCGGCGGGCGGCCCGTTCCTGTGTCCCGGCGCGTCTCAGCGGACGCGGCCCGGGTGGTGTCCTGCGAGGATCACTTGTCCTCGGCGGACTCCTCGGACTTCTTGGCTGCCGCGGACGTGGCCGACGTCGCCTTGGAGGCGGCGGGCTTCTTGGCGGCCGTCGACTTCGACGCGGTGGTCTTGGTCGAGGCGGACTTCGACGCGGTCGTCTTGGAGGCGGCCGTCTTCGAGGTCGTGGACTTCGCGGCGGTCGTCTTCTTGGCGGCGGTCGAGGTGGTCGACTTCGCGGCGGTGCTCTTCTTGGCCGGAGCCTTCTTCGCCGGGGTCTTCTCCTCGCCCTCGGCGTCCTCCGCCGCGGCGGAGGACTTCGAGGCGGTCGCCTTGGTGGCCGGAGCCTTCTTGGCCGGCGCCTTCTTCGCGGGGGCCTTCTTGGCCGGCGCCTTCTTCGCGGGAGCCTTCTCGGCCTCCTCGCCCTCGGCGTCGGCATCCGCCTCGACGGCGTCGGCCTTGGTCAGACCCAGGTCGAGCACGTCGCCGGCGGTGTTCTTCACCGTGATGTCGGCGAGGGCCACGTCGAGGGCCTTGGAGCGCTGGGCCTCGGCGAAGACCTGCTCGAGCTGGCCGGACTGGGCCAGCATCGAGATGAGCTGGTTGGGGTCGATGCCGTACTGGGCGCCGAGCTGGCTCAGGTAGGACATGAGGTCCTCCTGCTCCACCTGGACCTCGCGGGTCTCGTTGAGCGCGTCGAGCACGAACTGCGCACGGATGCCGGAGATCGTGTCCTCGCGGATCTCCTCGGCGTGCGGGTCGCCGGGCTCCTTGCCCTCGTTCTCGAGGTGCTGGGCGATCTCGTCCTCGACGAGCTGATCCGGCACAGGCAGGTCGAGGTCCGCGACGAGCTTGTCGAGGAAGGCGTTGCGGGCCAGGGCCACACGGTTGCCCTCGGCGTCCTTCGCGGCCTGCTCCTTGAGGTCGGCCTTGAGCTCGTCGATGGTGTCGAACTCGGAGGCCATCTCGGCGAACTCGTCGTCGGCCTCGGGCAGCTCGCGCACCTTCACGCTCTGGGCGGTGACGGTGATGTCCGCGTCCTCGCCGGCGCGGTCGCCGCCGGCGAGCTTCGAGGTGAAGGTCGTGGTCTCGCCGCCCGACAGGCCGATGAGCGCCTCGTCCAGGCCGTCGAGCATGTTGCCCTCGCCGATGTGGTACGACACGCCCTCGACGGACTCGACCTCCTCGTCACCGACCTTCGCGGTCATGTCGAGGGAGACGAAGTCGCCGTCCTGCGCGGGACGGTCGACGCCCACGAGGGTGCCGAAGCGCTCGCGCAGAGCGTCCAGGCGCACCTGGACGGCGTCGTCGTCGACCGTGGGCTCCTCGATCTCGACGACCACGTCGGAGAGCTCGGGGAGGGTGAACTCGGGGCGCACGTCCTGCGCGACCGTGAAGTTCAGGTCACCGGCGTCGGTGCCGTCCAGGCCCGGGATCTCGGTGACCTCGACCTCGGGACGCCCCAGCGGGCGGATCTCCGACTCGGTCGCGGCCTTCTGGTAGAACTCCGGGAGGGCGTCGTTGACGGCCTCCTGCATGATCGCCGGGCGACCGAAGCGCTGCTCCACCAGGCGCGTGGGGACCTTGCCCTTGCGGAAGCCCGGGATCTGCACCTGCTCGGCGATCTTCTTCGTTGCCGCCTCGACGGCCGGCTTCAGCTCGTCGAACGGCACAGCGACGGTGAGCTTCACCCGGGTCGGGCTGAGCTTCTCGACTTCGGTCTTCACGTGCAGGTCTCCCTGAGGTCTATCGGTGTTCTGGACTTGTCCGGTGGCGCCGCCCCGGCGACTCGGCACGGTGGCGACCCAGCCGCGGGTCGGGGTGACAGGATTTGAACCTGCGGCATCCCGCCCCCAAAGCGGGTGCTCTACCAAGCTGAGCTACACCCCGGAGGGCAACCCACCAGATCCTACCCGGTCGCCCCTGCACGCTCCCGGCCGCGTCCGGCACCTGTGATGGGAGACATGCCATCGGGGACCGGGCCGAGGTGCGCCCGAGCCCGCACCTCTGGTCTAATAGGGGCGGCCGCACACGATGCAGCGCACGTCCGACGAGCCTCTGGGCTCCCGAGGATCCGATGTTCGACAGCACCCGAAAAGGGTGCCGGGGAACAGCATCTGCGCTGGTCACGCGGGCGTAGCTTAATGGTAAAGCCTCAGTCTTCCAAACTGATGACGCGGGTTCGATTCCCGTCGCCCGCTCCAGAGGCCCCGCCTCCGCTGCGGGACGCCGAAGAGCCCCGGACCGTTCGGTCCGGGGCTCTTCGCATGTCGTCGCCTCGACGATCATCGGCTCGCTGCGGCCGTCGGCGCTCGCGAGGCCGTCGGGAGGATCCCGTGCCGGAATCACCAGGTTTTCGGCACGGAATCGTCCCGAATGTCGCTGCCGGTCACTCCGCCGCGAGCAGCGGGACCGCGGCTTCCGGCGTGTACGAGAGGAACGTGATCGACTCCTGGAAGTAGAGCGTCACGGTGTCCGCATCGTGCGAGTCGTAGCCGATGGAGACGTCCTGGCCGATGGTCAGCTCGAAGTCTCCGCCGCGGCGCGAGAGCAGCACGCCGCCCTCGATCGCGGGGGCCCACACGATCGGCCCGTCGAGCACGCGCCGGAGGTGCTCGATGATCGGGTATCCGTGATTGGTGGTCTCGTTGACCTCGCGGTAGGCGTCCGCGCTGAGGGCGAGAGCGTACGGGCCGTCGATCGATTCCAGGCGCAGCGCCGTCATCGCCTGCGAGACGGCGTCGGGATAGTCCCGCACGTCCTCGGGCAGCGTCCGGGCGAGGGACCGAGCGCCGGGCGTGATCCCCGTGACGCGCGCGGCCTCCAGACCGTTGAACACGGCGTGGTCCTCGGCGAGCGCGATCGTGCGGGCGGCGTCGACCACGGGATCCCAGTCGGGATCCTGGGCGCCGCGGTCGACGTCGTCGATCGCCTCCCGGCTGATGGTGAAGGGGACCGTGAGCTCGGTGAGCGGCTGGGACTCGCGCAGGCTGCCGCGCACGCCCTCGAGGCCGAGGTCGACGCGGCGGCGATGGCCGGTGGTGACCGAGGCCAGGTCGAGGCCGTGGGGGCCGCTCACGTCGACCAGGCGCCGCCCGGCGACATTGCGGCGGAACGAGCGCTTCGCCTCGTCCTCGATGTCCTCCCATGCCGCGGTGGAGATCGGCGCGAGCTCGCGATGCAGGTTGTTCATGGCGTCTCCTTCGTCCCGGTGGTGCCGGGGTTGTGCGGGGCGGAATCGTGCGGGGCGGGAACTCGCAGGTCTGGATCGTGCCGGGCAGGATCGTCGGGGCCCGGATCATTCGGGGCGGCGGGCGCGAGCGAACCGATGCGCAGGGACCCCTCGGCGGGGTCCAACGGGGACGGGTCCGACAAGGCCGGGTCCGACGGGGCCGGGTCCGACGGGGACGGGTCCGACGGGCCGGTATCGGGGGCGCCGGCAGCGGGCGTGGCGTCATCGTCGTCCCCCTCCCCCGGCGCCGACGGGATGTCGTCGAGGAAGTCGAGGGTGGGGACGAAGAAGTGGGTGCCGGTGAGCGCGCTCGAGAAGTCCAGGAGCCGGTCGTGGTTCGTGCCCTCGGGGTCGCCCAGGAACATGTTGCGCAGCATCTGTTCGGTGACGTCGAGATCGCGCGAGTAGCCGATGCAATACGTACCGAACTCGTCGGCCGCGGCGCTGCCGAAGGGCATGTTGTCGCGCACGATCTTCAGCTGCGTGCCGTCGACATCCTCGATGACGGTGAGAGCGGTGTGGGAGTCGGCGGGCTTGGTGTCGTCGTCCATCTCGACGTTGTCCCACTTGTGGCGGCCGATGGCATCGGCCTGGTGCTCGACGGTGAGCTGCTCCCAGCCCTCCATGTCGTGCACGTACTTCTGGACGGTGACGTAGCTGCCGCCGGCGAAGTCGGGATCGGCCTCCTCGTCCAGGAGCACGAATCCCTGCGCCTCGCGGCCCTCGGGGTTCTCGGTGCCGTCGACGAAGCCGATGACGTCGCGGGAGTCGAAGTAGCGGAACCCGTGGACCTCGTCCTGCACGGTCGTGTGCGGCCGCAGCCGGCGCATGAGCTGGCCGGCGAGCTCGAAGCACATGTCCATGCGGTGGGCGCGAATGTGGAAGAGCAGGTCGCCGGGGGTCGACGGGGCGTCGTGGACCGTCCCGGACAGGGCGGGGAAGGTGTGCAGCCCCTGGGGGACCGGCCCGGAGAACAGGCGGGACCAGGCGCGCGCGCCGATGCCGACGACGCACCCGAGGTCCGCCGCGACGATCCGCGAGCGCACGGTGCGCAGGGTCCCGGTATAGCCGTCGAGGACCTCGCGCACGCCGTCCTCGCCGCCCTCGTCGATGGTCAGGACCAGGAAGATCGCCGACTCGGTGAGCGGTCGCAGGATCCGCTGCGGGATCGGTGCGCTCGGATCGTCCACGTGCTGCGTCCCCCTGCTCGTCGACTGCGGGTCGGGGCCGGTCCAGCGGCTCCGCGGGAGCATCCGCGCCCGGGCGACCGCGGGTCCTGCCCCCGGCCGCGGAGCGGTGCTCCCCGTCCTGCTCTCAGGCTAGACCCTCGGGCGGCAGCCGCATGCAGGTTCGTCCGACGGCTGCCGATGCCCACGCCGCGATGACCGAATCCCGCTGGCGCCGCTGGTGCGCAGGGAGTTCACTGGGGGCATGCACGAGATGACGGACGACGAGCGCTTCGCCGCGATCCGGGCGCGCGATGCCCGCTTCGACGGCACGTTCTTCACCTGCGTCCGCTCGACGGGGATCTTCTGCCGCCCCTCCTGTCCGGCGCGCACCCCGGCGCGCGCGAACGTCGAGTTCGCGCCGTCTGCCGCGGCGGCCGTCGAGGCCGGCTTCCGCGCCTGCAAGCGCTGCGGGCCGTCGGCCCCGCCCGGTTCCCCGGACGAGGACCCCGCCGGCGATCTCGCGCGCCGCGCACTGCGGCTCATCGACGGCGGTGCCCTCGACGACGGCTCGGTGCCGCGGCTCGCCGCCCGTCTCGCGGTCTCCGAGCGCACGCTGCACCGGACGCTCATCGCGCGCACCGGCGCGAGCGCCCTCGCCCACGCGCGCATGCGCCGTGCCCGGCGCGCCCACGACCTCGTCGTCCAGACAGACCTGCCGCTCGGGCGGGTCGCCTTCGCGGCGGGATTCGGCAGCGAGCGGCAGCTGCACGACACCTTCACGCGGGTGTTCGGGCACGCGCCCTCCGTGGTCCGCGAGCGCGCCGGGGCGAAGGGACGCCCGGCCCTCCCGGCCGTCGCCGGCGCCCACGGGCCCGACCGCGACGCGGCCGCTGTCGACGACGACGCCGCGCATCTGCGGGCCCGCCTCGCCGTCCGCCTCCCCTTCGACGGCGACGGGCTCGCGCGCTGGTTCGCCGCGCGCGCCGTCGCGGGCGTCGACGAGATCGTCCGGGGGGACGACGGGCCGGACGCCGTATCGCATCACGCAGATCGTGCCCCCGCTCCCGAGGACGGCGCCGCGGGCACCGCGGGCATCGGGAACGCCTCCGGCGCCCTCTGGCGACGGGCCGTGCGCCTCCCCCACGGCCCCGGCGTGCTCGAGGTCGCGCTGCCCGCGCTCACCGGGCGCGGCACGGCGCAGCTGCCGGCCACGATGCATCTGGCCGACGTGCGCGACTACGGCGCGGCCGTCGGCCTCGCGCGCCGCATGCTCGATCTGGACGCGGACCCCGTCGGCATCGACGCGTCGCTCGCCCGTGCGCTGCCCGTGCTCGCCCCGCTCGTCGCTGCGCGGCCCGGGGTGCGTCTGCCCGGACTGCCCTCGCTCGCGGAGGCGCTGATGTGGGCGATCGTCGGCCAGCAGATCACGGCCGCCCAGGCGCGCGACCAGATCGCGCGGGCCACCGATCTCGCGGGCGAGGCTCTGCCCTCCGCCCTGCACGTGGGCGGCGTGCACCGCGTGGGCCCGGTGCCCGAGGACGCCGCCGCCCGGGCCGAGGAGTGGTACCGCGGCCCCGGCGCCCGCCGCCGCGCGCTCGTCGGGGCGCTCACCGCGACGCCCGACGCCGACGCCCTCGACCCCGCCGCGCTGCACGCTGCCGTCCTCGCCCTGCCCGGCGTCGGTCCCTGGACGGCCGGGTACGCGCTGCTGCGCGGCACCCGCGGGAGCGACCTCGCTCCCCCGCGGGACGTCGCCCTGCTCGCCGCCGCCCGCGACCTCGGCATCGCCGACGACCTCGACGACCTCCCCGTGTCCCTCGCACCCGCCGCCCCCTGGCGCTCGTACGCGAGCCTGCACCTGTGGCACCACGCCGCCTCCCTGCCGCCCGCCCACCGCACCCGAAGGACACGCACCTCATGAACAGCACCGCGCAGAACAGCACGACGCAGAACGACTCCTCGCGGCACCTCGCCGTCGAGACCCCCGTCGGCCGCTATCTCATCGCGGCCCGCCGCACGGCCGACGGCGACGCCGTCACCGGCGTCTGGCGCGAGGCCCAGGCGCACTTCCCGCGCGCCGAGCGCCTCGGCACCCACGTGACCGGGAAGGATCCGCTGCTCGAGGAGGCCTCCCGCCAGCTGCTCGACTTCCTCGCGGGCACTCGCACCGTGTTCGACGTGCCGCTGCGCCTCGAGGGCACGGCCTTCCAGTGCAGCGTGTGGGAGCAGCTGCGCCGGATCCCCTTCGGCGACACCACCACGTACGGGTCGCTCGCCCGGCAGATCGGCTCGCCGCGCGCCGCGCAGGCGGTCGGCGCGGCCGTCGGCGCGAACCCGATCTCGATCCTCGTGCCCTGCCACCGGGTGGTCGCGGCCGACGGCTCCCTCACCGGCTACGCGGGAGGCATCGGCACGAAGGAGGCTCTGCTGCGCATCGAGGGCGTGCTCGGCGCCTGAGAGCCTCACATCGCGCCCTGCGCGACGGGCCGGTGCCCGCGTGCGAGCATGTCCCCATGTCCACGCAGATGAGCTCGGCCAGCACCCCAGATTTCGCCTTCCCCGTCGCCGCCCGCTACGCCGGGATGGCCAGCTCGCCGCTCAAGGACATCTTCTCCCTCGCCGCGCGGCCCGACGTGGTCTCCTTCGCCGGGGGCATCCCCGACCCCTCCCTGTTCGCCCTCGCGGACATCGCCGAGTGCTACGACTGGGTGCTGCGCGAGCGGGGGACCCGCGCCCTCCAGTACGGGGTGAGCGAGGGCGAGGCGGAGCTGCGCGAGCAGGCCGCGCGCCGGCTCTCGCGCGAGCTGCCCACCGACGCCTCCCAGATCCGCGTCACCTCGGGGTCGCAGGAGGGGCTGTTCGTCGCCGCGGAGGCGCTCATCGAGCCGGGAGACGTGGTGCTCGTCGAGTCCCCCACCTACCTCGCCGCGGTGCAGGCCTTCGCGGTGCACGGGGCGCGCATGGTGGGTGTGGCCACGGACGACGGCGGCGTGCTGCCCGATGCGCTGGACGCCGCGATCCGCGCGCACCACCCGCGCCTGGTCTACCTGATCCCCACCTTCCAGAACCCCACCGGGCGCTCGATGTCCGCCGAGCGCCGGGCACAGGTCGCGGACGTGCTGCGTCGCCACGACGTCCCGCTCATCGAGGACGACCCCTACGGGGAGCTCTCCTTCGACGGGGAGCGCTTCGCGCCGATCGCCTCCGAGCCCGGCATGTCCTCGCGCACCCTGCTCATGAAGTCGATGTCGAAGCTCATGAGCCCGGGTGTGCGCATCGGCTGGATCCGGGCCGAGGGCCCGATCCTGGACACCCTGGCCGTCGCGAAGGCAGCGATCTCCATGCAGTCCTCCGTGGTCGACCAGCTCACCGTCGCCCGCTACCTGGAGACCAAGGACCTCGACGCGCACGTCGCGAAGGTCATCGAGGTCTACCGGGAGCGACGGGACGCGATGGCCCGCGCCCTCGCGGGCCGGCTCCCCGGGGGCGCGCACGTCACGCGGCCGCAGGGCGGCATGTTCCTGTGGGCTGCTCTCGGCGAGGGCTGGGACGCGCAGGACCTGCTGGCCGACGCGGTCTCCGCAGGCGTCGCCTACCTGCCCGGCTGGTCCTTCTTCGCCGAGGACGCGGACCGCTCGACGATGCGTCTGAGCTTCGTCACCCACTCCCCCGAGGTGATCGCGGACGGCGTGGGCCGTCTGGGAGAGGTCATCGCCCGCCGCGGCTGAGCGCCTGCACGCGTCGGCGCGCATCGCTCGCGAGCAGCGCCCCGGCGACCGCCCAGAGTCCGAACGCCCACGTCCAGGACACCCCGAGGGCGAGGAACAGCAGGCCCGCGGCGAGCAGCGCGCACAGGATCGCGTCGGCCTGCCAGGCGACGAGCGGGAGGATCGAGGCATCGCCCTGCGGCGTCGGGATCGGGGTGGCGAGCGCGAGGGGCATCGGCCCCTTGGCGGCGTCGCGCGCCCGTCCGACGATCATCAGCGGCACGAGCGCCGGGGCGAGCACGACGGCGAGCGCCCCGCCGGCGCCCGGGACCGGGTCCGGGCCCGTGTCCGGGAGCACGAGCACCCCGAGGCCGGAGCCGAGCACGCTGAGCAGGCCGATCACGAGCAGGGGCGCGAGGGAGTGCAGGAGGACCTGGGCACCCACGCCCTGCGCGAGCAGGCGCGGCGCGCCGAGGGACTCGATGCCCTGGCGCAGCCCGTCGACGAACACCCCGCTCGCGCTCCACAGCAGGAGCGCACCGAGCACGAGCGCCGTGAACCCGAGCGGCCCCATCAGCACCCGGGCGGCGACCAGGAGGATGCTCGCGGCGAGGACGCCGAGCACGCCGAGGACGAGCCGCTCCGGGGTGCGCACGAGCGCTACCAGATCACGCCGCAGGTAGAGGCCGACGAGTCCCGCGCTCCGCGTGCCCGTCCGCACGGCCGGCAGGCGTCGGCCGGCCGTGGGCCGCACCCGATAGGTGCCGGCGGCCGCCGCGAGGTCACCGCTGCGCGCGCTCGTGAGCGCCGACTCCCAGCGCGCGGCCTGCTCGAGCAGCACCGTGCCGCGCACGCGGTCGAGCGCGGGAACGCACAGGATCGACACGAGCAGCCCGAGGACGAGGACGGCCAGCGCCGCTACCCACGGGACGCCCATGTCCGCTCCCCCGACGGGATACGCGAGGGCGAGCAGGCGCCGGACCACTGCGCCGCCGCGCACCGTCCCGAGCACCGCGCCGACGGCCCCGAGGCCGAGCACGAGCGCGAGGATCCGGCGTCCTGCCCCGGGCAGGACCTGCCCGGCGAGCCACGCGCCTTCGAGGAGCGCCGTCGTGCCGAGGCCCGCGATCCCCAGGGCGACCGCCCCGGCCGGGCTCGTCGACCCTCCGAGCACGAGGACCCAGCCGATCACGCCTGCCAGCACGAGCAGTCCGATCGCGAGCGCCGCGCCCGTGCGGGCGAAGGGCCGCACAAGGGCGGTGCGCCGCGGACGGTGCGAGGAGGCGAGGGTGACCACGAAGAAGGGCGGCAGCACCGCCGGTCCTCGGCTCGCCCCCAGCAGGACGAGCAGTCCCGCCGCGAGGAGCAGCCCTGCGGTCACGAGGCCGCCCGCCGCGGGCGCGGAGATCACCGGGAGCACGTCGGGCCGGGCGAGCAGGAGGCCGAGCTCGCGCAGCAGCGGCACGGCGATCACGAGGATCGTGATCACGACCAGGTACAGGAGATAGGCGAGGTCGAGGGCGCCGCGGGCATTCGCGCGTGCGGCCCAGACCCGTGCGACGGCGTCCTTCGCGGCACGGTCCTGCGCGGCGAGGTCCTGCTCGACGGCGTTCTGCACGGCGGGATCCCGCGAGGCCGGGTCGGCCATCAGCGCGCCCCGTCCGCGTCGCCGTCGTGCGCGGTCCCACCGGCGTCCGGGCCGTCGTCCTCCGTGTCCCCCGCGAGCTCCACGGTCTTCGTGGCGAGGGCCTCCGCGAGGCGGGGGCTGTGGGTCGCGACGACGATCGCGGCGCCGCCCTCCGCGCGCCGGGCGAGGGCGTCGATCACGCGCTCCAGACGGTCGGGATCCAGACGCTGCTCGGGCTCGTCGAGGGCGAGCACCCGGGAGGGACGGGCGAGGGAGAGGGCGATCGCGACGAGCTGGGACTGGCCGCTCGAGAGCTCGTGCGGATACCGGCGGGCGAGCGCGGCGATGCCGAGCTCCTCGAGCAGCGAGTCGGAGACCTCGCCGGCGGCGCGCGGCCCGCTGCCCCAGGTGGCGGCGACGAAGCGCAGGTGCTCGGCGATGGTGAGGTCGCGCGCGGTCATGGGAGGGCCGATGAGGGCGGCGAGGGCGCGGCGGAACTCCCGGTCGCGGTCATCCGGCGACCTGCCCGCGATGCGCACCCTCCCCGTGGTCGGCGCGAGCAGGCCGGCGAGCACGCGCAGCAGCGTGGTCTTGCCCGCGCCGTTGGGGCCGCGCAGGGCGAGCACGCCGCCGGCGTCGACGGACCCGGTCGCGTCGTCGAGCATGAGCACGTCGTCCTGGAGGACGGCCACGTCCTCGAAGAGCACGAGCGGGGACGGCGAGGTGCTCGGGGTGCGCGGCATGCACCGATGGAACCTCATGGGGGCCGTCCCTCGCATCCGACGATCGTCGCCCGCGCTCACCCTCGCCGCGGTTCGGGGGCGGGCGTGTGCCGCGGCAGCACCCGGGCGAGCCAGGCCCCGCCGCCGAGGCAGAGCACGCCGCTCGCGATCGACGCGGCGGCCACCGGCGCCAGCAGGGTGATCACGGTGACCAGCAGCGGGGCGGTCAGCCGGCCCACGCCGATCATGGTGTTCCACCAGGCCAGGTACCTGGTGCGTCCGTGCACCGGGGAGACGTCGATGCCGAGCGTCATCACGATGCCCGAGCCCAGGCCGTTGCCCAGCGAGATGAGCAGGCTCGGGATCAGCAGGGCGAGCACGGCGACGGAGCCGCCGGTCGTGCCCGCGCGCAGGGCGAGCACCCCCATGAGCACGAAGCCGGCGCCCATGATGAGCGAGCACGGCACGGCGACGGCGGCGCGGCCGAAGCGGTCCATGAGCACGCCGGCCGGCACCACGAGCGCGATGTCGAGGACTGCGGAGACGCCGAAGATGACGGAGATGGTGGTGGCGTCGACCCCGAGGACGGCGCCGAGCAGCGGGACGATCGTCGGCCGGTTCACGCGCGCCATCATCAGCGGGGTGATGCCCAGGCCGACCACGAGCATGCGGGCGAGCACCCCGCGGGTCAGGCGCGAGCGGGCGGCGCTGCGTCGGGGAGCATCCGCCCGGGCGGGAGCGACGCGGGCGCGGCCGTCGGCCGCGCCCGCGCGCGGTGCCCGTCGGCCCTCGCCCGGCACCATGAACACCGCGACCATGATCGTCGCCGTCCCGCTGAGCACCGCGAACAGGGCGAAGACCCAGCTCTCGTGGCCCAGCGCCGTCACGCCCGCGCCGAGCAGCGGGCCGACGACCTGCCCGATGCGCACCATGCCGCCGAACAGGGTCATGCCCCGGGCGCGGATCGCCGCGGGCAGGGCCCCTCCGAGGTAGGACTGACGCCCGAGCGCCCACACCTGGGAGCTCGTGGCCATCACCACGAGCAGCACGACGAGCATGATGCGGTGGACGAGCGTCGGCCCCTCGGCGAGCCCGCGGCCGATGACCACGAGCGCGACGATGTTCGTGACCACGAGCAGCAGGCCCGTGCCCACGAGCGCCCTCTGCGCGCCCACCCGATCCATGAGACGGCCCGAGGGGATGGGGCCGAGGACCGCGGCGATGCCGAAGACGAGGGTGATCGCGGCGGTCATCGGCACCGAGAAGCCGAGCGCGAGCGCGAGCAGCGGGATCACGGGCAGCAGCGCGTTGCTGCCGGAGGCCTCGATCAGGGTGGGTGCGTACACCGGGCCGACGAGGGAGCGGACCACGCTGCGGGCGTCTCCTCCTCCGAGCCTCTCGGGGGCGGAGGAGGAGCGCGATGTCACGTCCCTACTCTCCCATCGGACCGTTCGCCAGGGCAAAGACCGTCCATCCGTGCGGGAGGGCGGGGAGGGCCGGGAGTGTCCGGTGGCGGGACATCCGCATGTCTCCCCCGGGATACCGTGGCTCCATGAGCAGCGCGCGCCCCGACCCCACCACCGGCCACCCTCGGATCGCGGTGTTCGGGGCCGACGGGCTTCTCGGCGAGGCCGTCGCGCGCGACGCACTGCTGCGCTCCCTCGAGGTGGTGAGCGCCGCCGAGGACCCCTCGCGACTCGCACGCATCTCCCCCGCCCAGATGCTCGTGCGCATCGACCCGGGCGACCCGGTCGGCCTGCTCGACGCGCTCGAGGGCGCGGACGCCGTCATCCTCGCCCTCGATCCCGACACCGCCGCGGCGGGCGGCTCCGGGACCGCGGGCCCCGGCGCGGACGATGTCGACCTGGTCATGAGCGTGATCCGCGGGATGCGCCGACGCCACGTCCCCCGACTCGTCGCCTCGTCCTCGCTCGCCCTGCACGGCGACCCCGCGGCACCGCGGGTGGACCGCTCGCTGCGCCGAGTGCTCGGGGAGCTCGGGCGCGAGCTGCGCGGAGCCGCGGACCCGGCTGCGCGCGCCCGCGATCTGCGCCGCTGCGAGATGCTCGTGGCGGGCAGCGGCCTGGACTGGACGCTGCTGCGCGCCGGCCGGCTCACCGACCTGCTCGGCACGCGCTCGCCCCGTCTGGTGCGGGCCGACGGCGCGGCGGCCGATCCGCAGGACCCGCGTACCCGCGCGATCCCGCGCGAGGACCTCGCCCGGGCGCTCGTGGACCAGGCGCTCGTCGCGGGTGATGCGCGCGCCCGGGTGCGGGCGGTCGCCGTCGACTCCTGAGCCGGGCGCGTCTGCTCAGACGGCGGCGGGGCTCGCCCCGCCGTAGGCGGCGGTGGTCGCGATCTCTCCCTGCCGGGCCTGGTCGGGGTCGGTGCCGGCCGCGGTCGAGGCGGCGGCCCAGCGGATCGACCAGGCGCGCACGAACCCGCGCCCCTCGTCGCTCGCGAGCCACTGCGGCGTGGGCAGCGGGACGGTGCGGCCGCACATGTCCTCCCAGCCGCGGCTGAAGGCCGCGAGGCCGAGGAGGGCGAGGTCCCAGCCGACCGCGAGCGCACCGGGCCCGAACTGCGCGAAGACGCCCGGGTCCATGGCGGTGGTGTGCACGAGCTCGAGGGACGTCGAGCCGTCGTCCACGGGGTCCAGCCGCAGCAGCAGATCGTCCTGTCGGCCCTCGTACTCCCAGGTGAGGTGGAGGGCATGGGGCGCCTCGACCTCGAGCACGCGGCCGCTCGCGGCGGGCGCCCGGAAGCTGCCTCCCTCGCGGAGGTCCCCGGTGACCGGCCCGTACCACTGCACGAGCTGCGCGGGATCGGCGAGCAGGGGCCAGAGCCGCACGGGCGCCGGTGCGAGATTCGTCGAGAGGGTGGAGGTGACGCCGAACGCGTCCTCGCCGGGGACGATGTCGAGGGTCCTTCGGACCGCGTCGACGAGAGGGGCTGCCGCGGAAGCGGTCATCCGTGCTCCTTGCAGGGGAGAGGCTCGAGGGGTGGGGCGCCGCCGTGACGCACGGCGACCAGATCGTACGCCGGACGCGAGGCGACCCGCCAGGGTCCGGCGTCCGGTGTGCACGACCCGCCGCGCGCACGTCACATCCTCGACATGCGGCGGTCCATCCGCGGTCGGCGGCGCGCGTGGATCTAGCATGGAGCGCGTGCATCCGAGCCCTACGCCCCAGAGCCCGCCGCCCGCCCCGCCCCGGGGCTCCTCCCCGCAGAGCCTCCCCGTCCACCTCTTCGATCTGGACGGCGTCATCACGCCCACGGCCGAGATCCACATGGCCGCGTGGGCGGAGATGTTCTCCGAGTTCCTCGCCTCGCGCGGGGTCGCCGAGCCGTACACCGACGCCGACTACTTCGCGCACGTCGACGGCCGCCCCCGCTACGACGGGGTGCGCGAGATGCTCGCCTCGCGGGGCATCACCCTGCCCGAGGGCGCGGCCGACGACCCCTCCGACCAGGCCGAGGGCGAGGAGACCATCCGGGGCCTGGGCAACCGCAAGAACGACCGGGTGCTCGAGCTGATCCGACGCGACGGCGTCGCCCCCTATGCCGGCACGGTCGCCTATCTCGACGCGCTGTCCCCTGCCGCGCGCCTCGCGGTGGTCTCGAGCTCGCGCAACGCCGAGGAGGTGCTCGTCGGCGCCGGCCTGCGCGAGCGCTTCGAGGTCGTCGTCGACGGGAACGTCGCCGAGCACGAGGGGCTGCCGGGCAAGCCCGCCCCCGACACCTTCGTCCACGCCGCGCGCCGCCTCGGGTTCGAGCCGACCGACGCGGTGGTCTACGAGGACGCCGTCTCGGGCGTGCGCGCGGGCGCTGCGGGCGGCTTCGGCGCGGTCGTGGGCGTGGACCGCGGCGCCGGCCGCGAGGCACTCGCCTCCGCCGGGGCCGACCTCGTGGTCGAGGACCTCGACCAGCTCATCCCGAACCCGCCCGTCCCCAGCGAGGAGCGCGCATGAACCCCCGCGACGTGATCACCGGCGACCCCGTGGACCGCCAGCACCTGCCCGTGGACGAGTGGCGGCTGGTGGAGTCCCGGCCCGGCGGAGACCTCGGCCAGCTCGAGACCCTGTTCACGGTCGCCAACGGATACCTGGGCATGCGCGGCACCTCCGAGGAGGGCCGGCCGGTCCACGCCCACGGCACCTTCATCAACGGCTTCCACGAGACCTGGCAGATCAACCACGCCGAGTCCGCCTTCGGCTTCGCCCGCACCGGCCAGACCATCGTCAACGTGCCGGACTCGACGGTCATGAAGCTCTACGTCGACGACGAGCCCCTGCTCGTGGACACCGCGGAGCTCGAGACCTACGAGCGCGCGATCGACTTCCGCGACGGCACCCTGCGCCGCGACCTGATCTGGCGCACGCCCGCGGGCAAGCGCATCCGCGTGCGCACGAGCCGGATGATCTCGTTCACCCACCGCCATCTCGCGCAGATGACGATGGAGCTCGAGATGCTCGACGGCAGCGCCCCGGTCGCCGTCTCCTCGCAGATCATCAACCGCCAGGACGGCAGCGACGACTTCGGGGTCCACGGCAAGGCCGCGCAGAAGGACGACCCGCGCCGCACCACGACGTTCGACCACCGCGTGCTGATCCCCCACCAGGACTGGCACAGCGAGCGCCGGATGCTGCTGGGCTACCGCACCGCGGACTCCGACATGTCGCTCGCGATCGGCGCGGACCACAGCGTGCACTCGGACCTCGAGGTCGAGCAGCTGGTCTCCACCGAGCCGGACCAGGGCAAGCACGTCTTCCGCACCCAGATGGTGCCGGGCTCCACCCTGCGCATCACCAAGGCCGTGTCCTACCACTCCTCGGCGTTCCTGCCGGTGCGCGAGCTCTTCGACCGCTGCCGCCGCACCCTGGACCGGGTCCGGCAGGACGGCCTCGCCCACTTCGAGGCCGAGCAGCGCTCGTTCCTCCAGGACTTCTGGGACCGCACCGACGTGCGCATCCCCGGCCATCCCGTCGAGCAGCAGGCCGTGCGCTGGTGCCTGTTCCAGCTCGCCCAGGCCACGGCCCGGGCCGACGGGCTGGGCGTGGGCGCGAAGGGCGTCACCGGGTCCGGCTACGAGGGCCACTACTTCTGGGACACCGACGTGTACGTCGTGCCGTTCCTGACCTTCACCTCGCCGCGATGGGCGCGCAACGCGCTGCGCTTCCGCGTGGACCTGCTGGACAAGGCCCGCGAGCGGGCGCGCGAGCTCAACCAGCGCGGCGCCCTCTTCCCCTGGCGCACGATCAACGGCGACGAGGCCTCCGCGTACTATGCGGCGGGCACCGCCCAGTACCACATCGACGCGGACGTCGCCCACTCCCTCGCCCAGTACGCGGACGTCACCGGGGACCTCGAGTTCTACGACCGCGAGGGCATCGAGGTGCTCGCCGAGACCGCGCGGATGTGGGCGGACCTGGGTTTCTGGCGCAGCCACGGCGACGACCGCCACGAGTTCCACATCCACGGGGTGACCGGCCCGGACGAGTACACGACCGTGGTGAACAACAACATGTTCACCAACGTGATGGCGCGCTTCAACCTGCGCCGTGCGGCCGAGGCCGTGCACTCGCTGCGCGAGCGCAACCCGGTCGAGTACGAGCACCTGGTCGCGAAGATCGATCTCGACGAGGCCGAGCCCGCGCAGTGGGAGGCGTGCGCGGAGGGCATGCACGTCGGCCGTGACGAGGCCTTCGGCATCCATCCGCAGGACGACTCCTTCCTCGACAAGGAGGTGTGGGACCTCCCGGCCACCCCGCCGGAGGCGCTGCCGCTGCTGCTGCACTTCCATCCGCTGGTGATCTACCGCTTCCAGGTGCTCAAGCAGGCCGACGTGGTGCTCGCGCTGTTCCTGCGCGGCAGCGAGTTCACGCTCGAGGAGAAGCGCGCGGACTTCGAGTACTACGACCCGATCACCACCGGCGACTCGAGCCTGTCCTCGGTCGTGCAGTCGATCGTCGCCTCGGAGGTGGGCCACCACCGCGCGGCCCTCGACTACTTCCACGCGGGACTGTTCGCGGATCTCGCGAACCTGCACGGCAACACGGCGGACGGCGTGCACATCGCCTCCGCGGGCGGGGTCTGGAACGCGCTCGTGCACGGCTTCGGGGGCATGCGCCAGGACGACGGCGCCATCAGCTTCGACCCGCGCCTGCCCGCCTCCTGGCCCGAGCTCGTCTTCCCGCTCACCGTGCGCGGATCGCGCGTCACCGCGCGCGTGACCCAGGAGCGCATCGAGTTCACCCTCGAGGACGGCCCCGAGATCGAGGTCTCCGTGCACGGGCAGGGCGTGCGGATCACGGCCGAGGGCGCGGGCGTCGACCTCGAGGACCAGGGGCCGCGGCTCGACGACACCGATCTCAGCGAGCCCGTGGGCCTCGGGGACCGCCGGGCCGACGGCTCGATCCTCACCTCCTCGGTCCCGGCGGACCCGGACTCCCCCTGGGAGTTCCCCGTGGTCACCGAGGATCCGGACGGCCGGCACGAGGAGCAGGAGGCGTCGGCATGAGCTCTGCCGCGCGGGCCCGGGGCGCGCGCCCCGTCGGCCCGCGGCGGTGAGGGGCAGGGCGCGCCGGGAGGTCACGGTCGACCGGCCGCGGCTGAGCATCTGGCACGTGCTCGACCGCGTGCGGATCCGCCTGATCGACATCCAGGTGTGGGACGTCGCCGGGACCATGACCTTCTACATGCTGCTCTCGGTGCTGCCGGCGGCGATCGCCATGATCTCGATGGTCTCCATGCTGGGCTTCCAGGAGCGCACCGTCGACACCCTCGGCGACCTGCTCACCGAGGTGTTCCCGAGCGTCGACCCCGATCCCTACGAGCGCGCTCTGCTGGCGCTGTCCACGACCCGCGGCGGCGTGGTGGGGCTGACGCTGGGCACCCTGGGCGCGCTGCTCTCGGCATCCAACGGGATGGCCGCCTTCCACCGCGCCCTGCACCACGTCTACGACACCCGCGAGGGCCGGCCGTTCCTGTGGTTCCGCACGATCGTGTTCGGCGAGACGGTGCTGGCCGTGGTGATGGTGCTGATGATCGCCGGCGTGGTGACCGTGGGCGGCGAGGCCACGCAGCGCGTCGGCGAGCTCGTGGGGATCCCGCGGATCGCCTTCGACGTGTGGAACGTCGTGAAGTGGCCGATCCTGCTGGCGATCCTCATCGTCCTGATCTCCCTGGCCTACTACCTGTTCCCCAACGTGAAGCTCCCGCGGTACCGGGTGATGACGGTCGGCTCGACCCTCTCGGTGCTGCTGCTGTTCGGCGCCGCCCAGCTGCTGGGCCGCCTGACCGGGGAGCTCACGCGGATCTCCGACCTGCTGCCCGCGCTGAACGGCGCGATCGGGATCCTGCTGCTGCTGTGGCTGGCGAACATCGTGATCGTCGCCGGCGCCGCCCTGGACGCCGAGCTGCTGCGCGCCCGCCAGATCGCCTCCGGGCTGCCGGCCTGGCACCACCTGGCCCTGGAGACCCACGCCTCCCACTCCCTCGAGTTCCTCGCCGGGGTCGCCGACCACAACGAGCAGGTGGGACGGCAGGTCAGCGAGGCCGCGAACAGCGGGGAGCCGCTGCGCGCGCCCCGCAGCGCCGCGATCGTGGACGCGCGCAGCCCCTTCGCGATCAACCCTCCCCGCCGCAGCGCCGTGCACACGGGGCCCGAGCAGCCCGTGCCCGTGATCGCGCGCCCGGCGGCACTCGCCCCGACGCCCGCCGAGCACACCCCGACGCGCCCGAGCGCGCCCTCCGCCTCAGGGGCCGCCTCAGGGTCCGCATCCGAGACTGCGCCCGCGGACGCATCCCAGCCCCCGTCCCCCGCCGATACCCCCGCAGACCCTTCAGGAGACCGTCCGTGACCGTCCGCCCCATCACGATCCTCGGCCATCGCGCCCTCGAACGACCCACCCGACGGGTCCGCGAGGTCACCGAGGACATCCGCACCCTGGTCGCCGACATGTTCGAGACCAACGACGCGGCCGACGGCGCGGGCCTCGCCGCGACCCAGGTCGGGGCGCGCTGGCGGATCTTCGTCTACGCGTGCGAGGACGCCGCGGGCGTCGAGCGCCGCGGCGTGGTCATCAATCCGCGCCTCGAGCGCTTCGGGAAGCTGGTGCTGGACGAGGAGTCGATCGAGGGCTGCCTGTCCGTGCCCGGACTGGGCTGGCCGACGGCCCGCTTCACGGGCGCCCGCGTCACCGGCATCGACCTGGAGGGGGAGCCTGTCGAGGTGAGCGACGAGGGCGGCGTCCTCGCGCGCTGCCTCCAGCACGAGACCGATCACCTCGAGGGCACGCTCTACCTCGACCGCCTCTCCCCCACTGCCCGCCGTGAGGCGCTCGACGCCGTCACCGCGCGCGGCTGGCGTGCCCGCGGCCTGCTGACGTGGGATCCGCGACAGCTCTCGGCCGACGAGGTCTGATCCCCGCCCCACACCGGCCCGCTGAGTATCCTGGCGGGCATGGATCGCCGCCCCTGCCTCTCCCGCCGCCGCGCCCTGGGCGCGCTCGCCCTCGGCTCCTCCGCCACGGCCGGCCTCGCCGCGTGCGGGCCGGATGACGAGGGCTTCGGCAATGCGGACCCCGTGCAGGCCTCCGACGATGCGGTCGCGCTCTCCGAGATCCCCGAGAACGCGACCACGCTCGTGAACTTCGGGGGCCAGGAGCCCTACGTCGCGATCGTGCGCGGCTCGGGCGGCGACGTCACGGCCCTGTCCGGCTACTGCACCCACCAGGGCTGCGCGCTGGCCGTCGGCCACGACGGCGCCGAGCTCGACTGCCCCTGCCACGGGTCGCGCTTCGACGCCTCCTCCGGCGACGTGCTGCGCGGACCCGCCGCCGATCCGCTGCCGGAGGTCACCGTGGAGGTCGACGGCGACAACCTCAAGCGCGTCCGCTGAGCGCGATGGTGCCCGAGACCGCCCCGTCCCACCGTCCCCGCCGCGACGTCGTCTCCTTCGTGCGCCGCGGGACGCGGCTCTCCCGCAGCCGCCAGGAGGCCTGGGACCGCCTCGCCGACGACTACGTCCTGGACATCGCCCGCGGCGAGCGCGACACGGTCCCCGCTCCCGGTGCGCGCCTCGACCCCCGCGGGGTCTTCGGCCGCGACCGGGCCGGGGCCGTCCCGCTCGTCGTCGAGATCGGCAGCGGCCAGGGCGAGAACATCGCCGCGGCGGCCGCCGCGCATCCCGAGCGCGACCATCTGGCCTTCGAGGTCTATCTTCCCGGCATCGCGCAGTCCCTGGACCGCATCGAGCGCGCGGGCTCGCCGGGCAACGTGCGCCTCGTCCCGCTGGACGCGCTGCACTCCCTGCCCACGCTGCTGCCCGCGGGTTCGATCCGGGAGCTCTGGATCTTCTTCCCCGATCCCTGGCACAAGTCCCGCCACCACAAGCGGCGCCTGGTGAACCCGCCCCTGCTGGACGCCGTGCTGCCCCTGATGTCCGAGGGCGGCGTGCTGCGCCTGGCGACGGACTGGGCCGAGTACGCCGTGCACATGCGCACGGTCCTGGACGCGGACCCGCGCCTGCGATCCCTGCACCCGGGCGGTCCGCGGCCCGCCGGGGAGCCCAGCGACACCGTGCCCGAGGAGACTCCGGAGCAGGGCTGGGCGCCCCGGTTCGAGGGCCGCGTGCTCACGAGCTTCGAGCGCAAGGCGCTCGACGCGGGCCGCCTGGTCTGGGATCTCGCGTACGAGATCCGCGGATCGCGCCCGGAGCCGGGCTACCCTGACCCGGAAGCGCCCGCGCCGGGCGCCTGATCCCGTCCCGCGGACGCACGACCGACCCCGTCGGCCCCTCCTCGCACCCTCGCCCCGCGCACGCAGCGCGGGCCCGATCCCGCTCCCCCGCCGCCCGTCGGCCCGACCCCGGAGGACCTCCCCATGAGCGAGCCCGACATCGACCTGCCCGGCGACTGGGAGCAGGACGGCGACACGCACCCGCCCCGCCGCCGCAGGCGACGCGCGCTGCTGATCATCCTGCTGATCCTGGTGGTGCTGATCGCCGTGGTCGGCATCATCGCCGGCCGCTACCTCGCCTCGCTCAACGGCTCCTACGAGAAGCGCACCACGGTGAGCATCGACCGCGGTGCCTCCGACGGCGACCGGCCCGAGGACGCCGGCGGGGAGAACATCCTGCTGCTGGGCTCCGACAAGCGCAATGCGGAGGACGCCGCCGCCGAGCACGTCTCGGGGCAGCGCTCGGACGTGATGATGCTCGTGCACATCCCCGAGGACCACAGCGGCGCCTACGTCATGTCGTTCCCGCGCGACCTGTACGTGGACATCCCCGGCCACGGCAAGGACCGCATCAACGCGGCGCTCGCCTTCGGCGGGGTGCCGCTCGCGGTGAGCACCGTCGAGGACTTCACGGGCACCCGCATCGACCATGCCGCCCTCATCGACTTCGAGGGCATCCAGGGTCTCGTCGATGCGCTCGGCGGCGTCGACGTGCAGGTCAGCCAGGACTTCGAGGCCGACGGCACCACCTTCACGAAGGGCTCGATGCACATGGACGGCGAGACCGCCCTGACCTTCGTGCGACAGCGCAAGGCGTTCTCCGACGGCGACTTCCAGCGCAACCGCAACCAGCAGGCGCTGCTGCAGGGGATCGTCTCCGAGCTGCTGAGCCGGGACACGCTGTCGAGCCCCTCGAAGATCTCCGAGACCGTCGACGTGATCTCCCCGTACCTCACCACGGACGACGACCTCACCGGCAGCGCCCTGGTGAGCCTGGGGCTCTCCATGCGCGGCATCCGGGGCGACGACATCCACTACCTGGGCGTGCCCCACGGCGATCCCTACACCACCTCGGGCGGCGCGAGCGTCGTGGCCACCGAGGACGAGGACACCAAGGCCCTGCGCACCGCCCTGAAGGACGACACCATGGACGAGTACTTCGCCGACCACGAGGGCGAGTACTAGGACCGGCGCGGGCGCTCGGGCGGGTGCCGGGGCGAGCACCGAGGTCGCGCAGGTACCATCGGACCGTCCCCGACATCGACCCCACACCGAGCAGGAGGCTCACGTGCCCAACCCATTGGTGAAGATCGCGATGACCGGTGCCTCGATCGCCGCCGGCATCGTCGGCCAGAAGGTGATCACCGCGGTGTGGAACGCCGTCGTCGACGACGACGCCCCCACGAACAAGAACATCAAGCGCTCCGCCAAGGAGACGAAGGCCGCCCGCAAGGAGGCCAAGAAGTCCGGCGCCTCCAAGCAGGAGGTCAAGGCGATCACGGACCCCGAGAACGAGCGTCCCGCCTGGCAGATCATCGTGTGGACCCTGCTCACGGGGGTGGTCCTGCAGGCGATCCGTCAGGCCGCCCGCAACGGCACCGAGGTGGGGGCGCGCAAGATCACCGAGCGCCGCCCGCGCGCGAACCGCGGCTGAGCGGGCGCGCGGCTGAGCGCCTCCGCGGCGCCTGCCACCGCGACCCGAGCCCCCGCGACATGCAGAACGGGGCCCCGACCAGTTCGGTCGGGGCCCCGTTCTGCATGCTGTGCGCCGCGTCGGCGCGCTCACTCACTCCTCGTCGGGATCCCCCAGCGCGCCGCGCGAGTCGAGGGTGTCGCCGGTGACCAGGAAGCCCACGCGGCGCACGAGCGAGACGGCATGGTCCCCGATGCGCTCGTAGTAGCGGGCGAGCAGGGTCAGGTTCATGACCTCGGCGCTCGAGTAGTCGTCGTTGCGGGCGATCGAGCGGTAGATCTCGGACTGCAGGGAGTCGAGCTCGTCGTCGTCCTTCTCGACCTGCGCGGCCAGCGCCAGATCGTTGTCGCTGATGACCTTCGCGCTCGAGGTCACGGCACCGAGGGCGAGCTCGCCCAGGCGCTGGAACTCCTCACGATGGCGCTCGGGCACGCCCAGCTGCGGGTGGCTGCGGCGGGCGACGATCGCGATGTGCGCGGAGAGATCGCCCATCCGCTCGATGGTCGAGCTCATCCGGAGTCCGGCGACCAGCAGGCGCAGGTCGCTCGCGACGGGCCCCTGCCGTGCGAGCAGCTCGATCATCTTCTCGTCGATCTGCATCTGATCGTCGTCGATGTGCGAATCGGCGGCGATCACCCTCTCCGCCAGGGCGAGATCCCCCTCGAGCAGCGCCGTCGAGGCGTCCGCGAGCCCCGACCGGACGAGCTCGAGCATCTCGACCAGATCCTCGACCAGGTGTCGCAGGTCGCTCCTGTAGGCCTCGCGCATGTGCCCCTCTTCTCCTCATGGCCGTGGTGGCCGTATGCCCGTCGTGGCCGTCCGGCCGTCGCGGCCGTCCCGGCGGTCGTGCCGACGGGACGCGTGCGTGCTGACGTCCGATGGTCGCAACCCTATGTGAACGCGAGGGCACGGCTTCGTGAACTCCTGCCCACCCACCCGCCCCGACTCCGCCGACGGTGATTCGACGCCGTTCACCTGCCTCTACGATGGGGACGTGCCTGCGTCCGTCCTCCTCGTCCTCGCCGGGGCCATCGGCCTCGTGATCGGCTGTGCGGCGACGCTGTCGCTCGTGCGCCAGGACCGGCCCTCGCAGACCCCCTCGCCCGCGGGGACGGCCGTCGTCCCCCAGTCCGCCTCCGAGGTCCTCGCGATCCTCTCCACGGCCTACGTGGTGCTCGATGCGGGCGGCGACGTGCTGCGGGTCTCGCCGCTGGCCTACTCGTACGGGATCGTGCGCGCGAGCAGCGGCGACTACCCGCGCCTGGCGAACCAGGAGCTCGTCGAGCTCGCGGCCGACGTGGCCCGCAACGGCGGCTACCGCGACGAGCGCCTGACCATCCGCCGCCAGGGCCCGGAGGACTCCGAGTCCGTGATCGACGTGCGGCTGGGGACCCTGGGCTCGCACGGCGTGCTGCTGCTCGCCGAGGACCGCACCCGCGCGGTGCGCGTCGAGGAGACGCGCCGCGATTTCGTCGCCAACGTCTCCCACGAGCTGAAGACGCCGGTGGGGGCTATCACGCTGCTGGCGGAGACGATGGAGGACGCGGCCGACGACCCCGAGGCCGTGCGCCGCTTCGCCCAGCGCATGCAGTCGGAGTCCCAGCGCCTCTCCCACCTCGTCCAGGAGATCATCGAGCTCTCGCGCGTCCAGGGCGCCTCCGCGCTGCCCGACGCGAGCGCCGTGGACGTGGACGACGTGGTCGCGGAGGCGCTCAGCGCCAACCGCAACCTCGCGCTGGGATCGGACATCACCCTGGCCGGTGGCTCGCCGACGGGCCTGCAGGTGTACGGCTCCTCGTCGATGCTGACCACGGCGCTGTCGAACCTGATCTCCAACGCGATCGCCTACTCGCCCGAGGGCACCCGCGTGGGAGTCTCGGTGCGCCGCGACAGCGGCATGGTCGAGATCGCCGTGAAGGACCAGGGCATCGGCATCTCCAAGGAGGACCTCGAGAGGGTCTTCGAGCGCTTCTTCCGCGTGGACCGCGCCCGCTCCCGCTCCACGGGCGGCACGGGCCTGGGCCTCGCGATCGTCAAGCACATCGCCACCGACCACGGGGGCGAGGTCACCGCCTGGTCGATGGAGGGCCAGGGGTCCACGTTCGTGCTGCGCATCCCCGAGATGGGGCGCATCGACGCGGTCACGGTGGGCCAGGGCGGAAGACCTGCGGCGGAGGAGTCCTGATCCTCCACGCCGCTCCGGACGCCGTTGGCCCCGCCGACGCGTCAGCCTCTGTATCATCCACCCAGCGCGGCGCCGCCGCACGAGAGAGAGGACGCCGATGACGCGGATCCTGATCGTCGAGGACGAGGAGTCGTTCTCCGACCCCCTCGCCTACTCCCTGCGCAAGGAGGGGTACGAGGTCGCCGTCGCCGGCACCGGCAACGAGGCGCTGCGGATCTTCTCGACCCACGGCGCGGACCTCGTCCTGCTGGACCTCATGCTCCCCGGCATCGGCGGCACCGAGGTGTGCCGCGAGATCCGCCGCACCTCGAGCGTCCCGGTCATCATGCTCACCGCCAAGGACGACGAGTTCGACAAGGTGCTCGGGCTCGAGCTCGGGGCCGACGACTACGTCACCAAGCCCTACTCCTCGCGCGAGCTGCTGGCCCGCATCAAGGCCGTGCTGCGCCGCGGCCAGGACACCGGCGAGGACGAGGAGGACGTGGCCCTGCGCGCGGGCGGCATCGAGATGGATGTCGAGCGCCATGTGGTGACGGTGCGCGGCGAGGACGTCTCGCTGCCCCTCAAGGAGTTCGAGCTGCTCGAGCTGCTGCTGCGCAACGTGGATCGTGTGCTCACCCGCGGGCAGCTCATCGACCGGGTGTGGGGCGCGAACTACGTGGGCGACACGAAGACCCTCGACGTCCACGTCAAGCGCCTGCGCGCGAAGATCGAACCCGACCCGAAGAACCCCGTGCACCTGGTGACGGTGCGGGGCCTGGGCTACAAGTTCGAGGCCCTCGAGCGCTGAGCCCCGGAGCGCTCGGCCCGGCTCTCCCCGCACATGGATCGGGGCGCCCACCAGGAGGTGGGCGCCCCGATTCCGTCTGTCGGCTCGGATGCGCGGGCGGCGCGGTGAGCGGGCCGGGTCAGCCCTCGCCGGAGCCCGAGCCGCCGTCGGACGAACCCCCGTCGGAGGCGCCGCCGTCGGACGCGGAGCTGCCGGAGCTCTTGTAGTACGCGAGGCTCGTGTCGGTGACCGGCATCGTCTCGGTGCGCTTCTGGCCGTCGACGCTCATCGTCAGCTCCATGGTCTTGCCCGCGGCGACGGGGAAGTCGTCCACGCCCACCTCTGCGGGCGAGGGCTCCTCGGGGTCCTGATCCTTCTGGAGGCTCTTGGGCTCGATCTGGACCGTGGTGCTCGCGGGGACCTTCACGCGCTGCGAGAAGACGACCGCGCCCTCGTAGGTGCCCTCGAGCGTCACGGTCGCGTCCTCGTCGGTGTAGTTGACGACCGAGGCGAGGAGCTCGCCGCGCTGGGAGTCGTCCACGATGACGATCGCGTTGCGCACGCCGAAGGTGAAGTTCTTCGAGGAGTCCTGGAGGCTGACGTTGGTGCCGTCGGCCGCCTGGTAGAAGTCGTGCGTCTGCACCGGGTTCATGTAGCTGCAGCCGGTCGCGCCGACGGACAGCGCCACGGCGGCGACGGTGAGGGCGAGGCGGGTGCGACGCAGGGACTTCACGGGGACTCCTGTTCATGTCCGTCCGGAGGGGCGACCGGACGGGAAAAGGGATCGGGGACGCCGCGCCGGAGGGCGACGCCGTACCGGTCCAGGGTAGCGCACCTCGGGCCTGTCACCGGGCACGACGAACCCCGGGGGCGCGTGATCCCGGGCATGCGGGAGGGCCCCGGCCCGTGTGCTCGGCCGACGCGTCGGCCTGCCTCCCGGACGCGCTCCGACCTGCGCTTCCACCGAGCGGCGGCGGATTGTATCAGACGCTCCCGTGATAGACTCATAGGCAGGAAAGGGGCCATACACATGAACTTTGCCGTCGGCGAGACCGTCGTCTACCCGCACCACGGAGCAGCGCTGATCGAGGAGGTCAAGAGCCGCACCATCAAGGGCGAGGAGCGCACCTATCTCAAGCTGAAGGTGGCCCAGGGGGATCTCACCATCGAGGTGCCGGCCGACAACGTCGACCTGGTCGGCGTCCGCGACGTGGTGGACAAGGAGGGGCTCGAGGAGGTCTTCGACGTGCTGCGCCAGCCGTACACGGAGGAGCCCACCAACTGGTCCCGCCGCTACAAGGCGAACGTCGAGAAGCTCGCCTCGGGGGATGTCAAGAAGGTCGCCGAGGTCGTGCGCGACCTCTGGCGCCGTGATCAGGACCGCGGCCTCTCGGCCGGGGAGAAGCGGATGCTCGCCAAGGCGCGGCAGATCCTGGTCTCCGAGCTCGCGCTCGCGGAGAAGACCGACGAGACCAAGGCCGAGTCGATCCTCGACGAGGTCCTCGCCTCCTGATCGATCGTCGACCGACTGTCCCGCCCCGCGGGGCGAGAGGTCATCGCCGCGGCCCCGGACGGATCACGTCCGGGGCCGCGGCGCGTCCTGCGCCCGCGAGGTCCGGGGCCGGCCCCGACCCGGGCCCGTTTCGCGACGGGGACGCGGGACCACGCGCGGGTCCACCCCTCGGACCCTCTGGTCGTCGAGCCTCACGCGTGCCAGGATGGTGACCTGCGCCACACGGCGCGGGGTCCGGTCTCGCCCGGACCGCGGCCCCGGGTCCGAAGGAAGGGAGCGTCCGTGCGCACCATCGCAGTCGTCAGCGGTTCCGGCGTCACCGCCTCCGCACATCTGGCCCGCCAGGTCCGCGAGCACCTCGCGCACCGGGGCATCCAGGCGCACGTCCTGCCCACCACGGTGATGGACATGCTCTCCCAGGACTTCCACGCCGACCTCATCATCGCGACCGTCGAGATCCCGCAGAGCCTGCGCGTCCCCGTGGTCTCCGGGATGCCGCTGCTGCTGGAGACGGACCCCCAGGTGGTCTTCGACGACGTCGAGCGCCTGCTCGCGCGCCCCTCCCCTGTGCGTCCGGCCCGCCATCGGCCGCCGGGACGGCCTGCGCCCGGCCGCCCCGGAGCCCCTGAGCGACGCACCCCGTGACCGCCTGACGACCGGGAGTGCACCCTCGCGCAGATCTGCGTACTGTCCGTGCAGGGGGCAAGGATCCTCGGCGTTCCGAGCCCGCCCCGCGGGCGCGCCGCACCCTGCGCGCCCCGTGCGGGCGGCGGCGCGACGACCCGGCCCCTCCCGCCCGTCCGTCGTCGACCCCTTCCGGAGACTCCATGTCCGCCACTGACACGCCCCAGCCCGTCCTCGCCGCCGAGGACGTCGAGTCCGCCGCCGCGCGCCTGGACGGCATCGTGCGCCGCACCCCCGTGCACCTGAGCGAGCGGCTGAGCGCGATCGCGGGCGTACCGGTCTGGCTCAAGCGGGAGGACCTCCAGGTGGTGCGCTCCTACAAGCTGCGCGGCGCCTTTCTGTTCATGGACTCCCTGGACGGCCCGTCCCGCACCGCGGGCGTGGTCGCCGCGAGCGCCGGCAACCACGCCCAGGGCGTCGCCTACGCGTGCCGGGCCCTCGGCATCGACGGCCGCATCTACGTCCCCGGCACCACGCCCCGTCAGAAGCGAGACCGCATCACGACGCTCGGAGGCGACCGGGTCGAGCTGATCCTCATCGGCGACACCTTCGACGACGCCGCCGAGGCCGCGGCCGACGACGCCCGGCGCACGGGCGCCACCATGGTCCCGCCCTTCGACCACCCCCAGATCATGGCGGGCCAGGGCACCGTCGCCCTCGAGGCGCTCACCGACATCCGCGAGGACCACGGCCAGGACATCTCCACGGTCGTGCTGCCCGTGGGCGGCGGCGGGCTGCTGGGCGGATGCGGCACCTGGCTGCGGGAGCGCGAGCCCTCGGTGCGCGTGGTCGCGGTCGAGCCCGCGGGCGCGGTCTCGATGGCCGCGGCCATGCGCCACGGCAGCCCCGTGACCCTCCACGATCTGGACCGCTTCGTCGACGGTGCGGCCGTGCGCCGCGTGGGCGCGGACACCCTGCGCGCGGCCCAGGCCATCGGGCCGGACCTCGTCGCGGTGGACGAGGGAGCCGTGTGCACCGAGATGCTCGCGCTCTACCAGACCGACGGGATCATCGCCGAGCCCGCGGGCGCCCTGGCCGCGGCGGCCGTGGCGACGGGACTCGTGCGGCCCGACGGCGCCGACGAGGCCGAGGCGATCGGCACCGAGGCGCAGCGGTCCGACACGCAGCGGTCCGACCTGCAGAGGACCGACGCGCACCGGAACGCTTCAGCGGCGCACGACGCCCCGAGCGCGCAGGGCGACTCGGGCGACGGCATCCTGGTCGTCGTCTCCGGAGGGAACAACGACGTCTCGCGCTACAACGAGGTCGTCGAGCGCTCCCTCGTCCACGAGGGCCTCAAGCACTACTTCCTGGTCACCTTCGCGCAGGAGCCGGGAGCGCTGCGGCGCTTCCTGGACCAGGTGCTCGGGCAGGACGACGACATCGTCCTGTTCGACTACATCAAGCGCAACAACCGGGAGGAGGGGCCCGCGCTCGTCGGGATCGAGCTCGGCGCGAAGGAGAACTTCGAGCCCCTGCTCTCGCGGATGGCCGCCTCGAACATGCAGATCGAGCGCATCGACCCCGACGACCCGATCTACCGCTATCTCACCTGAGACGCGGCGCCTCAGGCGCGGCACCTGAGGCGCGACCGGCCGCGCACGACGGAGGCCGCATCCCCGGAGCGGGGATGCGGCCTCGTTCGTCCGCGTGAGCGCCGACTCGGGCCTCCCGGGCCCAGCGCTCCCGGGCTCAGCCCTCCGAGGAGGACCCGGCGGCGTCCGAGCCGTTCGCGGCGTCGCGCGCCTCGACGGCCGAGCGCACGATGTCCTCGAGCGACTTCTCGCTCTTCCAGCTGAGCGTCTCGCGGATGCGGTCGGTCGAGCAGATGAGCCGCGCGGGATCGCCGGGGCGGCGTTCGCCGATGCGCGGCTCGATCTCGATGCCCTTGACCTTCGCGATCGCGTCGATCACCTCCAGGACGCTCGAGCCCGTGCCGGTGCCGACGTTGAACACGTGGTGCGGACGGTCGTCGCCGCGGAGGTAGTCGAGCGCGGCGACGTGCGCCTCGGCGAGGTCCAGGACGTGCACGTAGTCGCGGATGCAGGTGCCGTCGGGGGTGTCGTAGTCGTCGCCGAAGACCGTCGGCACGTCCCCGCGGTCCAGTGCGTCCAGGATGATCGGCACCAGGTTCATCACCAGGGTGTCGGCGAGCTCGGGCCAGCCGGCGCCCGCGACGTTGAAGTAGCGCAGGGCGACGGTGCGCATGTCGTGGGCGCGCTCGGCGTCGGCCAGCATCCACTCCCCCACGTACTTCGTGGCGCCGTAGGGATTGATGGGCCGCGGCTCGAGGTCCTCGGTCACGGAGTACACGTCGGGCATGCCGTAGACGGCCGCGGAGGAGGAGAACACGACGTCGCGCACCTTGGCCTTCGCGCAGGCGGCGAGCACGTTGGCGAGCCCGCCCACGTTGTCGTGCCAGTACATCTCCGGGTTCGCGACGGACTCGCCGACCTGCTTGTGGGCGGCGAAGTGGATCACGGAGTCCGCGCCGGAGCTGGTGAGGTGGAAGGCGAGGCGGTCCACGGCGTCCTTGCTCGTCACGTCGAGCTCGACGAGGTCGGCGCCCTCCGTGCGCGAGCGGAAGCCCGTGGAGAGGTCGTCGACCACGACCACCTGCTCGCCCTTCCCCAGCAGGAGTCGCACCACGTGCGACCCGATGTACCCGGCACCACCGATCACGAGAGTCGTCATGGCACGAGCGTAACCGGTGGTCCCGCGCCCGGACGACGACGGCGCGCGGCGCACCGCCGTCCGGGGCGGAGCACCGCCGCCCTGGTCAGCTCCAGGACTGGGCGAGCGGCTTGCCCTCGGCGTAGCCGCTCGCGCTCTGCAGGCCGACGACGGCCCGCTCGCGGAACGCCTCGAGGTCGCCCGCGCCCGCGTAGGTGCACGACGAGCGCACGCCCGCGGTGATCTCGTCGAGCAGGTCCTCGACGCTGCCCGCACCGTCGGCGAGATACATCCGGGAGGACGAGATGCCCTCCTCGAACAGCGACTTGCGCGCGCGGGCGAAGGCGTCCTCGGCCGCCGTGCGCGAGCTGACGGCTCGCTTGGAGGCCATGCCGAAGCTCTCCTTGTACGCGCGTCCGCGCTCGTCGACATGGAGATCGCCGGGCGATTCGAAGGTGCCGGCGAACCACGATCCGACCATCACGTTGGACGCGCCCGCGGCGAGCGCGAGGGCGACATCGCGGGGGTGGCGCACCCCGCCGTCGGCCCAGATCCGCGCTCCGAGCTCACGGGCCGCCGCGGCGCACTCGAGGACCGCGGAGAACTGCGGGCGTCCGACGCCCGTCATCATCCGGGTCGTGCACATGGCGCCCGGTCCGACGCCCACCTTGACGATGTCGGCGCCGGCCTCGATCAGGTCCCGCGTGGCCTCCGCGGTGACGACGTTGCCGGCGACGATGCGCACGCTCGTCGACTCGCGCGGGCCGACGGCCTCGCGGGCGGCGCGCAGCGCCTCGAGCATGCGGTCCTGGTGGCCGTGCGCCGTGTCCAGGACGAGCACGTCGGCCCCGGCGTCGACGAGCGCGCGGGCGCGGACGGCGACATCGGCGTTGATGCCGATCGCGACGGCGATGCGCAGGCGCCCCTCGGCGTCGAGGGCGGGCGTGTAGATGGTCGAGCGCAGTACGCCTCGCGCGGTGAGCACGCCGCGCAGGGAGCCGTCGTCCTCGAGCACGAGGGCGGCCTCGTGGTGGGTCGCGGCGATGCGCGCATGCAGGACTGCGGGCTCGCCCGCGGCCTCCTGGGCGCTCAGGCGCAGCACGTCGGTGCTCACCACGTCGCCCACGGCGGTGAAGGCGTCGCGGCCGGAGAGCTCCTCGGCGGACACGACGCCGAGCGGGAGGCCGTCGGCGCCCACGACCACGACGATGCCGTGGGCGCGCTTGGGCATGAGGGCGCGCGCCTGGCCGATGGTGCCGTGCGCCTCGAGGGTGAGCGCGTGGTCGACGAGGGGATCGCGGCGCTTCACGCTGCGCACGATGTCCTCCACGCGCTCGGCGGGCAGATCCTGCGGGAGCACGGCGAGCCCGCCGCGACGCGCCATCGTCTCGGCCATGCGACGCCCCGAGACGGCGGTCATGTTCGCAGCGACCAGAGGGATGGTCGTGCCCGTGCCGTCGTCCGAGCCCAGATCGACCTCGAACCGCGAACCGATCGACGAGAGGGAGGGCAGGAAGAAGCAGTCGTCGTAGGTGAGATCGGTCTGCGGGGTGTGGATGAGGCGCATGGGGCCAGGATACTGACAGTGCGCACGGCGGAGCGGCCGGCGGGGTGAGACCCGCCACGCCGACGCGCGCGCCCGCAGGCCCTCCCGGCGGGGGCGCACGAGGCCACTCGGACACCCCGAGCCGGCACCTCCGCACGGGTGTTTGGTCCGATTCCTCCCGCTTCACGGCGCGCTCGCGGGGGTCTCGAGGCCCCGCCGCAGCACCTGCGCCCTTTCTTCACACGCCCGGCACGGCCCGAGGGACATGCCCGGAGGGGACATCCGTAGGATGTGCGCCATGACGGACCAGACACCTGGTCGCCGTTCGCGTCGCCCTCATGTGGGTCGGCGCGCTGACGAGCAGACCGACAGCGGCCCCGCCCAGACCTCGGGCGCGGGCAGGGATCGTGAGCGCTCCGGCGGCTTCGACGCGAGCACAGCGCGCCGCTGGATCGGCCCCTCCTCCGCCGGATCGGCCGCCTCGGCGGGATCCGCGGGATCTGCTGCCTCTGCGGGATCCGCCGCACCTGCGGCGTCAGCGGCCTCGGCGAACACCGGCCCTGCCCCTGAGCCCTCCCCGTCGCGTGCATCCTCGCCCTCGACCCCTGCCCCGCCGCCCGGGGCCGCGCCCACCCCGGTCAGCGCCGCCTCGGCCGACGAGTCCGCGCCCCGTCCCCGCGGTCGCCGCGCCGGTCCCCCGCGGGACGAGAGCACCGAGATGGCGGCCGCCTCCTCCGCGCCGGTCGACGCCTCCACGCGTCCTCGCGCGCGCCGCGCCCGGCGCGAGTCGGACGAGGACATGGATGCATGGTCGGCGGCGGACAGCCATGTGGTCTCGCGCCGCGAGCATCCCGCGGTACCCGCGGAGTCGGCTCAGTCCCGAGATCGTTCGCGCGGAGGCTCCGAGGAGCCACCCACCACCGTCCTCGAGCCCATGGAGCCGCCGCGCACCTCGGTGCGACTGGGAGCGAGTTCGTCGGTGACCGCGCTCGGACCGCGTGACGCCGAGGAGGAGTCGGCCGCGCCGGTCCCCGCAGACCGCGCCGAGCACGCGGACGACGCCGGCTCCGTGTCTAGTCCTGCCGGCTCCGCGTCGAGTCCTGGTGCCCGGCAGAGCCCGGCCCGGCAGAGCCCGGCCCGGCGGAGCCCGGCTCCGCAGAGCCCCGTCAGCGCCTCCTCCGCGGACTCCCCGAGCGCCGCCGGCCAGGACGCGGACGACGACGCGCGCGGCGGCGCCCCCGCCGCCTCCACTGCCGCTGTCGGCACCGCAGCCGCGACGGGCTCCGCCGCGGCGCGCACCCGCGGGGACGACGGCTCCCGCGTGCCCTCGAGCGACTCCGCGCACGGGAGCGCCGGTGCCGGCGGAGGTCCGGGGGTCGGCGGAGGCTCCGGTCCCGGCAACCCGCCGTCGGACGGCCCCGATCTGCCCGGCGACGACGGCCGCGACAGCGGCTCCGGCGACGGGCAGGGCCCGCGCGCCCGGGATCGCCGCACCGGCTCGCTCCCCCGCGCGGCAGGCTGGACCGTGCTCACCTCGTTCATCCCCGGCACCGGACTGCTCGCGACCCCGCTGCGCAGACTGGGCTGGGTGCTGCTGGGGATCGTCGTCCTCGTGGCGGTCGTCGCGGGCGTCTGGTACGCGACCGGTGATCCGCTGCTCACCCTGCTCAAGCTGCTGAGCAGCCGCAAGGTGCTCATCGGCCTGATGATCGCGATCGGCGTCGTCGCACTGGTGTGGATCCTCCAGGTGGTCCTCTCGAACCTCGCGCACAACACCCGAGAGCGCCTGCATGGTCGCCGCCGCGCGGTCTCCCTGATCGTGGCCCTCGTCATGGTCATCGGCGTCGCGATCCCCTTCGCCCGCGCTGAGCAGTACGTGTACGCCGCGCAGGGTCTGCTGGGCAACCAGAGCGTGTTCCGCTCGGGAGGGGGCTCGGGCAAGCTCAGCTCGAGCGACCCCTGGAAGAACACCGAGCGCGTGAACATCATGCTGCTCGGCCAGGACGCCGGGGCCGACCGCACCGGCACCCGCCCGGACACGATCATGGTCGCCTCGATCGACACCAAGACCGGCCGCACGGCGCTCTTCTCGATCCCCCGCAACCTGCAGTACGTGCGCTTCCCCGAGGGGACCGTGGCGCAGAAGAAGTTCCCCGAGGGCTTCGACGCCTTCGGCAAGGGCCAGAACCTCATCAACGCGGTCTGGACCTGGGCCGACGACAACAAGGACCTGTTCCCGAACGACGACGACCCGGGCCTCACCGCGACCGAGTGGGCCGTGCAGGAGACGCTGGGTCTGGACATCGACTACTACGCGATGGTCAACCTCCAGGGCTTCTCCGACCTCGTCGATGCCATCGGCGGCGTGGACCTGAACGTCGAGCGGAAGATCCCGATCGGCGGCGGCACCAACCAGGCCACCGGTGGCAAGTACCCGATCACCGGGTACATCGACCCGGGCCAGCAGAAGCTCGACGGCGACAAGGCGCTGTGGTACGCGAGGTCCCGCGAGGGCTCGACGGACTTCAACCGCGTCTGCCGCCAGCAGCGCATGGTCCGCGCCGTGTCCGAGCAGGCGAACCCCACCAAGCTCGCCCTGAACTTCACGAAGCTCGTGGGCGTCGCCGGCTCGAACATCGAGACCGACGTCCCCAGCGACGACCTCGATGCCTTCGTGGACCTCGGCTGGAGGGTCAAGGACTCCGGGTTCTCCTCGTACCCGATCGTGCCCGGCGTGGACCTGCCGGACCGGCGCCACGACAGCTACTTCGAGGGCGGACACCCCGATTGGGACTACCTCCACAAGTGGGTGAAGGAGTCGATCGAGGACTCGATGGCGTCGGAGACCACGTCCGTCTCCGGCGGGGACAAGGACTCCTCGAAGGACGAGGACTCGAAGAAGTCCACGGCGCCCGAGACGACGACCGAGGCGCCGACCACCGAGGCAGAGTCCTCGGAGGCGTCCTCGGGCGACGCCTCGGAGGAGGCCGAGAAGCAGGCGGACGCCGACCCGTTGGCCGCCTGCATGCCCGGCACCCAGGACCCCGACGCCCAGGCCGGCGACTGAGCCGCTCCCGCAGCGTCCATCGCATGACGACGGCGCCGTCCCCGTCAGGGGGCGGCGCCGTCGTCATGCGGCGGGCCGACGCGGAGCGGGGCGCCGTGCGCGGCGGCGGGCACCGCCCGCCGCCCCACCGCACGGTGCGCTCAGTCGGTCAGCTGCAGCAGCGTGTTCTCGATGAGCTCGGGCATCGCGGGGTGGATCCAGTACTGGGTGCGGGCGAGCTCGGAGACCGTCTGCCCGGTGCTCATCGCCTGGATGATCAGCTGGATCAGGATCGTCGACTCGGGGCCGATGATGTGCGCGCCGAGGATCCTGCCCGTGCCGGCCTCCGCGAGGATCTTCGCGAAGCCGGTCGTGTCCTCGAGCGCCCAGCCGTAGGCGATCGAGGAGTAGTCCTGCACGGCGACGCGCACGTCGATCCCCTGCGCGCGGGCCTCCCGCTCGGTGAGGCCCACCATCGCGATCTGCGGATGCGTGAACACTCCCGCCGGGACCGGCATCGTGTCCGAGCGCTCGAGATCCTCCGGGTGCAGGACGTTGTGGCGCACCACGCGCAGCTGATGGTTCGCCACGTGCTTGAGCTGCACGGGATCGGAGAGGTCGCCGAAGGCCCAGACGCCCTCGAGCACCTGTCCGTCCTCGCCGAGGGCGCGCTGGAAGGGGTCCACGCGCACGCAGCCGTCGTCGGCCGCGGCGATGCCGCCCTCGGCGACATCGAGCAGATCGGAGTTCGGGCGGCGCCCGACGGCCACGAGGATCTCGTCGGCCCTGATCTCGACCTCCTCCCCGCCGCCGTCCCCCGTCGCCGTCCCCTGCAGGACCACGCTGCCGTCGCCCTCACGGCGGACCGAGGTGGTGGTGACGTCCGTGTGCACGTCCCACTGCTCGCGGGCGAGCTCGGTGATGCGGGCGGAGACGTCGTCGTCCGCCGCGCGCAGCAGGCGGCCCGAGCGCGCGACGAGGCTGACGCGCACCCCGAGCCCGGAGAAGATGTGCGCCATCTCGAGCGCGATCACGCCCGAACCGAGGATCACGAGCGACGCGGGCAGCGCGTCGCTCCGCATGATGGTGTCGGAGGTCTGCGGGCGCGCGTCCGCCAGGCCCTCGATCGGGGGGATCGTGGGGCGCGAGCCGGCGCCCAGCACGATCGTGTCCGCGGTGATCTCCTCGCTGCCGCCGTCGCGCAGGTCCACGTGCAGGGCCTTGGGTCCGGTGAAGCGGGCGGTGCCGCGCAGCAGGGTGAGGTTCGCGTTGTCCTCGTGGTCGCGCCGGTAGGCCTCGCCGCCCTCGACGATGGGGTCGATGCGGCCGAAGATGCGGTCGCGGATCGCGGGCCAGTCCACGCCGTCCAGGGTCTCGGAGACGCCGAAGCGGCCGGCGTCGGCCGGGGTCGCGGCGAGGTCGGCGGTGTGCACGAACATCTTGGTGGGGATGCAGCCGACGTTGAGGCACGTGCCGCCGAAGACCAGGTCGGGGCCGACGCCCTTGTCGATGTAGACGATGGAGCGTCCGGCGAACTCGGGGCCCGGGAAGGAGTTGCCGGAGCCTGAGCCGATGAGTGCGATGTCGTAATGGGTCACCGACGCAGACTACGCGGGCGCGCCCGGGCCCGAGGCGCGGGATACTCGGTCCAGCCCGCGCCGACGAAGGAGCACCGATGACCCCGTCCCCTCATCCCGCCGACACCCACGACCGCATCCGCATCGTCGGCGCGCGGGAGAACAACCTGCGCGACGTCGAGGTGGCCCTGCCCAAGCGCCGGCTCACGGTGTTCACAGGGGTCTCCGGATCGGGCAAGAGCTCGCTCGTCTTCGGCACCCTCGCCGCCGAGTCCCGGCGCATGATCGACGAGACCTACAGCGCCTTCGTGCAGGGGTTCATGCCCCAGACCTCCCGGCCCGACGTCGACGTGCTGGACGGGCTGACCTCGGCGATCACCGTGGGCCAGGAGCGCCTCGGCGGCGGGCCGCGTTCGACCGTCGGCACCATCACCGACGCCGCGGCGCACCTGCGCACCCTCTTCTCCCAGCGCGCCCAGCCGCACGCGGGCGGTCCCGGCGCCTACTCCTTCAACGTGCCCAGCGTGAGCGCAGCCGGCGCGATGACCGTCCAGAAGGGCGGGAGGACCCTCGCGGAGAAGACCAGGTTCTCCCGCGTGGGCGGCATGTGCCCGCGCTGCGAGGGGATGGGGTCGATCAGCGACCTCGACCTCACCGAGCTCTTCGACGCGACGAAGTCCCTCGCGGAGGATCCCTTCACGATCCCCGGGTACACGGGCGACGGCTGGACCGTGCGCGTGATCCGAGGCTCCGGGTTCTTCCCCGATGACGTCCCCATCCAGGACTTCACGAAGCGCCAGCGGGAGGACTTCCTGTTCAAGGACCCGGTGAAGGTGAAGATCGAGGGCGTCAACCTCACCTACGAGGGCCTGATCCCGAAGATCCGCAAGTCCATGCTCTCCAAGGACCGCGAGCAGATGCAGCCGCACATCCGCGCCTTCGTGGATCGCGCGGTCACCTTCATCACCTGCCCCGACTGCCACGGCAGCCGGCTCGCGGAGCACGCCCGCACCTCCCTCATCGACGGCCGCTCGATCGGCGACGTGAGCGCCCTGCCCGTCACCGAGCTGCGCGACTGGGTCGCCGGCCTGGACCCGCGGGGCATCGAGCCCCTGCTGGAGTCGCTCCAGGCCCTGCTGGACGCCTTCGTGGGCATCGGCCTGGGATACCTCTCCCTCGACCGCCCCTCGGGCACGCTCTCCGGCGGCGAGGCGCAGCGCACCAAGCTCGTCCAGCACATCGGCTCCTCCCTCACCGACATCACCTACGTGTTCGACGAGCCGACGATCGGCCTGCACCCCCACGACATCTCCCGCATGAACGACCTGCTGCGCACCCTGCGGGACAAGGGCAACACCGTGCTGGTCGTCGAGCACAAGCCCGAGACCATCGCGATCGCCGACCATGTGGTCGACCTGGGTCCGGGCGCGGGCCGCGACGGCGGCACCATCACCTATGAGGGCGACGTCGAGGGACTGCGCACCTCCGGCACCCTCACCGGCAGGCACCTGTCCGCCCGCACGCCGCTGAAGGGGGACGAGCGCGAGGCCTCGGGCGCGCTCGAGATCCGCGGGGCGAGCACCCACAACCTGCGCGACGTGGACGTCGACATCCCGCTCGGAGTGCTCACCGTGGTCACGGGCGTCGCGGGCTCGGGGAAGAGCTCCCTCATCCACGACTCCCTCCCCCGCGGCACCGAGGCGATCGTGGTGGACCAGCAGGCGATCCGCGGCTCGCGGCGCTCGAACCCCGCGACCTACACCGGCCTGCTCGAGCCGATCCGCAGGGCCTTCGCGAAGCAGAACGGCGTGAAGCCCGCCCTGTTCTCCGCGAACTCCGAGGGCGCCTGCCCCGTGTGCTCGGGCGCCGGCGTGGTCTTCACCGAGCTCGGCTTCTTCGAGACCGTCGAATCGGTGTGCGAGGAGTGCGAGGGCCGGCGCTTCCAGGCCTCGGTGCTCGAGCACCGCCTGGGCGGGAGGTCCATCGCCGACGTCCTCGAGATGAGCGTGGACGAGGCGCTCGAGCTGTTCACCGGCGCGGAGGCGAAGGTGCCCGCGGCCGCGAAGATCCTGCGGCACCTGCAGGAGGTGGGGCTCGGGTACCTCACGATCGGGCAGAACCTCACCACCCTCTCCGGCGGCGAGCGCCAGCGCCTCAAGCTCGCCACCCGCATGGGCGAGAAGGGCGGGATCCTGATCCTCGACGAGCCGACCACGGGCCTGCACATGGCGGACGTCGCCCAGATGCTCGAGCTGCTCGACCGCCTCGTGGACTCCGGGAAGTCCGTGATCGTCATCGAGCACCACCAGGCGGTGATGGCCCGCGCCGACTGGATCATCGACCTCGGGCCCGGCGCCGGCCAGGACGGCGGACGCATCGTCTTCGAGGGCACTCCCGCGCAGCTCGTCGCCGACGCCTCGACCCTCACCGGCCAGGACCTCGCGGCGTACGTGTCCGGGGCCGACGCGGCCGGCGCGGATGCAGGCGGGGCGGATGCGATGGAGAAGGGGACGATGTGACCATGGACGACCTGCTGGGCACGCTCGAGGACGTCGACCGCTCCGACCCGGCACTGCGCGACTGGGTCGCCGAGCGGGTGCGGCGCCTGGAGGCCGACGACCGCCGCAGCGCCGACACCCACCTGCTCAAGCCCGACCTTCCCTCCGACTGGGGCATCGACCTCTATCTCAAGGACGAGAGCACCCATCCCACGGGCAGTCTCAAGCACCGCCTGGCACGTTCCCTGTTCATGTACGCGCTGGTCAACGGGTGGCTGCGTCCGGGCATGACCGTCATCGAGGCCTCCTCCGGGTCGACCGCCGTGAGCGAGGCGCACGTGGCGCGGATGCTCGGCGTGCCCTTCGTCGCGGTGATCCCCAGGGCGACGAGCACCCGCAAGATCGCCCTCATCGAGGCGGAGGGCGCGCGCTGCCACATGGTCGAGCGGCCGGGCGAGATGGACGGCGCCGCCCGCGCCCTCGCTGCCGAGTGCGGGGGCCTGTTCATGGACCAGTTCACGTTCGCCGAGCGGGCGACGGACTGGCGCGGGCACAACTCGATCGCCCGCTCGATCTTCGAGCAGCTCGCCGAGGAGCCGCACCCGGTGCCGCGCTGGCTCGTGGTGGGCGCGGGCACCGGCGGGACGAGCGCGACCCTGGGCCGGTACGTGCGCTACCACCGCCTGCCCACCTCCCTCGCCGTCGCCGATGTGGAGGGCTCGGCCTTCTTCCCGGGATGGGAGAGCGGGGACCCGGCGAGCGCGCAGGGCGGCGGCTCGCGCATCGAGGGCATCGGCCGCCCGCGGATGGAGCCGAGCTTCGTGCCCGGGGTGGTCGACCGCATGATCCGCGTGCCCGACGCCGCCTCGGTCGCCGCGACCCGCTTCGCCTCCGAGCGGCTGGGCCGGCGCATCGGCCCCTCGACCGGCACCAACCTCGTGGCCGCGTCGCGGATCATCGCCGGGATGCGCGAGCGCGGCGAGAGCGGAAGCGTGGTGACGCTGCTGTGCGACGGCGGGGAGCGCTACGCGCACACCTACTTCGACGATGCGTGGGTCGGCGCGCAGGGCTGGGACCTCGACCCGTGGCTGCAGGAGCTCTCGCGCACCCTGCCGCTCGGCGAGCACTGAGGGGCGGGTCGCGATCCGGGACGGTCCGCTCAGCGCGGGCCGATCCGGGATGGTCCAGCTCAGCGCGGCCCGATCCCCTCCCAGGAGGTGAGCAGGTCGACGGAGCGCTCGAGCGCCGCCCTGTCCTCGTCGTCGAGCGCGGGCAGACGCTCGCGCAGGACCTCGGCCCAGTGCAGGCGGATGCGGCGGCTGTCCTGCTCCGCGGCCTCCGTGAGGCGCAGGTGCACGAGGCGCGAATCCTCCGGGTCGCCCTCGCGCAGCACCAGCCCCTTGCTCGCCAGGCCGCGCAGCGCCGCACTCATGTTGCTGCGGTGCAGGCCCGTCGCCCGCGCGGTCTCACCGGAGGTGGTGCCGGGGTGGCGATGCACCCAGCGCATCACCGCGATCTCGGTGCCCGTCAGGGCGACGACTCCCGCGGACTGCACATCGGCGACCTGGAGCAGGCGAGCCAGCCCCACCACGGCGTCGGCGAGGTCGAACAGGAGCGCGTCCTCGCCGTCCAGGCGCAGCGGCTCACCGGCACTGCTCCCCGCGGCGCCGTCGACCGGGACGGAGGCGGCAGCGCCGACATCCTCGGGATCAGCGGGTGCCGGGCTCACACGGGGATCCTAGTCCCCGCTCGCGAGGGCGCTCAGGGACGCAGACGCACGAAGGCCCGCAGCGGCGGGTCCGCATCGTGCGCCTCGGTCAGCCCCAGGGACTCGTAGAAGGCCCGCTGGCCCGGCTCGGCGTCGGTGAGCAGCACGTGCTGGCGCAGCGCCGCGAAGGGGGCGAGGGCGGCCCGCACGAGCTCGCGGCCGATGCCCTCGCGCCGGCTGGCCGGGTCCACGAGGACGTCCTGCAGGTAGGCGATGCTCGCGCCGTCACTGAGGACCCGCGCGAGACCGATCAGGCGCCCGTCGACGCGGGCCGTGACCACGCGCGTGCTGCCCGCGAGCGCGCGCCCCAGGATCGCGGGCTCGTCGGTGTAGGCGCTCCAGCCCACGGCGTCGTACAGCGTGAGCGCTTCGCCGAGTCCGGGCACACCGGCCTCGATGCGCATACCCGAGGCCGCGGCGCCGGGCGCATCCTCGGGGCCGTCGGCCCCAGCGCGCTCGTCGGTGCGGGGATCGATGAGCTGGAACAAGCGGCAGTCCGCCCAGCCCTCGCCCGCGATGCCCAGGCGCAGCATCCGCGGGGCGAAGCCGATCTCCTCGAAGCCGCACGCCCGCAGCACCGCGACGGAGGCGTCGTTGCCGACGGCGACCCCGGCCTCGAGCCGGTGCAGTCCCAGGCCCTCGAAGGCGACGTCCACCATCTGGCGCAGGGCGTGGGTGACGATGCCCCGGCCGGTCTCGGCCTCGTCGATCCAGTAGCCGACGCTCGCCCACTGCGCCGGTCCCCGCACGATCTGCTGCAGGGTGATGCGGCCGACGAGCCGTCCCGGCGATCCGCCGCCGTCGTCGTCGAGAAGGATCACCATCGGCACGCAGGTGCCGGCGTCGTACTGCGCCAGCAGCTGGGCGATCGAGGCGCGCTGGCCGGGCGGCGTCGCCCAGTCCTCCCCGCGCGCCGGGGCGCCCTGGAGCAGGTGGCGGCGGTTGCGGGCCTCGAGGCGGGCGAGGTCCTCGGCGTCCTCCAGCCGCAGCGCGCGCAGGCGCACCCGTGAGGACGGGATGCGGGAGGCGGGAGGACGCTTCCGCTCCCGCTCGCGCGGAGCGGTCCCGCTGCTCGAATCCGTCATGGCCCCGTCTCCCCTCGTCCGGCCCTCGGCCGCGATGCTCCCCATTGTGCCCGCGCCCCGGGGCCGCCGCCGGAGCGTGACCCACGCCCCATCCCTCGCAGTGGACGCACATGAAGGCAAGGCTTACCTTGAGGGAACAGATGTCCGTCCTCTCCTCATGATCGTCTCCCACGCCCCGCCCCACTCGGCCGCCTCGGCCACGAGGCGGCCGGACGCGGCCGACGGGCCCGGAGGCCCCATGCTCCTGCCGAACCTGCTGATCTCGCTGCGCGAGGGCCTCGAGGCCTCGCTGGTCGTCGGCATCCTCGTCGCCTACCTCGTGAAGTCCGGGCGCCGCGACGTACTCCCCAAGCTGTGGGGCGGCGTCGTCATCGCGGCCCTGATCCCCCTGGCCGTCGGCGCCGTGCTCACCTGGGGCCCCAAGACCCTCACCTTCCAGGCCCAGGAGATCCTCGGAGGATCCCTCAGCCTGGTCGCGGTCGCGCTGACCACCGGGATGATCTTCTGGATGTCCAAGAACGCCCGCTCGATGAAGCGCAACCTGGAGAGCGAGATGGAGCGCGCCCTGCGCCGCGGCGGCTGGGGCGTGGTCGTGATCGCGGCGCTCGCCGTGGGCCGCGAGGGCGTCGAGACTGCGCTGATCCTCTGGGCGACCGTGAAGTCCTCGCTCGAGAACTCGGTGTACGCGACGACGATCGGCATCGTGCTCGGCTTCGCGATCGCGATCGCGCTGGGCGTGCTCATCTACCGCGGCGCCGTGCACCTGGACCTCGGGAAGTTCTTCACCTGGACCGGCGGCTTCCTCATCCTGGTCGCCGCGGGCATCACCGCCTACGGCATCGGCGACCTGCAGGAGGCCGGCGTGCTGCCCGGCATCACCGTGCGCGCCTGGAACCTCTCGTCCCTGCTGCCCGACCCCGCCTCGCCGCTGTACTGGCTCTACGTGGTGCTCAACGCCATGTTCCAGGTCAACCTGAACCCCACGGTCCTGCAGGTCATCGCCTGGGTCGTGTACATCGTCCCGGTCGCGGTGCTGTTCGTGGTCCGCACCGCCTCCCCGCGTCGGACCCGCGCGGCCGCGGAGCTGCACGACGTCCACGCCTGACCCGTCGTCGCCCCGGCCGCGGCCCGCCTGCGGCCCTCCGCGCCCCTCCCGGGTCCGCCCCGCCCCACCCCGATCGTTCGCCCCGCACCACCCCTCCCCACCCTCCACCGATCAGGAGCCGCCATGACCGCCACCGCCACGCGCACCGGAGCCCGCCCGCTGCACCGCCGCACCCTGCTGGGGCTCGCGCCGCTGGGCGCCCTCGGCCTCGGCCTCGTCGCCTGCACCGACAACCCCGCGAGCTCGAGCGGGGCGAGCGACCGCGGCGACGCGCGCACCATCACGGTGACGATCACCGACGATGCCTGCACGCTCTCGGCCGCCACCATCCCCTCGGGCCAGGTCACCTTCGCCGTCACCAACACCGGCAGCGTGCCCAACGAGTTCGAGATCCTCGCCCAGGACAAGCTGCGCATCGTCTCGGAGAAGGAGAACATCGGCCCCGGCACGAGCGTCGAGCTCACCACGGCCCTCAAGGAGGGCACGTACTTCACGGCGAGCAAGCCGAACATGGTGGGCGACCTCGTGGGCACGGCCGAGTTCACCGTCACCGAGGGCGAGGACGTCGAGGTCGACGAGGACACGAAGAAGCTCGAGGAGAAGGCCGTCACCGACTACACGGCCTACATCAAGGACCAGGTCGGCTCCCTCGTGGCCAACGCGAAGCTCTTCACCGACGCATACACCTCCGGCGACACCGAGCAGGCCAAGGCGCTGTTCCCGCAGGGCCGTCGCCCCTACGAGCGCATCGAGCCCACCGCGGAGGCCTTCGGCATCAAGGAGGCGGGTGACCTCGACGTCGCCATGGACGTGCGCGTCCAGGACCTCGCGGCCGACGCCGGCAAGAAGGTCACCGACCCCTCCGTGCTGAAGTCCTGGACCGGCTGGCACCGCATCGAGGCCGATCTGTTCACGGAGGAGGGCTCGCCCTTCTCCTTCGCCTCCGACGCCGAGCGCAAGCAGGCCGCCGACGACCTCACCGCCAACATCCAGACCCTCTACGACCTGGTGTACGGCAAGGAGAAGGGACTGGGAGGCGCGACCTTCGCCGTCACCCTCGAGGACGTCGTCCAGGGTGCGCAGGGCCTCATGGAGGAGGTCGCGACCAGCAAGATCGTCGGCGAGGAGGACACCTTCTCCCACACCGACCTCGACGACTTCCAGGCGAACCTGGACGGGGCGAAGGTCGCCTACGGGAACGTCCAGGAGCTCGTGAAGGCCAAGGACGCGGACCTGGACACCTCGCTCGGCGAGAAGTTCGACGCCGTCCAGAAGGAGCTCGACAAGCACGTCGACGGGAAGACCCCCGACGGCGCGCCCAAGTACGTGGACTACTCGAGCATCGCCGCCGTCCAGGAGGACGCCGGCGAGGCCCCTGGAGACAACGACTACACCGAGGAGCAGCGCGCGATCTCCGACGTCATCAACGCCCTCGCCGAGGAGCTCTCGAAGGTCGCCGGTACGATCCTCCACTGATCCGCACCGGCCCGCCCCGCCACTCCCGCACCCCTCGAAGAGGCTCATGACCAGCCACGACGACCCAGCCCCCGATGTTCCCGCGACCGCAGGTTCCGCGCCGACCGATCCTGCATCGGCCGATCCTGCGTCGGCTGATCCTGCCTCGAGCGATCCTGCGTCGAGCGATCCGGAGGGGGCTGGATCCACCGCCTCCGCCGCCGACGGGACCGGCCGCGGGGGCGTCGGTCGGCGGGGCCTGTTCGGGGCGGCCGGGGCGGGACTGGTCGCGGGCGGTCTGCTGGGCTACTCGGGCGGGCGGGCCGCGACTCCCCCGACCGCGTCGACGCCCGACCCGCTGGAGACCTCCCACCCGTTCCGCGGGGAGCACCAGCAGGGCATCCTCACGCCCGCACAGGACTACCTGTTCGCCGCCGCCTACGACGTCACCGCGACGAGCCTGGCCGATCTGCGCGAGCTCATGCGCACCTGGTGCACGGCGAGCGAGCAGATGTGCGCGGGCGAGCTCGTGGGCGGACAGCCGCTCGCGAACCGCCAGGCCGCCCCGCGGGACACCGGCGAGGCCTGGGGATATCCGCCCAGCTCACTCACGATCACCGTGGGCGTGGGCCCCTCGCTGTTCCGCGACGAGGACGGCAGGGACCGCATCGGACTCGCCTCGCACGCGACCGAGGTGCTCACCCAGGGCGTGCCGCGCTTCGCCAACGAGACCCTGCGCGAGGCCCAGTCGGACGGGGACCTCGTGGTCCAGGCCTGCGCGGACGACGCCCAGGTCGCGATGCACGCGATCCGCAACCTCACCCGTCTGGCCTTCGGATCGGCCGCGCTGCGCTGGACCCAGATCGGCTACGGCCGCACCTCCTCGACCTCGACCGCGCAGGAGACCCCTCGCAATCTCTTCGGCTTCAAGGACGGCACCTCCAACATGAAGGCGGAGGACAGCGCGGAGGCACTGGCCGAGCACCTCTGGGTGGGGGCGGACGACGACGGCGCGGACTGGCTGCGCGGCGGCACGTATCTGATGATCCGCAAGATCCGCATGGAGCTCGAGGTCTGGGATCGTCTGCGCCTGCTCGAGCAGGAGGAGATCATCGGCCGCGACAAGCGTTTCGGGGCGCCGCTGTCGGTCCCCGACCCGACGTCGGCCTCGCAGGAGTTCACGGCGCCGGACCTCACGGCCGGAGGCTCCGCCTCACCGCTGATCCCGACCGACGCCCACATCCGCATGGTCTCCCCCGAGCAGAACGACGGGGCGCGCATGCTGCGCCGCGGCTTCAACTACACGGAGGGCAGCGACTCGCTGGGCCGCATCAACGCGGGGCTGTTCTTCGAGGCGTTCGTGCGCGATCCCCGCACGGGCTTCTACCCGGTCCTGGAACGGATGACCGAGCACGACGCCCTCACCGAGTACCTCCAGCACGTCGCGAGCGGATTGTTCGCGATCCTTCCGGGGGTCGCCGAGGGCGAGACCATGTTCGGCCAGGCCCTGTTCGGCGGTGACGGCGACATGTCCGCCGGTGGTGCGTCCGGCGGCGGCGAGGTGTCCGACGGCGGTCCGTCCGGCGGCTGAGGGCCGGCGTCCGGAGCCGTCGACGGCTTCCGGCGGTCGACGGCCAGGGAGCGCGCGGACCGCGAGTACCCCTGGTCACACCCGTCCCGGCTCTCGGGGGCCCGCGCGCGGCCCGATCCCCGGCCCCGAGACGCCGTCACCGCCCAACGACCCCCAGGATCTCTCCCCCACCTGCACCGATATGTCTCCGGACGACTCCGGCAAGGGGCGCTGGAGCGCCCGCCCAAGGCATACTGCTCGGCGACGAAGCCGAGCCTTCTCATGGCTGACAACGACGGATCGGGCGGCTAGTGTCAGCTCCATGAAGATGAGCACTGATCTCGAGAAGAAGTTCCAGGCCCAGATCACCCTGGAGCTCGCCGCATTCGCCACCTACCGTCAGCTCGCCGTCGAGGCGGACGAGCAGGACCTCCCCGGCATCGCCGCCTGGCTCCAGGCCCAGGCCGAGGAGGAGCTGGTCCACGCCAACAAGTTCATCGCCCACGTCTCCGACCGCGGCAACCACGCCCAGATCGGCACCATCGCCGCCCCCGAGGTCGCTCCGGGCCTCTCGGTGCTCGCGATCTTCGAGGCCGCCCTCGCCCACGAGGAGAAGGTCTCCGAGTCGATCCGCGAGCTCTACCGCTCGGCCGACAAGGAGGGCGACCTCGACTCGGTCCCGCTTCTGCAGTGGTTCATCGACGAGCAGATCGAGGAGGAGTCGACCGTCTCCGAGATCATCGGCCGCGTGAAGCGCGTGGGCGACGACGGCTCGGGCATCCTGCGCCTGGACGCCGAGCTCGGCGCGCGCACCCCGGCGGTCTCCGACGAGGAGTGATCGCCTCGCGATCGACGCCTGATCCCCTCGCTGCCTGAGCGGCCGCGACCGCAGATGCGGACGGCCCGGACACCTTCTGGTGTCCGGGCCGTCCGTGCGTCAGAGCACGCTCGGATCCTCGCGCGGGCCGGTCGATCGCCTCAGGAGGCGAGCGCGACCAGCTGCGCGAGCAGGGCGATGCCGCCGACGAGGAGCCCCACGAGCTTCAGCAGCTCGAGGGCGACGTAGGCATGGTGGGCGCGTGATCGCGGGGCGTCCTCGCCCGCGAGCACGGCGTTCGAGCGACGGGTCAGACGAGGCTGGACCAGGGCCAGCTGGGCGACGAGCATGAGGATCGCGAGCACGAGTCCCGCCACGGCGGGCACCGGGATGCCGGTGCCGGCCCCGAGCGCCAGGCAGACCGCGACGACCACGACGATCGCGATCTGCACGGCGTGCAGGACCCGGAAGACGAGCCGGCCGATCCCCAGGCCCAGGGCGAGGGTGATCCCAGGCGCCTGGAACTTCACGGGCGCCTCGATGAAGGAGAGTCCGATGATCAGCCCGATCCACACGAAGGTCAGGGCGAGGACCACGGCGAGCGCGCTCATGCCCGCTGCTCCTGCGCGGCCTCGGCGTGACGGGCGATCGTCAGGATCACCACGGCGTCCTCGAGGGCCACGAGATCGTGGCGCTCCTGCGGGATCACCAGCAGCTCCCCGGCCGAGAGGTCGAACGTGCGCTCGCCCGCCCGCATCCGCACCCGTCCCCGGAGGGTCTGCAGCGTCGCCTCCCCGGGGTTCTCGTGATCCGAGAGCCGCGACCCTTCGGTGAGGGCGAGGACGATCTGCGTGAGCACGCCCGGGCGTCCGGCTCCGTGCGCCGGCCCGCCATCGGCCCGCGCATCCATCCCGTGGAAGGGGCGGCCGGCGCGGCCGCTGTGCGCCGAGGCCGCGGCGTCGAGCAGCTCGTCCGCGAGGAGTTCGAGGAAGGCGACGGGAGAGGAGCCGGAGGCGGGATCGGAGGCGGGATCGAAGGCGGGATCGGAGGTGTTCACGGCTCGACGCTACCGCGCGGGGCCCACCCGCGACCGGGACCGACGTCCCGTCATCACGAACACGTGTCCATTTCCGCAAGTCAGGCTTTGCGAAATTGCGGGAGACCTGGCTACGGTGGCGTCACCGCAGGGCGCACGCCCTGCCCACCAGCCCGGCAGGCCGTCATCGGCGCCGGGGAGCACGAGCGCAAGGACTGACGTGGAGCACCTGCCGGACCGCTGCCTGATCCTCGGCGACGAGCATGACCTGGGACTGATCTTCACGATGTGCCGGCATCTGGGCGGCGACGTCGGCGGCGCGGTGGTCCTCGAACTCGCGCGAGCCCGGCGCCCTCCGCTCGACCTGCCCGGTCGCATGATGCTCACGGTGCTGCCGCGCCTCGTTCCCTTCTCGGCCGAGTCGCTGTGGGGCGCACGCGGCGCGCACCCCTCGGCCGCCCGCTCCCTGGGCCTTCCCGAGGCATCGCAGCCCCGACCCGGCCCAGCCCTGCCGCGCGGCGAGCGCGCGGCCGCGGCGCTGAGCGCCTTCGCCGACGAATGGCTCCTGCCGGAGGACCCCGCCGTCGGGGACCGTGCTCTCTGGGTGGGAATGGTCGGCGTTCCCGCCGTCGACGCCGTGTGCGAGCGCCTGTGCCGGACGGTGCCCCGCCTCCACCTGCATCGGCCGACCGTGGTGGCGGTCCCGGACAGCGGCCGCCGCTCCTGAGCACGACCCGGTCCTCGGCGCCGCCGGGGCCGCAGGCCTTCAGAGCCCGAGCGCGGGCAGCTGCTCGCGGGCGATCAGATGACCGCGCGCGGCGATCCGTCCCGCCCGATGGAACGACAGCGCCGAGGCACCGTCCCCCGCGGGCAGCTGCAGCAGCGCCGCCTCGGGATGGGCGGCGAGCACCGCGAGCTCGATGCCGTGCTGGGCGATGCTCAGGGAGTCCATGACGTACCGGGCCGCGCGCCGCCGCGGCACGCCGGCCTCCCACGGGTGCGTCGACGGCGGGCCGAGCACGCTCACGGCGAGCAGCATCTGCGCCTCGGGGTCGGGCTGGTCGGGGATCGGCAGCGGCTGGACGAGCGTGCCGTCGGCGAGCACGCGGCCGTCGATCTCGATGGGCGGCAGCAGGGCGGGCACGCCGATCGAGGCCCGCACCGCCGCGCGCAGCTCCCCGCTCTCGAAGGCGACCGGCAGCCAGGTGGTCACGTCGGTCGCGACCACGCGCAGGGGCAGGTCGAGGTCCTCGATGCGGCGGTCGTCGTAGAGCTCGTCGAGCAGCCGCTCTATCCGTCGTCCGCCCACGAGGCCTGCGCCGCGAGCAGGCGGATCGACCAGCCGCAGGGCGTCCAGCGGGCCGGCCCGATCCGCGAGCCGTTCGAGCGTGCGCATGCTCCCGGCCGCGACCGCACCCGCGACGAGCGCCCCCATCGAGCAGCCGTGCAGGCGCACGATCTCGTGACCGCGCTCGCGCAGCGCCCGCAGCACGCCCAGATGCGCGAGCCCGTAGGCCGATCCGGCCCCGAGCACGAGTTCGATCCTCATGCTCGCGAGGCTACCGGGCGCGGCACGGAGCGCACGGCGCTCCACCTTTCGATGGATTGTTCTGACGACACGTCACCTCGCTCTTGAACCGAGCCCGCGACCCGACTACCGTCATTGTTATGACACAGCGTCAGATTCATCCCTCCGGTTCCTCCTCCCCGACCCCCTCGCCCGATCCGCGCCGCTGGAGAGCCCTGGGCGTGCTGGCGCTCGCACTCGCCCTGATCGTCCTGGACGGGTCGATCGTCACGATCGCCCTGCCCGCGATCATCGGGGACCTGGGACTCGACATCAGCGACGCGCAGTGGGTGAACTCGCTGTACTCCGTGGTGTTCGCCGCGCTCCTGCTGCCCTCGGGCCGCCTCGGGGACCGGGTCGGCCGGCGCACGATGCTGGTCGTCGGCGTCGTCGTGTTCGCGCTCGCCTCGACCATCGCCGGGCTGGCCGGCAGCGGCGCCGCCCTGATCGCCGCTCGCTTCGTCCAAGGCATCGGCGGCGCGATGATCATGCCCTCGACGCTCTCGACCGTGAACGCGACGTTCCGCGGCAGGGAGCGCGCGGCGGCGTTCGGCGTGTGGGGCGCGGTCATGTCCGGCGCGGCGGCGCTCGGCCCGCTGCTGGGCGGATGGCTGTCCTCCTCGGCGAGCTGGCGCTGGGTCTTCTTCGTGAACCTCCCGCTGGGCGCCCTCGTGCTGATCGGCGCCGGCCTGTGGGTCGCGAACACGCGCGCCTCCTCCCCCGTGCCCGCGTCGCCCGCCTCCGCGTCGTCGCCCGCCTCCGCGCCGGCGACCCCGCCCGCGACCACCTCCGCCCCGCGCCGCGCGGGCGTGCCCGACCTGTCCGGGGCACTGCTGAGCGGCCTCGCCCTGGGGCTCCTCGTCTTCGGCATCATCGAAGGGCCGGACCTCGGCTGGCTGATGCAGGAGAAGCCCCTGATGGTGCTCGGCGCGAGGATCGACGGCCCCGCGGGGCTCTCGGTGGTGGCGCCCGTGCTGCTGGTCGGCGCCGTGCTTCTCGGCGCCTTCCTGCTGCGCGAGCGCCGCCTGCTGCGCCGGGGACGCGACGTCCTGCTGGACCTCGGTCTGTTCCGCCTCCCCACCTTCGCCTGGGGGTCGCTCACGGCCGCCGCGGTCGCCGTGGGCGAGTTCGCGCTGCTGTTCACGCTGCCGCTGTACCTCGTGGACGTGCGGGGGCTCGACACGATGGGCGCCGGGCTGGTCATGGCGGCGCTCGCCGTCGGCGCCTTCCTCTCGGGGGCCATGGCCCGGCACGTCGCGGCACGGTTCGGGGCGCCCCGCACGGTGACCATCGGGCTGACGCTCGAGGTGATCGGCGTCCTCGCGCTGGTCCTCCTGCTCACCCCGCAGCTGCCCCTCGCGCTGATGACGGCGATCCTCGTCGTCTACGGGATCGGCCTCGGGCTCGCCTCCGCGCAGCTCACCAGCACCGTGCTGGCCGACGTCCCCGTCGACGAGTCCGGCCAGGGATCCGCCACCCAGTCCACCGTCCGCCAGCTGGGCACCGCGCTCGGGTCCTCGGTCGCCGGCGCCCTGCTCGCCTCGGGTCTCACCCGATCCTCCCAGGACATGACGGGGCCGACGGCCCGGGCCGCGCAGGCCCTCGCGGAGTCCGCGGGCGGATCGCTGCAGGGGCTGCGGGCGCAGGGCGCGCCCGGCGATCTCATCGCCTCGATGGAGGACCTGTTCACCGATGGCTCGCGCGGCGCAATGATCGGCGCGGGAGTGTTCCTCGTGCTCGGTCTGCTGGGCGCACTGCAGGTGGCGCGCGCCGCCGGACGCTCCGGCACGGACTGACCTGCGGCACCGGCCACCCCGCGTCGCCGGACCGAAGGGCCGACGCCCGCCGCCGAGAGCCGACGACGCCTACGCGGCGGGCTCGGAGTCGGGGATGCGCAGACTCCAGGCCTGCAGCTCCTGGCCGCTGATCCTCAGCTGCTCGCCGTCGGCGAGGTGCACGCGGCGCGTGTGCGGCAGAGTGCGCTCCCCGATCGCCTCGAGGAGGCTGCCGTCGACGAAGATCCGCAGGGCGCCGTCGAGCGCGGCGATCCCGCGGACGGCGCCGTCCGCCTCGAGGACCTCCACGCGCGCCCCGTGCGGTGCGCGCACCTCGAGGCGCGGCGGCGCCCCGACCTGGACGGCGTTGCCGATCACGAGCTCCTCGCGGTCTCGCAGCGCGTCGATCTCCCCCGGGACCCGCGCGAGCAGACGGTCGTTCTCGAGCACGAGCTCGCGGGGGAAGGTGAGGCATCCGGCCCAGCCCTGGGCGTCGACCTGCTCCTGGGTGCGCCCCTCCCCCTCCCAGGACCAGCCCCACATCAGCACACGATCGTTCTCGCGGTCCTGCACAGCCTGCGGCGCGTAGAGATCGGGACCGGAGTCGATCGGGCCGCCGGCGCGGGCGGTGAACCGCGGATGGCCCCGCTCGTCCTGCTCGAGGGCGCCGACGAGGTGCACGGTGCGGGGGCTCCGGCCCTCCGCATGGCCCCGGCGATCCCACAGGGAGAGCAGCAGCACCCAGTCCCCATCCACCTGCACCAGCTGCGGACACTCCCAGATCTCCGCGGGCGCGATCTCGTCGGCGACCGGGTCCTCCCCGGTCAGCAGGGTGCCCAGCAGCTCCCAGCTCTCCAGGTCGTCGCAGCCGTACAGCAGCAGCGCGGGCGTCGCGGAGGCGGCGTCGTCGTCTCCCACCGCGTCGGCGGCGTCGAGGATCCCGGCCCCCTGGATCGCATAGCGATGACCGACGGCCTCGAACACGAAGGGGTCGCGCACGCCCAGCAGGCGCAGGTCCCCGGGGACGTCCGCGACCACGTGACCCTGCTCGAGGATCTCGGTCATGTCCGCGCTGGTGCGCGCGAGCATCACCCGCGCCCGCTCGTCGTCGACGCCGTCGACGCCCGAGTAGACGAGGGTGGCCGCACCCTCGCGGGCGGGGTCGAGGAGCGCGACGCCGCTCCAGCAGCCGCCCGCGTCGGCCTCTCCGGGCCGCGGGACGATGCTGTCGGGCTCGGCGCGCCAGCTCACCAGATCGGAGGAGGACATGTGCCCCCAGCAGATGTCCTCGTGCCGGGGTGCGGCCGGGTTGTGCTGGAAGTGCACGTGCCAGCGGTCGTCCGTGCGCACGATCCCGTTGGGATCGTTGATCCAGCCGGTCGGGTGCACGCGGTGCAGGGCGGGGAAGGAGGGGTCAGGGGCGTGGGTCATGGGGCACCTCGTGCTCGGTGGTGGGGCGGTTCGGACGGCGCAGGGCCCGCCGCCTCTCGCGAGAGGCGGCGGGCCCTGCGGGGGCACCCTGCGGTCAGCCCTTCTTCACCTCGGGCAGGACGTCGGGGTTGTCCTCGAGCCACTTCTTGACGGCGTCGGCCTCCTTGCCCTTGCCGTACTCGTTGACCACGAGGTCCTCGAGGCTGTTGTACTGCTCGTCGTCGAGCTTGATGCCGCCGATGAACTCGGCGGCGTCCGCGAAGTCGTCGGCGAAGTCCTTCTTCCCCAGGAAGTGCAGGCCCTCCTTCTTGCCCATGGCGCCCTCGGGGTCCTTGAGGTCCTTCACGGGGAAGGCGGTGTTGGCCCAGAAGGGGCGCCACAGGGTGACGACGATGTCCTTCTCCGCCTCGGTCGCCTTCTTCAGCTCGCTGAGCATGGCGGTCGTCGAGGAGGTGACGAGCTCGTACTCCTTGTCGAGGCCGTACGTGGGCATCGCATCGTCCTTGACCACGCCGGTGAGGCCGGCGCCGGGCTCGATGCCGATGATCTTCCCGTCGAACATGTCGGCGTTGCCCTTGAGGTCGGAGATCGACTCGATCTTCGTGTACTTGGGGACGGCGATGGTGAGCACCGCGTTGCCGTAGTACGTGTCGAGGTCGTCGATGTCGTCGCCGTACTTGTCCATGTACTTCTTGTGGGTGACCTCGGGCCATGCCGACGGGTAGATGTCGATATCGCCCTTGGCGAGTCCCGCGTACAGCGCAGCGGGCTCCTCGATCTCCTGGTGCTTGACGGAGTAGCCCATCTCGGTAAGGCGGTTGTCCAGGAGGTAGGCGGTGCTCAGGCCGTCGGTCCAGGAGGGGACGTAGCCCATGGTGATCTCCTTGCCGCCGCTGTCGCCGGAGCCGCCGCCCGACCCGCCGGTGGTGGCGTTGCCGGAGCAGGCCGCGAGGCCGAGTCCCACGAGGCCCGCGCCGCCGATCAGGGCGCTGCGGCGGGCGAGGGGGCGGGTGCTGAGGACGTGTCGGTCGTTCATCTCTGCTTCTCTCCTTCGGTCGGGATGTGGGGTCCGGCGGGGGTCAGGCGTTCGAGTCGGCCGATGCGGATGCGACCGCCGACCCGCTCGAGGCGCTCGGGGCGCTGGCCGAGGACGACGCCGCGGCGGCCGACGCGGACTTCTTCGCGCGGTTGCCGCGCGCCTTGCGCGCGAGCGCGATCAGGGAGCTGCCGTACTGGCTCGGCGTCCCCAGGGCGGCGGTGAGGCGATCGAGGAACACGGCGAGGAAGACGACGGACAGGCCGGCCTCCACACCGAGGGGAAGGTCGAGGCTCGAGATCGCCTGGACGACCTGCTTGCCGAGCCCGGGAGCGCCGATCATGCCGGCGATGACGCCCATCGACAGGGCGAGCATGATGACCTGGTTGACGCCGGCCATGATCGTGGGCACGGCGAGCGGCAGCTGGATGCCGCGGAGGATCTGCCAGGGGGTCGCGCCGAAGGCCTCGCCGGCCTCCACGGTCTCGCCGTCGACCTGGCGGATGCCGAGCTCGGTCATGCGCACCCCGGGCGGCAGGGCGAAGATGATCGTCGCGACCATGCCGGGCACCACGCCGATCGAGAACATGGTGACCGCGGGGATCAGGTAGACGAAGGCGGGCATCGTCTGCATGAAGTCCAGGATCGGTCGGACGATCGCGCTGACCACCCGGTTGCGGGCTGCGAGCACGCCCACCGGGATCGCGATCACCACGGCGATCACGGTCGCCACCAGCACCAGTGCGGTGGTCTCCATCATGTGCACCCACTGCCCCATGGACAGCACGAGCGCGAACATGACGACGGTTCCGATCGCGAACTTCCAGGAGCGCAGGGCCCATGCGAGCAGCGCGCAGATGATGATCAGCGCGAGCGGCGCGATCGAGGTGAGGCCGAGGGTGAGGTTCTCGACCAGGAACGTGAAGATCAGCTTGATGGCGTCGAACAGCCAGCCGACGTTGTCCGTCAGCCATTCGATGGCCGACTCGACCCAGTCGCCGATCGGGATGGCGGGGATGATGCTCTCGTCGGGGTTCATCGGGCCTCCCCTCCCTGCTGCTCGGAGCTCGTCGCGGTCGTCGGTTCCTCATCCGGCGGTGACGGGGGCTCCGAGGGCGATCCGCGGTGCTCGTCGTTCGCGACGCCCGCGGCGGTCAGCAGGGTGACGCGCGGGACGACTCCCGTGAACCTCCCTGCCTCATCGACCACCACGAGGGGGCTGAGGTGCTGGGCCGACGGCGCGAAGAGCTCGGCGATCGGGGTGTCCTCGCGGACGACGGGCATCTCGTGGAGGGCGGACCAGGGCAGGTCCTCGCGTCCGTCGCCCACGGCGTCGGCGACGTCGTCCTCCCAGAGCACGCCGGCCGGCGTGTGGTCGCGGTTGAGCACCACGAGCCACGGGTTCTGGGTCTCTCGCATGAGCTTGTGGGCGGTGCGCGGGCCCTGGGCGGCGCCGAGCACCTCCGCGGGCTTCTCGAGGATCGCGCCGGCGGTCAGCACGCGGCTGCGGTCGACGTCCTGGATGAACTTCGCGACGTAGTCGTTCGCGGGCTCGTTGAGGATCTCCTCGCTCGTGCCCACCTGGACGATGCGGCCGTCGCGCATCATCGCGATCCGGTCGCCGATGCGCATGGCCTCGTTGAGATCGTGGGTGATGAACAGGATCGTCTTCTCGAGGCGCTGCTGGAGGTCGACGAGCTGGTCCTGCATGTCGCGACGGATCAGCGGGTCGAGAGCGCTGAAGGCCTCGTCCATGAGCAGGATGTCGGTGCCTGCGGCGAGGGCGCGGGCGAGGCCCACGCGCTGCTGCATGCCGCCGGAGAGCGCGGAGGGGCTGTAACCGCCCCAGCCCTCGAGGCCCACCATCTCCAGCGCTCGCGCCGCCTTGCTCTCCCGCTCGGCACGGTTCACGCCGCTCACCTCGAGCCCGTACGCGGCGTTCTCGCCGACGGTCCGGTGGGGCAGCAGCGCGAAGTGCTGGAAGACCATGGAGATCCGCCGGCGCCGCACCTCGCGCTCCTGCTTCGCGGACATCGTGAACAGGTTCTCGCCGCCGATCTCGAGACTTCCGGCGGTCGCGGGCAGGAGCCCGTTGACCATGCGGATGAGCGTCGACTTGCCCGAGCCGGACAGGCCCATGACCACGAAGATCTCACCGGGCTCGACCTCGAAGGAGGCGTCGATGACGGCGGCCGTGAGGCCGTCCTCGCGCAGCTCGTCGCGGGTGCTCCCGCGGCGCAGCGCGTCGACGCCCCGCTGCGGGCGGCGCCCGAAGACTTTGAAGAGGCCGTCGGCTGAGATGACGGGCACTATCGACTCCCTCGTGTAGACGTCCAGCTGGCGGTCACGGGTCGGCAGAGCACTCCGGAACCGCAGTTCTGCGAGCGCCCGGGGCGGAACTCCCGCCTGCTCGAGCGCGCGAACGACGATTCTTCGACGCCTCAGCCGACTCTGACCCGACGTCCCATACTGGTCGCCTGACCTGGGGTTCTCAACCTCGCTCTACCCAGGAACGCACGTCGCGCCCGTTTTCCGGCGGATCCGGGTGCTGTGTCCGCAGATTTCGGACCGTGAATCCGACCCCCTCCCGGAATGCGTCCTGACCAGCACCGGCGCTGCTTCTCCGCACATTCTGGGAGGGCGCTCTGCGAGGCCACTCATCACATTTGTGTCACGATCTCCATCCCGCCCCTGCGGTTGCGCCCCGCGCGAGAGTCCCGGACGCTGGAGACCGGGATCCCGACCCGTCGGATCCCCTCATGTCGGGAGGCATCGCAGCATGCGCATCACGAAGAGCTTCATGGTCCTGGACGCCGCGGACACCGAGGTCGAGGCCGCCTTCTGGGCGGCGGTCCTGGGCGGGGAGGTCGAGGCCGGTCCCGACGAGGGCCCGTTCGCGCACTGGCGGGACGTCGTCGTCGACGGCCGCACCGCGCTCGCGGTGCAGCACGCCCCCGACCACGTGGCGCCCCAGTGGCCGGGCCGGAGCCCCGAGCGCCGGCGGATCCAGATCCATCCGGACCTCTACGTCGCCCACGAGGACGCCCCGGCCGCACTGCAGGAGGTCCTGGACCTCGGCGCCCGGATGCTCCAGCCGGCGGCGACGCCGCAGCAGGCGGGGGGCTTCCACGTCCTGGCCGACCCTGCGGGGCACCCGTTCTGCATCTGCTGGGAGTGAGCCCCGCACCGGGCGGTCGTATCCGTCCTCGCCCTCACGCGCGTCCCGGGGGCCTGCTCCGTCTCAGGCGGGATTGATGACCCGCCCCCACGTGGACTTGTTGCCCCAGATGTTCTGGCGCAGACCCTCGAGCTGCAGGATCTGGGAGTGGTCGACGAAGAGGTTGACCTCGTTGCCGTAGTTCTTGACGTACCACTCGAAGACGGGCCCGTCGGCCGCCTCGAACATGACGTTCTCCATGCCCAGCCCGTTCATGATCGACGCGGCGGCCCCGGTGTTCCACTCGCGGACGTTCTCGGTGATGCCCTCGGACTCGATCATGATGATCTCGGCGCCGGCGTCGAGGGCCCGCGTGCCGCGGTCCACGAGGTCGCCGATGTCCTTGGCGCCCTCGGCGGCCAGCTCGGCCTCGCCGGAGTCGCCTCCCGATCCGATCTGGATGCCGAGCTCGGGCTTGGCCTTCAGCCCCGCCTTCACGACCTTCTCGACCAGGCGCTCGAGCCCCGAGGTGGGCAGCATGATGAAGCCCGTCGAGATCTCGATGACGTCGAAGCCGACCTCCTTGGCCTCCTCGAGGTAGCGGTCGACCGCGTCGTCGCCGTAGCGCAGCACGGTCTCGAGCCAGCCGCCCGAGGAGACGTAGGCGTCGTTCTCGTGGGCGATGTCGGAGAAGGCGCGCACCTGCTCCGGCGGGACCAGGGCGAAGGATCCGCCGGCCCACTTGATGCCGTCGACCCACTGCCCGGCCACGTCGAAGACGTCGCGCAGATGGCGGGTGCCGAAGGTCGAGTAGTAGGGGGCGCGGATCTCGGTGAGGCCGACGGAGCGCGGCTTCTCGGGGCGCTTCGCGCGGGGCACGACGTTGAACGAGACGTCGAAGGGGATCTGGTGGCTCATGGTTCCTCCTGGAGGACGAGCGGGTGCGGGTGTCTTCGTGGTGCGGTCGCGACGCGGGCCCGACGGGTCGGACCCCGGGGCGCGGCCGACGGGGTCAGGCGCGCGGGCTGCGCACCTGCGCGAGCGCGTCCATGAGGTCGGCGACCTCGTGGTGCTCGAGGTCCTCGACGATGCCGGCGATGCGATCGCGCAGCTCGGCCGAGGCGAAGGGGGCGGCGAGCGCGTCGAACTTCTCGCGTGCTCCGCCCCAGCTCAGGGGGTCGGTGTGGAAACCCTCGTAGGAGTCCGCTGCGGAGCGGAAGACGGTGCCGTCGGCCAGCGTCACCTCGAGATCCGCGGGCATCGCCTGCGGGAAGCGGGCCGAGAGCTCGTCGTCCGGGACGATCTCGACGAGCCGCATGAGGTCCTGCACGTCGTCGGCGAGGACCCGCTCGTGGTGGTACTGCGCGGGCGTGAGCTCCCCGTCCAGGAGCACCGCGGCGAGCATCCACGGCAGGGAGTGGTCGGCCTCCTCCTTGGTGCGCACGGTGCGCTTGTCGCCCTCCTCCCCGCCGCCGATGATCGAATGGGCGACGTCGAAGGTGCGCAGGCGCACGCTCGTGATCGCGGCGGCGGAGAACCCGTCCTGGGCGCGCACGTCCTGGGCCGCGTCGAGCGCGGACTGCGAGTGGATCTCCGCGTTGTGCTTCTTGGTGATCGTGCGCAGCACGGACTCGAGGTCCTCGGCCTCCCAGTCGATGGAGAAGGGCCCGGCGATCGAGTCCTCGAAGCCCTTGTTGCCCTCGAAGACCTCCTCGGGGCCGGTGATCCCGCGCGAGGCGAGCAGGGCGGCGAAGGCCCCCTCCTTGGCGACCTGCGGGTAGGCGAGGCCCTTCCAGTGGCTGAGGTTCCCGGTGCGGGTGACGCGCAGGGCGTTGTTCGCGGTGCCGGAGATCGCGATCGCGTGGGCGATCTGCGCGGCGGGCAGGCGCAGGGCCTTGGCGGCGCCCGCGGCCGCCGCATAGGCGCCCTGGACGGTGTGGTCGAAGCCCTGGGCGCGCACGGGCGCCTCGTCGGAGAGCCGGGTGTGGACCTGGTAGGCGACGGCGAGCGCGGCGAGCAGCTCCTTCCCGCTCGCGCCGACGGAGTCGGCGCAGGCCAGGACGGCGCCGAGGTTGTCGCTGGGATGGCAGGTCTCCCCCGGTGCGAGGTAGGAGTCCATGAAGTCGATGTAACGGGAGAGCCCGCTGGTGACGAAGGCGGCGCGATCGGGTGCGGTGCGTCCGCCGCCGATGAGGCCGGCGTGCGGCGCGCCGCCGAGGTCGTCGACGAGCTCACGGATCGCGATCATCGGCTCGGCGTCGAGGGCACCGATGGCGACGCCGAGGGTGTCGAGGACGCGGATGCGCAGCTGCTCCGCGGCGGCGGCGCCGAGGTCCTCGTAGTGGGCGCGATCGACGAAGGCGGCGAGCTCCTGGACACGGGTGGATGCGGCGTCGGCGGTCATGGGTGGCGCCTCCTTTCCGAGGTGGACGGGCCGGTGCACCGGAGGCGCTGCCGGCCATGAGCTGCGAGAAAGTAAGGTTTGCCTTGCCTTCCTGCTGCTCGTCATCACACCACGGAATTATCTTGACGTCAAGAGAGTCCCGAGGGCGACTGCGTCCGATCGGAGAGCCGCGTCGACGCCGCGCGCGTCACCCGTCTATCCTGGGCCGACGTCAGGGCGTCCGATTTGTCCCTCCCGGGGCGTCGGAGGTCCGCCCGCCCGAGCGTCCGCATCCCGGCGCCCGGGACCGGCACCCATTCCAAGGAGCACCCCATGCCCCACCCGAACACCACCTCCTCGGCGTGCGCGACGGAGTCGTCGCGCCCGATCCCGATGGCACCCGAGGGGACGGTGGTCCGCTGATGCCCTCCCAGCTCACAGGCACCTGGACCGTCGACCCCGACCACTCTCGGATCGGCTTCTCCTCCCGCCACGCGATGGTCACGAAGGTGCGCGGCGCGTTCAACGACGTCGCCGGCACGATCGTCTTCGACGAGGACGACCACGACCGCTCGCACGTCGAGATCACCGTGCAGATGGCGAGCATCGACACCCGCAGCGCGGCGCGCGACGAGCACCTGCGCAGCGCCGACTTCTTCGACGTCGAGACCCACCCGGAGATGGTGTTCCGCTCGAACCGCGTCGAGGAGGTCGACGAGGGCGGCTACATCATCAGCGGCGACCTCACGATCCGCGGGGTCACGCGGCCGATGAGCATCCCGATGCACTTCGCGGGCGTGGACACCGATCCCTTCGGCAACCTGCGCGCGGGCTTCGAGGGCACGCGCCGCATCGACCGCCGCGACTGGGGCGTCACCTGGAACACCCCGCTGGACTCCGGCGGCCTGCTGGTCTCCGATCGCATCAGCCTCGAGTTCGAGATGTCGCTGATCAAGCAGTCCGACGAGGTCGCCCCGGCTCCCGAGGTCGACTCCGCGCACGCCGCTGACGCCGCCGATGCCGTCGATGCCGTCGATGCCGTCGAGGCCGACCCCGCCGACGATGCCGCCGAGCTCGCCGAGGGCGCCGGGCCCGCCGACAGGTGATCTCCCGACCCTGAGCCCCGACGGGCCCGATCCGCACGCAGCGGATCGGGCCCGTCGTCTCTCAGCGGAGCCCGGCTCCGCAGTCCGCGTCGACCTCAGCAGTCCCCGTCGATCCCGCAGGCCTCGCCGCCGACGACCCCGGTCTGCTCGTCGGACGCACGCGACGCGCCGTCCTCGCCGAGCAGACCGCGCGCCCTGCCGAGCTCCTCGAGGGCGCCGCGCAGAGCCTCGACCGGGAGTGCGCCCGGAGCGGCGTAGGCGTCGCCGAGGACCATGAACGGGACGCCGCGCGCACCCATCTCGACCGCGGCGCGCACCTCCTCGTCGACCTCGGCGTCGTGGGCGTCCGTGGCCAGGACCTCGCGCGCCGCGGCATCGTCGAGCCCCGCGGCGACGGCGTGCTCCACGAGCACCTCGTCCTCGAAGGGGTCGAGCTCGCCGCGGAAGTAGCCGCGCTGCAGGGAGAGGAAGAAGTCCTTCGCGGCCTCCTCCCCCGCCGCGGCCCGCACCGCCTGCAGTAGTCGGTGCGCGGCCCGGGTGCTCGCGACCGGCCGCTCGAGCGCATAGTCGCGCCCGAGCTCGTGGGCGAGCTGCGCGATCTGCTCCTCCATGCCGCGCACCTCATCCGCGCCGCGGCCGGTCTTCTGCATGAGGTGGTCGACGTTCGTGGGCGCCGACCCGGCGGCGCGCTCCTCGGCGCGCGTGGGGGCCGACGGGTCCAGCTCGAATGAATGGGTGCGCACCTGCACCTTCCCCGCGAGCCCCGCCTCCTGGATCGCCTGCTCGAGGCGGCCCTCGCCCACGTAGCACCAGGGGCAGACGACGTCGGTCCAGACATCGACGACGAGCGGCTGCCGGGAGCCGAGCGGGATCAGACCGGGGGCGGCGGCGGGTCCGGCGGCAGGGGCGGCAGCACGTGCGGCGTCGGGGGTGGATCCTGCAGGGCTCATGACGGCTCATCTCCGAGAAGGGCGGTGTGGGAGCGCGGGACGGCTCGATGCGCTCACGCTACGCTCGTGCCCGCACGCGCAGCGCCTGCAGTCGAGTGCCCTCCCGCACCTCCGGACGCGCCCGCCCGCTGCGAGATGAACTGCACGCCCGTCCGGACGGAGCCCGCCGTGACCCTCCCCATCGCCCTCGCGGTCGCCGCGATCATCGTGATCTGCGCGACCGACGTGATCGCGCCGCGCGTGCGGACCGCGGCACCCCTGATCCTCGTGGGCATCGGGATCCTCGTCTCCGTCATCCCCGGGGTGCCGGCCGTCGAGATCGAGCCCGAGCTGATCCTCGAGGTGATCCTGCCGCCGCTGCTGTACGCCTCCGCGGTGCGGATGCCCGCGATCAGCTTCCGCCGCGACATCTACCCGATCAGCGCTCTCTCGATCATCCTCGTGATCACCTCCTCGCTGGCGCTCGGGGGCCTCTTCGCCTGGCTGATCCCGGGCGTCTCCTACGTGTGGGGCGTGGCGCTGGGCGCCGTGCTGAGCCCGACGGACGCGGTCGCGACCTCGATCATCCGCGGTGGGCGCGTGCCCGGTCGAGTGGTGACGATCCTCGAGGGCGAGAGCCTGCTGAACGACGCGACCGCCCTGGTCATCCTGCGCACGGCCATCGTCGCGACGGCCTCCGGGTTCTCGCTCGCGGGCGCGCTGGGCTCCTTCGCCTGGTCGCTCGTGGTGGCGATCATCATCGGCGCCCTGGTGGCGGCCGTGAGCTTCGCGGTGCGCAAGCACATCGAGAGCGCGACCGTGAACACCGCGCTCACCTTCACGCTGCCGTTCATCGCCTCGGTGCCCACGGAGATGCTGGGCAGCTCGGGTCTGGTCGCGGCGGTGGTCGCGGGACTCATCACGGGCACCCTCGATCCGCGGGTGCTGCCGCCGCGCCACCGCATGTCCAGCGCGGAGAACTGGGCGAGCATCCAGCTGCTGCTCGAGGGCTTCGTGTTCCTCACCATGGGCCTGCAGATCACCACCGTGCTCGAGTCCCTGCACGCGGACAGCTTCGGGATCCTCGCGGGCCTCGGCCTCACCGCGCTCGCGCTCGTGGTCACCCTCGCCGTGCGCTCGCTGCTGGTGCGCACCCTCCTCAAGCGCCTGCGGCGCTCGCGCGTGCGCGGCGAGGCGATGAACGAGCGCATCGAGGCGATGCAGCGCATGATCGACGCGGGCGAGGAGATCCGCATGCCCCGGCGCGGAGGCCCGCGCCGGGGCGAGTCGGTGACCGTGAAGAACACCGAGCTCTTCGCGACGAGGCTGCGCCGCGCCCGCGCGGACTCCGGCTACTACTCCCGCCAGGACCTCGGACGCAGCGAGGGCATGATGCTGGTGTGGGGCGGGATGCGCGGCGCCGTCACCGTGGCCGCCGCCCAGACCCTTCCCGCCTCGGTCCCCCACCGCCCGCTGCTGGTGTTCGTCGCCTTCGCCGTCGCCACCCTCTCCCTGCTGATCCAGGGCGGGACCGTCGGCAGGCTCGCGAACCGCCTCTTCCCGGCCGGAGAGGCCGACGCCGAGGCCGAGGAGTTCGATCGTCGCCAGCGCGAGGCGATCTTCGACCTCCTCGCCGGCGCCGCGGCCGCAGCCGGAGGCAGCAGCACGATCGGCACGGCGGACGGCGAGCGCGGGATCGACGGCGAGGGAGTCGACGAGAGCGGGCCGGACGAGCGCGGGCCGGACCAGCGCGGGGCCGACGAGAACGGGTCGAGCCGGCCCGGGGACGGCGAGGTCCCGGCCGGGCACGACGGCGGGGACGAGCGGAACGGGCGATCGGGCGCCGCTCCCGACCGCGACGGCTCTCCCGGTCACCGCCCCGACAAGGCGGAGATGCTGCGGATCCTGAGGGCCCAGCGCAAGGCCCTCCTGGACGCGCGCGATGACGGGCTGTTCGACGCGGAGATGATCGAGCACGTGCTCGCGACGATCGATGCCGAGCAGATCTCCGTGGAGATGCGCGGCGCCCCCGTCGACTGATCTTGTCCGCGCGACGGGCTCAGCCGCCCGCCACCAGCATCGCCGCGACCACGAGCATCGTTCCGGCGACCAGGGCGTCCAGCACGCGCCAGGCGCGCGGGCTCGCGAGCGGGCCGCTGAGCGCCCGGGCGCCGAACCCGAGCGCCGAGAACCACAGCGCGCTGCCGGCGACGGCCCCCAGGGCGAACTGCCAGCGCTCGGCCCCGTGCGTCGCCGCGACCGAACCCAGCAGGAGCACGGTGTCGAGGTACACGTGCGGGTTCAGCCAGGTGAGCGCGAGCGCGGTGAGCACGACGGCGATCCTCCCGCCGCGTCGGTCCGACGGCCCCTCCGCCTCGAGCGCCTCGCCCGTCGGCCGCAGTGCCCGACGCGCGGCGAGGAGCGCATAGCCGACGAGGAACGCGGCGCCCGCCCACCGCGCCACCTGCACCAGCTGCGGCGCACCCGCGACCAGCAGTCCGAGACCGCCCGCGCCGGCGCTGATCAGCGCGACGTCCGAGAGCGTGCAGACCACGACCACGGCGAGCACGTGCTCGCGGCGCAGGCCCTGGCGCAGCACGAACACGTTCTGCGAGCCGATGGCGACGATGAGCGCGAGGCCCGTGAGCAGGCCGTGGAGGGAAGCAGGCATCCTTCGACGCTACGAGCTGCACATCTGAAGCACCAGCGAGGATTGCTGATGCAGATGTAGCGTCGCTTCATGAGCTCCGATCCCCTCAGCGTCGAACCCGTCAGCGACGATCCTGTGCACGCCGCTCCTGCCCGCGTCGACACCGTCCGCATCGATCCCGTCCTCGCGCAGACCCTGGCCGTGGTGGTGGACGAGGGGTCGCTCGAGGCGGCGTCCCGGCACCTGCATCTCACGCCGTCCGCGGTGAGCCAGCGCGTGCGCCTGCTCGAGCAGCAGCTGGGGCGCCGTCTGCTCGTGCGCTCCCGGCCGGTCGGCGCCACCGCGGCCGGGCAGGCGGTGATCCGCTACGCGCGCCGCCACGCGCTCATCGAGCACGAGGCGCAGGAGGCCCTCGGCCTCGAGGGAGAGGCCCAGGCGCCCCGGGTCTCGGTCGCGGTGAACTCCGACTCCTCGGCCACCTGGTTCATCGAACCGCTGGCGGCGTTCGTCGCCGCGCACAGCGTCCAGGTCGAGGTGCTGAGGGAGGACCAGGACGCGACCGCGCGGCTGCTCGAGAGCGGCGCCGCGATGGCCGCCGTGACCTCCTCCGCGCAGCCCTCCCCCGGCTGCTCGGTGACGGAGCTGGGCAGCCTCGTCTACGAGGCGGTCGCCGCACCGCGGTGGTGCGAGCGCTGGGGCGCGGGCTCCGACGGGGCGTCGGCCGATGTCCTCGCCCGCGCCCCGCGCATCGACTTCGACCGCACCGACCAGCTGCAGGCGCAGTGGCTCCGCGCGCACGGCGTCGACCCGGCGGCGGCTCCGCGCCACCTGATGCCCTCGACGCACGATCTCGCGAGCGCGGTCGTGGAGGGGATCGGCTGGGCGATGATGCCGCTGCAGCAGTCCGTGCCGCTGCGCGAGGCGGGCGCTGTGGTCGCCCTGGGCGGCCCCGAGGTCGCGACGCCGCTGTTCTGGCAGGCCTGGCGCACACCGCCCGTGCTGCTGCGGGACCTGGGCGAGCACGTCGAGGCCGCCGCCCGCCGCGAGCTGCGCTCGGCATAGGCTGGTCCGCGACCCCGCCGCGCCAGGAAGGACCCCTCCATGCCCCTCTCCGCCCCGACCGCCGATGAGCTCGAGCTGCTGCAGGACGAGGCCGTGCGGATCACCCGCGACCTGATCCGCATCGACACCAGCAACTTCGGCGGGAACAGGGGTCCGGGAGAGCGCGAGGCCGCCGAGTACGTGGTCCGCGAGCTGCAGGAGGTCGGGTACGAGCCCGAGATCATGGAGTCCGAGCCCGGGCGCGCGAGCGTGGTGCTGCGCATCCCCGGCGAGGACCGCGAGCGCGGCGGCCTGGTGATCCACGGTCACCTCGACGTCGTGCCCGCGAACGCCGAGGACTGGAGCGTCGACCCCTTCGCCGCCGAGGTGCGCGACGGCGTCCTCTACGGCCGCGGCGCCGTGGACATGAAGGACATGGACGGGATGATCCTCGCGCTCGTGCGGCACCTCGCCCGCACCGGGCAGAAGCCGCCGCGGGACCTGGTCATCGTCATGTTCGCCGACGAGGAGGCCGGCGGCGTGCTCGGCTCCCGCTGGATCGTCGAGCACCGTCCCGACGTGTTCGAGGGCTGCACCGAGGCGATCAGCGAGGTGGGCGGCTACTCGATCACCGTCCCCGAGAAGGGCACAGGCCGCGACGTGCGCGCCTACCTGCTGCAGACCGCCGAGAAGGGCTACGCGTGGATGCGTCTGCGGGCGCACGGCCGGGCGGGCCACGGCTCGGTCCCCAACGACGAGAACGCGATCGTGCGGCTGTCCCGGGCGATCGCCGCGATCGACGCGCACGAGTTCCCCTTCGAGTACATCGCGAGCGTGCGCACGCTCTTCGACCAGGTGGGCGAGATCAGCGGGCGCGCGTGGGACGAGGCTGATCCCGGGGCGTTCCTGCCGCTGCTGGGCGGTGCGCGCCAGTTCGTCTCCGGCACCCTCTCGGACACCGCGAACGCGACCACGCTGCGCGCCGGGTACAAGGGCAACGTGATCCCACAGACCGCCGAGGCAGAGCTCGACTGCCGCTTCCTCCCCGGCCACCAGGACGAGCTGCTGGCCCTCATCGACGAGCTCTCGGGACCCGACGTCGAGATGATCGTGGACACCCTGGGCATCTCGCTCGACGCGCCCGACGACACCCCGTTCGTCGACGCCATGCACCGCGCGATCCTCGCCGAGGACCCGGGGGCCGAGCTCCTCCCCTACTGCCTGAGCGGCGGCACGGACAACAAGCAGCTCGCCGGGCTCGGCATCACCGGCTACGGCTTCGCACCCCTGCAGCTGCCCGCGGACCTCGACTTCGCGCCCCTGTTCCACGGCATCGACGAGCGCGTGCCGGTGGACGCGATCCGCTTCGGCGCCCGCGTGCTGCTGCGGCTCGTCTCGGACTGCTGACGGGGCGGTCGGCTCAGAGCGCCGCGCCGAGGACCATGCCCGCCGCGGCGGCCGCCGAGCCGACGACGAGCGAGCCCAGCAGGTTCCCGAGCGCGTAGAGCACGCGGCGCTCCTGGAGGAGCCGCGCGGTCTCGACGCTCGCGGTCGAGAAGGTCGTGTAGCCGCCGAGGAACCCCGCGCCCAGCACGACCTGCAGCTCGGGGCTCAGCAGCTGGGCGCCGAGCATCCCGGTGACGAGGCCCAGCAGCAGCGAGCCGCTGACGTTGATGAGCACCGTCCCCCAGGGCATGGCGCCGGAGATGCGGGAGCGGATCAGTCCGTCGGCCACGAAGCGCGCGACCGCGCCGACGCCGCCGGCGAGGCTGAGGAGGACGAAGACCGCCGGGCTCATCGGACGGCCCCCTCGGTGGGCTGAGGCGTGCGGCGGGAGGCGACGAGGATGCCGGCGGCCGCGCAGAGCACGCCGAGCACCACGCTGACCAGTCCGAAGGCGATCCCCATGAGGACCTGACCGCCCGCCATGAGCTGATCCGCGGCAAGGGCGAGCGAGCTGTACGAGGTGAAGCCTCCCATCACCCCGGTGCCGATGCCCAGGCGCAGCGCGCGGCGCACGCCCTGGTCGGGCCCGCTGCGGGCGAGGGCCTCCAGCAGGACGCCGAGCAGGAAGGCTCCCACGAGGTTGATCGCGAACAGGGCGATCGGCACTCCCCCCAGCTCGGGGACGGCGAGGGTCAGAGCCTCCCGGGCGGCCGTGCCGGCGGCGCCGCCGACGAGGACCAGCGCGATCGAGCCGGGCCGCAGGTGCAGGGGCCGGATGCGGGCGCGTGGGAGGAGATCGGGAGCGAGGGTCGCCTCGCCCGGGATCGGGTCGCGGGAAGGGCCGGGAGGGTTGGGGCTCTCGGCGTCGGGATCGAGCGGGATCTCGGGGTGCGGGTCCTCGGGCCGAGAGCCGGACCGGGCGTCGGGTCGGGTCACGGGTCACTCCTGTTCAGAGACGGGCGGACGCGTGCGGCCGCCGGAACCCGGGCGCGCGAGCGCGGCGCTCCGGGAGCGAACAGGGACCGTTGTCGATCGTCGAGGTTGGGTACGGCGGGCCCCACCGCCGTGCCGACGGACCCGAGGGCCGCCGACGCGCTCCATTGAACGCCGCGCACGGCGGGCTGGGCAAGTCGCGCGCGCTGGACGCAGCACGTCGCGGCCGGCGGGCGGGGCGCCTCGCGGCCGCTGCGCGCGGCACCTCGCGGCAGCCCCGTCGTCAGTTCCGACCCGTCCCCCAGGCCTCCTTGAGCCGGGCGACGTGGTCGCCGAGGATCTCGGCCATGTCCACCGAGGAGTCGATAAGCCATTGCAGCTGCAGTCCGTCCATGAGCGCCACCGTCTCGCGGGCGATCCGCTCCACCGGGGCGTCCTCGCGCACGTCGCCCTTCTCCTGGTCCAGGCGCAGGCAGCGCGTCAGCGACTCCATGACGGCCTCGAAATGGCCGAGCATCCACTCGTGCGCGGGGTGGTCGGGCGTGGTCGCCTCGCCCGTGACCGTGGCGTAGAGCAGCACGATCTGGCGCCGCTGCATGTTCAGGCCGGCCACGCGGACCAGGTGGTCGAAGGCGGACCAGGGCGTCGACCCCTCGGGCGGCATGGGGTCGCTGTCCACGGCGTCACGATGGGCGAGCACCGCCCCCAGCAGCGCCTTCTTCGAGGGGAAATGATGGGCGAGACCGGACGGGGAGATCCCCGCGGCCTCGGCGACCTGCGCCATAGAGGTCGCACCGAAGCCCTGACGGGCGATGAGGTCCACGGCCGTGCGCAGCGCCTGCTCGCGGACGACCGCGGAGTCCTGGCCTCTCGGCCTGCCCGGGCGCCGACGGACCGGGCGCTGCACGGCGCCCTTCCCCTCCGCGGTGCCGAGCTCGTGGGCGGCGTCGTCTCCCGCCGCAGCGGTCGTCGGCCCCGCGGTGCGCGTGGTGTGGTCGGTGTTCATGGGCTCCCCTTCGGCGCGGATCTCCATCGACCCGGGACGAGAGCGGGCCGGTGCGATCGTGCCGCACCGGCCCGTCCTCAATGGTTCACGCCTACTATTTCACGCCGCGGATGAACATCGTGAGCACGGCGCCGATCACGCCGGAGATCGCGGCGGCCACGAACAGGACCGTGAAGTCGGTGCCGCCGCCGATCCGCGCGAGGAGCACGCCGCCCAGGGCGGGAGCGATCGACTGGGGCAGGGCGTTGGCCATGTTGAACACGCCCAGGTCCTTGCCCGATGTCCTGCGGTCCGGCAGCACCTCGAAGACGAGCGCGAGGTCGACGGCGAGGTAGGTCCCGTAGGCGAGGCCCATGATCGCCTCGCACAGGAAGAACCCGCCGACCGAATCGACGTGGGCGAGCATGTAGGTGCCGAGGCCGAAGACGAGGATCGATCCCGCCACGAGCACCTTGCGCCGTCCGATCCGATCGGAGATCCAGCCTGCGGCGAGCCCGGCGACCATGGACAGGACCGTGTAGATGGTGACGCCGGTGGCGACCGCGGTCGCGGCCGCTTTGTCCTCGAGCCCCAGGTGGTTGGTCATGAACAGCACGCGGAAGCTGATGAAGAGGTAGGAGGCCAGGATGATCATGAACCGGCCCCACCAGGCCAGCCCGAAGTCCGGGAACCTCAGGGGGTTCGTCCAGAACGAGGTCACCAGCTCGCGCAGGTTGAACGGGTAGCGGTTCTGCTTGAGCACCGGATCAGGGATCATCAGCGCGTAGACGGTCACCAGCAGGAAGCCGAGAACCGCCGGGATCATGAACAGACCCACCATGGTTCCGCCGAAGAACGAGGCGAGCCAGGTCGCGGCCATGATGGCGGAGTTCTGGGCGATGCCCACGATGCCGGAGACCTTGCCGTACTGCTCGTCGGGCAGCTGATCGGCGAGCGAGGCCGTGTACGCCGCGTATGCCATGTTCGCGCAGGCCTGCGCGATGAACCAGCCTGCGGCCAGCACCACGACGTTCGGCGCGAGCGCCATGATGAGGATCGCCGCGCACATCGCGAGGGCTCCGCCGATGATCCACGGCCGGCGCCGCCCCAGACCGGAGCGCGTGCGGTCCGAGAGCCGCCCGCCGAGGGCGTTGAAGATGAGGGCGGCGATCGCACCGGGGGCGAGGGCGGCGGCCGCGATGGAGGCCTGCTCCGCCGGGAGATCCGAGAGCGTGCGGGCCTTCATCTGGACCGACACGGTCGCGGGCCCCATCAGGGCGACGAACAGTCCGAACTGGCCCAGGAAGATCCCGAGGACGTACCAGACCGGTTTCTTCTGTTCGGGCCTGATGCCCATGGCGGGCACGCGCAGCCGCGGACCGAGGATATTGGGGCTGCCCTTCGGATCGACGGTCGGATCGACCTCGAGATCGGGTGCGGCTGTGGACACGGGAGACTCCTTCGTCATGTCCGTCGGGCGATGCTCACGACGGGGTGCGTGCGGTCCGTGCGACCGCCCCGAAAGTATTAGTTGGTATGCACTATTTTGTCGACCCGCATCCTGCCGCGCGGATGGCGCGTCATCCGGGCCGGCGCTCTGAGCTGGGGCTCCGGTCAACCTCCGTGCCGCACGTCACAGCGACGCACAGTCACGGCGAGGGCCCCACGGGCTCCGTGCGCAGGACGAGCCGATCCCTCCCCGGTCGCGCAGCGGCTCGACCACCCACGCCCGCCCTCACCGCGCTAGGCTCGTCGGCGCGTGACACGGGGTGCCGCCGACGGCGGCTGAGAGCAGACCCGTCGAACCTGATCCAGTCAACGCTGGCGTAGGGAATGTCCGAGGCTGCGGCCGGGCTGTCGAGGATCCTCGACGACCGCGCGGCGCGATCGGCTCCCCGCCCCGACGAGAGGAGCCCGATGGCCCCCGCATCCCCCGTCTCCCCCGCAGACGGCGCCCACGACGCCGCCGATCCGGACGTCGACCCAGTGGTCGGCCAATCCGCCGGCCGCGCCGCGGCACCCGTCGACGCCGCCCGTCTCGCCCGGCGCTCCGGAGATCTGCTCGGTGCCGTGCGCGATCGCGGTCCGCTGGTCCATGCGATCACGAACTCCGTGGTCACGAACGTGACGGCGAACGCGGTGCTCGCGATCGGCGCCGCCCCCGCGATGGTCGACATCGTGGGCGAGGCCGGCGACTTCGCCGCGATCGCCGACGGCCTGCTCGTCAACCTCGGCACTCCCGCACCCCAGCAGTGCGAGGCCATGCGCGAGGCCGTCGGCGGCGCCCGCAGCTCGGGCACGCCGTGGGTCCTGGACCCGGTGGCGATCGGATCGCTGCGCGTGCGCACGCCTCTCGCCGCCGAGCTGGTGACCCAGGGACCGACCGCCGTGCGCGGCAACGCCTCGGAGATCCTCGCCCTCGCCGGCGAGGGCAGCGGCGGCCGCGGCGTCGACTCCTCCGACCCGATCGACGCCGCGCTGGCGGCGGCGACCGGGTTGGCGCGGACCCACGGCACGGTGGTCGCGATCTCCGGCGAGCGCGACCTCATCACGGACGGGAGCACCCTCGTGGAGGTGTCCGGCGGCAGCGCGCTGCTGACGCGGATGACCGGAGGGGGCTGCGCCCTCGGCGCCGTGATCGCGGCCTTCCTGGGCGCACGGGACGACGGGGACTCCGCGCTCGAGGCGGTCGTCGCCGCGCACGCGGCATACTCCCTCGCCGCCGAGCGCGCGGCCTCCGGGGCCGACGGCCCGGGCACCTTCGCGCCCCGGCTCCTCGACGCCCTCGCCGCGATCGTGCCGGACGACCTCGCCGCGCCGGAACGATTCCTCGTCCGCCCCGAGGACCAGGTCGGCGGCGAGGCCGCATGAGGCCCTCGAGCGAGGACCTCGGCCTGTACCTCGTCACCGATCCCGCGCAGTACGGCGCTCGCGGGATCGTGCGCACGGTCGAGCTCGCCGTCGAGGGCGGCGCGAGGATCGTGCAGCTGCGCGAGAAGCACGCTGACCTCGCCGAGCACGTGCGCCTCCTGGAGCGCCTCGCGCGGGTGATCGACGGGCGCGCGCTGCTGGTGGTGAACGATCGCGTCGATGCCGCCCTGGCGGCGCGCGAGCGCGGCATCCGGGTGGACGGCGTGCACCTGGGGCAGGGCGACGAGGACGTGCGACGTGCGCGCGACCTGCTCGGGCCCGACGCGATCATCGGGCTCAGCGCGAACACCTCGGAGCATCTCGAGGCCGTGGTCGCGCTGCCGGACGGCACCGTCGACCACGTGGGCATCGGGGCGATCCGCGCGACCGCCACGAAGGCGGATCATCCGTCGCCCCTCGGCATCGGGGGCTTCGCGCTCCTCGCGGCCGCCTCGCCGGTGCCCAGCGTCGCCATCGGCGGGATCACCGCGGCCGATATCCCGGACCTGCGGCGCGCGGGCGCCTCGGGCTGCGCGGTGGTCTCGGCGCTCTGCGCGGCCGACGACCCCCTGCGGGCGGCACGGGCGCTCAGCGCGGCCTGGGACGGGGCCGCATCAGCTCACTGATCCTTCGGCGTCCTGCCCTCCCACAGGGCATGGAAGTGGTGGAGCGGTCCGTGGCCCCGCCCCACGTCGAGCTGGTCGCTCGCGGCGAGCGCACCGTGCAGGTACGCCTTGGCACCCCGCACGGCGTCGTCCACGGGCAGGCGCGGCAGCAGCGCGGCGATCGCCGCCGAGAGCGTGCATCCGGTGCCGTGGTCGTTGCTGGTCCCGATCCGCGGGGCGGGCAGCTCGAGGATCCCCTCACTCCCGCACAGCAGATCGGTGCTGGTGGGCGAGCCCTCGAGATGACCGCCCTTGAGCAGAACGCGGCGCGGGCCGAGGGCGAGCAGGTCGTGCGCCCGCCGACGCATCTCGGCCTCGCTCCAGTCCGGCTCCTCCCCCAGCAGCACCGCGGCCTCGGGCAGGTTCGGGGTGAGCACGTCGGCCAGCGGCACGAGCTGCTCGCGGACGGCGTCGACGGCGTCCTCGTCCAGGAGGCGGTCGCCGCTCTTGGCGACCATCACGGGGTCCAGCACGATCCTGCGCGCCCCGTGGCCGCGCAGGCGCTCGGCGATGACCTGCGTGATGCCGACGTCGGCGACCATCCCGATCTTCACGGCGTCCACCCGCACGTCCTCGAAGACGGCATCGATCTGCTCGCCGACGAACTCCGGGTCGAGCGCGGCGACCCCGCGCACTCCCTGGGTGTTCTGGGCGACGACGGCGGTGACCACGGCCATCCCGTAGGCCTCCTGGGCGGCGAAGGCCTTGAGGTCGGCGTGGATGCCGGCGCCTCCCGTCGGATCGGTCCCGGCGATCGAGAGCACGTTGGGGACGCGGTCGACGGGGAGCGCGTCGGCCGCGGTGACGCGGGGGCTGGTGACGCTGGGGACGGGCGCGCTGGGGATGGGGTCGCTGGAGCTCACGGTGCCTCTTCCACGAGGCCGGCGGGGAGGGCGCGCAGAGGTCCCGTCCCTGCGCCGGCATGATCCGGATCAGGTGCTCAGGGTCTCCACGCCGTCCTCGCCCAGCGCTCGGGCGCCTCGCGTGACCAGTGGATTCTCAGCCCCTTGCCGGGACTCCCCTCGGTGCCGCTCACGCTAGCAGGGAGGGGCCGACGACGGGGCGGGCGACCGCGCTGCGCGCGCGCAGCGCGGCCTCGGTGTCGGCCGCGGCGAGATCGGCGTTGATGTGGGCGCCGGCGAGAGCGCCCGCCGCGGCCGCGGCGCCCACCTGGGCGGTCGGGTCGGAGAGGTTCCCCGCGACCCAGACGCCGGGCACGTCGCTCGCCCCGGCCGCACCGGAGGGCACCTTCGCGCCCATGCCGGGGATCTCCTCGGCGCGCAGGCCGAGCCCCTCGAGGCCGTCGAGGCGCGGGGTCATGGTGGTGGCGACGGCGAGCACGCGGCGCGGGACCACCTCGCCGTCGGCCAGGCGCACACCGGTGATGCCCGTCGGCCCCTCCCCGATGACCTCGGTGACGTCCTCGTCGACCACGCGGATGCCCCGCGCGGACATCCTGGCGCGGGTCCGCGCGTCCAGGGCGGTGCCGCGCGCGAAGTAGACGATGTCGTCGCTGAGCTGTCGGAACAGCCAGGCCTGATGGGCGGACATCGGGCCCGAGGCGAGGATCCCGATCGGCTCGTCGCGCACCTCCCAGCCGTGGCAGTAGGGGCAGTGGACGACGCCGCTCCCCCAGTGCTCGGCGAGGCCCGGGATCGCCGGGAGCTCGTCGCGCACGCCGGTCGCGACCAGGAGGCGCCGGGCACGCAGCGCGCGGCCGTCCTCGAGGACGACGTCGAATCCTCCCTCGACGCCGTCGACCGGCCAGTCCGGCCGCACCGAGGCGACCCGTCCCCGCACGACGGTGCCGCCGTACCCCTCGACCTCCTCGCGACCTCGGGCCAGGAGCTCGCCGGGCGGAATCCCCTCCCGGCCCAGCAGGCCGTGGACGCCCTCGGCCGGGGCGTTGCGCGGGTCCCCCGCGTCGATCACCAGCACGCGGCGGCGGGACCGGGCGAGCATGAGCGCACCGTTCAGGCCGGCCGCGCCGCCGCCGATGACGATGACGTCCGCCGTGGGATCTGCGGCGCGATCCGCCGTGGGATCTGCGGTGCGATCCGCCGTGGGATCCGCGGTGCGATCCGCCGTGGGATCCGCCGCGCGGTCAGCAGTCCGCGCCACCGTGGGGCCGGTGGCCTGGTCCGCCGTGCTGAGATGGGTGTCCATGGGTCCTCCTGGTGGCCCGCTCGGGTGCGGGCCGATCGATGTGCTCGACATCGACACTAGGCACGGTTTGCCCTTTCGGCATACGCTCTTGCTCATGACGCAAGAAGATGGGGCGATCGAGACCCTCGTGCGCAAACGGATCCGTGCTCTGCGCCTCTCGCGCGGGTGGTCGCTGGACGATCTGGCGCAGCGGGCCCGGATGAGCCCGTCGACGCTCAGCCGGATCGAGGGCGGCACGCGACGCCTCGCCCTCGATCAGCTGATCACACTGGCCCGCGCCCTGGACACGACCCTGGACGAGCTCGTGGACTCCGGCACCGAGGATGTGATCTCCAGCCCCGCCCTGGACGGCCCCGGAGGATCGATGCGCTGGTCGATCCGCGGCCAACCGGATCTCTCCGTGATCCGGCAGCGGCTCACGGAGCCGCCCACCGCGCCCTCCGCCATGCGGGCGCACACGGGACGGGAATGGTTCGTGGTGCTCTCGGGCACGGCGACGCTGCTGCTGGGAGACCGTCGGCTCCGGGTCGAGAAGAACCAGGCGGCAGAGTTCCCCACCATGCTTCCGCACGCGATCGGCGCCGAGGGCGGCAGGCCCTGCGAGGTGCTGGGCGTCTTCGACCGGGAGGCGCGGCGCGAGCACGGCGGGTCCCCGTCGGCCCCGGCGGGCTGAGCGTCCCGATCGCCGGAGACGCGAAGACCCCCGCCCGTCGCCGCAGAAGCGAGGAGCCCCGCCCGGCATGCGCCGGACGGGGGCTCGAGACGGAGCGCGAGGCTCCTGGCGGAGCGCTGGGCCCCGGGGCGGCGGTTCTTACTCGCCGTCCTTCTTGCCGGTGAGGCCGTTCAGGGCACCCTTCACGGAGTCCTTGACGTCCTGGACCTTGTCCTCGAGGCCGGCACGCGTCTGCTGCGCCTTGCCCTCGGACTCGGCCTCCTTGTCGCCGGTGACCTTCCCCAGGCCCTCCTTGGCCTTGCCGCCGAGCTTGTCGGCCGTGTTCTCGAACTTCTCATCCGCACTCATCGGTGCCTCCCTCGCTGTCGGATGTCCTGCTCGTACCCTTCCGAGTATAGGGACGCAGACCGGACGGCGGGCGGGTTCCGCCTGGCCAGCGCCTGAACGCGGTCGCGCCCCGCCTCCCGCCGGCGAGGGCGGGGGACGGGGCGCGGTGCACGCGCTGCGTGCGACTCCCGGAACGAGGCGGCGGGCGGACCCGCCCCTCAGCTCAGGAGGAGGTTCAGGCCGGCTGGATGTTGGTCGCGGTCAGGCCGCGATCCGTGCGCTCGGTGTCGAAGGAGACCTTCTGGTCCTCCTCGAGGTTGCGGTAGCCGGAGCCGGCGATGTTGCTGAAGTGGGCGAAGACGTCGGCCGAGCCGTCGTCGGGGGCGATGAAGCCGTACCCCTTCTCGGAGTTGAACCACTTCACGGTGCCTGTAGTCATGCAGTCTTTCCTTCGGTGTGCAGAGAGCAGATGCCCTCTGTGCGGTCACGACGAGATCTCCGCCGTGCGCCCCCACGGCGGACCGGACCCGAGGGTTGCGGTTCGTCATGGGGAGAACGTGGGGATGGGGCGAGTCGCCTCATCCGGATGAGCTGCCGAGTGCGCTGCGGAGGTCCTCCATGGACCTGCGACGCCACGGTCGGTTGCAGGGGGTGATGGTGCTGCGGGTGAAGATGTCCTGACGGTCGGCCGTGCGCTCGATCGGCGCTGTTGTTTCGAGCGTACCCGATGGATCCGGATCGCACGAGGGGTTTGCCGCGTGGATCATGCCGAAGATTCCCCGCGGCGTCCGCACCTGCCCCATCTCGCTCGCCCTCATGAGCGCGCACCGCCCCGTCCAGGCCCGATGGGTCCGGGACATCGACACCGCCGCCGGCCCCACAGCGGGACGTCAGATCAGCGCACGGGAGATCTGCATCGCAATGGGGGCGATCAGGTGACCGCCGACCTCGATGACGAGCCACGAGAGGCTGGTGCTCACGCCGATGATCGCCGCCGCCCGCCGCCGCCCGCGCAGCAGCCCCGCGACTCCCCGTCACGGACCCGGTCACGGTCACGGTCACGGTCACGGTCACGGTCACGGTCACGGTCACGGTCACGGGCTGAGCGTCACATGCCCGCTGCCGCCACCGCGGTGACGATCGCGCTGAGGATCTGGCCGCCCACCAGTGTGAACAGCCATGATGCGCTGACGGAGACGCCGACGATCGCTGCCGTGCGGCGGCGCCCGCGCTGGAAGAGCGCGACGGCCCCCAGCACCACGGACACCAGCGCGACGAGACCGAGCATGATCGTCGGCACCCAGATCAGGAGGGTGAAGCTCGTGCCGAACTTCTGCGCGAGGAAGGGGATCAGCACGTTCATCCCGGTGCGCAGGGTCGAGAGGGCGATGAGGAGGATCGCGACGATCAGCGACGCCATGCCCAGCGGGTTCGACGCCTTCGCCGCGGTCGGCGCGGACGAGATCGGAGCGGACGGGGACGGTGCGGCAACGGAGCACGGGTATTCAGGCTGGGCCATGGAGCGAGTATGCCCGACGCTCCGCGCAGGTGACCACGGCAGATGCCGTCACCGCTGCATCACCGCGCCGGCGGCCGGGCAGGCCTTGGGGACGTTCTGCGCGGGTTTGCGGACCTTTCACGGTCGCGAAAGGTCCGCAAACCCGCCCGTACGGCGACACCGACGGTGACGGCACGGCGACACCGACGGTGACGGCGCGGCGATGCCGACGGCGGGGTCAGCCGACGGCGGGACCCACCCAGACCTGCTGGGCATTGACGAACTCGCGGATGCCGTGGGGGCCCAGCTCCCGGCCGTAGCCGGAGCGCTTGATGCCGCCCGAGGGCAGGCGCGGGTCGGTCTTCACGATCCCGTTGACGCTGACCTGCCCGGCCTCGATGCGGCGGGCGAGGGCCTCCCCGCGCGCGGTCTCGGTCCAGATCGAGGAGCCGAGCCCGTAGGGGGTGTCGTTCGCGATCGCGATCGCATCGTCCGCGTCGTCGGCCGCGACGACCACGGCGACCGGCCCGAAGGTCTCCTCGGTGCACGCGGTCATGCCCTGCTGCACGCCGGTGAGCAGCGTGACCGGATAGAAGAACCCGGGCCCGTCGGGCATCTCTCCCCCGAGCACGAGCTGTGCACCTGCCTCGACGGACGAGGCGACCTGTCGATGCAGGTTCTCGCGCAGCTCCTCCCGGGCGATGGGCCCCACCTGGGTGGTGTCCTCGCGGGGGTCGCCCACGGTGAGCGCTTCGAGCTGCGCGCGCAGCAGCTCCACGAACTCGTCGTGCACCGAGCGCTCGACGATCACGCGCTTGGCGGCGATGCAGGACTGGCCGGCGTTGATGATCCGCGAGAGCGCGGAGACCTTGGCGGCCTCCTCGAGGTCGGCGTCGGCCAGGACGATGCAGGGATCGGAGCCGCCGAGCTCGAGGACCGCCGGCTTGATCTCGCTGGCGGCGATCGACGCGACCTTGGCGCCGGCCCGGTCGGAGCCGGTGAACGAGACCGCGGCGATGCGCGGATCGCGGATCGCCTGCTCGACGTCCTCGGTGCGCGCCTGGAGGACCTGGAAGATCCCCTCCGGTGCGCCGGCAGCCCGGAAGACCTCACCGATCGCGGCCGCGCAGCCGGGCACGTGCGGGTCGTGCTTCATCACGCACGTGTTGCCTGCCATCAGCGCGGGGGCGGCGAAGCGGAACGCGATCCAGAAGGGTGCGTTCCAGGGCAGCACGCCCAGCACCGGCCCGAGCGGCAGATGCTGGATGTAGGAGGAGGTGGCGTCGGAGGCGATGTGCTCGTCGGCCAGGTACTCCTCGGCGTGGTCGGCGTAGTGCTCGGCGGCCCAGGCGGCCTTGTTGACCTCTCCCCTGGCCTCGCCGATGGGCTTGCCCATCTCCTGGGTCATCAGCGGGGCGAGCTCCTCGACGTGCTCGCGCATGTGCGCGGCGACGGCGCGGAGCACGGCGGAGCGCTCGGCGAAGGTGGTCTCCTTCCAGGTCGTGAAGGCGTCGTGGGCGCGGCCGACGATCCCGCTGATCTGCGAGGGCGTCGCGGCGGGCACCTCGCGCACGACGTCGCCGGTGGTGGGGTCGATGGCTGTCAGCACGCTGGCGGTCTGTTCGCTCATGGTGTGCTCCTCTCAGGCGGAGTGGACGGTGAAGTCCTCGGGGACGTGGAAGAGGGATTCGCAGCCGTCGGCCGTGATGCGGACGGTGTCGGAGATCCCGCAGGTCTTGTCGCCGTCCACGCCCCACATCCAGGGGATGAGGTGGAAGGTCATGCCCTCCTCGAGCTCGCGCCGGTCCCCGCTCATGAGGGAAAGGATGTAGCCCTCGTCCCAGCTGGGCGGGAAGGCGATGCCGATCGAGTAGCCCGCGCGGGTGATCAGGTGCGCGCCCACGGAGTTGTCCTCGATGACGGCGCGGGTGAGCTCGTCGACCTCGGAGACGGTGACGCCGGGCTTCATGAGTCCGCGCAGCTCCGCCAGCGCCCGCTTCATCGTCTCCTGCGCCTCGTGCATGGAGTCGGTGAGGCCGCCGTTGACCACGGTGCGCATGATCGCCGCGTGGTAGCGGCGGTAGCAGCCGCCGATCTCGAGGAAGACGTGCTCACCGGGCTGGATGATGCGGCCCTCCCAGGTGGCGTGCCCGATCATCGAGCGCGGCCCCGAGGTCACGTAGGGCATGACCGCGGGGAACTCGCCGCCCGCCCGGAACATCGCGGAGGCGATCGCCGCGGCGACGTCGTTCTCCGTATTCCCGGGGACGGCGACCTCGACGCCCGCCGCCCAGCCGGCCTCGGCGGCCCGCGCCGCGCGGCCCATCACCTCGATCTCCGCCGGAGACTTGCGCAGGCGCCCCTCCTCGACGATTCCGAAGCAGTCCACGAGCCCGTGCCCGAAGGCCTCGTGCATGCGGTCCTGCTGGTAGGCCGGGAAGTAGTAGCTGTTGCGCTCGAAGCCCACCGTGGCGTCGCCGAGCCCCAGATCCTTCAGCAGGCCCACGAGGGTGGCGATGGCGTCGCCGTCGTCGGGGAAGGGCCGGGTGCGGTCCACCCAGGTGCGGTGGATGACGTTGGACTCCTCCATGCCGCGGGTGACGAACACGGAATCGTCCGTCAGCGGCACCACGAGCGCCTGGAAGAAGGAGTACCCGGTCGTCTGGTAGTCCGTGAGGTACATGAGGTTCTCAGGGTCCGAGATCACGACCGCGTCCAGTCCGCGCTCGGCCATGCGGCTGCGCAGGCCGTCCAGGCGGCGCTCGTACTCCTCGGGCGCGAAGGTCATGTCCTCGCGCCGGCGCATCAGCGGGCGCCTTCCAGGCCGGCGTCCTTCGCGGCGGGGATCGCCGCCGCGGCGGCGTCGATCGCCTCGGCGAGGATGTCGAGGCCTGCGGCGAGGTCGTCCTCGGGGATCGTCAGCGGCGGGATGAGCTTCACGACCCGGCCGTCCTGGCCGCAGGGACCGATGAGCAGCCCGCGCGCGAAGCACTCGTCCTGGACCTTCTTGGCGAAGGCGCCTTCGAGGGTGTCCACGGCCTGCATCATGCCCTTGCCGCGCACCTCCCAGCCCCGCTCGGGGTGGGCCGCGGCGATCTGCTCGAGCCGGTCGCGCATCACCTGCCCCTTGGCGGTCACCTCCTTCCCGAAGGCGTCGTCCGTGAAGTAGTCCAGGGCCACGGTGCCCGCGACGAAGGACATGCCCTGGCCGCGGAAGGTCCCGGTGTGCGCGCCGGGCGACCAGTGCCGGTCGACCTCGGGCTTGTTGAGGTTCATGGCGATCGGGGTGCCGAACCCGCCCAGGCCCTTGGCGAGCGTGATGATGTCGGGGTCCAGGTCCATCCCGTCGAAGGAGAAGAAGCTGCCGGTGCGGCCGATGCCCGCCTGGATGTCGTCGAAGATCACGAGCGCGCCGACCTCGCGGGCGAGGTCCTGGACGGAGCGGAGCCAGGCGGCGCTGGCCACGTTGACGCCGCCCTCGGCCTGGATCGGCTCGAGGAGGAACGCGGCAGGTGCGGTGAGCCCGCTCGAGGTGTCCAGCAGGGCCTCCCGGTACTCGGCGATCGCGGTGTCCCCGCCCGGCGCGGTCTCGAACGGCAGGCGCACGATGTTGTCCAGCGGCACGCCCGCCCACTGCCGGAAGGCGTGGTTGGCTGTCGCGGCGAGGGAGCCGAGGGTCATGCCGTGGAAGCCGTGGCTGAACGCGACGATCTCGCGGCGGCCGGTGGCGCGGCGGGCGAGCTTCATGGCGGCCTCGACGGCGTTGGAGCCGGTGGGGCCCATGAACTGCATGCGATGGTCCATGCCGCGCGGGGCGAGGATGACGTCCTGGAACTTCTGCACGAAGTCCCGCTTGGTGGTGGTGTATGTGTCGAGGCTGTGGGCGACGCCGTCGTTGCTGATGAAGTCGATCAGCGCCTCCTTCATCCTCGGGTTGTTGTGCCCGAAGTTCAGGACGCCGGCGCCGGCGAAGAAGTCGATGTAGCTGGTGCCGTCCTCGTCGACCTGGCGCGCGTTGGACGCGGAGGCGAAGACGGTCGGGTAGTTGCGGCAGTAGCCGCGGATCTCGGATTCGTGCTGCTCGAAGGCTGCAGTGTCCATGGCATATGCCTCGCTTTCGGCGACGTGCGAGAGGACGTCGATCCGGACCACTGTGTCCGGGATCGACGAAGGCGGCCCCGAATCGAGAACCGCCTTATGACGCACCCTCGACCCCCGATGCCGCCCCCGTCAAGCAGGGTCTGTCCCCCGGTGCCGAGGGGTCGGGCGGTTCCGCGCTCCCACCTGCGCGGGGTCCTTCTCGATACATCCGGGGATCGGGGCCCCGGCGTGTCCGCCCGGCGCGGGCCGGCGTGCGCCCGAGCGGTGCGGGTCGGCGTGCGCCGCGGCGGCGCGCCGTGGGTGCACATGGCTCGCGCCCCGACCTTCCCGAGGCATGCGAGCGCACGTAGGGTGGCAGCCATCACACGTCGCGACGGAGGAGGCGACCACGATGGCGCAGACAGGACCCCACCTGGCCGAGATCGCGCTGCGGGTCGCGCGCGGCGAGCTGGCCCTCGTGCCCGGCAGCCCGCGCAGCGGCCCGAACTCGCGGGCGGAGGCGCAGGCGCTGCTGTTCGATGCGCTCGGCGCCCTCCCGGAGGGTGCGCAGCACCGCCTGTTCGGGGAGCCCTCCCAGCGCGTGATGTTCCTGTACTACGAGGAGGGCCCGGCGACCGTGGGCGTGGTCCTCGAACCGGCGACCGCCGTGCACGGCCCCACCCTCGCCGCGGTGGAACGGCACGTGCGCGAGGTCGTCGCCGCAGAGCGCGGAGTCGTGCACGAGGACGTGCGCGTGTTCGGCACCCGCGTGGACCGCGATGCGGTGCTCACTGCGCTGCAGGACGTCGTGCCCCGGAGGTGAGGGCGGGCGGCCGCCGTCCCTAGGCAGGTCGCGGGGACGCCGCCGCGTCGGAGTCTCCGCGTCAGAGAGCCCGAGGGAGCTCCTTCTCGAGTCTCTGCGAGGTCTCCGTGGCGCTGCGGCGCACGCCTTCGTCGTCGACGTACTCGTAGGTGCAGGTCTCCGACTCGCCGGTCGCCGCGAAACCGAGCCGCTCGTACAGGCGTCGCGCATCGGGATTGTCGATACCGACGGCGAGACCGATCCGGCCCAGCGGTCGTGCGGCATCCTCGGCCGCCGCGATCAGCGCGGAGCCGACGCCTCTGCTGCGGAAACCCGCCTCGACGTGCAGGTTCCGCAGCTCCGGCACCTGCTTCCACACCAGCTCCCCCGAGCCGACGGGGACCTCACCGATCCACGCGACCAGGAAGAGGCACAGCCCCTGCTGCTGGGCGGCGAACACGGGGGACGCATAGTCCTTCCCCACGGGCTCACGGGCGGTGAGCGCACGCGCATCGTCCTCCCCGCAGGGGTGGATGCGCAGTCCTGCGGCGGGGTCCGGTGCGTCCAGGCGCGCACCCTACCGACCCCGGCGAGCGCGTGAGGGCGTGAGGGCGTGAGGCGAGCCTGTTCAGCGGCGGTCGAGGTAGCCGCGTGCCGACCGGTGGGCCCGGTCGATCTTCTGGGCATGCGCGGGGGCGCGCTTCCGGGCGGCGCCCGCGACGGCGTCCGCAGCGCTCCCTGCGGCTTGCCGCCCCTTCTGGGTCCGCAGGGCATGGCGGGCGGCGTGGACGAGGTGGGAGAGTCTCATGGTCCGGTACTCGATCAGGGCGCTCTGCGGTCTCCCTGAATCCCACCGTGGCGGAGGCTGAACACCGCCCTTCGGCGACCGGTGCCGCCCGCGCCTCATCGAGCGCTTGTGCAGCCCGTCGTTCTCGCGGCTCAGCGGAACGTCTGCGATGCGCTCCGCACCCTGGCGCGTTCCACGGCCTCGCGCACCTTCCCCTGCCACGGGTTCCCGTGCCCGGGGAGGATCAGGCCGACGGGCAGGTCGGCGAACACATCGAGCCCGTCGAGCGCCGCCTGCGGATCCCGCGCGAAGAACTCGGGGAGCATCTGGGGGCCGTCGACCACGGAGAGCCGATGCCCCGTGATCAGCGCGTCGCCGCTGAGGAGGATCCCGGCGTCCCGCAGCAGGAATGCCGCGTGCCCGAGGCTGTGGCCGGGCGAGGCCACGGGCTCGGGATGCCCGGGGAGGTCGAGGGGCCCACCCAGAGGCAGCGGCGAGGCCGACGGCACGGCCACGTGGGAGAGCCCGCCCGCACGCAGGACCGTGAGGATCCACCGCGCCATGTGCGGGGCGGAGAGGTTGGCGAGCACGTCGCGCGCGCCCGCCTGGTCGTGGACCTCGCCGTGCAGGGCGGGGATCTCGTCGGGATGCGCGAGCACGGGCACGTCCCAGTGGCTCAGCAGGCCGGGCACGGTGCCGATGTGGTCGACGTGCGCATGGGTGACCAGCACGGCGCGGACCTTCGAGGGGCTGCCGACGAGTCGGCGCACGTCGTCCGCGACCTGCGGAGCATCCCCGGGGTAGCCGGCGTCCACGAGGGTGAGCTCGTCGTCCTCGCGCAGCAGGATCCAGTTGGATCCGCATCCGGAGGAGAAGAACACTCCGTCGGCGACTTCACGCATGGCAGGGGTCCTCCGGTTCTCGGACGGGGCGCGCAGCACGGACAGGCACCGCGACGCGCTGGTAGGCGGCGCGCCGGTCGGCGATGTCAGTCACCCAGGATCGCACCGCGCGACGCGGACTTCACGAGCTTCTGATACTTGGCCAGGACACCCTTCGTGAACTTCGGTGGCAGCGGCGCCCATCCCTCCTTGCGGGACTCGAGTTCCTCGGGGTCCACCAGCACGTCCAGCTTCCCCGTCGCGACCTCGAGGCGGATCCGGTCGCCGTCGCGCACGAAGGCGATCGGCCCGCCGTCCACGGCCTCCGGCGCGATGTGGCCGACGCACAGGCCTGTGGTGCCGCCGGAGAAGCGTCCGTCGGTCATGAGCAGCACGTCCTTCCCCAGGCCGGCGCCCTTGATCGCCGCGGTGATCGCGAGCATCTCGCGCATCCCGGGGCCGCCCTTGGGGCCCTCGTAGCGGATGACGACCACGTCGCCGTGGGTGATGGTGCCGTCGCGCAGGGCCTGCAGGGCGGGCTTCTCGCGATCGAAGACGCGCGCGGTCCCCTCGAAGACGTCGCCCTCGAAGCCGGCGGACTTCACGACCGCGCCCTCGGGGGCGAGGGAGCCGTGGAGGATCGTGATGCCGCCGGTCGGCGCGATCGGGTCCGACACCGGTCGCAGGATCTTCCCGTCGGGCTCGGGCGGGTCGAGGACCTCGAGGTTCTCGGCGATCGTCCGGCCGGTGACGGTGAGGCAGTCGCCGTCGAGCAGGCCCGCCTCGAGGAGGGAGCGCATGACGACCTGGATACCGCCGACGCGGTCCACGTCGTTCATGACGTACTGGCCGTAGGGCTTGAGGTTCGCCAGGTGAGGGACCTTCGCACCGATGCGGGCGAAGTCCTCGAGCGTCAGGTCGACGTCGACCTCGTGGGCGATCGCCATGAGGTGCAGCACGGCGTTGGTGGAGCCGCCGAAGGCCTGGACGACGGCGATGGCGTTCTCGAAGGCGGGCTTGGTCATGATGTCGCGGGTGGTGATGCCCTGGCGCAGCATCTCCACGACGGCCTCGCCGGCGCGTCGCGCGTCCGCGTCGCGGCGCCGGTCGGCCGACGGCGGCGTCGCCGAGCCGGGGATCGACATCCCGATCGCCTCGGCGACGGTGGACATGGTGTTGGCGGTGTAGAAGCCTCCGCAGGCGCCCTCGCCGGGGCAGATGCGGCGTTCGATCTGGTCGGCGTCGGCCTGGCTCATGCGGCCGCGGGCCAGTGCCCCGGCGGCCTCGAAGCCGTCGATGATGGTGACGTCCTTCGAGGTGCCGTCGGACAGGTCCACGTGGCCGGGCATGATGCTCCCGGCGTAGACGAACACGCTGGCCAGGTCCAGCCGTGCGGCGGCCATGAGCATGCCCGGCAGGGACTTGTCGCAGCCGGCGAGCAGGACGGAGCCGTCGAGCCTCTCGGCGCTCATCACGGTCTCGACGGAGTCGGCGATCAGGTCGCGCGAGACCAGGGAGAAGTGCATGCCCTCGTGGCCCATCGAGATGCCGTCGGATACGGAGATGGTGCCGAACTGCAGGGGGTAGCCGCCCGCGGCGTGCACGCCGTCCTTCGCGGCGCCCGCCAGCCGGTCCAGGGAGAGATTGCACGGGGTGATCTCGTTCCAGGAGCTGGCGACGCCGATCTGCGGCTTGTCCCAGTCCTCGTCCCCCATGCCCACGGCGCGGAGCATCCCGCGCGAGACGATCGCGTCGGGCCCGTCGGTGACCTGGTGACTGCGGGGCTTCAGTCGCGAGGCGCCGGTGCCGGTGGCAACGGGATCGGCGGCGGTGGGATCGGCGGCGGTGGGGTCGGAATCGGCGGTGTTCCCGGGGGCGGTCATGCCCTCGACTCTAGGACGTGAGCGCGATCATGTCAGGGGGCACGGGAGCGGAGGATCCCCCGCCCTACGCGACCTCAGGCGGCCATGGGGCGCTCGGTCGCGCCGATCCGGAGCGCCGACAGCACGGCTGCCAGGACGACGGCAGGACGATCCCTGCCTCCACCGCGCGCCGAGCCCCGACGCAGTCCGAGAGGTTCCCGGCGCACAACAGCAGTGACGCGAACACCAGCGCGTACCCGTCGACCATCCACAGCAGCGCGGAGATCCCGCCGCCCGGCTCCCGTCCGGTCGAGCTGAAGGCGGTGTTCACGATGAGGATGTCGAGCGTGGCGAGGACGAACGCGCCCGCCAGCGCAGCCGCAGACATAGCCTGACCGCAGGCGGCTAGTACCCGGGCAGGCGCTGGCCGCCCAGAGCGGGGGCGTCGCCCCCGCCCGGGTGCCCCCACCCCCTTCCACGGGGCGCGGGCGCTTCCTGTGAAGTGTCGGACTTGCCCCCACGAATGTCCCGCGCGCCGTGGAGTGGCCTTCGGTGGCTCTCTTGATTGAAGCCCGGGAGATCCGCCTCTGGAGTGGCGCACTTCGAAAACGTCCCCCGTTCTCGGTAGCTGGGAGGCGGGGGCATTCTTCGTGCCTGGCCTTCGTGGAAGGTGGCTTCTTCTATGGACCGTCGGGGAGGCCTCCACGTCGCGGGAGCAGCCACTCCCGCCATTCGAAGCGCCCCCATCCTGACCTCACGATCGGGGTGGGGGCGCCCCGTCGCCTCCTGAGTAGCTCAGCGGCGCCGACCTGCGGCCAGACCGTAGACGACCATGACGATCAATGCGCCGATGACGGAGAGCACGATCGTCCACACGCTCCACGGATCCGCGAAGACACCGCTGACGCCCTTGGATCCGAAAAGCCCGCCGATGAAGCCGCCGACGAGCGCGCCCACGACACCGAGAACGATGGTCGTGCCAATGCCCATGGCCTGCTTGCCGGGCATGACCGCGCGAGCGATCAGACCGATGATCGCGCCGATGACCAGCCACCAGATGAGAGCTCCGATGAAGCCCATGATGCACACTCCAATGCACTAGGGACAGGGACGGGCCGACAATGCGACCCCTACGGGGACGCACCAGCGCGCACTTCCGTCACACCCCGAGTGATCGAAAGCACACATAGAAGGCCCCTTTGAATCGGAGGCAACCGCCCGCTCCGCGCGCGCAAGCCGGAAACGAGGGCGGGCCCTGTCGCCGAAGCGACAGGGCCCGCCCATGAGTGAGACCGGTCAGTCAGGTGGTGGTGGATTCGATCTGCTGAGGTGTGTTCTCGGTCGAGATCTCGATCTTGCGAGGCTTGGCCTTCTCGCTGATCGGGATCATCACGCTGAGAACGCCGTTGTTGTAGGTCGCAGAGATCTTCTCCGTATCCAGTCCCTGTCCCAGGCTGAGCTGACGCAAGAAGCTCCCGCTGGTGCGCTCTCTGGTGATCCACTGCGCATCCTCGTCCGTGGTGAGGGTGCGCTCGGCGCGGATCGTCAGCAGCTGCCCGTCGATGTCGACGTCGACGGATCCGGGATCGATGCCAGGCAGATCTGCCGAGAGGATGTAGTGATCACCCTTGCGGTACAGATCCATCGGCATCTGCCGCGGGCCGCGGCGGCCGGACTCGAGGACGGTGGAGGCAAAGCGCTCCAGGTCTCGGAGCGGATCATAGGTGGCCATGTCAGTCTCCTTCCTGTCGGAGGCCGCTCCCATAGCGGCCTGCGCGTCTTGAGCGTCCCCCGCTCAAGTGCGGCCAGATTAGCACTCTCCTCCCGAGAGTGCTAGACCTCTTCCTCATCGATCGGAACCTCTTCGCGTTGCTCGAGGACGTCGACCGGGTCGGCGTCGTGGGAACCGACCGGCCCCTGCAAAGTTTGGTCCTCGTCCAGCGCAGACACCGCCTGTTCCTGCGCATCCTCGAGAGGCACATCAAGGCGGGTTTCACGCGGTTCGCCGTTCATATCGCTCCCTCCTTCCCTACATCCAACTGCGGCCGGATGACGAGGGTAGAGCGAAACACGGGCATCGGGAAAGCATGCGACCGAACCAATCCGGTGGTCGCTGGTGGAGCGATACCGCACCGGCGGGCGAGGCCGCTCAGGTGGACGGGCGATCGTGGCTGCCCGAGCTCTCGACAGAGCGCGAGTCGCGCTCTTTCTCCTCGGTATATCGGCGCTGGCGCTCGCGCTGCCCGTGCGTGAGGGTGCGGAGGTTGGTCTCATGGTCGAAGCTCGAGCCGAGTGCACCAGCGACGACCCCCATTGCCGCACTGAGCCACGCGATGTCCAGATAGTTCCCGAACGTAGGTGACTCCCGGATGATCGTGGCCATGTAATCCGGCGAGATGGCGATCAGCCCGCCAGCCAGGATCAGGAGGACGAGAGCCAGGTAGAGCGCTACCACGCAGAGCAGCAGCGTCCCGACCGTGGAGAGGTTGTACAGCAGGACAACCCGAGCCAAACCGCTTCGTCTCGGCGAATCCCACAAGCCATTGCTGACGATCAACCACAGCACCATCGCACCTATTGCCAAGGCTCCGATGCCGACCAGGCGCGGCATCGAGAGATACGTAGACATGGCCCAGATCGAGCTGTAGAAGATCCCGAACGCCCCGGTCGCTGAGGCCGCTGCCAGCGCACTCGAGAGCCGTGGAGCGGTCTTCCGTGGCTCATTGCCGGCGACCATCCCCAGAACGGTCCGCACCCCACCGACCGCCGGGCTGGCATGGAGAGTCGAGTGGGCCCCCGCTTCTCCAGCGTCACTCCAGTGAAGCCAGGATCGGCCGAACTGCGACGTTCCGCTCCCCTCGTTCACGGGCTTCATCTTCAGAATGCAGTCCATGAGGGTGTCCAGAATGCGCTGCCGGCTGGCGAACGCTCCGAGGGTCGGGCACGAGATCACCGCCACCTGCTCGTCGGGGAAGATCTCCGCGATCAGGGGCCTCCCGTCAGTGAGGCGAGGAATCTCCGTCAACAGCAGTACCACGTCCGGGCGCTCGTACTCCTCCGCAAGCTGCACTGCATCGCTGAGGTCGAGAGAGTTATCCGGCCGTAGGCGAAGCATCGACGTGCGCGTATGCAACTCCACCGGCGGACTGAACACCTCATTCAAATGCTCCTGAAGCTCATCCTCGATGGACCGTGCGCGCCGAGTCGGAAGCCCCGGATCCGACACCAAAAGCACTCGCACACCACGGGTCAAGCCGTCTGTCATCGTGTACCTCCAACTCCCTCAAACGGTCGCCCCCAGTCTCTCAGCTACTACGTCGCCCCCAACCGCCCAGATCCTGCGACTCCTCGCCACGCTGCGCCCACTCGTCGTCGGCCGTCGGGACGGGCGGCTCGACGAACGGGTGCACCCGCTGCTCGATCCTGACCCGCACCTCGTGCGCCCACTCCGCGTCCCGCTCACGCATGCTCGTCATGGGTAAAGTCTGGCCCCGGGGTGGGACACGCGGAGTCTGTTCTGCGCGAAACAGCAGAATGCCGATGTGTGACCCCTGGGCTACACCTGAGCTAGGACTGGACCAAGCTCGGGTGTTCTGGCTACACCATCGGCTACACCATCGCCACATGTGTAGCACTACATACCGGGGCTGAACTGGTGGGCCCGGAGGGGATCGAACCCTCGACCCGCGGATTAAAGGTCCGCCAGAGCATCAGCCGCAGAGCGTGTACAAGCAGGTCAGAGGGCTCCTACTGCTACCCGAAGCGCGACGGACACCATCGCGTTGCTGTCAAGAGGTGTTCGAGAGGAGTCGGCATCTGTTCCTTGGGGATGGTGTCTCCAGAAGCCCTAGCCACACGTGCTCTCGGCTTTCCTCAACCTTGGACTGGAATGTCGACCTCCGCCATGGCCTCCACCGCTGCGGGGTTGATCGAGTCGGCGGGCGCAGACCCGGCGGAGCGGACCTCGATGCGGTCCCCGGCGAGCTCCCTCAGCCACCCGGCTGCCATCTGGGATCGACCGGCGTTGTGGACACAGACGAACAAGACGCTGGGGCGAGCGGTCATGGGAGCCTCCCGACCGGGGGTGAGGTTCAGGCGATGTCGAGGAACGCGCGGAGTTCGGCAAAGGCTGACGGGACGACGGAGTAGTGCGCCCAACGACCCTTCTGCTCGCGTGTGAGCAGGCCGGCGTCGACGAGCTTCTTCATGTGGTGGCTGACGGTGGGCTGACTGATGCCCAGCGGCTCGGTGAGATCGCACGCGCAGACCGACTCGCAGCCCTGGGCGGCGACGTGGGAGAGAAGCCGGAGGCGCGTGGGGTCGGACAGCGCCTTGAGCAGGGACGCGATCCGCTCGGCGTCGACGGTCTCGACCGGACCTGCGGACAGCGAGCAGCACTCCTCAGAGCCGGTCCTCGCCGCGAATCCGGTGGCTGTGGCGTCGGTCGTCGTGGTCATGCCCTCACCTTACATTGACAGTCATCGATGCGGAACATAGCGTACTCATCGATAACCGTCGATGGAAGGTGCCGAGGTCTGATGAGTACGACCACCAAGGATGTAGAGCAGCCGCGCGTGATGAAGGGAATGTCCTTCCTCGATCGTTGGCTCCCGGTATGGATCCTGGCCGCCATGGCCGTGGGGCTCCTGCTGGGGCGGTTCGTCTTCGGCCTGAACACCGCGCTGGAGGCGGTGAAGATCGGGTCTGTGTCCCTGCCCATCGCGATCGGGCTGTTGGTGATGATGTATCCGGTCCTGGCGAAGGTCCGCTACGACGAGACCCGGAGAATCGGAGCTGACCGACGCCTGCTGGTGACTTCGTTGGTGCTGAACTGGCTCGTCGGACCGGCACTCATGTTCGGCCTCGCGTGGATCTTCCTTGCCGACCTGCCGGAGTACCGGACCGGCCTGATCATCGTGGGCCTCGCGCGCTGCATCGCGATGGTGCTCATCTGGAACGATCTCGCCTGCGGTGACCGAGAGGCGGCCGCCGTGCTGGTCGCGATCAACTCCGTCTTCCAGGTGATCGCCTTCGGAGCCCTGGGCTGGTTCTACCTCCAGGCGCTGCCGTCGTGGCTGGGGCTGCCGACCACGTCGGCCGAATTCTCGATCGGCGCGATCGTCCTCAGCGTGCTGATCTTCCTCGGGATCCCTCTGGTCGCCGGGTTCCTGACCCGCGTCCTCGGGGAGAAGGCGAAGGGTCGGGCCTGGTACGAGGAGCGGTTCCTCCCGAGGATCGGCCCGTGGGCGCTGTACGGGCTGCTGTTCACCATCGTGCTGCTGTTCGCTCTCCAGGGCGACGCGATCCTCTCCGCCCCGGGCGACGTGGCCCGCATCGCCCTGCCGCTGCTGGTCTACTTCGTGGTCATGTTCCTGGGATCCTTCCTGCTCGGACGGGCGATCGGCCTGAATTACGCCAAGTCCACGACCGTCGCGTTCACCGCCTCGGGCAACAACTTCGAGCTCGCCATCGCCGTCGCCATCGGCACATTCGGCGTCACCTCCGGCCAGGCCCTCGCCGGTGTCGTCGGCCCCCTGATCGAGGTCCCGGTCCTCGTCGCCCTCGTCTACGTCGCTCTCGCCATGGGCCGCCGGCTCTTCCCCGGCGACGAGACCGTTCCCACCCGATGAACCAGCAGAGAGATCGAGCCACCATGACCGCGAAACGCCCCGCAGTCCTGTTCGTGTGCGTGAAGAACGGCGGCAAGTCCCAGATGGCGGCCGCCCTCATGCGCCACCGCGCCGGAGATGCCGTCGAGGTGCACTCCGCCGGCACCCGCCCCGGCACCGCCATCAATGCCCAGTCCGCGGAGGCGATCGCCGAGGTCGGCGCGGACATGTCCTCCGCCGTCCCGCAGCCGGTCACCCCCGAGCTGCTGCGCAGCGTCGACCACGTGATCGTCATCGGCGGCGAAGCCGTCATCGAACCCGTTGAGGGAATGACCGCGCCGGTCACCACCTGGCACACCGATGAGCCCTCCCAGCGGGGCATCGAAGGGATGGAGCGCATGCGCCTGGTGCGCGACGACATCGACGCCCGCGTCCGTGCACTCCTGAACGACCTCACCCCTACCGCGAACTGAGCGCACCCGCAGCGACACCGCCCGACCTCGTCACCGCATCGAACTCGCCTCCCTGGTCGTCATCGACCCTGGTCCCATCGGCCCGGCCGCTGCCGCCCACCTCTGAGAACGCGGCTCTCGGCTCCTTGCCCCGGATGCCGGACCCGTCAATAGAGCGCGCCTACCAGCGCCTCGGCGCTCGCGCAGGCGAGACCGCGCTTCGACACCGATCGGTCGCCGACATGGTTCTCGCACCGTGTACACCCTGCTCGTCCCGCGGACGCAGCAGGCAGGCACTCCCCGCCATACGGGCCGGGTGTGCGTGGGGTTCGCCGACCTTCGTCACCTTCCGCTGACCGCACGCCACAACGCCAGCGCAGCGGGAGCCTCGACCACCGGTCGGGGCTCCCTCTGCGTGCAGAGGCAGCGTCGTCAGCTGATCGAGGCCAGCAGCTCGGTGCAGGTCTGCTCGCAGCGACGGCAAGCCTGGGCGCAGATCTTGCAGTGTTCGTGCATTTCGGCGTGCTTCTCGCACTCCTCGGCGCAGGACTGGCACGCCGCCTGACACGCCTCGAGCAGTGCACGGTTGAGGGCGACGTTCTTACCCGTCTGACGGGAGAGGACCCGGCCGGTCGTCTCGCAGACGTCGGCGCAGTCCTGGTTCCGTCGGACGCACTGGGTCAACTCCGCCACCATTTCCTCGGCCAAGCAGGCGTCCGCGCAGGCGGTGCAGGTCTGGGCGCACTCGAAGCAGGCCTCGATGCATGCGGCGAGCTTCTGCTGGTCGATGGTGCCGAGGCCCTTCGGGTAGGTCTGAAGCATTGAGGCGACGTGATGGTTCATGGTCGTGCTCCTTCTCGTTCCGAACAGACCGCGGATACCGGCCCGCTCTGACGACGGTAGCCGGGGCGTCACCAATGACGGAAGCGAGCAGACCGTTCGTTCGCAGGCAGTGCGGGCCGACTGGTCAGCGCTGTGCTCAAGAAGTCCAAACCTGACCTTGAGGAGACCTTGATCTGAGGGTCGTAGGCTGGCGCAAAATGTCCTCTGACTAGGAGTAATAATGCGTTCTCGTCGCTCTTTCGGCCGTCTCGCGGCCGTCGTCTTCACCGGTGCGATTGTGTTTGCCGGATGCACCGACAACGGGTCTGACGACGGTCAGACGTCCGGTGGGTCCGAAGCATCGGAGGCGTCCGATGGTGGTGGCCACGGGGGCATGGAGCACCCGATGGATGGCGGCCCTGCGCCTGAGGGGATGGTGCCTGCGGAGGATCCCGAGTTCCCAGTCGGCACAGAGGTGACGCTCACGGCGGACCACATGGAGGACATGGAGGGAGCGACAGCGACGATCTCCGGTGCCTTCGACACCACGACCTACTCGGTCAGCTTCACCCCGACCGACGGCGGCGAGCCGGTCACTGACCACAAGTGGGTCGTCCACGAGGAGCTCGAGAACCCGGGCAAGGCACCGCTGGCAGAGGGCACCGAGGTGGTCATCACCGCTGATCACATGGCGGGTATGGAGGGTGCTGAAGCCACCATCGACAGTGCCACCGAGGAGACTGTGTACATGGTCGACTACGAGGCCGACGGGATGATGATGACGAACCACAAGTGGGTCGTCGAGAGCGAGATCGAGCCTGCGTGATGACCACCCCGTCGAGCCCTCGAAGTGCATTCGCCTCCTCCGGGGATGGGCCGCGTCGTCGCACTGTGCGGCTGCCCCGGCGATCGGTCTTGATCGGTGCTGGCTTGTTCCCGCTCGTGGTCGCCGGTTGCGGGACCGGCGGGTCCGAGCCCGCATCCGTCACGAGTGATCAGGAGTTGCTCCAGGAACATGGCTTCGCCGACGCGGACGCGCACGAGATCATCGACAGGCTCGAAGCGCTCCCGGTGGCTGAACGACCGCAGGACCTGATCGCCAGCGTCACCGCGACGTCTCTTCAGCTCCAAGACGATGCAGGGCGAGAGGCCGAGCTGCCCCTTCCCGAGGACCAGTTCTACTTGTCGGTGGCCCCGTTCGTGGAGACCACCCACGAGTGCGCCTTCCACAGCCTGACCACCTGCCGCGGGGAACTGCGCAGCCGCGAGCTCACTGTGAGCGTGGTCGACAGCGGCTCGGGCGACGTCCTTGCGGAGGGCCCTCGCACCACGCATGACAACGGGTTCCTCGGTCTTTGGCTGCCGCGCGGGATCACCGCGGAGCTCACGTGCACCCTCGAGGACTACACAGGGACCGCGTCCATCTCGACCCAGGCGGAGGATGATCTGACCTGTCTGACCAGTCTCCAACTGACGTGAGCAGGCGAAACACCCGGTCCGCCTTCTGGCACTCGGTGGTCGGCCCAGCTGGGCGGAGCGTCACACCAGGCCTGAGTCGTCGGACCACGCTCCGACTGGGCGGGAGCCTGCTCGTCCTCGCCCCCGTCCTTGCGGCGTGCAGCAATTCCTCAGATGTGGCGAGTGAGGCGAACGCCGGGTACGTCTCCGGCGATGGCGTCGTCGTCGAGATCCCCCCAGAGGGACGCGCCGATCCTCTGGCGATCCAGGGAACCACCTACGACGGCGACGACTTCGACTCCACGGCGCTGCGCGGCGCACCCTTGGTGCTCAACATCTGGTACGCCTCGTGTCCACCATGCCGGCTCGAAGCCCCCGCGCTGAAGGCCGTGCATAGCGAATACAACGCCCGGGAGTGGCATTCATGGGCGTGAACACCCGCGACCAAGCGGGGCCGGCCGCCGCGTTCGAAACGACCTTCGGCATCACCTACCCCTCGATCCCCGATCCCGACGGAGTCGTCATCTCTTCCATGGACGGCAGCGTCTCGCCCAACGCCGTCCCCACGACTTTGATCCTGGATGCTGAAGGACGAGTAGCCGCCCGGATCACGGGCGCGGCCAACCAGAGCACCCTCGAGAGCCTCCTGGATACCGTGCTGGCGGAGGCCGCCTGATGGGTGAACTGTTCGCCACCACCGTGCTGAGCGGACCCCTGGCCGCAGCCCTGCTGCTGTCGATCGTGGCTGGTCTGGTCGCGTTTCTGTCTCCGTGCGTGCTTCCTGTGGTCCCCGGCTACCTCGGATACATCACCGGGCTCACAGGACAGAACGCCGGGCCGTGCCGTACCGGCGATCCTGGGGAACGGCCATGGCGCCTGGTCACCGGAGCGGTGCTGTTCGTCGCGGGCTTCACTACGGTGTTCCTGGTCATCGGCGGCTTCGTCGGTGCACTCGGGTCATTGATGATTCAGTACACAACAGCGATCAATCGGATCTCCGGGGTGCTGGTGATCCTCATGGGCCTGGTGTTTGTGGGAATCTTCCCCCGCCTCTCCGGTGAGAAACGGATCCGGAAGCGCCCCGATGCCGGACTCGCCGGCGCCCCGTTGCTCGGGATCACGTTCGGCTTCTCGTGGACCCCGTGCATCGGGCCGACGTTCGCCGCAGTCGCGGCGCTCAGCCTCGGGGAGGCCTCCGCCAGTCGCGGCGCTCTCCTGGCTTTCGGCTATGCGATCGGGCTCGGGATCCCGTTCATCCTCTTCGCTCTCGTGTTTCGGCGTGCCCTGGGCATCTCCCGAGCGTTGTCCCGGCATCGCCGGACGCTCCAGATCGTCGGTGGCTCCGTGCTCATCGCCATCGGACTCCTGCTGGTCACCGGCGTGTGGGAGCAGTGGATGGCATTGCTGCAGGTGCGGATCGGCACCTTCACCACGATCGTCTGAGAGCTGAGCCCGCCGTACGCGGCCGGCTCAGCGATCAGTGATCGCTCGCGGCAACCGTATGGTGAAGGTGGCGCCCCGTCCTGGGCCCTCACTGGCCGCGGCCACGGTCCCGCCGTGCGCATCGACCAGGGCTCGACTGATCGTCAGGCCGATGCCTGAGCCGGAGTTGTCACGGGTGCGTGAGCTGTCGGCGCGGAAGAACCGTTCGAACAGGCGTGACCGGTCCTCATTGGTGAAGCCTTCGCCGTCGTCCGCTACCGTGATCTCCACCGTGCTGCCGTGGGTGGCTGCCGAGACCGTGACGGTGCCTCCGGGGGAAGTGTGCCGTAGAGCGTTGCTCAGCAGGTTTCCGAGGACTTGGGCGAGGCGGTCCGGGTCCGCGTGGATCGTCACGGAGTGGGGCAGGGCCGTTTCTCGTCGTAGTGCCACGCCCGCTGTCTCGAACCGTTCATCCCATGCCGGGAGTATCGACTCCAGCAGGTCGTCGACGGTGAGGGGGTGCAGCTGTACCGGGAGCTGGCCCTCCTCGGCCCGGGACACTTCACTGATGTCGTCAGCCAGCCGCGAAAGTCGCATGGTCTGGCTGGCGAGGATGGGCATGGCTGCCTCCGGCTCGATGACGCCATCGGCCATGGCCTCGTGATGTGCCGAGAGGGTGGCGATGGGGGTGCGCAGCTCATGGGCGAGGTCGGAGAGCAGTTGGCGTCGGGTCTCCTCGACGGCGTCCAGGCGCGCTGCCATGTCGTTGAGCGTGGCGGCCAGGGAGTCGAGTTCGGTCCCGGCTCCGACGGAGGGCACGCGCGTGGAGTAGTGGCCGCGGGACAGTTCATCGACAGCCGAGGTGAGGCCGTGAAGCGTCTGGCGGAGTCGTCGTGCCAGGTTCCAGGTGACCAGGCCGGCGGCCAGGAGGGAGACCACCAGTCCGACCCCGAGGGCAAGTGCGAGCGCGTCACGGTAGGCGCGTTCGATGTGGACGAGCTCGTCGCTGCCCACCGGGAGATCGGTCTGGAGCAGGTGGTAGTGGAAGACGGCGGGCCCGATGATCACCGTCAGCACCGTGATGGTGAGCGCGCCGGCGAGCAGCACGATGAGCTGGCCGATCATCAGGCGCGAGGCCAAGCTGGTGCTAGGGCGAACCGTTCGCACAGATGTATTCGGTGCGGTCACGAGCTCACCCCTTCCCCATCCGGTATCCGATACCGCGCACCGTGGTGACGAACCGTGCAGATTCAGCCGTCTCGTCGAGTTTTCGTCGGAGGTTGGCGATGTGCACATCGACGAGATGGTCGTCTCCGATCCAGCTGTCGCCCCAGACGGCCTCCATCAGCTTTCTGCGACTGAAGGCCTGGCCAGGACTGAGCGCCAGGGTCATCAAGAGTCCCCTCTCGGTGGGGGTCAGCGGAAGTGGCCGGCTGGCGAGCCGCACCTCCTGGGCAGCTGTGTCGATCTCGAGCTCTCCAAAAGTGCGCACTGTGTCCGAAGACGCCGTCCCGGAATCGGCGCGGGGCCTGCGCAATACGGCCTGGACCCGAGCGACGAGCTCACGCACGCTGAACGGCTTGGTGAGGTAGTCATCCGCCCCCACCGACAGCCCCACCAGGCGGTCCACCTCCTCTGACCGTGCCGTCGTGATCAGCACGTAGCAGTCGGAGAAGGCGCGGATCCTGCGCATCACCTCCAGACCGTCGAGCCCGGGCAGGCCGAGATCGAGGACGATCACGTCCGGTGACAGAGTGCGGGCTGCCTCCACCGCCTCCGGACCGCTCCGCGCGCTCGCAGTCGCGTAGCCGGCCTTCGCGAGATACGCCTGGACCACGTCCGACAGCGCGACCTCGTCCTCGACGACGAGAACCATCGCCGCTGCTCGATCCGCTTCGCTCCTCATGGCTCCAGTCTGGTCTCCGTTCCTGGACACCGCGCGTCTACGGAGGCGCAGACGGACTATCTGGACCAGATCTTGAGGAACTCTCGACGAGAACTTCGCCCGCCCCGGGGGAATCTGATGTGGACCGTGCCGCGTACGTACTCGACCAAGGGAGACCCTCGATGATGCCGACCGATGCGATGTCGTGGCTGATGTGGGCGATGGTCGCCGGTCTCCTCGTTCTCCTCTGGGCCTCGGCACTGCTGCTGGCACGCACCGTGCTGCCCGGGCGCCCCCGACGCGCTCGGGACGAGAACGAGGCGATCGGGGAACTCTCCCTGCGCCTGGCTCGAGGAGAGATCACGGCCGACGAGTTCGAGCAACGGCAACGACTGGTCTTGAACGCATTTCGGCCATGACACCACCCCCTCACTCCAGAAGGACTACACCTGTGAAGACCTTTTCCCGCCGCACCGTGTTCACCGGAGGCCTCGGCGCGGCAGCGCTGACACTCGCGGCATGCGGTAACCGCACCACCCCGACTGAGGCGGGGACCTTCGCACCGCCTCCTGCCCTTACGCCGAAAGCCGGTCAGAACGTCGTCACCCAGACCCTCACCGCGACACCGACGACGGTGGACCTCGGAGGGAAAACGGTCTCGACCTGGGCATACGGCGAGAGCCTCCCCGGGCCGCTGATCCGCGCCACGGCCGGCGACCTGCTGCACATCACGCTCGAGAACCGCCTTCCCGAGACCTCCACGATCCACTGGCACGGCATCCGACTGCACAACGCAGCCGACGGGGTGCCGGGGATGACGCAGGACGCCGTCGAGCCGGAAGCGTCTTTCACCTACGAGTTCGTCGCCCCCGACCCCGGCACCTACTTCCTCCACTCCCATGTCGGCTTGCAGCTCGACCGCGGGCTCTACGCACCACTGATCATCGATGATCCCGACGAACCCGGTGACTACGACGCGGAATGGATCGTGACCCTCGATGACTGGATCGATGGCACCGGGCAGACCCCAGACGAGGTCCTGGCCGCGCTCACCGGCGCCGGGCCCTCAGATGCCGGCGGCATAGACCACGGCGACATGCCCATGGGCGACGACGGACCCGGCAGCATGGACCACGGCGGCATGCCGATGGGGGGCGAGCCCTGGGGCGACGCGGGTGACGTGGCCTACCCCCACTTCCGCGTCAACGGCCAGGTTCCCGAAGCGCCGGAGATCTTCGAGGCGAAGCCTGGCCAGCGCCTGCGCGTCCGCCTGATCAACGCCTCCGCCGACACCATCTTCGCCCTCGCGCTTGGCGACCACGACCTCTCCGTCACCCACTCGGACGGATTCGCCGTCGAACCCGTCACCGCCAAGGCGCTCTATCTCGGCATGGGTGAACGGTACGACGTGGTGGTCACCGTGAAGGACGGCATGTTCCCTCTGGTGGCCCGTCCTGTCGGGAAGACCAGCGGCGGCCAGGGGCTCGCGGTGCTGAGGACCGGCTCCGGTTCCGTTCCCGCTCCGAACGTCCAGGTCAGAGAGCTCGACGGGGAGGTTCTCATCGGGTCCACCCTGGAACCGGCCGAGACCGCGCGGCTCGAGGACCGCGCCGTCGACACCGAACTGGAGCTTGCGTTCCAAGGCTCGATGCAGCCCTACCGCTGGGCAATCAACGGAAGACCCTACGGGCAGAACACTCCGCTCGGCATCCGCGAAGGACAGCGGGTGCGGATCATCGCGTCCAACCAGACGATGATGACCCATCCCCTGCACATCCACGGCCACACCTTCGCCCTGCCCTCCGGTCTCCGCAAGGACACCGTGCTGCTGGCACCCATGGAATCGGTCGCCCTCGACTTCGATGCGGACAATCCGGGTCGATGGGCGGCACACTGCCACAACGCTTACCACCAGGAAGCCGGCATGATGACAGGGATCGATTACGCATCCTGACGCCGTGCGTTCCGGCCCCCGGCGCCGAAGAAGGCTGACATTGGTGTCGCTCTCCTGGGCCTCGCTCAAGGGTGAGCGGGCCAGCAGGTCGGAGTCAGCGGCTTGGACTCTGGCGCCGACGTGATATCTCGAGTGCCACACCTCCGCACCTGGATCACGCCGATGCTCACAGCGGACTCCAACCCCTCGATACATACCCCCCAGGGGTATATGGTCAGGCGTATGAACGCTGGCAACCCCACACACCGTCACGCCCACGGAGAACCCGACATGCAGCACCCTCATCCCTCCCACACATCTCCCGGCACCGGCATTGCTGAGCGCGACGCATCCGACGCGAATAGCGACGATGGATCTCACGGCGACCATGAGGACCACTCAGGCCACGAGGGTCACTCAGGACATGGTGGCCATTCCGGTCATGGAGACCACGTCGGGCAGTTCCGGCGGTTGTTCTGGATCAACCTGATCATCGCGGTCCCAGTTGTCGCATTCTCGCCGATGTTCGCGATGCTGCTCGGCTACAGCGTTCCCGATCTTCCCGGCGCGATGTGGATCGCCCCGCTCCTCGGCACCGTCATGTACATCTGGGGCGGCCGCCCGTTCCTCACCGGCGCAGTCTCCGAGATCCGCTCCCGTCAACCCGGAATGATGCTCCTGATCGGGCTCGCGATCACGGTTGCGTTCATCGCCTCCTGGGGAGCCACCCTTGGCCTCCTCGACCACCAGCTGGAATTCTGGTGGGAGCTCGCCCTGCTGATCGTCATCATGCTGCTGGGGCACTGGGTCGAGATGCGATCCCTCGCCCAGACGACCTCCGCGCTCGACTCCCTGGCCGCACTGCTTCCCGACATGGCAGAACGCATCGACGGTGACGAGATCGTGAATGTCTCACCGACTGAGCTGCAACACGGGGATCTGGTCCTGGTGCGCCCGGGGGCGAGCGTCCCGGCCGACGGCACGATCCGCGAAGGCCGCGCCGACGTGGACGAGTCCATGGTCACCGGCGAGTCCCGTCCCGTGACGCGCTCCACCGGAGACTCCGTCGTGGCGGGGACCGTCGCCACGGATTCCAGCCTCCGCATTGAGGTCACCGCCACCGGTGACGACACCGCCCTCGCCGGCATCCAGCGCCTGGTGACCGAGGCGCAGAACTCCACCTCCCGGGCACAGCGCATCGCAGACAAGGCATCGGCCTGGCTGTTCTGGTTCGCTCTCGGCGCTGCCGTGATCACGGCAATCGCCTGGTCACTGCTCGGAATGCCCGATGAGGCAGTGGTCCGCACGGTGACCGTCCTGGTCATCGCCTGCCCCCACGCCCTGGGGCTCGCGATCCCGCTGGTGGTCTCGATCGCGACAGAGCGGGCTGCCCGCGGCGGCGTCCTGGTGAAGGACCGCCTGGCGCTGGAGGCGATGCGCACCGTCGACGCCGTCCTGTTCGACAAGACCGGCACTCTCACCAAGGGCGAGCCCGTCCTCGCTGAGATCATCACCCGCGGCGCGGAGGAGACCGACGTGCTGGCCCTGGCAGCTGCCGCCGAAGCCGAGAGCGAGCATCCGCTCGCCCGCGCCATCATCGCCAAGGCGCAGGCCGAGGGAGTCCGGATCCCGACGGGCTCCGACATCAGCTCTACCCCTGCCTTGGGAGTGAGCGCCCAAGTAGATGGAGACGAGATCCGCGTAGGCGGCCCCCGCCTGCTCGAGGAAACCGGAGCACGCGAGATCGAAGACGCTGAGGCCTGGCGCCAGGAGGGCGCGATCATCCTCCACGTCCTCCGGGACGGCGAGGTGATCGGCGGTCTCAAGCTCCACGACGAAGTGCGCCCCGAATCTCGCGAAGCCATCGATGCCCTGCACAGCCTGGGGGTCGAGGTCGTCATGATCACCGGCGACGCCGAGGCGGTCGCGAACAGCGTCGGCCGTGAGCTCGGCATCGACCGTATCTTCGCCGGGGTACGTCCCGAGGACAAGTCCTCGAAGGTCGCCCAGCTCCAGAAGGAGGGCAAGAAGGTCGCGATGATCGGCGACGGCGTCAACGACGCCCCCGCCCTCGCCCAGGCCGATGTCGGCATCGCCATCGGGGCCGGCACCGACGTCGCGATCGCCTCGGCCGGTGTGGTGCTTGCCAGCTCCGATCCTCGCTCGGTGCTCTCAGTGATCGAGCTCTCCCGCGCCGCCTACCGGAAGATGAAGCAGAACCTCTGGTGGGCAGCCGGCTACAACCTTATCTCCGTGCCGCTCGCCGCCGGAATCCTCGCCCCTATCGGATTCGTGCTGCCCATGTCCGTCGGCGCGATCCTCATGTCCCTGTCCACCGTCGTCGTCGCGATGAACGCCCAGCTCCTGCGACGCCTCGACCTGCACCCGGAAGCAACTGTCGCGGCCCTGCGCGACCGACGCTGATCCCGCTCACAGAACGGAACCTCTCATGATCGTCGTCAACGCAGTACTCCACGATCAAGGCCCACCATGAGCGTCGAGACGACACCGAGAATCGGAGCCGGCCATTAATCCCGCAACTCGCGCGATGACGAAAGGGGGATGCCCCGATGGCTTTAGAGGTCGAGGATCGGATCCATTGAGCTGATGCTCTTGCACCTCTTTCTCGCGTACGCAATTTCACGCCGCGTTGCCGATCCGAGGTATCCGCTTTCGCTCACCACTCGCACCTCGTCCGACACGTCGATACGGCGTAGATGCAGCTCCCCCAGAGCCTCACGTCGGGCTGGTGTCAGGTCTTCATCGATCGCCTCGGGGGCGAGCACGATCATCCCGAGCGCAGTAAGACGACGCCGCTCCGACTCGAACAGGCTCTGGAAGCGCAGCGAACCGCAGAGGCAGACAACTCTGGGCCGTTCGGCGGCACTCATGCACATACCTCCGTGACTGAGGAGCTGATGTTCGGAATGCTCGCCCGCCCTCCACCAGGACGTGGAGCACTGTGGCCGAGGCATTCTGAATCTGTCCCGACGGCGCTCGCGGAGTGGCGAAGGATCGGTTGCTGTCACCCCTCGTCCCGCACAGCACACACAGCCGCGTTGCTGTCAGCGTTGCTGTCATTGCCCATTTTGGGGCGAGGCCCGCAACCACGAACATAGTCCTGACCAGGGTGGGCCCGGAGGGGATCGAACCCTCGACCCGCGGATTAAAAGTCCGATGCTCTGCCAACTGAGCTACAGGCCCGTGCCCGCCTGGCGGGCCCGTCCATCCTATCCGCGCACGCCCGCGGGACGCACGTCGGCCCTCCGTCCCACCTGGTCGAACAGGCAGGGCCGGAGGGCCGGCGGGCGGACTCGTGCGGAGGGATCAGAAGGCGGGGTTCTGCGCCTTCTTGGCCTTGCTCCGGCCGACGAAGAACAGGATCACGCCGACCACGAGGAGGAGGAAGCCGAAGCCTCCGACCCCGATGCTGCCGACGATGCCGACGACGCCACCCACGAAGCCCCCGCCCAGCGGCGGGGCGACCATCACCTGGCCGGAGCCGTCGCAGTCGATCTTGTACTGCTGGGTCTTCGTGGCGGTGAAGGATCCGAAGGACTTCCAGCTCTCGCCCTTGGCGCTCACGGAGCTGTTCGTGTCGACGGTGCCGGTCTTGGGAGGAGTGCCGTCCTCACCGATGACGCTGCACGTGGGCGCGGTGCCATCGGCCGGGGCGTAGGCCTGCATGTCCTTGCCGGCCTCGAGCTGAAGAGTCGTCGACCCCGAGAAGACAGTGCTCCCGTCGGCCACGTCGGACATGCCGCCAGCGACCTTCACGATCGAGACGACCAGGGCGACCACTCCGATGAGCAGGAACACGATGCCGACGATCAGCATGATCAGTCCGGCCCGCTTCATCCCCTTACCGGGGACCTTACCGTTCGGGGCGGGGTAGGAAGCGGGAGCCCCGGGAGCGCCCTGCGGGCTGCCGGGGTACTGGGGCTGGGCGGGCATGCTCACGGGAGTCTCCTTCATCGACATGGTGCGATTCACACGATATCGGAAAGGACCAGCTCACACCCCGTGCTGGACCAGGTTCTGGTCAGGACTGCCCGTCGCCCATCCACGGCAGGTCGTCGTCGTGCCCGACCACGCACAGCGGGACCACCACGATGGGCCGCACCTGCTTGTGTGAGAGCTGGGTGGCGACGGATCCGTTGATGAACTCGCGCATGGAGTCCCGCAGGCCCGGCTTGCGGGTGCCCAGGACGAACATGAGGGCGTCGACGTCCTCGGCGACCTCGTGCAGCTCGACCGTCGGGGTGCCGCGGCGCGGCACGGCCTTCCAGCTCACGCCGGTCGTGCCCACTCCCTCCTCGATGACCTTCGTGAGGTCGTCGGGGAAGAAGGGCTCGTCGATCTCCGCGGCGAGGCCCGCCGCGTACAGGGAGCCCTGCGGGGTCTCGCCGAGGGCGAGCATCGTCGATTCGACGTACACGCAGGTGAGGGTCGCATGGAAGGCTTTCGCATACTGCGCGGCGGTCTGGATCACCGTCCGCGATCTCTCGTCGACCACCCCGACGACGATCTGTCGGGCTTCGCCGCTGCGGGGCGCGTCTCCGGACTGCTCGGGGGCTGCGTTCACGACGGACCACTTCCTTCCGGCGCCTGCGGGGCGACCCCGCAGGATCTGACGGTCGACACCGGCGACGTCGCCGGTGACCCCATTGTGCTCCTCGCCGGGCATGGATGGGGGAGGTCGAAGGTCCCGACCTTCTCCGTAGACTGCCGGGATGAGTCGCGAGGAGAGAGCACCCGGCACCGCTCCCCTGCCCGACCCCGCGCCGTCGGCCGCCGCTGCATCCCGTGCGCGCACACCGACCCCGGTGCGCACGCTCGCCCGCGCGAGCGCCGAGGAGCTCGTCGAGAAGAAGTCCCGCTTCCTCGCCGAGCTTCATCCCGTGACCTCGACCGAGCAGGCCGACGCGCTGCTGCGCGCCGCCCGCGCCGCGCACCCCGGCGCGCGCCACCACTGCTCCGCGCTCGTGATCTCGGAGGCCGCCACCGGCGCGGGCCCCGTGCAGCGCTCGAGCGACGACGGGGAGCCCGCCGGCACCGCGGGCATGCCGATGCTGCAGTCCCTCCTGCACGCGGACCTCACCGACACCCTCGCGATCGTGGTGCGCTACTTCGGCGGCGTGAAGCTGGGCGCCGGCGGACTCGTGCGCGCCTACACGGCCGCCGTCGAGCAGGCCCTCGCGCACGCCGAGCTGCTCGAGCGCACCGAGCGCAGCGAGATCCGGCTCGAGGTGCCCTTCACGGACGTCGGCCTCGCCGAGAACGCCGTGCGCCACTGGGCGGATCTCCACAGCGCGCGCAGCGCCCTCGTCGAGCCCACGGAGTACGGCGAGGGCGGCGCGCAGCTGCACCTCCTCATCGACCCCGCTCTGGCAGAGGACCTCGCCCAGGACGTCGCCGCGTGGTCGCAGGGCCGCTTCGTCCCGCAGGAGGCGGGGCGGCGCACGCTCGACGTGCCGCTCTGACTCCCACTCCGCGCTCGCTCCGGGTCCGCCCGGACACGGGGATCCCGCCCGAGACAGGGTGTACACATGCTGAACCCCGGGCGTACAGGGCCGGTGAGCGCCGGATCCGGGTGAACAGAAGGTGACATCGGGCCGTGCTGGCCACGCCTTAGACATGTGCCCCTGCTGTGACATCTCGTACAGGCACGCACGAATGCCCAGGAACCGGGTGAACGGAAGGTGAACGGGCCCCGGGGGAACTGGCACCCCGCATAATCCCCGGCGCACACTGGCGTCATGACAGGTGACATCGTCATCCTCGCCCTGCTGATCATCACGGCAGTGGCCTTCGACTTCACGAACGGCTTCCACGACACCGGCAATGCGATGGCGACGTCCATCGCCACCGGTGCGCTCAAGCCGAAGACCGCCGTCACGCTCTCAGCGATCCTGAACGTGATCGGCGGTTTCCTTTCCGTGGAGGTGGCGGTCACCGTCACCACCTCGGTGCTGAAGATCCAGGACACCGACACCGGAGCGCTGATCACGGGCCTCGACGCAGAGACGGCGATGTTCATCATCTTCGCGGGCCTCGTCGGCGGCATCCTGTGGAACCTCGCGACCTGGCTGTTCGGCATCCCCTCGAGCTCCTCCCACGCCCTGTTCGGCGGTCTCATCGGCGCCGGCCTCGCGGCCCTGGGCACGGTGGGCATCAACTGGGAGGGGCTGATGATCAAGGTCATCATCCCCGCACTGCTCTCCCCCTTCATCGCCGGCGCGATCGCCGCGACCGCCGCCTGGCTGGTCTTCCGCGTCACCGCGAACGTGCGCGAGGAACGCCGCGAGAAGGGCTTCCGCTACGGCCAGATCGCGACCGCCTCACTGGTCTCCCTCGCCCACGGCACGGGCGACGCGCAGAAGACCATGGGCGTCATCGCCCTGGGCCTCATCGCCCACGGCACCCTCTCCGATCAGGAGATCATCGACAACGGCCTGCCGCCGTGGATCATCATCGTCTGCGCGGGCGCGATCGCCCTGGGCACCTACATGGGCGGCTGGCGCGTCATCCGCACGCTCGGCAAGGGCCTCGTCGAGCTCGACTCCCCGCAGGGCATGGCCGCCGAGGCGTCCTCCGCGGCGATCATCCTGACCTCGAGCCACCTGGGCATGGCGCTGTCCACCACCCATGTGGCCACCGGCTCGATCGTCGGCTCCGGCGTCGGCCGTCCCGGCGCCCAGGTCCGCTGGGGCGTCGCCGGGCGCATGGCCGTCGGCTGGCTGCTGACGCTGCCCGCGGCGGCCGTCGTCGGCGCGATCACCTACTTCATCGGCCACCTCGTGGGCGGGGTCGGCGGCGCCTTCCTCGTCTTCGCGATCCTGCTGGCCGTCGGCGGATACATCTACTATCGCTCGCAGCTGCAGAAGGTCGACGCCGGCAACGTCAACGACGAGTGGGACGAGGGCGCCGAGGCTCCCTCCGCACTCACCCCCGAGGACGGCTACGTGCTCGAGACGCCGGCCGAGGAGGTCCGCACCCCGTCCTCCGCGGCGTCCGCATCCGCAGTGACTCCCGCGCCCGCGGCGACGCCCGCGACAACGAAGGTCCCCGTGTCCACGCCGAGCAGGAAGGACTCCTGAGATGTCCGCAGAATTCATCGAGATCATCACCGGCACGCTCAAGGTGCTCGGCGTCGGCCTGCTGCTCGGCGCGGGACTGCCCCTGCTCTTCTCGATCGGGATGAAGCTGCAGGACCGCGGCCAGGGCGGCGAGGAGCGCGACGGCACCGTGATCGCCGCGAACCCCGTGGCGCGAGTGGGCGCCTGGGCCATCTTCGCCGTGGTCGCGCTCGTCATCCTCTATGGTCTGCTGTTCATCACGAAGGGCAGCCTCGACCACTACCTTGGTATCCAGCTGCCCCTCTGAGGGCTTGCGAGATCGAGGGGCACAGGACTGATGAACAACCCGCTGAGCATGATCCTGAACTGGCTGCGCGTCGGCTATCCCGACGGCGTGCCGCCGAAGGACTTCTACCCGCTGCTCGCCCTCCTCACGCACAACCTGAGCGAGGAGGAGCTGGAGCGGATCATCCATGATCTCCAGCGCGAGAACCCCGAGGGCGACGTCACCCAGGAGGACGTCCGCGGGGCGATCGGCCGCGTGACGTCGGCGCCGGTCACGGAGGACCACACCCGTGAGGTCGCCGAGCGCCTGGCCGACGCCGGCTGGCCCGTCGACGAGGAGTCCGCCGAGGTCGCGCGGGCCGTCGCGGCCGACGGCGGCGTCGAGCGCGTGGACCACAGCCGTCGCGGCGCTCAGGCGGCCGCCGCCCAGTCCGACGCCGCTGAAGGCGCCCGCGAGGCCGATGCGGCCGACGGCGAGAGCGCTGCGCGCTGGACCGCCGAGCCGACCGACGGCTCCGCGACGATCGCACCCCGGACGAGCGCACCGCAGGCTGCCGACGCCTCGGCATCCACGACGCAGGGCCCGACCGCACCGGAGGACGCGACAGAGCCTGAGGACGCGGCGGCTCCTGCCGACGCGGCAGCGCCCGCCGATTCGGCAGCGCCCGCTGACACGCGAGCACCCGCTGACACGCGAGCACCCGCCGACGCGTCTGCACCTGCTGACGCGGCAGCACCGGCAGATGCCGACACCGCTTCGAACGCCTCGTCGGCCCCCGCGCCGTCGGTCCCCGGGTCGTCGGCCCCTGGCTCCGACCTGCCGCCCGCGCCGTCCTCGAGCACGGTCCAGAGGATCCTCGACTGGCTCTCCGCCGGCTACCCGGCGGGCATCCCGGCGACCGACCGCCTGCCGCTGCTCGCGCTGCTGCGCCGCCAGCTCACGGACGACGAAGCGAGGGAGATCGCCTCGCACCTCGTGGACGAGGCGGGGCACCGCATCGTCGACCCGACGGACGCGGGCGTCGCGATCACGCGCTACACCAACGATCTGCCCACCGAGCAGGAGATGCGCCGCGTCGCCGAGCACCTCGCCGTGCAGGGCTGGCCGCTGGGCGAGAGGCGCTGACCGCGCCGCACGCACTCCCCCGCACGCCGCGCAGCACCCCGGTTGCCCCGCGAACCCCGCGAGCCCCGCGGTGAGCGTCCGGCTCCCCTGACATGCACGAGCGCCCGATGCCTTGCGGCATCGGGCGCTCGTCGTTCCGGTGCGGGGTCGGGATGCTCCGCCGGGTCCCGTCATCGGGACCGGACGGGGTCAGGAGCGGTTCTTGGTGACCAGCCCGTAGATCACCATCACGATGATCGCTCCCACCACGGAGAGCAGGATCGTGCCGATGCTCCAGGGGTTGTTCATGATGCCGCTGATGCCGTCGCCGCCGAAGAGGCTGCCGATGAACCCGCCGACGATGGCTCCGATGACACCGAGGATGATCGTCATCCCGATGCCCATCGCCTGCTTGCCGGGCAGGATCGCCCGGGCGATGAGCCCAATGATGGCACCGATGATGATCCAGGAGATGATGAGACCGATGAGACCCATGGGGAAGCTCCTTTCCTCTCGGCCCGCGGATGCGGACCCTGTGAGCACCCACGATCCCACATCGTCGCCCCGGACCCCTAGGACATGTCCCGTCCGCGCGACGGCGAACATCTGTTCACCTGCTGGTCACACGGGCTCCTGATCCCTCACGTCGGTGCCGGGATCGGCGCGTCGATACCCGACAATCATGCTGTGACAGCCCCTGTGCCCGCGCTCCTCGCCGGAGACCGCGCCCCCGCGCCCCGCACCCTCGTCGACCTCTTCCGCGCGACCGTCGCCGCCCACGGCGACGCCCTCGCGATCGACACGGGGCTCGAGCCCCTCACCTACTCCCAGCTGCACGCCGCCGCCTCCGAGGTCGCGGGCCGTCTCGCCGTGATCGGCGTGGGCCCGGGCTCGCGGGTGGGCGTGCGCATCACCTCGGGCACGCCCGACCTGTACGTCGCGATCCTCGGCACGCTGCTCGCGGGCGCTGCCTACGTCCCCGTGGACGCCGAGGATCCGGACGAGCGCGCCCGCGTGGTCTTCGAGGAGTCCGGGGTGGCAGCAGTGCTCGGCGACGATCTCGCGCTCGCCCCGACAGGGGTGCATGCCGAGGAGCCCTCGGCATCCGGTGAGGTCGTCGCTCCCTCTCCCGAGGACGACGCCTGGATCATCTTCACCTCGGGATCGACCGGCAAGCCCAAGGGCGTGGCCGTCTCCCACCGCAGCGCCGCCGCCTTCGTCGACGCCGAGTCGCGGCTCTTCCTGCAGGACGCGCCGCTGGGCCCGGGCGACCGCGTGATGGCGGGCCTCTCGGTCGCCTTCGACGCGAGCTGCGAGGAGATGTGGCTGGCCTGGGGCCACGGCGCCTGCCTCGTCCCGGCGCCGCGCTCGCTGGTCCGCTCGGGGGTCGACGTCGGCCCGTGGCTGCTCGCGAACTCCATCACCATCGTCTCGACCGTCCCCACGCTGGTCTCGCTGTGGCCGGACTCCTCGCTCGAGGCCGTGCGGCTGCTCATCATGGGCGGCGAGGCCTGCCCGCCCGAGCTGGCCGCGCGACTCCAGGCCCCCGGCAGGGAGGTCTGGAACACCTACGGGCCGACGGAGGCGACGGTCGTCGCCTGCGCGGCGCAGCTCGACGGCACCGATCCGGTGCGCATCGGTCTCCCCCTGGCCGGCTGGGATCTCGCCGTCGTCGACGCGCAGGGCGAGCCGGTCGCGGCGGGAGCCACCGGCGAGCTCATCATCGGCGGTGTGGGGCTCGCCCGCTACCTCGACCCCGCGAAGGATGCCGAGAAGTACGCGCCCATGCCCGCCCTCGGCTGGGACCGGGCCTACCGCTCCGGGGACCGCGTGGTCAACGACTCGGACGGGCTGCTGTTCGCGGGGCGGGCCGACGACCAGATCAAGCTCGGCGGGCGCCGCATCGAGCTCGGCGAGATCGACGACCAGCTGCTGCGCCTGCCCGGCGTGGTCTCCGCCGCGGCGGCCGTGCGCTCCACGAAGACCGGCAACACGCTCCTGGTCGGGTACCTGACGGCCGAAGCCACCTTCGACGCGGACGCCGCCCGCGCCCTCCTGCGCGAGCGCATGCCCGCCGCGCTCGTGCCGCGCCTGGCCGTGGTCGAGGACATGCCCACGCGCACCTCCGGGAAGGTCGACCGCGACGCCCTGCCCTGGCCCCTGCCGTCGGCCCCGGGCTCGGCCCGCGACCTCGAGGGCACCGCCGCCTGGATCGCCGAGATCTGGTCCGACGTCCTCGGTGCCCGCGCCACCTCGGTGCGCGACGACTTCTTCGACCTGGGCGGCGGCTCGCTCACGGCCGCGCAGGTCGTCGGCCGGCTGCGGGAGATGCACCCGGAGGTCGCCGTCGCCGACGTCTACGCGCACTCCACGATCGCCTCCCTCGCCGCCGCGCTCGACGGGATGGGCACCTCGAGCGCCCGCAACGAGGACGAGGCGCCTCCCCTGCGCCGCGGCTTCCAGGCCGCCCAGCTGGTCCTGCTGCTGCCGCTGCGCGCCATCGGAGCGCTGCGCTGGCTCACCTGGCTGATGCTCGCCTCGACCCTCGCCTCCGGGCTGCTCGGCGTCGCCTGGGCGCCGACTGCTCCTCTCGCCGTGCTCGTCCCGGCGGCGCTCGTGCTCCTCGTCCCTCCCGTGCGGATGACCCTCGCCGCGCTGCTCGCGCGGCTGCTGCTCGCCGGGATCCGGCGGCCCGGCACCCACCGCCGCGGAGGCCTCGCGCACCTGCGCCTGTGGTGCGCCGAGCGCCTCCAGGAGGAGCTCGGCGCACACGGCCTCGCGGGCGCCCCCTGGGTCCCGTACTACGCGCGCCTGCTCGGGGCGAGGATCGGACGCGACGCGGATCTGCACGCGCTGCCTCCGGTCACCGGCCTGCTGCGCATCGGCGCCGGCGCCTCCGTCGAGCCGGAGGTCGACCTCACCGGCACCTGGATCGACGGCGACACCCTGCACATCGGCGCGGTGCGCATCGGCAAGCGCGCCCGCATCGGCGCCCGCAGCACCCTGGGCCCCTGCGCGCACGTGGGCAGGGACGCGGAGATCGCCCCGGGATCGGCCGTGCTCGGCGACGTCCCTGCGGGCGAGTTCTGGTCCGGCTCCCCTGCCCGTCGGAAGGCCCGCGCCCGCGGCCCCTGGTCCAGCGAGCACCCGCACCGCGGAGCGCTCTGGCAGGGCGTGTACGCGCTCGTCGCCCTGGTCATCGCGGCGCTCCCGGCCGTGGCCGTCGTCGCGGGCGGTGCGGTGGCTGTTCCCGCGATCGCCTCCGCGCCGACCCTGGGCGGGGCGGTCCTCGCGGCGCTGCCCTGGCTGCCGCTGTCCGCCCTCGTCGGCTACCTCGTGCTGATCCTGCTGGTGCTGGGCCTGACCCGGCTGTTCGCCCTCGGCATCCGCCCCGGCCATCATCCGGTGCGCTCCCTGCCGGGCGTGCAGATCTGGGGGACGCTGCGCCTGCTCGACGAGGCCCGCAGCTGGCTGTTCCCCCTCTACTCGGGTGCGCTCACCCCGCTCTGGCTGCGTGCCCTCGGCGCGCGCGTGGGCAAGGGCGTCGAGGCCTCGACGGTGCTGCTCATCCCGAGCCTCGTGCAGGTCAGCGACGACGCCTTCCTGGCCGACGACACTATGGTGGGCCCCTACGAGCTCGGCGGCGGGTGGATCCGCGTGGAGCGGGTGAAGGTCGGCAAGCGCGCCTTCGTGGGCAACTCCGGCATGCTCGCCCCCGGACGCAAGGTCCCCAAGAAGTCCCTGGTCGCGGTCCTGTCGGCGGCGCCCCGTCGGACCTCGGCGAAGGCCGGCGGCTCCTGGATGGGCAGCCCGCCGCGGCGGCTGCGCCGCGCCGGCAGCGAGGCCGACGCGTCCCGCACCTATGCGCCCGCGCGCCGGCTGCGGGTGTTCCGCGGGATCGTCGAGACCTGCCGGATCCTGCCGATGCTGCTGGCAGTGGTGCTGTGGGCGGCGGTCGGCGCGACCCTGCTCGTCCTCGTGGCCCGTTACGGGCTCGGCGCCGCGGTGCTGCTGGGCGGTCCGGTGCTGCTGGCCGGGTCGGTCGCCGCCGCTGTGGTCTCCGTGGCCGCGAAGTGGCTGATCGTCGGCCGGCACCGGGTGGGCGAGCACGGGCTGTGGACGTCGTTCGTGTGGCGCAATGAGCTTGCCGACACCTTCACCGAGGTGCTGGCCGCCCCGTGGTTCGCACGCGCCACGACCGGTACGCTCGCTCTGAACTGGTGGCTGCGCGCGCTCGGCGCCCGCATCGGCCGCGGCGTCTGGTGCGAGTCGTACTGGCTGCCCGAGACCGATCTGGTCGAGCTCGGCGACGGCGCGACCGTGAACCGCGGCTGCGTGGTGCAGACCCACCTGTTCCACGACCGCGTGCTCAGCATGGACGCGGTCGTGCTGGCCGAGGGCGCGACCCTCGGCCCGGGCAGCGTGATCCTCCCTGCGGCGCGGATCGACCGGCATGCGACCGTGGGACCGGTGTCCCTGGTGATGCGCGGCGAGAGCGTCCCGGCGGGGACGCGATGGCAGGGCAATCCGATCGGACCGTGGGAGGACGACGCATGAGGGGACACGGCGCGCACGCGCGCGGGACGGACGGCGCGGACCCCTACGTCCCCGGCCACGGTGACCGCTCCTTCGGGGTCGAGCACTACGACCTCGACCTCGTCTACAAGGTCGACACCAACCGGCTCGAGGGCGACGCGACGCTGCACTGCCGCGCCCTCGAGGACGCGGACTCGATCCGTCTGGACCTGTACGGTCTGAGCGCCCAGAAGGTGCAGGTCGACGGCCGCGCCGTGAAGACCAGACACCGCTCCGGCACGCTCACCGTGCGCACTCCGATCGCCGCGGACCAGGAGTTCACGGTGCGGGTGAAGTACTCCGGCAAGCCCCGCCCGGTGCCCTCGCGCGTGCTCGGCGCGACCGGCTGGGAGGAGCTGACCGACGGCGTCATCGTCTCCGCGCAGCCCCACGGCGCCCCCTCCTGGTTCCCGTGCAACGACCGGCCCGACGACAAGGCGACGTACACGCTGCACCTCGGCGCCCCGCCGGACTACTGGGTCGCCGCCGCCGGCGAGCTCGAGGGCACGCGCCGCCGCAGCGCGGTGACCACGTGGACCTACCGGCAGAACGTGCCGATGGCGACGTACCTGGCCACCGTGCAGATCGGCCGCTACTCCCCTGTCGAGATCTCCGGCGCCGGCGTGCCCGTGCGCACGCTCGTCCCGCAGGGCACGACGCCCGACGACCTGCTGGGATCCTTCGCCCGGCAGGGCGAGATGCTCGCCTTCTTCGCCGAGCTCTTCGGGCCCTACCCGTTCCCCTCGTACACGGCGGTGATCACCGAGGACGACCTCGAGATCCCGCTGGAGTCCCAGGGGCTCTCCACCTTCGGCGCAAACCTCGTGGACACCGGTTGGGAGTCCGTGCGCCTGATCGCCCATGAGCTCTCCCACCAGTGGTTCGGCAACGCCGTCACCCTCTCCGCGTGGAAGGACATCTGGCTGCACGAGGGCTTCGCCTGCTACTGCGAGTGGCTGTGGGCCGAGCGCTCCGGGGTCTCGACCGTGCAGGCGGAGGCCGAGAAGCACCACGCGCTGCTCGCCGAGCTCCCCCAGGATCTGCTGCTCGCCGATCCCGGGCCCGAGCTCATGTTCGACGACCGGGTCTACAAGCGCGGCGCCCTCACCGTGCACGCCCTGCGGATGCGCGTGGGCGACGACGCGTTCTTCGCGCTCCTGCGCTCCTACCTCGCCGAGCACGTCGGCGGGAACGTCACCACTGCGATGCTGCTCGAGCACGCGGAGCGCGAGAGCGGGCAGGAGCTCGGGGACCTCGCGGAGGCATGGCTCGAGTCGCTGCCGCTGCCGGAGTGCCCGCGTCCGGCCTGATCCCACGCGGACGTGCGCCGGGCCGACGAGGCGCGTCGGGCGGCGGGCCGCGGCCTCACAGCCGCGCGCAGGCGATCACGTGACCCGGCGGGGCCGGAAGGTCCTCGACGTCGAAGTCGGCGAGCGCGATCGTCGGCATCGCGCGGGCGAGCCCGACGCCGAGCGCCTTGAGGACCGCCTCCTTGCCCGCCCACAGGCGCGCGCGATCCTCCGGCGTCCGCTCGAGCCCGCGCTCGCTCGGATGCAGCACGAGGTCGGGCGACCACAGCCGGTCGACGGCGGCGACTGACTCGATGTCCACGCCCACCGGCCCCCCGCGTCGCACGGCCGTGACCAGGTGCGCGCCGCAGCGGGCAATGCTCACGGGGATGTCGGACGCGGCACCGATGCGGGCCCAGGGCCGGCCGTGCGCCGAGGAGCCGCATCGCGGGCAGTGCCGCCCCGTGCGCACCGCCGCCTCCTCCGCGCCGCAGGTCTCGGCGATGCGCACGCGCAGGATCGCATCGGCGTCGTCCTCGGCGCGATGCAGGGTGACGAGCGGGGACTCGTGACGGTGCTGGTGGGCGGCGGGAGCGGTCATGGCCGCCCCAGGATACGGGCCGCTCAGATGTCGTCCTCGCCCGCGGGGCCGCCCTCGTTCTCCCAGTTCTCCAGGCGGACGACGGTGCGCGGATTGAACTTCTGGCGCACGCCGTAGCCCACGCCGGCGTGCTCGTCCACGGGCAGCAGCTCGACGCCGAACTCCGCGAAGGCGCGGTGCAGCAGGTCGCTCTCCTCCGCCGTGGCGAGGATCCGCCCCTGCTCGACGGCGCGCAGCCTCTCGAGGTCGATGTCGGTGTGCTCGGCGAGATCGGCGAGCGAGACCTGGGCGAGAGCCCGAGCCGCACGGGCCAGATCCGCAGTGATCAGGGCCTCTTGCGTGTTCGTGGCACCACTGGGGACCTCCCGCGCGCAAAGCACCAGTGCCCCGATGCCCCGACACCCCGACACTGCTCCGCCGGACCGCAGTCTCCGAGCCGGACCAGCCGACACACTCCTGGTGGACCATCCGCTGAACATCATGCTCCGACGTCACGCTCGGCAATCGGGGAACGACGGTCCCGCGTCAGCGCGCAGCTGGACGTGGACCTTCTTCGCTCGGCAGACGCCGAGATTCGCCGCATGGCCACGGTGGATCTCGACCCGCATGTCCTCATCGCGCACTGATCGCTTCGAGAGTGGCCGGCCTGGCCCCGACGAGAGAGAAGCAGAGGGCCGCCTCGGGATCGAGTTCGTCCGGTGCAGCTCGGGGACGGATCCAGAGCTGATCGCCCACGCGCCGGAACCGCGCGCTCCGCTTCCACGCCCTCACGGAGATCAGCCCGGACTGGGAATGATGAGTCCGGCTTCGGCTCATCGCCACGGCGAGTCTCGCCGAGGTGACGCCCGCGAGGCCATGGCCTGCGAGGACTCGGCGTCGTCCACGATCTCCTCCGCACGGGCTTGACCCTGACGCGACGTCATCGTTTGGGCTTGTCCCATGACACGGATCGTCTTCTTCTACCTGGCCTCGTTCGGCACATCGCTGCTGGGCAACTCGATCACTGCGATAGCGCTCCCGCTGCTGGTCCTGTTCACCACGGGCAGTCCGCTGGGGGCTGGGGCCGTTGCCATCGCGGCAGCGTTGCCCGCCGCCGTCGCCGGACTGCTGATGGGCTCGCTCATCGACCGGATCAACCGCCGCACCGCCGCGATCCTCTCCGATGTGATCTCGGCCCTGGCCCTGATCATCCTGCCCGTCATCGACCTCACCGTCGGGCTGAACCTGGGATGGTTCATCGCCGTGGCAATCCTGAATTCCTTCGGCGACGTTCCCGGCATCACCGCGCGGGAGGCGATGCTCCCCGCCATCGCTCATGCCGGCGGGATGGATCCTTCGCGGCTGATCGGCCTGCGGGAATCCCTCGCAGGAGTCTCGCTCCTGGTCGGTCCCGCCATCGCCGGCATCCTCGTCGCCTCCCTGGAACCGGTGACGGTCATGTGGGCGACCTCCGGCATCGCCGCACTGGCGGCCCTGCTGACCCTCGTCATCCCCTCCCGAGCCTCGGGGCTGCCCCGTGAGCGGCAAGGAGATCCTCAGCACGAGTCGCCCGGCTCCGTCTTCCACGGCCTGGCGGTCATCTTCCGCACACCGCTCCTGCGCGTCGTCGTCCTGTTGGGTCTCGCGCTGGCAGTCGTGCTCGCCGCCACGCAGGGCATGGTGATCCCGGTGCACTTCGCATTCCAGAACGAGGCCGGTCTCGTCGGGTTCGTCCTCAGCGCACTGGCCGCAGGCCTCCTCATCGGCGGTGGCCTCTTCGCCGTATTCGGAACCAGGATCCCGCGCCGGGGGTGGTTCACCACCGGGGTCATCGTCGTCGCCGTGGGATTCGTCGTCATCGGCATACTCGGACCTGTGTGGTCGATCTTCACCGGAGCGGCGATCGTCGGACTGGGCGGTGGCTGCATGAACGCCGTCGTCGGACTGACTTTCGTCGAGAACGTCGCAGATGCCGAACGCGGGAAGGTGCTGGGCGCCCAGAACGCCATCATGACTGTTGTCCCGGCAGCCGGCATCGGCGTGGCCGCTCTGCTCATCGAGATCGGCACCCTGCACCTGGCCACCACAGCTCTCGCCCTTCTGTGGATCGGCGCGGCCGCCCTGGCCCTGCTCAGTCCCAGCATCCGCCGATCAGGACAGGTGTCCGCCTGATGCGCATCTCAGAACTGGCAGAACTCGCCGGGGTGACGGTCCGGACCGTCCGCTACTACCACCAGGCAGGCGCGCTGCCCGAGCCGCCGCGTCGACCCAACGGGTACCGGGACTACACCGCGGATCATCTGGTGTCCCTGCTGAGGATCAGTCAGCTGACCGACTCCGGTCTGTCGCTGGCGCAGGCAGGAGCCGTGGCCGCAGACTCCGACTCTCCCTCCACCGAAGAGGCGCTGGATGAGGTGGACCGGGCCCTGGAAGCGAAGATCACGGATCTGACCGCACAACGCGAACGCTTGGCCCGGGCGCGCGCCGGACGCCACGTCGGACTCTCCAGGGCAGCAGCTGCGCTGAGCCTGTCACCGGCCGATATCCCGGTCGCCATCGCCCTCGCCCACCTCTACCGGGACCATCCGCAGATCGACGCTTTCGCCGATGCACTCGATGACCCGCAGATGCGGTCGGCCCTGGTGCGCTTGCAGGAGCGTTTCGACGCCATCGATGAGAACACCGGTGACGGCGAGCTCGAGGAGCTCATGGAGCAGGCGCAGTCGCTGATCGACGAGGCCGCCGGTGGACTGCCCTCGCTGACCGAAGAGCAGGTGCAGGTGATCCTCGACCTGGCAGAACGCGAGCTGAACGACCGGCAGAAGGACTTCATGCGCATCGAGTCGGGGCCGCAGTCCCACCCCGGAGAGGAATCCTGACCATGCGAATCTTCGACAGCTTCCGAACAGTCCTGCGCGCCAGCTGGTACCCGTACCTCGTGTCCAATCTCGTCGTCTACGGCACGTTGCTGATGGCGATGATCGCGTCCGTCTACATCCCTGGTCTGCACGAGATCGGCCACCGGAACACCGAGGCCTTCCTCAGCTCGCCCGGGTCGTCCTTGGTCGTCGAGGCCTACAGCAGCGGCAGCATCGTCGAACCCGCACTGCTGACTCTCCTCGCCAACCTCCTGTTCGCAGCACTGGGAACCACGACGCTGCCCACGCTGATCGTTCCCTTCTTCGGTGTGGTCGCGACGATCGCACGGGCAATCTTCATCGGCATGCCGTACGCGCCGACAACGCTCGAGGAGCTGATCACGGTGATCACCGTCTCGCCCGTGCTGCTGATCGAGTTCCAGGCCTATGTCCTGGCGATGCTGGGATCGATCATCCTCTGGCGATCGACCTTCGGCTACCGCCGACGCAATCTCTCATCGGCCTGGGAGGGGTACCTTGCCGGCATCAAGGACAACCTGCGCCTCTATCCGATGATCATCATCCTGCTTCTGGTCATTGCGCTGGTCGAGGCCGTCACAGCCCTGTTCCTGCACTGAACCTCGATGCGCCATCAGGGCTCTCCCGCGTGCAGGGCCTTCAGCGCTGATGTCGGGTGCGGTGCTTCTCGAGCTGCCAGACAGTGATGATGGCGATGGCTTCCGCGAGGAGGAACACCAGCATGTACGGTCCGCCGGCGCCACCGCTGCGGTCCTGGGCGATGCCGCCGCCGTCGGCGAACAGGGCGCCGATGCCGTAGGCGAAGACATTGTTCATGACGTGGAAGGCGATCGAGGCTTCGAGACCCCGGCTCAGCAGAGACATGACCGCGGTGCTCGCCCCGAGGCCCAGGTAATTCAGGATCATCCATGGATCCAGGCTGGTGTGGACGATGGCGAAGAGGACGCTCGAACCGATGATGCCCACGATCAGCGCGGGGCGGGAAGCGCGGATCCACGACGCGTAGGAGGCGGTGAGGACACCGCGGAAAGCGACTTCCTCCGCCGCGGCCTGCAACGGCGTGGTCAGCACCAGCACCACCAGCAGCGCGATGGTCGTGCCGGAGACGGCGAACAAGGACAGCGGCGAGGGGTTGATCAGCTGGACCGCGATGTTGGCGAGGACCATCAGCACCGCGAAGAGGCCGACGTACATCGTCAGCCGACGCCACCGGAAAGCCCGCCCGGCGCTCAGTGCGGATCGCCAGGGCACCCGCCCGACCTTGGCGAGCAGGAGGAGCGCGAGCGGGGCGATCAGGATGATCGCGAGATTCGTCGCGAGGAAGGACAAGGGGGTCAGCGAGGCGCCATCGGGATCCTCGCCCAGCAGGGCGACCTCGACGATGGCGGCGGCACCGCCCAGCAGCAGTTGGAGGCCGTAGACCGCCGCGACGACGACGATCGTCAGCACCAGCGGGACCCACCACCGCATCGACAGGTGCGCGCCGAAAGGACGATTCCCATCGACGGAAGCGGGCGCGCTCGAGGTGTTGGTGAGGGACGGGTCAGGAGTCGTGGTCATGATGGTCCTTCGGGGAGTGTGAGCTGGACGGAGCGGAGCCGTCATCCGTGGTGGTGGCGAAGCGTCGCCAGATGGTGCCGAACAACAGCCCGATCGAGCCGCTCAGCGCCGCGACGACGATCGCGTTGGTGAGGGCGGTGACGGGCACCGCGCCGACGAGAACGAACATCGAGATGAAGAACGCGATGAGGCACAGCACGGCGATGGCTCGGTCTTGGAACCGCGTCAGAGCCCTTCCGAGTCGGCTGCGCAGTTCGGGGGTGTTCGCGCGGTTGTCGAGAAACAGCGCGATGAGCAGGAGGGGGACGACCTGCATCGCGCCCTCGTAGATGAGCGAGTCATCCATCGTGGCTCCGTGTCCGGTCCGGGCCGTGAGGGAGCAGCGGCTCATCGGACAGCTGGGCCTCCTCGGCGAAGAATCGCACCGGAGCGTGGTGGGCCGAGGCGCGGGGTCCGGTGGCCGGCCCCGGCAGCAGCACGCTGGCCGCGGTCTGATGCTGAGTGCCGAGCCGGACGAGGGCGGTCCGGTTCTCACTGCGCGCCCAGTCGTCGCACCGGCCGTGAGCGGGCACGAAGTATGCCGGTCGGGTCCCGCCGGGCGAGTCAGCCGGGCGCGCGAAGGCGGGATCGCGCGAGACCTCCTGGACCTCGAGCCGATCGGAGATCCGTCCAGTGCCGGTCATGTGGGGGCTCCTACGCGAAGGCGGGTATGTGCACCACCATCGGAAACCGTGCCCTGGGGGCACGGTCAAGGAAGTGCTTCCGATTCCCTCGCTCATCCACGAGGATGGAGATATGTCTGCTCCCCCTGGTGACCGCTGATGGAGTGGAGCACGCGCCGACTCGCGGACCTCGCGGGCACGACCGTGAAGGCCATTCGGCACTACCACGCGACCGGTGTGCTCGAAGAGCCCGCACGGGCGGCTAACGGCTACAAGCAGTACCGCACGGCCCACCTGGTGCGCCTGCTGCAGATCAGACAGCTCCGGGACCTGGGGATGTCAACGGCGGAGATCCGGTCGACGATCGATTCGGACGACCTGTTCTTCGACACCGTGCGCTCGCTCGACGCACGGCTCTCCGCCTCCATCGAACGTCAGCAGAAGATCCGGGCCGACCTCGCCGAGCTGCTCGCTCACCGCACCGGACCGGACGTCCCCGTAGGGTTCGAATCCATCGCGGACAGTCTCACCGAGCCAGATCGGGCGGTGATCGCCATCAGCGCACTGCTCTACGACGAACGGGGCATGCGAGACCTGCGCGAGATCGCCGAAGACCACCAGGACGCCGACATCGGGTTCAACGAGCTTCCGGCCGATGCCGACGCCGAGGCCATCCGTGCCGTCGCCGTTCGGCTGGCGATGGTGCTGCGCGGGATCCACGAGGACTACCCGGGCACTCGCACTCCGCCTCGGCCGACGAATGTGCGCGAACGCGAGGCGCTGCACGCCCTCTACCAGTCGCTACCCGACCTCTACAATCCCGCGCAGATCGAAGTCCTCGGACAGGCGTTCCGCCTCTCGCAGGAGGATGGTTCCTCGGACGAGGCCGGCAGCTGAGGAGAGCTGTCACGTCCGGCGCCGAGCCGCTGGGGCTGGCTCTGACGGAGCACACGCGAGGCCCGGACCCGCAGAAGTCTGCAGGTCCGGGCCTCGCGTGCGCGCCGTCGGCGGGGATCCCCGACGACGTGCGCGGTCAGCGGATCAGAAGTCCCAGTCGTCGTCCTCGGTGTCGACGGCCTTGCCCATGACGTAGCTCGAGCCGGAGCCCGAGAAGAAGTCGTGGTTCTCGTCGGCGTTCGGGGAGAGGGACGCGAGGATCGCGGGGTTGACCTCGGTCTGGTCCTGCGGGAACAGCGGGTCGTAGCCGAGGTTCATGAGCGCCTTGTTCGCGTTGTAGCGCAGGAACATCTTGACGTCCTCGGTCCAGCCGACCGGGTCGTACAGATCCTCGGTGTATTCCTCCTCGTTGTCGTACAGGTCCATGAGGAGGGAGAACGTGTAGTCCTTGAGCTCCTCCTGGCGCTGGGAGGAGGCCTTCTCCATCGCCTTCTGGAACTTGTAGCCGATGTAGTAGCCGTGCACGGCCTCATCGCGGATGATCAGGCGGATGACGTCGGCCGTGTTGGTCAGCTCGCCGTGGCTGGACCAGTACATCGGCAGGTAGAAGCCGGAGTAGAAGAGGAAGGACTCGAGCAGGGTCGAGGCGACCTTCCGCTTCTCCGCGTCGTCGCCCTGGTAGTAGCCCATGACGATCCGGGCCTTCTTCTGCAGCGCCTCGTTGTGCTCGCTCCAGCGGAAGGCCTCGTCGATCTGCTTGGTGTGCGAGAGGGTCGAGAAGATCTGCGAGTACGACTTCGCGTGCACGGACTCCATGAACGCGATGTTCGTGTAGACCGCTTCCTCGTGAGGGGTCACCGCATCGGGGATCAGCGAGACCGCGCCGACGGTGCCCTGCACCGTGTCCAGCAGCGTCAGGCCGGTGAAGACGCGCATGGTGAGGGTCTGCTCGCCCTCGCTCAGGCGGCCCCAGGACTGGATGTCATTGCTGATCGGGACCTTCTCGGGAAGCCAGAAGTTCCCGGTCAGACGGTCCCAGACCTCGCTGTCCTTCGGGTCGGGGATGCGGTTCCAGTTGATGGCCTGGACCGACGTCTTCAGGTGATCGGAGTTCACCGCTGCCTCACGTTCGCTCGGGGTGTTCTCGGCGTTCTCGGGTGCCGTTGGTCCCCCAGTCTAGGTGCCGCGAACGGGCTCCCGGGCGGAGGCCCAGGCCGCCCAGCGCGTCTGTGGCGGAGTCGACCGTCGGGCCCTCCGAAGGACCGGCGACGCGGCCGATCGCGCGGCCGACGGGTGCCTGTCGGGCCAGCCCGACCCTGCGCTCGCCAGGTGACAGGATGGGCACCTGGCCCTCCGACGAGAAGACTCGAGCCATGACCCCATCCAGCGCCCCCGCCGCCTCCTCGACCCCCGCGTCGACCATCCCGGACGAGCCGGCCCCGTCCCGATCCGCGGCGGCCTCGCCCGCCCCGCGCCGCCGCGCACGCTGGGCCGGGCCGATCGGCCGCGCCCTCGTCTACGGGATCCCCTCGCTGGTCCTGGGCACTCTGGCCTTCTCGCTGACTCTCGCGCTTCTCGCCCTGGGCGCGGGAACGGTGATCATCTGGATCGGTCTGCCGATCCTGGTCGCCGCGGTGATGGTCGCGCGGGGCTTCGCGAACGCCGAGCGCGGCATGCAGGGCTTCCTGCTGGGCAGACCGCTCCCCCGGCCGGCGCGGCGCCGAGCGCGCGAGGGCGCGGGACGGGTGCGGCGCATGCTCACGCCGCTCGCGGACCCGCAGTCCTGGCTCGAGTGCCTGTGGACCCTCGTGCATCTCGTGCTCATCGCGATCACGACGCCGCTGCTGCTGGCCTGGGCCCTCGGGGCGGTCGCCACCATCGGCGCGCCCGTCGCCACGCTGATCCTGCACAGCGTCCTGCCGGACGCCGACATGAACGGGCTGGGCGAGCTGGTCTTCGGCTTCCACGGCGACCTCGCCCTCGTCACCGACGTCGCCCTGCAGTGCGCGATGGGGCTCGTGTTCCTGCTGACGCTGAACCCCGTGGCCCGCGGGCTCATCGCCCTGCACCACGCGGTCGGCTACGGACTGCTCAGCTCCCGCTTCGAGGAGCAGCAGCGCCTGGCGCGCACCGAGGAGTCACGGGCTGCCGGCCGGGCGGCCGAGTCCGAGTCCCTGCGCCGCCTCGAGCGGGACCTGCACGACGGACCCCAGCAGGGCATCGTCCGCGCCACGATGGATCTCGCGCGCGCCGAGCGTCTCGCCGCGTCGGACCCCGAGCGCGCCCAGCACATCCTCGCCCAGACCCGCGAGATGCTGGGCACCACCCTCGAGGACCTGCGGCGCCTCTCGCGGGGGATCGCCCCGCCGATCCTCGTGGACCGGGGCCTCGCCGCGGCCCTCGCCGAGCGCGCCGCCCTGTGCCCCGTCCCCACCGCGGTGGACTGCCAGGACATGGACCTCCCCGAGCACGTGGAGATCGGCATCTACTACGTGGTCTCCGAGGCCCTCGCCAACGCCGCCAAGCACTCCGGGGCGAGCGCGGTGCAGGTGCGCGTCACCCGCGAGGCGGGCAGCGCGCGCACCGTCATCGTCGACGACGGCCGCGGCGGGGCGAGCATCGCCGCCGGTCACGGCCTCGCGGGTCTCGCCGGACGCGTCGCCTCGCTCGAGGGGACGCTGCAGGTGGACTCGCCCGAGGGACAGGGCACCCGGATCGAGGCGGTGATCCCGTGCGCCTCGTGATCGCCGACGACTCCGCCCTGCTGCGCGAGGGCCTGCGCCTGCTGCTCGAGGATGCGGGCCACGAGGTCGTGGCCTCGGCGGCCGACGGCGCGGAGCTCGTGGCCCGCGCGCTCGAGCACCGGCCCGACCTCGTGATCGCCGACATCCGGATGCCCCCGAGCCACAGCGACGAGGGCCTGCGCGCGGCCCACGAGATCCGCCGCTCCTGGCCCGAGGCGCCGATCATGCTGCTCAGCCAGTACGTGGTCGTCGCCTATGCGGCCGAGCTGATCGGCGCGGGCACGCCCGCCACCGGTTACCTGCTCAAGGACCGGGTGAGCGACATCGGCCGCTTCCTCGAGTCCGTCGAGCGCGTGGCGGGCGGCGGCGTGGTCATGGACCCCGACGTCATCGCGCAGGTCCTCGCCTCCCAGCGCCGCTCGCCCCTGGACGAGCTCACCCCTCGCGAGCGCGAGGTCCTCGAGCTCATGGGCGAGGGGCTCACGAACGCCGGGATCGCCGAGCGCCTCGTGGTCACCGAGGGCGCCGTCGAGAAGCACACCCAGCGCCTGTTCGCGAAGCTCGGCCTGAGCCCCGACGCGAGCGTCCACCGCCGGGTGAAGGCGGTGCTGACGCTGCTGGGCGGGTGACGGACGGAGGCAGCTGGGGGTGAGGGGCTGGGCGGACGCGGGCGAGGTGCCCGCCGTCGGGAGCCCGCCCGTCGGAATCGGCTACAACGACGTTGAGTGCTGCGCAGTGGTCGTTATGAGCGCTCATAACGACCGTTGCGCAGCACTCAATGTCCGGGGGCGGGGCGGGGTCGGGGGCGTGGCGGACCGCACACGCCCCGCCGCAGCGCGCGTGCGTCCCGCCCCAGCGCGCGGCCCCGTCAGTGCTCGGACGCCCCCTCCGCCCCGGCGCCGGTGAAGGCGCGGACCTCCATCTCGGCGGCCTTCACGTCGTGGTCGGGCGCGGGCTTGGTGACGAGGGTGCCGACGATCCCGAGCAGGAAGCCCAGCGGGATCGAGACGATGCCGGGGTTGGAGAGCGGGAACAGGTCGAAGTCGGCGCCGGGGAACATCGCCTTCTCGTTGCCGGAGACGGCCGGGGAGAGCACGATCAGGATGAGGCAGGCAGCGAGCCCGCCGATCATCGAGAACAGTGCGCCGCCGGTGTTGAACCGTCGCCAGAACAGGGAGAAGAGGATCGTGGGCAGGTTGGCGCTCGCGGCGACCGCGAAGGCGAGCGCCACCAGGAAGGCGACGTTCTGCCCGAGGGCCACCACGCCGCCCACGATCGCGAGTATCCCGATCGCGACGACCGTCCAGCGGGCGATCTTCACCTCGTCGTCCGCTGGGACCTCGCCGCCGCGGATGACGGAGGCGTAGATGTCGTGCGCGAAGCTCGTGGCCGCCGTGATCGCGAGGCCCGCGACCACCGCGAGGATCGTCGCGAAGGCGATCGCGGAGACCACGGCCATCAGGACGGGCCCGCCGAGGGCGAGGGCGAGCAGCGGGGCCGCCGCGTTCTCCCCGCCGGGCGTCGCGGGGTCCCCGAGGACCTCGGGGCCGACGAGGGCCGCGGCGCCGTAGCCGAGGATCAGGGTGAGCACGTAGAAGATGCCGATGATCCAGATCGCCCAGACCACCGAGCGCCGCGCCTCCTTGCCGCTGGGCACGGTGTAGAAGCGCATGAGCACGTGCGGGAGACCCGCGGTGCCCAGGACCAGCGCGAGCCCGAGCGACAGGAAGTCCACGGGGTTGGGGTACTTCAGACCCGGCGTGAGGATCGCCTCGCCGTCGGGCGACATCGCGATCGCTTGATCCAGCACGGCGGAGAAGTTGAAGCCATAGCGGCCCATGACCATGATCGCGAGGATCGCGACGCCGACGACGAGCAGCACCGCCTTGATGATCTGCACCCAGGTGGTGCCCTTCATACCGCCCACGATCACGTAGACGATCATCAGGACGCCCACGACCACCACGGTCAGGGCCGTCGGCAGCTTGCCCTCGAGCCCCAGCAGCAGGGCGACGAGCCCGCCCGCGCCCGCCATCTGGGCGATGAGGTAGAAGAAGCAGACGGCGAGGGTGGTGAGCGAGGCCGCCAGGCGCACGGGGCGCTGGTTCAGGCGGAAGGAGAGGACGTCTGCCATCGTGAACTTGCCGGTGTTGCGCAGCAGCTCGGCGACCAGCAGGAGCGCGACGAGCCAGGCGACGAGGAAGCCGATCGAGTAGAGGAAGCCGTCGTAGCCGGCCATGGCGATCGCCCCGCAGATGCCCAGGAAGCTCGCGGCGCTGAGGTAGTCGCCGGAGATCGCGATGCCATTCTGCGGTCCGGAGAACGAGCGGTTGCCGGCGTAGAACTCGGCGGCGCTCGCCTTCTGGCGGGAGACGCGGAAGACGATGAACAGCGTGAACGCGACGAACAGCGCGAACACGATCATGTTGATGACAGGGTTGATCTCGTGGCTCATCGCAGCTCGCCCTCCTGCCCGTCGGCCGGGCGGGCGGAGTCCTCGAGGATCTCCCCGCTCTCCATCTCGGCGCGGATCGCCTCGGCATGGGGGTCGTAGCGCTTGTCGGCCCACCACCGGTAGAGCATGGTGATCACGAAGGTGGTGATGACCTGGCCGAAGCCGAACAGCAGGCCCACGGTGATGTTGCCGGCGACCTTGATCGCGAAGAACTCGTGGGTCCAGTCCGCGAGGATCACGTACAGCAGGTACCAGACCAGGAACAGCACCGTGATCGGCACGATGAAGGTGAGGAACGAGCGGCGCAGCCGCTGGAAGTCCTCGGACTGCTGGACGGCGAGGCTGCGGGCGCCGACGGAGGAGGGATCTCCGAGCGGGTCGCGGCCCGAGGATCTGGGATCGGGCAGGGATGCGGACTCTGACATGCCGGGCTCCTTCGCTCGGACGTGCACAGGGGGATCGCGGGAGGAGACCGCGATGCGCCCAATGTATCGTGCATCACATGTCCGGCGCCGGAGGTGCCACGGGTGTCGCCGCCCGTCCCGCGGTCGCGGTCCGCGCCGCGGCGGCGCTCCGCGTCAGCGCGCCGCGGCGGCCATGCGGTGGTCGTGCTCCTCCTCGGAGAGGCGCAGGGCGTCGGTCTCCTTCAGCAGGTCCCGACCTCGGGTCTCGGGCACCAGGAAGGTCGCGCCGGTGGTGATCGCGGCGAGGGTCGCCATGTAGACGGCGAGCACGATCCAGTTGCTGTCGGTCCAGGCGAGCAGCGCCGCGCCGAGCACGCCCGCCAGTCCGCCCGCGAGGACGGCGGAGATCTCGCGGGCCATCGCCACACCCAGGTATCGGTGCCGGGCGCCGAACATCTCGGGGAGCAGGGAGCACTGCGGGCCGAGCATCGAGTTCACGGCGACGCCGATGCCGATCGCGATCACGGCGATCGCCACCGCCTCGGTCCCCACGGACAGCAGGTACCAGGCGGGGAACGTGTACAGGAGCATGAACACGGCGCCGAAGCGGTAGACGGGCACGCGCCCGAAGCGATCGGAGAGGTGGCCGGTGAGGGGCACCGAGAAGATGCCGATGAGGCTGCCCAGCGTCACGCCCCAGGCGACGGCGCCCTTGTCCAGTCCGATCGCCGCGGAGGTCACGAAGGCCAGGGCGAGCGACTGGAACATGTAGCTGCCGCCGTTCTCGGCCATCCGCAGGCCGATGCCGACGACCACGCCCGGGCGCCCGGTCGTGAAGATCTCGCGGATCGGGTGGTCGGCGATCTGCTCGTGCTTCTCGAGCTGGACGAACGTGGGGGTCTCGCGCAGCCGCGCTCGGATGAACAGGGCGATGAGGATCAGCACGAAGGAGGCGAGGAACGGCAGCCGCCAGCCGTAGGAGAGGAAGGCGTCCTCGGGCATCAGCAGGGTCAGCAGGGAGAAGGCGAGTCCGGCGAGGAGCGTGCCCGCCTGGATGCCGATGAACGGCAGGGCGGAGAAGAAGCCGCGCCGACGCACCGAGGCGTACTCGGCCATCAGCACGGTCGCGCCGGCCTGCTCGGCGCCGGCGCCGAACCCCTGCAGCAGGCGGAGGATCACCAGCAGGATCGGGGCGGCGTATCCGGCGGAGTGGAAGGTGGGCAGCACGCCGATCAGGGTGGAGGCGCCGCCCATCAGCAGCACCGTGATCACGAGGATGGTCTTGCGGCCCATCTTGTCGCCGAGGGCACCGAAGAAGAGGCCACCGAAGGGGCGGGCAACGAAGCCGACGCCATAGATCCCGAAGGCGGCGACCGTGTTCATCGCGGCGTTGCCCTCGGGGAAGAAGAGGGTGTTGAACACCAGCGCGGTCATCAGGCCGTACATCGCGAAGTCGAAGTACTCCATCGCGCTGCCGATGGAGGAGGACAGCGTCGCGCGGCGCAGGTTCGCGGCGTACTCGGCCTCGGGCATGTCCTGGGCGCCTTCGGGGCGGGCGGAGCGTGGCGTCGTGCTCATGGCATCTCCTTCGATGCGGGCGGGGCGGCCCGAGCGGGCCGGACCGTGCGAGGCCGACGGGGCCGGCCGATGGCCCTACTGTACTCATTCGCGAACGCAGTGCAACCCGTTGAACGCCCTGATCTCAGGGGCGGCGCGAGAGGGGGTTGGTGAGCGCGTCGGCGAGCGTCAGCAGCGCGGCGCCGAGCTCGTCGACCACGGTGTCGCCAGCCTCGGAGGCGGCGAGCGCGACGCCCACGGCCATGCGCGGATCCCCGGGCTGCCAGGGCTCGAGCGGGACGGCGACGCCGTGGATGCCGGGGAAGGACTCGCCGCGGTCGATCGCGTATCCGCGCTCACGGCCGACGTTGATCTTCTCGCGCACCGCCTCGGGGCTGGTCACCGATTCCTCGGTGGTGGGCGCGAAGTCGGCTGCACCGAGCACCGCCCCCACCTCGGCGTCGTCCATGGCGAGCAGCATGGCGTTGCCCACCGCACAGTGGATCAGCGGCAGGCGGGAGCCGAGCGGCGTGCCCAGGCGCTGGCGGCGCCCTTCGTGCCGGGCGAGATAGAGGGCGTCGGGGGCGTCCAGCATCGCGATCTGGACGACGTGCCCCCGCAGCACGGGATCGCCTTCCACCGCGGCGAAGAACTCGCGCACCTGGTTGAACTGGGAGGCGAAGGCGCCGCCCAGTTCGGCGGTGCGGATCCCGAGCCGGTATCCGCTCTCGACACGATCGATCATGCCCTCGTTCTCGAGCGCCTGGCAGATGTTCGAGGCCGAGGACTTCGCCATGCCGACCTCGCGCGCGAGTTCGGAGAGGGTGAGCGGTCCGCGCGCCCGCTCCAGCGCCCCGAGGATCCGCAGGGAGCGGGTCACGGCGGGCGAGGGATCGCGGGGCTCGGCCGACGGGCGCTCGTGACGGGTGGTCTTCGTGCTCTGGGGCGCCACGGCGCTCCCCTTCCCTGCGCGGTCGGCGCGCCGGGCGCCGCGCGGGGCGCTCGTCCCCGTCGGCCCGTCGCGCCGCCGCACTCAGTAGAACTCGACGGTGTCCACGGCGTTGCGCAGCGGTCGCCCGTCGAGGTGGCGGGCGAGATTGTCCACGAACAGCCGCACGATCCTCTCCTCCTCGCGCGTGTCGAGGGCGGCGGTGTGCGGGCTGACCAGGACATGGGGATGATCCCACAGAGGGCTCGCCGCAGGCAGCGGCTCGGTCGCGAAGACGTCGAGAGCGGCGAAGCCGATGCGGCCGTCCTCGAGGGCGCGCAGCAGGGCGGGCTCGTCGACGACGGTGCCGCGTCCCACGTTCACGAGGATCGTCCCTGGGCGCGCCTTCGCGAGCACGTCCTCGCCGACGAGGCCCTCGGTCGCGTCGGTGCCGGGGAGGGTGAGGACGACGGCGTCGGCGCGGGCGACGGCGGCGGCGAGGTCGTCGATCGGCACGAGCTCGTCGACGCCCTCGACCGCTTCGCCGCTGCGGGTCGTGCCGAGCACGTGGGCGCCGAGCGCACTGAAGCGCGCCGCGCAGGCCTTCCCGATGCCGCCGAGGCCCACGACGAGCACGGTCATCTCGTCGAGGTGCCGCATCTCCCAGCGCTCGCTCCACTCGTGCTCGCGCTGCTGGGCGAGCAGGCGCGGGAGCGACTTCGCGCCGGCGAGCACCCCGAGCACGGCGAACTCGGCGAGCGGGGCGCCGTGGACACCGGCGGTGGTCGTGAAGGCGATGCGCTCGAGGTCCTCGGAGGCGAGTCCGGCGGCGCGCACCTGGGAGCCGCCGCCGGCGGCCATCGTCTGCACCCAGCGCAGGCGCGGGTTCGCGCGGACGGTGCGGGCGAGGGCCGCGGGGTCGACGTCGGGCAGCGAGAAGAGCACGTCGGCCGAGTCGACCATCTCCTCGAAGGCGGCCTGCTGCGCGGGCGTGCGCACATGCTCCGGGTCGCCCGACCAGTCGGCGGGTCCGCGGCGCGGGCGGTAGAGCGCGTGGTCGCGGATCACCTCGGCGCGCGGCTCGCTGCGCTCGATGAGCGTGCAGAGGTCCTCGGGGAGGTCGACGGCGACCACGACGCGCGTGCGTCCGTCGGGGGTCTCGCGGTCAGCGGGAGGGGGCTGGCTCATGGGAGCTCCTTCGCTCGGGTGGGAGGCAGGACCACCCTAACGCGTGTTCAATATGTTGGACACCGTTCCCTGTGTTGCGCGACGGGCTAGAGTCGGACCATGAGCACTGACGACGATGTCCACCCCGCTCCCGATCGCGTTCGCCCGGTCGCGCCCGGGTCCGACTCCCCGCGCGTAGGCGTGCTGGGGCTCGGGTCCATGGGGCTGCCGATGGCCGAGCACCTGCTGCGCGCCCACGGCTCCCTCACCGTCCACTCCCGCACCCCGAAGCCGCAGCTCACCGCGCAGGGCGCCGGGTGGGCGGCGACCCCGCGCGAGCTCGGCGAGGCTGTGGACGCGGTCCTCGTGATGCTCCCCGACCTGCCGGATCTCGAACCGCTGCTGAGCGGCGAGGACGGCCTGCTCGCACCCGGTGGCGAGCTGCTGCTGATGATCGGGTCGACCTCGTCGTCCGTGCAGGTGCGTGAGCTCGGCGAGCGCCTGGCCACGGAGAGCGACGGCCGTGTGCGCGTGGTCGACTGCCCGGTCTCCGGCGGCGAGGACGGCGCGCAGGCGGGCACGCTCGCGATCATGCTGGGCGGCGCCGAGGACGACGCCGCCGAGGCCGCCCGACTGCTCGCGCCCTGCGGGAACCCGGTGCGCCTGGGGCCGCTCGGGGCGGGCGAGGTCGCGAAGTCCTGCAACCAGATGATCGTCAGCGCCACCGCTCTCGCCCTCGGTGAGGTGACGGTGCTCGCCGAGCGCAGCGGGCTCGACCTGGACACGCTCTTCGAGCTGCTGCAGGGCGGCTACGCGGGCTCGAACCTCATGGCCTCACGGCGCGAGAAGTTCGTGACCGGCGACGACTCCCCCTCGGGCGTGGCGAAGTACATGGTCAAGGACCTGCGCTTCGCCGGCGAGATCGCCGAGGCGACAGGCACCCACGGCGCCCTCCTGCCCGCCCTGCGCGCGGCGTTCGACGAGCTCGTCGAGGCGGGCCTGGGGGACCGCGACCTCGCGACGACGCGGCGCTTCACCGAACAGCGGGACTGAACGGCCTCTCGCCACCGCACAGCGGAGATGGACGGGGTTGAGCCGCGCCCATCTGTCGCGCTCCGCGCTCGTCACCCGTCGGCCCCACCCTCCCCGTCGATCTTCTCGAGCAGCAGCCGCGACTGCCGTCGGGACTCGTCCTGCCCCGCGTCCAGGTACGGGCGGACCCGGTCCGCGATGTCGGCCGGCAGCACATCCGGAGGGAGCCTGCGCAGGCGCCGCATGATGTGCGCAGCGACGGCGGGATCCTCGAGCTCGCCGATGGCGAGGTCCCGCAGCTCCGGATGACGGCGCGAGACCTTCCGCGCGATCAGCCATTCGAGGATCGGCGCACGCCCCTCCCCCAGCTCCCGGTCACCGGCCAGGCGCGCCATGTCGGCCCGATCGTCCGGGTCCGACGGGGACGCGTGGTGCGACGCCAGGAGCGTGGAGCCCTGGAGGTCGGCCTGGTGGGTGGGCGGATGGGAGTCCACGTAGCGCACGGCCAGTCGGAACGTCTCCGCGTGCGGTGCGTCCGGGGTGACCAGCGAGCGGGCGATCGCGTCCAGCAGCTGGGCCCGGTCGCGCGGCTGTGCGAGCCGGGTCTTCGCGTCGACGTCCTCGTACCAGTCCAGCAGCGTGGAGATCAGCTCGGGATAGCGCACGTTCTCGTTCGAGGTCCGCGAGATCGTGAGGACCGGCGCCCCGCTGCGGCGCGCGGCGCGGCGGAGATCCTTGTTGAGAGCGGCGAACGCTCGATCGCGCGCGGATCCGCCGAAGGGCACCGCATGACCTCCCCGTCGTCGGGGCGCCCCGGACGGCGCCGGTCACGATGGTGGCACATCACGTGCACCGACGGGCGGGCCTCCCGCAGGAGACCCGCCCGTCCTGGCCCGTCGGCCGTCGTCCGGAGACGGCGCCAGGGGCTCAGAGCTCGCAGAGCGTCACAGCATGCAGCTGACGCAGCCCTCGACCTCGGTGCCCTCGATGGCCATCTGCCGCAGGCGGATGTAGTAGAGGGTCTTGATGCCCTTGCGCCATGCGTAGATCTGCGCCTTGTTGACGTCGCGCGTGGTAGCGGTGTCGGGGAAGAAGAGCGTGAGGCTCAGGCCCTGATCCACGTGCTTGGTGGCCTCGGCGTAGGTGTCCACGATCTTCTCGTAGCCGATCTCGTACGCGTCCTGGTAGTACTCCAGGTTGTCGTTCGTCATGAACGGCGCCGGGTAGTAGACGCGGCCGATCTTGCCTTCCTTGCGGATCTCGATCTTGGAGACGATCGGGTGGATCGAGCTCGTCGAGTGGTTGATGTAGGAGATCGACCCGGTCGGCGGGACCGCCTGCAGGTACGCGTTGTACATGCCGTGCTTCTGCACGTCCGCGCGCAGCTGCTTCCAGTCGTCCTGGCTGGGCAGGTGCACGTTCGAGTCGGCGAACAGCTCGCGGACCTTCGCGGTGCGCGGCTCCCACACCTGGTCGGTGTACTTGTCGAAGTACTCGCCGGTGCCGTACTTCGAGTTCTCGAAGTCGTAGAAGGTCTCGCCGACCTCCTTGGCGATCCCCATGGAGGCCTTGATGGCCTGATAGGTGACCGCGTAGAAGTACATGTTCGTGAAGTCCAGGCCCTCGTCGGACCCGTAGAAGATGCCTTCTCGCGCCAGGTAGCCGTGGAGGTTCATCTGCCCCAGGCCGATCGCGTGGGACTTGCGGTTGCCCTCCGCGATCGTGGGCACGGACTCGATGTCCGAGGTGTCCGAGACCGCCGTCAGCGCGCGGATCGCGGTGCTGATCGTGCGCTCGAAGTCCGGGGAGTCCATCGCCTTGGCGATGTTCAGCGACCCCAGGTTGCAGGAGATGTCGCGACCCATCTCGTCGTAGGTGAGGTCGTTGTTCATGTGCGACGGCGTCGCGACCTGGAGGATCTCCGAGCACAGGTTCGAGTGGGTGACCTTGCCGGCGATCGGGTTGGCCCGGTTCACCGTGTCCTCGAACATGATGTACGGGTAGCCGGACTCGAACTGGATCTCCGCGAGGGTCTGGAAGAAGTCGCGGGCCTTGATCTTCTTCTTCGCGATCCGCGGGTTGTCGACCATGTCGCGGTAGTTCTCGGAGATCGACACGTCCGCGTACGGCTTGCCGTACTCGCGCTCCACGTCGTACGGGGAGAACAGGTACATCGGCTCGTTGTTCTTCGCGAGCTCGAAGGTGATGTCGGGGATCACGACGCCGAGCGAGAGGGTCTTGATGCGGATCTTCTCGTCCGCGTTCTCGCGCTTGGTGTCCAGGAACCGCATGATGTCCGGGTGGTGCGCGTGGAGGTACACCGCGCCCGCGCCCTGACGCGCGCCGAGCTGGTTCGCGTAGGAGAAGGAGTCCTCGAGCAGCTTCATCACGGGGATGACGCCGCTGGACTGGTTCTCGATGTGCTTGATCGGCGCACCGTACTCGCGCAGGTTCGAGAGCAGCAGGGCGACGCCGCCGCCGCGCTTGGACAGCTGCAGCGCGGAGTTGATGCCGCGCCCGATGGACTCCATGTTGTCCTCCATGCGCAGCAGGAAGCACGAGACGAGCTCGCCGCGCTGTGCCTTGCCGGCATTGAGGAACGTGGGGGTCGCGGGCTGGAAGCGCCCGTCGAGCACCTCGTCGACGATCCGGCGCGCCAGCTCCTCGTCGCCGCGGGCGAGGGTCAGGGCCACCATGACCACACGGTCCTCGAAGCGCTCGAGGTACCGCTTGCCGTCGAAGGTCTTGAGCGTGTACGAGGTGTAGTACTTGAACGCGCCCAGGAAGGTCGGGAAGCGGAACTTCTTCGCGAAGGCCTGCTCCGACAGCTCCTCGACGAAGTCGAAGGAGTACTGGTCCAGCACCTCGGACTCGTAGTACTCGTTCTCGACGAGGTAGTCGATCTTCTCCCGCAGCGAGTGGAAGAAGACCGTATTGGGGTTCACGTGCTGCAGGAAGTACTCACGGGCCGCGAGGCGATCCTTGTCGAACTGGATCTTCCCGTCGGCCCCGTAGAGGTTCAGCATCGCGTTCAGCGCGTGATAGTCGAGGGACTTGTGATGCTCCACCGAAGGCATCTCGGTCAGTGTCGCCAAAACTCTTCCAATCCGTCGTGGACCTGCTGCACGTCTCGCGGCGTGCCCAACAGCTCGAACCTGTACATGTGCGGGACCCGGCACTTCGCCGAGATGATCTCGCCGGCCAGCCCGTAGGCCTCGCCGAAATTCGTGTTCCCCGCGGTGATGACGCCCCGGATCAGATCCCGGTTGCGCTGATCGTTGAGGAACTTGATGACCTGCTTCGGGACTGCTCCGCGTCCGTTGCCGCCGCCATAGGTCGGCACCATCAGCACGTACTCCTCGTCCATGACGAGGGGATCCTCCGTGCGATGGAGAGGGATCCTGCTGGCCGGCATGTCCAGCTTCTGCACGAAGCGATGGGTGTTGCCGGACACGGAGGAGAAGTAGACGAGGGTTCCCATCCTCCTCACCTCCGCATGATCGGGAGCGCTCAGATGGCTGCGGCGCGGGCGCCCTCGGCGCCGGCGGCCGCCACGGCCTTGATCTTGTCGGGGCGGAAGCCCGACCAGTGGTCCTCACCGGCGACCACGACGGGCGCCTGCACGTAGCCCATCGACTTCACGTGGGCGAGCGCCTCGGCGTCCTCGGTGATGTCGACGACGGCGTAGTCGACGCCCGACTTGGTGAGGGCGCGCTTGGTCGCGTCGCACTGGACGCACATGGGCTTCGAGTACACGGTGATGGCCATCGGGCGATGCCTTTCTCGGTGGGGATCGTGTCGCCGGCGCCCGCGCTGCGGGAACCGGTGTGCGAAGGAGTGTGTGGGGCGGGGATCGAAGGGTGTCCGACGAGGTCGTCGAGGGGTTCTCGCGGCCTGCCGAGCGGTGCCCTGCGGGATCCGCGCCGACCTCTCCAACACTACACCTAGTGGTGCCCCGACGTCTGCACCACAAGATGTACTGAACTACAAGACTGTTATCCACAATCCGATGGTGACGGGCTGTGGATGGACGTGGGTCAGCTGGGGACGAACGCGCATCGTCTGCACGGATGCTGTGGACAGCGCTGTGGAACGTCCCTGTGCACCCCGTCCGACGGTGGACGACGGCTCCCCCGGCAACCCGGCGAACAGTGGCGCGCGCCCCGAAAATCGGTGTCGGATCGGCGTGTCGTCGGCGTGTCGTCCGAACGTCGCCGCCTGTCCCGCCGGAAGGCCCCGCGACGGCCCGTCGTCCACAGCCGGACGATCCCTCGGCGTGTCGTCAGATCCCCGTCGGGAGCGCGGCCGAGCAGATGGACGCGGGCGCCGGCGCCGGCGCCGGATGCGAGCGGGACCCCGGTGCATCTGACGAACGGGTGGGAATGGGGCTCGAATTCCCACCCGTTCGTCAGATCGACCGCCCGCACCGCGGCGGCCGTCCCGCGATCGCGCAGCGGAGCGGGTCACCGACCGGCACGGCCCGGCCCGGCACGGGAGCAGGACCGGCAGAGAGCGCGACAGGGCCGGGTCGGGTCGGGTCGCGACGGCTCGGGGCGGGGCGCCTCGGACCCTCCGGTGAACGGCGCGGGACGCGCCCCGTAGACGAGCGCGCATGCGGCTCAGGAGCGCGGGCGCTCCTCGGCTTCGTCTGCGCCATCCTTCGCCGCATCGTCCGCAGCGGTCGCCCAGGCGTCGCCGTCCGCGGACTCGGCTCCGGTGCTTCCGGTCTCGATCGCATCGCCGACGGACACGGCCGATCCGGAGGTCGCGGTGCCGGACGCCTCAGCGCTGGGGACTGTCGCCCGCGCGGGAGGCGTCACCTCGAGCTGATCGGCGACCGACGAGAGGTCCTCGGTCGGTGCCGCAGGCGGGATCTCACCGGTATCGGCCGACGGTGCCAGCGGACCGATCCTGACGGAGGTCCCCTCGGCCGGCGACGCGGCATCCGTCACCGCGGCCGACTCCCCCTCGGCGTCCGACTCGACGTCCGTCTCAGCATCCCCCTCGGCATCCGTCTCGGCCTCCGTCTCGGCGTCCGTCCCGGCGTCCGTCTCCGGATCCGCCTCGAGGGATCGGCCGTCGGCCTCGACGAGGGTCTCCAGGACCTCGCGCAGGATCTCGACCTGGGCGAGGGCCTCGGCGGCGCCGGCGTGGGGCTCCTTGCCCTTCTCGACGAACTCGTGGAACGCCTCCCACATGGACTCGGCCGCACCGAGGTCGGAGGAGCGGGAGGTGACGACCACGCGGCCGTGCTCCTTCTCGCGCAGGGAGCTGCGGGAGCGCGAGTCCACGAACGACGGCGGCTCGAGAGCGAGGTCGATCCGCTTGCGGGCCGAGAGCACCTCGTAGGTCTCCGAGTACTCGGGGGCGAAGGGGAGGTAGTGCCAGACCAGGCGCACGGGAGCGCCGCCCTCGAGCTCCCCCAGCAGCTCGAGCGAGCCGGGGATGACGCCCTTGGGCCAATGGCGCACGGCGGTGAGCTCGGTGAGCGGACCGTAGATGCGCTCGGTGATCGCGAGCTGGTGGGCGATGCCCGTGAGCAGCCCCTTCACATAGAGGTCGCGATCGCGCTGGGTCGCGCCCTCCCCCGCACCGGCGACGACGGCCTCCTGCAGGGTCTTGCGGCGCTCCTGGCGCTTCTCCGACGGCAGGTCGTAGGCCGAGGCGGTCACGTGCGCGCGTCCGAACAGGGGGCCGGAGGCGGGCATCAGCACCTCGTGGTCGATCATGCGCACGTCGCGCGCGCGGATGTTCTCGACCACCTCCCCGAGCACCTCGTCGTACTGCTGCGGGTAGGCCATCATCACCAGACGTCGGCCCACGAGGCGCTCGAAGTCGCTGATCCTGGCGACCTCCTGGGCCGAGTACCCCAGCGGGGGCTCGACGAGCACGGGGATCCCGCGCCGCAGCAGCAGCAGGAGATCCTCGACGTGCAGGCCGTCGGTCGCGAGGACCGCCGCATCGAGGGCGACGTCCTTCGCGCGCACGGCGGCGATGAGGTCGGCGACGGTCTCGAAGCGATGCTCCTCCTCGACGCCCCAGACGTTGGCCGATTCGCGCCGACGCCGCGGCGAGTGGTCCACGAGAGCGGTCACCGCGAAGCGGTCCCAGCGACGGCGCAGCACGGGCAGATGCACGGCCTGCGCCATCGTTCCGGCACCGATGACGGCGATGTTCAGGATCCTCGGCATGCGGGCGGTTCTCCTCGCGGGATGAGCGGGACGGGCAGGTCAGGGGTGGAGCGGGCCGATCAGGAGCCGGAGCGTGCACGGGCGCGCGCGGGCATGCGCGAGGTGCTCGGGCGCCGCATCCGCGGCCGTCGGCACGTGCCGCTGTTCTACCACAGCGCGCTGATCCGGACCCTCGCGCGGCCCGGGCGGCGAGGGCGCCGACACAGGGTGTGGGAGGCACGACCGAGCGCCGCTATCGTGGTGCCCGTGCCGTTCCTCTACACGCTCACCCGCCCGTTCCTGGGACCCATGTTCACCGCCTATTGGCGCCCCCGCATCACCGGACTCGAGAACATCCCGCGCACCGGCGCGTTCCTGCTGGCCTCCAACCACCTGGCCAACGTGGACAGCTTCCTCATCCCCGTGGTGTCCCCGCGCATGGTCCGGTTCGTCTCCAAGGACGTGTTCTGGAAGACCGGCGGCCTCAAGGGCCGCATCCAGAAGTGGTTCATGAACTCGGTGGGCACGGTGCCGCTGGACCGCGAGGCTCTGAGCTCCGGCCGGGGCGCGCTCGACGCCGCCCTGGACGTGCTGAAGGCCGGCGAGGGCTTCGGCATCTACCCCGAGGGCTCCCGCAGCCGGGACGGACTGCTGCACAAGGGCCAGCCGGGCGCGGCCTGGCTCGCCCTCGAGTCCGGCGCCCCCGTCATCCCGCTGGGGCTCGCCGGCACGCAGAACCTGTTCCTGAAGGGCCGGAAGATGCCCACCCGGTACCGTCCCGACATGCGCTTCGGAGCGCCGATCGATCTCTCGGACCTGCCGACGGACCTGAGCGCGGGCGCCCGCCGGCGCCTGGCCACCGATCGGATCATGACCGAGATCCAGCGTCTCTCCGGCCAGGAGTGGGCGCCCGGTGCCCAGCCCCGCGGCGCGGGGACCGGCGCGAGCGCATAGGATCGTTCTCCCCGCCCGACACAGGAGGTCAACGTGGCAGTGGTGGTCGGCTTCATCCCCACCCCGGTGGGATTCGACGCGCTGGACACGGCGCGCACCGCGGCCGAGGAGCGCGGCGGCCCGCTGATCGTGGTCAACGTGGTCAGGCAGGGCGACGAGCAGGATCCCCGCCACGCCAGCGAGGGTGACCTCGACGCGGCGGCAGACCGCCTGCGCGGCTCGGCCGTGCGGGTCGACATCCGTCAGGAGAGCAGCGAGGACGACATCGCCGACGTCCTGCTGGACACCGTCGAGCGGGAGAAGGCCGAGCTGCTGGTGATCGGTCTGCGTCGCGAGCGCGACGTCGCCCGGCATCTCCTGGGCGTGACCCCGCAGAAGCTGCTGCTCTCCGCCCCCTGCGACGTGCTCGTCGTCTGAGAGCTTCCCCCTCGTCCGGGGGCTTTCCCCTCGTCCGAGGGCGCTCCGCGCGGCCGCGCGCCCACCGGACACAGCGAGGCCCGGACCCGATCGCTCGGGTCCGGGCCTCGCCCGTGCGGCGGCGCCTCAGGGCGCCGCCGGGATGATCGCGGTGATCACTCGGAGCGCGGGTCCGCGCCGGGGACCTGGTCGCCGCCGTTCTCGCGCACGGCCTTCTCGATCCGCTCGCCGACCTCCTGGTCGATGTTCTTCCAGTACTGGAAGGCGTTCGAGAGGACCGGCTCGATCACGGTGGCGAGAGCGCCGGAGACCGTCTCGATGAGACGCTCGCGCTCGCCCTCGTCCATGACCTCGCGGACCAGGGTGTGGGCCTGGCCGAAGTCGTCGTCATCGGAGCGCAGGGTGTAGGCCTGGCGCACCAGGGTGCCGTCGGACTCCCAGCCGTTGTCGACCGGGCCCTGCGCGTCCTGGTACGAGCGTCCGAACGAGTTCGGGGAGTACACCGGGGCGTTGCCGCTGTGGAAGAACTCCATGGAGCCCTCCTTGTCGTAGGAGTTGGTCTCCACGACAGGGCGGTTCACGGGCAGCTGGTTGAAGTTGGTGCCCAGGCGGTTGCGCTGCGCGTCCGGGTAGGAGAACACGCGGCCCAGCAGCATCTTGTCGGGCGAGACGCCGGTGCCGGGCACGAGGTTCGAGGGGCTGAAGGCGGCCTGCTCGACCTGCGCGAAGTGGTTGACCGGGTTCTGGTTCAGGGTGAAGCGGCCGACGGGGATGCGCGGGTAGTCCTTCTTCGACCAGGTCTTCGTGAGGTCGAAGGGGTTGAAGCGGTAGGTCTTCGCATCCTCGTAGGGCATGACCTGCACCTCGAGCTTCCAGGACGGGAAGTCGCCGCTGTCGATCGACTCGAAGAGGTCGCGGCGGTGGTAGTCGCCGTCCAGGCCGGCGAGCTCGTCGGCCTCGTCGTTGGTGAGGTACTCCAGGCCCTGCTCGGTGAGGAAGTGGTACTTGACCCAGAACTTCTCGCCGGCCTCGTTGACCCACAGGTAGGTGTGGGAGGAGTAGCCGTTCATGTGGCGCCAGCTCTTGGGCAGGCCGCGGTCGCCCATGAGGTAGGAGACCTGGTGGGCGCTCTCCGGGGAGAGGGTCCAGAAGTCCCACTGCATCGTGTTGTCGCGCAGGCCGGAGTCCGGGGTGCGCTTCTGGGAGTGGATGAAGTCGGGGAACTTCATGGGATCGCGGACGAAGAACACCGGGGTGTTGTTCCCGACGATGTCGAAGTTGCCCTCCTGGGTGTAGAACTTCAGCGCGAAGCCGCGCACGTCACGCCAGGTGTCGGGAGAGCCGAGCTCGCCGGCCACGGTGGAGAACCGCGCGAGCATCGGGGTCTTGGCGCCCTTCTGGAAGAGGCCGGCCTTCGTGTACTGCGAGACGTCCTCGGTGATCTCGAGCTCGCCGAAGGCGCCGGAGCCCTTGGCGTGCGGGCTGCGCTCCGGGATGCGCTCGCGGTCGAAGCGCGCGAGCTTCTCGACGAGGGCGACGTCGTGGAGCATCAGAGGACCGTCGGGGCCGACGGAGAGGGAGTTCGCATCGCTCTCGCGCGGGGCGCCGTTCTCGGTGGACGAGGGGATGGTCGGCGTGGTGTCGCCGGTGGGGTCGAACGTGGTCACGATCTCTCCTTCTCGGGGCGAGCCCCGGCAGCGTTCGCCGGGACGTTGGGGGTCCCGCACCGCTCGGGCGAGAGCGGTGCGGGGGTTCGCAGTTCTTCGCAGTGTTCGACGGATGTCGCTGGGATCGACGGAACTCAGATCAGCAGATCTCAGCCGGCCGCGGCGCCGCTCGGGACCGCGGTCCCGGGAGACGCCGACGCCGTGCGGCATGCGGAGCACACGCCGCGGAACAGCACCTCCGCGACCTCGATCTCGAAACCGTGGTCGTGGGAGGGCGTCAGGCACGGCGCCTCGCCGACCGTGCAGGGCACGTCCTCGAGGCGACCGCACACCCGGCACACCATGTGGTGGTGGTTGTCGTGCCGGTGGATCTCGTAGCGGGCGGCGCTGCGGGCGCCGGTGGCGACGCGGCGCAGCAGGCCCGCATCGGTGAGCGCGTGCAGCACGTCGTAGACGGCCTGGCGCGACACCGTGCCGAGTCGTTCGCGCACCGCGGCGGCGATGTCATCCGCCTCGGCATGCTGACACTCGGCGACGACCGCGAGCGTCGCCAGCCGCGGTGCGGTGACGCGCAGACCCGCGGAACGCAGGTCGCCTGCCATGTCGGTCGTCATGGCACCAGGCTACTACGTTTTCTGGACCAGATCCAGAAGATGACCGCGTCAAGCTTGTGTCACGCACGACCATCAATGGTTTTCTGACACACCGCGACCCGATCGCCATATGCGATCGGGTCGCGGCAGGCGATGCCTTCGTGTCAATCAGGCACCGGCACGATCACCTCGGCTGCTTGCAGAGCCAGGGGAACGTCGGCGCCACCCAGCAGAGGAAGGCAGGCTGGACCAACGGCGAGTTGGCGGAGACTCCCCCTTCGACGGCGCGCTCCTGGGGACTGGCGGTCGTGCTCTCGGCACCGGCATTGATGACGGCGGGACTCTCGGCGGCGAGCGCGGCGCTCGGCAGGGCGAAGGTGCCCGCACAGAGTGCAGCCGCAGCGAGAAGGGTGGTCGCGGGACGAGTGAAGGAACGAAGCGAACGAGACATGACGGAACTCCTCGGGTGTATCTCCAGGTGAACGGGCAGTGAATGGCCCGACGACCAGGTGCGGACCCGCGCTCCACACACCGCAGTCGGATCTGGAGTCAGGAAGGGCCGCGGTCGTGCTCGCACACTACGCTGGGCACGATGGCTTCCCACGCGCACGACGCGACCGACGATGTCGTCACGGCGAGCCCCCGCGGCCGACGCGACGGCGCTGCTCGTCGCGCCCACGCAGGTCCCATGAAGTCGTCGGGGAGCCTCCTCGGCTCCCCGCGGCTCACCCTCAGCGCTGCCATCGCTCTCGCGTTCTTCCTCGCCGTGATCATCATTCCCACGACTTTTCCTTCGGGCGCCGCCTCCGTCCTCATGGGAATCGGGCTGAGCATCGGGGGAGGTCTGTCCATCACTAGGCCTGTCGCCGGCGGCGTCCTCATCGGCCTCGTCCTGACCGTTGCCATCCTGGATCCGGCGTCCTCACCCGGGCTCGGAGTGCTGGTGCCGCCGATCGCTCTCGCCGCCTGCGCGGGTGAGGGACGACTGCTCCCGGGAATCGCCATAGGTCTCTGGCACACCACGGTGATCACCGTGGCCGCCGAGCGCACGATGAACACGACCGCGGACCTGGTCACCAACGCCCTCGTCTGGATCTTCATGCTCACGGTCGCCTACCTTCTGGGCGCCCTGTGGCGTTCGATGATCCTGCGGCTCGCAGCCGAGCGCGCCCGCCACGCCTTCGACCTCGCCGAGCAGCGCCGCGCCATCGCGCGCGACCTGCACGACACGGGGGTCCGGGCGATCACCGAGGTCATCCTGCTCGCGGAGACCGCGCAGCACGCCGACGGCGTCTCCCCCGCGGAGGCCGAGGCGTTCGCGAGGATCTCGCGCACCGCCCGCCTCTCGACCGACGAGCTGCGCAGCCTCATGGACTCGCTGCGCACGGACGTGCCTGTCGACAGGGCCACGGGTCCGACGACCTACGGCGCCACGGTCCACGCGGCGAGCTGGGACGATGCGCTCCAGGCCGCGCGCGATCGGCTGCAGGCCGCGGACTTCACCGTGAACCTCAGCTCGGAGTCCGATGCGCCGGTGCCGCCGTCGGCCACCCCCGTGCTCTCGCGCTGCCTGTGGGAGATCGTGGCCAACGTGATCCGCCACGCCGACGGCGAGTACCCGGTCGCGATCATGTCCGCGTCCATGTCGGATGGTGTGGAACTGCTGGTCCGCAATACGATCGACCACGACCCCGTCGTCCGCGTGGACGGCGGCGACGGTCTTCGGGGCCTCGGCGAACAGCTCGAGGCCGCCGGCGGATCCATCGAGACCCAGCGCGACGGGGACACCTTCCTCACTCGCATCCAGCTTCCCACCGATACCGACCGGTAACGGCCCGACCGACGCTCGCGCCCCATCGCCCCGAGAGGACGACGCCCCTATGATCACCGTGCTGATCTGCGACGACGACCCCATCGTCCGCACAGCTCTCGAGGGCTACCTCGCCCGGGAGGACGACGTGCGCGTGGAGCGGTCGGTCGACAGCGCGGAGGCTGCTCTCGAGGTCCTGGATGCGGCGGCGCCCGACGTGGTGCTCATGGACCTGGTGCTGCCGGGCATGGACGGCATCGCCGCGACGCGTCGGATCAGTGCCCGTCCCGGATCGCCCGCCGTCATGGTGCTCACGACCTTCGGCACCGAGGAGCAGGTCGCGGCGGCGATCAGCGCGGGCGCTGTGGGCTTCCTGCTGAAGTCGACCACCGCTGCGGCCCTTGCCGCGGCCGTGCGCGCGGCGGCGGTGCGCGCGGGGACCGTGATCACCCCGGAGCTCGCTGCGCATCTCGCGCAGACCGCGTCGAAGGAGAGCGGCGACGGCTCGCTCGCCCCGCAGGCCAGCGCCGAGCGATCTCCCTCCCCATCCACGCACCCGCAGGACGGCACCTCGCCGGACGCCGCCGGCGGCTCGATGCCGCTCCCCGTGGCATCCCCGACCTCGGACGACGCCGACGGGCCCCGGGAGGCCGACGCCGCCGCGGCGCGCTTCGCCCTCACCGACCGCGAGCGGGATGTCCTCGAGCTCGTCTGCGAGGCGGAGTCCAACGCGCGCATCGCCGAGCGCCTGAGCCTCTCGGAGTCCACGGTGAAGTCGCACGTCGGCTCCCTGATGACGAAGCTCGACTGCTCCTCGCGCCTGCAGGTCGCGGTGCGCGCCTTCGAGCTGGGGCTCGTGTCCGCTCCCCATCGCAGGCAGTGAACGAACCACCCAAGGGCGAGGACGGGAAGTAGGCGAACGGGAGCGGGCGGACGGCGTTCCCGATCCGCAGAGGACGCACACGAGCACGACGATCACGCAGCACGCAGCACGCACAAAGGGCAACGCCCCCGGCCTTCTCAGGTCAGGGGCGTTGCGTGATGCTCCTCAGTCGTCCAGGTGGTCGATGGCGTAATCCGCCTCTTCCTGGGTGAACTGCTCGCCGTACTCCGAGGTGAGCTGGTCGCGAATCTCCTCGTTGGACATGGACATCGTCTCCCGGTAGCTCTTCGCGGACTTCACAGCGTTGGCCTTCCAATCAGCATCGACGTTGTCCACGGCGTACTGCGCGGCGTCATCGGGGAACTGGCCGCCGGCATCCGCCGTCAGCTGGTCGAAGAGTCCCTTCTTCGACATGGGGAAGGTCTCCAGGTAGCTCTCGGCCTGGTTCAGCGCCGCCTCGTACTCAGCGGGGACATCACCCGACTTGTCGTCCGCCTTCTCGTCCTCGGACTTCTCGTCCTGAGTCGCCTCGTCCTCAGTCGTCTTTTCGGCTTTCTCCTCGGAGGCGCTCTCGTCGCCATCCGTTGTCTGCTCCTGGCTGGTGGCCGCGCTCGACTCCACCGACGACTCGTCATCGGAGCCTCCCCCGCTCATGGCGGTGGCAATGACCGCGATGATCACGATCACGAGCACGAGCACAGCGCAACCGCCGCAGCCGAGCCCGATCCATTTCCCCTTTCCGGACTTCTTGGCCGGTGCCGGCTGCTGAGAGCCGGTCTGCCCATCGGGCTGAGGCCCGAACTGCGGTGCCGGCGGGGGTGTCGAATTCTCTGTCATGGCGGTTCCTTCGAGGAGGTGGGGGCGATGCTCGCTCAGTATCTGGTTACCAACTGGTCGTTTCGGGCGAAGTTACGCATTTGAGACCCACCGTGACCTAACTGAGACGCAGGTCAGCGCCGAGTTCGTCGATAACTGCGAACACCGCGCCGCGGAGTACCGAGAAAGAGAGGAGGAGTCCGGCAGTCGTGCTCGAAGAGCCCCACCGCGCTTCTCACACCGGCGATGCGTGATGCGTGTCTGCATTCGCTCGGTCGGAGCGCCATGACGAATCGCGGACGGGGCATGGGACGGGGAACGGAAGCAGACGGCCTGAACAGCCGATCAGCTCCGCGGCCGCCACGATCGGCGGCCCGGGTGCCTCCGTGTACTGCGCCGCCGCGAGTGGTGAACATCGGGGGCGCTCGTGGCGGGAGCTGCCCGGTCGCGGCTCGTCAGATGCCGAAGGGCTCCGTGTAGCCGACGACCCCATCCGGCAGGGGCCCGGCGTCGTCGAGAACCTTCACCATCAACGCGTCCGCGGGCACGTCGATGCTCAGCCGGATGCCCTGGGGGATCGCCGGCTCGAAACCGAACCGCGGGTAGTAGCCAGGATGACCGAGCACCACGACGAACGCTCGCCCTGAGCCCCCGCAGCATCGAGGAGCGCGCGGATCACGGCGGTTCCCGCACCACGGCCCTGGGCTTCAGGAAGCACCGCGCAGGGGGCGAGGCACAGGGCCGGGACGTTCCCTATGCGGCATCTCGTCAGCAGGGCGTGGGCAACGACCTGTGAGTCCTGCGCGCACGCGACGTACGACAGTCCTGGGATCCATGCCGGATCCGTGCGAAGCCTGTCGACGAGATCGGCCTCGTCCGACGTCTCGAATGCGGACCGGTTCACCATCCGCACGGCCTCTACGTCTCCCGGCGCCTCCGGGCGGACCACCCATTCGCACTCACTTATCACCCGGCGACCCTACCCGTCGGACAGCTCACAGCAGTGAGCTCCCGCAGGAGCCCGGCTCGCTCTCACCCCTGGGCGGCCCCGGTCCCCGCGGAACCCCGGTGAGCGCATGGAAGCGCACGGGCCACAGCACTCCGACGCCGCCCGGACGCATCGATGCACGCCATGTATGCACCCTCAGGTCGGTCCCACGCCGCACGGAAACGGCCCCTCCCCAGCAACGTGGCGGGTAAGGGGCCGTTCTCGTGAGCCGCCTGCCGGAATCGAACCGGCGACCTATTCATTACGAGTGAATCGCTCTACCGACTGAGCTAAGGCGGCGTGTCTGCAGCGCACTGCGGACCCGGCTACTCTACGAGAACTCCACCGGGAGGTGCAAAGCGGAGCGGTGAGCGACGCACCACACTGCCGTCTCGCGCTCGTCCACCGTCAGCATGTCAGACCTCGTCAGCAGATCAAGCCTCGTCAGCAGGTCAGCCCCTTCTCCGGCGAGGTGCCGTCCACGAGGTAGGCGTCCACGGCGTCCTCGACGCAGCCGCCGCTGCGGCCGTAGGCGGTGTGGCCGTCGCCGTCGAAGGTGATGAGCGTCGAGTTGTCTAGCTGGGAGTCGAGGCTCTTCGCCCACGCGTACGGGGTCGCCGGGTCGCGGGTCGTGCCGATCACGACGATCTGGTCGCTCCCCTTCGCGTGGACCTCGGCGGGCTCGCGCAGCGGCTTGACGGGCCAGGTGTCGCACATGGCCTGCGAGTAGTCGGTCATCCCCGCGGCCGGGTACTCCTTCAGCAGCCGGGCGCTCTCCTGCTTCTGCCAGTCCAGGGAGGCGACGCCGGGGTGGTCCAGGCAGTTCACGGCGTTGATCGCGTACAGGTCGTTGCCCTTGTAGCTGCCGTCGTCCTGGCGGCCGGCGGAGAGGTCGGCGAGCGCGAGCAGTGTGGAGCCGTCGCCGTCGGACGCGTCGCTGAGCGCCTGCACGCCCAGGCTCCAGTATTCGTCGCTGTACATCATCATCTGCACGCCGGCGGTCGCGAGCGCACCGGTGAGCGGACGGTCGGGGTCCTTGGTGCTGATCGGGTCGTCGGAGATGGAGTCGAGGAGGGCGGTGAGCTCCTTCGTGGCCTCCTCGGGCGTGGAGCCCGTGAGCGGGCAGTCCTCGCGCTCGATGCAGAACTTCGCGAACTGCTCGGTGGCCTGCTGGAAGCCTTTCGCCTGGCCCTCGACGATCTGGTCGCCGGTGAGGCTCGGATCCATGACGCCGTCGAGCACGAAGCGGCCCACGCGGTCCGGGTAGAGGTCGGCGTAGGTCGCGCCGAGGTACGTGCCGTAGGAGAAGCCCAGGTAGTTCAGGGAGTCGTCGCCCACCGCCGAGCGCAGCACGTCCATGTCCCGCGCGGCGGAGTACGTGTCGAGATAGGGCAGCAGGTCGCCGGAGCTCTTCTCGCAGGCGTCGGAGATCTTCTGCATCCAGTCCAGGGACTTCGTCAGCCCCTCCGGGGTGCCGCCGTCGTAGGTGTCCGCCCGGTACTCGTCGGTCTGCGAGTCGTCGAGGCATTCGATGCCCTCGGAGCGGGACACGCCCCGGGGGTCGAAGCTGATGAGGTCGAAGTTCTCCCGGACCTTCTGGCTGAACAGGTAGTCGCCGCTCTGGGCGAGGAAGTCGACGCCGGACCCTCCGGGGCCGCCCGGGTTCGTCAGCAGCGACCCCTTCGCCTCGCCGGTCGCCGGCAGGCGCACGAGCGAGATCTCGACGTCGCCCGCGCTCGGGTCGTCCCAGGCCTTGGGGACCTTCACGGTGGTGCACTGCAGGCCCTGCACGGCGGCCTCGTCGAGCACGTCCTGCCCGCAGCCCTCCCAGACGGCGTCCTGGTCGTAGAAGTCCGCGTAGGCGGAATCCTGCGCGGGGTCCGACGGCAGGTCCTGCGCGTGAGAGGTGCCGAGCTCGGCGAGCGCCGTGGTCGAGCCGTCGTCGCCGCCCGTCCCCGAGCCGCCGTCGCTCGCGGACTCCGCGTCGGAGCCGCCGGAGCGCCCGTCGGCGCCGTCCGCTCCCCCGTCCAGCAGGCTGCACCCGGAGACCAGGAGGGCGGTCGCGGCGGCGCCGGCGAGGACGCGCAGGGCGCCTCGGCGCGATCGGGTGCGCTGCATGGGGAAGCTCCTGGGGTGGGGTGCGGGGTGCCCGCCCATCCTAGGGGCGGGCGCTCTCGGCGGCCCGCTCAGGCGGGGCCGTCGGCCGGTCCTTCGGCAGGTGCGTCGCAAGGTCCGACGGCCGGTCCGTCAGCCGATCTCCCGACGCGCCCAGCGCACGGCCCCGGCGACCAGCGGGATGAGGATGAGCAGCACGATCGCGCCGATCGCCGAGACCCGCACGTCGCCGGCGGCGAGGGAGTCCGCGGCGCTCGTGAGGTCGACGTAGCGCATCACGTCCGCGACGGTCTCGGAGCCGAGGGCCCCGACCATCGTGGTGGCGACGTTGACGACGAAGGGCAGCACGACGGCGATGACCATCGCCAGCGCGGTGCCCTGCAGCAGCGCGGCGCAGGCGACGGCGAACAGGGTGCCCAGCAGCAGCTCGAGGCCGGTGCTGCGCAGGATCTCGCCGACGTTCTCGTAGGAGGCCCCGGCGCCCGAGATCGCGCCGACGAGGGCCGCGAGTCCGATGGCGACCCCGAAGGACACCGCCGTCACCACGAGGGCGATGATGAGCGCCGCAGCGATCTTGGACGCCAGCACGCCGGTGCGGCGCGGGCGCAGCAGGAAGGTCTGCTGGATCGCGCCGGGCCTCTCCCCCACCAGCGTGAGCACGGTGAGCACGGGCAGGACGACGGCCAGGACCAGGGCGACGGCGATGATCGCGCCGTAGACGATCACCGGGGAGTCCTCGAGGATCAGCGGCTGCAGTGCGGTCGAGAGCACGGCCATGCCGAGCAGGGCGACGGCGCTGACGGCGAGCAGGATGCGCATCGCGAGGGTGTCGAGCACCTGTCGCAGGTCGAGCAGCGGGCGGAAGGTGCCGGGGCCGGAGGCGCCGGCGGAGGTGCCGGCGGCGGCGAGCGCAGGGGATGCGGTGGTCATGATCAGGCCTCCTGGGAGGTGGTCGGTGCGGCGGCTGCGGCCGTCGTCGGAGCGGGGCGCGGCGCCTGGCCGTCCTCGGTGAGGGAGAAGAAGACGTCCTCGAGGGAGCCGTCGCTCAGGCGCTGCAGCTCGGTGAGGACGAGGCTGTGCTCGAGGGCCAGATGGCCGACGTCGGCCGGCTCGAGGGCGAGGGTGAAGGAGCCGTCGCTGCCGCGGGTCGCGCCGACGCCGCTGGCCTCGACCGCGCGGCGCAGGGCCTCGGGGTCGAGGGCCGCGACACGGGTGCCGCCCTGGGCGGTGACGTCCTCGAGGCTGCCCTCGGCGACGAGCCGGCCGTGGGCGATCATGGCGACGCGGTCCACGGTGGCCTGCACCTCGGCGAGCTGGTGGCTCGAGAGCAGCACGGTGCCGCCGGCGTCGGCGAAGGAGCGCAGGAGCCGGCGCATCCAGCGGATGCCCTCGGGGTCCAGGCCGTTCGCGGGCTCATCGAGGATGAGCGCGGCGGGGTCGCCGATGAGGGCGACGCCGATGCCGAGCCGCTGCCGCATGCCGTAGGAGTACCCGCGCACGCGCTTGCGACCGGCCCCGGCCAGGCCCACCATCTCCAGGACCTCGTCGGCGCGGGAGGCGGGCATGCCGCAGGTGCGGGCCGCCAGGCGCAGGGTCTCCAGGCCCGTACGGCCGGGATGCAGGGTGCGGGCATCGAGCATGACGCCGATGACGCGGCCGGGCTGCGGGATCGTGCGGAAGGGCATGCCGCCCACGAGCGCCGTGCCCGCGTCGGCCTCGGCGAGACCGGTGAGGATCCGCAGGGTCGTGGACTTCCCGGCGCCGTTGGGGCCGAGGAAGCCGGTCACCGTGCCGGGTTCGCACAGCAGGTCGAGCCCGTCGACGGCCGTCTGCTCTCCGTAGGTCTTGCGCAGGGACTCGATGCGCAGGTCGACGCTCGCGTCGCTCCGACGGGTCCCTGCGGACTCGGTGCCGCGAGCCTCGGTGGGGGTGCTGGTGGTGGTCATGGCTCCACCCTGTCGGGCGGCGGAAGGGGGCGGATCCTCCCGCGGGTCCGCCGGTGCCCGACTTTGGTCGTCTCGCACTGCCGTGCGGAGTAGGCCGAAGGTACGGCGGGCGGCGACGGGCGGCCGAGGCGTCGACGCCGTCCTCGCTGGCTACAGTGGCCCGATGGAGGAGTGCTGATGACGCGGCGGAGAGCGCACGAGCTTCGCGCCGCGCGCGAGGGACGGGCCGAGGGACGCGATCCCGCCGGCGCCGGGTGGGTGGAACGCGCCTGGGTCGATGTCGCGCTCGTCGTCGCCGTGCTCGCCGAGGGGGTCGCGCGCCCCGTCTGGCACGTGCCCTTCAGCCACGGCGACGACCCGGTCGCGATCGGGGTCGGCGTCCTCGCGGGGCTCACGCTGCTGGCGCGGCGCCGCACCTGGCGCTGGCTGCTGCCGCTCGTGCTCGTGGTCAACGTGCTGGGCGCCTCGCAGGTGGTGCTCGCGATCGCCTCCTTCGCGCTCGCCGGGCGCCTGCGGGGACGCTGGCAGCCGCTCGGGGCGATGGCCCTCGCGGTCCTCACGGGAGTGCTCCCGCACCTCGCGATCCCGCTGCGGCCCTCGGTGGCAGGCGCGCTGGTGAGCGGCCTGGTCGCGGCTATCGCGGCGGTCGCCGGGATGTACATGCGGGCCCGCGCCGACCTGCTCGCGGAGCTCACGGCCCGAGCGGAGGAGGCCGAGCATCGCAGGTCGACGGCCGAGCAGGACGCACGGCGGGCCGAGCGCACGCGCATCGCCCGGGAGATGCACGACATCGTCGCCCACAAGATCTCGCTGGTCGCGCTGCAGGCCGGCGCGCTCGAGGTGAACCAGAACCTCGAGCGCGAGGAGGTCTCGCGCTCGGCCGGGCTGATCCGCCAGACTGCGGCCGACGCCCTCTCCGAACTGCGCGAGGTGCTCGGCGTGCTGCGCGGCGAGGAGGAGGCGGCGCCTCTGAACCCCCAGCCCACCTGGGAGGACGTGCGGCGCCTGGTGACCTCGACGAAGGAGGCCGGGGTGCAGGTCGAGCTGTTCGACTTCATCGACGACCCGGTCCCCGACGCCCTCGCGCGCACCGCCTACCGGGTGGTGCAGGAGGGGCTGACGAACATCCACAAGCACGCCCGGCACACGCGGGCGAGGATCGCGCTGATCGGCGAGCCGGGCGACGACCTGCTGATCGAGATCAGTAATGTGCTCCCGAAGGGGTTCACGACGGATCTGCCCGGGGCGCGGATGGGTCTCTCGGGCATCGAGACGCGGGTGACGCATGCCGGCGGCACGATCACGTCGGGCCCCACGGACGACGGACGTTTCGAGGTGAAGGCGGTGATCCCGTGGCCGATTCCGCAGGGGTGAACGAGAGCCCGGCGAGCACCGGGGTGAAGAGGATCGCCCTGGTCGACGACGACTCGCTGGTGCGGGCCGGGCTCGCGATGATCCTGGGCGCGGATCCGGGCATCGAGGTCGTCGGCGAGGGGTCCGACGGCACTCAGGCGGTGACGCTCGTGCAGAAGCACCGCCCCGACGTGCTGCTGATGGACGTGAGGATGCCCGGGATGGACGGCATCGCGGCGACCCGCGCGGTGTGCGCGCAGTCGGAGCCGCCGAAGATCATCATGCTCACGACCTTCGACATGGACGAGTACGTCTTCGAGGCCCTCGAGGCCGGGGCCAGCGGGTTCCTGCTCAAGGACACTCCCCCGCAGGACCTGATCCGCGCCGTGCACGTGGTCGCCCAGGGGGACGCGATGCTCGCTCCCACCGTCACCCGGCGCATGCTCTCGCACTTCTCGCAGTCCAACCCCGGGTCGCGCAGCGCCGACCATGCGGGCCTGGATCAGCTCACCGAGCGCGAGACGGAGGTGCTGGGGTCCGTCGGCGCCGGACTGTCCAACGCGCAGATCGGCGAGCGCCTGTTCATGAGCGAGGCCACCGTGAAGGCCCACGTCTCGAAGATCTTCGCGAAGCTCGACTGCTCGAACCGCGTGCAGATCGCGATCATCGCCCACGAGGCCGGGCTGAGCGACGGGCTCGACGCCGACTGAGAGCGGCCGGCCGGGCACGGCCGGCCGAGCGCGGCCGCCTGGGCACGGCCGACCGAGCGCGGCCGGCGGGCCGGCGGCCTTGGCCGCTCAGCCCCAGCCGAGCTCGTGCAGGCGCGACTCGGAGAGACCGAAGAGGTGGCCGAGCTCGTGGAGCACGGTCACCCGGATCTCGGCGACGAGCGCCTCGCGGCTCGCGCTCACCCGCTGCAGGGGCCCGCGGAAGATGAGGATCCGGTCGGGCTCGATGTAGCTGTCGAAGACGCTGCGCTGGTCCAGCGGGATGCCGTGGTAGATGCCCAGCAGCTCGGTCGCCTGGTGGCCGTCGCGCGCGGGATCGGGCTCCTCCTCGATGAGGATCACGACGTTCGACTCGGCGATCAGGCGCGCGGTCTCGTCGGGGAGCGAGTCCAGGGCATCGTCGACGGCCTCCTCGAAGTCCTCGCGGGTGATGGCGATCATGCGCTCATCGAACCACGGGCGCCTGCATCCGCCCCGTCGGTCCCCTCGTCGTCGGTCCCCGTGCCGCCCTGCTCCGCGAGCGCGGCGAGGACCTCCCGCCCGCGCTCGGTGCGGGGGAACTCCTCGACGATGCGCGCGAGCTCCTCCCGGTCGACGGCCGCGCCGAAGGCGCCGGCGAAGGGCTGCAGGCGCACGCCGCTGCGCAGGTCGCCGATCACGAGCGGGTCGAAGCCGAGGGCGTCGACGATCCGGGCCGCGCGCCCGGCGTCGGCCGGAGCCCCGGCGATCGCGACCGCGAGGCGCTCGGGATCGCCGGCGGGCCGCGCCCGCTCGTCGAGGTCGTGGTAGCCCATGTGGTTCAGGGCCTTCACCACGTGCGCGGCCGCCAGGTGCTCCTGGACGAGCTCGCTCGTGGAGGCGGCCGGCCCGCCGAGCTCCTCGCTGCGGCCGTCGGTCTCCCACCAGTGGTTCATCGCATCGATCACGAGCTTCCCCGCGAGCGCCTCGACGGGCAGCTCCCGGAAGCGTCCGAGCGGCAGCGCGAGGATCACCGCGTCGGCGTCCCGGGACGCCTCGAGCGCGCTCACGGCGCGGGCGCCCCGCGCGAGCACCGAGATGATCAGCTCGATGGCCGACGGGTCGGCGCTGCCGGCGATGAGCACGCGGTACCCGGCCGCGAGCGCCCTCCGCGCGAGCACGGTGCCGACCTTGCCCGCGCCGAGGATGCCGATCGTGCGGATCTCGGCCTCGGTGCTCACGCCGCGTCCCCGCTGGACCCGTCGTCCCCGTGGGTGCCGCGGGCCCCGTCGTCCCCGCTGGACCCGTCGTCCCCGCTCTCGCCGAGCATCTCGCGGACCAGGGGCACGACCTGCGTGCCGTAGAGCTCGACGGCCTGACGGCGCAGGGAGGCGAGGTTCGGGCCGGCGGTGTAGATGAAGTCGAAGCGCTGCACGTCCAGGGCGCGGATGTTCCGCACCATCTTCTCCGCGACGGTGCGCGGCGACCCGACGTACAGCGCGCCGTGCTCGACCTCCTGCAGGAAGTGCTCCTCGGTCATGGGCGGCCACCCGCGCTCGGCGCCGAGGCGGCGCATGTGGGCGGCGTAGGCCGGGAAGTACTCCTCGAGCGCCTGCTCGTCGGTCGCGGCGATGTGCCCGTGGGAGTGCATGCCGACCTGCTGGCGGGGCACGCCGAGCTGATCGGCCGCGCGGTGGAACAGATCCACGTACGGCGCGAAGCGCTGGGGCTCCCCGCCGATGATCGCGAGCATCAGCGGCAGGCCGTGCGCGGCCGCGCGCACCACCGACTGCGGGGAGCCGCCCACGCCGATCCAGGTGGGGATGCCTCCCTCGTGCGCGGTGCGCGGGTAGACCTGCGCGTCCTCCAGCCCGGGGCGGGTGGTGCCCGACCAGGTGACGGGCTGCTCCTTCATGAGCTCGGTCCACAGGCCCAGCTTCTCCTCGAAGAGCACGTCGTAGTCCTCGAGGGAGAAGCCGAACAGCGGGAAGGACTCGGTGAAGGAGCCGCGTCCCAGGATCACCTCGGCGCGACCGCCGGAGAGCGCGTCGACGGTCGCGAAGCGCTGGTAGGCGCGCACCGGGTCGTCGGAGCTGAGCACCGTGACGGCGCTCGAGAGACGGATGCGCTCGGTGCGGGTGGCGATCCCGGCGAGCAGGGTCTCCGGGGTGGAGATCGCATAGTCGTCGCGGTGGTGCTCGCCGACGGCGAAGATGTCGATCCCCGCCTGATCCGCGATCACGCCCTCCTCGAACACGCTGCGCAGCGCCTCGGCGTCGCTCACGCGCGCGCCCTTCCCGTCGACCATGACGTCGCCGAAGGTGTCGACCCCGAGCGTGATCCGATCCGTGCTGTCCATCTGCGGCTCTCCCTGTTCCGCGGCCTGCGCGCGGATCTGGCGCGCACGCCGCTCGTGCGTGATGGGGCCACTCTCCCGCCGACTTGTTGATTCGTCAACTATTCATCGCTGCAGGCGGAACCTCCCCGACGCCCCGATGTCACGTGCGCCGCATCGCACGCGAACCCGCTCGCGGGGCTGCCGCGGGGATCGGTATGCTTCCCCCGGGCCCCCATCGTCTAGCGGCCCAGGACACTGGCCTTTCACGCCGGCGACACGGGTTCGAATCCCGTTGGGGGTACGACTGGATGACTCCGGATCCGGGGTCGGGACCGCCGCCGCGAGCACCGGGAACGGGCACTGCGAGGTGTTTCACAGGCCGAGTGGTCGAGGGGCCCGAAAAGGTCCGGTAGAGTTATCCAGGTCGGAAACGCGAGAGCGCGGACGACGAGAATGGCCCTGTAGCTCAGTTGGTTAGAGTGCCGCCCTGTCACGGCGGAGGTCGCCGGTTCAAGCCCGGTCAGGGTCGCCCCGCACGAGAGGCCCCGGAGCAGATGCTCCGGGGCCTCTCGCATGTCCGGTGCATGCGGCGCGACTCAGCCGGCATCGACCCGCGCGTCCTACGCTCGGAGGATGAGCACGCGACCGACCAACCATCGCATCCACCTCGCCGCTCGCCCGCACGGCGAGCCCACCGCCGCCGACTACGAGCACGACGTCGTCGAGGTCCCCTCCCCCGCCGATGGCCAGGTGCTGCTGCGCACCCGATTCCTCTCCCTCGACCCGTACGTCCGCGGACGGATGAGCGACGCCGAGTCCTACGCCGCCCCGATGGAGATCGGGGACGTGATCGTGGGCGCGACCGTGTCTGAGGTCGTCGAGTCCGCCGCCGGGGGCTTCGCCGCCGGCGACGTGGTGCTCTCCTACGGCGGCTGGCAGGAATACAGCATCGAGGCCGCGGAGGGCCTGCGGCGCCTCGACCCCGACGCCGCCCCCGTCACCACCGCGCTCGGCGTGCTGGGAATGCCCGGCTTCACCGCCTACGCCGGGCTGCTCGCGATCGGCCGGCCGCAGCCCGGGGAGACCGTGGCCGTGGCCGCCGCCACGGGTCCCGTGGGCTCCGCCGTCGGCCAGATCGCACGGGTCCTCGGGGCGCGCGCGGTGGGCATCGCCGGCGGCGAGCGCAAGGTCGAGCGCATGCGCGAGCTCGGATTCGACGCCGCGCTGGACCACCGCGCTCCGGACCTCGGCGCCCGCCTCGACGACGTCGCGCCCGACGGCATCGACGTGTACTTCGAGAACGTCGGCGGTCCCGTCTGGGACGCCGTGCTCCCCCGACTCAACGAGTTCGCCCGCGTGCCCGTGTGCGGCCTCGCCTCCGGCTACAACGCGACGTCCCTGCCCGAGGGCCCCGACCGCACCGGCCAGCTGATGGGTGCCGTGCTGCGCAAGAGCCTGACGCTGCGCGGCTTCATCCAGCGCGAGTTCGCGCCCACGATGTTCGAGGACTTCCTGCGGGACATGACCGGATGGATCGGCAGCGGGCAGGTCCGCTACCTCGAGGACATCCACGAAGGACTGGACAGCGCCCCCGACGCCTTCCTGGGCATGCTGCGCGGCGACAACCTCGGCAAGACCATCGTGCAGGTCTCCTGAGGCGACCGCCCGCTGCCCGTCCGGCTCGGCCCGCCGGCCCGAACGGGACCGCCCGTCGGCCCGAACGGGACCGCCCTCGGCCCGAACGGGACCGCCCTCGGCCCGAGCGCGACCGCCCTCGGCCCGAGCGCGACCGCCCTCGGCCCGAGCGCGACCGCGCGCCGGGCCGACGGCGAGGGATCATTCCGATCCTGTGCGCATCACGCCACGACCTGGACGTCGAAGACGTGGATGGTCGCGTTCGACGGCAGCTGCACGGCCTCGACGGTGCGCCCCGCCTCGAGCGGCACGCTCACGGCGTACAGGCTGTAGGTGCCGTTCTCGTTGCCGAAGCCCGCGGGGGTGTTGCGGCCCTTCGAGGCGACGACCTGCTCGGCGGTGTCCTCGCCGGCGCCGACGCCCGTCCAGTTCGGCACGCCGATGTGGCCGGTGCTCGTGGTGCCGTCGGCGTAGTAGACGGTCACCGTGCCCGCGGCGTTCAGACCCGATCCGGACGCCAGCAGGGCGAGCGAGGAGCCGCTGCCGTCGAGCCGGAAGGCCTGCCCCTGCGCGGCGACGTTGTCCTTCTTCGCAGGTCCCAGGTCCGGCCAGGTGAAGGTCGCGCCCGCGCCCCGGATCTCGGAGCCGCGGACCACGCCCGCCTTCTTCAGGGCGGCGTCGGAGAACGAGTCGCCCTCGCCGTCGAACTCGCCCCGGTCCTTCTGGGCGAGATTCGTGGTGCCCACGTTGTTGCGGGCCGCCGCGAAGCTCGCGATCGGTTCGCCGGAGGTCTGCACGCGCTCACCACGGATGCTCCCGTGGCCGTCGCCGCCCCGGTAGGCGATGTAGGCGGTGAAGGCGTAGGAGTGGAAGCCGTCGCGCAGGGTCGGCACGCGCACGTCGAAGGACTTCGTCATCCGGGCTCCGGGCGCGATCTTCTCGGCGATCGTGATGGTCTCGGGGCTCGTGGTCCAGCCCTCGGGCCCGTGCAGGGTGATCGTGGTGTCGGTCATCGCCTCGCGCGAGGAGTTGGTGATGGTCACCGAGAGGGTCTGGATGGAGTCCTGGTCGGCGAGGTCGACCATGGAGACCTGGGCGTCGATCTGCCGGGGCGCCTGGCTCGCGGCGAGCGCGGGCACGGCCGCGGCGAGCACCAGGGCGATCGCGAGGAGCAGCGCCTGCGGGAGGCGCTTCAGGGCGGGGGTCGGGGGTGCGGTGGTGTTCACTTCGGCATCTCCTTCTTCTTCGAGTCGATCCCCTGGCGCAGCTCGGACCAGCGCCCGCGGGTGAAGTCCGGGTAGTCGAGGGTCGCCCCTCCCTGGTCGATCGACATCTCGCTCATGGGGACGGCGGCGCACCAGGTGGCCGAGTCGTAGACATCGATGTCGGGCACCAGGCCCAGGCGGATGCACTGGATGGTGCGCCACTGCAGGAGGTAGTCGATGCCGCCGTGGCCGCCGTTGGACTCGGCGTCGTCCCCGACCTCCTTCCACAGCCAGTGGTCGAACTCCTCCTGGAAGGAGTCGAAGGAGTGCCAGGCGTCGTCCCCGTGATCGGGCTCGACATAGATCCGGCCGCCGGAGTCCCCCGTGCCCACGTAGTCCTCGAAGAGGCCGCGGGCTCCCTGGATGGAGTTGATGCGGCTGTAGGGACGGGCGGTGGTGGTGTTGAGCTCGGTGCGGATCGAGCGCCCCTTCTCGGTCTCGTGCATGCAGGTCACGAGGTCGCCGGTGACGTATGTGTCCTTCCACGAGGGGTGCTCCGGCGGCATGAAGCGCTTGCGGTAGTCGGCCAGGCCCCGCGCGGCGCTCGCCTGCGCGCGGATGGTCGTGATGCGGTCCCCGCGGTTGATGTCCATCGCGTTGGCGACCGGCCCCAGGCCGTGCATCGCGTAGAAGGAGCGGTTGTGCTTCGTGTGCCAGGTGCGGCGCCAGTGATCGGTGTAGTAGTCCTCATCGAACAGCAGCGCACGCAGGTCGTGGCAGTAGCCGCCCGCGCCGTCGCTGAGATCGCCGAAGACGCCCGCGTGGGCAGCGCGCATCATCGCCAGCTCGTTGCGGCCGTAGCAGCAGTTCTCGGCGAGGAAGAGGTGGTTCTTCGTCTTCTCGACGGTGCCCACGAGGTCCCAGATCTCGTCGAGCTCGGTGGCGATGGGCAGCTCGACGGCCACGTTCGCCCCCGCCAGCAGCGCGGCCTTCCCCTGGGCGTAGTGGAACTCCCAGGGAGAGGCGATGTAGACGAGGTCCAGCTCGACCTCGTCGAGCATCTCCTGGAAGGAGTCCTCGGAGCCGCCGAACTCGCGGGGGCGGTCCTTGCCGGCATCCTCGAGCGCGTCGGCGATCTTCGTCGCGCGGTCGGCACGGATGTCGCAGACGGCGTCGATCGAGGTGCCCGGCACGGCGGCCCAGCCCTCGTACATCGTGCCGCCACGGTTGCCCAGGCCGATGAGGCCGACGCGCACGGTGTCGCGCTGGGCGAAGGGGACGCCGAGCATGGTGGCCCTGCCCTTCAGCGGCGAGTCGCCCGTGGACCCGCCCTTCCCTCCCTTCGCCTTCTCGGCGGGGGCGGCCGTCGCGGGCAGGGAGGTCGCGGCGGTGGCGAGGCCGGCGGCGCCTGCGGCGCCGGCCCCGGAGAGGAGCGCTCGACGGGATGGCATGCGGGATGAGTTCACGCTGTTTCACCTTGTGAGTGGGGGATGGGAGGCCGACGCAGGAGCGCCCGGTCGCGCGCGGACGCGCGGCCGACGGTGCGTGCGCGGGCGTTCGGAGGGCACATCGTCGTGCGGACCGCGGTGCTCCGAGACGCCCCGGCTCGTTCCGGGGCTGTGTCGAAGGTCTCATCCCTGGCGCTCGATGTCAAACGATTGACATCGCGCGGCCCCGGCCCCGCCGTGGTGGCATCGCTCACCTCGCCCCCTCCCCGTTGGGAGCGCCCCGGAACCCCTGGTAGCCTTGACTCCGGCTCGCCCGCGAGCCGCGGCTCTGTAGCTCAGTTGGTAGAGCGTTCGACTGAAAATCGAAAGGTCACCGGATCGACGCCGGTCGGAGCCACCACCGGAGGCCCTCACGCACACGCGTGAGGGCCTCTTCTCATGCGCTCCCCCATCACCGCAGCTCGACGCCTCCCGCGCGTGCTGGAATGGCCGGGTGACCCATTTCTACCGCCCGTCCGAGGGGCACCGGCTCCCCCATGACCCGTTCAACGCCATCGTGGCGCCGCGGCCCATCGGGTGGATCGCCACCGTCGACGCGCACGGCGCGAGGAACCTCGCCCCGTACTCGTTCTTCAACGCCCTCAACTACACGCCCCCGCTGATCGGCTTCTCCAGCAACGGCTGGAAGGACACCGTGGCCAACTGCGAGGCGACCGGGGAGTTCACCTGGAACCTGGTCTCGCGCGCGCAGGCCGAGCAGATGAACTCCTCCTCGACCACGGCCGAGGTCGACGAGTTCGACGCCGCTGGCATCGTCGCCGCCCCCTCGATCGAGGTCGGTCCCCCACGGGTGGCCGCCTCACCGGTGAGCTTCGAGTGCAGGGTCACGCAGATCATCGACCTGCGGACCTCGGTCGGAGGCTCCACCGGCTCGTGGTTCACCGTGGGCGAGGTCGTGGGCGTGCACCTGGAGGAGTCCGTCCTGGTGGACGGCGTCTTCGACACGGTAGCGGCCGACCCGGTGCTGCGCGGCGGCGGTCCCACGGCGTACTTCAGCATCGATCGAGCGCAGCGGTTCGACATGCGCCGGCCCGACTGAGCGAGCGCCGGGAGTCCGACGGGCCGATGGGCCGATGGGCCGATCGGCCCTGGAGGCCGACGACAAGGCGAACCCTGCCCTCAGATGCCGTCCTCGTCGCGGCCCCGCCGCTCGACGACGTCCTCGAGCTCCTTCTCGGTCTCGTCCTCGAGGTCGATATCGAGGTCCAGCGACGTGGGACCGCTCTCGTCCTCGGGCTCGTCCCAGTTCGAGAGGTTCGAGAGATCCGCGTGCTCGTGGGCGCCGCCCACCACGTTCTCGGGGAAGCGCTCGGGGGGCTCCTCCTCCCCCAGGTGCGGGCCCTGGGTCTCGTCGACGAAGCCGTCCTCGTCGTCGTCCTCGTCGAACGTCGCCGCGAGCCGCGGGGTGAGCTCGTCGATCGTGTAGGCGCTGCCGGAGACGAAGCCGCGGCGGAACGCGGCCCGTCCCACCATCGTGCTCGAGACGGTCACGGTGGCCATCTGCGCGAGCATCACCAGCAGCATCGAACCGGCGATCGCCCAGCTCCCGGCGATCAGCGCCGTCCCGGCGAGGACGAGCAGCAGGCCGACGGTCTGGGGCTTGGAGACGGCGTGCATGCGCCGCAGCACGTCGCTGAAGCGCTCGAGACCGATCGAGGCGACCAGGGCGAACAGCGCGCCGAGCGCGATGAGCACCAGTCCGATCACGTCCATCGCGCTCATCGCTCCTCACCCCCGGACTCGCCGCCGCGGCCGTCGGAACCCCGGGCGCTCGGTCCGGCATCCTCGGCGCCTCCATCGGCCTCATGGACGTCGAGGCCGGAGGCGAGGGACCCGGCGGCCGGTCCCGGCAGGCGCGGCGCCGCACCTCCCGCGACGGCATGGGGGCCGACGGGATGCGAGGGAGAGCGCGGACCCGGGCCGTCGTCGGTGAAGGGTGCACGGGCCACCGGGACCTCGTCGGCCTCCTCGCCGCCCGCGGCCGCACCGGGCCCCGCCCCGGACTGCGCACCGGACGCCGTCGCGACGCGCTCCACGGCATCCGGCCCTGCGCCGGCGCCCGCGGCGTCGACCGCCTCCTCGACGGCGCCTGCGGCGTCCGTGCCCTCCGCGTCCGCGGCCTCCGCGCCGGGCGGGTCCGAGGCGAGCGTGTCCGACTGCAGGGCGTCGGGATCCTCCGGCAGTCGGGCAGCGCCCGACCTCACCCGATCGCGGGAGACGAAGCGGGCAACCGCGAGCGTGCCGACGAAGGCGAGCGCGGTGAGCCCGAGCATGGGCGCCACCCCGTAGCTCGTCCCCGTCGCCGCCGTGTACAGCGCCATCCCCGCGACCACCAGGACGATGAGCATGTCCGAGGCGACGGCTCGATCCAGGATGGTCGGGCCGACGATCATCCGATGCACGGCGGGCAGCGCCGCGAGCGCGAGGATCCCCGCGATCACCATCAGCGCCACGTCGAGCGCATCCGCGTTCCCCATGATCATCGCAGCCCCGCCCCCTCGAGCACCTCGCCCCGGGCGAGCGCCCGCAGCAGACGCAGCTCCTGCTGCCGGGCCCGCTCGCGCGCCTGCTCGGCGCCGACCTCGTCGCCCACCCCGATGACATGCAGGAACAGGGTTCCGGTGGCGCGCTGCGCCTCGACGACGACGGAGCCGGGGATCAGCGTGGACAGCGCGGCGGTGAAGGTGAGGAACAGGTCGGAGCGCGAGACCAGCTCGACGGCGATCACCGCCGTGGGCGGCTCCGGCCCGGGCCGCACCGCCCACCAGGCGATCTGCACCGCCGAGACGGTCATGTCCCACAGGAACCGCGCCACCAGCCACACGAAGGCGAACGGCCGCAGCGTCACCTCGCGCGCCATGGACGGCAGCGGGAAGAGCACGTAGACGAGCACGGCGACGACCAGGCCGCCCAGCACGTCGGACGCCGAGAACCCGCCCCACAGCAGGCACCAGAACACGGTCGCGACCAGCAGGCCCAGCCAGCGGCTCGGCAGCTCGCGCAGCATCCCCCTCATCGCTCCTCCACCCGGGTGCCGTCGTCGCCGATGCGCCAGGCGAGCTGGTCGGCGGCGTCGTCGCCGAGGACCGCGCTCACGTAGGGACTGCGGTCCAGGACGGAGCGGGCCGCCTCGTCGGCGAAGTGCATGAGCGGCCCCGCGAGCACGGTCAGCAGCAGCGAGACCACGACGAGCGCCCCCGTCGCGCCGTACATGAGGGCCGGCACCCGCTCACCGTCCCGCTCGATGTCCGTCCCCTGCGGCGCCTTCTGCCAGAACGCGCGGTTCCAGATCTTCGCGATCGCATACAGCGTGAGCAGGCTCGTCACCACGCTGATCACGACCAGGATCCACGAGGCCGTGTTGCCGCGCGCGATGCCGGCCTCCACGAGGCCCACCTTGCCCAGGAAGCCGGAGAAGGGCGGGATGCCCGAGAGGTTCATCGCCGGCACGAAGAAGATGATCGCGAGCAGAGGGGCGGCCTTCGCGAGACCTCCCAGGCGCCCCAGGTTCGTGGTGCCCGCACGGTGCTCGATGAGCCCGGCCGCCAGGAACAGCGTGGACTGCACGGTGATGTGGTGGGCGACGTAGTAGATGGTCGAGGCGATCGCCAGACGGGTGGTGACGCCGATGCCGAAGAGCATGAAGCCCATGTGCGAGACCAGGGTGAAGGACAGCACGCGCTTGAGATCGGTCTGCGCGACCGCGCCCAGGATCCCGATCACCAGGCTGGCCCCGGCGGCCGCCAGCAGCAGGGTCTCCAGCTGGGAGGCCGGGAACAGCAGGGTCTCCAGGCGGATGATCGCGTAGATGCCGACCTTCGTGAGCAGGCCCGCGAACACGGCCGTGACCGGCGCGGGCGCCGTCGGGTACGAGTCGGGCAGCCACGCGCTGAGCGGGAAGATCGCGGCCTTGATGGCGAAGGCGACCAGCAGCATCAGCTCGAGCCCCATGCGCGTGGAGTCCGGCAGCTGGTCCAGGCGCACGGCCAGCTCGGCCAGGTTCACCGTGCCCACCGCTGCGTACACCGCGGCGATGCCGGCCAGGAAGATCACCGAGCTCAGCAGCGAGACGATCACGTACGTGGTCGCAGCGCGGATGCGGCTCGCGGACCCGCCCAGGGTGAGCAGCACGTAGCTCGCGGCCAGCAGGATCTCGAAGCTCACGTAGAGGTTGAACAGGTCCCCCGCGAGGAACGCGTTGGAGACGCCGGCGACCAGCACCAGGTAGGTCGGGTGGTAGATCGCGACGGGGGTGCGCTCGGTGTTCTCGCTGACGGACTGCGTGCTCGAGTACACGAGCACGGCGAGGGTGACGATGCTCGAGACCACGAGCATGAGAGCCGTCAGCCGGTCGGCGACCAGCACGATCCCCAGGCGCGGCGTCCAGCTCGCGATCTGCAGCACGAGCGTGCCGTCGACCGTGACGCGATAGCCGACGGCGAGGGCGACCGCGAGGATCGCGACCAGGGTCGTCGTGGAGACCGCGCGCTGCAGCACGGCGTGGTGGCGCAGGATCAGGGTGAAGGCGGCGCCGCCGAGCGGCAGCACCACGGGCAGGGCGAGGAGCAGTGCGACGCTCATGCGCGGTCCTCCTGGTCCTCGGCCGGTGCTCCGGACTGCTCGTCGGGCTGGTCCTCGGCCTCGTCGGCCTCCGTGTAGTCCTGGGGCACGTCCTGATCGCCCGTGAGGTCCTCTCCCAGCGGGTTCTCCTCCTCCTCGGGGGCGCGCAGCCCCTGTGACGCCTTCAGTGCGCCGCGCCGGGCGTCCTCGTCGAGGGCGTCGGCCCAGCCCACCTCGATGCCCTGACCGGTGCGGGCGCGGGAGCGGCGCAGCACGCGGCGGTCCTCGACGTCGTCGGGCACCTCGTCGTGGCCGAACAGCTGCCAGGCCCGGTAGGCCAGCGCCATCACGAACGCGGTCACCCCCAGGGTGATGACGATCGCGGTGAGCACCATCGCGAAGGGCAGGGGGTCGGTCATGTTCTCCGGGTCGTCGGAGCCCTCGAACGGAGGCGAGCCCCACGGCCCCGCGGCGAGGATGAACAGGAGGTTCACCCCGTTGCCCAGCAGCACGAAGCCCAGGATGATCCGGGTGAGGGTGCGCTCGAGCACGAGATAGACGCCGCAGGCGATGAGGACGCCGGCGGTCAGCACGAGGGCGAGGCTCACGGTCATCCGTCCTCAGCCTCCTGGTGCAGGTCGATCTGGGAGCCCAGGCTGCGCAGGATGTCGAGGACGACACCGATCACCACGAGGTACACCCCCACGTCGAACAGCAGCGCCGTGGGCAGGTGCACCTCACCGAGGACGGGCACGTGGAGCACAGGGGTCGCGGTCGAGAAGACGCTGCCCCCGAAGGCGACGGGCACCACTCCGGCGAGCACGGCCGTGGCCATGCCGACGCCCAGCACCAGGCCCGCCTGCACGGGCGCGGCCTCGGACAGCTCGTAGCGGCCGCCCGCGATGTAGCGCAGGGTCAGCGCGATGCCCGCGACCAGCCCGCCCGCGAAGCCGCCGCCGGGATGGTTGTGCCCGGCCATCAGCAGGTACACCGAGAACATCATCATCAGCGGGAACGACAGCCGGGTGATGACCTCGAGGACCACCATGCGCCGCTGCGGGGCGAGGGTGCGCCCTGCCGAGAGCCACGTGCGCCAGCGGTTGCCCGCCACGTCCTCGGGCCGGGTGTCGAACTCCAGGAGGTTGCGCGGCAGCTCGCCGTCGATCCGCCGGTTCCAGATGGTGCGGCCGGACCGCAGGCTGCTGACGCGCGAGATCGCCTGCTCGCGACGGGTCACGAAGATCAGGGAGGCGACGCCCGTGGCGACCACGAGCAGCACGGAGATCTCGCCGAAGGTGTCCCAGACGCGCGCGTCCACGAGGGTCACGTTGACGACGTTGTGGCCGCCCCCGATCGTGTACGCGGCCTCGATGAGGTCCTTGCCCAGCGGCGCCTGGGTGCGTGCGGCGGCGGCGTAGACGGCGACGCCGCACATGGCCGCGGCGGTGCCGATCGCGATCGCCCAGCGCACCCAGCGGTCCAGATCCAGCGGGCGGCGGGAGAAGTAGATCGGCAGGCGGCGCAGCGCGAGCACGAGCACGACCGTCATCATCGTCTCGACGAGCACCTGCGTCATGGCGACGTCCGGGGCGCCGGCGAGCAGGAAGTACAGCGCCACGACGTATCCGGTGACGGTGATGAGGAAGACCGCGCGCAGGCGCCGACGGGCCCGCGCGGCGCCGATCGCCGCGACGGCCGCGACCACGAGCAGCAGGATCTCGACCGGCGTCACGAAGGGCACGAGGTTGTCCGGCAACGGGTTCTGCCAGAACAGGATCGGCGCGGCGAGCGCGATGGTCACCACGAGCATCGTGCCCAGGGTGAACGGGAGCGATCCCCTCTGGTAGAGCGGGGTGACGAGGATGGCGAGGCCGTCGACCGCGCGCATGATCGCGCGGAAGCCGCGCTCGGCGTCGAGCAGCACCCCGATCCGGCCGTCGGTCCAGCGCTGCGGGGAGACCGCGCGCTGGAAGCGCTCGAGCGGGCGGGCGAGGACGGCGAGCACGGCGCCCAGCCCGAGGGCGAGTCCGCTGAGCGCGAGCGGCACGCCCAGGTGCGGGAGCATCGTGAGGTGCACGGCCCCGTGCTCCACGTGCTCCCCCAGCGCGGGGACCGTCTCGGAGAAGCCGCGCAGGACCTCCTCGAAGGGGTGGCTCGCGAACGGCAGGGCGAGGCTCGCGGCGACGATGACCGCCGGCGGCGCCCAGAACCCCCAGGGGATCCGCACGGCCCGCACGGGCGGCGCGCCGCCGGCGCGGCCGAAAGCGCCGACGACGAAGCGCCACGAGTAGGCGACGGTGAGGATCGACCCGACGACCAGGGCGATCAGCAGCACGCGCTGTCCCGTCCCGCCCTCCCAGAGCGCGGTGAAGATGGCCTCCTTGGCGACGAAGCCCAGCAGCGGCGGGACCGCCGCCATGGAGGCGGCGGAGAGCACGCCGATGGCCGCGACCACGGGCGCGACCCGCCACACCCCCGAGAGCATGCGGAGGTCGCGGGTGCCGAACTTCTTGTCGATGATGCCGACGACCATGAACAGCGGGGCCTTGAAGGCGGCATGGGCGATGAGCATCGCGGTCGCGGCGAGGGCAGCATCGGGGGTGGCGATGCCGGCGACGGCCATCAGGAAGCCGAGCTGGGAGACGGTCCCGTAGGCCAGCAGCAGCTTGATGTCGGTCTGGCGCAGGGCGCGCCATCCGCCCAGCAGCATCGTCGCCGCGCCGAGCACCGCGATCACCGTCCCCACGGAGGAGACGTGCGCGATCGCGGGGTCCAGCCGCAGCACCATGTAGACGCCCGCCTTCACCATCGCCGCCGCGTGCAGATAGGCGGAGACGGGCGTGGGGGCCGCCATCGCCCCCGGCAGCCAGAAGTGCGTGGGGAGCAGCGCGGACTTGCTCGCGGCGCCCGCGACGATCAGCAGCAGGGCGGTGACCAGGAAGGCGTCGGGCGCGCGCCACATGGGGTCCTCGACGATCCCGGCGAGGCTCAGGGTGCCCGCGCGCTCGCCGAGCATGAGCAGGCCGACGAACATCGCGAGCCCGCCGGCGGTCGTCGAGATCAGCGCGTTGATCGCGGCGCGGCGCGAGGCCTGCTTCTCGGCGTAGTGGCCGATGAGCAGGTAGGAGAAGATCGTGGTGAGCTCCCAGAAGACGAACATCACCATGACGTCGTCGGCCAGGACCAGCCCCACCATCGCCCCGGCGAAGGCGGTGAGCACGCCCGCGAAGCGCCCCAGCCCCGGCTCGGTGTCCTTGAAGTAGCGGGCGCAGTAGAGCAGCACGAGGGTGCCGACCCCGGTGGCCAGCAGCGCCATCACCCAGCTCAGGGTGTCCAGGCGGAACGTCAGGGAGATCCCGAGCTGCGGGATCCAGGGGACCGACTCGACGCGGGGCTCCTCGGCGAGCTGCGCCGGGGACATGCTCGCGAGCCAGACCGCGCTGAGCGCGGGGACCACGGCGAGCGGATAGAACGCGTTGCGCCCGATCGCGCGCACCGCAACCGGGCCCAGGAGGGCGGCTGCGAGGTGGGCGACGAGCACAAGGAGCACACGCTCTCCGTCCGTGGTGGGGGCGGGGGATCATGAATATTTTATCTGTTCGCCCTGGGGCGCCGCTGGGCCTTGGGATGTCGGGCATCCCGCACCGATCCGCAGACGGATCGGGAATACGGCGCGGCGCGCCCCCTAGAGTGCTCCCATGGCCTCCCCCACCGCTGGGTCCGTCGCTCCCGGCCCGTCCGGGCCCGCCTCCTCCTCCGCCCACTCGTCCCCCGCGCGCGGGGGACGCAGGGCGAAGGTCTCCTTCGCCCTCTGGGACGGGGGCATGTCCGCCTTCAGCTCCGTGATCCTCACCTTCGTGTTCGCGACCTACGTGACGAACGCGGTCGCGACCCAGGGCGCCGTGGGCGAGGAGGCCCTCAAGGTCGCCCAGGACCACGGCTCCCAGGTCCTCACCTCCTGGCAGGCGGCCGGCGCGGTCGCCATCGCCCTGCTCGCCCCGCTGCTGGGGAACCTCGCCGACTCCGGCGGGGCGCGCAACACCCTGCTGCGCGTCACGACGCTCGCGACCGTGGTGACCGTGGCGCTGATGCCGCTGATCGCCAGGGACCCCGCCTTCCTCACCCTGGGCGCGGCGCTGATAGCGCTGGGCGTGGTCTTCTCCGAGCTCGCCGGCGTGTTCGTGAACTCCGTGCTGCCGGAGATCTCGACGCCCGCCGACCGCGGCCGCGTCTCCGGCACCGCGTGGGCGGTCGGCTACTGGGGATCGATCGTGTGCTTGGGCCTGGTCCTCGTGCTGTTCGTGATGCCGGGGACGGGGGTCCTCGGCATCACGGGGGACGACGGCTGGAACCTGCGGGCGATCCCGCTGTTCGTCGCCGTCTGGATCCTGCTGGGCACCCTCCCCCTCATGCTGTGGGCGCCGAGGCATCGCGGCAGGGCCGGGCTCGAGGGCCGGATCCCGGGCGACGGGACCCCTGGCGCCGGCGTCGCCCGCGTCCGATGGACGCCGTGGCAGGGGTACGCGACCATCGTGCGCCGGGTGATCCGGGCCTTCCGCGAGGAGCCCGTGACCCTCGCCTACCTCGTCGCCTCCGCGATCTACCGCGACGGCCTCGGCGCGGTGTTCTCCGTGGCCGGGGTGCTCGCGGCCAACGCCTACGGCTTCTCCACCGTCGAGGTGATCGTGTTCGGGATCGCCGCGAACCTGGTCGCCGGGATCGGCGTGTTCGTCGGCGGGCGCATCGACGACCGCGTGGGCTCGCGGGCCGTGATCATCGCGGGCTGCGCGGCGATCGTGGTGCTGGGCCTGGTGGTCTTCGCGATCGACGCGCAGATCGTGTTCTGGGTCGCGGGGCTCGCGATCTGCCTGTTCGTCGGGCCCGTGCAGTCCTCCTCGCGGAACCTGCTCACGCGGCTCTCGGAGCCCGGGCACGAGACGGAGAACTTCGGCCTCTACGCCACCACGGGACGCGCGCTCGGCTTCCTCGGCACCGCGGCGTTCTCGCTCACCGTGTGGCTGTTCCACGACACGCGCATGGGCATCCTGGGGATCATCGTCGTGATCGCGCTGGGGCTGCTCGCCTTCGTGCCCATCCGCCTCGGCGCCGCCGGCCGCGCCGGGGACCTGGAGCCGAGCGACCTGCGGCAGGGTGCCTAGCCGCCCGGGCTTCAGCCTCCGGGCGCTCAGCCGTCGACGAGCGTGACCTCGAAGGAGTAGCGCGAGGCGCGGTAGACGTGGTGGCCGTACTCGATGACGCCGCCGTCGTTCGCGAAGGACTTGCGGTCCATCGTCAGCAGCGCCGCGCCCACGGTCTCCCCCAGCAGCGCCGCGTTCTCCTCGTCGGCCGTGATCGCGCCGATCCTCTGATGGCCGACGGCCGTGGCGATCCCGCGCTCCCGCAGCGCCGCGTACAGGCCCTTCTCGAGCAGGTCCTCGCGGCTGGGGGCGATGCGCTCGGGCAGGGTGTTGCGCATGACCGCGAGCGGCTCGTCGTCCGCGAAGCGCACGCGCATGAGATCCAGGACGAGCTCCCCGGTCTCCAGCAGCAGGCGTCCCGCCGCCTCGGCCGTCGGCCGTCCGATCCGGTACTCCAGCACCTCGGTGCGCGGATGCTTGCCCTCGCGCGCGAGGTCGTCGTAGAGGGAGGTCAGCGCCACCGGACGGTTCACCTGGGACTCGACGACCTGGGTGCCCACCCCGCGCTTGCGCACGAGCAGCCCCTTGTCCACCAGCTCCTGGATGCCCTGGCGGACCGTGGGGCGCGAGAGGCCGAGCCGGCTGGCGAGCTGCAGCTCGTTCTCGATGCGCGAACCGGGCACCAGCGTGCCCTCGCGGATCGCGCCCTCGATGGACGCTGCGAGCTGGAGGTAGAGCGGGGTGGACGAGCCGCGCTCGATGGGGATGCTCAGCTCGGTGGGGCGCGCGGGGTCCGCGGTCATGGGCGTCTCCTCCTCGGGCGCGGCTGCGGCGCCGCGTGTCCGGACAAATGTACACAGGCAGTGCGGCGCCGCGGCGGAGCCGGGGTCGTCCGGGTCCCGGTCCCCGCCGCGGCCTCCGCGCGCCCGCGGGTCATTCCCCGTGGGCGGCCTGGTAGCGCTCCTCGAACTCCTCGAGGGAGACCCCGCGGGTCTCGGGGACGACGCGCCAGTAGAACAGGAAGGCGATCACGTTGATGATCGCGAAGACCAGGTACGTCTTCGCGCCGCCGAGGCCGGCCATCATCGAGGGGAACACCGCCGCGACGATGCCGTTGAACAGCCACAGCGTGCCCACGGAGATGCCCTGCGCGCCGCCGCGGATCTTCGCGGGGAAGATCTCCGCGAGCAGCACCCAGGTGACGGTGCCGGCCTGCTTGGCGAAGACGAACAGGGAGACCACCACGAGGATCAGCCACGGCACGAGCGTCGGGATGGTCTCCGCGATCGACCCGTCGGCGCGCATGTGGGGCTCGACGCCGAAGTGGAAGAGCGCCGCGAGGACGAACAGGGCGATCGCGACGCCGAGCTCCTGGGCCATGCCCACGTGCCGGCGGGCGAAGCGGTAGACGACGTACAGCCCGACCGCCGAGCCGACGGCGGAGACGGCGCCGGTGACGACGTTCAGGGTGATCGCGTCGGCCGTGGAGAAGCCGGCCGCACCGAGGATCGTGGGCATGTACCACATGGCCGTGTTGATGCCCGTGAGCTGGTCGAAGATCCCCAGCATGATGCCGATGAGGATGAGGCGCCGCGCCCAGCGGCGCCGGAAGCCCTGCCGCAGCGTCCACTCGACCTGCTGCGACTGCTTCTCCTCGAGCTCGACCATCTCGACGACCTCGTCGGAGACGTCGTCCTTGGCGGGATCGCGCAGGGTCTTGAGGGTCTCGATGACCTCGTAGTAGCGCTTGTTCGCGGCGAACCAGCGCGGGGACTCGGGCATCACGCGCATGCCCACCCAGAGCACGATCGCGGGGATCGTGGCGAGCACGAGCATCCAGCGCCAGGCCTCGCCGTTGCCGTCGGAGACGACGATCCCCTGGATGTGCTGGAGCACGTCCCAGGACACGGTCTCCCCCGCCTGGTACCTGCCCGAGGGGTCGTCCTCGACGACGGCCTGCGGGGCCGAGTGCATATGGGCGATGACGGCGTTCAGCGAGTAGGCGACGAACTGGCCGAAGACGATCATGAACTGGTCGACCGCGACCAGCGGCCCGCGGATCCGCTTGGGCGCGGCCTCCGCGAGGTACAGCGGGACGGTCGAGGAGGCGCCGCCGACGGCCATGCCGAGGATGAAGCGGAAGGGCGCGATCACGGCGACGTTCGGGGCGAGGGTGCAGCCCAGCGTGCCGACGATGAACAGGATCGCCAGCAGCATGATCGCGCGGCGCCGGCCGATGCGGTCGTTGAGCTGGCCGCCGAGCAGGGCGCCCGCGGCCGCGCCGAAGGCGAGCAGCGAGGTGACCAGGCCCTCCTCCGCGGCGCTCAGGCCCAGGCCGCCGGCGGCGCTGGGCAGGTGCATGTAGGGCAGGGCGCCCGCGATGACGCCGGTGTCGTAGCCGAACAGCAGGGAGCCCATGGTCGCGATGGCGGCGATCACGAGCGGGCCGCGGTGCTTGCCGGAGGCTGAGATCCGCGAGACCAGGGTCGGGATCTCGCCGGTTCTCGGGACGTGCCCGTCGGGCAGCTCGGAGCGGGGTGAAGACATCGTCGTCCTCCTGGGGACAGGGTCGGATCGGGGCGGGCCCGGCGGGCCGCGCACGGGAGCGGGGCCGACGCGCCGCGCGGGGCGGCGCGTCGGCCCCGGGGTCTCAGGGACGCTCGCGCGTCGCGACCGGGACGAAGCCGTCCGCGGTCAGAGCCTTCTCGGCGGCCTCGCACGCGGCGGCGGCGAGATAGCCGTCCCACGCGCGGGCCGAGCGCTCGGCGACGTTGGTGCCGTCGGCGACGGCCGCGATCCAGGCCTGGACCTCGGCGTCGTAGGCGTCGATGAAGCGGGGGCGGAAGTCCCCGGGGATCTCGCCGCCCCAGCGGGAGCCCTCGAGGTGGGTGGTGATGCGGCCGGACTCCTGGCCGATGGTGGCGATGCCCTTCGAGCCCAGCACCTCGGTGCGCACCTCGTAGCCCGAGGCGGTGTTGACGTAGAGCTCGTCGGTGACGATGCGGCCCGAGGCGGTGCGGAACAGCAGCAGCATCGGGTCGTGCTGGCCCTCGTCGGCCCGCGGGCCGGGGACGGGCAGCACGGCCTGCACGCCGGTGATCGGCTCGTCGAGGAAGTAGTGGATGGCGTCGACCTCGTGGACGGCCGAGTCGTACACCATCATCGAGTCGACGAAGCCGGGCAGCGTGGTCGCGTTGCGGTGCTTGCAGTTGACGATGCTGATCTCGCCGAGCTCGCCCGAGGAGATTGCGTCGTGCAGCTCGGCGTAGCCGCGGTCGAAGCGGCGCATGAAGCCCAGCGACAGGTACTGGCCGCCCGAGGCCTTCTCGGCCTCGACGACCTGGTAGGCGTCCTCCGGATTCATCGCGAGCGGCTTCTCGCAGAGCACGGGCTTGCCGGCATCGATGCAGGCGATGGCCTGGTCGCGGTGGAACGTCCCGGGGCTCGCGATGAGCACGGCGTCGACGTCGTCGGCGGCGATGAGCTCCTCGGGGGTGTCCACGACGCGCGCGCCGGGGACGGTGTCGGCGATCTCCTGGGCCTTGTCGCGGAAGAAGTCGGTCACGACGCTCACGCGGGCGCCCTTGATGCGCTCGCGGATGCGCACGACATGGTCGGCGCCCATCTGGCCGACGCCGATGACGCCGACGCGGACGTCGGCGGGGAGGGAGGCGGAGGTGCTCGGGGTGGTGCTCATGGGGTCTCTCCTTCGAGGCGGGTGGATGCGGGAGGCGCGGGACGGGTGGCGGGCGCGAGTGACGGCGGCGCGCGCCCCGCGCAGGCGGGAGGCGCGGACGGGGCGTCAGGCCCCGTCGGCCCCCTCGACCAGGCGCGGGTCGGGCCCGAGCTCGTCCCAGGTGCCGCGCACCCAGGTCTGGTCGGGGCGGTCGGTGATGTTCCAGGCGCGCTCGGCGCCGGGGCCGGCCATCACGTTGAGGTAGTACATGGCGTGGCCGGGAGCCGCGGCGCAGGGGCCGTGCCAGCCGTGGGGCACGAGCACGACGTCGCCGCTGCGGACCTCGGCGAGCACGTCGATCGGGCGCTCCGGGTCGGTGGAGGTGGTCTGGTGGTACCCGAAGCCGGGACCGCCGTCGGGGGCGTCCTGGATCTCGTAGTAGTAGATCTCCTCGAGCTCGGACTCCGGGTGCTCGGGGTCCTCGATCGTCTCGTCGTGCTTGTGGGCGGGGTAGCTCGACCAGTTGCCGCCAGGGGTGATGACCTCGCAGGCGATGATCGAGTCGCAGTCGTCGAAGGAGCCGACGGTGCCGAAGTTGCGCACCTGGCGCGTCATGTTCCCGCCGCCGCGGACCTCGACGGGCACGTCCTCGGCGGCCACGCGCGCGGCCGGGTGGAAGGACGTCGCGACCGCGATCGCGAGGGCGAAGCGGCCGCCCTGCTCGCTGCGCACGACGAGGGTGGACTCGATGCCCGCGTAGGCCACGTCGGACGCCGAGGAGAAGACGTCGCTGCGCCCGGCGAGGTCGAAGTCGTGGTCGCCGTCGCGGTCGGAGACCTGCACGGAGCAGGCCCCGCTGAGGGGCACGACCATGATCTCGGTGCGGCCGGTGCCCAGGCGCGCGGAGCCTCCCGGCTCGAGCGCGAGGACGCGCAGGCCGGTGTGGACCCAGTCCTCGCGCTCTCCGGGGTCGATGACGGTGTCGTAGGGGGCCTGCGCCGAGGTCCCCGCGGGGATGTGCAGCTCGCTCATGCTCTCGCCCTTTCGTCGGGGGTGGTGTGGTGTCGGTGCCGCGGACGGCGGGACGTCAGCGGATCATGCTCGCGGCGGTGCTCACTGCCCCGCGCACGTCGTCGTCGGCCGGGTAGAGCAGGCTGCGGCCGACGACGAGGCCGCGCACGTTGGGCCGGGCGAGCGCCTCGCGCCAGGTCGCGTAGACGGCCTCCGGGTCGGTCGCGCCGGGGTCGCCGCCGAGGATCAGGGTGGGCAGCGTGGTCGCGTCCATGACGCGGGCCATGTCCGGGACCGCGGGCAGCTTGAGCCACGTGTAGGCGCTGGTGGCGCCGAGGCCCTGGGCGACGTGGATGGAGCGGATGACGGCCTCCGGGCTGAGGTCGTTGACGACCCTGCCGCCCTGCCGCGAGGACCAGAAGGGCTCGATCATGGCGATGAGCTCGCGCGCGGCGAGCGCGTCGATCGCCTCGGCGCTCCACTTCAGGGTCTTCGAGGTGCGGTCGTCGCCGAGGTCGATGCGGGTGAGCATCTTGCCGCCCGCGAAGCCGGAGCGCGCGATGGACTCGGCGTCGTAGGAGGTGAAGCGGTCCTCGATCTCCCAGGAGCCGCCCTGCAGGCCGCCGCGGTTCATGGAGGCGAACACGACCTTGTCCTCGAGCGCCCCCATCAGCAGGAGGTCCTCGAGCACGTCGGCCGTCCCGAGCACGCCGTCCACGCCGGGCACGGCGAGCGCGGTGCGCATGCGGTCGAGCATGCCCGTGCGGCTGGCCATCGCCTCGGAGCGATCGCCCACGCCGAGGGCCCCGCGGGCGGGGTGGTCGGCGGCGACGATGAGCATCGAGCCGTCGGTGTCGGCGACGGTGCGCCGCCCGCGGCGCGCGAGCAGCCGGCCGATCCGTCCCGGGTCCTCGATGCGGACGCGGGTGACGTCCTCGTAGGTGTCGACGAAGGCGTCGCCGGTTCTTAGTGCGCTCATCGCTGCGCGTCCTCCCCGAGGCCGCGGGAGCGGATCCCCGCGAGCATCTGGTCGATGGTCTGGCCGTGGTTGGGATCCCCGCCGTCCAGCAGCAGGTCGATCTCCTCGTTCGTCGGCATGGCGGTCGAGCACTCGAGGCGGCTGGTGACGATCGCGCCTGCCGCGTTGCAGCGGGTGAGGGTCTCGGTGAGCGACTGGCCGCTGAGCAGGCCGTGGCACAGGGACCCGCCGAAGCTGTCGCCGGCGCCGAGGCCGTTGATCACCTGGATGAGGTTCGGGGCGACCTCGACGCGCTCGTCGCGGGTCTTGCCGAGCACGCCCTTGGGTCCCTGCTTGACGATGGCGATCTCGACGCCCGCCTCGAGGAGGGCGTCGGCCGCGCGCTCGGGCTCGGTCTCGCCGACGGCGACCTCGCACTCCTCGCGGTTGCCCACGGCGACCGTCGCGTGCTGGAGGGCGCGACGGTACTCCTCGCGGGCCTCCTCGACCGAGGACCAGAACATCGGCCGGTAGTCGAGGTCGAAGACCGTGTGGCGGGTGCGGCCGCGGGCCTCGAGGGCCGCATGGTGCGCGGAGCGGCTGGGCTCCTCGGAGAGGCCGGTGCCGGAGAACCAGAACAGCGGGACCTCGCGGATCGCCCCGAGGTCGAGGTCCTCCGGACGGACCTGCAGGTCCGGCGCGCTGGGCCTGCGGTAGAAGTAGAGCGGGAAGTCATCGGGCGGGTAGATCTCGCAGAAGGTGATGGGGGTGTTGAGGTCGTCGGCGGTGATGACGAAGCCGTCGTCCACCCCGAGGCGCACGAGCTCCTGCTTCACGTACCCGCCGAAGGGGTCGTCCCCCACGCCCGTGATCACCGCGGGCCGGTGGCCCAGGCGGGCCGCGGCGACGGCGACGTTCGCGGGGCTGCCGCCCAGGAACTTGCCGAAGCTGTACACGTCCTCGAGCCCGGTGCCGACAGCGAGCGGGTACAGGTCGACCCCGCTGCGGCCGAAGGTGATGATGTCGAGATCTGCTGCTGCCATGGAACTGATGCCTCTCTGCGATCGTGCGACGCTGCGCGTGCCAACATGTTCCCACGATTCCTGCTCTATGTCCATACAAATGGATCAAGGGTGGGACCGTCCTGGTGCTCAGAGCTCCCCGGTGAGGAACTGCGCGCGGCCGTGGCCGAAGGACCAGTCCTCGCGGCCGTTCTCGGCGACCGAGACGATGAGGTCCTCGGGCTGCACGAGGCCCTCCTCCCCCAGCCGTCGGGCCAGCTCGGCGAAGATCGCCTGCTTCTGCTCCTGGGAGCGTCCCTGCTGGAGGATCTGGATGATCGTGACGCCCTCGCTGCGCGCGATGCCCAGCCCCGTGTCCTCGGCGATGATGCTGCCCACGGGCAGCTCCTCGAGGATCTGGTAGCGGTCCCCGGGCGGGGCCGAGAAGTGCTCGAGCATGACGTCCTGGACGATGTCGGCCAGACGCCGCTTCTGCTGGGGCGTGCGCCCCTCCTGCATGGTCATCCGCACGAGCGGCATGGGAGTCTCCTCGGTCTCGGTGGTCGTCTCGGGTCGACGGTGTCGTCGGGGGCGGTCGCCTCAGGCGCCGGAGGCCCCGGCGGCGGCGAGCAGGGTGCGGGCCCCTCGCTCGATGCCCTCGATGCGGCCGAAGGCGGCGTCCTCGTGCTCGATGTTGATGCTGAGGTCCGCGTCGACGGCCGCGAGGGCCTGCAGGAAACGGGTCCAGTAGGCGACGTCGTGGCCCTCGCCGAGCGCGACGAAGCGCCAGGCGGGGTCCTCGGGCCAGGTCGAGCACCAGTGGCCGATGCCGGTGGGGGTGCGCGCGGCGGGGTCCTCGGGGACCGGGCCGAAGTCGGTGTCGAGCACGCCGCGGGTGGCGGCGCCGGGGAGCACGGCCGTGTCCTTCGCATGGACGTGGAGGATGTGCGAGCCCAGGCGCTCGATGCAGTCGATCGGCTCCATCTGCTGCCAGAACAGATGGGAGGGGTCGAGGTTCACGCCGATGTGGGTGGGCTCGACCCGCTCGACGAACTCCTCGAAGCTGGGCGGGCTGAAGGCGATGTTGCGCGGGTGCAGCTCGAGGGCGACCTTCACGTCGCGCTCGCGGGCCAGGGCGTCGATCTGCTTCCAGAAGGGCACCGCGACCGACCACTGGTACTCGAGGATCTCGAGGTCGATGCCGTTCCAGGGATTCACGATCCACGCCGGATAGCGGGCGCCGGGGTCGGTGCCGGGCGTGCCGGACATGGCGACGACCTCGGGGACCTCGAGGGCGCCGGCGAGCTCGATCGTGCGCCGCAGGTCCTCGGCATGCCCGATGCCCTCGCTGGGCAGCGGCGAGAGCGGGTTGCCGGAGACCGTGAGCCCGGTCAGGGCCATGCCCCGGTCGGCGAAGACCGCGCGGTACTCGCGCCGGGCCCGCTCGCTCGCGAGCAGCAGGTCGACAGGGGCGTGCGGGGAGGGGATGAACCCTCCGGTGTTGACCTCCGCGCCGGTGAGCCCGAGGCCCGCGAGCACGTCGAGGGCCTCCTCAAGCGTGCGGTCCTGGAGGCAGGCGGTGTAGGCGCCGTAGGTGAATGCCATGGGGTGTCCTCTCGTGCGTGGGTGGCTGCGGCTGTGCAGGGGGTCAGGCGATCTCGACGCTCATGCCGCCGGACGCGGCGGAGCGGGCCACGGCGTCCAGGATCCGCATCTCGCGGTAGCCGTCGGCGAAGCTCGCGCACGGCGGCAGGGCCCCGTCGTCGATCCCGGCGGCCTGCTGGAGGAAGGCGTGGGCCTGGTAGGTGAACTGCTCTATCTGGTTGAGCCCGACGCCCGCGAAGGCCATCGAGGAGCCGTTCCCGAAGTAGGGGAAGCCGGGGTTCGCGAGCACCTGGCGGAACCCGCCGAGGCCCGCGGGGCTCGAGCCGTCGGCCACGCGGATCTCGCCGGTGCGGGCGAGGTCCCAGCTCGCCGAGCCGTGGCTGCCGGAGACGTCGATCATCATCTGGTTGGGGCGGCCGAAGGCCACGCGGGAGCAGGAGAAGGTGCCGGCGGCGCCGCTCGCGAAGTGCGCGGTGAACGTCGCGACGTCGTCGTTCTCGACGCTCTCGGTCGGGTCGTCGGCGTTCGCGGTGACGCCGCGGCCGCCCGCGACCGCGCCGCCGGCGACGGGGCGCTCGGTGATCGAGGTGGTGAGCACCGCGCCCGAGACCGAGGCGATGGGGCCTCCGATGAGCTCGGCCGTGTCCACGAGGTGGCTGCCGATGTCGCCGAGGGCGCCGGTCCCCATCGGGCCCTTGTAGCGCCAGGCGATCGGGACCAGCGGGTCCGCGCCGTAGTCGCACCAGTAGCGGGCGTCGAGATGGTTCACGGTGCCGAGCGCGCCGTCGGCCACGAGCTGCGCGAGCTGGGCGACCGCGGGGTTGCGGCGGAAGGTGAAGCCGGTGGCGAGCACCAGGTCGGGGTGGGCGGCCTCGAGCTCGGCCATGGCGGCGGCGTCCTCGAGAGTGCCCGCGAGCGGCTTCTCGCACAGCACGTGCTTGCCCGCGGCGACCATGGCCTCGGCGATCTCGCGGTGCAGGGCGTTGCCGACGACGATCGAGACGACGTCGATCGAGGGGTCGTCGGCGACCTCGCGCCAGTCGCCCACGGCCTTCTCATAGCCGTAGTGGGCGGCGGCGTCCTCGGCGAAGGGCAGGTGGGCGTCGGCGATCGTCGCGAGGCGCACGGGCGGCAGGCCCAGGTCGAACACGGTGCCGGCCTGGCGCCAGGCGTTGGCGTGGGTGCGGCCGGCCATGCCGGCTCCGATCACGGCGACGGAGAGGGGTGCAGTGGTCATGGGTGGTCCTTCCGGTGGGTGCGGAGGGTTCGGCGTCGGCGGCCGGCCAGCGGGGTGCAGGAGGACCGAGCGGCGGGCCGGCGGGAATCGTGGTGCCACGGTGCGCGGATCCACTCTGCCGCGTCATCCTTGTCCGGTCAAAGTGGCCACTGCAGCCGATAGCCGAGGACCGTAGCACGCCGCCACCAACCAGGGAAGGCCTGTTCGCGAGGACTCCCGAGCCGGAGCAACCCATGACCCGCAGGTGCGCGAGCACTTCAGGCACCCGCCACGCAGTCCCGCTTGTCAATACAAAAGATTGACAGGCGGGTCCGGTTGTCGGCATGCTGTTCCCACGACCCACCGCCGAGTCGTCACGTCCCGGCGGTCGCACGATTCCCGGACCGCCCAGAGCGGCCGGCCGTCCCGTCCACGGAGGCAGCATGAGTGAGCACAGCGGCAGCGCGAGCGGCGCCCCGGCGGGCGCGTCGGCGCCGGCGACCATCCGTCTGACCGTCGGCCAGGCCCTCGTGAGGTTCCTCGCCGCCCAGTACACGGAGCGCGACGGCCAGCGGCAGCGCCTGATCGCGGGCACCTTCGGCATCTTCGGCCACGGCAACGTCGCGGGTGTGGGCCAGGCACTCCTGCAGAACGCGGTCGACCCCGCCGAGGGCGAGGCCGAGATGCCCTACTACCAGGCCCGCAACGAGCAGAACATGGTCCACGCGGCCGTCGCCTATGCGCGCACGAAGAACCGCCTCCAGACCCTCGCCTGCACGGCCTCCATCGGCCCGGGCTCGACGAACATGGTCACCGGCGCCGCGCTCGCGACGATCGACCGCATCCCCGTGCTGATCCTGCCCAGCGACGTCTTCGCCGACCGCGCCGTGGACCCCGTGCTCCAGCAGCTCGAGGACGAGCGCGCCATGGACGTCACCGTCAACGACGCCTTCCGCCCCGTCTCCCGCTTCTTCGACCGCATCTGGCGCCCCGAGCAGCTCATCCCGAGCGCCCTGGCGGCGATGCGCGTGCTCACCGACCCGGCCGAGACCGGCGCCGTCACCCTCGCGCTCCCCCAGGACGTCCAGGCCGAGGCCCACGACTGGCCGCTCGAGTTCTTCCGCGAGCGCACCTGGCACGTCGGCCGGCCTGTCCCCGAGCCCGCGGCTCTCGATCGCGCCCTCGAGGTCATCCGCTCGGCGCGGCGCCCGCTCGTGGTCGCCGGCGGCGGCGCGGTCTACTCCGAGGCGAGCGCGGCCCTGACCGCCTTCGCCGACGCCACCGGCATCCCCGTGGCCGACACCCAGGCGGGCAAGGGCGCGATCAGCGCCGACCACCCCGCGAGCGTGGGCGGCGTCGGAGCGACCGGCAACGACGCGGCCAACACGCTCGCCGCCGAGGCCGACGTCGTGATCGGCGTGGGCACCCGGTACACCGACTTCACCACCGCCTCCCACACCGCCTTCCGCGACCCCGACGTGCGTTTTGTGAACCTCAACGTGAAGGCCTTCGACGCCGCCAAGCACTCCGCCGAGATGCTCGTGGCCGACGCCCGCACGGGCCTCGAGGCGCTCACCGCGGCTCTCGCAGAGGACACCGGCGCCTACCGCGCCCCGCAGGAGCACCAGGACCGGGCCCGCGAGCTCGTCGCAGCCTGGGAGGAGCGCAGCGCCCCCTGCTTCGCCCCGCACGACCAGAAGCTGCCCGCGCAGACCGAGATCTTCGGCGCGCTCAACGAGCTCATGGGCGAGGACGACATCGTCATCAACGCCGCGGGCTCCATGCCCGGCGACCTGCAGGCGCTGTGGCGCGCGCGCACTCCCCTGCAGTACCACCTCGAGTACGGCTACTCGTGCATGGGCTACGAGCTGCCCGCCTCGCTCGGCGCGAAGATGGCGGCCCCGGACAGCGAGGTCGTCGCGATCATCGGCGACGGCACCTTCCAGATGGCGCCGCAGGAGATCGCGACCATCGTCGCCGAGGACGTGAAGGTCATCCTCGTGATCCTGCAGAACCACGGCTGGTCCTCGATCGGCGCGCTCTCGGAGTCCCACGGCTCGCAGCGCTTCGGCACCAAGTACCGCATGCGCAACGAGAAGACCGGGCTGCTGGACGGCGGGAAGCTGCCGATGGACATCGCCGCGAACATCCGCTCGTACGGCATCGAGGTGCAGGAGGTCTCCTCGACGGACGACTTCCGCTCCGCCTACCGCCGCGCCGAGGACTCCGAGCACGCCACCGCGATCGTCGTGAACACCGACCTGTACGGGCCCCACCCGCCCGGCATCGGCTGGTGGGACGTGCCCGTCTCCCAGGTCTCGCGCCTGGCCTCCACCCAGGAGGCCTCGGCGCGCTACGAGGAGGAGAAGGCGCCGCAGCGCCACTACCTGTGAGCGCGGCTCCCCCGGAGCACCGCTCGCCGTGAGCGCCGCTCCGCCATCCGACACCGTCACCCGACTCATCCCCGACATCACCACGGAGGAACCATGACCGACGTCAAGCACTGGATCGACGGCCGCGAGGCCGAGGGCACGGGCTCCACCCAGCCCATCCTGAACCCCGCCACGAACGAGGAGATCGCGACCCTGCACCTGGGCGACGCGGGCACCGTCGACCAGGCCGTGCAGGTCGCCGTCGCCGCCCAGCGCGAGTGGGCGAAGGTCTCGCTCGCCAAGCGCACCCAGATCATGTACCGGATGCGCCAGCTGCTGATCGACGCGACGGACGAGATCGCGGAGGTCATCTCCCGCGAGCACGGCAAGACCGTCGCCGACGCCCGCGGCGAGATCGCCCGCGGCCAGGAGACCCTCGAGTTCGCCACGTCCATCACCCAGGACCTCAAGGGCGGGTTCTCCGAGAACGTCTCGACCGGGGTGGACGGGTTCACGTTCCGCCAGCCGCTCGGCGTCGTCGCCGGCATCACGCCCTTCAACTTCCCGGCGATGGTGCCCTTCTGGATGCACCCGATCGCGATCGCGACCGGCAACGCCTTCATCCTCAAGCCCTCGGAGCGCGACCCCTCCGCCTCGAACATCGTGGCGCGCCTCTACCAGGAGGCCGGGCTGCCCGACGGGGTCTTCCAGGTCGTCCACGGCGGCAAGGACACGGTCGACGCGCTGTGCACCCACGAGCAGATCGCCGCGGTCTCCTTCGTCGGCTCCACCCCGATCGCCAAGCACGTGCACGCCACGGCGTCGGCCGCGGGCAAGCGCGTGCAGGCCCTCGGCGGGGCGAACAACCATGCCGTGGTGATGCCGGATGCGAACGTCGAGTTCGCCGCCGCGCAGGTCGCCTCGGGTGCCTTCGGCTCCGCGGGCGAGCGCTGCATGGCCGTCCCGGTCGCCGTGACCGTGGGCGACGCCCACGAGCCCTTCCTCGAGGCGATCGCCGCCGAGGCCGCGAAGCTGACCGTCGGCCCCGGCTCCGATCCGTCGACCGACATGCCGCCGGTGATCACGAAGGACGCCCGCGAGCGCGTCATCCGGATGGCCGACGAGGCCGAGCAGGCCGGCGGCCGCATCGTCGTCGACGGCCGCGGCCTCGTCGTCGAGGGCTTCGAGAACGGCAACTTCGTGGGGCCGACGGTGGTCACCGACCTGGCGGCCGACCATCCCACGTACACCGAGGAGGTCTTCGGACCGCTGCTGGTGGTCATGCACGTGAACAACTTCGACGAGGCCATCGACCTGGTGAACTCCTCGCGCTTCGGCAACGGCACCGCGATCTTCACCGGCTCCGGCCACTACGCGCGCCGCTACCAGGAAGAGGTCCAGGTGGGCATGGTCGGCATCAACGTGCCGATCCCGACCCCGGTGGGCTACTACTCCTTCGGCGGCTGGAAGGACTCGCTGTTCGGCGAGCACCACGCGCACGGCCCCGAGGGCCTCGAGTTCTACACGAAGCAGAAGGCGGTCACCTCGCGCTGGCCCCGCCAGGACGAGCACCTCGAGGCGTCCATGAGCTTCCCGACGCACGACTGAGACCTGCTCCCACCGCCCCATCGAAGGAGATGACCCCGTGACCTCTGCGTTCACCAGTGCGCGCACCGACCTCTCGCGCAATCCCGAGGCGCCGTTCGACCGCCTCACGATCGGCGTGTGCCCGGACCAGTGGGGCGTGTGGTTCCCCCAGGACGAGAAGCAGATCCCCTGGCGCACGGCGCTCGCGGAGATGGCCGAGGCCGGCTTCTCCGTCATGGAGACGGGCCCCTGGGGCTACTTCCCCCAGGACGCCACCGACCTCAGGCACGTCATGGACGAGAACGGCTTCCGCGTGGTCGCCGGCACCGGCTGGGGCATCCTGCACAAGGAGGAGGCCTGGCCGGAGACCGAGCGCACTTTCCGGGCGATCGCCGAGACCCATGCGGCCGTCGGCGCGGAGTACATGGTGCACCTGCCGCCGCTGTACCGCGACGACAAGACCTGGGAGTTCACCGACGACCGCCAGCTGACCGGTGAGGCGTGGAAGCGCTACGTCACCCACGCCAACGAGCTGGGCCGGATCCTCACGGAGGACTACGGGCTGACGATGGTGCTGCATCCGCACGGCGACAGCCACATCGAGACCCCCGAGGAGATCGCGCGGGTCTTCGAGGCCACCGACCCGGAGCTCGTCTCGTTCTGCCTGGACACGGGCCACGTGGTCTACGGCGGCGGCGACCCGATCTCGATGATCGACGAGTACCCCGACCGCATCGGCTATGTCCACATCAAGGCCTTCGACGGGGACATCACGCGCGAGGCGCACGAGAAGGACTGGCCCTTCGGGCAGGCCGTGGCGAAGGGCGCCTCGGTGCGTCCGCCGGCCGGGCTGCCCGACATGAAGGACCTGGTGGCGAAGCTCGCGACGCTCGACAAGGACCTCTACGTGATCTGCGAGCAGGATCTCTACCCGTGCGATCCCTCGCTGCCGCTGCCCAATGCCGTGAAGACCCGCGAGTTCCTGGCCGAGTGCGGCCTGGGGCTGAAGAGCGCCTGAGTCCTGGAACGAGGGAGAGACACCATGGTGAAGGTCCTGCTGGATCCGAGCATGTACCACCCGCACCTGTCCGTCGCGAAGGAGGTGCACAAGGCGGCCGAGCTCGGCTTCCGATACATCGAGCTGTCCCCGCGCGCCGACTTCCACGAGTGGCACCACTACCCCAAGGTGGACCGCCACCAGATCGCCGACGTCAAGCAGGCGATGAAGGACACCGGCGTGCGGATCTGGACGTTCAACCCCGTCTTCGACTGGTCCAGCCCCGACGAGCAGGAGCGTCAGGCGCAGGTGCGCAACTGGCGGCGGCTGCTGGAGATCGCCGACGCCCTCGAGGTGCCCATGATCGCGACCGAGCTCTCCGGGGATCCGAACCAGCCGCGGCGCAGCGAGTCCCAGTTCTACCGCTCGATCGAGGAGCTCATTCCCGACTTCGAGCGCTTCGGCATCGAGTGCACGGTCGAGGCCCACCCCTACGACTTCGCCGAGACGAACGAGCGCGCGGTGCAGATCGTGCGCGGCGTGGACCGGGACTGGTTCAACTACGAGTTCTGCTTCCCGCATGCCTTCCACCTGGGCGGCGGAGCACCGGGCGCGCCGGGCGCGAGCGTGCGCGACATGCTCGACTACGCAGGTGACCGCCTGCGCCACCTGCACGTCGCCGACGTCTTCGACCACACGGCGAACGTGGGCAACCGCTACATCGTGAACCCTCCCGGCGTCGACGCCCGCGTGCACCAGCACAACGAGATCGGCAACGGCGAGATCGACTGGGACGACGCCTTCTCCGCCCTGCGCGAGCGCGAGTACGACGGGCCGGTGTCCGTGTGCGTGTTCGGCTGGGAGGAGGACGCCGACGCCATCAACCGCCGCATGCGCGAGCGGATCCTCGCGGAGCTCGGCGGGGAGTGATCGCGGTGGCGGCGACGAACGCTGAGAACAGCCCGCGCTCCCTCGGTGTCGGCGTCGTCGGCCTGGGCTGGATGGGCCGACTGCACGCGAACTCGTACCGCAACCTCGCGGCGCGCTACCCGGAGCTGGGCCTCGCCCTGCGGCTCGTGTGCGCGGCGGACTCGCTGCCCGCGAACCAGCGGGCCGCGCGCGAGCAGTTCGGCTTCGAGCGCGCGGTGGCCGACGTCGCGCGGATGCTCGAGGACCCCGAGGTCGACGTCGTCTCGATCGCCACGCCGAACTTCCTGCACCGGGACGTCGCCCTCGCGGCGGCGCGTGCGGGCAAGCCGTTCTGGATCGAGAAGCCGATGGGCGTGAACGCGGCGCAGAGCCGCGAGATCCACGAGGCGGCGCGCGCCGCCGGCGTCGCGACCGCCGTGGGCTTCAACTACCGGCATGCGCCGGCGGTCGAGCACCTGCGCGCCCTCGTCGCGAGCGGGAGGCTGGGACGGATCACGAACGTGCGCTGCTGGCTCTACGCCGACTACGCCTCCTCCCCCGACGGTCCGCTGACCTGGCGCTACGACCGCTCCCGGGCGGGAGCCGGGGTGATCGGCGATCTGCTGAGCCACGGCGCGGACCTCGTCCAGTACGTGACCGGCCACGGCATCGCCGAGGTGAGCGCCGCGACGGACGTGTTCCTGCGCGAGCGCCCGATCCCGACGTCGGCCGGGGTGGGCCATGGCGCCGTCGAGGTCGGGTCGGAGCGCGGCGCGGTCGGCAACGAGGACTGGGTGGCGGCGCTCGCGACCCTGGCGGACGGCACGCGGGCGACCCTCGAATCGTCTCGGGTCGCGCACGGGCACCGCAGCGACTATGCGCTCGAGGTCTACGGGACCGAGGGCTCCGCCCGCTGGTCCTTCACCCGGATGAACGAGTTCGAGGTGATGATCGGCGACGGCGGCCTCGAGCACGGGTTCACGACGGTCCTCGCGGGCGCGGGACACGGCGACTACCAGCGCTTCCAGCCGGGTCCCGGCATCCCGATGAGCTTCGACGACCTCAAGGCGATCGAGTGCGCGCAGTTCCTGACCGACGTGGTCGGCGGGGCCGGTGGGGCCGGCATCGGCTCCGGTGCCGCCCCGAACACGGCCGACGGGCTCTCCGCGGCGGAGGTCACCGAGGCGATCGTGCGCTCGGCGGACTCGCGCAGCTGGGTCGAGGTGCCGCAGGTCGAGGGGACCACCTGGGACGCGTGATCTCGCAGACCCGCGCACGCACCCAGGTGATGGGTGAGGTGGCGGCGGCGTTCCGGGATCGGATTCAGGCGGAGTCCCTCAGGGCGCCGAGGTCATCGTCGGGCCGGCCGAGCGCGTCGAGCCGGTCGAGCTCCTCGAGGATCTCGCACTCGTCGAGGATGCGTCGTCCTACGGGTCCGCGCTCCTCGACGTCCTCGTCGTCCTCGTCGTCGGGCCCGAAGCTCGCGAAGGCGGCGGCGGTCATCCGGCCCTCGTCCTCTGGGGAGAGATCCGCGTAGGGATCGCGCGCGGGCAGGTCCTCCCCTTCGACGAGCATCCGCAGGTGTCGCCGGCTGCGCACGGGGTTCGCGGCATCAGCCCGGGCCGTCGGAGCGTCGGCACCGGCCGCTCCCCCGCCGGCCTCGGCCCTCGCTGGACCAGGGATCTTCGCGGGATCGTGGGCCAGGCCGGTGAGCGAGGGCGGGGTGACGGTCGCGGTGGCGCCGAGGCGACTGGTCCAGGTCACGTGGTGGCTGCCATCGGCCGACGGCGTGTGCTCGACGCGGCCGAGCGCCTCCTTCGTGAGGTTGCAGTGCGCGCACAGGCCCTGAACGTTCGCGGCGCTCGTCGGCCCGCCCTCGGCGACCGGCCGGATGTGGTCGGCGTGGCGGATCGGCGCGCCGCAGTACGGGCCCACGCAGCTCACGTCGCGCAGCCGCATGTACAGCTTGAGGCCCTCCGGGAAAGCGCGCGAGCGGGAGTCCATCGCGATCAGCTCGCCGGTGGTCGGGTGCGTGAAGACGCGGCGCAGGGAATCGCCCATCTGCTGCTCGAAACGCGCGAGGCCGTGCTCGATCTGTTCGCGCGAGGGCTTGTTCTCGGACCCCGGAGGCGGATCGGCTGACGAGACGCCAGTCCGCTCCGGCAGCCGCTCCGCCGCAGGGCCGGGAGGTCTCTCGGGCGGCGGGTCGCTCGCGGTGATCTCACCGGTGGGGAGCGGTGGCGCACCCCGGTCGCGGCGCATGAGATCGATGATGTCGAGGGCTCGGCTGCGCAGGGTCGTCGCCGGGCTGTGCCTCTCGTGATCAGCACCGAAGTCCTCGGCTCCTTCGACTGCCTCGGCTCCGTGCACGTGCCCGGCTCCGGAGACGGCAGCCTGCGCGTGGACGGAGCCCGCGAGGGGGCGGCCCGACGCCGTGCGCCGATCGGGGAAGCGCGGGTCGAGCACATGGTCGCGCACCTGCGTGGCCTCGACGAGGCCGTATCCCTCGACGACGGCGGGTTCACCGTGCGTGGGCGTGAACGGGGAGCGCTCGGAGATCACCACGTTGATCGCGAAGTGCACGGGGTCCATCGTCTCGTCGCGGCCCAGCAGGGTGTCGGCGAAGAGATCTGCCATGAGCTGGCCGTGCGTGCGCTCGTCACCCTCGACCTGCAGGGATTCGGCGGCGAGGGCGAGCTTGCGGCGGATCGCGGCGCAGTCGGGGCCGGGAAGCACCGCGGTGACGGTGCCCATGCCGTGTGCGCCGGGGGCGACGGTGACGCCGCGCTGCGTCGCGGCGCGCTTGTGGCGCTCCGGTCCGCCCCGCGGGTCGAGCTTCTGGGCGAGCGCACCGACCTCCTGCGACCAGCGCGCGGGAGTCGAGCCGTCGAGATCGGGCAGATGCTCGGCGAGGACATCGTCGACGTGGCCGCGCAGATCGGGCTCGACGGGCCCGACGGAGCGGCCGACGGCGTATCCGGCGTCCGCCTGCATCGTTCCGCGCGCGAGAGCCTCGAACATGCGGGGCATCTCGCGGGTCATCCGCTGCCCGGCCCGCAGTCTCCTCGAGGCCGTGGCCGGGGAGATGCGCGAAGCCATCTGGATCTCGCCGGTGGTGCGCCGGCCCTGGCCCCTCACGGGCAGTCCCTCGCGCACGTCCTGCGCGCGGATCGCATCATCGAGCTCCGACATGGTGCGCATCTCGAGCGCGGCGAGGGCCGACCGCATCTCGTCGATGCCCACGAGCACGCGCGAGAGATCGGCGGCTTCGAGGGTCGCCGCCGGGCCGATGAGCGCCGCGTCGGCGATCGCCGAGGTCGTCTCGCGCAGGTCGATGGTGCGTGCGTCGATGCTGCCCGCGTCGACCGCGCGTGCGTCGATCGTGCGTGCGTCGATCGTGCGGCCGACCGACACGGAACGGAGCAGCACTGCCCCGTCAGCCGAAAGACTGATCGGGGACGACGCATCCGACGTTCCCGGTCGCGCGGGCATCGCGCCGGGGCGGGCGGCGATGCCGTCCGTCCCAGGTGCGGTCGCGCCGTGCGCGCCGAGGTCTTCGTCGTCCATGGCACCCATGCTCCTCGGGGGGACCGACACACGAAGGGCCCCTGGGGACTCTCAGCTATGTGACCTGCATCACCCGTGGGGATGCTGGTGCCATGGGGGCAGATCGCAGAGAGCGGCGGGCGCAGGCAGCGGGCCGGAGAAGCCGCGCGAGAGGGGAACCGGCACGTCGGCGACAGCGACACTCGCGACCGGCGCCCAGAGCCCGGCGCCCGGCGCCCTTCAGAAGCCCGCTTGCGCGTCAGACCAGGTCGGCCGGATCGACGAGGAAGCCCTCGAGGTCCACGATGTACCCGCCGACGGTCTCGACGATCAGGCCCGCGAGCACGCCGATCCTGCGATAGATCCCGGTCCAGCGGGCGGCGGTCGCCTCGTCGGGCACGTCGATCTCGGCATCGCGCTCGTCGAGCACCTCGTGCACGATCTCGTAGTCCACGGCGCCCTCGAGCCAGGGCAGCGCCTCGAGCGCCGTCGGCCGGGACGTCGGGCCCACACGCAGGAGGATCTCGTCCTGCGGATCGTCGGCCGACGGGGCGAGGAGCACCGCGCCGGCGCCCGACGTGCCGATCCCCGGAGCATCGCCCACCTCGCCGATCGGGATGCGCAGCATGTACCCGGTGGTGTCGGCCTCGGGCGGAGGGGTGACGAGCTCCGCGCCCGGCTCCACCGTCTGCACGAGCGCGAGAAGGTCCGCCGCCAGCAGCGCGTTCGGGCTGGTCACGAAGAGATCCCGCACATGGCAGGGGTGCGGCTCGAGCCGCGTGTGCGAATCGGTGACCACGGCGCCGTCGAGCCGGCGGGCGAGCGACCAGGCGAGATCGAGCGCCTCGCGCTCGTCGCCGAAGGGCATGCCGTCCGCGAAGGCGCGGCCGTAGCCGTGCGAGTCGGGGAGGTCCTCGGCGGGCTCGCTGTCGCGCACGCGCGGGGTGCGCAGCGTCCAGCGGCTCGGTCGACGCGCGTCCTCGACGAGGATCGCGCCGCCGCCGATGTCGATGCCCCCGTCCTCGAGCTGGGCATCCGGCAGGACGTTGCGGATCATCGTCAGCACGGTCTCGGCGGGCGTGCCATGGGGCAGCTGGAGCCGGTGCGAGGTCGACTGCCGGGCGCCGACCGCTCGCCCGTCGGCCTCAGCGGCCATCGCCGGGCTCCTCTGCGGGATCCACAGGGATCAGCGTGCGATGGAAGTTCATGTGCGAGCGGGAGGCCGTGGGCCCGCGCTGCCCGCTGTAGCGGTTGAGGTTGCCCTCGCTGCCGTAGGGGTTCTGCGAGGCCGACGAGAGCCGGAAGAAGCACAGCTGCCCGATCTTCATGCCCGGCCACAGCGCCACCGGCAGCGTCGCCATGTTCGACAGCTCGAGGGTGATGTGCCCGGTGAAGCCCGGGTCGATGAAGCCCGCCGTCGAATGGGTGAGCAGCCCCAGGCGCCCCAGGGAGCTCTTGCCCTCGAGGCGCGCGGCGATGTCGTCCGGCAGCGTGACCTGCTCGTACGTCGAGGCGAGGACGAACTCCCCCGGGTGCAGCACGTAGGGCTCCTCGGGGTCGACGGCGACCTCGCGGGTGAGCGCCGGCTGCTCGACCGACGGGTCGATCATCGGGTACTTGTGGTTGTCGAAGAGACGGAAGAAGCGGTCGATGCGCACGTCCACGGACGCGGGCTGGACCATCGAGGCGTCGAACGGGTCCAGTCGCACCCGACCGCCGTCGATCTGGGCGCGGATGTCGTTGTCGCTGAGCAGCACGGGGCAAGCCTATCGGGCGAGCGTGACGTGCACGGCAGCGTCTGCGGACGGTTTCGCGCCGGCGCCGATCGCACGCTATGCTGGATCCCGTTCGACTCGCCGACGGGCATGTTCCCGCAGGTCGAGGAGGATGCGCGGGTGTAGTTCAATGGTAGAACTTCAGCTTCCCAAGCTGACAGCGCGGGTTCGATTCCCGTCACCCGCTCCACGCGATGAGAAGGCCCCGGTGAGTGATCACCGGGGCCTTCGTCGTGGTGGTCGTCAGCCGCTCCGGCCGAGGCACCCGCCGCAGGAGGGGGCACCGCACGGGCGATCCCGCGGCCGCGCGTCAGGACGCCGTCGCCGACTCGCGGTGCTCCTCGTACCTCCGCCGGAAGTCCTGCTCGATGTCCTCGAGCGTGCGGTCCTTGGTCTCGGGGGCCACCCGCCACACCCAGATGAACGCGACCACCTGCAGGGCGACGAAGATCAGCACGGTGGCACCGGCGCCGATCGCGTCGGCGAGCACCGGGAAGGTGAGGCCCACCAGGAACGTGAACATCCACAGCACCCAGGTGCACAGGCCCATCCCGGCGCCGCGCACGCGCAGCGGGAAGATCTCCGAGAGGTAGAGCCAGGTGACCGTGCCGATGCAGCACTGCATGAAGCCCACGAAGACCACGATGCACGCGAGGATCGCGACGGGGCGCGCGGGACTGCCCTCGGGGATCAGCTGGAAGGCGAGGGCGAAGCATGTGAGGGAGCAGATCGTGCCGCCGAGCCCGGTCAGGAGCATCCGCTTGCGGCGCGCGGTGCGCAGGAGCACCATCGCGAGCCCCACCGCGCCGACGCCCACCAGACCGGGGATGATGTTCGCGTAGAAGGCGCCGTTGCCGCCGAAACCGGCGCTCTCGAGGACGCTGACCCCGTAGTACTGGATCGCGTTGATGCCGGAGATCTGGTTGATCACCGCCATCCCGAGGCCGATGCCCAGGATCCTGCGCATCCACGGACTGACGAGGATGTCGCGCAGCGTCCCCGAGGCGGCCTGGTAGTCCTCCCTCGCGAGCTCGCGCACCTCGCTCAGCTCGTCGGAGCTAAAGGCGTCCCCGCGGATGTCCCTCAGGACCTCCTGGACGCGGCCGTAGAGCCCCGCGCGCGCGAGCCACCGGGGCGACTCCGGCACCGCATGCATGCCGATCCACAGCGCGATGGCCGGGAAGGTCGCGAGCGCCAGCATGTAGCGCCAGACGTGCCCGGTCTCCGGCAAGAGCGTCGCCAGCAGGGCGTTCATCATGAAGGCGAGGGCCTGCCCCGTGACGATCATGAACTCGTTCTGCGCGACGACGCGCCCCCGCAGATGGGTCGGCGCCATCTCTGCCAGGAAGACGGGGACGATGGCCGACGCGCCGCCGACAGCGAGGCCGAGGACGAAGCGGAAGAGCGCGAGGACGGCCACGCTCGGCGCGAGGGAGCACCCGATGGTCGCGAGCGCGAAGACCACGGCGAGGCCGACGATCGAGGGGCGTCTGCCGAAGCGGTCCGCGATCCGGCCGCCGAACACCGCTCCCCACGCGGCGCCGAAGGGCAGGATCGAGGCCACGACCCCCTCGGTGAGGCTGGTCAGCTGCAGGTCGCTGCGGATCGACGGCAGGGCACCGTTGATGACACCGGTGTCGTACCCGAAGAGCAGGCCGCCGAACGTCGCGATGGTCGCGATCGTCCGCATGCGACCGGGGAGCTTGCCCGAGGTGAGGTCGCTCCGGGATTCATGACCCGACATGTTCCGTCCTTCCGACAACGCCGTCGTCCTTCGAGACGGATCGACAGTACCTCAGAAGGAAGCTTTTGTCAGGACATGCCGTGGGCGCGCTCCTCGAGCTGGACGAGCAGGGCACCCGCGTAGGCGTCCTCGACCTTCTGGGCGCGGATCTCGCGCGTCTCCTCCGGTCCGGACAGCGTCACCACGTGCACCACGGCGCCGGAGGCGGAGCGCTCGCAGCGCAGCTGGGCGAAGTGGTCGCCGAGCGCCTCGCGCAGCTGGTCCTCGCGCGGGATCCAGACCGCCTCGTCCTCCTCGATGGAGTCGAGGGCCCACTCGGTGGTGCCGTTGAAGGTGAAGAGGGGCTCGCCCCGTCGGCCCCGACCGGGCTCGACGACCATCGAGGAGAGCATGAAGGTCTGCTCGCGCAGGTCGGGTACGTCGATGGTGAAGCGGTCGCCCTCGGCAGGCTCCCAGGGGAGGCCGAGGTCCCGCAGTCGTCGGGCGATGTCCACGTCGATCACGCCGCGAGTCTAGTGGCGCGGGCCGCGAGATGGCTGGGTCGATCGACACCCGATGGCGGATCGCCCGGGGATCGAGCTGACACGGTGCAAGAATATGTCCATGCCCAAGATCATCGGAGGCTCCCTGGAGGAGCATCGCGAGCGGACGCGCGAGAAGATCTTCTCCGCGCTCGGCGAGCTCATGGAGACCGAGCCCTTCGAGGACATCACGTTCTCGCGCATCGCGACCGTCGCCGGTGTCGGGCGCACCGCGATGTACAACCACTTCCCCGACAAGGACACGCTCCTGGTCGAGTACACGATGCACGAGACCAGCGACTACCTCGACCAGCTCCGCGAGGGCATCGAGGGCGCATCCACCCCCATCGAGGCGATCGAGCTGTACGTGCGCACGCAGCTGGGCCTGAGCACGTCCTTCCACGTCCCGAGCACGCGCGGGCGCGTGAACCTCGACCCGGACATCGCGCAGAAGATGCGCGAGCACGTCGTGCTGATCGAGAAGGTCCTCCACTCGATCCTGGACGACGGCGTCGCCACCGGCGACTTCAGCGGCGACCTCGACGTGGACGCGAGCCTGCGCATCATCAACGCGATGCTCATCGGCCGCACCCTGCCGCCGGGGACCGACGAGACCGCGCTCGTCCGCTTCATCCAGAGGGCGCTCGGCGCGAGCGTCTGAGACGGGCTCGGGCCGCGTCACCGCGGGCAGGGCACCGAGCTCAGCGCTTCTTCTTCGCGCCGCGTCCCTTCTTCTTCCGACGGGAGGAGCCCGAGGCCGCCGCGGCGCCCGCTCGCGCGGCCCCCTCGGACGCATCGGGCCCGTCGGACGCGTCGGTCTCCTCGTCCTCGTCCGCCCAGTCCATGAGCAGGGGGTTCGTCGAGCCTGCGGCCTCGTCCTCCTCGTCGGCCCGGGAGAAGAGCGGCTTGGAGGCCTCCCCGAAGTCGTCCTCGAGGTCCGTCTGCGGGGCGGTGATCTCGTAGAGCCAGCAGGCGCCGAGCGCGAGCAGCGCCACGAGCGCCACGCCCCAGCGCAGGAACTCGTTCGTGCCGTCGATCATCGCGTTGATCATCGAGGCCACCGAGAGCACGCCGATCAGGGAGCCGACGAGCGCCGCCATCGAGATGAAGGTGCCCAGGGCGTTGCGCAGGCCGCCCATGAGCACCGTGGTGCCGAGCGCGCCCGAGTGGCCCCACGAGCCCGGCCCGCCGTAGCGGCCGCTCTCGATGACGCGCACCGAGGAGGTTCCCAGGCCCGCGGCGAGCGTCGAGGCCACGGCGGTCGCGAGCGCCGCGAGCACCAGGGTCCCGACGAAGGCCGGGAGGGCCGACGGGCCCAGGCCGAAGCCCGCGACCACCGGCATCAGCGCGGCGATCGCGACCGGCGCGAGGGCGGCGCGGCGCGAGGTGAGCGGGAGGTCGTCGAAGTCCATGGTGTCGCGGCCGTCGAGGATGGCGGCACGGGTCTCGACGACGGCGACGACGCCCAGGCGCCGCAGACCGTGCAGCAGCGACGAGGCGATCAGGGCGATCGTCACCACGCCCAGGGCGATCCCGCCGAGCACCGCGACCGAGTCCGGGGTCATCGCGTGCAGGGCGCGGTCCTCCCAGACGCTCTTCGCGCGCGAGGAGCCGGCGACCGCGGCGACGATCGTGGCGAGGAAGGGCAGCGCCGCGAGGGCCGCGACCAGCTGGACGCCGACGGCGGTCTCGGCGCCGCCGGTGCGGCTCGCATCGCGCCACGGCTCGGCCGTGCCGGGACGGTCCGCGAAGGCGCCGGAGGTGTGCAGGGCGGCGCTCGCGGCGATCACCACGAGTCCGCCCAGGCCCGCGAAGGCCACGAGCGAGAGCGCCAGGGCCGGGACCCCTTCGGCGAGCACCACGAGCACGGCCAGCACGAGCGCGCCGAGCGCGAGGACGCCCGCGGCCGCAAGGGCCGCGGTGCCCAGCACGGTGATCGCGCCGAGGGCCCCGCCGGTGCGGCTGCTGCGGGCGGCGCGCAGCGAGGCCGCCTCGTGCGGGTTCAGCACGCGCGCGGCGAGTAGCTGGGCGAGCAGCGTGATCACGGCGCCGAGGGCCAGGCCCAGCGCGGCGAGCGCGTTGGGGTGGGTGCCGTAGAGGGTGAGGGTGTCCAGGAACGTGTTCGCGTAGTGCGATTCGTCGGTCGCGGTGATCCACTGCGACATGTCGGAGATCGCCGAGGTGATCTGGCTCTGCAGGTCGCTGCGCGGCACCGGGGAGTCGGAGCCCGTGAGCGCCTTGTCGGTGAAGCTGCCCATCCCCACGGCGGTGAAGCGCAGGTTCTGGTAGCTCGAGGGCAGCCAGAGGGCGACGCCCGCGATCATCCCGCCGACGCCCAGCAGCGCGGGCACGAGCTGCCCGGCGCGCAGGGCCGTGCGCTCGCGGCCCTCGCGACCGGTGTGCGGGAACAGGGCCACGACGAGCGCGACCGCGACGGCGACCGTGAGGGCGAGGATCGTGATGCCCAGGCCGTGCGTGGCGAAGACCGGCACGGAGACGCGGATGCCGGCGGCCGCGAGGGCCGCCGTGAGGGCGACCAGCGTGGCCGCGCGGGCGGGACCGCGGCGCAGCAGCTGCGCGAGGCGCAGGTGGGGTCCTCCCGGGTTGGTCTCGTCCTCGGCGTGGATCTCGTTCTCGTCGGAGCCGACGAGCATCGTCGCGGCGTGCCCCGTGCCGTGGGCGAGGGAGGCGATCGCATGCAGGGCGAGCGCGTAGAGCGCGGCGCCCGCGGCGTAGGCGATGATCGGCGAGGCCGCGGCCTCGCGCATGAAGTACACGGACAGCACGACGGGGAGTGCGCCGATGCCCAGGGCCGTCGCGACGAACAGCCCGCCGAAGCGGGAGATCGCGCGCGGACGGTCGCTCGGCGCGATCCCGAAGGCGCTCATCATCATCCCGCTCGCGCGCCAGGCGGCGAGCGCACCGGCCATCAGGCCGATGAGGAAGAAGCCGATGCGCAGGATGCGCACATCGGACGAGCCGGGGACGAGCAGCAGCAGGAGTCCCGCGGGCACTCCCACCCAGCCGGCGACGACGGTCGCCGTGGTGACGAGCGAGCCCAGTCGGCGCCCCAGGTTCCGGTCGACCGCGGGGTCGCCGGTGTCCGAGTCCTCCTCGGTGAGCAGGTCCGGGTCGTCCTCGTCGGCCGGGGCGATGCCCTCCTCGTCCTCGTGCACCTCGAGGTCCTCGGCGCTCTCCGTGCTCGCTGCGTCGGACGCGCGAGCCGACCCCTTCCCGCTCGCGCGGGACTCCGCGCGGCGGCGGGCCACGGCCGCACCATGATGGGCGAGCCGCGGCGGGATGATCGCGCCGAGCACGATCGCGGCGACGGCGAGGACGCCGAGCACGACGAGCAGGACGGCGCTGTCCTCTCCGAGAGCGAAATCGGTGATGAACTCCACGGGGTCTCCTGCCTGGTGGGACGGGCCCGGCGGGCGGGCCCGTCGGATCATGCCTGACGGATCGTGCCTGGGGAGGCTGGGGAGGGGCTGGGCCGTGTCGGGCCGGGTCGCGCCGGCTCCGGCCGGCGTGGGCCGGACCGGGTCAGTCCATCAGCCCAGCAGCGAGAGGTCCAGGACGTCCGGGGCGCCGGCGACGACGCGGATCGGGACGCCCCAGTCCTGCTGGTGCATGTGGCAGGCCGGGAACTCGACCGACGGATCCGCGTCGCACGAGGCGGCGCGCGCGTTCACGTGCAGCACGCCGTCCGAGTACGCCGGGTCCAGCACCACCGTCCGCTCGAGAGCGGTCGAGGTGCCCGAGCCGGAGGTGAGCATCGAGGTGGGCGTCGTCGAGATCGACACCTGGGTCGAGGGACCCAGCGAGTCGTCGAGCTTGTGGCCGGGCGGCGGGGTGAACAGCACGCGCACCGTGAGGGCGCCGGGACCCACCTCGGTGACCGGGCGCGAGGTGCGCTGCGCGCCCTCGTCCAGGACGCGCTCGGCGGCGCGCGCCACGGGCACCCAGGTGAGGCGGTGGGCGCCGGACTCGACGACGATGAGCTGGCCGATGCCGTCGATCGGCGCGCCGATCACCGCGCCCGAGGGCTCGGCGAGATCGGTCGCGACGGTCACCACGGTGCCCCTGCCCTCGTCGCCCGTGAGGTCGATGAGGCGGATCGCGCCGTTGTAGGTATCGCAGACGGCGAGGCGGCCGTCGGGCAGCGCGGTCACACCCAGCGGGTGCTGCAGGCGGGCGTGGTCCGCGGGGCCGTCGACGTGCCCGAAGTCGAACAGGCCCTTGCCCACGACGGTGCGCACGGTGAGGGTCTGCGGGTCCAGCAGGCGGATCGCGGAGGACTCGGAGTCGGCGATCGCGAGGGTCCCGTCGTCCATCTCGTCGATCCCGGAGGGCTGCGCCCACCAGGAGGACACCAGGGCGCCGTCGACGAGGCCCTCCTGGGTGGTGCCCGCGAGCACGGCGAGCGAGCCTGTGCGCGGGTCGAACGTCCAGATCTGGTGGATGCCGGCCATGGTGATCACGGCGCGGTCCAGGGCGTGGGACCAGGTGATGTCCCACGGGGTGGAGAGCGCGAAGCCGAGCGGGTCGCCCTCCCCCGTGGGCAGGGCCTGTCCCTGCATCCACTGCGCGCCGCCGCCCGCGACGGTGCCCACGATGCTCGTGGTGCGCGAGCGCAGCAGGCGGCTGCGGCCGAGCTCCACCGAGCGCAGCAGATGGTTGGCGCTGTCGGCGACCAGGACCTCGTAGCCGGCCTCGTCCGCGACCTCCGTCGGGAGGACGAGCACGCCGTTGGGCTCGGCGAAGAGGGCGTCGGGCGCGTCGCCGTCGGCGCGGCCCCGTCGGCCCTCCCCGATGACCTCGGAGACCGTCGAGCCGTCGGGCTCGAAGACCACGAGGCGGTGCTGGCCGGCATCGGAGACGATGAGGCGGCCGTCATCGAGGGTGGAGACCTTCGAGGGGTAGCGCAGGGTCTGGGGGACGCGGTCGGCGATGACCGTCGGCGCGGGGCCGCGGCGCAGGGAGCCATCGGCCTCGCCCTCGGTCACGAGCTGCGCGGCGAGCGCGTCGATGGTGTCCGCATGGCCCTCACCGGAGAGGTTCGCGGCGATGCGGCCGTGGGTGTCCAGCACGGTGAGGGTGGGCCAGGCGCGCGCCCCGTACTCGCTCCAGGTGCTGAGCTCGGGGTCGTCGAGCACAGGGTGGGTGATCTCGTAGCGCTCGATGTTCGCGGCGAGGGCGTCGGCGTCCTTCTCGAACTCGAACTTCGGGGAGTGCACGCCGACGACGACGAGCTCGTCGGCCCACTTCTCCTCGATCGGCCGCAGCTCGTCGAGGACGTGCAGGCAGTTCACGCAGCAGAAGGCCCAGAAGTCCAGGACGACGACCTTGCCGCGCAGATCCTCGAGGTCCAGCTCGACGCCGCCGGTGTTCAGCCAGCCGCGGCCGCGCAGCGCGCTGCCGTGCACGCGGACGTCGCGCGCGGCGCCCCCGACGGGGCCGGACGGGGGGCCGCCCGCTGGCGCTGCGGACGCAGATCCGTCACTGCTGGCAGGTCCGTCGGTCGCTTCGCCTGATGAAGTCATGGGGGCAAGTCAACACCGAGCCGCGGCGCGCGTGCCAGTCAAGCTCGCCATGCCGACGGGTCGGTCACACCCTGAGCGCGCCGACCTGGGCGTACGTCGGAGTGTGACGACGGGGTCGACGGGCCGGCAGAGCCGGCGAGGTCGACGGGCCGGCAGAGCTGTCGAGGCCGACGGACCGGCTCACCAGCTCTCGATCCAGCTCAGCAGGCCGGGGTCGGCGAGGGTGCGCAGGGAGAGGTCGGCGGGCGGGGCCTCGCCGTCCTGCGGGATCGTGATCAGGCGCAGGCCCGCCGAGCGCGCGGCCTGAGCGCCCGTGTGGGAGTCCTCGAAGGCGAGGGCCTGGGCGGGCTGGGCGCCGAGCGCGCGCGCTCCCGCCTCGTACATGTCGGGGAACGGCTTGCCGCGCTCCACGGTGTCGGCCGACTCGAGCACCCGGAAGTAGTCGCGCAGACCGGCGCGGCCCAGCTTGTCCTCGAGCATCTCGTGCCAGGAGTTCGAGGCGCACGCGATCGGCACCCGCGCGCTCGTGGCCGCGAGGACCTCGTGGACGCCCGGCAGCACGTCCAGGTCGCCGGCGACGTCGGCGCTGAAGCGCTCGCGGGTGGCGGCGAGGACCTCCTCGTAGGGGGCGTCCGCGAGGTCGGCGATCACGCGGGAGGCGTCCTCGACCGTGAGGCCCAGCGGCAGGGCGCCCTCGGCGGCCGCCGGGTCCACGCCGTAGCGGGCGAGGATCGCGGGCTGGGTGCGGTGGCTCCACGCGGTCTCGGTGTCCAGGAGCATCCCGTCGCAGTCGAAGACGACGGCACGCGGCGTCCAGTCGCCGAAGGCCTCGCGGAAGCGGTCGAGGCCGGTGGCGGCGGCCGAAGGGGTGGGCGTCGGGGCAGGGGTGGTCATCGGGCTCTCTCCCAGGTGCGGATCCAGGCATGCAGGGCGGTGTCCTCGAGGCTCGCCAGGGTGCGGTCGGCGACGGGTCGCTGCCCGGGGATCGAGGGGACGGCGATGAGGGGCAGCCCGGCCGCACGGGCGGCCGTCGCTCCGGTCTCGGAGTCCTCGAAGGCGAGGGTGTCGGCGACGCCGGCGCCCAGCCGCCGGGCGGCCTCGACGTAGATGTCGGGCGCGGGCTTTCCCTCGGCGACGTCGTCGACGCTCACGGCGGTGAGGACGACGTCCGCGATCCCCAGGCCCTCGAGGGCGTCGTCCAGGAGGTCGCGCGGGGAGTTCGAGGCGATCGCCACCGGCACACGCGCGGCGACCGCGCGCACGGTCTCTACGGCGCCGGGCAGGACGGCGACGGCATCGGTGAGCGCCTCGCGGTGCAGGACCATGAGCTCGTCGGCCGCTGCATAGGGGTCCTGGCCGGTGCGGGCCGAGAGCGCGCGCACGACGGTCTCGATGCTGCGACCCGTGAGCGACCTGCGCGTCTCCTCGTCGATCGTCGCGTGGTGCGCGGCGAGGTAGCGGGCCTGGGTCGCGAGCCATTCGGACTCGGTGTCCACGAGCAGCCCGTCGCAGTCGAAGACGACGGCGCGCGGGCTCCAGCGCGGCGGCCAGGTCGCCAGCGGGCCGGTGTCAGGAGCGGAGGGGGTGGGACTCACCCCTCAAGGCTCTCACGTCCCTGCCCGCACGGACGATGCGAACCCGGCGTCCGCGGGCCGTGGGAGCAGGTCGTGACCAGGCAGAGAACCGGATGTTCACGCGTTGTTCCGGGCCCCGTTCACCTGGCCGTCAGGAGTGGGCGGGGCGGGCCGGACGGAGGCGACCGGCCCGCCTCCGTCTCAGAGCTCGGCGACCGCCGCGAAGCCCTTCTCGAGGTCGGCGAGGATGTCGTCGATGTGCTCGAGGCCCACCGAGAGCCGCACGAAGCCGGGCTCCACGCCCGCGGCGCGCTGCTCCTCCACCGTGAGCTGCGAGTGGGTGGTCGAGGCCGGGTGGATGACGAGGCTGCGCACATCGCCGATGTTCGCCACGTGCGAGTGCAGCTCGAGGGCGTCGACGAAGGCCACGCCCGCCTCGCGCCCGCCCTCGAGCACGAAGCCCAGCACGGAGCCGGCGCCCTTCGGGAGGTACTTCTGCGCACGGTCGTAGTAGGGCGAGTCGGGCAGGCCCGCGTAGGCGACGGAGACGACGCCGGGCCGGGCCTTGAGGTGGTCCGCGACCTTCCGGGCGTTCTCGACGTGCCGCTCGAGGCGCAGCGGGAGGGTCTCCAGCCCCTGCGCGATGAGGAAGGCGTTGTGGGGCGAGACTGCGGGCCCCAGGTCGCGCAGCAGAGCCACCCGGGCGCGGATCGCATACGGGGGCAGGTCGGGTGCGAGCGAGGAGTAGACGAGCCCGTGGTAGGCGGGATCGGGCTCGTTCAGCAGCGGGAACTTCTCGGAATCGGTCGAGAAGTCGAAGCCCCCGCCGTCCACGATCACGCCGGCGATCGCGGTGCCGTGGCCGCCCAGGAACTTGGTCGCCGAGTGCACGACCACGTCGGCCCCGTGCTCGAGCGGCCGCAGCAGGTATGGGGTCGCGATGGTGTTGTCGACGATGAGCGGGACGCCCGCCTCGTGCGCGATCGCGGAGACGTTCTCGATGTCCAGGATGTCCTGGCGCGGGTTCGGGACGGACTCGGCGAAGAACGCCTTGGTGTTCGGGCGGACCGCCGCCCGCCAGGAGTCGAGGTCGTCGGGGTCCTCGACGAAGACCGTCTCGATGCCCAGCTTGCTGAGGGTGTGCTTGAGCAGCGAGTAGGCGCCGCCGTAGAGGCTCGGGGAGGCGACGATGCTGTCGCCGGCCTGCGCGACGTTGAGGATCGACAGCGTGATCGCGCTCTGCCCCGAGGCGACGAGGAGCGCGGCGACGCCGCCCTCGAGCGCGGCGATGCGGTTCTCGACGGCCTCCTGCGTGGGGTTCGTCAGACGCGTGTAGATCGGCCCGAGCTCGGCCAGGCCGAAGCGGTCGGCGGCCGACTGCGCGCTCGGGAACACGAAGCTCGTGGTCTGGTAGATCGGCAGGGCGCGGGCGCCGGTATCGGAGTCGGGCGCCTGACCGGCGTGGATCGCGAGGGTCTCGAAGTGCGGGGCGGGGGCGGTGTCGTTGTCGGGCATGGGGACACCGTCGGCGAGCGCCCTGTCCGAGCGCAAGGCTCGCGCGCGAACGTGAACGGGTGTGACGCGGCGACGGGCGGGTGATGGCCCCGTGCGGGAAGTGCCGCCAGGTGCTCCACGACATCGACCCGGGCATCCGCCTCGTGGTGCGCGACGCCTCCAGCGCACGCGATGCCCCCGCCTCACGCGATGCCCCCGCCTCACCCCAGCTCGAGCGTCCGCCCCGTCCAGCGCCTACGCAGCCAGCGGTCGTGGGAGGCGATGACCACGGTGCCCTCCCACTGCCCGATGGCGCGCTCGAGGCGGGTGGCGAGGTCGAGGCTCAGGTGGTTCGTCGGCTCGTCGAGCAGCAGGAGCGCGGGCGGGTTCGCGAGCAGGGAGGCGAGCGCCGCGCGGCGCTGCTGGCCCCGGGACAGCTCGCCGAGCGGCCGGTCCAGATCGCGCGGATGGACGAGCCCCATGAGGTCCGGGACGCTGTCGCCCTCCGGGGTGCCGCCGAGCATCCGGCGCACGCTCGTGCGCTCGTCGATCTCCTCGTCCTGGGCGAGCAGAGCGCGGTCCCGGGTCACCGAGACCGTTCCCCGATCGGGTGCGAGGAGCCCTGCGAGCAGGGACAGCAGCGTCGACTTTCCCGAGCCGTTGGGCCCGGTGATCAGCAGCTTCTCCCCCGCCGAGACGCTCAGCGACGTCGCGGGCAGACGGCTTCCGAGCCCGGCTCCGGCGACCGAGACGAGCACCTCGCCGGCGGCACGGCGCCTCGCCGCGTCCGGCAAGCCGGTGAAGTGCAGCTCTGCCGGGGGCTTGCGGATCTGGTTCTCCTCGAGCTCGGCGAGGCGCCGCTCGGCGTCGCGCACCCGCCGCGAGACGACGGCGGCGTTGCGGTCCGCGTAGAACTTCTTCGACGCGCGGGCCTCGGTGCGCGGACCGCGACCCTCGTGGCCGACGCTGTGGCTGGACGCCACGGTCTCCCGCAGCCGGTCCAGCTCCTCCTGCTCGTCGCGGAACTGCTTCTCCCAGCGCTCGCGCGCGTCGAGGCGCGCATGCAGGTAGTCGGTGAAGGTGCCGGTGTACGCCGTGAGGCCGCCGACCTCCTCCCCCAGCGGCGTCGGCGAGGGATCGAGGTCGAGCTGGGCGCCCGTGGCCTGGTCGAGGAAGGCGCGATCATGGCTGGCCACGAGCACCGGGCCCGGGTGCTCGGCGAGCAGGCGCGCGAGGAAGTCGGCGCCCGCGTCGTCGAGATGGTTCGTCGGCTCGTCGAGCAGCAGGGTCGTCGGCCGCGTGATGAGCAGATGCGCCAGGGCGAGGCGCCCGCGCTGTCCGCCGGAGATCTCGGCGAGCAGCCGGTCCGACGGGACGTCGGCCAGGCCGAGTCCCGCGAGGACCTCGGCGGCGCGCGTCTCGGCGTTCCAGACGTCGGCCAGCGTCGCGCGGGCGAGCAGGGCGTCGTAGCGGGCCGCAGCACGCGGCGAGTCGTCGACCGCGAGCTCAGCGCCCGCCTCGGTGAGCGACTCCTCGAGCCGGCGCGCATGGGTGAGCGCCTCCTCGACGACCTCGGCGAGCGTCGTCGCGGTCGGATCGTGCGGGAGCTCCTGGCGCAGCAGGCCGACGGGGCCGGGCGCCTGCACCTCGCCGGATTCCGGCTCCTCCTCGCTCGCGAGGATCCGCAGCAGCGTGGACTTGCCCGATCCGTTCTCCCCGAGCAGCCCGGTGGGCGTGCCGACAGGGACGGTGAGCGAGATGTCGGTGAGCACCCGGCGGGCGCCGTAGCGGTGGGAGATCCCGTCGGCCCGCAGGTGGAGGGCGGAATCGGCACGGGGGACCGCGAAGGCGGAATCGGTGGCGGTGTCAGTGGCGGCGGTGCGCGGGGTGGATGAGGTCATGGATCGGCTCCGGGGTGTCGTCGGGACGCGGACGGGGATGCCGATCAGATGCTCATGGCGATCACGCTAGCCCGGGGCGGGCGGCGGCGACAGGGATTTTCCGCGCGCGGAGGCCGGGCGTGAGGGCGGGGACCGGGCGTGGGGGCGGGGACCGGGTGTGTGGGCGGGGACCGGGAGTGGGGCGCCGCGGGGGTACTGCCAGGGACTGCCAGGAGCCGGCCGACGGGCGGAGCATGGATATCGCGGACGGCGTCGGCGCCCACGTGGCCGGCGCCCGCCGCACCCGCTCATCCACGAGGAGGATCAGATGCACACCAGGACACTGGGACAGGGACTCGAGGTCTCCGCGATCGGACTGGGGGCGATGGGCATGTCGCAGTCCTACGGCCCGAACCCCGGCAGCCGCGAGGACATGATCGGCGTGCTGCGGTTCGCCGTCGAGCACGGGGTCACCTTCATCGACACCGCCGAGGTCTACGGGCCGTACGACAACGAGCGCCTGGTGGGAGAGGCCATCGCCCCGATCCGCGACCAGGTCGTGGTCGCCACGAAGTTCGGCTGGAACATCGTGGACGGGACGATGCAGGGCACCGATTCGCGTCCGCAGCAGATCCGGAAGGTCGCCGAGGAGTCCCTGGAGCGGCTCGGCATCGAGCGGCTCGACCTCTTCTACCAGCACCGCGTCGACCCGGACGTGCCGATCGAGGAGGTCGCGGGGACCGTCGGCGAGCTGATCGCCGAGGGGAAGGTCGCCCACTTCGGCCTCTCCGAGGCCGGCGCCGAGACCATCCGCCGCGCCCACGCGGTCCAGCCCGTGACCGCCGTGCAGAGCGAGTACTCCCTGTGGACCCGCGACCCCGAGCCGGAGGTGCTGCCCGCCTGCCACGAGCTCGGCATCGGCTTCGTGCCGTTCAGCCCGCTCGGCAAGGGATTCTTCACCGGCACCGTCACCGCGGACCAGGACTTCGGCGACGGCGAGATCCGCGCTCGCGTCCCGCGCTTCGAGGCCGAGAACCTGCGTCGCAACCAGGCGCTCCTGGACCACGTCACCCGGCTGGCCGACGAGCGCGACGCCTCCCCCGCCCAGATCGCGTTGGCCTGGCTGCTGGCGCAGTCCCCGTCGATCGTCCCGATCCCGGGCACGCGCCGCCGCGAGCGGGTCGTCGAGAACGCGGGCTCGACGCAGGTGCGGCTCTCGGCCGACGACGTCGCCGCGCTCGACGCCCTGGCCGCGCACGTGGGCGTCGCCGGCGACCGCTACGACGAGAACGGGATGCGCATGGTCGGGCTGTGAGCGGCGCGGCGCCGGCACCTCGGTGACGGACCTGTGCCCGGTCCCGTGCGGTCCCCGATCCTCAGCGGGTTCCTTTGCCGTGCAGACCCCCTGTCCTGAGCGGGTTCGCTGTCTTCCGTCGGCCTATGCGCGACATCCGTGTCTCATACGGCACGGATGTCGCGCATACGCCGTTCCATGACCGCCGCCCTTGGCCTCGCGGGACGGGAGTTCGGCAAGCGCGGGGGTCGGCGGGCCGATCATCCGGGGGCCGGGAGGCTCGCAACCGGACCGATCGGCGGGGCCGCCGACCGGTGGGGCCGCGTGCTGCGCCGCGTGCCGCGTGCCGCGTGCAGCGGGTCGGCGGACGGTGCAGGCCGGGACCGGGTCAGTGCACGCGGCGGTCGTCGACGGCGGCGCGGGTGCGGCGCAGGGCCTCGCGGCCCAGGTCCGGCACGCGCGTCGCGACGGCGACGAAGATGCAGTCCACGACCGTGAGCTGGGCGATCCTGGAGGCGGTCGCCCCCGAGCGCAGCTCAGACTCGACGGCGGCGGTGAGCAGGACGTCGTCGGCCGCCTTCGCGAGCGGGGAGCCCGCGGCGCCGGTGACGGCGACCACCCGGACGCCCGCCTCGCGGGCGATGCGCGTCGCGTCCAGCAGCTCCGCGGTGCGGCCCGAGTGGGAGAAGGCGATGAGCACGTCGTCCGAGTCGAGCAGGGCGACCGCGGGCAGACCGTTGTGGGCCTCGGTGTGCACGACGGCCGGCAGGCCGAGCCGGGCGAGCTTCTGCTGCTCGTCCGTGGCCGCGAGCCCCGAGGCGCCGACGCCGAAGAGGACGATGCGGCGCGCGGGGGCGACGGCGTCGGCCACCCGGGTGAGCGCCTCGAGGTCCAGTCCGCGCACGGTGTCGTGCACCGCGCGGGAGTCCGCCGCCGCGATCTTCCCGGTCATCGTGGCGATGTCGTCCGAGGGGTCGATGTCGCCGTCGCTGCTGTGGTCCTCCCCGGCGGTCGCCGCGGCGACGGCCTCCTCATGGAGGCGGAAGCGCAGGTCACGGTAGCCGCGGAAGCCGAGCTGGCGCGCGAAGCGCACGACGCTCGCCTCCGAGCAGTCGGCCTCCCGGGCGAGGTCGCCGATGGTCATCGAGGCGACGCCCGCCGGATCGGAGAGGATGAGATCGGCGATGCGGGCGAGGGCCGGCTTGAGGTCGCCGCGCAGGCTGCGCAGCCTCAGCAGGAGCGGCGGCGTGCTCATCGCCGGTCCGTGGACGGACTGTCCGGCTGCAGGCTCATGGTGACTCCTTCGTCGTGAGGCTCGCGACCGCGCTGCGGATGCCCGCCGGGTCGCCCCGTCTCCCGGGATCCTTCCCGAAGCGTACTGCGGCGACCTCCGCATCCGTGACATCCGCATGCGCGAGGAGCGCCACCAGGGCGACGCGCACGCGGCCGCCCGCCTCCTCCAGCACCCCGGCGGCCCGCTCGGGCGACTCGCCGGTGGCCTGGACGAGCATCCGCACGGTGCGCGCGACGAGCTTCGCGTTCGTCGGCCGCACGTCGATCATGAGGTTCTGGAAGGTGGTGCCGAGCCGCACCATCGTCGCCGTCGACAGGGCGTTGAGCACGAGCTTCTGGGCGGTCGCGGCCTTCATGCGGGTCGAGCCGGTGACCGCCTCGGGGCCGACGTCCACGAGCACCGCGACGTCCGCGAGGCGCGCGAGGGGCGCCTGCGGATTGGCCGCGACCAGGCCCGTGGACAGGCCCCGCTCGCGGGCGGCGGCGAGGGATCCGCGCACGAACGGCGTGCGACCGCTCGCGGCCAGGCCGATCACCACGTCTCCCTCGCCGCACTGCTCGGCGACCAGGTCGGCGCCCGCGTCGGCGTCGTCCTCCGCCCCCTCGACGGCGCGGGTCATCGCGGCGATGCCGCCCGCGAGGTGCGCGGTGACCATCTGCTCGGTCGCGCTGTAGGTGGGGAGGAGCTCGACGGCGTCGAGCACGCCCAGGCGGCCCGAGGTGCCCGCGCCCATGTAGTGCACGGTGCTGCCGGCGGCGATGGCCTCGACGCACAGGTCGACGAGGCGGGCGATGGGCGCGGAGACGGCCTGCACGGCGCCGGCCACGCGGGCGTCCTCCGCGAGGATCGTGTCGACGAGCTCGGGGGCGTCCAGGGTGTCGAGCTCGTGCGTGCGCGGGTTCCGCTCCTCCGTGGGCGAGGCGAGCGCGATGAGGTCCTGCCAGCGCTCGGCGGGCTCAGCACGGACGGCCGGCTCGGTGGGGGCGGCCGGCTCGGTGGGGACGGCCGGCTCTGCGTGCGCGGCCGGCTCGGTGGGGGCGTCGGGCTCGGTCTGCTCGGTCAACGGGCACCTCCCGGGGTGCGGTGGTCGGGTCCGAGCAGCCGCAGGCGCCGGGGGCGCGGGCGCGCGGCGGGAGCGTCGGACGGATCGGACGTGCCGCGCGGGGCGGCGCGGCACGGATCGAGGCCGGTGACGGGCACCGGCGGGGTGAGGGAGCCCAGCACGGCGGCGCCGCGGGCGCCGGTGACGGGCCCTCCGTCGGGGCCGACGGGCAGGGCGGGGATGCCGTGGACGGAGAACCAGCCGATGACGGCCATCAGCAGCGCCTCCTTGGCATCGGAGGGGACGCCCAGGTCATCGCTCGGGCGCAGCGGGACCGGGGCGAGGAGGGCGGCGAGGCGAGCGCGCAGCACGGGGTTGCGCATGCCGCCTCCGGAGGCGAAGACGACGGATGCGCCGGAGTCGTGCACGATGTCGGCGACGGTGCGGGCCGTGAGCTCGGTGAGCGTGGCCAGCAGGTCCGGCAGGTCGAGCCGGGCGGCGCGGGGGCTCATGCGTTCGACGTACGCGGCGTCGAAGTGCTCGCGGCCCGTCGAGCGCGGCAGCGGGAGCGCGAAGAAGGGGTCCGCGAGCAGCTCGGCGAGCGCGCGCTGGTCGACCGTGCCGGAGGCGGCGAGGCGGCCGTCCTCGTCGCAGTGCATGCGCCCGCCCGTCGCCCGGCGCACGGCAGAGTCGAGGAGGGCGTTGGCAGGGCCGACGTCGCCGGCGCGCACGGTCGGCTCGGTGGTCCCGGCGGTCCCCCCGGTCCCGGAGGTGCCGTCGGCCTCGGAGGAGCCGCCCGACCCGGCGGCCTCGACGAGCGTCACGTTCGCGATCCCGCCGAGGTTGAGCACGGCTCCGCCCTCCGCCCCCGCGAGCATCACATCGAGGACCGGGGCGAAGGGGGCGCCCTGACCGCCGCGGGCGACGTCCGCGCTGCGCAGGTCGTGCAGGACGCTCGTCCCCGTCGCCTCCGCGATGCGGGCGGCGTCCCCGATCTGGAGGGTGCCCTGCACGCGTCCGTCCGCAGCGGCCCAGTGGTGCAGGGTCTGGCCGTGGGAGACGACGAGGTCGGCGCCCGCGCGGTCCGCTCCGTCAGCGCCGCCCGTGCGCCCGAGCACCCGCGCGGCGACCTCGCCGAGATGGGCGCCGATCTGCGCGTGCAGCATGTCCCAGGCGGCGACGTCGCTGACCGCGGGCGGGAGCACGTCCAGGATCGCCTCGCGCAGCGGGCCCGGCCAGGGATGCTCGTCGACGTCCAGCAGCCGTGCCGTGAGCACGTCGGGGTCCGACGGGTGGCGCGCGAGGTCCACCAGGACGGTGTCGACCGCGTCGGCCGAGGTGCCGGACATCATGCCCAGGACGCGCATCGTGACGGGCTCGCTCAGCGTGCTGGGCTCGCGCATCGTGACGGGCTCGCTCATCGCGGCTCCCGCCCGGCGCGCAGCAGCAGGTCGACGGCGGCGCGCATCATCGTCAGCGAGCTGCCCAGGGTGCTCACGCTCCCCCGGTGCTCGAGGGCGGCGTCCGGGACGCCGGTGTGGACGAGGATCGCGTCGGGCCGCTCGCGCAGCGCCTCGGCGACGCGCTGGGACTCCGCGGCGTCGGAGCGCGGGAGCCGGGTGACCACGAGGACCTCGGCGGCACCGGAGAGATCGCCGGGGCACTGGGCCTCGGTGACGTCCACCCCGCGCTCCCGCAGGGCGGTGACCAGGTGCGGGCTGCGGGAGCCGGAGGCGTGGTCGGCGCGCACGCGGGCGTCCGCGACCACCACCGGTCCCCCGCTGAGAGCGGCATGGCGGGCGGTGACCGCGCGGCGCGCGGCATCGGCCCCGATCTCGTCGAGGTCGCGCAGGGTCTCCGGGATGCTCCGGCGCGGCTCGACGCCGCGGCGGATCCGCAGCGAGCGGATGGCGGCGCGGGTCTGCGCGGCCCGTCGGCCGATCTCCTCCTGGTCCAGACGCCCGCTCTCGAGCGCGGTGAGGATCGCGTCGTGCGCTTCGCGGACCATCTGCGCGGCGTCGCGGCGCAGCGAGGTGCCCAGGCACAGCAGGTGCGCGCCCGCCTCGAGCGCGCGCACGGCTGCCTCCCCGAATCCGGGATCGGCGGCGACGGCGGCCATGTCCAGGGCGTCGGTGATCACGAGCCCGTGGAAGCCGTTCCCGGAGACCTCGTCGAGCAGCGTCGTCGACCAGCGTGAGAGCGAGGCGGGGCCCTCACCCAGGGAGGGCACGAGGATGTGGGCGGTCATCACCGCATCGAGCCACGGGGCGATCTGGAAGGGGGCGAGGTGCTCGCGGCGCACGTCGCGCGCGGCGAGGTCGATGCGGGGCAGGGCGGTGTGGGAGTCGACGGAGGTCGCGCCGTGCCCCGGGAAGTGCTTGCCGGTCACGCCCAGTCCGGCGCTGCGCAGGCCGCTGGCCATGGCCCGGCCGTGGCGCGAGACGCGGTCGGGGTCGTCGCCGTACGAGCGGGTGCCGATCACGGGGTTCGCCGGGTCCGTCGAGACGTCGAGCACCGGGGAGAGCACGAGGTCCATGTCGCAGGCGGCGAGGAGCTCGCCGAGGGCCTCGCCCGCACGGGTCGTGAGCGCGACCTCGTCGATCTGCCCGAAGGCCCAGGCGCTGGGCAGGGACGAACCGGTCGCGGCCTGCAGGCGGGAGACGTCCCCGCCCTCCTCGTCGATCGCCACGAGCACCTCGTCGCGGCGCTCGTGGATCGAGGCGGCGAGCGCGGCCGCGGTCTCGGGATCCGGCGTGTTGTACCCGAACAGGATGATCGAGCCGAGGCCCGCGTCGAGTGCCTCGCCCGCCCAGTCCGGGAGCGTCGTGCCCTCGAGCGGGGCCATCAGCAGGGTGAGGACGTCGCGGTCCCAGGCGGGCGTCCCACTCATCCCTTCACCGCGCCCTGGGTGAGGCCGCTCGCGAGGTTGCGCTGGACCAGGACGAAGAAGATCACCACGGGCAGGGCGATGATCGTCGAGGCGGCCATCACGGCGCCCCAGTTCGCCGTGTTCTGGGTGAAGAAGCTGCGCAGCCCCACGCCCACGGTGTACTTCGAGCTGTCCTGCATGAAGGTCAGCGCGAAGATGAACTCGTTCCAGGCGGTGATGAAGCTGAACACGCTGGTCGCGACGAGGCCCGGGGCGACCAGCGGGAAGAGGATCGAGCGGAACATGCGCAGCCAGTTCGCGCCGTCCACGTAGGCGGCCTCCTCGAGCTCCTTCGGGACTGCCGCGACGAAGCCCCGCAGGTTCCAGATCGCGAAGGGCAGGGAGAACGCGAGGTAGACGATGATCAGGCCCAGCATCGAGTTCAGCAGGTGCAGGTTGCGGGCCTGCAGGAACAGGGGGATCACGAGCGCCTCGAGCGGCACCATCTGCACGAGCAGCACGAGGATCAGCACCTGGGTGCGCAGGCGGAAGCGGAAGCGGGCCACCGCCACGGCGGCCAGAAGCGCGATCGCCCCGGAGATCAGCACGGTGCCCAGCGCCACGATCGCCGAGTTCTTCACGTAGTCCAGGAATCCGGCATTGACCAGCACGAAGCGGAAGTTCTTCAGGGTGAACCCGGTGGGCAGCCAGCTCGCGCCGCGCCCCAGCGGATTCGGGTCCACGGCCGTGGAGAGCATCCAGTAGAAGGGGAACAGCGAGAACATGAGCACCGCCGCGATGCCGACGACCTTGCCGATGGCGGCCGCGATGCGGCGCGGGCTGCGGCGACGGATCGCCGCGCGCTGCGCGGTGCGCTCGGCGGCGCTCGGCGCGGGGCCGACGGGGGCCGCGGGGGCGGTGCGGGCGGAGGGGGCGGTGCTCACAGCTCGTCCTCCTTCATGAGCGAGCGCATGTAGATCACGGAGATCACCAGCAGCAGGAGTGTCAGCAGTACGGCGATCGCCGAGCCGCGTCCGTACAGCCCCTGGGCGAAGGACTCCGAGTAGGACCACACGCCCAGGTTCATCACGTCGCGGTTGGTGCCGTTGCCGCCGGGCATCAGGTAGATCTGCGTGAAGACCTTGAAGTCCCAGATGGTCGACAGGATGATGCAGACCGCGAGGATCGGCCGGATGCCGGGGATGGTCACGCTGCGGAAGCGGGACAGGGGGCCGGCGCCGTCGAGCGCCGCGGCCTCGTAGAGCTCCTTGGGCACGGTGCCGAGCCCGGCCAGCACGGTGACGGCGATGAACGGGAACCCGTGGTAGACGACGTTCGCGGTCGCGATGGCGTAGAACGCCCAGCGGTTGGCGAACCAGTTCCAGGAGCCGGCCTCCATGATTCCCAGCTGGTCCAGGGTGCTCGCGACCAGCCCGTTCAGGGGGTCGAAGAGCCAGACGAACACATAGGTGCCGGTGATCGCGGGCACCGCCCAGGCGACCATGATCGCGGTGGTGCAGATACTGCGCCACCAGGTGCCCAGGGTGTTCAGGAACAGGGCGACCACGATCCCGACGACCATCGTGAGCACCACGCACACGATCGCGAAACCCACCGTGTTGGGCAGCACCGTGCCCCACAGGAACGGATCGGAGAGGATCTCGGTAAAGTTCGTCAGGCCCGTGTAGTTCGAGTCCCCGCGGATGAGGTTGCGCAGCCGGTAGTCCTGCACCGACAGGTTCAGCACCCGCACCAGCGGCCAGAGCAGCAGGACCGCGAGGGTCACCAGTCCCGGGGCGAGCAGCAGCCAGGGAGCGGAGCCGCGCTGGAGGCGTCGGCGCACCGGGACCCGTCGGCGTGCGAGGGTCCCGGTGGCGTGCGCGGTGTTCTCGTGCGCGGTGTTCTTCGGGGAAGAGGTGCCAGCGCTCATCCGCCGAAGATCTTGTCCATCTCGGTGGCGGCGGCGTCGGCGGCCTTCTGCGGATCGGTGCCGCCGAGGATGTCGCTGAACAGGGTGGACAGGGTCTTCTTGCCCTCGATCTGACCCCAGGCCGGGGTCACGGGAACGGTGGTGCCGCCCTCGGTCATCTGCTGGGCGAAGACCTTGGTGAGGTCATCGCCGTCGGAGACGACCTGGTCCAGCGCCTTCTGCTCGCCCGGGAAGTAGTTCGTGTCCTTGGCCCACTGGGTCGCGAACTCACCGGTGGACATGAGCTTGATGAGCTCGAAGGCGAGCTCGGGCTCCTCGGTCTCGGTGAAGCGGCACAGGAGCGAGCCGCCCAGGAAGGAGGGCGCGACGGCCTTGTCCTTCGCGGGGATCGTGAAGGCGACGAGGCGCTTGTAGAGGTCCTCGTCGTCGGCCTTGATCGTCGCGGGCACCCACGAGCCGGTGATGAACATGGCGACCTTGCCCTGCTGGAAGGCGGCCAGGGAGTCCGTCTCGAGCCAGCTCGAGGCGGCAGCGGTCGACGAGTCGTGCTTCAGCGCGAGATCCGTGTACCAGGTGATGCCCTCGACCGACTCGGTGGAGTCGATCGCGGCCTTCCACGTCCCGCCGGACTCGGTGGCGATGTCGCCGCCCGCGCCCCAGACGAAGGGCATGCCGGCGAAGGTCGAGCCGCCCGCGATGGGGAACGGGATGATGTCGGGGTTCTTCTTCTTGAGCGTCTCGATCATGGACAGCAGGTCGTCCCAGCTGCCGGGCTGCTCGGTCACGCCCGCGTCCTCGAGGATCTTCTTGTCCGCGAGGATCGAGCGGACGCCCGCGTACCAGGGCATGCCGTAGAGCTCGTCGTCCAGGGTGCCGGCGTCCACGAGGCCCTGCACGAGGCCGTCGCCGATGCCCGCCTTCTCGACGTCCTCGGTGAGGGGGTCGAGGCCGCCGGCGTCGGCGAACTCGGGGACCCAGGTGGTGCCGACCTCGGCCACGTCCGGGCCGGTGCCGCCGCTCATGGCGGTCACGAACTTGTCGTGCGCGCCGTCCCAGGGCTGGACCTCGACCTTGAGGGTCGCCCCGGTCTTGTCCTTGAAGGCCTTGCTGATCGCGTCGACGTACTCGTCGGTCTTCGCGTTCGTGCCCTGCATGATCCACAGGGTGATGGTCTTGTCGGCGTTGGCCTCGGTGTCGGTCGGGTCGCTGCCGCCCGAGCCGCCCGAGCAGGCGGCAAGGCCCAGTGCGGCGGAGCCGGCGGCTCCGGCGGAGAGAACACCTCGTCGTGAGATCATCGGAACTCCTCACAGCTGTCGGGTCGGCACGTGCCGGGCGGCACTGTGGATATCGTCTCGTCGTCGAGCGATGCGGGAACCGCGTCGAGAAGCAGCGTCATCGAGGATCCGGGGATCCGGGATGACACCCTCCGGGATCGCTCCCGGAGCCGAACGTCAAGAAAACTTCCCTCGCCGATCTTCTATGCTGAAGTTACCACGATGAAGGAGGTCCCGTGCAGGCTCCCCAGGACCGTGACCGAGCTGTGACGTCGCCCGTCGTGCTGGTGGCGGACGTCGGCGGCACCCGCAGCAGACTCCTCGTCGCGCCGGTCGATCCGGACGATCCGCCGCTGATGGCCGAGCCCGTCACGGGGCCCGGTGCGAACCTGCGCTCGAGCGGCCCCGGAGCGCTCGCGGCGCTCGCCGAGCCGGCCCGTCGCGCCCTCGAGGCGGCAGGGATCGACGGTCCCGCGGCCGCGCAGGAGCGCGTGGGCGCCGCGGTGCTCGGCCTCGCGGGCAACGGCGCGGCCCGCCGGCGGGAGATCACCGCCGCAGTGGCCGAGACGCTCGCTCCGCTCGGCATCGAGCCGGGCCGCCTCACGGCGACCGACGACCATCTCACCGCCTTCCTCAGCGCGGGCGTGGGCGAGGACGGCCTGCTGCTGCTCGCCGGCACCGGTTCGGTGTGCGTGCGCTTCGAGGGCCGCCATCCCGCGGAGCGCTGCGACGGGATGGGGTGGCTGCTCGGGGACGTGGGCTCCGCGGTCTGGCTGGGGCGCGCCGTGCTGCAGGCCGTCGCCGCGGACATCGACGGCCGCGGACCGCGCACCGGCCTCACCGAGGCGCTCGGCGACGTGCTCGAGCTCGATCTGCGCGACGGGCTCGTGCCGCGCTCCGCCACCGGCGATCCGCGACAGGACCTGGTCGCGGCGATCGATCCCCTCTCCCCCGCCGACCTGGGGCGCTTCGCTCCGCTGCCCGGATCGCTGTGCGAGGACCAGTTCGACGAGGTCGCGCGAGGGATCCTCGATGGCGCGGGCCGGCATTTCTCCCGCACCGTGCAGCGTCTGGACCCCGAGGCTGCGCTGCCCGTGGTGCTCGCCGGCGGCGTGCTCACGACCCCTGGGCCCATCCACGACGACCTCGTGACCTGGCTCGAGTCGGCGGGGCGCACCGTGGCCCCGGTCCAGGACGGTCTCGCCGGGGCGCTCCTCCTGGCGCGCGAGGCGGCGGGCGGGCCGGGCGGTCCCATCGGCCCGATCCGATGAACGCTCCCGCGGAGGACTCGGCGCGCGATGACTCCCGTGCGCCCGACGACCCCCGTGCAGAGGCTCGCGCACGCGCGAGGGATGCCGCAGAGGCCTCGGCGCGCCGCCGACGCGAGCGTCTGGCCCGCGCGCGGGAGCGACGTGCCCGGCGGGTCGACCGCGCGGCGGATCTCGCGCTCCGTCTGCGTTCCGAGGATCGCCGCAACACGATCGCCCTCACCGTCACCGTCGTCCTGTCCCTGGCCGCCACCTTCGCGCTGAGCGCGCTGTTCCCGAGCGAGCGGGAGCGTGAGGCGATCTCCCTCCCCGGTGCCTTCGCCGTCATCGCGATCACCGTGTACACGGCGAGCTTCGCGCTGCTCACGCACTGGTCCTTCCACCGCCTCCCCCGGCGGGACGTCGTGATCGCCGCGCGCCTGGCGCGGGCGCGGCGCGCCTCCGCCTGGCTGCGGTGGGTGTCGGGGCGCGGATCGGTCGGCGCCGAAGCACTGGGGCTCGTGCTGCTCGCGGTGCTCGCGATCGTGCTGCTCCTGCTCAGCGAGTCCGGCCCCTACCGCGTGGTGCTCCTGGTGACGACGATCGCCGCGATCCTGTGCACCTGGTACTCGACGGCGGTCACCCTCGCCGTCGAGTACGCGGCGGAGGACGGCCATGGCGACGCCATCGAGCTGTCCGCCCCGCAGCGCGGCTTCGACGAGTACCTCTACGTCTCCATGATCGTGCAGGTCTCGGGCTCGGCGAACGAGAGCGTCCCGCTCACCAGCAGAGCCCGCCGACTGGTGCGGCTGCAGGCCCTCCTCGGGCACGTGATGACCTCGGTGGTCGTCGCGCTCGGGATCTCCGTGGTGATCACGGTCGTGTGATCGCCGCAGGATGATCGCCGCGCGCTGGGACCCCGCGGACGGGGTCGCGGATAGGATGGCCGCGCCCCACGGCGTCGGCGCCCCGCCCGGACCCTCGCGTCCGACGGGACCGGTGCGCCGGGGGCCACGTTCCGCAAGCCCCGATCGGAAGGCCCTCCGCGATGTCCCACGCCTCCGCCACGCAGCAGACCTCCGTCGAGGACGCCGGCGTCGACGTCCCCAGTCGCGAGAAGGTCCTGGTCGTCGGCGCGGGCCCCGCAGGCCTCGCCGCGGCGGCCGCCCTGAAGGCGCTCCGCGTGCCCTTCGACCTGGTGGACGCGGGCAAGGACGTCGGCGGCATCTGGAGCACCTCGCGCGAGGACTCCCCCGTCTGGCCGGCGATGGAGATGATCTCCTCGACGCAGTTCACGCAGTACGAGGACATGATCCAGCCGGTCTCCTTCCCGAGCTTCCTGCGCCCCGCGCAGATGTCGAAGTACCTGCGCGCCTACGCCGCCCGCTACGAGCTCACCGACCATTTCCTGCCGCGCCTCGCGGTGCGCACCGCCGCGCCCTTCGAGGAGGGCGTGTGGCAGGTCGAGTTCTCCGACGGCCGCGTCACGATCTACCGCGCGATCATCGCCGCCCATGGCGTCTCCTCACGCCCGCACCTGCCGGAATGGGCCGGTGACGTGCCCGGGAGCATCCGCACCCTGCACTCCTCGGAGTGGACGGGCAGCGATGGGCTCGAGGGCAGGCGGGTGCTCGTGGTCGGCTCCGGCCAGTCCGCGGCCGACATCGCCGTGGACGCCGCCCGCCGCGCGCTCGAGGTGCGCTGGTCGGTGCGCACCGGCCACTGGATCGTCCCGCGCACGATCGGCGGACAGCCGGGCGACGTCGCCGCGTCCCGCGAGCCCTCCGTGCTGGGCTCCCTGAACGAGAAGATCGCCGAGCAGGTCGTCCGCCGCGCCGTCGGCGCCCCGGAGTCGCTGGGCCTGCCCAGGCCCGCCGCTCCCCTGCTCGAGGACGCCGTGATCGTCTCCGACGAGATCGCCCCGCGCATCCGCGACGGGCGCGTTACCCCCACGGGCGACGTCGAGGCGATCGACGAGGACGGCACGGTGTCCTTCACCGGCGGGAACCGCGCCCACGCGGACTTCGCGCCCGACGTCGTCGTCTTCGCGACGGGCTACGAGCAGGGCGCCGACTACCTCCCCGACGACGTGGTGCCCCGCACCGCGAGCGGCGGCCTCGACCTGTTCCTCGGCGCCTTCCCGCGAGGTCGCGGCGACCTCGTGCTGCTGGGCCAGCAGCGCGTGAACGGCGGCGTGCTGCCCCTGCTCGTCGAGCAGGCCGACGTCGCCGCCTACGCCCTGCACGCCGAGCGCGAGGGCACTGCGCAGGCCGCGCAGTTCCGGCGTCTGCGCGAGGGCTCGGACGCCCAGGTGCCGCTGCCCGGCGAGTCAGGTCTGCGCGGCCGCCTCGGCGCGCTGCTGCCGCCGCGCCGGGAGGACCGTCGCAGCGCGGGGGCGGGCGCGTCGGGCTCCGGTGCATCGGGCTCCGCGGCGGCCGAGGATAGCGCCCTCGTCCCCTTCGTGGATCGCGACCTGCTGCTCGCCCGCCTGCGGTCCGTGCGCGCGCTCTTCGACTGATCGGCCGGGACGACTGAACGGTCAAGACGACTGATCAGTCAAGACGACTGATCGGTCGGGGCGACTGATCTGCCCGGTGCTCGGCCGACGGGCCGGATCGCAGGACGACCCGGTCAACCGCCCGTGCGGGCACCGAGGCGCGCCGCCCGGGACGCGACGCCCCGGGCTGCGACGCCCCGGGCCGCGAGCGCGATCCCTGCGAGCACGGCGAGACCCACGAGGATCCAGCCGCCCGTCTGCTGGTCCGCGAGGGCGTCGGCCCGCCAGGTGCGCCCCGTCGCGCCGAAGCGGTCCGAGGCCAGCAGCGTGCTGCCGAGCGCGACGGCCAGGCCGCTCGCCGCGAGCCCCGCGACGGGCAGGGCGAGAAGAACGACGCGCCACGCGCGGAGGCGACCGACGGGCTCCCCGGGATCTGCGCCCTCGCCTCCGTCCCGCCACGCACCTGCGCCCGGGTCCACGGTCCACCAGGTGAGGGCACCCAGCACCACCGGGGCCAGGAGCAGCAGCTCGTGCCCGGGGATCGTCGCGAGCGCCGGGCCCAGCATCCACGGCGTGGCATGCACGAGGACGAGCAGGCCCGTCGGCCCGAGCGCGAGCAGCGGGGCGACCCACGGGTCGCGGTGCAGCAGACGGGCGAGACCGCCGGGCGTGGGCACGGCGCCGGCGAGGAGGGGCCCGACGACCACGAGCAGGAGGCCCTGCTGCAGCAGGTGCGCCGAGCTCAGCACCGGGCCGTAGACACCGAGAGGTCCGCAGACGACGAGCGCGAGGAGCACGGCCCCGACGACGATCCGCGCCCCGACCGTGCGCGCAGGTCGCGCCGAGCGGGGTCCTGTGCGCGGGAAGCGGAGCGCCCACACGAGGCCGAGGGCGAGGGCGATCACCAGGGCGTCGGGCCGCCAGGACGTCAGCAGCGCGGCCGCGCTCGGGGCGGGCGGCAGGGCGTGGCCGGTGAGCTCCGCCGCCGGGCCCGTCGCCGCCGCGCCGCCGAGGGGGCCGGGGGCCGGCAGGAGCGCGAGGAGCCCGCCGAGGGTCACGGCGACCACCATCAGCACGAGCTCGATGCCGGCGAGGCGGACGAGCGGACGCCCCGGCCCGTCGGCCCCCATCCCCGTCGCCAGACGCCTCCGCTGGAGCGCGCCGAGGACGCCGAGCGCGAGCAGGAGAACGATCTTCGCGAGCCCCACGAGCCCGAAGGACGTGGTCACGAGATCCAGCGGCGAGCCGAGGCGGGTCAGCAGCGCCCACAGCCCGCTGAGCGCGAGCACGCACCACGCGAGCTGCGCCAGATGGGAGAAGCGGGCGATGACGGTCGGCGCGTCCGCGAGCGGGGCGCGGGCGCGCAGCAGCAGGATCGCGCCGAGTCCGCCCAGCCACACGGACATCGCGAGGACGTGCACGAGCACCGGCACGGCCGCCCCCGCCTGGGGGAGCAGGAATCCCTGGTCGCCGAGCACCCGGATCGTGATGCCGAGGACTGCGAGCACGCCCGTGAGCAGGCCGACGCTCCGGGCACGGGCGCCGGCGCCGAGGCCCGCCGCGAGCAGCGTGATGAGGGCGGCGACGGCGGCGACGAGCGCGGGCAGCAGGCGCGGGGCGGGCAGGAGGACCAGCAGCTGGGTGAGGGTCCAGACGCCGCCGAGCACCGCGATCGGGGTCATCGGGCGCGCACGATCCGCGGGCGCGACCAGCAGCAGGCCGACGAGCAGGGAGGCGCCGAGCGCGCCGGCGGCGGCGAGGTCCTCGATCGCCCCCAGGAGGACAGCGAGTGCGCTCACGCGCCCGCCGAGCCCATGCCCTGGGTGACGAGCACGCCGACCCAGAGCGCCGCCATGCCGAGCGCCGCGGTCACCAGCAGGTAGCCGACCGTGATCACCGGGGTGCCGCGACGCGCGAGCTGGACGGCGTCGAGGGCGGCGCCCGCGAGGGTCGACAGTCCGCCGCACACGCCGGCTCCGAGCAGCAGGAACAGATAGCGCACGGCACCCGTCGGCTCCGCGCCGATCCGGGTGACGACGATGCCCAGCAGGAAGCACGCGACGACGTTCGCGATCATCGTCGGCCACGGCACGACCTCGAGGAGGATCGAGGGGCTCTCACGCCGATCGATGGCACGCGAGAAGCTCTCGCGCACGGCCCAGCGCGCGGCTGCGCCGATGCCGCATCCGGCGCCGACGGCGAGCACGGAGAGGATGCCCAGCAGGATCGTCATCGTCCCTCCCCCTCGCCCGGGCGACGGGGCGGTGGCGCGGCCGACCGCGGGCTCGGGCGCGAGGGCGAGCGGGGGCTCGGGGCCGCGGGCGTCGCGGAGGAGAGCGTCGTGTGCACCTCGGCGTCGCCCGGGGCGTCGAGAGCGGGCACTGGCGCGGGGGCGTCGGACGCGTCGGACTCGGGCGTCAGGGCCTCGGCGCTCCCGCTCCCGGGGCCCGCGTCGCCTCCCGCTCCGGTCCCGGAGGCGGATCCGGTGGCGGTGGCGGATGCGGCGGCGCCCACGCGGGAGAAGCGGCGCGCACGGGCCGGGGCCGGGGCGTGCGCGGCGCGGACGCCTCCGAAGAGCCGCTCACCGAGCCGGATCCCGCGACGGTGCAGCAGTCCGGCGAGGCCCAGCCCGAGCAGCACCCCGCAGATCGCGCCGAACAGCGTGATCGCTCCGTACACGAACGCGAGCGCCGGGAAGTCGGCGCCGATCATCGCGGAGCCCTCGAGCACCACTCCGGAGTAGATGGTGAAGCCCTCGAGGAAGCCGATGCCCAGCAGCGGGCGCATCCAGCGCGGTGCGTCGGGCTGGCGCTCGAGCAGGCCCGTGAGGATCCCGAGGCCCACGCAGCCCAGCACGTTCACCAGCAGCGTCGAGCGCGGCACCTCGATCAGCGTGGGCGTCTGGATCGTGGGCATGAGCAGCGTGAACAGTTCGCGCAGCACTCCGCCGGCGACGCCGCCGCAGGCCACGAGCAGCATCGTGCGCTGCCAGGACAGCGGAGGCAGCCCGGGGCCCGAGCTGAGGGTCTCGCCGTCCTCCTCCTCGGCGGTGACGCTGACGGCCTCCATCTCGACGGTGCGCATGCGCGGATCGTCGCGGCGGCGCGGTGCGGGAGACGTGGTCACCGCACCAGGGTACCGAGGAGAAGGCGGCCGGGGCTCAGCCCCACACGAGGCCCAGCTGGGGCTGCTCGAGCACGGCGGAGATGTCGCGCAGCAGCTCCGAGCCGAGCGCACCGTCGATGAGGCGGTGGTCGAAGCTCAGGGCGAGCTGGGTCACCTCGCGGATCTCGATCCTCCCGTCGACCGCCCAGGGCTTCTGCTTGACCGCGCCCATGCCCAGGATCACGGACTCGCCCGGGTTCAGGATCGGTGTGCCCGAGTCGATGCCGAAGACGCCGAAGTTCGTCACCGTGATGGTGCCGTGGCGGGTCGCGGACAGCGGCGTCGACCCGGAGCGCGCGGTCTTGGCGAGGTCGTTGATGCCCTCGGCGAGCTCCTTGAGGGTGAGCAGGTGGGCGTCCTTGATGTTGGGCACGATGAGGCCGCGCGGGGTGGCCGCGGCGATGCCCAGATTCACGAAGTGCTTGTAGACGATCTCCTGCGCCGCCTCGTCCCACGAGGCGTTGACCTCGGGGTTCCGGCGGATCGCGACGAGCAGTGCCTTCGCGACGATCGCGAGCGGGGAGATCTTCACGTCGGCCCACTCGCGGGAGGCGCGCAGCGAGCGCACGAGATCCATGGTCGCGGTCATGTCGACCTCGTTGAACACGGTCACGTGCGGGGCGGTGAAGGCGCTCGAGACCATCGCCTCGGCGGTGCGCTTGCGCACCGAGCGGATAGGGACCCGCGTGGTGCGGTCGTCGCTGGTCACGCCCGAGAACGACTGCTGGTCCATGGGCTGGCTCGTCGCCGACTTCATGGTGCCGTGCAGCGAGGCGGGCGCCTGCGGGGACTCGTCCGGGAAGTAGTCCCCGTCGCCGGGCATCTCGTCGCCGATCGCGCGCTGCTGCGCGGCGAGCACGTCCTCGCGGGTGACGGTCCCGCCGGGGCCCGTCGCGAAGACGTCGGCGAGCGCGATGCCGAGGTCGCGGGCGAGCTTGCGCACGGGCGGCTTGGCGAGGATGCGGTCGATCGGGACCTGCGGGTCCCCGCCCTCCTGCGCGGCGGCGCGGCGCCGACGGCGGGCGCTCGCCGGGCGCGCGCCGTAGCCCACGAGGTTCTTGGGCTGCTCGTCCTCGGCGGCGGGGGCGGTGGCAGTGGCAGTGGCGGATACGGTGTCGCCGACGGGCTCGGCGGTCTCGCCGGTCGCCTCCTGGGCCTGGATCGCGAGCTCCTCGGCCGACGGGTCCGGCTCGGCGGCGGCGCCGTCGGGCGATGCGGCAGCAGCGGGACTCGCACCGTCGGCCGATCCGGCGGGCGCGGGGCTCGCACCGTCGGCATCGGTGTCCACCTCGATGAGCGGGGCGCCCACCTGCACCTCGTCGCCCACGGCGACGAGCACGCGGGTGACGCGGCCGGCGATGTGGCTGGGCAGCTCGACGGCGGACTTCGCGGTCTCGACCTCGATGACGGGATCGTTGATGGCGACCGCGTCGCCCACGCTCACCTTGATGTCGAGGATCTCGGCCTCGGTGAGTCCTTCGCCGGGGTCGGTGAGGGTGATCATGACGAGAGTGCTCATCGTCGGGTCCTTCCGTGCACGCCGCTGTCGGGGCGCTGGTCAGTGGGCGAAGGGGACATCGCAGGGAGGCGGAGGCGGCGGGGCGCCGTCAGTATGCGAGGGAACGGTCGACGGCGTCGAGCACGCGGTCGAGGTCGGGCAGGTAGGCCTCCTCCATCCGCGCCGGCGGGTAGGGCGTGTGATAGCCGCCCACGCGCAGCACGGGGGCCTCGAGGTGGAAGAAGCACTGCTCGGAGACGCGGGCGGCGACCTCGCCGCCCATCGCCCCGAAGACGGGGGCCTCGTGGACGATCACCAGACGGCCGGTGCGCTTCACCGACTCGACGACCGTGGGGACGTCGAAGGGCGAGATCGAGCGGGCGTCGATCACCTCGAGGTCCAGGCCGTCCTCGGTCGCGGCCTCGGCGGCCTCACGGGCCACGGAGACCGAGGGACCCCAGGCCAGCAGCGTCGCGTCGTTCCCGGGGCGCACGATCTTCGCGCTGTGCATGCCGGTCGCGGGCCGCACGTCGGTGTCGACGTCGCCCTTGATCCAGTACTGCTTCTTGGGCTCGAAGACGATCACCGGGTCGTCGGACTCGATGGCCTCGCGGGTCATCCAGTAGCCGTCCTGCGCGTTCGACGGGGTGACGATGCGCAGGCCCGCGGTGTGGGCGAACAGCGCCTCGGGGCTCTCCGAATGGTGCTCGACCGCGCCGATGCCGCCGCCGTAGGGGATGCGGATGACCATCGGCACCCGCACCTGCCCGCGGGTGCGGTAGTGCATCTTCGCCAGCTGCGTGGTGATCTGGTTGAAGGCGGGGAAGACGAAGCCGTCGAACTGGATCTCGACGACGGGCCGGTAGCCGCGGTAGCACAGACCGATGCCGGTGCCCACGATGCCCGCCTCGCCCAGCGGGGTGTCCACGACGCGGTCGCCGCCGAACTCGGCGTGCAGCCCGTCGGTGACGCGGAAGACACCGCCCAGCAGACCGATGTCCTCGCCCATCAGCATGACCTTCTCGTCGGCCCGCATGGCGTCGCGCAGGCCCGCGGTGATCGCCTTCGCGATCGGAAGCTTCACGGTGCTCATCGACGGCCCTCCTCGGCGGCGGAATCAGCAGCGGCGGAGTCGGCGGCGGACACCGCATCGGCCTGGTCGCCAGAGTCCTCGAACTGGGAGCGGTAGCGCTCGAACTCCTCGCGCTCGGCCTCGACCAGCGGGTGCGGATCGGCGTAGACGTGGCTGAAGATCTCGATCGGGTCGGGATCGGCCATCGCATGGATCTCGTGGTGCAGGGCCATCGCCAGATCGTGGCCCTCCTCCTCGCAGCGGCCGACGAACTCCTCGTCGACCTCGTCCCGCGCCTCGAGGTAGCGGCGCAGACGGTCGATCGGGTCCTTCGCCGCCCACTCCTCCTCCTCGGTGCGGGCGCGGTAGCGCGTGGGGTCGTCGCTCGTGGTGTGCGCGGCCATCCGATAGGTGAGCGCCTCGATGTAGCGCGGCCCCTCCCCCTCGCGGGCGGCATCGAGCGCGAGGCGCACGGCGCCGTAGACGGCCAGCACGTCGTTGCCGTCGATGCGGACGCTGGGGATGCCCCATCCGCGCGAGCGCTGGGCGAGCGGCACCCGGGACTGCACGGTGGTGGGCACGGAGATCGCCCACTGGTTGTTCTGCGTGAAGAAGACCGTCGGCGCCTGGAAGGAGGCGGCGAAGGTGAAGCCCTCGCTGACCTCGCCCTCCGAGGAGCTGCCGTCGCCGAAAAGGGTGAGCACCGCGGTGTCGGACTCGAGGTCGCCGGTGCCCACGAGCCCGTCGCGCTGCAGTCCCATCGCGTAGCCGACGGCCTGCGGGACCTGTGCGCCGAGCACGAGCATGTAGGGGTGGGTGCGCAGCTCGTAGGGGTCGTAGCTGCCGTGGGCGATGCCGCGCCAGACGTCCAGCAGGCGCCAGGGCTCGATGCCGCGCGCCCAGGCGATGCCGTGCTCGCGGTAGGTGGGGACCAGGTAGTCCTGGGTGCGGGCCGCATGGCCGGCACCGATCTGCGCGGCCTCCTGCCCCAGGGCGCTCGCCCACAGGCCCAGCTGCCCCTGGCGCTGCAGGGAGGTGGCCTCGAGGTCCGCGGCGCGGATCATCACCATGTCGCGGTAGTAGCGGCGCAGGTCCTCGCCCGTGAGGTGGGCGACGGCGGCGTCGAGCTCCTCGTGCGGGGTGCGGGTGCCGTCGGGCGCGACGAGCTGGATCAGGGGCTCGTCGTCGGCGTGCTCGGGAATGGTCGTGCGGAAGACGCTCACGGGGACGAGGTTAACCTACGGAGCCGTAAGTTCCAACGGGATCGCCGTGAGCGGGTCGCCACGACGACGAACGGGCCGCGTCAGTCCCAGGTCACCGGGCGCTTGTCGTCTGCCAGGTCGACAGAGGGCGTGCCCAGGCTGCCGCCGTAGAGCAGGTCGCAGGTGCCCGTCTGACCGCCCTTGGTGCACTCCATCTTCGTGTCCACTCCGCCGATGGAGTCCTTCGCGGTCACGTAGGTGACCTCGTCGTACCCCGGCTCGGCCGTGAGCTTGTCGAGCTTGCGCTTCGTGGACCCGGGCAGGGAGCGCTCGACCGTCTTGTCCTTGGCCTTCCAGCCGTCCGAGGACGTGCCCTGGATCTTCTGGAGGCCGCAACCGGCCTTGAGCGTGTTCTGCTCCACGCACGTGTCGACCGACTTCTTCACGGCCTCGCGGAACGCCTTCTGGCCGTCGTCCGAGAGCTTCGCCTTCGGCCAGTCCGGGTAGTCGTCGCCCCGGCCGTAGACCAGGGTCTTCTCCCCGTCGAGGCCGAACAGCTCCTCGTCCATGCCCACCGTGTACGAGCCCGGCAGCGCGGAGTACTCCGTGCCCGGCTCCACCTCGGCGCCGTTGACCGTGAGGCCCAGGCCGGAGAAGCCCTCCGGCACGTCCATGTACGACTCGAGACCGGTGACCACCTCGTAGGTGCCGTCGTCGTCGTAGTCCTGCATCGAGATCTCGCCGCTCGCGGGCTCGCCGCCCACCGTGTAGTCGACCATCACCTTCCCCGAGAGCGACGACATCTGCGGCTCGCCGATGGTCACGTCGGCGACCGGCGCCACCTTGAGCGCCTTCGCGTAGGCGTCCTCCTCGAGGGTCTCCTGGTTCGAGTGGTCCTGGGCCTGGATCACCTCGAGCGCGGGCTGGGGATCCCCGTCGACCAGGGAGTCCATGTACTCCTTGCCGAGCGCGCTCACCTGCTCCTCGGGCGAGGCGGTCTTCGCGGCGCCCCCGCCGCCTCCCGCGTCGTCGCGCCTGCCCAGGCCGACGACGACCGCGATCACCACCACGAGCACGATCACGAGGACGAAGGCGACGGCGGCGATGACCAGACCGATGATCAGTCCGGTGCGGCTCTTCCGGGGCGGCTGGTTCGGGTCGCCCGGGCCGCCGAATCCGCCCGGCTGACCTGGCCCTCCGGGGCCGGTCGGCCCTTCGGGACCCGAGCCGCCGTACGGCGCACCTGCGCCGCTCGCCCCGGCGGCGCCCTGCGCGCCCGGGTACTGCGGCGCCGGGGAGCTCGGGCCCGACGGCCACGAGGCGGAGGACTGCGGCGAGCCGCCCTGGTTCTGCGAGAAGTCCTGGCTCTGCGAGAAGTCCTGGCTCTGCGAGAAGTCCTGGTTCTGGGAGAAGTCCTGACTCTGCGCACTCCCCTGCCCCTGCGCGGGATCGGGGTACTGCTGCCGCCAGGGCGAGGCCTCACCCTGTCCGTCCTGGTGCGGCTGGCCGTTCTGCGGGCCCTCGGGCATAGGTCCGGTCATGGTCTCCCCCTCCGCCGCGTCCGTGATCCGCGGCACTCCTCACCTGAGTCTAGGCTGAACGCGTGACCCACCGCGCGCCGCGTCCAGCCGCCAGGAGCGCGCGTCTGTCGCACTCGGACCTCCTCGCCAGGATCCGCCCCGACGGCTACAGCGAGCACGGCTTCGCGCTCGACGTCGGGGGCATCGAGCAATCGCACGTGGACATCGAGGATCCGACCGCGATCCGCCACGAGTACCTGCGGCGCATCGCCCACGTGGTCGACTCCGGGGCAGAGCCCGGAGCGCCGGTGCGCGTGCTGCACCTCGGGGCGGGCGCACTCACGCTGGCGCGGTACGTGCAGGCCACGCGTCCCGGCTCCCCGCAGGTGGTGGTCGAGATCGAGCGGGAGCTCCCGGACCTCGTGATCTCCGCGCTGCCCCTGCCGCGCGGCACGGACCTCGAGGTCCGGATCGGCGATGCGGCCGAGGAGCTCGCGGCGATGGGGTCGGACGGATCGGTCGGGCCGGTCGGGCCGGGAGGATCGGTCGGGCCGGACGGGTCAGTCGGGTCGGGCGGATCGGCCGGGCCGGACGGGTCGGGCGACAGGGGCGGGTTCGACGTGATCGTCGTCGACGTGTTCAGCGGGCAGAGCACGCCGGCGCACCTCACCCGCGAGGGATTCTTCGCCGACGCCCTGGAGCACCTGTCCGAGCTCGGGGTGATGGCGGTGAACGTGGGCGACGACGCGGGCCTGCGCTTCTTCGCGGCGCAGGCCCGGGCTCTCGATGCCGCGACCGAGGCGGCGGGTCTCGCGGGTGTGTGGACCCTGGCGGACGAGCACGTGGTGCGCGCGCTCGACGAGGGGAACCTGGTGCTGGCCGCGGGGCCCGGGCTGGAGCGATCGGGCGGCGCGGATCCCGAGCGTCTGCGCGAGCGCTGGCGCGCGGGCGGCCCGCATCCGGTCGTCGTGCTGGACCCGGCAGAGACGAGCCGCCTGATCGGGAGGATCGAGGGCGGGTAGTGCGCGACCCGGGGGCGAGGAAAGGGCCCGCTCTCGCGCGGCCCCGCTCCCCGCCGCGTCACTCGCCGGACGCGTCCTCCTGCGCCTCCCGCCATTCCTGGGCGATCGAGAGGAGCAGGTCGTTCGCCTCGCGCTCCCCCACGGTGACGCGCACGCCGTCGGCCCCATAGGCGCGGACCACGAGGCCGCGGGCATCGGCGAAGGCGGCGAACTCCGCGCTGCGCTCCCCGAGCGGGAAGTAGACGAAGTTCCCCTGCGAGACGGGCAGCTCCCAGCCCTGGGCGGCGAGGACCTGCTCGAGGCGCACTCGCTGCTCGCGGATCCAGGCGGCACGGTGCTCGAGCTCGGCCGCGGCATCGGGCTCGAAGGTCGACAGCGCCGCGGCCTGTGCGATCGAGCTCGCACCGAAGGGCACCGTGACCTGGCCGAGCGCCGCCGCCAGGCGCGGGTGCGCGACCGCGTACCCCACGCGCAGCCCGGCGATGCCCTGCATCTTGGAGAAGGTGCGCAGCAGCACCACGTTGCCGTGCTCGGCGAAGAGACGAGCGGTGTCGGCGAGGCGCACGGGGTCGACGAACTCGCGGTAGGCCTCGTCGAGGGCGACGACCACGCGGTCGGGCACGCGCGCGAGGAAGTCCTCGATCTGCGCGGTGGTCAGCGCCGGTCCGGTGGGATTGTTCGGGGTGCACAGGATGACCAGCCTGGTGCGATCGGTGATCGCGTCGGCCATCGCTGGCAGGTCGTGCTCGAAGGCGGGGGTGAGCGGGACCTGGACGTCGACGCCGCCATGGCTGCGCACCAGGATCGGGTAGGCCTCGAAGGACCGCCAGGCGAAGACGACCTCGTCGCCCTGATCGACGAGCGCGCGCACCAGGTCGCCGGAGACGGCCACGGATCCGGTGGACAGGGCGATGCTCTCCGGGCCGACGGCGCGGTGCGGCGTGCTGTGGTGGTGGGCGATCGCCTCGCGCAGGGCGAGGGCGCCCATGTCCGGGTAGAGGTTGGCGTGCAGGGTGGCCCGGTTGACGGCCTCGATCACCTGCGGCAGCGGCTCGAACGGCGACTCGTTCGAGGAGACCTTGAAGCGGCGCACGCCGTCGTCGGCCGCGGGCTTCCCGGGCACGTAGGCGGGCAGCGCATCGAGGGCGGAGCGCAGGCGGATGTTCTCGGCGGGGGTTTCGGGCATGCCCCCAGGCTAGGCCGACGGGGGCTCCGTGCGCCGAACCATCGACGCGCGCGAGACCCACGCACAGGATTCTGGGCTGGTTTCCGGACCTTTGCCCGTGGTGAAAGGTCCGGAAACCCGCCCAGATCGTCGCCCGAACCGGTCGCCCGAACTGGTCGTCGCCTGAACCCGTCGTCGCCCGAACCGATCGTCGCCCGAACCGGTCGCCCCTCAGGCGGGCTCGCGGTCCCGGTCGCCGTCCACGCCGAGGATCGCCTCGAAGATCGAGGAGAGGATGCCCACGATCACGCCGGCGAGCAGGGCCCACCAGAAGCTGTCGAACTCCAGGGGCAGACCGAACAGCCCCGCGAGCCACGCGGTGAGCAGCAGCATGAGCGCGTTGATGACCAGCATGAACAGGCCCAGCGTGAGGCACGTCAGCGGCAGCGCGAAGAACGAGAGGATCGGCTTCACGATCGCATCGACGATCGCGAAGATCAGGGCGATGCCGGCGACGGTGAGGACCTGGCCGAGGATCGTGCCGTCCCCCTCGCCCAGGTGCATGCCCGGCAGCAGGAGGGAGGTGAGCCAGAGTGCGACGCCCACGATGATGAGGTGCCCGATGAACCTGAACATGGGGGAAGTCTTCCAGAGCCGCCCGCGAGCGACCAGGGGGATATCCCGAGCGTCGGCCCGGCACTGCCTCCCCGTCGGGCCGCGGCACCGCCTCGCCGCCCGCCGGCGGCACCGCCTCGCCGCCCGCCCGCGGCACCGCCTCGCCATCCGGCCGACGGCGCGTGCTCGCGCGGCGCTCTGGAACAATGGGCCCATGCCGCAGAGCCTCGCCGACCTGACGCCCCCGATCGCCCTCACGCCGCTGGACGGCCGCTACCGCGACCAGGTCGCGCCGCTGGTCGACCACCTCTCCGAGGCCGCCCTGAACCGCGCGCGCCTCGTCGTGGAGACCGAATGGGTCATCCACCTCCTGGACAACGAGGCCATCCCCGGCCTGCGCACCCTCACCGAGGACGAGCGCGCCCTGCTGCGCGCGATCCCCGAGGACTTCGGCGCCGAGGGCATCGCCGAGCACAAGGAGATCGAGCGGGAGACCGTGCACGACGTCAAGGCCGTCGAGTACTACATCAAGCGCCGCCTGCAGGGCACCTCCCTCGAGCCGCTCGCCGAGATCGTGCACATCTACTGCACGAGCGAGGACGTCAACAACCTCGCCTACGCCCTCATGATCAAGGGCGCCGTCCACGAGGTCTGGCTCCCCGCCTTCGAGGGCGTCATCGACCAGATCGCCGCGCTCGCCCGCGAGAACTCCGAGGTCCCGATGCTCTCGCGCACCCACGGCCAGCCGGCGACGCCCACGACGCTGGGCAAGGAGCTCGCGGTGTTCGCGCACCGTCTGCAGCGTCAGGCACGGCGGATCCCCTCCAACCTGATCCTCGGGAAGATCAACGGCGCGACCGGCACGTACGCGGCGCACGCGATCTCCGTGCCCGGCACCGACTGGGAGGAGGTCTCGCGCAGCTTCGTCGAGCACCTCGACCTCACGTGGAACCCGCTGACCACGCAGATCGAGTCCCACGACTGGCAGGCCGAGCTGTACGCGGACATGGCTCGCGCGGGCCGGATCCTCCACAACGTCGCGACCGACGTGTGGACCTACATCTCACTGGGCTACTTCCGTCAGCGCCTGTCCGCGCAGGGCGGCACGGGCTCCTCGACGATGCCGCACAAGGTGAACCCGATCCGGTTCGAGAACGCCGAGGCGAACCTCGAGATCTCCGGTGCGCTGCTCGACGTGCTCAGCCAGACCCTCGTCACCTCGCGCATGCAGCGCGACCTCACCGACTCCACGACGCAGCGCAACGTGGCCCCGGCGATCGGGCACTCGCTGCTGGCGATCCAGAACATCGCCAAGGGCCTCGCGGGGCTCGACGTGGACGCCGAGGCGATGGCCGCCGATCTCGAGGGCAACTGGGAGGTGCTCGGCGAGGCCGTCCAGTCCGTCATGCGCACCCTGGGCGTCCAGGGCCACGAGGGCCTGGACAACCCCTACGAGCGACTCAAGGAGCTCACCCGCGGCCACCGCGTGACCGGCGAGGACATGCGGACCTTCATCGGAGATCTGGGCCTGCCCGATGCCGAGCGGGATCGTCTGCTGGCCCTCACCCCGGCGTCGTACGTCGGGTACGCGCCGCGGCTCGTGGAGCATCTGGACGACTGACGGCTCCCGTCCCGGGGCGGGAGGCTGCGGGACCTGCGAATCGCGCACTCCGGGCGGGCCGACGGTTCCGCTCGGCGCGGCGCGTGCCTAGAGTGGTCCCAGGTGCGAGGACGCACCGGACGGTCCGGCCGTCCCGGGCCGTCGCCTCGCTCCCCGCCGCGGGGAGAGGTCGAGAGGTGATGGGGATGAGCACGCTCGTCCACCCGTTCCGCGAGGGCTCGAAGGAGCAGAAGGACCTGCTGGGCGGCAAGGGGGCGAACCTCGCCGAGATGACCCGGCTGGGCCTGCCCGTCCCGCCCGGCTTCACGATCACCACCGACGCCTGCCGTCACGTCATGCACCACGGGCAGAACCCGCCCGAGCTCGCCGAGCAGGTGACCGCTGCGCTCGAGGACGTCGAGCAGCAGATCGGCAGGCGGTTCGGAGACCCGCAGGACCCGCTGCTGGTCTCCGTGCGCTCGGGCGCCGCGATCTCCATGCCCGGGATGATGGAGACGGTGCTGAACGTGGGCCTGAACGACGAAACCGTCCAGGGGCTCGCCGCGCAGTCCGGCTCCGAGCGCTTCGCCCAGGACTCCTACCGCCGCCTGCTGCAGATGTACGGGGCGACCGTGCTCGGCATCGGGGCGGATCAGTTCGAGGACGAGCTCGAGGCGGTGCGCGAGGAGCGCGGCGCGGCCGACGACGCGGGGCTGGACGCCGACGCCCTGCAGGAGATCGTCGGCCGTTACCAGGGGATCATCGAGCGCGAGACCGGCAGTCCCTTCCCCCAGGATCCGCGCGAGCAGCTGCGCGGCTCGATCAGCGCGGTCTTCGAGTCCTGGAACGCGCCGCGCGCCGTCGTCTACCGCAACGCCGAGCACATCGACCACGAGCTCGGCACCGCCGTCAACGTGGTCGCGATGGTGTTCGGCAACCTCGATGAGCGCTCGGCGACCGGCGTCGCCTTCACGCGCGACCCCTCGACCGGCGAGCACGGCGTCTACGGGGACTTCCTGGTGGGCGCGCAGGGCGAGGACGTCGTCGCGGGCATCCGCAACACGCGCTCCCTCGAGGAGCTCGGCGAGGTGCTGCCCGACGCCTACCAGGAGCTGCTGCGCACCATGGACGTGCTCGAGGAGCACTACCGGGACCTGTGCGACATCGAGTTCACGATCGAGTCCGGGAAGCTGTGGATGCTGCAGACCCGCGTGGGCAAGCGCACCGCCGCCGCGGCCTTCCTCATCGCCACGACCCTCGTGGACGAGGGCGCGATCGACGAGCGCGAGGCCCTCACCCGCGTCTCCGGCGCGCAGCTGACCCGACTGATGTTCCCCCGCTTCGCGAGCGGCGAGCGCAAAGCGCTCGCCCGCGGGATGGGCGCCTCCCCCGGCGCCGCCGTCGGCGAGGTCGTCTTCGACTCGGAGACCGTGATCGCCCGCGCCCAGGAAGGGCACGACTGCCTGCTGGTGCGGCGCGAGACCAACCCCGACGACCTCGGCGGCATGCTCGCCGCCGAGGGCGTGCTGACCTCCCGCGGCGGCAAGACCTCCCATGCGGCCGTGGTCGCCCGCGGGCTCGGCAAGACCTGCGTGTGCGGGGCCGAGTCCCTCGACGTCGACCCGAAGGCGCGGGAGATCCGCATGGGCGGGGAGGTCGTCGCCCGGGAGGGCGACGTGCTCTCGATCGACGGCGCGACCGGCGAGGTCTTCGCCGGCCGCATCCCCGTCGAGCCCAGCGAGGTCGCCCAGTACCTCGAGGGGGATCTGGCGGCCGACGACCCCTCGGCCTCCGCCCTGGTCCGGGCCGTGGACCGGCTCATGCGGGTGGCCGACGAGGTGCGGCGCATGCAGGTGCGCGCCAACGCCGACACCGCGGCCGACGCCCAGCGGGCCCGGCAGATGGGTGCGCAGGGCATCGGCCTCGCGCGGACCGAGCACATGTTCCTCGGCGAGCGCCGCGCGCAGGTCGAGAAGCTGATCCTCGCGGGCGATCCGGCCGAGCGCGAGGAGGCCCTCGCCGAGCTGCGCCCCGCCCAGCGGGAGGACTTCGCGGGCCTGCTGCGGGCCATGGGCGAGCTGCCGGTGACGATCCGGCTGCTGGACCCGCCGCTGCACGAGTTCCTGCCGGACCTCACCGACCTCTCGGTGCGCATCGCCCGCGCCGAGGAGGCCGGACGCAGGATCGAGCCGCACGAGCGCAAGGTGCTCGCGGCCGTCGAGCGGCTGCACGAGCAGAACCCGATGCTGGGGCTGCGCGGCGTGCGCCTGGGCCTGACCATCCCGGGACTGTTCGGGATGCAGGTGCGGGCGATCCTCGAGGCCGAGCTCGAGGTGCGCGCAGAGGGCGGGAACCCGCACGTGGAGATCATGATCCCGCTGGTGGGATCGGTGCGCGAACTGCGCGCCATCCGCCACGAGATCGACGACGTGACCGACGAGGTCGTCGCCGGCACCGACGAGGAGCTGACCACCCGCATCGGCACCATGATCGAGCTGCCGCGCGCCGCCCTGCGGGCCGGGGAGATCGCCGAGGCCGCCGAATTCTTCAGCTTCGGCACGAACGACCTCACGCAGACCACGTGGGGCTTCTCGCGCGACGACGTCGAGGCCGGCTTCTTCTTCACCTACAAGGAGCGCGGCATCCTCTCCGACAGCCCCTTCGAGTCCCTCGACCAGTTCGGGGTGGGCGAGCTGGTGCGGATCGCCGCCGAGCGCGGACGCGCCACGAACCCGGACCTCACGCTCGGGGTGTGCGGGGAGCACGGCGGCGACCCCGCCTCGATCCACTTCTTCCACTCGCTGGGCCTGGACTACGTCTCGTGTTCCCCGTTCCGGGTGCCGGTGGCGCGGCTCGAGTCCGGCCGGGCGACGCTGCTCGAGGAGGGGTTCACGCCGCAGCCGTGAGGGGCGCTGACGAGTGCGGCCGCGCTGGGCGGGCCGGGCGGCTCACCCCATCCGCGGGCCGGTGCCTTCAGCCCATGCGCGGGCGCACGGAGATGACGTCCATGCTGGCCTCGTCGGTCGCGCGGATCGCGAGGGCGACCGCGGAGGCGACTGAGGTGGGCTCGAGGTACTTCTCGATCTCGTAGGGGCCGTTCTCCAGCCCCCGCAGCTCGTGCTGCATGTCGGTGTCCACGCGGCCGGCGTGCACGGAGCTGACGCGCACGCCGTGCGGGCGCTCCTCGAGGCGGAGGGCGTCGGTGAAGGCGCGCAGGGCGAACTTCGAGGCGCAGTAGGCGCCGCGTCCGCCGATGGAGTTGAAGCCGCTGCCGGAGTTCAGGGCGACGACCGTGCCGCGTGCCGTCCGCAGCGCGGGCAGCAGCAGCCGGGTGAGCTCGACGACGGCGGTCACGTTGACCTCCATCGAGCGGTTCCACTCCGAGACCGCCATCTCCTCGGTGGTGCCGCCGACCAGCACGCCCGCGCTGTGCACGACGCCGGCGAGGCCGTCCGGCAGGTCGAGCGCGGCGACCGCGCGGCCCATGGCCTCGTAGTCGGTGACGTCGACGGCGAAGGGCTCCGCCTCGGGGTAGGTCGCGGCGAGCTCTGCGAGCGCCGCGGCGTCGCGGCCGCCGAGGATCAGGCGGTGATCGCCGGCGAGCTCGTCGGCGACGGCGCGACCGATGCCGCGGGAGGCGCCGGTGATGAGGACGGCGGGCCGGCGGGCAGGGGTGCCGGACGCGGATGCGGAGACGGTCTCGGGAGTGCTCATGCGGTCATTCTCCCAGGGCGCGGTGACGGTGCGCCCGGGCGGTCTCCGTCGGCCCGTCGACCTCGGTGAGCCCCGCGTCGATCACGCGGACGGCATCGCCCGGGTCCTCCCAGGCGGCCTCGTCGGCCGGGAGCAGATGGACGCGGAAATCGTCGGCCCGCCAGTCCGTGCGCTCCTCCTGCCCCATCCGCTCGTACAGCAGCTGCGCAGCATGGCCCGCCTGCGCAGCGGTCTTCCCGGTGGAGATGTCCTCGAGCGGGGTGATCTCGACGTCGACGAGGGCTGCGGGGGCTGCGGGGGGCGCGGTGACCGCGGGGACCGCAGGGGCATCCTCGCGATCGCCACGGGGGAACTCGGTCCCGCCCACCTGCAGCTTCGCGAGCTCCTTGGGCAGCGGGTGCAGCGGCCCCGGAACGAAGGCGCGCACCTGCGCGGTGCCGTGGGCGACGGTGACGCCGGGCAGGGACTGGACCGCGTCCCAGCGGGCGCCGTCGGCCCGTCGCACGACCTTGCGGATCCAGCCCGCGCGCCAGTGCTCGACCTGCTCGGCCCACTCGCCCGTGCGGGAGCGCTCGTCGTCCAGGAGCTGGACGACGGCCTGGGCCGCGGCCTCGACGACGTCCTCGTGGTGCGCGGGGTCCGCCCTCACGCGGTGCACCACGAGCTGCATCGCCCAGGGGTTCTCATGGTCGGGTCGGTCGGGTCTCTGCACGTTCTCGGTCACGACAGGGAGCAACGGGTCCGGGAGGCTCGGCATTCCCGCGGGGCGGGCATCGTCCCGGAGCGCGCGCACCCGGCGGTGGCACCATGTGTCCGTGGACGAGAGCACACCTGAAGCGCGGACGCCCCGGGCCGTCGACCTGCCATCGGCGTTCCTGGTGGCGGAGATCGTGATCGTGCTGGCGCTCTCGCTGGGGCGCTCGGGCGTGTACTCGATCGTCTCCCTCGCGAGGTCGCTCGCCGCCGGCCCGCTGAGCGGCCAGCAGGCGACGCTGAACAGCTCGCAGGACACGAACCCGTGGTTCGATCTGCTGCAGCAGCTCCTCGGGATCGCCTTCACCCTCGCGCCGGTCGCCCTGGTGATCCTGCTGCTGAGCGTGAGCGCCGGCAGTCTGCGGGGCGCCCTCGCCGGCCTCGGACTCGAGCCCGTGCGACCTCTCGGCGACTCCGTGCGCGGCCTCGTGATCGCCGCGTGCATCGGCATCCCTGGACTCGCCGTCTACTATGCGGGCCGGGCGATCGGGGCGACCCTCGAGGTGATTCCCGCGGCCCTCGACACGCACTGGTGGACGGTCCCCGTGCTGATCCTGCAGGCGGCGAAGAATGCCGTGCTCGAAGAGGTGATCGTCTCCGGCTACCTCGTGCAGAGGCTCGAGCGGTTGGGCGTGGGCACGGCGGGGATCCTCGCGATCACGGCGGTGCTGCGCGGCAGCTACCACCTCTACCAGGGCATCGGCCCCGGCATCGCGAATCTCGCGATGGGCCTGGTCTTCACCGAGTGCTTCCGGCGCACGCGACGCGTGGGCCCGCTGGTCATCGCCCACACGCTGCTGGATGTGGTGGCGTTCGTGGGGTATGCGCTGCTGAAGGACGTGCTGGAGCTGTAGCGCAAGGGCGTCGACGTGCGCTCGGGCCGGGGCGCACCCAGCCCCATGCCCCTCGTCACCTCCTGCCGATAGCCTGGGCGCATGGTCTTCTCCCTGCCTCCGCACGCCACGATCGAGCAGCGCTCCAACAACTGGGGCGGCAACCACCGCTTCACCCCGCAGGCGGTGGTCCAACCGGAGACCGAGGGCGAGGTCGTCGAGGCCGTGCGCTGGGCGATCGGGCGCCGCCTGCCGGTGCGCACGATGGGCGCCGGGCACTCGTTCTCCCCGCTGATCCCCACCGGCGGCGTGCTCGTGAAGCTCGGCGCGATGAGCGGTCTGACCGGCGTGGACACCGCGAGCGGGCGGGTGCGTGCGCACGCGGGCACTCCCCTGTCCCAGCTGTTCGAGGAGCTGTGGGCGAAGGGCCTCTCGCTGCCCGTGCAGGGAGATCACGACGCCCAGTCGGTCGCGGGTGCGCTCGCGACCGGCACCCACGGGTCCGGCGTCGACTCGCAGATCATGAGCGAGGCGATCACGGGTCTGCGGCTCGTCGACGGACGCGGCGAGATCGTGGAGATCGACGCGGACGAGGTGGATCGCCTGCGCGCGGCACGCGTGTCCCTGGGTGCGCTGGGCGTGATCCTCGAGATCGAGCTGCAGACGGTCCCCGCGTACCACCTGCGAGATCGCCGCGAGCTGGTGGATCTCGACCCCGCGACCGCGGATCTGGCCGCGCTCGGCGACAGCGCCCGCCACGTGCAGGTGCACTGGTTCCCCTCCGACGCCTCCCCCGCGCTGCTGCAGCTGGACGTCGAGGAGGGTGCGAGTGCCGCAGGGAAGGCGCTCGTGCGGCGCCTCGATGTCGCCGAGGAGGGCGAGGAGGGCGCCGCGCCCGCCTACCAGGTGTTCACGGGCCGCTCCACGAAGCCGTTCCACGAGATGGAGCTCGCGTTCCCCGCGGATCGGGCCGACGAGGCCTTCTCTCGTCTGACCTCGCTGAACGTGGAGGACTTCCCCGAGCACCAGTACCCCATCGAGCTGCGATGGGTCGCGGGGGACGACGCCCCGCTCTCGATCGCGCAGGGCGGGCCGCGGGTGACGATCGCGCTGACGGCGAAGACCAGCTCGGACTACTGGCCGCTGCTCACCGCAGCCGACGCGATCGGCGAGGAGCTCGGCGCGCGCCCCCACTGGGGCAAGCTGCACCTGCTCGACCGCGGCCGGGCGGAGGAGCTCTACCCGCAGCTGGGCGTCTTCGACGAGGTGCGCGCGGAGCTGGACCCCCACGGCCTGTTCCTCAACGACCACCTGCGCGCGCTGCTGGGCTGAGCCGCGCCGGCTCGTCCCGCGCCGGCCTGTCTCACGCCGGCCTGTCTCACGCCGGCCCGTCTCACGCTGGCCTGCCCCGGAAACGGGGACGCGCTCGGTGACTCCTCACCGAGAGGTGAGTTGTGGTCCCACAACGCGCGAATGACGACATCAACTCACCTCTCGCGGGGGTGATGCCGCATCAACTCACCTCTCGCGGGGAGAGTGGCAACGGGACGAGCGGCGAGTCGGCTTCGGAGGCGCCTCAGAGCACGTAGGGCTCGGCGTCGGTCTCGCTGACCATCGGCAGCGAGGACTCGTACCAGATGTCCATGCCTCCGGCGACGTTGACCGCCTCGAAGCCGTTCTGGTTCAGCCACTGGGTGACCTGGAAGCTGCGACCGCCGGAGCGGCACACGATGAAGAGCGGGTCGTCGTCCTCGGGCAGCTCGCCCAGGTGCTCCATGAAGGAGCTCGCCGGCACGTGCTGCGCGTGCGGAGCGTGTCCCGCCTTCCATTCGTCGTCCTCGCGCACGTCGATCAGGTGCGCGCCCTCGGGGATCTCGGTGGGGGCCACGGATTCGATGTCCATGCCTCCCAGCCTACGAGCCGACGGCCGGCGCATGCTGCTCGCGCGTCGACCCGGCGGGCCCGTCCCGCTCACGCGTCGGACCGGGCGACCCGCCCCGCTCACGCATCGGACCGGGCGACCCGCCCCGCTCACGCGTCGGACCGGGCTACCCGTCCCACGAGGGGCGCGCTGACCACGACGCTGAGGGCGACCAGGCCGAGCGCGCCGAGCGCAGAACCGATGTACTGCACGACCGCTGCCAGGGCGAAGCCGCCGCTCATCACGGGGGCGAGGAGCCCCGCGGCACTCAGGCCCGCGACGATCGCGGCGAGCGCGAGGGGGATCGCGATCTCGGCGATGCGGGCGCGCTGGAGGGCGCTCACTGTCGCGCCCGCCACGTGCTGCGAGCGGTAGACGCGCGCCTGGTCGAGCACGCGGGCGGTCTGCGTGACCCCGGTCGAGACGGCGGCGAGCACGGCGGCGATGCCCAGGGTGAGCAGTCCGCCGGTGTGCAGGGCGGTGCCCAGCGCCCGCTCCGCGGGCGTGGAATCCATGCCGTCCAGGAGGCTGGTCAGCGTCAGGAAACCTGCGATGACGAGGCCGAAGGTGATGCCGGAGACTGCACGCCATCCGGCGCGGGGGTCGGCCGCGAGTCGGCGCGCTCCCACCAGCAGGGCGGGTCCGGGCGCGATGGCGGCGATGATCCGCGCGACCACCCACACCACGAACGGGCCGACGATGTTCACGCTGCCGAGCACGAGCGCCATGAGGATCGCGAGCACGGCGATCAGCACGCCGATCCCGTTCGGGATTCCGCCCACGACCTGGGGAAGGATCTGGAAGGTGGCGATGAACAGCACGATCAGCGCCGCCCAGACGATCAGTCGCACGACGGACATGCGCACGATCCGCGAGTCCCGGGCGACCCCGAGCGGTGAGATCGCGACGCCTGCGAGCCCGATGCCGGCGGAGATGCCCGCGAGCAGCGTCGCCGCGATCACCAGGACCGGATATGCCCAGAGCGGCATCAGCAGCTCGCTGAAGGTGAAGGGCGCCATCCCGAAGTCGAGCGCGGTGAGGGCCGGGGTGACGGCGAGGTGCGCGAGCAGGCCGAGCAGGGAGCCGATGAGCGCCTGGGCGAGGACGTCGGCCACGGCGAGCGCGCCGACCTGCGCGGTGGTGCCGCCCACCAGGCGCACCGCGGCGAGGTCCCGCTCGCGGCGGGACAGGCTGAGCTTCGCGGCGGCGCTTCCCAGACCCATGGCGCTGGGCACGAGGAGGACGGTCGCGACGATCGCACAGGACATGAGGAAGGAGGCGTTGGAGGCCTCGGCCGTGGGCGGGCCGTCGCCGACGGGCGAGGCGGCGGCGCGGGAGGCGAAGGCGCCGAGCCCGCCGAGCACGGTCGCGAGGATCCCGGTGGAGGCCGTGAAGCCGATGATCGGGAGGGCGGTGGCGATCCCGCCGCGGCGCCGCAGGACGAGCGGGGCGGTGTGCAGGAGGCTCATCGCGCGCCTCCCTCGCGGTGGAACTGCTGGGCGATGCGGCCGTCGCGCATGGCGATGGTCCGCTCGCAGGTCGCGGCGACCGAGGGGTCGTGGGTGACCATCACGAGCGCCGCGCCCGCGTCCTGGCAGGCCTCGGCGAGCACCTGGAGGACGCTGTGGCCGGTGGTCTGGTCGAGCGCGCCGGTGGGCTCGTCGGCGAAGACCACCGACGGCCGGCCGGCGAGGGCGCGGGCGATCGCGACGCGCTGGGCCTGGCCTCCGGAGAGCTGACCCGGCCGCCGCTCGTGCATGCCCGCGAGGCCCAGACGATCGAGCCAGGCCGATGCCTCGGCGCTCGCGGAGCGCCGCGAGGCGCCGCCGAGCATGCGCGGGAGCACCACGTTCTCCAGGGCGGTCAGCTCGGGAAGGAGCTGGCCGTCCTGGAAGACGAATCCGAAGCTCGTGCGGCGCAGGCGGGTGCGCGCGGCATCGGAGAGGGAGTCCAGGGAGGCGCCGGCATGGACGACGCTCCCGGAGGTGGGCGGCAGGATGCCGGCGAGCACGTGCAGCAGGGTCGTCTTCCCGCAGCCGGAGGGGCCCATCACCGCGACCGACTCCGCGGCGCGGATGTCGAGGTCCACACCGTCCAGCGCGAGGGTCGCGCCGGCCTTCTCCCCGTAGGAGTGGCGCAGGGCCCGGGCCTGGAGCACCGGGGCGGGGCCGGAGGGGCCCGGGACGCAGGGCTGGGGCGAGGACTGGGGTGCGGGCTGTGAGGGCAGAGGTGTCGAGGTCATGGGTCCACCCTCCGCCGCCCGCCCTGGGACGCGCATCGGCCCCGGGAACGGATTCCCGGGGCCGATGTCGGACCGTGGTCTGACCCCGGCGCTCAGCCGAAGCGACCGGAGATGTAGTCCTCCGTCTGCGTGTCGGAGGGGTTGGTGAACATCTTCTCGGTCTCGTCGATCTCGATGAGGTGCCCGGGCTTGCCGGTCCCCGCGATGTTGAAGAAGCCGGTGCGGTCGGAGACGCGCGAGGCCTGCTGCATGTTGTGCGTGACGATGACGATCGTGAAGTCCTGCTTCATCTCGTGGATGAGGTCCTCGATCGCGAGCGTGGAGATCGGGTCGAGCGCCGAGCAGGGCTCGTCCATGAGGATCACCTCGGGCTTCACGGCGATCGCGCGGGCGATGCACAGGCGCTGCTGCTGCCCGCCGGAGAGGCCCAGGCCCGGCTTGTCGAGGCGGTCCTTGACCTCCTCCCAGAGGTTCGCGCCCTTCAGCGAGGTCTCCACGAGCTCCTCGGACGCGGAGCGGGAGATGCGCCTGTTGTTGAGCTTGACCCCGGCCAGCACGTTGTCCTTGATGGACATGGTGGGGAACGGGTTGGGCTTCTGGAAGACCATGCCGACGCGGCGGCGGACGTTCACGGGATCGACGCCCGGGCCGTAGATGTCCGAGCCCTCGATCTCGACGCGGCCCTTCGCGTAGGCGCCGGGGATGACCTCGTGCATCCGGTTCAGGGTGCGCAGGAACGTCGACTTCCCGCAGCCCGACGGGCCGATGAGGGCCGTGACCGAGCGGGGCTGGAGGGTGACGGTCACGTCCTCCACGGCGAGGAAGTCGCCGTAGTAGATGTTGAGGTCCTCCACGTTGATGGCCTGGGCCATGGGGCGTCCTTTCGGTGCGGGGCTGCGGGGCTGCGGGGCTGCGGGGCCGACCGGCCGGCCGGTCGGGTCGACGGGGTCTCTGCGCCCGACGGGCGGGTGGGGTTCGACGGGCGGGCAGGGGCCGGCGGGCGTGCGGCGCCGGGCCGCGCGCCGCCGGCTCAGCGGCCGAGTTTGGGGGCGAAGAGGCGGCTGACGAGGCGGGCGACGATGTTCAGGATCATCACCATGAGGATGAGCGTGAGGGCTGCGGCCCAGGCGCGGTCGTAGTTGATCGTCGTCGAGCATGCGTACTGCATGTGCGTGATCGGGTTGGTGATGGCGTCCGAGTTGCAGACGGCGTTGCCCGAACGGTACTGGCTGTTGATGAAGGTCGGCAGGGTCTGCATGCGTCCGCTGAACAGGTTGCCGTTCATCATGGGCAGCGCGCCGACGGTCAGCAGCAGGGGCGCGGTCTCGCCGATCACGCGGGCGATGGCGAGGGTGACGCCCGTAGTGAGGCCCGCGATCGAGGTGCGCAGCACGACCTTCATGATCGTGAGCCATTTGGGCACGCCGAGACCGTAGGCGGCCTCGCGCAGCTCGAGGGGCACCAGGCGCAGCATCTCCTCGCTCGAGCGCACCACGGTCGGGATCATGAGCACGCTGAGCGCGACCGAGCCCATCAGGCCGATGCGGATGCCGGGGTCGTTCGTGATGGTGATGAACAGGGCCAGGCCGAACAGGCCCGCGACGATCGAGGGGATGCCCGTCATCACGTCGACCAGGAAGGTGATGCCGCGACCCAGGACCCGGAGCGCGCCGTAGCGCGCGTACTCGACGAGGAAGATCGCGGTGAGCAGGCCGATGGGCACCGAGATGATGCTCGCGCCGAGCGTGATCAGCAGGGTGCCGACGATCGCGTGGGCGATGCCGCCGGAGACCATGCCGCCGACGACGCCCGCCATGTCGGCGCTCCAGAAGTACCCGGGGTACGGGCTGATGAGCTTGCCGAGGCCGCGGTGCAGGACCTCCCACAGCAGGGAGAGCAGCGGGATCATGGCGACGGCGAAGGCGCCGAAGACGAGCAGGGTGGCGAAGCGGTCGTTCGCCCAGCGCCGGCCCTCGCGGATCCGCGAGTAGCCGTACCCGATGAGCAGGTGCAGGACGTAGCCGAGCACCACGAGCCCGCCGATCGAGAAGCTGTCGAACAGCACCAGCACGATCGCGGCGAGCACGATCGCGATCGCCGCGGTGAGCAGCAGGTGGTACCAGGGCAGGCGTCGCTCGGACGCTCCCGAACCGGTGATCAGCCCGGAGGATGCGGTGCGTGCGGGGGTGGCGCTCATGGTGTTCCCTCCCGGCCCCTCACGCCTTCGCCGAGCGCGAGACGATCCCGCGGGCGAGGGCGTTGATGACGAAGGTGATGATGAACAGGACCAGGCCGGTGAAGATCAGCCGGGCCATGACGTCGGGCGTGGCCTCGGCGCTCTGGGAGGCGATGTTCGCGGCGATGGTGTTGTGCTTGCCGACCTCGAGGATGTGCAGGGAGAACGTGGCTCCCGGGGAGAGCACCATGAGCACGGCCATGGTCTCTCCGAGCGCGCGCCCCAGGCCCAGCATCGAGGCGGAGACGACGCCCGAGCGGCCGAAGGGCAGCACGACGGCGCGGATCATCTCCCAGCGGGTCGCGCCGAGCGCGAGGGCCGCCTCCTCCTGCAGCCGCGGGGTCTGCAGGAAGACCTCGCGGGAGACTGCGGTGATGATCGGCAGGATCATCACGGCGAGCACGATCGAGGCGGTCGCGAGGTTGCGCATCGGCGTGCTCGGCTCGCCGCCGAACAGCGGGAACCAGCCCAGGTACGTGTTGAGCAGCTCGTACAGCGGCTGCATCTTCGGCACCAGCCACACGCCGCCCCAGAGGCCGAAGACGACCGAGGGCACGGCGGCCAGCAGGTCGATCATGAAGCCCAGCGGGGTGGCCAGTCGACGCGGCGCGAAGTGGGAGATGAACAGGGCGATCCCGATGGAGACGGGCACGGCCATGATGAGTGCGAGCAGAGCGGCGAAGACCGTGCCGAACACGAGCGGCGCGGCGAAGGACCACAGCGAGATCGCGTCGGGCCCGCCGCCGAGCTCCTTGCTGTCGCGGATCGCCGGGATCGAGCGGACGGTGAGGAAGATCGCGACCAGCGCGAGCGTGACGAAGATGAGCAGACCGGAGCCGACGCTCAGGCCGGTGAAGATCACGTCGCCCGGTCGGCGCTTGGAGCGGCGGCCGGCCACGGCCGCGGAGCCGCCGGGCTCGGGGCTCTGCGCGGGGTCCTGCTCCGGTGCCGTGGACGCGGGGTCTGCGGCGGCGGGGGTGCTCATGGGGCGCCTTCCTGTGGGCGGGCCGGTGAGGGGGCCGACGGCCGGGTGCGCCGCACGCGGGAGTCGTTCCCCGTGCGGCGCACCCGAGCGCCCGTCGGCCGTGCGCTCATCGATCGGTCGGGACTCAGCCCTTCGCCTTGATCTTCTCGATGGAGGCGGTGGCGTCCTTGGAGAGCGTGTCGGACAGCGGCGCGTTGCCGGCGACCTCGCCCGCGGCCTTCTGGCCGTCCGAGGAGACCACGTAGGAGGCGTAGGACTTCACGAGGTCCGCGGTCTCCTGGTCCTCGTAGGTGTCGCACAGGGCCATGTAGGAGACGAGGACCAGCGGGTAGGTCGAGGGATCGTCCAGGGTGCGGTCCAGCTGGACGACGATGTCGCCGTCCTCGCGGTCCTTCTCGCGCGGGGAGTCCTCGACGGCCTGGGCTGCGGCCTCGGGCGAGTACTCGACGTACTCGTCGCCGACCTTGATCTTGGCGATGCCGAGGTTCCCGGCCTTCGAGGCGTCGGCGTAGCCGATGGTGCCGTCGCCGCCCTCGACCACGGAGATCAGGCCGGAGGTGCCGTCTCCGGACTGGCCGCCCTCGACGGGCCAGTCCTCGACCTCGCCGTGCTTCCACGCCTTGGGCGCGGTCTTCTCGAGGTACTGGGTGAAGTTCTCGGTGGTGCCGGAGGAGTCCGAGCGGTGCACCGGGGTGATCTTGGTCGACGGCAGGTCGGCGTCCGGGTTGTCCTTCTTGATCGCGGCGTCGTCCCAGGTGGTGATGTCGCCGGCGAAGATCCCGGCGATGGTCTCCGGGGAGAGCTGCAGGTCGTCGACGCCCTTGAGGTTGAAGACGACGGCGATCGGGGAGATGTAGATCGGCACGTCGAAGGCCTTGCCGCCCTGGCAGGCGTCGGCCGACTGCTTGATCTCGTCCTTCGTGAGAGCGGCGTCCGTGCCGGCGAACTGGACACCCGAGTTCAGGAACTGCTCGCGGCCCGCTCCGGAGCCGACGGAGTCGTAGGTCACCTGGGCGTCGGGGTTCACGGCCTGGAAGCTCTGGGTCCAGGCGCTCTCGGCCGACTCGGCCGAGGAGGCGCCGGCACCGGCGAGCTTGCCGGAGACGCTGCCGGATGCGGCCGCGCCGCCCCCGTCCGACGCGGGTGTGCCCCCGTCGGAGCCGCCGCAGGCGGACAGGGCGAGTGCGGCGGTGAGTCCGAGCGCGGCGAGAGGGGCGAGCGTGGTCTTGCGAACGATCACTGCGATTCCTTCCGGGGCAGGGCCCACGAGTACGAGGAGCGCGCCTCAGGAGTGCCGGGCGGGATACCCGGCGGGGGCGACATGCTCGACGCTAGGGAGCCGAGGTGTCCGCTCTCCCGCCGCCGTGTGAACGTCAGATGAACGGGCGGCGCACGCCCGCGCCTGACCATCGGAAGCGCAGGTCAGGGTGCGGGTACAGGTGCATCACACCGAGATCACGGTCCTGTCACAGTTCGGCCTGCGGCAGCGGTCCGGGATCGGGTCAGCAGGCCCGGGATCGGGTGAGCAGGCCCGGGATCGGGTGAGCAGGTCCGGGATCGGGTCAGTAGGCCCGGGACGAGGACTCCGCCAGGGAGCCGAGCACGAACCCGCCGACGACGAGGAGCAGGAGGAGGGTGCCGATGATCGAGATGATCAGACCCGCGATCGCGAAGCCGCGCCCGCCGTGGGTGCTGTTCTCCCCGGTGGCCTGCATGCCGATGACGGAGAAGATGACGCCGAGCGGCGAGAGGGCGCCGCAGGCCACCACGAGCCCCACGAGGCCCAGGACGAAGCCGGCGATCGCCATCCCCGACGTCGGCCGGGGCGCGTACCCGGCGCCGGGCATCCCGCCGGGGTGCGCCGTCGAGGCCTGGTACGACGGCTGGGAGGTGGGCCGGTAGGACGGCTGCTGACTCGGTGTCCCGTCGGGCCGGGGCGCCTGCTCCGGCGACCCGAAGGGCCCTCCCGAAGGGGCCGAGGAGCCGGTGGCGTAGGGGTCCGTCGGACCGTGTCCGCTGCCCGAGCCGTACGGATCGTGGGAGCCGTACGAGCCGTATGAGCCGCCCGAGCTGTACGCGTCGGCCGAGCCGTACGAGTCGCCCGAACCGTACGAGTCGCCCGAACCGTAGGGGGAACCCAAGCCGTAGGGGGAACCCGATCCGTAGGAATCGCCGGCACCGGTGGACTCGCCCGCGCCGTAGGGTGACGGTGCGGAGCCCTGAGGGTCCTGGGGTCCGGGGGCGCTGAAGCCGCCGTAGCCGCTGCTGTCACTCATCGGATCGTGTTCTCCTGCATGGTCTCGTCGGGGCTCGCCGCCCCACGTGCTTCATTCTCCCGGTCGGGAGCCTGCCTCGCGGGGAGCCTGCCGGGGGCGTCCCCGCCCATTGCCGTCGGCCTCGTCGGCCTCGGATCATTCGATGCGCGGCTGATGGCGTTCGACGGCGACGATCCGGCCCCCGGGGACGGCGTGCACGATGAGCGCCTCGCCGGCCGAGAGATACGGGTCCGAGCGCGGCAGCTCGAGGGCGGCCTCCCGGCTCGCGAACTCGCGCACGGTGGCGATGACGGTGGGGAGCACGGGCCGGTGGGTGCACAGGATCGTCGGCCGGGCCTCGCGCAGCACGCGCTCGACGACCGCGGCGGTGCGCGAGGGCTCGGACGCATGCCCGGCCTCGGTGAGCGACTCCTTGGTGGCGATGTCCAGGCCCGAGAGCCGCGCGTACGGCTGGACCGTCGCCCGGCAGCGCTTCCAGGGGCTGGAGACCACGGAGTCCGGCGCGAAGGCGTCGATCATCGGCGGCAGGGCCTTGGCCTGCTTCTTCCCCTTCGAGTTCAGGGGGCGGCTCTTCTCGCCGTCGCGCCACTTCGAGCGGGAGACGGCCGCGGCATGGCGCTGGATGATGATCGGCCGGGTGCGCGCGGTGTCCTCGGCGAGCTGCTCGGAGAGCGCGGTGAGGGTGACGCGGTCGGTCTGCCGGGTGAGCAGCTGCTCGGCCTCGGAGATCTGCACCCAGCGGGTCTCGTCGATCTCCTTGGGATTCTTCGGGCCGGGCCCGATGCGCGAGCGCACGGCCGCGGTCCAGTACTGGACGATCTTCGAGCGGCCGTCGGGCAGCAGATAGACGGAGGCGGGCAACGGACGGTGCAGCCGCACCCGGTACCCGGTCTCCTCCCCCACCTCGCGGACGGCCGCGGCGGGGAAGGTCTCCTTCGCCTCGAGCTTCCCCTTGGGGATCGACCAGTCGTCGTAGCGGGGGCGGTGCACGAGCAGCACCTGCACCGTGCCGTGCTTCTCGCGCCAGATCAGCGCGCCCGCCGCGAGCACGGCGGGCTGGGCGCCGGGGACCGCCATCGTGCTCATGCGTTCGTCGCGTCCGACGGCGCGGAGCTCGGGGCCGCGGAGTCCGACGCCTCGGCGGGGCCCGACGAGCCGACCTCGCGGGCGCGGCGGAACTGGAGGTCACGGCCGGAGACGTCGAAGCCCAGGTGCTCGTAGAGGCCGAGCGCGGCGGTGTTGTCCCCTTCGACGTAGAGGGTCGCGGCGCCGACGCCGTCGACGGCGAGAACGCGCAGGGCGCGGCTGAGCAGGGCTCCGGCCACGCCCTGACCGGCGGCCTCGGGGTCGGTGCCGACGGCGTAGATCTCGGCGTCCGATGCGCCCTGGGAGCCCGACGTCCCCTCGGGGCCCTCGGCCTCCTCGCGCTTGACCCACACGAAGCCCAGCAGCTCGTCGCCGCGGCGGGCCACGTGGAGATCCTCGGCCCGGAACCAGGACTGGGCCATGCGCTCGTCGAGGTCCGCACGGGTCAGGCGGCCCTGCTCAGGATGGTCGGCGAAGGCGCGCGCGTTCACCCGCACCCAGGCGTCGGCGTCGCGCGCCGGGTCGAAGGCGTCCAGCTCGATGGCGGAGTCCCGGGGCTCGCGCGCCGGGATCGCCGCGGCGGCGTCGGCGCCCTGTCCCAGCACACGGCGCATCGTGAGCAGCTCGCGCACGGGCTCGAGACCGCGCTCGCGCAGGAAGGCGACCGAGGCGTCGAGCGCTCCGTGGGCCCAGATCCCGGCGTCGGGGCGACGCTCGAGGACCGCGTCCAGCAGCTGCGAGCCCAGGCCGCGGCGGCGGGCCCCGGGTTCGACGGCGCCCTGGGCGGTGCCGTCGCGCAGCACGGAGGCGTAGGCGAGGACGCGCGGCGAGTCCGACGAGTCCGATGAGCCCGGCGAGTCGGGTGAGACCGGGGAGCCGGGTGAGACCGGGGAGTCCGACGAGGGGTCGGAGAGCAGCAGGTGCAGCGTCCCGTCGGCACGCTCGGCGTGCAGGGCGAACAGCGCGGCCTCGTCCAGTGCGGCGACGCCGTCGTGGGCGCGGGTCCGCTCGAGGAGGAGGTCGACCGCCGGGCGCTGCGCAGGGCGCAGCTCGTCCGTGACGATCATGCGGGGGTGTCCTTATGGTCCGTGGCAGGGCTCCGCCGTCGGCGGCTCGTAGACTGCCACTGTAGCGTTCCCCCGAGCGGTCCCGGGACGCCCTCCCGCGGCGCGGGAGCGGGCGTCGCACCGGATGTCCCGGAGGGCGCGCGGACCCGCGGACGATCGGCGACGAGCCGGCCACGGCCACGGGTCCGGACCAGGGCAGGACGAACGCGGACGACGACGGCGAGACGAGTGCGAGGTGGGCGGATGACCGCATCGGAACGGGCCCCTCTGGGAGCCGTCCTGGCGGTCCTGCTGAGCCTGGTGACGCTCACCGGCGGCGCCTCGGTCCCGCTGATGGCGGCGCTGCTGTGCGTGCTGGCCCTGCTCGTGGGCATCGGCTGGCCGGACCTGCTCGAGCTGCCCAGCGCGCTCGGCTCGCGCATCGTGATCGTCGCCACGGGCATGCTCGCCGCCCTGCTCAGCGTGCGCACCGCGGAGAGCGGGGAGCCGCTGTGGAGCGTCGTGGTCGCCTGCGCGCTCGGCATCTTCGGCGCCTTCGTCCACCAGATGGTGCGTCGCAGCCGCGAGGAGCTCTCCGCCTCCCTGACCGGCACCGTGGGCGGCGTGATGCTCACCGGGATCTCCGCGACCTGGGTGGTCGCCCAGGCCGACGCCGCGACACCGGCCGAGGTGGGCCTGCTCGCCGCCTCCGGCGCGGGTCTCGCCGTGACGCTGCTGGTGACGGCCCTCGGCCTGCCGCGCACACCCCGGCTGATCCTCGCGATCGTGCTGGGCGCGGGCACCACCGCGCTGATGATGCACGAGATGTCCGCGATCGCCTGGCCGATCGCGCTGCTCGTGGGCGCGGTGCTCGCGATCGGCGCGAGCGGGGTGCACCTGCTGCTGGGGTCGGTGCTCGCCGCGCGCGAGCCCCTGCCCTCCCTCGCCGTCGCCGCCGGGCCCGTCGCCACGATCGGCGTCGTGGCACTGCTCACCCAGCGCCTGCTCGGCTGAGACGGGCCGGGACGCGCGCCTGCCCGTCCCGTCGGACGGTGCGCCCGCCCGCACCATCGACCCGGCCCGTCGGCCCGGCTCGTCGCCCGCCCCGTCGGCCCCGCCGGTGCCCTTCCGGCCGGTAGAGTGGGGGCATGTCTGTTCTGTCCCTCGTGTTCACCGCTCTCGTCGGCGTCGTCGGGCTCGGCACCGCCGGATTCGCCGTCCTCGTGGTCACCCGCCTGTTCGGCCGCTGATCCGATGCCGATCGTCCTGGACCCCTCGCTCCCCGAGAGCCTCTTCCCGCTGGCCTGGCTCGTCGGCTCCTGGAACGGCGACGGCGCCGCTCAGCTCCCCGACGAGGACGGCGAGCTGATCGGCCGCCGCATCGAGCAGAAGCTCGTGACCTCTGCGAACGAGGACGGCACCCTGGCCTGGGCGATGTCGACGGACCTCGTCGACGCCCCCGCCCCGCTGCCGCCCACGAGCGCGTTCGTCGACCCCGAGAAGGTCCCCCAGCAGGAGGCCGGCACGGGCGAGCGCAGCCTGCTGGTGCGCGAGAAGGGCTCCTGGCGCGTCGGCGATCCTCTGCCCGGACAGGACCTCGAGGCCGCCCGCGCCGCCAAGCCCGGCGACCCCGCGGGCGTCGTCTCGTACGGCGTCGAGCTCGTGATCGCCCGCGAGGACGGCGAGGAGATCTGGGCCGGCGAGGTGCGCGGACCGCGCATCCAGCTGGGACTGCGCACCTCCCCCACCGCCCGCGCGGCCGACGGCTCGATCGCCGCGACCCGCATGTTCGGGCTCGTCGGCGGCCGCCTCATGTGGCTGTGGGAGCGCACGACCGATCCCGCCGCGCCGAACGCGCTCTCCCCCTACCTCTCCGTCGAGCTCGACCGTGGCTGACATGGCCGACATGACCGAGCAGCCCGCTCACCCGCAGCGCCCCGTCCACCCGCCCCTGCTGGCGGGCTCCGGCGCCGTGCTCGCCGAGGACGGACCCGACCGCGGCATGCCCGCCCACTACGGAGCCCCGCTCAGGGAGCAGCGCCGTCTGCTCGCGCGCCGCGCCGTCGTCGACCTCGGCGGCCACGAGATCCTCGAGCTGAGCGGGGCCGACGCCCGCAGCTGGCTCACCACAGTCACCTCGCAGATGCTCACCGACGCCCCCGTGGGCGCCTCGCGCTCCCTCGCCGTGCTGAGCCCGCAGGGGCGCGTCGAACACCTGGCCTCCGCCACCGTCACCGGCGAGGAGACGATTCTGCTGGTCACCGACCCCGGTGCCCGGGCGGGTCTGCGCCGCTACCTCGAGATGATGCGCTTCGCCGCGCGCGTCGAGATCACGGACCGCGACGACCTGCGCCTGCTGGGCGGCCTCGCGCCCGCCGGGAACATCCTCGGCACCGCGGCGCTCGGGGCGACGGGCCTCGACCTCCCCGAGCCCGCCTTCGTGTGGACCGACCCGCACCCCGCGGTCGCCCCGGGCCATGTCGCCTACGGGCCCGACCCCGAGGACGGCACCGACTGGGTGCTCACCGCCGTCGATGCCGACGCCGCTGCGGCGCTCCCCTGGCGCGTCGAGCACCTCGCCGGCAGCGAGGCGGCCGAGGCTCTGCGCATCGCCTCCCACCGTGCACGCCAGGCCTCCGAGGTCGACGAGCGCAGCATCCCGCACGAGCTCGACCTGCTGCGCACCGCCGTCCACACGGCCAAGGGCTGCTACCGCGGCCAGGAGACCGTCGCCAAGGTGCTGAACCTGGGCCAGCCCCCGCGCCGGCTCACGATGCTGCTGGTCGACGGGTCGCAGAACGTCATGCCCCGGCACGGCGACCCCGTGCGCCTGGGCGGGAGCGAGGGAAAGCTCGTGGGGACCGTGACCTCTGCCGCCACCCACGCGGACCTCGGCCCGATCGCCCTGGCCGTCCTCAAGCGCGCCGCTCCGCTCGATGCGCCGCTCGTCATCGGATCCCGGATCAGCGCGGGCCCGTGGGAAGAAGGCGACGGGGCCGACGGGTCCGACGGTTCCGACGGTTCCGACGCGGCGCCCGAGGACGTCGAGATCACCTGGCTCGATGCGACGCAGGAGCCCATCGTGATCACCCGCGAGCACGGCGAGAGGCCCCGCACGGCGCGGCTCTGAATCGCCGGTGCCGCGTTCCGGCCGCGTTCCGGCCCACAGCGGCCCACACCGGCCCGGAGCACATGCCGAGAGCCGCGAGGCCTGACACAATGGGGCCATGGGCATGAGCGCGCAGAGTGAGCGGCACGATGCGCCCCAGGGCGCGGCCCCGGGAAGACCACAGGGCCAGTCGCTGTCCTGGTCGCAGCAGCGCGCAGAGGTGATCGCCGCGCAGGAGCAGGCGCTCGAGCACGCCCGTCGGACCGAGCACGAGAAGGCCACCGCGATCCTGCGGGAGTACGTCGAGCGCTTCGAGACCGCGGGCATCGCCCCGCGTCCGCTGCGCGCGCTCCCCTTCAAGGGCTCCGGGACCATCCGCACCCCGCTGCACGGCTGGTACCTCAAGCAGGACCGCACGATCGGCATCGACACCCGGGCCCGCTATTTCATCCTGCGGGCCGACGGCGGACTGCTCACGAGATTGCGGGGGGCGGAGATCGAACCCGTCGACGCCCCGCTGGTGGTGGGCCGCGGCGGCCGCGACGGTGAGACCTTCGACCTCAGGGAGCTGCTCGAGATGCGACTGAAGGATCCGGTGGTCGCATGAGCAGGACCGAGCCCCGGACCACCACCACGGACATCGACACCCCCAAGCCGCCGCTGGGCGACCGCGTGCGCGCGGCGATCTCCAGCCGCATCGGCGAGGGCCTCGAACGCGATCGCAAGGGCCTGGGCAGCATCGCCCGCGCGGGCATCGCGACCGCGGTCGCCTACCTCTTCGCCCACTTCGTGTGGGGCCACCAGTTCCCCTTCTTCGCGGCCATCGCCGCCTTCGTGATCATCGGGGTCTCCAGCACGGAGAAGAAGGTCCGCAAGGTGCTGGAGATGTCCACGGGCGTGATGTGCGGCGTGCTGCTGGGCGAGCTCGCGCGCGCGACGATCGGCTCGGGCACGTGGCAGATCGCGGTCGTCGTGGTCACGGCCGGGCTGCTGGCACGGCTCATCGACTCCGGGATCGTCTTCACGATGCAGATGTCGATCCAGTCGCTGCTGGTCACGGTCATGCCCCTCACCCCGTCGATGAGTCCGGGCGGCCGCATCCTCGACGCCCTCACGGGCGTGGTCGTGGGCATCCTCGTCCACCTGCTGACCTCGGGCGATCCCCGTCGAGGACAGCAGGCGGCCGCGCACTCGCTGTACCGGGCCCTCGAGGACTCGCTCACGCAGATGTCCCTCGCCGCCCGCACGGGGGACGTGAAGGTCGCGAGCGCCGCCCTCTCGCAGATCCGCACCACCTCCCAGGAGCTGGTGGACGAGTGGCGCATCGCGAACAACGCGGCCGAGGAGATCGCCACCTTCTCCCCCACCCACCTGCGCCGCGCGGGTGACGTCGGGCGCCTGCAGCACCTGCTCATCGGCTCCGATCGCGCCGTGCGCAACGTGCGCGTGATCGCCCGGCACGAGGTCGCCTTCCTCGAGTCGGTGAAGGGCCGCAGCTCCCATGCGCGTCTGGCCGACGCCCTGCTCGCCGCCCACGACGCCGCCGTCGCCCTGCGCGAGGCCGTCGACTCCGACGGCGACTTCACCGATGCACGCCGCGCGCTGCGGATCTTCTGCTCCTACCTCACGCCCGAGACGATGCTGCGCAGCGACGACGGCACGCGCCTGGGCCGGGTCGACCACTTCGAGGGCGTCGCCCTCGTGATCCAGCTGCGCTCGCTCGCGATCGACCTGCTCGAGGCCACCGGCCTGGACCACAAGGACGCGCAGCGCTTCCTGCCCAGCCTGCTCATCGCGGCCGACGGCGACACCATCGGGCCGCGTCCGCTCACGCGCGAGATGTCGGCCGTCGAACCGCCCGCCACCACCGAGGCGCTCGAGCTGCTGATCACCGACCGCTCCGACCCCGACCGCCGACGGGCATAGACCCTCAGCACGCCGACCCCGCGCCCCCGGGGCGCCTCCCATCCCGCGCCCGAGCTGTGCCGTTATCCTGGCCGCATGCTCTGGCTCCACGTCGCCCAGTACTGGATCTTCGCCGTGATCGCGGTGGTGCTCTTCGCGATCGAGATCTGGGCGCTGGTCAACGCTCTGCGCTTCCGCCCCGACGCCTACACCGCGGCGGGCAAGCGCACGAAGCTGTTCTGGGGCCTGCTCACGGGCCTCGCTCTGCTGCTCGGCTTCCTCTCCCTCCCCTACCCGGTGGGCCGCGGGGGCGCCTCGATGCTGCTGATGGTGATCGGGATCGTGATCTCCGGCGTCTTCCTGGCCGACGTCCTGCCGGCCCTGCGCTCGGTCATGGAGCGCTCGCGCAACAACAGGTACTGACCCCGCCGCGCCGGTCGCGCGCCCACCGGTCGATCTGACGTTCGGGTGGGAATTCATGCTCGATTCCCACCCGAACGTCAGATCGACCCGCGGGAGGGCGCCCCGGACGCGGAACGGGGCACCCACCTCGATGGTGGATGCCCCGTTCGAGCGTCGACCCGTCGGCCCGCCGATCCGCCGGACCATCGGATCGGGCTTGTCGGATCGGGCCTGTCGGATCGGGCCTCTCGGATCAGGCCTCGTGGGATCCCGCGCTGCGCAGGTTCTGCGCGGCCTCGACGATCCGGGCGGCCATGCCGGCCTCGGCCTTCTTGCCCCAGGCGCGGGGGTCGTAGGCCTTCTTGTTGCCGACGTCGCCGTCGACCTTGAGGACGCCCTCGTAGTTGTCGAACATGTGGCCGGCGGCCGGGCGCGTGAAGGCGTACTGGGTGTCGGTGTCGATGTTCATCTTGATGACGCCGTTGTCCACCGCCTCCTGGATCTCCTCGAGCGAGGAGCCGGAGCCGCCGTGCATGACCAGGTCGAACGGCTTGTCCTGGCCGTACTCCTTGCCCACCGCGTCCTGGATGTCCTTGAGGACGGAGGGGCGCAGCTTGACGTTGCCCGGCTTGTAGACGCCGTGGACGTTGCCGAAGGTGAGCGCGGTGAGGTAGCGGCCGTTCTCGCCCAGGCCCAGCTTCTTGGCGGTCTTCAGGCCGTCCTCGGGGGTGGAGAAGAGCTTGTCGTTGGAGACGTCCGCCTGGACGCCGTCCTCCTCGCCGCCGACCACGCCGACCTCGATCTCGAGGATCTTCTTGGCCTCGGCGGACTTCGCGAGCAGACGCTCGGCGATCTCGAGGTTCTCGTCGACCGGGACCGCGGAGCCGTCCCACATGTGCGACTGGAACAGCGGGTCGAGGCCCTTCTTCACGCGGTTCTCGAGGTCCCACTCGATGAGGGGCTCGACCCAGGTGGGCAGGACCTCCTTGGCGCAGTGGTCGGTGTGGAGCGCGACGTTGATCGGGTAGTTGTCAGCGACGGCGTGGACGAACTGCGCGAGGGCGATCGAACCGGCGACGCGGTCCTTGACCGTCGAGCCGGACAGGTACTCCGCACCGCCGAAGGACACCTGGATGATGCCGTCGGTGTTCGCCTCGGTGAAGCCCTGCAGGGCGGCGATGGCCGTCTGCGAGCTCGAGACGTTCACGGCGGGGTAGGCGAACGCGCCCTTCTTGGCGCGGTCGATCATCTCGGCGTACTTGTCAGGGGATGCGATGGGCATGTGTGCTCCTCACGCGAGTGCGAGTAACGGCATCGGGACACGCGCCGCGAAGGCGCGCAGTGCTGTTGATTCTCTCACGCCCACGCCTGAAGGGAACCTCCGGTCCGCGCCCGTGGACACGGGTCCGCCGACGCTGCCGTGCGGACCCCGGCCGGAGGCGTCGGAGCGCGATCACACCGCGCCCGCGCTCCCGCTTCCCTCTCCGCCGGGAGCGTGCTGGCGCATCCAGCTGTGCATGGCGATCGCTGCCGCCGCCGCGACGTTGAGCGAGCGGGTCGAGCCCAGCTGGGTGATCTCGAGGACGTCGTCGCAGACCGCCAGCAGCTCCGGGCTGATCCCCGGCCCCTCCTGGCCGAAGACGAGGACGGCGCGCTCGGGCAGCCGGGCGTGCTCGAGCGGCCTCGCGCCGGGGAGGATGTCGATCGCGATCAGCGGTCTGCCGCTCTCGTGCGCCCAGGCGGCGAGGTCCGCGGCGTCGGGGTGGTGGATCTCGTGCTGGTAGCGGTCGGTGACCATGGCGCCGCGGCGGTTCCAGCGGCGACGCCCGACGATGTGGAAGGCGCCGACCGCGAAGGCGTTCGCGGTGCGCACGATCGAGCCGATGTTCGCATCGTGCTCGAGGTTCTCGATCGCGACGTGCAGCTCGGTGCGGTGGGCGTCGAGGTCGGCGATGATCGCCTCGCGCCGCCAGTAGCGGTAGCGGTCCACGACGTTGCGGCGGTCCCCGCCCGCGAGCAGCTCGGGGTCCAGGCGCGGATCCTCGGGCCACGGCTCGGGGTGCGGGCCGACGCCGATCTCCCGCTCGGGGCCGACGGGCTCAACGGGCTCGACGGGCTCGACGGGGTCAGTGGGCTCGCCCGGGTCAGTCATGACTCGTCGTCCTGTCGTCCCGGTCCATCCCGTCGTCGCCGTGCTCCTGCGCGCGGACGCGGAGGTCCGGGTCGGGCAGGCCCTGGGCGCGTCGGCGCCGCTCGCGCCGCACGAGCCGCACCACCCAGATCACGAGGAGCAGCGCGATCACCGCGTACACGATGTTCGAGATGACCTCGGTGAACGGCTCGATGACGTGCCAGTTCGCGCCGAGCGTGAAGCCCAGGGTGATGAACAGGGCGTTCCAGATCGCGCTGCCCGCGAGGGTGAGCAGGGTGAAGCGCCAGAACGGCATCGCGAACAGGCCCGCGGGGATGGACACGAGCGACCTGATCCCGGGGACCATGCGTCCGAAGAACACGCCCTTGGTGCCGTGTCGGCGCATCCAGTCGACCGTCCGGTCGAAGTCCTCGACGTGCAGCAGCGGCAGGCGCAGGAACAGGGAGCGCAGGCGGGCGGGTCCCAGGGCCCGGCCCAGTCCGTACAGCAGCCACGCGCCCGCAATCGACCCGACGAGGGAGAACAGCAGCATCTCGACGAAGGAGTGGCCCTCCTTCGCGGCGGCCACGCCCGCGAGCGGCAGGATCACCTCGGAGGGGATCGGCGGGAACACGTTCTCGAGGAAGATGAGGAGGGCGACGCCGAGGCCGCCCAGGGCGTCCATGGTGTCCACGGCCCAGTCGACGACGTTCATCGGAACGCCCCGGCTCGCGGGACGGATGCGGGGGCGCAGGTCATGGGGGCCTCTCGCTCGTGGACGGGCAGCACCATCGTAGAGGTCGCGCCGATCAGCTTCCTGGCACGGACCTGACCTTCTACTGTGTGCCCCATGACCTTCAATCCGAACGCCGACATCCGCTCGGACAACGTCTCCCGGGGCGGCGGAGGCGGCCGCGGCCGCGGCATCGCCATCGGCGGCGGGGGCGGCGGGTGCCTGCTGCTGGTGATCGTGGTGGTCTACGCGGTCATGGGCGGGAATCCGCTGGACCTGCTGCAGGGCTCGGATTCGGGCAGTTCGCAGTCCCAGGACCAGGGCGCGGGCGGGGACACCGGGTGCTCGACGGGCGCTGATGCGAACGCCTCGGACGACTGCCTCGTGCAGGCCACCGTCGAATCGGCCGACGCCACCTGGCGGGGCCTCGCGCCGCAGATGGGCATCTCCTTCAGCGAGCCGCGCGGGAAGCTGTTCTCCGGGCAGACGAACACGGGCTGCGGCGCCGCCTCACGGGACGTTGGCCCCTTCTACTGCCCGGCCGACAGCACCATCTACATCGACACGAGCTTCTACGACGAGCTCAGCTCGACCTACGGGGCATCCGCCGGCGCCTTCGCGAAGGAGTACGTGGTCGCCCACGAGTACGGGCACCACATCCAGAACCTGCAGGGCACGATGGGCCGCATCGACCACTCGCAGAAGGGCCCGAGGAGCGACGGGGTGCGCCTCGAGCTGCAGGCCGACTGCTACGCGGGCGTGTGGGCGGACCATGCCTCGTCCTCGAAGGACCAGGAGGGCCAGGCATTCCTCGAGCCGCTCACCGACGAGGACATCTCCGACGCGCTCTCGGCGGCGAGCGCCGTGGGCGACGACCACATCCAGGGCGAGGTCTCGGGCGGCGACGTGAACCCCGAGACCTGGACGCACGGCTCCTCCGCGCAGCGCCAGAAGTGGTTCACCACCGGCTACGAGTCCGGCGATCCGGCGTCCTGCGACACCTTCTCGACCTCGGACCTGTGACGGGTCCGCTCAGATGGTGAGCTCGTCGACCGAGAACGCGGAGAGGTACCGGTAGCCGGCCGCCTCGATCTTCTCGAGGGCGCCGGTGCCGCGGTCCATGATCACCGCGACGGCCCGGATCCGCGCGCCGGCCTCCTCGATCGCCTCGCACGCGGTGAGCACGCTGCCCCCGGTGGTGGAGGTGTCCTCGACGGCGATCACGTCGCGGCCCGCGATGTCGGGGCCCTCGATGCGGCGCTGCAGGCCGTGGGCCTTGTTCGCCTTGCGCACGACGAACGCGTCCAGGCGCGGCGAGGGCAGGGCGGAGGCGCCCTCCTCCGCCGCGAAGTTCGACCAGGGATGGGCGCCCGCGGCGGAGGCATCGTGCGCGGCGGTGTGGAGGATCGAGGTCGCGACCGGATCCGCGCCGAGCGTCAGGCCGCCCACGGCGGTCGCGGCGTCGGCCCCGTGGACCAGGCCCTCGGAGGCGAGCAGGTCGAGCATGACGCGGCCGACGAGCGGGGCCGCCTCGTGGTGCAGGGTGATGCGGCGCAGGTCGATGTAGTAGTCGGCCTCGGCGCCGGAGGAGAGCGTCACCTTCCCGCGCACCACGGCGAGGTCGTCGATGAGCTGGAGCAGGCGGGCGCGCGCGTCGGCGGTCGAGATGTCGGGCATGGCACCAGGGTAGACGCAGGGCGCGTCCCGCCGCGTCCCTCGTTCAGCCCGCCGTCGAGCGGCGGCCCGGGCTCTCGGGGGTCGCGCTCAGCCGTCCTCGCGCTGCCAGGGGGCCTTCAGCCGGCGCCGGGACGCGCGCCGGCGCGCGCGGCCGAGGGCCCGTCGGCCGGCCGCGGCCTCCCACCGGGGGGAGGCGAGCAGGCGCACCAGGCGTCGGGGCGCGAGGCGGGAGACCTCTCCCGCGGCCCGGTACTTGACCGAGGGGATCGAGAGCACCTGGCCCTTGGCGGCGTCGCGCAGGGCCTGCTCCACCACGAACGGGGCCTTCAGCCAGGTCACGCGCGGCAGGCCCTCGACGCTGATCGCGGCGCGCTCGTGGAACTCCGTGGCGACGAAGCCGGGCAGCAGCGCGGTCGCCGTGACCCCCGTGCCCTTGAGCTCGGTCGCCAGGGACTCGGTGAACACGGTGACCCAGCTCTTGGAGGCCGCATAGGGGCCGGCCGCGGTGTACCCGGCCAGGGAGCTGACGTTGATGATCGCGCCGCAGCGACGCTGGACCATCACCCGCGCGGCCGCGTGGGAGAGCACCAGGACGGCCCGGATCAGCGTGTCCATCTGCTTCTCGTGCTCCTCGACGCCGACCTCGAGGAAGCGTCCGCGCAACCCGTATCCCGCGTTGTTCACGAGCAGCGAGACCGGGGCCACGGGATCGGTGACGGCGGTGGCCACGCGATCCAGCTCGCGTCGCACGGAGAGGTCGGCCGCGAGCACGTCCACCTCGACATTGTGCACGTGGCGGATCTGCTCTGCGACCGCGCGCAGGCGCCCCTCGTCACGGGCGACGAGCAGCAGGTCGTGCCCCGTCCCGGCGAGCTGCCAGGCGAACTCGAGGCCCAGTCCGGCGGTCGAGCCGGTGACCAGTGCGCGTGCCATGTCCTGATGCTAGTCGCGCGAGGGCGCGCCAGCGGCCCTGTCCGAGGTGTCGGCGGAGGACTGCTCCGGGGCGCCGGAGTCCGGATGCTCCGAGGCGGCCTCGCCCAGGTACGCGAGGGCGGCGGCGACCTGCGCACGCGTCATCGCCTCGAGGGTGGGATGGAGCTCGGGCACGAAGGCGCTCTGGTGATTCGCGGGGACCTCGCTCGCGACCGTGCCGTCGGCCTGGGCGCGGCGGTACAGGTCGGGATCGGTGCCGCCGACGGTCCAGTACACGTACGGGGCACCGAAGGCGTCGGGGAGATGCGAGAAGTCCTCGCTCGCGGTCGACGGCGCCATCGTGATCACCTGGCCGTCGTCGAACGCCCCCTCGAAGGCGGCCCGCACGATCTGCTCCTGCTCCGGATCGTTGCTGGTCAGCGGGTACTGGTCGTAGTACTCGAACTCCGGTTCCCGCGTGCAGCCGGAGGCCGCGCACTCGGCCCGCACGATGCGCTCGAGGGCGGCGATCACCTCGTCGCGCACGTCCGGGTCGTAGTGGCGCAGGTTCAGGCGCAGCTCGGCGGTCGCGGGGATGACGTTGGACTTGGTCCCGGCGTTCAGCGCGCCGACGGTCACCACGGAGAACGCGCCCGGCGGGATCTCGCGGGACACGATCTGCTGCAGCCGCAGCACGATGCTGGAGGCGAGGACCACGGGGTCGACGGCGAGGTGCGGCATGGAGCCGTGCGCACCGCGCCCGTGCAGGGTGATGTGCACGGAGTCGCCCTGGGAGAGGACGGGACCGTCGGTGATCGCGACCTGGCCGGCGATCCCGGGCATGACGTGCTGGCCGAGCGCCACGTCGGGCCGCGGCACGGCCTCCGCGAGGCCGTCGCGGAGCATCGAGAGGGCGCCGTCGGCCTCCTCCTCGCCGGGCTGGAACACGGCGACGTAGGTGCCGCTCCAGTCCTCGCGGTTCTCGACCAGGGCGCGCACCGCGCCCAGCAGCGCGGAGAGATGGAAGTCGTGCCCGCAGGCGTGCATGACCCCCTCGGTCTCGGAGCGGTAGTCGACGATCTCGTCCTCGGTGACGGGCAGGGCGTCGATGTCGGCGCGGGCGAGGACCGTCGGCCCCTGCCCGTTCTCGATCACGGCGACCACGCCCGTCCCGCCGAACCGGCGCGTCTCCAGGCCCAGCTGCGCGAGCTCGCTCTCGATCCTCCCGGCCGTCCGCTCCTCCTGCATGCTCAGCTCGGGGTGGCGGTGGACGTCCTTGTAGAGGTCCTCCTGCCAGTTCCCCATCGATGTCAGGCTCTGCTCGATCGCGATGTCCATGCCCCTACTGTGCATCCTCGGTCGGCCGGTGTGCAGGGGGATCGGACGCGGCGGGTCCGGCGGGCCGGAGGCGCCGTGCCGATCGAGGGGACGGGCGCGTCGGCCCGCCCGCATAGACTCGTCCCATGCGGATCGCCACCTGGAACATCAACTCCCTGCGCGCCCGGATGGATCGGCTGCTCGCGCTGCTCGAGCGCCAGGAGATCGACGTGATCGCCCTGCAGGAGATCAAGGCGAAGCCCCAGCAGCTGGACCTCAGCGGTCTCGAGGCCGCCGGGTACGAGGTCGCCGCGCACGGCCTGAACCAGTGGAACGGCGTCGCGATCGCTTCGCGCGTCGGCCTGGCCGATGTGCGCACCGAGCTGCCGGCGGTCCCCGTCTGGCCCGAGGACGAGGACGGCGTGGTCGAGGCGCGCGCGCTCGGCGCCGTCGTCGGCGGCGCCGAGGACGGCTCCGGCGGCCTGCGCCTGTGGTCCCTGTACGTGCCCAACGGCCGCGAGATCGACCACCCGCACTACGGCTACAAGCTGCGCTGGCTCGAGGCGCTCCGCGCCGAGGGAGCCCGCGAGCTCGCGGCCGACGCCGACGCCCGTGTGCTGCTGACCGGCGACTTCAACGTCGCCCCCGAGGACGACGACGTCTGGTCGATCGAGTTCTTCGAGGGGAGGACGCACGTCACCGAGCCCGAGCGCTCGGCCTTCCGGGCCGTGGTCGACGAGGGCTACGCGGACCTCGTGCGCCCCGACCACCCGGGCCCCGGCGTGTACACGTACTGGGACTACCAGCAGCTGCGCTTCCCGAAGAAGGAGGGCATGCGCATCGACTTCGCGCTCGGCTCCCCCGCCGTGCAGGCGGCCTACCGCGCCTCCTTCATCGACCGCGAGGAGCGCAAGGGCAAGGGCGCCTCCGACCACGCGCCCGTGGTGCTCGACCTGGAGCTCTGACCCCGCTCCGCGGATCCTCCACAATGCCCGTTTATCCCCCATCCGGGGTGCAGGGCTGACGGGGAGGCCGCTCGCGCCGACGCTGGGGGCATGACCAGCCTCCTGGACCGCCCCGCACTCCGCACGCCCTCCCGATTCCCGGCCGCCTCCTCCCCGCCGGGTGCCGAGGGCCCGCGCGAGCGCACGCCGGTCCTTCGGGGACGCGGGCCGGCGTCCGGGGCCGCGGGCGGTGCGCCGGCCGTCGTCGTCTGGCACGACGCCGCCGCGGAGGACGATGCCGCGGGGAGCCTGCGGGCGCTGGTCGCGGACCATGCCGGCGCCGCCGGCGCCGTGCTGCGGGACGCTCGCGCGCTCGCCGCACCGGGACCTTCCGGACCTGCCGGACCGGCCGGGCCGGCCGGACCTGCCGGACCGGCCGGGTCCGCGGGAGCGGGCGAGGCGCTGCACCTGTGCACGCCCGCCGCGCTGCTCGCCGATCCGCCGCGCACCGCCCGCTCCAGGCTGCTCGTGGTCACCGATCGCCCGGTCTCCGAACCCGTGTGGCGGCGTGCGCTCGAGCTCGGGGCGGCGGCCGTGCTGCGCCTCCCGGAGGACTCGACGCGTCTGCTCTCTCTGCTGGGGGACGCGCTGCGACCGCGCCGGAGCGCGCGCATCATCGGGGTGGTCGGCGGGTGCGGCGGGGCGGGCGCCTCGAGCCTCGCGGCGCGGCTCGCCGGGGCGGCCGCCCGTGCCGGCCGCTCGAGCGTGCTGATCGACGCCGATCCGATGGGCGGCGGCCTCGACGCGCTCGTCGAGGCCCCGGAGCTGCGCGGCGCCTGCTGGGAGGATCTCTCCGGGATCGATGCGGCCGACGGCGAGGCCCTGGTCGCAGGACTCCCCGAGGTCGACGACGTGCGCCTGCTGGTGGCTCGGGAGGATCCCGCTCCCAGCGGCATGCAGCTCGACCACGTGCTGGCCGCGCTCGACTCCCTCACCGCGCAGGTCGTGGTCGACCTCGCCCCGGATCTGGTGGGCCCCGCGATCGCTCACCTCGACCGCCTGTACGTGGTGCTGCCGGCGACCGACCATGCCCTGCGCGCCACCGCCCGGCGCCTCGCCGCCTGGCATCTGCCGCCCGGGGGCGCCGAGGCTGTGCTCCGCGGTCGCGGACCCGTGTCCTCCGCGGATGTCCGGGAGCTGCTGCACCTGGGCGTCGCCGGGCGCTTCGCGGACTCCTCGCGCGGGACCGTGCCGCTGCTGGACGTGCGGCGTCGAGGCGCGGACGGCCTCGCCCGTCGCCTCGCGGCGAGCTGGGAGGACGGGCGATGAGCGCCGTGGACGCCCCGGAGGGCGCTCTCGACGCGGTGATCGACCGCGTGCGCGAGGATCTCGCGGCGGAGCCCGGCCCCGTCGACGTCCCTCGGGTCTCCCGGGCGCTGCGCCGGGAGGGCCGTGTGCTCGGGGCCGCCGCGATGCTCGAGATCACGAGCCGGGTGCGCGACCACGTCTCCGGGCTCGGGCCGCTCCAGGATCTCGTGGAACCCGGCGTCACCGACGTGCTCGTCAACGGCGACGGCAGCGTGTGGGTCGACGGCGCCGAGGGGCTGCACCGCAGCCCTGTGCATGTCACCCCCGAGCAGGCGCGCTCTCTCGCCGTGCGTCTGGCGACCCTGGGCGGCAGACGCCTCGACGACGCCGTGCCCTGCGCGGACGCGCGCCTGCCCGGCGGCATCCGGTTCCACGGGGTGCTCTCGCCGCTCTCGCCCACGGGCGCCCTGATCTCCCTGCGCCTGCCCTCCCGGCGCACGATGAGCCTCGCGGATCTCGAGGCCGCAGGTGCTCTCCCGGACCCGCTGCCCGAGGTGATGCGGGCGCTCGTCGCCGCACGCGCCGCGTTCGTCGTCACCGGCGGCACCGGGACGGGGAAGACGACCCTGCTCGGGGCGCTGCTCGCCCTCGTCCCCGAGAGCGAGCGCATCGTCGTCATCGAGGACGCGCAGGAGCTGCGCATCGACCATCCCCATGCCGTCCACCTGCAGTCCCGGCACGCCAACAGCGAGGGCACGGGGGCGGTGGACCTGGCCGACCTGGTCCGCCAGAGCCTGCGCATGCGTCCGGATCGCCTGGTGCTGGGCGAATGCCGCGGCGCCGAGGTGCGCGAGCTGCTCCAGGCGCTGAACACGGGACACGAGGGCGGGTGCGGGACCCTGCACGCCAACACCGCCCTGGACGTGCCTGCCCGGCTCGAGGCGCTCGGCGCGCTGGGCGGACTGGACCGGCAGGCGCTCGCCGCACAGGCCGCGAGCGCCCTCGAGGTGGTCGTGCACCTCGGCCGTCCGCACGGCCGACGCCGGATCGTCGAGCTCGCGGTGCTCGAGCGCGGAGACGACGGCGCGCTGCGCGCAGTGCCCGCGCTCGTCCTTCGCGAGGAGGTGACCGTCCCCGGTCCCGGATGGGACCGGCTCGCCCACCGCCTCCGCCTCGACATGCCGCCGACGGCGGGACCCGCGAGCACGGACCGCGCCAGGGGGCGCCACAGCGCCCGCGCGGACGGCAGGGCGGCGCGACCGGAGGCCGACCGATGAGCATCCTCCCGCCCCTGCTCGCCGCCCCTCTCGTCCTCCTCGTGGTCTGGAGCAGGGGCCCTGCCGTCGCGGCACCCGGCCGGCGACCGCCGCGCCCTCCCCGTCGGCCGCAGCACGCGAGCACGCTGGACGTGGCGCGCATGGTCGAGCGGCTCGCGGTGGTGCTCGGCAGCGGGTCGCCCGTGCGCGGCGCATGGAGGATCGTCGCCGACTCGCTGCCGCCCGGCGACCTCTCCCAGCTGGCCGCCCGGGTGAGCGCAGGCGCCGACCCGCACCGCGCCGCCCAGGGACGCCTCTCGCGCTCCGCGGAGATCCGGGCGCTCGGCACCGCGCTCGAGGTCTGTGAGCACAGCGGCGCCCCCATGTCCTCCCTGCTCGAGGGGCTCGCAGGCGCCCTGCGCGGGCTGCACGACGCCGCGGCCGCGCGCCGCGGCGCCTTCGCGGGTCCGCGGGCGACCGGCCGCATCCTGCTGGGGCTGCCCGTCGCCGGCATCGCCCTGGGCGCACTCCTGGGCGCCGATCCCCTGCGGATCCTGTTCGGCACCACCACCGGCCATCTGCTGCTGATCAGCGGCTGCGCTCTGACCCTCGCCGGCTGGTGGTGGATGCGCTCCCTCCTGCGCACCGCGGAGGGGCACGCGCACAGAGGTGTGGACCCCTCCGTGCTCCTGGATCTCATCGCCGGGGCGATGACCTCCGGGCTGCCGCTGGCCGGTGCCGCGTCCGTGGTGGCGCAGGCCCTCGCCGAGGATCCGTCCTCGCAGGTCGCCGCGAAGGACCTGGACCGCTTCGCGCAGTCCCTCGCGGCGGGCGTCCCCTCCGTGCTCGCGGCGCGGCACCTGCCGCCCGATCTCACGGTGCTCGGGGAGTCCGCGCTGCTGGCCGAGCGCTCCGGCGCGGACCTCACGCGCGTCCTCCGCGGGGCCGCGCGGGACGCCCGTCGCGACCGCGTCCGCGACGCCGAGGCGGCCGCCGCGCGCCTGGCCGTGCGACTGGTCCTGCCCACCGGCACCACCCTGCTCCCGGCCTTCGTGCTGCTCGGGATCATCCCGACCGTCGCCTCGCTGCTGAGCGGATCCCTGGGCGTCGAGACCTGGCTCCCCGTCGTCTGACCGCCGCTCGTCCTCCGACCTGCCTCACCCCTGACCCCCGGGCTCGCGCCCGGTCCGCGCCGCCGATCGGCGGCGCGCCATCACCCGCACGCGCGGGTCCACCCGAAGGAGATCACCATGTCCGCACCCGTCCTCACCCAGTCCGTCCCGCGCCGCCGGCGCGCGGCCGCCACCCGCCCTGCGCGCATCGGGCCCAGGACCACCCGGGCCGCGGCGGACCCGTCCCCGCGCCCGCGCGCCCACGCTCCCCACGGCGGCACCGGCGTGTTCGGGCCCACCCGGCACCGCCTGGGTGCGGCCCTGCGGGACGACGCCGGCGCGTCGACCGCGGAGTACGCCATCACGGTGCTCGCGGCCTGCGGCTTCGCGGCCGTGCTGGTGCTGCTGCTGAAGTCCGGCGAAGTGCGGGAGCTGCTGATGAACATCATCACCTCGGCGCTCTCGCTGGGGCAGTGACCGTCTGCTCCCCCGCCCCGCCCGCGCAGCGCGCGCACGCCGACGAGGCGTCCCGGCAGGCCCCTTCCCGGGCCGGCCGGGGCGTCCGCCGCCCGCATCCGCAGGCACATCGTCCGCGACTCCTCCGTCGCCGGCTGCGCGGCAGCACCGGCTCGGTGACGGCGGAGACAGCGATCGTGCTGCCCGTGGTCGTGCTGATGGTGCTCGTGATCCTCGTGGCCGGGATCGGGATCGGAACACAGGTGCAGCTCGAGTCCGCGGCCCGCGGCGCGGCCCGCGAGCTCGCGCGCGGGCAGAGCGAGGGCGAGGCCGTGCAGAGCGCACAGCGGATCGCCGGCGACGGCGCGCAGGTGAGCATCGGGTCCGACGGCGCGTGGGTGCGCGTGACGGTGACGCGCACCGTGGGCGCCCGGGGCGGCCTGCTCTCCGGTTCGAGCTGGGACCTCAGCGGCTCGGCACAGGCGCGCCGGGAACCGCACCTGGTGGGCGACGGGCAGGGAGGAGGCGCGCCGTGACGCCGCGACGCGCGCGTCAGGGCGCATGGGAGGAAGGATCCGCGCCCGCGAGCGTCCTCGCCTACATCGGGGCGATGACGGCAGTGCTGGGCGCGGTCGTCGTCATCGGGCAGGGGCTGCTCGCGCTCGCGGCCGCGGACACCGCCGCGGACCTCGCCGCGCTCGCGGGCGCCGACTCGCTCGCCGTCGGCGGCAGCGCACCGTGCGCTGTCGCCTCCGAGGCGGCCGCCCGCAACGACGCGACCCTGCTCGCGTGCACCGTCGCGGGTCAGGACGTGATCGTCGAGGTCAGCACGCCTGCCGGCGTGCTCCCGGATCAGCGCTCGCGGGCCCGCGCCGGTCCTGCGCCGTCGAGCAGCTCGAGGACGGCGAGCGCGCCCGCCTTGGACAGCGGCTCGTTGCCGTTGCCGCACTTCGGGGACACCACGCACGCCGGGCAGCCGGCCTCGCATGCGCACTCGCGCACCATATCCTCCGTCGCCCGCACCCAGGCGGCCGCGTCCTCGGCGCCGCGCTCGGCGAACCCGGCGCCGCCGGGCGCGCCGTCGTACACGAAGATCGTCGGCTGGCCGGTGTCCTCGTGATGGGCCGTCGAGACCCCGCCGATGTCCCAGCGGTCGCACGTGGCCAGCAGGGGCAGCATCGAGATCGCGGCGTGCTCGGCGGCGTGCAGCGCGCCGGGGAGCAGCTCGTCGACGATGCCGTCGGCCTCGGTGGTCTCCTCGGGCAGCACGAACCAGACTGCGCGCGTGGTGAGCGTGCGCGGCGGCAGGTCGAGAGGATGCTGGCCGAGGACCGCCTGGGTGTACACGTCGCGCACCTGGTAGCCCGTGACCTGGTCGGTGACGTCCACCGTGCCGAAGCACAGTCTCACGCCCCGCCCCCACTCCTCCTCGCGGTCGGTGGAGCGGACGCGGATCGTGGAGGTCGACTGCGGATGCGTGGAGTGGAGGGGGTCCTCGCGGTGCACGAGTGCGACCGCCCGCTCGACGTCCAGGTGGTCGACGACGAAGTTCCTGCCCTGGTGCATGTAGACCGCGCCGTCATGGACCTGGGTGTGGGCGCTGCCGGCGTCGACGGTGCCCAGCAGGGCGCCGCTGGACGCCTCGACGATCCGCACGGGCTCACCGCCGCTCCCGCGCAGGTCGGTGAGGTCGTGCGCGCTCTCCGTCATCGTCCAGTACCAGCCCGTCGGGCGGCGTCGCAGCACGCCGCGGGCGGCGAGGGTGTCCAGCAGCTCCCGCGCGGCCGGCCCGAAGATCTCCTCCTCGCCCTCGCGCAGCGGGAGCTCCGCGGCCGCGGCGCACAGGTGGGGAGTCATCACGTAGGGGTTCTGGGGGTCGAAGACGGCCGCCTCGACCTCCATGCCGAACACGGAGTCCGGATGGTGCACGACATAGGTGTCCAGGGGGTCCTCGCGGGCGACGAACAGGGCGAGCGCATCACCCTCCTGGCTGCGCCCGGCGCGTCCCGCCTGCTGCCAGAGCGAGGCGCGGGTGCCCGGCCAGCCGGCGATCAGCACGGCGTCGAGGCCGGAGATGTCGATGCCCAGCTCGAGGGCGTTGGTGGAGGCCAGCGCCCGCAGCTCACCGGAGCGCAGAGCGTCCTCGAGCGACCTCCGCTCCTCCGCGAGGTACCCGCCGCGATAGGCGGCGATCCGCCCCGCCCGGCGCGCGAGCTCGCCGTCCATGGTCTGCTCCGCCTCCTGTCCGAGGAGGCGCTGCGCGCCCGTCGAGACGAGCTCGGCACCGCGCCGGGAGCGGGCGAAGACGAGGGTCTGCACGTCGCGGCGCACGAGGTCCGCGAGCAGCGCGCCGGCCTCGCTCGTCGCCGAGCGGCGCAGCGGCTCCTCGCTGCGCTCGGTGTGCTCGGTGTGCTGGTCGACGAAGGCCTCGCCGCCGGGCCCATCGGGGCCACCGGTCCCGCTCGGGCCCGGCGGACGGCGGCCGTCGACGACGGACCTGGTGCCGGGCTCCCACAGCCCGAACGTGACGCCTCCGCGCGGCGAGCCGTCCTCGGTGACGGCGACAGCGTCCCCGCCGATCAGACGCGAGGCCGAGAGCTCGGGGTTCGCGGTAGTGGCCGAGGCCAGGATGAACGTGGGGTCGCTGCGATACGCGGCCGCCACGCGGCGCAGGCGCCGCAGGACCATCGCGACGTGGCTGCCGAAGACGCCGCGGTAGCTGTGGCACTCGTCGACGATCACGTACTTCAGGGCCCGGAAGAAGCTCGCCCACTGCTCGTGACCGGGGAGGATCCCGAAATGCAGCATGTCGGGGTTGGTGAGCACGAAGGTGCCATGGCGACGGATCCAGCGACGCTGCTCCGTGGGGGTGTCGCCGTCGTAGACGGCCACGCGGGCGTCGCGCAGCTCGGCGCCGTCGGCGAGCGCCGTGATGTTGGTGAGCTGGTCCGCGGCCAGGGCCTTCGTCGGCGCGAGGTACAGGGCGGTCGCGCGCGGCGCGGAGCGGTCGAGCTCGCGTGCGCCGATCGCGCTCAGCGAGGGAAGCAGGTACGCGAGCGACTTACCGGAGGCGGTGGCGGTGGAGAGGACGACGTGCCGTCCGTCGTGGGCGAGCTGCGCAGCCCGCTCCTGGTGGATCCAGGGGGCCGTGATGCCGCGGGTGGCGAGATGCTCGCGCAGGCGCGGATCCGTCCACTCCGGGAACTCGCCGGTGCGCCCGGGGCGCGCGGGCACGTGCTCCACATGGGTGAGGCAGGTGCGCCGCTGCAGGGGTGCGCTGAGGTCCCGCAGCAGCTCGTCGGCCCGCCCTCGTCGCACCCGCTCCCCTTCCCGACCGCGGTCCGGATCGGTGCCGGGACGGTGTCCCGGACCTTTCGTCCAGCGCATGCCCGGTTCACGTCCGGGCACCTGGGGCACAATCGTAGCCATGCCCGCCGACATCGCCCCCGCCACGCGCGCCCCCGCGTCCGCCGAGCGCGCGCCGGCGCCCCCGCGCGTGCAGACCGCCCTGCTCGATGCGCTGCGCAGCGACCTCGCGGCGGCTCCCTTCACCGCGCAGGCCTGCCGCGATCTGCTGGGCCCGCTCGCGCACGACGCCCTGGGGCGGGAGAACCCGATCCCCGCACGCCGCCTCCTGGCCGAGGACGAGAGGCCGACGGCGGTGCTGCTGTGGCTGTTCACACTGGGCGGCGCGCTGCGCCGGGACCTCGTCGAGCGCGCACTGCCCGCCCTCGGCCTCGAGGGGGCGCTCGCGCTGGGCCTCGTCGAGGAGATCGAGGAGAGTGCGCACAGCGAAGAGAGCGGAGCGAGCGAGCAGAGCGACGGGGCCGTGCGCGTGCGCGCCGTCATCGACCTCTCCCCCTACGCTGCGAGCGACGACCTCGGCGAGATCCAGTGGTGGATCGCCTCGGACCTCTCCGAGATCGCGACCGGCGCACCTCTCTCCTCGGACCACGTGCTCGGGGTCGGCGGCGCCTCGCTGACCCTCGCCAGGATCACGCCCCGCGGACACGTGGGGGGGGTGCTGGACCTGGGCTGCGGCGGCGGCATCCAGGCGCTGCACGCCTCCCGGCACGCCGACCACGTCGTGGCCACCGACCTCTCGCCCCGCGCGCTCGCCTTCGCGGCCTTCAACGCGGCGCTCAACGGCATCGAGCTCGAGCTGCGGGAGGGATCGCTGCTCGAGCCCGTCGCCGGCGAGCAGTTCGACCTGGTGGTGAGCAACCCGCCGTTCGTCATCACGCCCCGCAGCGGCGGGGTCGAGCAGTGGACCTACCGCGACGGCGGCCGCACGGGCGACGTGCTGACCGCCGAGCTCCTCGCCGACCTGCCCCCTCACCTGGCGCCCGGCGGGAGCGCCCTCATGCTCTCCAACTGGGAGATCAGCGCGGACAGCGCATGGGACGTCCATCCGCGGGCATGGCTCGAGCCGGTCCTGGCCGACGGGATCGACGCCTGGGTGATCCAGCGGGAGAGCGAGGACGCCGCCCAGTACGCGGAGACCTGGGCGCGCGACGGCGGGATCACCGTGCGGGATGCGGCGTGGCCGAGCATGCAGGAGGCCTGGCTCGAGGACTTCGCGGCCCGCGGCACCACCGGCATCGGCTTCGGCTACCTGATGCTGCGCCGGCCCGCGGCGCCGCGCCCGGACGGCGCCCGGGTGCTCCTCGAGGAGGTCACCGGGACGGGGAGCGGCACCCTGTCCGAGCACGTCGGGGCGGGGCTGGCGGCCTTCGACGCTCTCGCCCGCCTCGACGACGAGGCCCTGCTCGCCTCCCGTCCCGTGCGCGCGGCGGACGTCGTCGAGCGGCGCCACCTCACCCCCGGCGAGTTCGACCCGATGCTCATCGAGCTCGTGCAGGGCGGCGGCTTCGCCCGCGCCGTGCGCGAGGACCAGGTGCTCGCCGCCGTCGTCGGCGCCCTCGACGGGACGCTGACGCTCGGCCAGATCCTGGGCGCGGTGTGCGCCCTGACCGACGAGGACGAGGACGCCGCCCGCGAGCGCGTGCTCCCGCAGCTGCGCGAGATGATCCGCACCTCGATGGTGACGCTGTGAACGCGCGGCACGAGGACGCCTCGCACGAGGACGCGTGGCCCGAGGACGATCCGCGCGGCTCCCATCTCCCGGGGCCCGGGTACGGGCACAGCACGCCCGTCGAGCCCGACGAGCCCTATGACGTCCGCGAGCCCGACGAGGCCCGCGAGCCCTACGACCCCCGCGAGCCCGACGACGTCGGCGCGGTCGCCTCCCCCTCCGGACCCCATCGCCGCAGCGGCCTGGTGCCGCGGCTGCTCGTGGGCCTGCTGGGCGCGGCGGTCTGCACGGCGCTCGCGGTCCTGCTCGCGAAGGGCGCCGTCGGCACGGCGCGCGGGCAGCGGCTCGACCAGCTGATCCTCTCGGCCGCGCAGAACGACCACGGCCCGATCACGCAGGTCATCTTCCCCGCGCTGAACACGGTGACGGTCCCCGTGGTGCTGCTCCTGCTCGCCCTGGCTGCGGTGTTCGCGCTCGTGCGGCGCCGGCCGTCCCTGCTGCTGCAGATCCTCGTCATCGTGGCCGGCGCCAATCTCACGGTGCAGGTCGTGAAGTCTTTTGTCGTGGACCGCACCGCGCTCGCGGCGGACATCGACGTCACCCCCAATTCCTTCCCCTCCGGGCACACGGCGCTCGCGATCTCCGTGGCGCTCGCCCTGATCCTCGTCTGCCCCGCGAGGATCCGGGGCCTGGTCGCGATCCTGGGGACGGCGTGGGTCGCCGCCGCCGGGGTGGGCACGATCGCGGGTGGCTGGCACCGGCCCAGCGACGTGCTGGGGGCTCTGCTGGTCGCGGGAGCATGGACGTTCCTGCTGCTCGCGGTCGACGCGGCGCTCGCCCTCGCCCGCACCCCGCGAGGCCCCGAGGGGCTCGCGCATCCGCGCGACGCGCGGGCCGGGCGCGGCGCGGGACCGCTGCTCGCGGTGCTCGGCGCGGTCGCGGTCGCCGCGGGGATGGTGGTGCTCGCCACGGTCCCCACCCCCATCGACCTCGACGACGCGTCCCACCAGGCCCGCGCCTATCTGGCCACGGTGCTCGTGATCCCTGGAGCCGTCGCCGTCCTCACCGCCGCCGCGCTGGGACTGCGCGTGCCGGACCTCGCACGTCCCGCGGGACCCCGGTCCCGGTGACCACGTGGCCGGAGCGTGTACGGTGAGCACGCCGGAGCCACCCAGGCACCGCGCAACGGCCTCCCGGACCCGGTCCGGAGCCGCCAGAACCCCCGGAAGGACGGTACAAGTGCCCGGCTCGCGCCATCTCGTGATCGTGGAGTCCCCTGCCAAGGCGAGGACGATCGCCCGGTACCTCGGGGACGACTACGTCGTCGAGGCGTCCGTCGGCCACATCCGCGACATCCCCGTCCCGAGGGATCTCCCGGCGGACATGAAGAAGGGCCCCTACGGCAAGTTCGGCGTCGACGTCGAGAACGGCTTCGACCCCTACTACGTGGTCAGCGCCGACAAGAAGAAGACGGTCGCGGACCTCAGGAAGAAGCTCAAGGACGCCGACACCCTCTACCTCGCCACCGATGAGGACCGCGAGGGGGAGGCGATCGCCTGGCACCTGCTGGAGACCCTCAAGCCCAAGAAGTCCCTGCCGGTGCACCGCATGGTCTTCCACGAGATCACGCGCGACGCGATCCAGGCGGCGCTGACGAACACCCGCGAGATCGACGACCACCTGGTCGACGCGCAGGAGACCCGCCGCATCCTCGACCGGCTCGTGGGCTTCGAGCTCTCCCCCGTGCTGTGGCGCAAGATCCGCCCCTCGCTCTCCGCGGGCCGCGTGCAGTCCGTGGCGACCCGCCTGGTCGTCGAGCGCGAGCGCGAGCGCATGGCCTTCGTCCCCTCCGACTACTGGGACGTGACCGGCACCTTCGCCGGATCGGACGCGGCCTTCTCGGCCCGCATCGCCAGCGTCGACGGCTCGCGCGTCGCGACCGGCTCCGACTTCGCCGACGACGGCACCCTGAAGAAGAAGGCTGCCACGGCCACGGTGCTCACCGAGGAGTCGGCGACCGCCCTGGTCTCCGCGCTCGAGGGCGCGCAGGCGCGGGTCGCGAGCCTGGAGTCCAAGCCGTACACCCGTCGGCCCGCAGCACCGTTCACCACGTCCTCCCTCCAGCAGGAGGCCTCGCGCAAGCTGCGCCTGGGCGCCCGCCAGACCATGCGCGTCGCGCAGGGACTGTACGAGAACGGGTACATCACCTATATGCGTACGGACTCGGTCGCGCTGTCGGGCGAGGCGATCAGCGCCTCCCGCGCCCAGGCCGCCGAGCTCTACGGCTCGCAGTACGTGCCCGAGAAGCCGCGCCACTACCAGAACAAGTCCCAGAACGCGCAGGAGGCGCACGAGGCGATCCGCCCCGCCGGGGACCGCTTCCGCACGCCCGCACAGGTCGCCGGCCAGCTCTCGGGCGACGACTTCCGTCTCTACGAGCTGATCTGGAAGCGCACGGTCGCCTCCCAGATGGCCGACGCCAAGGGCACCACGAGCTCCGTCGAGCTGGCCGTCGAGAAGGCCGGCCGTGCCGCCACCTTCCGCGCCTCGGGCACCGTGATCACCTTCCGCGGCTTCATGGCCGCCTATGAGGAGGGCCGCGACGCCTCCCGCTACGGCGAGCAGGACGAGAACGACAAGCGCCTGCCGCAGATGGACGAGGGCGACATGCTGGACGTCGAGGCCCTCGTGCCCGACGGCCACACCACCACCCCGCCGCCGCGCTTCACGGAGGCCTCGCTGGTGCGCGCGCTCGAGGAGCGCGGCATCGGCCGCCCTTCGACCTACGCGTCGACCGTGACCACCATCCAGGACCGCGGCTACGTGCTGCGCCGCGGCTCGGCGCTCGTGCCCAGCTGGACGGCGTTCGCCGTGGTCAAGCTGCTCGAGGAGCACTTCGGGCCGTTCATCGACTACGACTTCACCGCCCAGATGGAGGAGCAGCTCGACAAGATGGCCCGCGGCGAGCTGGGCCGCAGCGAGTACCTCGAGGACTTCTATCGGGCCGACGGGACCGACGGCCCCATCGGCCTGCAGCCCATGGTCGAGCACCAGGGCGATATCGACCCCCGCGAGATCAACTCGATCCCGATCGGGGAGGGCATCACCCTGCGCGTCGGCCGCTACGGCGCGTACGTGGAGCGCCCCGCGCCCGTCGACCCGGACGCCGCTCCCGCGGCGCCCGACGCCGAGCCGGCCCCGCCCCAGCGCGCGAGCCTGCCCGACGATCTCGCGCCCGACGAGCTGACCGTCGAGAAGGCGCGCGAGCTGCTCGAGCGCCAGAAGGACGACGGTCGCGTGCTCGGCCAGGACCCGGAGACCGGCCACGACGTGATCGTCAAGGACGGCCGCTACGGCCCCTACGTCACCGAGGTGCTGCCGGAGGACCCGGACGACAAGACCCCGAAGTCCAAGCGCCCCAAGCCCCGCACGGCCTCGCTGCTGCAGTCCATGGACCTGGCCACGGTCGACCTCGACGACGCCCTGAAGCTGCTCTCGCTGCCGCGCGTGGTGGGGGCCGACGAGGACGGCACGGAGATCACCGCGCAGAACGGCCGCTACGGCCCGTACCTCAAGAAGGGCACGGACTCGCGCTCTCTGGAGACCGAGGAGCAGATCTTCTCGATCACGCTGGACGAGGCGAAGAAGATCTACTCCCAGCCCAAGCAGCGCGGCCGCGCGGCCGCGAAGCCTCCGCTCAAGGAGCTGGGCACCGACCCGACGAGCGAGAAGCCGATCGTGGTGAAGGACGGCCGTTTCGGCGCCTACATCACCGACGGGACGACGAACGTGACCCTGCGCCGCGACGACTCCCTGGATGCGCTCACCCACGAGGTCGCCGTCGAGCGCCTGGCCGAGAAGCGCGCGAAGGGCCCGGCCAAGAAGGGCGCCCGCAAGACGACGACGAAGAGCTCGTCCAGGAGCACGACGAAGAAGGCCGCACCCAAGAAGGCCGCGCCGAAGAAATAGGGCCCGCTGAGGCAGCGGGCCGCGGCGAGGAAGCGGGCCGGGGCTGAGCAGCGGGCCGCGGTTGAGCAGCGGGCCGCGGCGAGGAAGCGGGCCGGGGCTGAGCAGCGGGCCGCGGTTGAGCAGCGGGCCGCGGCGAGGAAGCGGGCCGGGGCTGAGCAGCGGGCCGCGGTTGAGCAGCGGGCCGCGGCGAGGAAGCGGGCCGGGGCTGAGCAGCAGGCCGCGGCTGAGCAGCGGGCCGCGGCTGAGCAGCGGGCCGCGGCAGGTCGCACCGCAGCAGCACCCTTCGCGGTGGCCCTCCTCGAAGCGGACCCCGTCGACGTGGGCCTCAGCGGCGCAGATCGCTTCGACGCGGACTTCTCGACGGCGAGCAGCTCGGGACACCGCGACGAGCTGACCGCCCCGGGCATGATCAGCCCCCGCTCCCCGTCATGGGATGGCCTATGGGCGACATCCGTGCGAAATAGTGCGCGGATGTCGCGCATAGGCCGCTCGGTGACGCTCCGCCCCATGAGCGGGACGCTGTGGGCGAGACCCTGCCCCCTGAGTGGGAGCCTGCGCCTTGAGCGGGACCCGCCACCAGCTCCACCATCCCGCGAACCCCGGCTCCGTGCCATCGGCAGGGATCCGCTCGGCTCCGTGCCGTCGGCAGGGATCCGCTCGGCCAGGGGCCGTCAGCCGGCCGCCGTCAGGTCACGACCTCGCAACAAACCGGCGAAACGCCCGTTCCGGGTGTGTCCCGGATCACCGGAAAGGCCTAGAGTGGCGGCGTCATGGAGTCGCTGGGCCCGAGCACCATCCGGTCGCCCGCCCCGTGATCGTCCGCCCCCGTCAACGACGCCGGGGGCGGACCCGTTCGTCCTCCCGATGCGGACCGGCGCTACTTCACGGAGCCCGCCGCGAGGCCGCCGATGATGCGGCGCTGGAAGACCAGCACCAGGATGATCAGCGGCACGGTGACGATCACGCCGGCGGCCATCTTGGTGCCGTACGGGGTGTCGAATTGCGAGGAGCCGGTGAACTTGGAGATCGCGACGTTCGCGGTCTGCATCGCGGGCTGGTTCACCATCGTCAGCGCGATGAGGAACTCGTTCCAGGCCGCGATGAAGGTGATGATCGCGGTGGTGAACACGCCCGGCGCGGCGAGCGGCAGGATGATCCGCCAGAACGCACCGAACCGGGTGGTGCCGTCCACCATCGCCGCCTGCTCGAGCTCGACCGGCAGCTGCCGGAAGAACGCGTTGAGGTTCCACACCGCCAGCGGCAGCGCGAACGACATGGTGGGCAGGATCATCGCCTGGTAGCTGTTGATCCAGTTGAAGGGCCACCACTCGAAGCCGCCGCTGAAGAGCTTCAGCAGCGGGACCACGAGCGTGATCACCGGGAACATCGAGGTGGCGACGATCATGAACATGACCAGCACCTTCCCGGCGAAGTCCAGCCGCGCGAGGGCGTAGGCCCCGAAGGTTCCCAGCAGGAGCACCAGCACCGTCGTGCCGCCCGCGACGACCAGGGAGTTCGCCAGCGCTCGGGCGAAGTGGTTGTCCGGGTCGAACACCGCCACGTAGTTCTCGAAGCTGATCGGGTGCGGGAGCAGCTCCGTGGAGCGGCCCTCGCTGGGCAGGCGGAGGGAGGAGACGGCCATCCAGTAGAAGGGCAGCAGGCAGTAGACGAGGATGAACGCCATGCCGATCGCGATGACGATCGACCCGGCGCGTCCGCCCTTGATCTTCTTGGGCGAGAGCACCTCGCCGGTGCGCGAGCGGACCTGCGCGCCGCCGCTCCGCGTGCGGCCTCCGGATGCGGTCTGGGCTGCGCTGCTCATGCCATGCTCCCCTCTGCGGTGGTGCGGAGTCTGCGGGCGGCGCGCCGGGACGTGCCCGGCCCGTCGGTCCCATCGGTCCCGTCGGCCCCGTCGTCGCCGCGGCCGCGGCCCCGACCGCGGCGCTTGGCCGGCTTGTTCTGCTCGCCGATGACGTCGGCCCCGAGCACGCGGATGAACACGAACGCCACCAGGCAGATGTAGGCGAACAGGATCATCGAGTACGCCGAGGCGAGGCCGTAGTTCGTCTTGCCCGCGGCGTCGGAGGCGAGCATCGAGAGGGTCTGCCCCGACTCGAGCCGCCCCAGCAGGACGTAGGGCAGGTCGAACATGCGCATCGCGTCCAGGAGGCGGAAGAGCACCGCCACCACGAGCACGGGGCGCACCAGCGGCAGCGTGATCCGCCAGAAGGTGTCCCAGCGGTTCGCGCCGTCCATCTTCGCGGCCTCGTAGACCTGGTCGTCGATCGTCTGCAGGCCCGCGAGGGTCAGCAGCCCGATGTACGGGGCGGTCTTCCAGATGTCCGCGATGAGCACGGCGACCTTGGCCTGCCAGCCCTCGGTGGTCCACAGCACCTGGTAGTGGATCACCCGGTTGAAGATGCCGTTGGCGTCGAAGATCAGCTGCCACATGAGGGCCGAGACCACGGTCGGGATCGCCCAGGGCACCAGGATCGAGGCGCGCACGATGCCGGTCGAGCGCATCGCGCGCGCCATGATCAGGGCCATGGACACGCCCAGCACGGTCTCGATGCTCACGCCCACCACGGTGAACAGCGTCGTGTTCCAGAAGGCGTTCCAGAACCCGGCGCCGGCGCCCGAGCCGGTGAACGCCTCCACGTAGTTGGTCAGGCCGACGAACGTGTCGCCCTGCTCGATGATCCCGGTCTCGGGGTCGATGTCACCGCCGGACTGGGTCAGCGACTGCCAGGCCGAGAGCACGAGCGGGAAGCCGACCACGAGAGCCAGCAGCACGAGCGTCGGCAGCAGCAGGAGATAGGCCATGCGGCCCTGCCCGCCGGTGACACGGCGGGAATGCGCGTCCGCCATGGGTCACTTCTTCGTCAGGTCGGTCAGCTGCTTCTGCAGATCGCTCAGCGCGGCGTCGGTCTCGATGTCACCGGAGAGGCAGCCGTAGGCGGCCTCCTGGATGGCCTGCGTGACGTCGCCGTACTTCACGACCTGCGGACGCACGGCGCCCTTGTCGATCGAGTCCTTGAGGGTGTCGAGGAAGGGGTACTTCTTCTTGAGGTCCTCGTCCTCGTAGACGGCCGTCGCGGCAGTCGGGTTGCCGGTCTGCAGGAACCAGGCCTTCTGCTGTTCGGCGGCGCCCATGAACGCGATGAAGTCCAGGGCCGTGCCCATGTTCTTGGCGAACGCGCTGATCGCGTAGTTCAGGCCGCCGACGGTCGACGTGCCCTCGCCCTTGACCGCGGGCACCAGGGAGACGGAGACCTTGTCCTTGACCTTCGAGGAGCCGTCGTCGGCCTGGAACTTGTCGTAGACGTACGGCCAGTTCTGCAGGAACACGAGCTTGCCGTCCTGGAAGGCCTGGCGGGACTCCTCCTCCTTGTAGGTCAGCGCCTCCTTGGGGATGTACTTCTTGTCGAAGCCGTCGCGGAGGGTCTGCAGGCCGAGGTTCGCGGCGTCGCTGTCGGCCTGGGGCTTGCCGTCCTTGTCGAACAGCTCTCCTCCGGCGGACTTCACGACCCCGGTGAGCTGGCAGGTCAGGCCCTCGTACTTGGCGAACTGGCCGCCGAAGCCGTTGATGCCGTCCTCATCGGCCATGACCTTCTCGATGATCTCGTACATCTCGTCGTAGGTGGCCGGCGGCTCGTCGTACCCCGCGTCCTCCAGCAGGTCCTTCCGGGAGAACAGCAGCTGCCCGTTGGTCGCGTAGGGCATCGCGTAGAGCTTGTCGAAGTAGGTCGCGGTCTCGACGGTCGCGGGGATCATGTCGTCGATCGGGAGCTTGTCCTTCGGCAGCTCGACGACCCACTGGTTCGCCGCGAACTCCGCGGTCCACACGACGTCCAGGCCCAGCACGGTGTAGGCGTCGGACTTCGCCTGGGCGTTGTTGATGAACTGGCTGCGCTGGTCGTCGGCGCTCTCGGGGAGCTCGACCAGGGTGACCTTCTCGTCGGCGTGGTCCTTGTTCCAGCGGTCGAGGAAGTCCTTGAGGACGCCCGAGGTGTCCTTGCCGGTCGCGAACGTGATCGGCCCGTGCTCGTCGAAGTCCGCGCTCGCGCCGCCGCCGGATCCGCCCGAGGACGAGTCGTCCGAGCCGCCGCACGCGGCGAGACCGAGCGCGGAGGCGCCGAGTCCGCCGGCCGCGAGGACCGAGCGCCGACCGAGACCGTGGTTGCTGCTGCTCATCTGGGGCTCCTTCATGCCGTGTTCCGTGCCGCTGCATGCGGTGGACGATGCGCTGACGGCGGTCGCCGCCGGCGGCTCGTGCGAAGGACCCGCGGAGGCTCCGTCGCCTGCGCTGAGAGTAACCCGGGCGCACCTGTGGCGTACCTCTCAGTCGACATTTCGGGCACATTCTTCACCGATCCGTGACCTGCGGGCTTGGGGATCGGCCGACGGGCCGCGGCGCCCCGTCCACACCGGCCCCGGGTGTCGGGGCGGACCGATAGATTGAAGGCATGACGTCCCGACCCCCGCTCGAGCTGCCCGTGTCGGCGGTCGCGGACCCGCGCGAGGCCCCGCCGCTGCGCTGGGCCGTGGTCTCCCCGGGGCACATCGCCACGCAGTTCACCGAGACGCTGAGCCGGGCCACCGCCTCGCGCGCCGTGGCCGTGGCATCGCGCTCCGCCGAGCGCGCGGAGGCGTTCGCCCGCACGCACGGCCTGGACGCGGCCTTCGACTCCCTGCCGCGGATGCTCGCCGCCGGCGGGTTCGACGCCGTCTACATCGCGTCCCCGCACTCCGCGCACCACGAGATGGCGCGCGCCGTGCTCGAGGCCGGCTTCCCGGTGCTGCTGGAGAAGGCCTTCACCATGACGGCCGACGAGGCCCGCGACCTGGTGTCCCTCGCGCGCGAGCGCGGGCTCTTCCTCATGGAGGCGCTGTGGTCGCGCTTCCTGCCGCGCTTCGACGTGGTGCGCAGCGTGCTCGCATCGGGCCTGCTGGGGGAGATCGTCTCGCTGCGCGCGACCCACGGCCAGCACTTCCCCTTCGACCCTGGGCATCGGCTCCACGCACCGGAGCTGGGCGGCGGCGCCCTGCTGGACCTGGGCGTCTACCCTCTGAGCTTCGCGCAGATGGTGCTCGGGGACCTCACGGAGCTGACGGCCTCGGGCACCCTCACCCCGGCGGGCGTCGATGAGACGGTGCACGTCCTCGCGTCCTCGGCCGCGCTCCCGCGGGCCCGGGCCTCGCTCGTCACCACCCTCGCGTCGCGCGGCGGCAACGATGCCGAGATCCTCGGCACCGCGGGCCGTCTCGTGCTCGAGGGCATGTTCTTCGCCCCCGGCGAGGTGCGCGTGGAGATGCACGACGGCCGCACCGCGTCCGTCCCCGATCCGACCTCGGCGCCCGACGCGCCCGTCGGCCCCGATGACGGCCTCGCCTACGAGGCCGCGGAGGCGGCGCGCCGGATCACCGCGGGCGACCTCAAGTCCCCGCTCATGACCTGGCACGACACCGTCGCCGTGATGGAGGCGCTCGACGCCGCCCGCGCCCAGGTCGCCGCACCGCGCACCACCCCTGATGCCCGACCCGAGGAGACCGCCCGCTGATGACCGGATCGTCGATCGGCATGCGCACGCTGCGCGTCCCCGCGCCCCATCCCCCGCGCCGGGGGCTGTTCATCTCGTTCGAGGGCGGGGAGGCCGCGGGCAAGACCACCCAGATCGGGATGCTCCGCGATCACCTCGTGCATCGCCGCGAGGTGGCCGAGGATCTCGTGCTCACCACGCGCGAGCCCGGCGGCACCGAGCTCGGGAAGAGCATCCGCGAGCTGGTGCTGCACGGCGATGACGTGAGCGCGCGCGCCGAGGCGCTGCTGTACGCGGCGGACCGTGCCCACCACATCGAGACGGTGGTGCGCCCGCACCTGGCCCGCGGCGGTCTCGTGCTCGCGGACCGCTACCTGGACTCCTCGATCGCCTACCAGGGCGTGGGCCGCTCGCTCTCGCAGGAGCAGATCGCCGCCCTCAGCCTGTGGGCGACCGACGGTCTGCTCCCCCATCGCACGATCCTGCTGGACCTGCACCCCGACGCCCTCTCGGAGCGCCGCGAGGCGCATTCGCTGGACCGGCTCGAGCGCGAGGGCCGCGCCTTCCACGATGCCGTGCGCGCCGAGTTCCTCGAGCTCGCCGAGGCCGAGCCGGACCGCTTCGTGGTCGTGGATGCCTCCCGCAGCCCCCAGGAGGTGCACGAGGAGGTCCTCGCGGCGATCGCCGACGACCTCGCGACGCTCGACCCGACCTTCGAGGTCGACACCTCGCATCCCGGGGCCGACGACCGATGAGCGCGCCGACGAGCACGGGTTCGACGGGCGCGGGCCTGACGAGCACGGACCCGACGGACCCGGGTCCGGCGGGGGTGTGGGCCGACGTCGTGGGCCAGGAGGCCGCGGTCGCCCAGTTCCGTCGCGCCGCCTCCCCCGAGGGCTCCCTCGCACAGGCCTGGCTGATCACGGGCCCGCCCGGATCGGGCCGGTCGACGGCCGCCCGCGCCTTCGCGGCGACCCTGCAGTGCGAGACCGGGGAGGGCTGCGGGCACTGCCATGCCTGCCGCACGGTCCTCGCGGGCACTCATCCGGACGTCACTGCGGTCGCGACCGACAAGCTGTCGATCTCCAAGGAGGAGGTCCGCTCCCTGGTGCTCACGGCGCAGCGCTCACCGGCGACCGGCGCGCACCGGGTGATCATCATCGAGGACGCCGATCGTATGAGCGCGGGCACCTTCAACGTGCTGCTGAAATCGATCGAGGAGCCGCCCCCGCACACGGTGTGGATGCTGTGCGCGCCGTCGGCCGAGGATCTCGCACCCACGATCCGCTCCCGCTGCCGTGTGGTCACCCTCGCGATCCCGCGGCCGTCCGACGTCGCCGAGCTGCTCGTCCGGCGAGACGGCGCCGACCCGGACCTCGCCGAGCGCGCGGCCCTCGCCGCGCAGGGGCACATCGGGCTCGCCCTGCGGTACGCGACGCAGCCCGGTGCGCTCGAGGCGCGCGAGGAGTCGGCCCGCACCCTGCTGGGTCTGCGCAGCAGCGGCCAGGCCGTGCTCGCGGCGGGCACGCTCGTGGAGCGCGCGAACGCGGAGGCCGCCGCGACGGCCGACGACGTCGCCGCGAAGGAGAAGGAGCGCTTCCTGCGCTCGGCGGGCATCGAGGACGGCAAGGTCCCCCCGTCCCTGCGCTCGCAGATGCGCCAGCTCGAGGACGACGCGAAGCGCCGGCGCACGCGCCTCGTGCGGGACGTGCTGGACCGTTACCTGCTGGATGCCCATTCCGTGCTGCGCGACGTGCTCGTGCTGCAGCTGGGCACGGACGCCGAGCTCGTGAACCCGGGCGTGCGCGAGGAGATCGTGCACGCCGCCGAGGGCGCGGATCCGCAGGTCACGCTCGCCCTGCTCGACGCGGTGCAGCAGGCGCGCACGCGGATCGCGGGCAACGTGCCCCCGCTGCTCGCGACCGAGGCGCTGCTCGCCCGGATCGCCGTCCGCGCCGGCTGAGCACTCGGGGAGTGTCTGCTCCTCGAAAAGCAGGACCAGGGTCCCGCGACGCGAGCCCCTGTCAGGTCAGGTCACGTCAGGCGGCGAGCTCGGGCGAGCGACCGCCGGAGCGTGGTCTCATCCCGGGGCGTGCACCACGTGTAGTAAGAGGTCGGGTGACGGCATATATGGCACGTCACCCGACCTCCTGCTACGTGTACTGCACGGGGTCGTTTCACGCTCCCGATCGGTCGCCCCGGATCCACTGATCCGCACGCCTCACGCGTGGGCCAGCGCATGGCACATGAACGCTGACGGCTGACGGTTCGCCGCGCGGTCTGCACCGATCAGAGGCGCAGGTCGCTCAGGGTGCGACGGTGTGCGAGTCGTCCGCCGTCGCCTCCGAGGCCGCGTCAGGTGCTTCTCCTGCGGCATCGGCCTCACCGGTCGCCACCGTCCCGCCGGCGGACTCGGTCTCTCCCGGCGCCACGGCCTCACCGGGCTCCTCGGCTGCAGCAGGTGCCTCGGTCTCCGCATCGCCCTCGGTCTCCGCGACGCCGTCAGCATCCGCAGCACTCTGGCCACTGCCCGTGCTGCGATCGAGGTCGACCCGGTACTCGTCGACCACGACGCCCTCGTCGGGGCCGGAGTCCTGCTGGGGCTCCTCCTTACCGGTCTCCGAGTGCGAGCCGCAGCCGTAATCGAGGTGCACCACATGGCCGTCGGCCACGGACCACTCGTTCGTGCACACGCCGAACTCGGTGCGCAGCGAGCCGGCCATGAGCGTGAGGAACCCGCACGAGGAGCAGGTCGCGGTCACGGTGCCCCGGCGCTTGCGGGCCGAGACCGGACGCGGGCCGAAATCGCCCGCGAACCAGCGGTCGGCGGCCTCCTCGCGCCCGAGGGGCGAGAGCACGCGCGGGCGTCCGAGCCCGAGCTCCCATTGCGCGACGCGGTCGGCCTCGGCGTCGTCGGTCTGCTCGTAGCCCTGTTCGAGGCGCTCGTCGGCCTCCTGGTAGGGCAGCAGATCGTCGGCCCCGACGTCGGAGGGCTTCAGGCGCTCCGACCAGGGCTCCCAGTCGGGGGCGAGCAGTGCGCCGTCGCCGGGCAGCAGCACGGTCTCGCACACAGTGGCCTGCTTCGCGCGGGGAGCGCGGGCGAGGACCACGTTCCACACCCAGCCGCTGTAGCCGGGCATCTCGCACGCGAACACGTGCGTGACCAGTCGTTCCCCGCTCGCCGCGACGCGCAGGTGCTCGCCCACCTGGCCGGGCTCGGTGACCTCGAGCAGCGCCTCGCGTGCGAGGTCGACCGCCGCGGCGCTCACGGCGTCGAGCTTCGGACGCGCGGTGCGCGCGCGGGGCCGCCGGGCGGCGACGGGGGCGGCGGGAGCGGCGCTCTCGCCGGTCTCGGGGGTGTCGGTCTCTGCAGTCATCGGCATGCGGTGGGTGTCCTCAGGCCTCGAAGTTGTCGGCGACGGCGCGCAGCACTGTCGCGATCTTGTGGGAGTGGCCGGCGTCGGGGTAGCGCCCCTTGCGCAGGCCGTTCCCGGCATCATCCAGCAGACGGATCAGGTCCTCGACCATCCCGGCCATGTCGTCGGGCTTGGGCCGGCGGGCGCGGGTCACCGAGGGTGCGGCCTCCAGGAGGCGCAGCGACAGCACCTGCGGGCCGCGGCGGCCGTCGGCGATGTCGAACTCGACCTTGGTGCCCGGGCGCAGCGTCTCGGCGCCCTCGGGGAGGGTGGAGGCGTGCACGTACACGCTCTCGCCGGACTCGTCGTCCCGCACGAAGCCGAAGCCCTTCTCGGCGTCGTAGAACTTCACCTTGCCACGAGGCACGCGGATCCCTGTCCTTCACGGAGTCGTCTGGGTGATGATGGTCGGTCGCGTCATGCCTTCGCGGGCGGCCCCGGCGGGCGTAGCCCGGGGCGGTGTCTGCGGGCGCAGACGCGGCGCTCCAGTCTAGCGCTCGCGCGGGCACGACCGCGCGGGGATTCTCCGCCGCGGTGAGGGGCGCCGCATCAGGCGCGCGGGCCCTCGCGGCGCCGCTCGGGCGGGATCTCGATGCGCGGCGGTGCGGCGGGCACTGCGCTGCCCGCATCCGACTCGTCCGCGGCACGTCCCGCGGCGGCCCGCGCCTCGCGGGCCGCATCGTCCGGGGCGAGGCCCATGATCTCGAGCGCGCCCTCGACGAGCATCGCCGTGAATCCCCAGACGAAGCGGTCCTGGCTGAGCGAGAACATGGGCCCGACGGCCCGCCCGTCGAAGCTGCCCATGAAGCGGCAGGACGGGTCGGTGAGCGAGTCGGGGCCGATGAGCGGGAGGCGGACCACGCGCTCCACCTCCACGGGGTCGCCGACGGCGAGGTCGGGACGGCGGGGCGCCCAGGCGGCGACGGGGTGGACGACCTGTCCGCGCCAGGGCATGGGGATGGGCGCGAACTCCCCGAGCACACGCACCTGCCCGGCGTCCAGGCCGATCTCCTCGCGCGCCTCGCGCAGGGCGGTCGCGCGGACGTCGGCGTCCTCCGCCTCGACCCCGCCGCCGGGCAGGGCGAACTGGCCGGGCTGGGAGCGCATGCGGTGTCCGCGCTCCTCGACGACGAGCTCCGCCTCCTCCAGAGCGGTGCCGCTGAGCAGGAGGAGGACCGCGCTGCGCCGGGTGATCTCGCGCGCGGGGCCGGGGCTGCGGGGCAGGGCGAGAGTGCGGTCCCCCGCGCGGGCGCTCTCGGCGAGCGGGCGCAGGAAGCCCGGCAGCTCGGGCCGGTCCGGGGTTCCCGTCCCCGTCGCCCCTTCGCCGTCGGCGCCGCTCATGCGGCCACGCCGATCCGCGGGCAGAGGTCCGCGAGCGTGCACTCCGTGCAGTGCGGTGACCGGGCGGTGCACACGCGCCGGCCGTGCAGGATCAGCCGCAGGGACAGGGCGGTGAGATCAGTCGACTCCGCCGCCGCGTCGCTCTCCCCCGCGTCATCCTCCTCCGCACCGCTCTCCCCCGCAGCGCGGTCTGCGCCGTGCACGAGGGCGACGACATCGCGCTCGACGGCTCGGGCCTGCCGGGAGCGGGTCCAGCCCAGGCGGCCGGCCACCCTGGTCACGTGCGTGTCGACGGCGAGCAGCGAGCGCCCGAAGTGCACGCCGCGCACTACGAACGCCGTCTTGCGGCCGACGCCCGGCAGCGACTCGAGGGCCTCCTGGTCGTCGGGCACCTCGCCCCCGTGGTCGGCGAGGAGCGCGCGCGCCAGGGCGATCGTGCGTGCGGCGCGGGTGGGCCCCATGCCCAGGGGCTTCAGCACCTGCTCGAGCTCGGCGGGATCGGCCCCTGCGAGTCCCTCCGGTCCCGGCCAGCGCTCGAACAGCTCCGGGGTCACGGAGTTCACGCGCGCGTCGGTGGTCTGGGCGCTGAGGACCGTGGCGACGAGCAGCTCGAAGGCGTCGCGGAAGTCCAGCTCGGTGCGTGCCCGGGGGTGCTCCGCGCGCAGCCGGGAGACGACCTCGCGGACGTCGGCCGGTCCGTCGGCCGATGAGACTCCCGACACTCGCTGCTCCTTCGTGGGCCCTCCGCGGCCCCTGCTCCCGGCGCCCCAGGGGCCTCCGCGGGGCGGGCCGGATGCGCCGTGCGACGCACGGATCGGGTGAGCAAGCACGCATATCCGCGCCACATCGGTCACAATGGTTCCCATGACGACGGTCCCGGACCCGACGGGATCACCTAGATCAGGAGGTTCCGTGGACGAGAACATCGTACGTTCATCCCCGCTCTTCGCGGCGCTCGACGACGACGGCAAGCAGGCCGTGCTGGCCTCGATGTCGCAGGAGGACTACCACCGCGGCGCGGTGATCTTCCGCGAGGGCGACCAGGGCGACCGCCTGTTCATCATCGGCGCGGGCAAGGTCAAGGTCGGCCACGCCTCGGGCGACGGCCGCGAGAACCTCCTCGCGGTGCTCGGCCCGGGCGAGACCCTGGGCGAGCTCTCGCTGTTCGATCCCGCTCCCCGCAACGCGACCGCCACGGCGGTCGCCGAGTCCACGCTGTACTCCCTCACCCAGCAGGACCTGTACCGCGTGCTCTCGCAGCGTCCCGAGGTGGCCCGCCACCTGCTGGCCTCGCTCGCCCGTCGTCTGCGCAAGACCAACGAGTCGCTCGCCGATCTCGTCTTCGCGGACGTCCCCGGCCGCGTCGCCAAGAACCTGCTGGACCTCGCCCAACGCTTCGGCCGTCAGACGGACGACGGCGTCATGGTCTCCCACGGCCTCACCCAGGAGGAGCTCGCCCAGCTCGTCGGCGCCTCCCGCGAGACCGTCAACAAGGCCCTCGCCGACTTCGCCTCGCGCGGCTGGATCCGCCTCGAGGCCCGCGCCGTGCTGCTGATCGACGTGGAGCGCCTGCGCCGCCGCGCACGCTGATCCTGCGCCGACCGCTCGACGCCCGCACCGCGGGCGCCGACGGCGGAACGAGGAGCGGGGCGTGACGATGACACCGGTCATCGTCACGCCCCGCTCCTCGTGCACGCTGGGCACCGGCTGAGCGACCCGCGGAACGGGCCCGCCGGTCGCGCTCAGCGGGTGCGGGCGATGTGGTCGAGGACCGCGCGCAGCGAGTCCTCGGCGGCGCCGCGCAGGGCCGGGTCGAGGCCCTCGCCGTAGACCGCGCGCAGCAGCCGGTCCATGCTCAGGGCGCCCGCGGCGCGGGCCTCCTTCACCTGGGCGATGCGCTCCTCGCGGTGGGCGATCATCGCCTCGATCGCGTCGATCGCCTCGAGAGGGTCGGTCGCGGGCGAGCCGTGCCCGGGGTGCAGGGAGGAGATGCGTCCGTCGATCGCCAGGGCGCGCAGGATCGCGAGGGACTGCATGTGCTCGGTGAGGCTGCCGTCGGGCGGACTGATCACGGTCGAGGAGCCGTCGCCCAGCAGGGTGTCTCCGGTGAGCATGCGCCCGCCGTCGACCAGCAGGCCGAGGGAGTCGGCGGTGTGCCCGGGCAGGTGGATGACATGCCCGACGACGCCGGCCTCGCTGATCAGGGAGGCCGGGGGCTTGCGCGCTCCGGCGACGGCACGGGTGTCGGCGGCCCACAGCGCGACCTCGCAGCCCGTGCGGTTCTGCAGCTGGCGGCGCAGGGTTCCGGCGCCGTCGGTGTGGTCGGCGTGGCGATGGGTGACGAGCACGCCCGCGGGACGCGAGCCGCAGGCGCGGATGATCGCGGCCAGGTGCTGGGCGTCCAGCGGGCCCGGGTCCACAACCCAGGACTCCTCGCCGTCACGCAGCACATAGGTGTTGGTGCCCTGCAGCGTCATCGGCCCCGGGTTGTCGGCGCGGATGAGCTCGAGCGCGACGGGCGGGGCGTCGGGGTCCCTCTGGAAATCGTCCTGGCCGCCCGGGGGGACGTCGTCCTCCATCAGGCGTCCGCGAGGGGGCGCTTCATGTAGGCGACGAGCGACTCGGGGTTCGGGCCGGGGATCACCTGCACGAGCTCCCAGCCGTCGGAGCCGTAGTTGTCCAGGATCTGCTTGGTCGCGTGGATCAGCAGGGGCACGGTGATGTACTCGAAACGCGTCACGGAGGTCATGCCCCGACCCTACCGGCCCACCCTCGGGCCCTGTGCGGACGAGTCCTGTGCGGACGAGTCCTGTGCGGACGGGCCCTGTGCGGACGCTCGGCAGCCGCGCGAGGTCCGGGCCGAGGTCATCTCGCACGGCCGGCGGCCGGGCAGCGGGTCAGCGCCTCGGCGGCGAGATCGATTCACCCGCCCGCCGCGCGGCGTGCAGTGCGGCCCAGCACGTCGTACCAGTCCTCGACGTCGGGATGCTGGCGCAGCAGTCGGCGCCGCTCGCGCTCCGTCATCCCGCCCCAGACGCCGAACTCGATCCTGTTGTCGAGCGCGTCGGCCAGGCATTCCATGCGCACCGGGCACCCCTGGCACGCGATCTTGATCTTCTGCTGGTCGGCCCCCTGCACGAAGAAGCCGTCCGGATCCAGCTGTGTGCACGCCCCCCGGGCGGCCCAGCTGCGATCATCCGTGCCGCGGATCCTGCTGATCGTCACGAATGTCCCCTCTCGAATCCTCGTCGATCCGTTCTGGTGCGTCAGCGTATCGAGATCGGCACAGGGGCGCCAATCCCGCCCCCGGCCGGCCCCCGCAGATCCGGTATGGGCGACGGGCGATCGGACGTGGGCCCCGTGGGATCCGGGCCCATCCAGCGTCGAGGCAGCCGTGCACGGACCCCGTCGGACGCGCATCCGGCGCCGGGGCAGGATCCGTGCGCACGTGAGCACGGGTGAGATCCATGCACCCGCGAGCGCGGGTGATATGCACCGGCACGGCCGCGCCTCGTGGTCCGCGCCCGCCGTGGGCCGTACTGTGTTCCCATGGCTGACCGTGACTCCGCTCCGCTCGGGAACCTCAGCTCCGAGGCGACCTCCGCGCCGCCGACGGGCCCCGCCACCGTGCCCGGAGCCGCGCTGCGCGCGCTGATGCTGCTGCTGGGGATGCTCGCCGTCGCGGGCATCGCCGGCGTGCTCCTGGCCGCCTTCTTCCTGCCCGCGGTGTCGATGAGCTCGGCCGTCGCGGAGGACGGCGTGGACCTCTTCGACTCCCTCCCGGCGGAGCTCGAGACCCAGCCGCTGAACGAGGCCAGCAGGATCGAGGCGTCCGACGGGTCGCTCCTCGCGACGTTCTACAGCCAGAACCGCATCATGGTCCCGCTCGACGAGATCTCGCCGAATGTCCAGCACGCCGTCGTCGACATCGAGGACCACCGCTTCTACGAGCACGGCGGCATGGACTTCACGGGCACGGTCCGCGCGCTCGCGAACAACGCCGCCTCGGGCGCCACCCAGGGCGGCTCCACGCTCACCCAGCAGTACGTGAAGAACGCGCTGCTCATGGACGCCGAGCAGCGCAACGACAAGGAGGCGCAGGCGGAGGCGACCGAGCAGAGCTACGGCCGCAAGCTGCGCGAGGCGAAGCTCGCGATATCCCTGGAGAAGCGCTGGAGCAAGGACGAGGTCCTCAACGCCTATCTCAACGTCGCCCAGTTCGGGCCCTCGCAGTACGGGGTGCAGACCGGCGCCCAGCACTACTTCTCGAAGGACGCCAAGGACCTGAACCCCGGTGAGGCGGCTCTGCTCGCGGGCATCACGAACTCGCCCAACGGCAACGACCCCGTCGCGAACCCGGAGGCCGCGAAGAAGCGGCGCAACGAGGTGCTCTCGGCGATGCTCCGCTACGACCACATCAGCCAGAAGGAGTACGACAAGTACTCCGAGCAGTCGATCGACGACATGCTGGAGGTCAAGAACGTGAAGGCGGGCTGCGGCGACGCCGGCACCAACGGCTTCTTCTGCGACTACGTGACCCGGTCCCTGCTGAACGATCCGACCTTCGCGGACACCTACGAGGAGCGCCAGAAGCTCCTGTACGGCGGCGGCCTCACCATCAAGACGACCCTGGACCCCGACCTCCAGAAGGACGCGCAGGACATCGTGGACCGCAAGGTCCCCCAGGACTCCGACAGCGGATTCGGCCACTCGATCGTCACCGTCGAGCCCGGCACGGGCGAGGTCCTGGTGATGGCCGAGAACCGCACCTTCGATCCCCACGCGGACGCCAGCGAGGGCGAGACCTCGCTGAACTACAACGTCCCGCAGGCGCTCGGCGGCTCGAGCGGCTTCCCCGTCGGCTCGACGTTCAAGCCCTACGTGCTCACCGACTGGCTCGAGCACGGCAAGTCGATCTACGACAAGGTCGGCACAGCCCGCCAGACCCTGAAGACCTTCCCCGCCCAGTGCCTGAACAGGGGCCGCTGGTACGAGACCCAGGGCTACAACCCGGACAACGCCGTGTCCGTGCCGCTGTCGGCCCAGGAGACGGTGCTGAACGCGACCAAGTTCTCCGTGAACACGGCCTACGCGAACATGGCCCGCCAGCTCGACCTGTGCGACATCGCCGAGCAGGCCCGGTCGCTGGGCGCGATCCCCGCCACCTACAACCCCTTCGACAAGTCCACCTGGGACATGTCGATCGAGGACATGTACGGCACCGAGCTCGCGCCCTCCGTGGTGGTCCTGGGCGAGCTGCGCATCTCGGCGCTCGACCAGGCCGCGGCCTACGCGACCTTCGCCGCCGAGGGCACCTACTGCAAGCCCACCGGCATCTCCGAGGTCATCGACCGCGACGGCAAGAAGATGAAGGACGTCGGCGCCGGGCAGTGCGAGCAGAAGATCGACAAGAAGACCGCCGACCAGGTCGCCTGGACCCTCGAGCAGGACCTCAAGGACCCGCGGGCGACGGGCAAGGGCAAGGTCATCCCCGGTCATGACGCCGGCGGGAAGACCGGCACCTCCGGTTCGCAGTTCCACACCTGGTACGTGGGCTTCACCCGCCAGATGTCGACCGCCGTCTGGTTCGGCAACCCCGCGCGCAACGTCCGCCCCGGAGGCTTCTCCGTGGACGGCGAGTACCTCGAGCGGGGCAAGGTCTGGGGGAACACCGTGTCCCTGCCCACCTGGCAGGAGTTCATGATCAAGGCCCACAAGGGACTGCCCGACGAGAAGTTCCCGAAGCAGCCCGCCGGCGCCCCGAAGGACACCGATCCCGGCAACGGCGGCGGCGGCAAGGTCGACACGGGCGGCGCGGCCTCCGGCACCAATGACACCGGCGGAGCCGCAGGCGGCGATGGTGGGGACGCAGGTGGGGACGGCGGAGACCAGGACTCCGGCGACCAGGACACCGGCGACTGAGCGGGCGAGCGAGCATGACCCGCACCCGTTCCCGCGGCGCGGGCGCCGGACGCGTCGCGCTGGCCCTCGCCGGGGCCGGCGCGATCGCCGCCGCGGCCGCCGACGTCTGGTCCCGCCACATCGAGATCCACCGCTTCACCGTGCGCGAGCACGAGCTGCGGATCCTGCCTCCCGGCACGCGCCCCGTGCGCATCCTGCACCTCAGCGACGCGCATCTGATGCCCGACCAGGCCCGCAAGATCGCCTTCCTGCGCCATCTCGAGACGCTCAAGCCGCACCTGGTGATCGACACCGGCGACAACATCGCCTCCGCGGCCTCCATCCCCGCGCTCGCCGACGCGATCGATCCCCTGCTGCGCCGTCCGGGCGCGTTCGCGATGGGGTCGAACGACATGTTCGCTCCTCACCGCAAGAACCCGTTGCGCTACTTCCTGCGCGACCCTCGGCCCGAGGGATTCACAAAGCGCCACCGCGAGCCGGACCTGCCCCTCGACTCCCTGCGCAGCGCGCTCACCTCCCACGGCTGGAAGGACCTCACCAACACCCGCGCGAGCCTCCGCCTCACGGGGCTGCAAGTGGACTTCGTGGGCGTGGACGATCCGCACCTGGAGCGCGATGTGTTCCCTGGGCGGGACGCCGCGCCGGATGCAGGGGCCGACGGGTCGGGGCGGACGCCCGCCGCTGACGCCGCTCCGGCCGCCGCCACCGGGGCCGACGAAGCCTCGGCGACCGACGTCCCGGACGTCCCGCACCTGCGGATCGGTGTCGCCCACGCGCCGTACCAGCGGGTACTCGACGCCTTCGTGGACGACGGAGCGCAGCTCATCTTCGCCGGCCACACCCATGGCGGCCAGCTGCGCGTGCCCGGGTTCGGCGCGCTGGTCACCAACTGCGACCTGCCGCGCGCCCAGGCTCGCGGCCTCTCCACGTGGCGCGGCGTGCCGCTCAACGTGAGCGGGGGGCTCGGCGCGAACCCCTACTCGAACTTCCGCTTCGCCAATCCGCCGGAGGCGACCTTGCTCACGTTGCGCCCTCAGCGGCGCTGAGAGGTCGCGACCACCGCGGGCGACTTGGTATCGTTGCTCGTCGGAGAGCGGCGCTCGCGTCTGCTCGCCGAACACGACCTCGGGGTGTGGCGCAGCTTGGTAGCGCGCCTCGTTCGGGACGAGGAGGTCGCAGGTTCAAATCCTGTCACCCCGACCAGATGTCGAAGGGCTCCGCTGCGGCGGGGCCCTTCGTCATATCCGGGCCCTTCGTCATATCTGGGCCCTTCGTCATGTCCGGGGGCGTTCGGCGGCTGACGCATCGGCAACGGTTTCGGCATCATCGGCTGCACCGGTAGCACCGGTAGCACCGGCATCACCGGCATCACCGGCATCACCCGAGGCGTCAGAGCCCCTCGAGCACTCCCGGGAAGCGCCGGTCGGGCGGCGAGCTGTCACGCGCCGGCGTATGGCGGACACCTCTGCCGTATATGGCAGAGATGTCCGCCATACGCCGTTCGCCGACACCAGTCCGACGCACTCCGAAAGGCTCTCTCACGCCCGCCGAACACCCTTGAATCACATCGGTGTGATTAACATATCGAATTCGGACATCGCCGGTACGACACGGCGAAAATCGTCGATTTAGTTAAAATCTTGGCAAAGGCCCTTGATAGCAGTCGCAAAGGCCCTGCGTGAAGGTCCTGGGTGGACCCATACAGTGACCACGGTGCCTCTCCCCAGGCGCCGGTCGAGAAGTCGCTCCCGCCACCGTTCTCGATCACTTCCTCACTTCCCTGGGTGGCGGGCGCAGCGAACCCCTCGGGTGTCGCCTCTCGGGTGTCGCTTCCCGCGGGCGGAACGCGAGCGGTGCCTGTGCGGCGACAGAGAAAGCGACCTCATCCGATGTTCCGCTCCAGCGCCCCGCGCACGCATCGCGCCGCGGGCCCTGCCGTGATCGACTACCGGGGCCTCACGGCCCCTGTCGGTCGCACCGTCGGCGGTCTCGCCGTCGTCGGTGCCGTGACGGCCACGGCCTCCATGCAGGCCATGGGTTCCGCCGACGCAGCAACCACCCCAGCCCCCACTCACCCGGCCACCACCGCGCCGACCTCGCCCCTCGCGGGCGCGGCCGCCGCGACGGCCGCGAAGTCCCTGGCACCCGCCGCCTACTCGAACGTGAAGCTGCGCTACGGCGCACGCGGATCGGCCGTCTCGGAGCTGCAGCGCAGCCTCCGGTCCCACGGTTCGGGCATCGCGGTCGACGGCGTCTTCGGTTCGAAGACCCTGAGCGCCGTGAAGTCGTTCCAGCGCAGCGCCGGCATCGGCGTCGACGGGGTCGTCGGCCCCAAGACCTGGAACGCCCTCGGGTCGTCCGCGTCCACGGGATCCTCGTCGAGCCACCCGAAGCTGCGCAGCGGCTCCCGCGGCTCGGCGGTCAGCACCCTGCAGAAGCAGCTGAACAAGCACGGTGCAGGCATCTCGGTCGACGGTGTCTTCGGGTCCAGGACCCTGAGCTCCGTGAAGGCCTTCCAGCGCGCGGCCGGCATCTCCGCCGACGGCGTGGTCGGACCCAACACCTGGTCGAAGCTGTCCTCGAGCAGCGTGTCCATCGGCGGGTCCGGCGGATCCTCGAGCGGTTCCTTCAACGGGCAGGGCATCATCGCCAAGGCCCGCAGCGTGAAGGGCACCAAGTACACGTGGGGCGGCTCGAGCCCCTCCACCGGGTTCGACTGCTCGGGCCTGGTGAAGTACGCGTACAACGCGAACGGCATCACCGTGCCCCGCACGGCGAAGCAGCAGACGTTCGCAGGCCGGATCATCCCCCAGTCGCAGGCGAAGCCCGGCGATCTGGTGGCCTTCACCGGCAACGACTACGGGCACATCGGCATCTATGTGGGCAACAACCAGATCATCGATGCCTCGGGCTCGCAGCAGAGGGTCGTGGAGCGCACCATCTGGAGCGCCCCGCACGTCTTCGTGACCTACCGCTGATCAGCGCAGGCCACCCGGACCACGTCATGCCTGCTCGGTGCTGAGCGCACCAACGGGAAGGAGCAGGACGGCGTGTGAGGAGCCCGGTCGGGGAACCGACCGGGCTCCTCTGCGTCCGGGGGCCGAGAGGGAGACGGCCGCAGCCCCGTGGCCCCGTTCGACAGGCCCGGCGCGTCGGCCCGACCCGGCCGATCGGCGGCGGAGTCTGTGACAGACTTGACCTGCACCACATCCCGGTCAAGGAGGATCCCTCGCATGTCCGACCCGATCAGCCTGGTCCCGCTCCCCCGCTCCGTCATCTGGTCCTCGGGGACATGGGAGACGACCGACCCGTGGGCCGGCCTGTCGGTCGGCATCTCGGAGGACCTCCCGCGCGCGGAGTACACCCTGTCGATCACGCCGTCGGGCGCGAACCTCACCGCCGGCAGCGAGGCGGCCCTCGCCGACGGCCGCAACACCTTCAACCAGATCGTGCTCACCGGCGAGACCTCGATCCCGTGCGTGACGATCAGCGACAGCCCGAAGCACGCCTGGCGCGGCCTGCACCTGGACGTCTCGCGCCACTTCTTCGACATCGACACCCTGCACCTGTTCATCGACGCGATGGCGCTGCACCGCCTGAACGTGCTGCACCTCCACCTCACGGACGACCAGGGCTGGCGCGTGGAGATCAAGGGCTACCCGCGGCTCACGGAGGTCGGCTCGAAGCGTCCGCGCTCCCTCGAGGGCCACATGAGCGGCGACCCCGAATCCTGGACCTTCGACGACACCCCCGTCGAGGGGTTCTACACGCAGGACGAGCTGCGCGAGCTCGTGGGCTACGCGCAGAACCGCGGCGTGATGATCGTGCCGGAGATCGACCTGCCCGGCCACATGCAGGCCGCGATCGCGGCCTACCCCGAGCTCGGCAACTTCCCCGCCAGCCCCGTGCAGGTGCGTGAGGTCTGGGGGATCTCCGACCATGTGCTCGGCGTCTCCGACGAGGTGTTCGACTTCGTGCGCGATGTGCTCGAGCAGGTCGCGGACATCTTCCCGGCCCCCTTCTTCCACATCGGCGGCGACGAGTGCCCGCGCGTCGAGTGGGAGCAGTCGGCCGATGCCCGCACGCGCATGAACGAATGGGGCCTCACCCGCGTCTCCGAGATCCAGGGCCGCTTCACCGACTTCGCCGCCCAGGTGCTCGCCGACAAGGGCAAGACGGTCGTCGCCTGGGACGAGGTCCTCGAGTCCCATGTGCCCGACGACGTGGTGGTCATGAACTGGCGCACGGAGGACGGTCTCGAGGAGTCCCTCGAGCGCGGCTTCCGCACCGTCGTCTCCACCTCGAAGGATCTCTACTTCGACTACTACCAGGCCTCCCCCAAGAAGGAGCCGCTCGCGATCGGCGGCGACCTCACGCTCAAGGACGTGTACACCGACCGCCTGCTGCCCAAGAAGCTCGACGACGACAAGGCCGCGCTCGTCCAGGGCATCCAGGGCCAGCTGTGGACCGAGTACATCGCCACCCCCGAGCACCTGGGCTACATGGCCTTCCCGCGCGTGTGCGCGCTGGCCGAGCGCGCCTGGGGCTCGCCCGAGCAGTCCTTCGGCGAGTTCGAGGAGCGGCTGCGCGGCCATCTCCCCCGTCTCGACGCGCTCGGCGTCTCCTACCGTCCTCTGGACTGACGAAGAGCGGATGGCACGGCCATGAGCTCCTCGCACCGCGACGCGCACCCCTACGGTCGCTCGAACGACGACGTGCGCCGGCGCGACCAGCGCCGGCGCCGTCAGCGCCGCGTCCGGATCACCCAGCTGGTGGTCTTCTCTCTCGCGATGATCGGCATGATCTGTGCGCTGACCTTCGCGTTCACCCAGCTCGCCGCCGACGACGACGTGGTGGCCGCCGGGCCCTCCGATGCCGGGGCCGACGTGGCCACGGGGAAGGACGGCGTGCACTGCCCGGACCCCGGTGCGAAGCCCGCGAAGCCGAAGAAGGTCGAGGTGAGTGTGCAGAACGGGACCTCCCGCAGGGGCCTCGCGGCATCGGTCACCGAGTCCCTCGCCGATCGCGGCTTCTCCACGGGGAAGGCCGGCAACACGAAGGCCGCCTCGGGCGCCGTGACGATCGTCTACGGGCCCGCGGGGTATCTCGAGGCCACCGCCGTGGCCGCGGAGTTCTCCAAGCCGTCCCTGAAGCTCGATGACCGCGAGGACTCGACCGTCGACGTGCTCGTGGGCGGCGGCTTCAAGGACCTCGTCGACGAGGACGACGCCGCCGAGGCCCTCACGAAGGCCGTGAAGATGCCCCAGGGGTGCTCCGGGGACGCGAAGGACTCGTCGACCGAGGGCGCGGAGGGCTGACCGTCCGAGCGGACTGTGGGCCGAGCGGTCGGCGGGCCGACGGCCCGAGCGAGCAGGGCCGGGGCCGGCTCAGTCCTTCCAGGTGCGGCGGTCGGACTCCATGCGGGCGCCGATGAACAGCGAGATCACGCCGGCGAAGCCCATCAGGACGACGATCGTGAGGAACACGGCCGAGGTCGAGGTCGCGCTGGGCATGAGGCCCGAGAGCATCGTGTTGATCCCGGCGCTGGAATCGCCGCGCGGATCCGAGGCGCTCGCGAGCTGCGGGTCCACCTGCACCGAGACGTTCGCGCGGTACTGGACGCCCTCGCCGTCCTGCACGGTGTAGTTGATCGACGTGGTGCGCCCGCGGAAGCCGCGAGCGGGCGTGAACCGCAGCACGCCGTCGCTTCCCACCTGGTACTCCCCCTCTCCGGGGACAACCAGGTGCGTGCCCGAATAGCGCTCGAGGTCGTCGAGGTTGGAGGCCTCCAGGGAGCTGATCCGCACGGTGGCGGGCGACAGCGGGTCGGAGGGGGCGCCGGCGGTGTCGTTCGCGAGCAGGTCCACCTGCACGGACTTCCCGGGCGCCGTGCGCAGCTCGTCGTCGCGCAGCACCGCTCCACTGTCGGTGACCAGCGCCGTGAGCGTCGCGCTCGAGCTGGTGGAGTCGGCGTACGAGCCGCTGCCGACGAGCTGCACCGTGCTGCGCAGTCCGTTCTCGGCGCCCGCTGCCGGTTCGAAGGTGACCGCACGCGCGTCGAGATCGATCTTCCAGCTGCCCTGCCCGGGGATCGTGAGCTCGCGGCCGTTGGAGGACACCTTCGCCGCGCTGGGCAGGTCGTCGTGCGCGAAGCGAAGGGAGTCGGCGCGCACGAAGCGGGCGTCGTCCATGGGTGCGAAGGTGATGGAGGAGCCAGCCGTGCCCACCTGCGTCTGGTCGAGCATCGCCGGGTAGCCGGGGGCGAGGGTCGCGACGCCCGCCTTGTTGCCCTCGGAGTCCTCACCGGTCAGCCCGATCGGGTCGGCCGCCTTCACCGAGTCGTCCGCGGGGTCGAAGCGGACCGTCTGCGTCGTACGGTCCAGCGTCCAGGTGCCCTGACCGGCCACGACGGCGCGCGTGCCCTTGCTGTTGACCTCCACGCCGTCGTCGGCCGAGTCGTCGGTCGTCGGGCTCCCGTCGGCCCCCGTCGTGGACTTCCCGTCGGCCCCGGCGGTGGAGTCCCCGTCGGTCCCGTCCCCGGCTCCGGCCGATCCGCTGCCGTCCGAGCCGCCGTCGCTCGCGGCCGTCGAACCGGCGTCCGCGCGGGTGAGCGGGACCAGGCGCAGCGTCGAGGTCTTCACGTCCTCCTGGCCGTCCGCGACGTCGAACTCGATGGGGTCGCCGAAGGGCGCGGCACGCACGAGGTCGGGCAGCACGGGCGTGGTGAGGCTGACGATCCCGGTGGTCAGCACGGTGCCGTCGGCTGATTCGGCGACATAGCGCATGGGCTCGGGCGAACGGCCCAGGTGGCTCGAGGACGGCGTGAACGTGAGCTCGGTGGCGTCCTCGGAGACCTGCCATTCGCCCTCACCGACGGCGATCAGACGGCGGCTGTCGCCCGAGAGCGTGCTCCCGGCGGGCATCGTGTCCAGCAGCAGGCGCACGCGCTTGGTGCCCGACGGGCGCAGATCTCCCTTGAGGGACACGCGGATCTCCCCGCCGGCGGGCGCAGCGATGCCCGCGTCGGCGACGGGGCTCGGGTCGACGGGAAGATCGGAGGGCAGGGAGCGGATCCCGTTGGTCGCCTCGATGGTGATCGCGATCGGGGCCGGATCGCTCTCGGACTCGGACGCCGGCGTGAAGACGAGCTCCTCGCCCTGGATCGTCCAGGTCCCTTCCCCCTCGACGGCGAGCGAGGTGCCGTCGGAGGCGAGGGTCATCGCGGACAGCTGCGCGTCCGGGGCGTCCGACGGGACGGCGAGCCGCACCGTCTCCAGGTTCAGCTCCGACTCGGCGTCGTCGTCGAGGAGGCTGGTCAGGGGGATGCGGTTGACGACGCCCGGCGCGATGGTGATGGTGTCGCGCGAGAGCGGCAGGTCGAAGGGGCCCTTCTCGCCGAGCGCGAGCGCCGCGGACGCGGTGAGCGAGCTCAGCACGCCGAGGGCGAGGGTCAGCGCGAGGACGAGGAGGGATCGCCCGGGGACCGTGCGGGGCGTCCGGGGCCGCGAGGCCATCGAGCGGGAGACCGGCCGGCGCGCGAGTGACCGGCGCGCAGGCGCGGGTGTCGCGCGCGCGAGCGGAGTGGTCGCATCCCTGCCTGGCACCCGGTCACGGTATCAGCCGAGGATGCGCGGACCCGGGGCCGCGGGCCCGCGTGAACCGGTGGAGCGCGTCGGCCGGCGGCCCTCACGGAGCGGCGGAGGCGGAGCGAGCTCGAGTCCTACAGTGGGCCCATGGATGAGCCTCGCTCGACCGACCGTCCTCTGCCCGACGGCCCCACGCCCGGCGACGGGCTCGCACGGCTGCTCGACGGCGCGCTGCCCTCGCTCGCGCAGTGGATGGTGCGGCAGCGCTGGTACCCGGCCAAGGGCGCAGGTGCGCCACGGCTCACGGTGCGGGGCGCCGCGGTGATCGCATCGGCGGGAGCGGCCGACGGGGCAGAGTTCGAGGGTGCTCGGGCCGACGGGGCGGGCCCGGAGAATGCCCGGACCGGCCGGGCGCAGGTGCTCGACGTCGTGGTGCGGGCCGTGGCCGACGGGGCGGAGACGGACTACCAGGTGCCGCTCGTCATGCGGTCCGGGAACGATGCCGAGGACCCCGACGCACTGATCACCGTCCTCGACACCCGCGCGGACGGCGACCTCGCGTCGGGCCCGATCAGCGTTTCGCCCTCCGGTCCGGAGACGCGCTCCGGGAACCTGCGGATCGAGGACGCGTGCCGCACCGACCTCGGCAGGCGCGTCCTGATGGACGTGCTCACTACAGGTCGCCCGCTCGTCGGTCCCCGACCGCTCGTCGGCCCCGGACTCTCGCTGGACCCCGCACCGGTTGCCGGCCGCACCGGGGCCCGCATCGTCGCGACGCGTCTGCTCAGCGGCGAGCAGTCGAACTCCTCGATGATCTTCACCCTGGAGGACGCCGACCCCGTCATCCTCAAGCTCTTCCGGGTGCTCGCCGCGGGCGAGAACCCCGACGTGGTCCTGCAGGGCGCTCTCGACCGCGCCGGCTGCACGCGGATCGCCCCGATGATCGGATCCGTGCGGGTGCGGGTCGGGGCCGACGAGAACGCCGATGCCCTGCTCGCGCAGGGTTACCTCCCCGATGTCGAGGACGCCTGGCGGGTGGCGCTGCAGGAGGCCTCGGGCGGCATCGACTTCCGTGCGGGCGCCCGCGACCTCGGCGCCGCGGTCGCCGAGGTGCACCGTCTGCTCGCCTCCGAGCTGCCGAGCGCACCGGCGACCCCGGCGGACCGCGCGCGCGTGCTCGACCAGATGCGCGCCCGGCTCGACGAGGTCGCCTCCCAGGTCCCGGAGGTCCTCCCCCATCGCACCGCGCTGCGCGGGCTCATCGACGCCGCGGCCGGCGCCGCCTGGCCGCCCCTCCAGCGCATCCACGGCGACCTGCACCTGGGTCAGGTGCTCGCGGATCCCTCGCGAGGCTGGGTGTTGCTGGACTTCGAGGGCGAGCCGCTGCGCCCGCTCGCCGAGCGCACGCTCCCGGACTGTCCCGTGCGCGACGTGGCGGGCATGCTGCGCAGCCTCGACTACGCGGGCGGCGCCGTGCTGCACGAGAGCGGCGTGGACGCGTCGGCGTGGGTCGAGGAGTCCTCGCGTGCCTTCCTCGACGGCTACCTCGACGCCATGGCGATCGCGCACGAGGACGCGTCGTTCCTCGCGCTGCTGCGCGCCTTCGAGGCCGACAAGGCCGTCTACGAGGTGCTCTACGAGGCGCGGAACCGTCCGAGCTGGCTGCCGATACCCCTCGGTGCGCTGGCCCGTCTCAGTTCTCGGTGAGCACCGAGGACTCGGGCGTGGGCGCGCTGATCGGGATCCCGGCGGGCGCGACGGCAGGCATCGGCAGGGCGGCGGGCACGGCGTGCGGACTCGGGGCCGGGCGCAGCACGCGCCGCACGGCCGACGGCGTGGTCGACACGTCGCCCTGCTCGACGCCGGGCAGGAAGGGCGCGCTGATCACGCGCAGGAGCAGGCGCGCACCGATGACGACCTCCGCATGGTCCCCCTCAGGTCCCTCCCACACGCGGGTGCGCACGCCGCTGACCTCGCCGTCCTCGCTCATGGCGAGGCCGACGCCACGCAGCTCACGATCGGCGACGCGCAGCAGCGATGCGGGGCTGGGCGAGGACGGCGGTTCCGCGGTCGAGCCGATGAGGGCGCTCACGTGCTGGATCGTGCGCACGCCCAGGTAGCGGGTGCCGGAGGCCCGGTCGCGACGCGGCCGGTGCTCGATGAGCTCGAGGCACGGTGCGCCGGCGTGGGGTGCGGCGTCGTGCGTGCGCAGCGCGTCCACCAGGACGCTGAGGATCTCGTGCACGCGGCTGCGGGCCTCGGCGGGGCCGCTCGGGACGCGCTCAGTGGTGTGGGGCCCACCCGTCATCGCCTCACCTCCATGCTGCGTCCCGCCCTGATGCCCGGGTGTCCTGATGCCCTGCGGCTCGAGCCACCGTATCGGCGCGGCGCTCCTCCTCACGATGGGGAGAAGTCCCCATCGACAGGCCGGTGCGAAGCCATTCCGCCCGCGCATGCCGTGCCTGGGGCGACGGCCGAGGATCGTGCGGTCAGGGATCGTGCGGGACGCAGCCGGATCGGGCACCGAGTCTGGCCACGGCGGCCCGGCGAGCTGGCGTCAGGACCGGCCGGGAGTACGGGCACGCCGGCCCGCCACCCGATCGGCGGGTTCAGTCGACGGGGACGAACTCGATCGGGCTGACCTGGGAGTAGCGGTCCTCGCGGATCGCGACCACGCCCACGCCGCCGATGAACGGGGCGAGGGCCTGGGGGTTCTTGCCGGGGTTGGCGAGGATGACCTGGAAGCCGAAGTGGCGGAAGGACTCCATCGCCGCGGTGATGAACTTGCCGGCGCCCTTGGAGAAGGCCTCGTCGATGATGATCGGCGCGTAGCGCGGGACGTCGATGCCGGTGCCGGCCAGCTGGTAGCGCAGCGCGGCCGCGAGGCAGAAGGTGGTCAGACGCTCGTTCTGGCCGCCCGAGAGCGGGCCGCCGGACTCGTGGGCGTGCACGACCTTCCCCTCGGCGTCGACCTCCTCGGCGTGGAAGTGCACGTGGCGGCGCACGTCCAGGATCGCCCGGGAGACCTGGTCGTCCTTGGTGCGGGCGTTGGAGATGAGCTCCATGAGGTGGCGCAGGGAGACGAAGCGCTCCTCGGCCCGGTCGCGGTCGCGGGTGATGTCGTTCTCGATGGTGCCGGCGACGGCGTCCTCGAGGGCCTTCTTGAACTCGTCGAGGGCGGCGAGATGCACGGGCCGCATGGACAGCTGCAGGTAGCGCCCGGAGTGGAACTCCACCTGGGAGAGCAGGGCGTTGATGCGCTGGAGGCGCTTCTTGATCTCGGCGGGCTCCCGGGCGATCGCGGTGGCCAGGGCCTGGACGTCGCCGAGGGTGTTGCCGGTGAAGAACTCGAAGAAGCGGTCCTCGACCTCGGGGAGCTTCTCCTCCTCGATGCGCTGGAGGATCGCGAGGTGGTCCCCGGCGGCGTCCAGGGACACGTCGGTGTCGCCGGCCTCGGCGGGCCAGCGCCGGGAGAACTCGCGCATCGCGGTGCGCATGTCCTCCTCGGCGCGCGAGGTGCGCTTGGTGAGGTCCACGAGCTCTGCGTCCAGGGTCGCCGAGGCGTCCTTGGTGACCTGGTCGATCGTCGAGAGGACGATCGTGGGGGCGATCGCGTGGAAGCGCTCGGAGAGCTCCTCCTCGACCTCGGGGCTCAGGCTCCGCTCGCTCAGCCGCTCCTTCGCCTTCCCGAGGCGCTCGGCGGCGCGCTCGGCCTGCTCGCCCAGCTTGCCGGCGCCGCGGGCGACGTCCAGCAGCTCCTCGTCGGCGTCGGTGATGGACTGCTCGACGTCGTCGATCTGCCGGGCGAGGTCCGCGAGGGCCTCGGAGCCGGACTCGGCGGCGCGGACCATGTCCCGCAGGTTCGCGATGCGGCGGGCGACGGACGCGGCGTCGATGTCGTCCCACTCGACGGCGGTGAGCGCCTGCAGCGCGAACAGCCGCTCGCGTCGGCGCTCCGCTTCGGCCTCGACGTCCTTGCGTCGGGCCTGGGCCTCGAAGAGGGCCTGCTCGGCGCGGGTGCGCTCGTCCTCGAAGACCGCGCGCTTGCCGCGGTTGTCGAAGCCCAGCACCCACTGGGAGCGGTCGTTGATCGCGCGGTCGGTGTTCTTCTCGTGCCGGGACGCGGAGTGCTTGATCTGACCCGAGCGCAGCACGGCGCGGTTCAGCCGCGTGAACTCCTCGAGGTCCTCCGCGCACACGTAGTCCATGCGGGCGGCGATCTCCCCGGAGAGCCAGGTGTGGAACTCGCCGTCCTTGACGTCGAGCTTCGCGGCCAGCGTCGTCGGGTCGATGCGTCGCGAGGGCCGGGTGAGGTCCGTGTTCACGCGGTTGTAGGAGATGCGTCGGCGCAGACGGGTGCGGTCGATGACCCCGGCGACCTCGCGGTAGACGCGCTCGGGCACGAGGATCGAGCGGGCGAGGCCGCGCAGCGCCTGCTCGGCGGCGGCCGTCCACTCCTGCTCGCCGTCCTTGACCTGCAGGAGCTCGGCCGCGAAGGGCAGATCGGTGGGGGCGATGCCGACCTCGCGGGCGATCATGTCGCGCACGGCGATGTCCTCGGAGTGCAGGTTCGAGGCGCGGGAGGTCAGCGAGTTCAGCTCGGCGACGGTCTGCTGGAGCTCCTGCTGGAGCTCGCGGACCTTCGCCTCGGACTGCCAGCGGTTCTCGTCGGCGTTCTTCTCCTCGGTCTCGAGGGTCCGACGGAGATCGCCGACCTCGCGCTGGGTCGCCAGGAACAGGTCCTCGCTGACGGGGGTGCGCAGCTCGACGGTCGCGAGCTGCGCGGCGAACTCGGCGGCGCGCTCCTTGCGGCGCTCGCGCTCCACGTCCAGGCCCGCGATCTGCTGCTTCCAGTCGTCGATCTCGCCGCCGCCGGCGCGACGACGCTGCTCCTTGAGCTGCGCGAGGTCGGCGCGGGAGTCCGCGAGATCCTGGGTGAGGCGGCGCTGCTGCGCGCCGACGCGGTCGCGCTCGAGCTGCAGCCGCTCCTGCTCGTCCTGCAGGAGCCGCACCAGGTGCTGGGCGGCGTAGACGTCGATGTCGCTGCGGCGGTCCACGAGCTCCCCGCCGCGCTCGCGCATCTCCTTCCACGAGGTGTGCGCGTCGCGCAGGCCGCGCAGCAGATCGCGCTGCTCACGAGCGGTGACCAGGGCGTCGTAGACCTCGGAGAGGTTGTGGAAGTTCGTGAGCGCCTGATCCGCGAGCTCGAAGGTGCGAGGCTCGTCGAGCATGTAGTCGCGCAGCAGGGCATTGACGTCGCCCAGCTCCTTGGCGCTCTGGATCTTGTGGAGGAGACCCAGGGCCTTCTCGTCGGGGATGCCCAGCAGCTGGCAGAACTTCGCCCGGTACTCGCGGAACTGCCGGAACGTCTCGGTGCCGGGATGGGCCGCCTCGAGGGCGCGGCCCTCGATCTGGCTGGAGACGAACTGGCGCAGGTCCGTCGCGTCGAGCGCCTTCCGGGAGATGACGTACAGGCTCTTCACGTCGGAGTCCGAGGTGTGCCCGGCCTGCAGGAGCAGCAGGCGGGAGAGCTGCACGACGCCGCCCTGCCCGTCCGCGAAGCGCAGCGAGAGCACCGTGAGGGTGGTCTTCTCGCGCAGCACCTCCTGGTTGAACTCGCCGGTGGAGGCGTCGTAGTGCATCGCCCAGGCCCCGCGCACGTAGCTCGCGACGGTGCGGCGGTACTTCGAGCGCGCCGGGCCCGCGTCGGACGCGGCGGCGTTGAAGTGCAGGGTGCGCGGCGGGGTGAGCAGCGCGCTGATCGCGTCCAGCAGCGTCGACTTGCCGGTGCCCGGGCCGCCGGTCAGGAAATAGCCGCGCGGGGAGATCTCCAGGTCATGGGTGCCGTGGAAGGTCCCCCAGTTCGAGACCTGCACATGCACGAGGCGCCACTGCCCGGGATGCGGGTGCGCGGGGTCCGTCTGCGCGGCGTCGGCGCGGTCGCCGGTGTCCTCGCCGAGGCCGGGCAGGTCGAGGGTCGTTGCGTCGGATTCCACCCCAGAAGGGTACCGGGGCGGGCGGGGGTCGGGGGCGGGGGTGGAGAAGCGGGGAGGACGGGGCGGCGACGGGTCGCGAGACGTTCGGTCGTCGACGGCGGGCGACGAGCGCGACGGCGGGTGCCCGTGTCAGCGCGTCCAGCCATGGCGGCGCAGCGCGTCGTCCACCCTGACCACCGCGCGCGAGCATCCCTCGTGCAGATCCGTCGCGACGGTGCGCACCTCGATCCAGCCTGCGCTCACGCGGCGCTCCGTGCGCTCGATGTCCCGCTCCTGCTGAGCACGCGTGAGGTGGCGCGGCCCTTCGTGCTCGAGGCACACCCGGTAGCGCGGCCAGGACAGATCCGGCTCGCCGAGGTCCGCTCCCCCGTCGTGCGTGCGCGCGTTGAGCCGGGGCTCGGGCAGGCCGGCGTCCTCGAGAGCCAGACGGAGCCTCGTCTCCGCCGGGGAGTCGCTGCCCACACGGGCTCGGTCGATTGCGGCGCGCAGCGCCCGGGCGCCCCGTCGCCCTCGGCGTGCCTCGACCGCTGCGGCGAGATCATCAAGGGACGCGTACGGCTCGGTGCGTCCCTCGAGACGGGGTCGGGGCCGACGCACGAGGTGATCGGCGATCGACACGAGATCGCCGGACCTCAGCAGCAGGGCGAGATCACACCACGTGCTGATCCTCGTCGTGGCCCGAACCCCTCCGACGAGGATCGCGTCCTTCGCCTCCGCGTCCGAGCTCATATGCCACCGGATCAGGGCCGAGTCCTCGTGCTTGCGGGGGCTGGCCACGTGGACGGTCCGGCTGCGCACGGCCGTGAGCCCGCGCGGGATCGGCATCTCGAGCAGCTCCGCGGCGGTCTGTCCGCAGGCGAAGGCCGACGAGTCGTCGAAGCACAGGGCGCGCACGATCTGCGCGGCGCTCGCCCCGGTCCCCGCTCTCGCGTAGAGCCCCCGCGCAAGGGTTCGGAAGTCCGAGCAGCGCAGACGGGCGGCACCGACTCCGGCGGCCCTCGCCTCTCGGGCGGTGAACACCGGCGGCAGATGCGCAGGCAGCGGCGCACGCGGCTTCGACATGGGCACCAGCGTCCCCGACTCGCACCCGGACGTCGGGAATCATCCACAATGCCCAGCTCACAGGACGCATCCCGGCCGACCGGACGGCCTGCGCAGCGCCCGGTCGACGCGGGCACGACGACACCGTCGCGCGACGGCGAAAAGTGGTCCCTGCGACGGCGAAAGGTGAGTTGTCGTCGTCATCGCCCGGTGAGAGGTGAGTTGTTGTCGTCAAACGGGCCTTTTGACGACAACAACTCACCTCTCGGTGAGCGGAGGTGTCGAGGGGTGGAACCGCGTGGAGGCTCAGGGCGGGCTGATCGGCGGCCTGGCCTGCGACCAACTGGGTCCGGGCGTGCCGGTCCCCGGGCAGGCCGGCCCCCGTCCGCGCAGGTCATCCTGCCGAGTCGTTGTACTGGTCGAGGGCGGACTGCAGGCCCTTGACGGCCTTGGTCAGCCCCTCCTTCGGGTCGTCGCCCTGGAGGATGCCTTCCCAGGCCTCCTCCACGGCCTTGCGGGCCTGGGGCATGATGCCCGCGGTGCCGCCCTGGGTGGGGGTGCTGAGCTCGGTCTCGTCGAGCTGCTGGATGGCGACGTCGAACTGCGGGAAGTCCTTGCGCCACTTCGTGTCCTCGGGCTCGTCGAGCGCCTTCTTCGAGACGGGGAAGTAGCCGGTGCCCGTGTGCCAGGTGGCCTGGTTCGCGGGCTCGTTGCAGAACTGCACGAACTTCCAGGCGGCCTCCTTCTCCGCATCGGAGTGCTTCTCCCCCACCACGTAGAGCGAGGCACCGCCGATGACCGGGCCGTACTCGCTCTTCTCGATGCGCGGGTAGAAGCCGACGCCCAGCTCGAAGTCCTGCTCGTCGGCCGCTTCCTTCATGCCTCCCAGCGCGCCGGTCGATTCGAGGGTGATGCCGATCGTGCCGGACTTGAAGGCGTCCTGCGCATCGGCCGGGGCGCGCCCCGTGTTGCCGGCGATGCCGTCGTCGACGAGCTTCTTCCACCAGGTGAGGAACTGGACGGCGGCGTCGTTGTCGAAGGCGAAGGCGCTCGCGCGCTCCTTGCCGCGGCCGTTGTCGGGCGTGCAGTAGAGCTCTCCGGCCGTCGCGATGATCTGCTCGACGAACCAGCCGTAGATCGCGCCGTTGAAGCCGAACTCCGCGGGTCCGTCGTTCTTCTTCGACAGAGCCTTCGCGGCCTCGGCGACCTCGTCGAGGGTCTCGGGCGCCTTCTCGGGGTCGAGTCCCGCCTTCTCGAAGAGCTTCTTGTTGTAGTACAGGACGGGCATCGAGGTGTTGAACGGCATCGACCAGAGCTTGTCGGCGACCGTGTAGTACCCGGCGATGTTGGGCTGGATGTCGGAGACGTCGTAGGAGTCGCGGTCGATGAACGACTGCATGGGCACCACGGTCCCCGAGTCGATCATGAACTGCAGGCCCAGGTCGTAGATCTGCACGAGCGCGGGTGTGCTGCCGGACTGCACGGCGGCCTTGTACTTGGTGATGCCGTCGTCGTACTCGCCCTGGTAGACGGGCTTGATCGTGATCTTGCCGGAGTTCTTCTCGTTGAACGCCTTGACGAGCTTCTCGAGGGTGTCGCCGTTGGTGCCGTCCATGGAGTGCCAGAAGGCGACGGTGGTCTCGCCATCGGCCTTGTCCAGGGCGCCGGAGTCCGGGGCCTTCGCCTCGGAGCCTCCTCCGCCTCCCGAGCAGCCGGCGACCAGCGGCGCCGTCACCGCCATCCCCGCCATCGAAGCCATGACCGTGCGCCGTCGGATCATCGTCGGGCCGCCTTTCGTTTCCGTGAGGTGCGGGATCGGTTCTGTGTGGGTGCGGGAGGCTCGAGGGAGCGCGTGCGGGTGCAGGAGTGTTTGCGGGTGCCGGGCTGTGAGCGGGTGCGGGGATGTGCGCCGTCCGCCCCGTCCGCGCCGCTCACTTGATCGCTCCGCCGGTGAGGCCGCGGACGATGAACCGCTGCCCGAAGATGAGGAGCAGCAGGGTCGGGACCACCGCGAGCACGGTGCCGGCGAGCACGAGGCCGGCGTTGAAGTTGTCGGCCGACTTGAGCTGGGTGATGCCGATCTGGATGGTCTGCATCTGCGGGGTCTGCGTGACCAGCAGGGGCCAGAAGTACATGTTCCAGGCCATGAGGAAGGACCAGAATCCGAGCGCCATCAGCGTGGGCCGCGACAGCGGAATGAGGATCCGCAGCAGGAAGCGCGGGTTCGAGCAGCCGTCGATGCGGGCGGCGTCGAACAGCTCCGCGGGGAACGACATGAACGCCTGGCGCAGGAGGAAGATCCCGAAGCCGTGCGCGAGGAACGGGAGCGTCAGCGCGGGCAGGGTGTTGATGAGGCCCGCGTCGGAGATGAAGAGGTAGTTGGGGATGATGATCGCCTCGACCGGGACCATCATCGTGCTGAGCAGCAGGAAGAACCAGAAGGTGCGCCACCGCATCGGCAGGAACACCAGGGCGAAGCTCGCCAGCACGCTCGTGATCATCTGTCCGGCGGTGATGATGCCCGCCATCGCCACGGAGTTCCCCCACTGCCGCAGCAGCGGGATCGCGTCGAGGGCGCCCGCGAAGTTCCGCAGCACCGCACCGCTCCTGGGCCACAGGGCGGCCGGGTAGGCGTTGATGTCGCCCGGGCCCATGAGCGAGCCGGCGAACCCGAAGTACACGGGGAACCCGATGAGCACCAGGAAGATCAGCAGCACGGCATAGGTGCCGATCTTCGAGGCGAGGCCTCCGGAAGGTCGTCGTCGGCGCGCAGTGCCCGACGGCCGCGCAGGGCCCGACGGCGTGGTCGGCGCCGGGCGGGTCGCGGACGACGGCGCGGTCGAGGAGTGCTCGTTCACTGGTAGAACACCTTCCTCTCGACGAGCCCGAACTGCAGGGCGGTGATCACGACGACGACGATCAGCAGCACGATCGCCTGGGCGGAGGCGTATCCGAAGTTCGAGTTGCCGTAGGCGAATGCCTGCTCGTAGATCGAGTAGACGAGCGTGGTGGTCGATCCCTGCGGCCCGCCGCGGGTGAGGATGTGGATCTGACCGAAGCTCTGCAGGGAGTTGATGGTGCCGGTGACGAGCAGGAAGAAGATCTGCGGGGTCAGCAGCGGGATGATGATCGAGCGCTGCAGGCGCAGGCCGCCTGCGCCGTCCAGGCGGGCCGCCTCGATGATGTCGTCGGGCACGGACCCCAGACCCGCCGAGAGCACCAGCAGGTTGTAGCCCATCTGCATCCACACGGTGGTGAGCGCGATCGAGATCAGCGCGATGTGGGGATCGGTGATCCAGCCGACGCGGCCGATGCCGAACGTCCCGAGGATGCCGTTCAGCACGCCCGTGGCCTGGTTGAACATGACCGCGAAGATCACCGAGGCGGTCGCCACGGAGAACGCGAACGGCGAGGCGAAGGCGGTGCGGAAGAAGCGGATGCCGCGGATCCTCTGGTGCAGCAGCAGCGAGAGCATCAGCGAGATCGCGATCACCGGGACCACGGTGAGCACCACGAAGGCGATCGTGCGCAGCAGGACCGCGTGGAACTCGGAGTCCTGCAGCAGCTTGAGGTAGTGCTCGGCGCCGACGAAGCCCGCAGGTCGGCCCAGGATGTCGTTGCCCTGGAAGGACAGCACGAAGGAGCGTGCGAGCGGGAAGAACATGAAGACCGCGAACACGGCGAGCGCCGGCACCAGGTAGAGCCAGGAACTGAACTGGCCCCGTCGTGAGGGCTTGCGGCGCGGGATCTCGGATGCGTCAGGGACGGTGGATGCGTCGGTCGACGTCGTGGTCATGCGACCCCTCCTCTCCTCGTCGTCGAGGCGGTGGGCGGGCGGTCGCCCTCAGGAGCGCGACCGCGGGTGGGGAAGTCGGGGGATGGCCCGAGCACAGGTGAACGGGAGATGAACACGGTGATCCAGGTCACCGTAGCAGAGGGTGTGCGGCGTATGTCGGACCCCGGCGTCGGCGACCTGTCTGACCGCGCGCCTTCGCCCGGGATGCACGGCCCTGTGCTCAGCGTCCGAGGTCCGACGCCCCGACCTCCCCTCCCGGAAGCAGATCAGCTCCCGAGGTCGGCTCCCGGAGGTGCCGACCATCATCCCTCGGTGCTCAGCGCCCCTCGTCCCCGTCCGCGGGGTCGATCGCGCCGTCCGCGGGGTCGATCGCGCCGTCCACGGTCTCGTCCTCGGCGTCCGTGCCGGCACCGGCGGCGCCCACGACGCGGCCCGTGGTGTCCTCGTCGGCGCCCTCCCCATCGACATCCTCCGCGTCGAAGTCCTCCGCGTCGGCATCGTCCGCGCCGGCGTCCTCGGGGTCGGCGCCCTCGGGGTCGGCGAGGCCGCCGGCTCCCGCCTCGCGGTAGAGCGCGATGAACTCGCGCGCGGTGTCGGGGCCGATCATCAGGCGCAGCACCGGGGAGACCTCGAAGGAGTCGCCCTGCTCCTCGAGCAGGCCCGCGCGCTGGATCTTGGTGATGGACGCGCGCACCTCCTTGGCGAAACCGGCCTCGTCGGTCGAGGTGGAGCGGCGATAGGCGGCGAGCGCCTGCTGGATCTCCGCGTCGGAGACCACGGCGCGCTGACCGCGCGAGGACTGGGTGAGCAGCATCTGGCGCAGCACCAGCAGCAGCACCGAGTCCAGACGGTTCAGGCCGGAGAGGCGGCGCAGCAGCTTGGGGGCGTCGGGGTCGGACTCGCTCTGGCGCACGAAGGCGACCTGGGCGTCGTCGTCCAGGACCAGCTCGAGGAACATGTCGGCGAGCCGGGCCTCGATGGCGGCGCGGTCGCGCAGCAGCTGGCCGTAGCGCTGGGGTTCGCGCCGGCCGTCGACGAAGGGGCCCTGCAGGAGGGCCACGAGGACGCGGCGGGACTCGTCGACGAGCGCGCCCAGGCCGGATGTGGTGGGCGCGTCCGGGTCGTCCGGGGACGGGGCCGAGCCCGAGGAGTTCGAGGAGGCCGCGGCGGCGGGCGAGGCGGGGGATGTCATGGGAGCCACGATCATCGAGGGTACCTGCGAGACTGGCCGTCATGGACGATCTCACCGTGGAGCGGGTGCTGCGCACCGTCGAGGCCATCCCGCCCGGCCGCGTCGCGAGCTACGGCCAGGTGGGCGACGTGTGCGGGGTGGGGCCGCGCCTGGTGGGTCGGATCATGAGCCAGTGGGGTTCGGGGGTGACCTGGTGGCGGGTGACATCGGCCGACGGGGACCTGCCCGCTCCGCTGCTCGCGCGCGCCCGCGACGCGTGGGACGAGGAGGGGATCGCGCTCAAGCCCAACGGGCGCGGCTGCCGGATCGCGCGGTACCGGGCCGACCACGAGCAGCTCGTGGCGGACGCCCGACGAGCCTGGGCGGACCTGCCCGAGGACTGAGATCGGCCGAGGATGAAACCCTGCACGACCCGACATCGGTCACGCCTCGTTCGTCGCCCGTTCGCCCTGTTGTAACCTCAGGAACGGCCCGGCGAGAGCCCGACCCCTTTCCGTGCAGACCCGGGTTCCGAGCCCAGCGATCGAGCTCACCGCGGCCTGCCGTCCATCACACCGTTCATGACCGCGCGTTCCGAGGAGGCCCCGTGCACGTCGGGACGACGCTCCAGCGCACGCGGAGCGCGGCCGCGCCCCTGTGGGAGCAGGCGTTCGCTGCGTGGGCGTGGCGCCATGCCGTCGGGCCGCGTCCGGTGCACGTCGAGGTCGAGGCCGTTGGCTCCGGCGGGGTCGACAGGGCGGACGTGGTCGACAGGGCGGACGTGGTCGACAGAGCGGACGGAGCCGACAAGGCGGACGGGGCTGACGTTCGCTCCGCCGCGCGCTCCTCCGACCGTCGCCCTCGTCTCCTGGGGGCCGACCCGGGCGACGTGATCGACCTGGGCGAGATCGGCGCCGAGGGCCTCACCGTGGATCTCGCCGACCCCTCCACCCCTGCCTGGCTGTGGGTCGAGGGGGCGGCCGCCGGGCCCGGCGCGACCGGGACCGGCGTGCGCTGGTGGGTCGACGAGGAGGTCGAGCTTCCGCGCGTAAGCGCCGTCGTCCCCACATTCCGCCGCGAGGACGATGCGACCGCGCAGGCCCGCGCCTTCGCCGCCATGCCGTTCGTCGCCCGCGTGCTCGTCATCGACCAGGGCGGCTCCCTCGCGGGCCACGCGCCCTTCACCCGGCTCCTCGACGCGCAGGAGAGAAGGTCGGGCGGCCTCCCCGACTCCCTCCCCGCCGCGCGGATCGAGCTCCTCGAGCAGCCGAACCTGGGCGGCTCCGGCGGATATGCGCGCGGCATGCTCGCCGCTCTCGAGGATCCCACCCAGGCCGTCTTCCTCTCGGACGACGACGCCCTGATCTCCGAGGAGTCCCTGCGCCGCCTGCTGACCTTCCAGGCCCTCGCCGAGGCGCCCACGATCCTGGGCACCGGCCTGCTGGATGCCGGCTCGCCCGCCGACGCCCCCACCCTGCTCACCGAGGCCGAGCACGTGGAGCGCTCGACCTTCTTCTGGCGCTCGGCCGACGGCATGCGCGGACCGCTCGACCTCGCCGGCACCACGCCCGCCGACTGGGACGCGCTGCTGCCCCGCACCGCCGCCGACTACACCGGCTGGTGGGGCACGCTGCTGCCGCCCGGGGCGGTCGGGACGCTGGGGCTGCCCGCGCCGTTCTTCCTGAAGTGGGACGACGCGGAGTACGGGCTGCGCGCGAGCGCGCTGGGCTATTCGACGATGGTCCTGCCCGGGGCCTCTGTCACCCACCCCTCCTGGGACGCGTACCGCACGCAGATGAGCTGGAGCGCGCGGATCCTGCACCGCAACCGTCTGGCGACGGCCGCCGCGCACGGCGCGGGCCGCGGAGTGCTCGCCGACTCCCTCGCCCACCAGCTCAAGCACGTGCTCTCGGGCCTGCACCTCACGGCGCGCCTGTGGGACGAGGGCGCGCGGTCCGCGCTGGCGGGCCCCGATGCATGGCTGGGCACGGACCTGCGCAGCGCGCGGGCCGACGGCCAGGCGGTGGTCGACGCCTGGCGCGAGCGCCAGCGCTCCCGCACCGAGGGACTCGAGCCCACGCGCACCTCCCCGTTCTCCCTGCCCGCGGGGGCGCTGCGGGCGCTCGCGCGCGTGCTCTCCCCCGCCCGCGCTCCGCGCAGCGTGCTGGAGATCCCCGCGAGCACGGTGTCCTGGCGCACCGTGCTCGGGGCCGACGCCGTGATCATCACCTCCGCGCAGGGCGAGAGGATCGACTCCTTCGTGATCGACGGGCACGATGATCGGTCCCTGCTCGTGCGGGTGCTGCGCACGCACGTGCGCCTGGCCCTCCGCTGGAGCTCGCTGCGCCGCCGGTATGCGCGCGCACTGCCGCGCTGGACCACGGCGAACGCCTGGCGGGAGATCCTGGACCACGCTGAGCAGGCGGAGAAGGCGGAACAGACCGAGCAGACCGGGCAGGCGGGGAGCACGAGCACCGAGGAGCGCAAGGACGACAGCGCTGAAGCGAGCCAGGAAGGAGGCCGCTGATGGCCGCACGCGGCAACTCCCTCAAGCGCTGGCTGCGCAGCACCGGCGGCAAGCTCCTGCGCCGCTTCCGCCTGCTGCCCGGCGGCGTGCCCGACGGCCTGGGCGATGACGACCGCCTGGGAGACACCGTCCTCGAGGGCGACGTCATCCTCTACTTCCCCGACACCCTGGAGAGCCTCTACCAGCTCGACGACTGGTTCGGGCCGCTGCGCGAGCTGCACCGCGAGCGGGGCGTGACCATCGTGTGCATGGACTCGCGGGTCGCCGCGGCGCTGCGCGAGAAGGTGGAGATGACGGTGATCACCGTCGCCCGCGATGCGACGCTGGACGCGCTGATCCTGCGCAGCGACACCAAGCTCATCCTCTACGTGAACTACAACCCGCTGAACACGGCGCCGCTGCGCAGCCGCTCGGCGCTGCACGTCTCGCTGCTGCACGGCGACTCCGACAAGGGCGTCTCCGTCTCCAACCAGATCAAGGCCTACGACTTCTCCTTCGTGGCCGGGCAGGCGGCGATCGACCGCCTCGAGCGCTACTCGACCCTGTTCGACGCGCGCACCCGCTGCATCCCCGTCGGCCGACCCAGCCTGGACACGGACCGCGTGCCCGCCCTGTCACGTCCCGAGGATGCTCCCCGCACCGTCCTCTACGCGCCGACGTGGGAGGGCGGGCAGGCGAGCGTCGCCTACTCCTCGCTGCTCACGCAGTCGGAGATGATCGCGCGCTCCCTGGTCGCCGCCGGCCTGCACGTCATCTACCGGCCGCACCCGCTGACCGGGGTGCGCGTCCCCGCCTTCGGGGAGGCCGACGCCCAGCTGCGCGAACTGCTCGCCGAGCGCGGGCAGGAGATCGCCGAGCACCACAGCATCCAGCAGGACTTCGCCCGCGCCGACCTCATGATCTGCGACGTCTCCGCCGTCGCGACGGACTGGCTGGCAACCGGCAAGCCCCTCCTCGTCACCGAGCCCGCACGCGCCGAGGGCGGACCCCGCGAGGCTGCCACACGCCTCCTCCAGACCGCCCCGCGCCTCACCGAGGAGCAGGCCCCGCGCGCCGGCGAGCTCGCCCTCGAGCAGATCACCGAGGACCCGCAGCGCGAACAGCGCCGCGAGCTCACCGAGTACTACCTGGGCGACACGAGCCCAGGGGCGTCGCTGCAGCGCTTCCTGGACGCCTGCACCGACCTCACCGTGCTGCGCGATCAGCTGTGGGCGTCGATCCAGGAAGAGGGCCCCGCGCAGGTGTAGCTGCGCGGGTCTCTGCCGCCCCGGCAGCGAGTCCGCGCGCTCCGGCGCCGTCCATGGAGGGCAGCCGTGGAGGGCAGCCGTGGACGTCGGGTGATCTGTAGGAGATTCCGTGGAGATGCGCACGCTGTGTGCGAGGACACCGCGGGCGCCGATCCCCGGCTGGGTAGGATGTGGGGTGCTTCGGCCCGCTGACGGCCGCTCCACGTTCCCGGCCCCGGAGATAGGTACGGCCTGTTGATTGCAAGCGAACCCGCGACACCCACGGTCCCGCCTCCCCTGGAGCGCACCTACGACCCCGCCTGGGTCGTGGAGACCGCGCGTAGCAACGGACTCGAGCGCATGGGAGTCCGCCCCCGGCTGGGCGAGTACCTCGGCGAGCTCTGGCGCCGACGCACCTTCATCCGCGTGCTCGCCGTCTCGAAGTCGCAGGCGTCGAACCAGAACACCTATCTCGGGCAGGTGTGGGCGTTGCTCACCCCGATCCTCAACGCCGCCGTCTACATCCTCATCTTCGGCATCATCCTGAAGGTGGGACGCGCAGGCATCGAGAACACCATCGCGTTCATCGTGGTGGGCGTGTTCTTCTTCCGCTTCTTCGAGCGGTCGATCCACGCCGGCTCGAAAGCCATCCGCTCCAACCTGAGCCTCGTGCGGTCGGTGCACTTCCCCCGGGCGGTGCTGCCGATGGCGGGCGTCCTGGCGGAGCTCACGACGCTTCTGCCCGCGCTGGTCGTGATGTGCCTCATCTCCTACTTCTCGGGTCTGCTCCCGAATGAGGGAGACGTGCCTCTCGCGTGGCGCTGGTTCCTGCTGATCCCCGCCGTGATCCTCATCTGGGCGTTCTCGACGGGCTGCGCGTTCATCATGGCGCGGCTGGTTGCGCAGACGCCCGATATCGACAACCTGATCCCGTTCGGCACGCGGCTGCTCATGTACGCCTCGGGCGTGATCTTCTCCATCGATCACTTCCTCGGATCGTTCTCCTGGGGATGGATCATGAAGTACCAGCCGGTCGCGGTGTACCTGGAACTCGCGCGCTCGGCGATCCTGAAGGAGCCCTCGGCACCACTCGACCCGATGATGTGGCTCATCGGCCTGGTGTGGGCGATCGTGTTCCTGGCAGGCGGATTCCTGTTCTTCTGGCAGGGGGAAGAGACCTATGGCCGCAATTGAGACGGACGAGGACGACTTCGAGGTCGACGCCGAAGATCTGGATGACACCCCCGTCACCGGATCGGTCTCGGACCAGCTCTCGCTGCTCGTCAACGACCTGCACGTCACCTATCGCGTGTTCGGCGCGAAGAAGGTGGGTCACGGGCCCGCGAAGGAGCAGAGCGCGCTGCAGAAGTTCCTCAGCCGCGGTGCCTCCTCCCAGCAGGGCGTGCGCGAGGTCCACGCCGTGCGGGGCATCTCCTTCAGCGCTCGGCACGGCGAGTCGATCGGCATCATCGGTGTCAACGGCTCCGGCAAGTCGACGCTGCTGCGAGCCATCGCGGGCCTGATCCCCGCGGCCCAGGGCTCCGTGTACGTCGCCGGAGACCCGGCGCTGCTCGGCGTCAACGCCGTGCTCATGGGTGATCTGACCGGCGAGCGGAACATCATGATCGGCGGGCTCGCGCTCGGTCTGACCCCGCAGCAGGTGAAGGAGCGCTATCAGGACGTCGTGGATTTCGCTGAGATCGGCGAATTCGTGAACCTGCCGATGAAGTCCTACTCCTCGGGCATGGGCCAGCGGCTGCGGTTCGCGATCTCCGCGAGCGCCGTGCCGGACATCCTCATGATCGACGAGGCGCTGTCCACCGGCGACGCCGGCTTCCGCGCCAAGAGCAAGGCACGCATCAACGAGGTGCGCGAGGCGGCGGGGACCGTGTTCCTGGTCAGCCATTCGCTGGCGACCGTGAAGAGCATGTGCGAGCGCGTGCTGTGGGTCCATCAGGGCCAACTGGTCATGGACGGTCCGGCCGAGGATGTCTGCAAGCGCTACCGGCAGTTCGTCGTCGCCTCGAGGGAGGCTGCGAAGGCGAAGGCCGAGGCGAAGAACTGACCTGCGGGCGCGGCCGGGCGTGCGCCCTGTCCAGTGCTGAGGCATCCTCCTCTCCAGGTGCTCACTCCATCTCGTTCCGTCGTACGTTCTGAAGGAGACTCATATGCGGCCCATCCTCATCGTCCTGCACCGCCTTGGTTCCGGAGGCGTCACCCAGGCGGTGCTTGATCAGGCGCGCATGTTCTCCGAGGCAGGCAGGGACGTCGCCATCGCCACCCTCGATGACAACCCCCATTTCGCGGCCTCGATCGAGGATCTGAGGAATTCCGGACGCCTCGCCGCTTCGGTGCCCGTCCACAACATCTACGCGGATTCGGCTCTCGCCGCCGAAGATGCGGGCCCTGCACGTCGGGCGATGTCGAAGGCCCGGCGAACACTCGGACGCCTTGCCGAGCCGCTCGCACAGGTCAGCACGGGCCAGGATCTGATCGAGACGGGCACCGACGCGCACGGCGCGTACCGACGTCACTTCACCGCCGCCGGCGAGTACTACGCCTTCGACCGTCTGGACGAGGACGGCGGGATCAAGCACACGAACTTCTTCGAGAATCGCTTCCTGATCCGGCGTGACGAGATGGCGGGCGAACATGTGGCCCGACGAACGTGGTTCACCACGGACGGCGGCGCCAACCGCGTCGAGTTCCTGACGGCCGAGGGATTCATCTATGCCCAGCGCTGGATGAATCCCGAGAACGGCCGAGGTGTCGGCGTCTACGTGGCCGAACCGTCCACGCGCAGGATGCGCCGGTTCAATGGGCTCCCCGACTGGCACGTCGCCTGGCTGCAGGGCCTCGTGGACCGCTCGTCGACGGCGCCGTACGTCATCGCCGAGACCGCCTCCACCATCGCGAAGACCCTCCGGCTCCGCCGCTCGAGCGCCGTGCGGATCGCCATGATGCACAACAGTCAAGTCGGCGAGCCGTTCGCCGTGGACAGTCCGCTGCGCACCGACTATGACGACGTCTTCGCACAGCTCGACCAGCTGGACGCCTTCGTCGTGCTGAGCGAGCGCCAGCGAGCCGACATGGTGGAGAGGCTCGGCAACGAGGACGGCTTCACCGTCGTCCCCAACACTCTGCGCCTCCCGCCGCGGCCCGACGTCGAGCGCGATCCCCGGTTGGTGTCCGTCGTGTCCCGTCTCGCGCCGCAGAAGGCCCTGCACGAGGCGATCCACGCCTTCTCCCGCGTGCTCGAGGACGTCCCCGACGCCCGTCTCGAGATCTATGGGCGGGGTCCTTCGAAGAAGAAGCTCGAGGATCTGGTCGAGGAGCTCGGGCTCTCCGGGAGCATCCGCTTCATGGGGCGCACGAGCGAGCCGAACGCAGCGATGGCGCGCAGCGTGTGCACAGTGTCGACCTCGGATTGGGAAGCTCTTCCCCTGTCGATCGCCGAGTCCCTGGCGGTCGGCACGCCCGTCGTCTCCTACGACTGCCTGTACGGCCCCTCGACGCTCATCCGCGACGGGGAGACGGGGATCATCGTCCCGCGCGGGGCCAGGGAGCAGCTCGCCGAGGGCATCGTGCGCCTGCTGCATTCCCCCTCGGAAACGAGCGCGATGGGCGCCGCAGGGCGAGCCGACATCTCCTCGCGCCTGTCGTTTCAGGCCGTCCTGCGCGAGTGGGACGAGACGTTCCGCCACGCGGATCGGCGCAGCGGGCTGCCCTCTTCCCGCTAACGGGAGGAGCGCTGCCCGCTGCGCCGATCGCGTCGGCGCAGCGGGCAACGTCGGGCCTCAGCCCCGCGCGCGGGCCTTCCAGTGCTCCGCGCCCGTGACGTACGAGGACGACCACGGCTTGACGCCGTCCGCCCAGTGGCGGATCTTCGGGTCCTCCACGACCTCCCGGTCCGGGACGTGCGCCCACTCACGCGGCAGGTCGTACCTGCGCGGACCGGCCGCATAGTGCAGTGCGCTGCGATCGTCCAGACGGTAGTGCGCCATGGCCGGCAGCACCTGGTCGCTGAGGCCCTCCGAACGCATGCCGGCGAGGTCGAGGACCATCACATCGGTGTCGAACGCCTCGAAGTCGAAGACGTGCCGACCGTGGATGTCGCGGTAGAACTCGTAGGCGGTCTGCGGAACAGCGTCCATGCGACGGGCTGCGCTGTAGAGCACGGCGAAACCGCTCGGCTCCGGCCGCGAGGTGCGGCGCGCGGCGAACAGGGCGTCTCCGAGATCCTGATCGGCGAGCTCGGAGAGGTCGGCGGAGACGGCGGCGTCCACAGGCAGCAGGATCGCGCGGTCCACGGGGACCAGGTCCGCCAGCAGCACTCTGTCCAGTGCCCTCGGGTCGATCCCTGCCTCGACGCGCGCGGCATCGATCGACGAGGTGTCGATCCAGTGGAGATCCACATGCTCGACGGCCAGCCCCGCCGGCTGGGCCCCGCGCGCGACGACCCAGGCACGGATGGGCCGCGCCGAATGGGCCGCCGCCGACGCGAGCACGCCCTGCAGGCGCCCCAGCTGCTTCGGCGTGGGCGTCAGCACGACGTCGATCGCGTTGTCCTGGCCGGACGCCGCCGGGGTCCTCACCGACGACGTCAGCTGCGAAGCCGACGCGCGGGCCGCGGGGATCGCAACCTTCCGGGCGTGCCGCGCACGCGCGGCCTCGACCTCCGGTTCGACGGTCCGGCGCCACACCTCGTAGACCTCGTCGCGGCTCTTCTGCTCGAAGATTGCGGTGACCACGGACTCGAGCCGGTCGCGCATGTTCGAGCGCATGGCGTCGAAGTCCTTCGAGGACAGCCGGAACAGGCCGTTGAAGCGCACGTCGGCGTTGTTCTTCGGCTCGAAGTCGACCCTCAGTCCCAGGGAGGTCGTCGGCAGGTAGCAGTGCAGGCGCGTGGTGACGACGTCGGTGTACTCCCGGCGATAGCGCTCGAGCACCTGCACGGCGTCCCACATGTTCGCGGTGAAGTCGCGCTTCTTCACCTCGGGGTACGACTGCTTGACGTTCTCATGCCCCGTGGGAACGGGGCTGCGAGCGACGTCGACGTAGACCGTCGCCTGCTCGGGCTTCTGCTCGAGATCCGGGAACACGGTATTCACCGTCGTGGTCAGACACCCGGAGAAGAACGCGGGGACATCCAGCGAGAGCAGCAGATCGACCGTCGTCCAATCGCGGCACCCGATGGGCCCGTGCTCCCGCAGGTACGCGAGGGACTCCTCGGAGAGGAGAGCCCGCTTGCTGCAGTGGAAGGAGACGAAGATCGGGTTGAGGTTGGGGTGCAGCGGGAAGTCGTACGCCTCCAGACCGAACAGCGAGTGCATGTGCCATCCGAACTCCAGGAGCCAAGTATTCGGAGGGATCGCCTGGTACGTCGTGGAGTCGCGGTCGATCGTCATGACATCGACGTCCGCGGAGACTCCCTCGCGGCGCAGCTCCGGCCGCACTCGCTCCTGCATGGAGCGGACGAAGTCCACGACACCGTCATCACCGTGGAAGCGCAGGTCCTGGTGACGCACCACGTGCCCCAAAGACGCGAGCGTCTGGATCTGGTCGCCGATGTTCTGCGAGGCGCGGGCGCGACCAGGCTGAAGATAGTCGATGAGACCGAAGGAGACGTGCCCCTCGGAGGCCGCGGGCGCATCCTGGTTGCGGCGTGCGCCGACCCAGCGCCGGCCCCAGGTGAGATCGTCCTGGCCGGTCTTCCACGCGTCCCGCTGCTTCGGGGTGGTGTAGGCGGCCGACGACTTCGCGAAGGCCTCGTCGGCGAGCTCGAGCTCGTCGGTGACGAAGAGGTTGCGGTAGACCTCGAACCAGTTGCGGGCGCTGAACGGACGATCCTCGGCGAGCCAGGTCCGCGCCAGTTCAGCGCCCCTGCGCGGATCCTCCGCGAAGAGCGTCTGGATCCTCTCGAGCGGCGCATAGCGCAGCGCGGCCTCGTGGTCCGACTTGTCGAAGTGGTGCAGCGCGAGCGCCGGATGGTTCCGGGAGGCGGCGACGATCCCGGCCGCGAGGTGCCCGGCGGCAGCCGTCGACTCGTCCCGCACGAGGGCGTCGGCGACCGACTGCGCCTCGTTCGTCCTCTTCTCCTTCAGGAGCGCACGGACACGCTCGGCGACGGCCCGGTCAAGGCCCTTGCCCTGCATGATCGCGCGCATGAGCGGATCGGCGGACTGCTTCTCCACGCTCTTGCGGACGCGATCCGCGACCGCCTGGGAGGGAACCGCCTTCGGAGCCGTCCCCGCCGAGCGTCCTTCGGCGGCCGCGAGGAGCTGCTCGTACGCATCCGCCCAGTCCTCCGATCGGGAGGCGGCTCGCACCTGATCCTTGGTGGCGATGGGCAGTCGGGATGCGGCCAGGCGGCGGAGCCGTCGTAGTCTCGGCACAGGGAGCTCCAGACGAAAGTGAACGGTAGATGACGGCGGGGAGTCTACAAGTCGTCGCCCTGCAGCGCTGTCAGCAATCGTGCGGACGCGTGGACTTCGGCAGCGGAGTGCTTCGGCTGCTCCATCCGGACACCGTCAGGGAGCGCCGGGACCCGAGACCACATCCGATCCGCCCTGGACCGTGATGCCCAGGTCCTCGCGGGCCACCGCCAAGAACCTCTCCGCATAGGAATCCCTGGGGATGTCCCCGAGGTAGTAGGTCGCGAAGTCCTTGCGCACCTGCGACATCGGATCGGGACCGAGCATCGTGTCGAGCACTCCGTCGATGTCGATGAGGCCTCCGTCAGCTCCCTCGATCACGTACGCCGCACGCGAGGTCGGGAACTCGCGCCGGAATTCATCGGCCGTAGCGTGCATCGATATCATCGCCATCGGCTTCTCGGAGTGGAGATAGTCACCGACCACGCTCGAGACGTCGGAGATCATCGCGTCCGAGGCGTTGAAGCAGTCGAAGACGGTCATCTCCTTCTCGGCCGCGAACCCGTGCAGGTGAGGGCGACCAGTGGACTCCCCGTCCGCGACGAGGAGTGCCTTGATCTGCTCACAGGCGTCGCGCAGCGCCTGCGTCCGGTAGCTGTACGGATGCGGGCGGAAGACGACCGTGCACCCACGCCCCAGGAGTCGTCGCACGAGATCCGGGCCCTGCAACAGGGACGAGTACTGGGCATCCTGGTGGAACCCCTGCCAGGTCGGCGCATAGAGGACCGTCGGCGCCTCGATCCCGCCGATCGGGCCCCGCGCCTCCTCGACATCCTCGACCTGGGGCCTGCCCACGATCCGGAAGATCGAATCGGGCATAAAGATCCCGCGCGCGGCGAAGCGATCGATCGCTGCCTGGCCGGCGACATAGTCGCGGTCGAACATCCTCGTGACGGGATTCGAGCTCGCAGCCTTGTCCGACTCACCGTGTAGGAGCTGGATGTGAAGGAGCTCGGAGTACCGGATCATGTGATTGTTGAGCACTGCGTTGTTCACGTAGAACGTGGCCCGAGCGCTCGGCACGATCACGGAGTCGAGGTCCGCGAGCGTTCTGCGCAGGATCAGGGGTGCATCCACCACGCCTTCGAGGTCCCGGAAGTTCGCGTCGCTGCGCACGATGATCGCGAACGGCACGCCGAGCCTCTCGAGATGGGGAAGCCACATCGTGATCTGGAACGCCGAGCCGCGCTGGGCACTCCAGTAGACGAAGAACCGGGGCTCGAGCTGCTCGACGATCTCGGGCATCTCGCGCAGGGTGGAGCTGCGTCGCGCGATCCGCCGCACGATGTCGACGAGCGCCGCGAGCGCCACGAGCACTGCGAGCACAGCGACGACGAGCAGAGCCCAGGCGCCGGCCGTGCCGATCACAGGCGCGAGCACGAGAAGCACGAGCCCCAGTACGCCCAGGGAGTAGAGATAGCCGTAGGCGAAGCGCGGCCGGTGCTCCGTATCACGGTCAGGGAGATGGGCGGCATAGGGACGGATGCGCCGATGCATGCGCAGTTCGAAGCGCTCCGCTTCCAGGGCGAGCGCGAGCAGGATGCCGGCGACTGTCCACAGCGCAGTCGGGATGCCGTGATGAGCCGCCTGGACGATCCCCACGATCAGCAGCAGGTACCGGCCGATCAGGTACTCCCCCAGTCCGCCTACCGACTTCAGACGGCGCGTGAGCGAACGGCGCGTGCGCCACATCATCACGAGCAGCGGGACGGCGAGCACGATGACGGTCCACGTCGCGTCCGGGTTCAGCAGGACAGCGATCGCTGCGACGACAACGAGCAGGTCGACGAGCACGGCCCAGGCTCGGAGCAGCTTGACGACCTTCTTGACGACAGGGCGAGGAGCGGGCATTCGCCTCTTCCTCTCTTGGACGAAGCGCGGATGAGGACATCAGATTCTCGCACGCACCCTCTGAATGCCCTGATGAGACAAGCCCCACCAGTTCGCGGACGCACAGGGCCCGTCGGCAGCGCTCAGGAGGATCCCGCGCGAGATCTCGGCCCGGCCCTGCGGGACAGGGCTCGACGCAGCAGACCGACCGGACCGCTCGAGCTCCCGGAAGCGGGTCGCTCCGCGGGCCCGTAGTGATGCGTGTGGAGCATGCTCAGCAGGGGGAACTCCTCACCGTTGACCCGTGCGTCCCGGATGACGGTGTACTGCCCTGACGTCGTCACCTCGTCGCCTGTCACGACGTCGCCGACCTCGACCCTCTGGCGCATGCCGGTCGGCATATTCTTGGAGTGCCCCGGGTAGGCCTTGAGGAACGAATCGTGCGTGCACGTCCAATGGCGCGGCGCGTGCGGCAGTCTCTGGTATATCGCGATGGCCTCGCGCAGCTTCCGCGCCCAGAGGGCCGCGGCGAGGCTGCCGTTCATGTGGTGGTCCTCGGGGTTCGGGTTTCGCATCCTCTCGTCCACGACTCCGGTCCGAGGATCGAGCACGTCCTGGTCGATATCGACGTAGGGAAGGCCGCGCTCCGCGGCCCGGCGCCTGAGCTCCGCGTTGTACCGAAGCGTGAGATCGGTGCGCTCCTTCTGCGTCGCCGTGATCGCGCTGCGTTTGACGACGACCTCACCGACCTGGTCGTCGTCGGTGATCGTGGGCAGTGTGGCGCCGGTGACGATGAGGCGGTGGAAGCCCATGTCCAGCAGCTCGTCGACGAACTCGAAGTAGGCGTCGAGCGAGTTGTCCACCTGGAGCTCGACGGGCTCGTCGTGCTTCTCGGCCCGGTACCACACCACGAAACCGCAATCGACCTCTCCGAGATGGAGCACCACGATCGACTCGCGCGACTTCTCGCGGATCCACCTGCGGAACCGGCCGATCGCATCCGTCTTCGAGTTCGGGTTCCTCATGCCGACTGCCGTGGCGCCGCCCACCTCGACGCCACTGAGCTCATGCGGCGCGAGGAGACCGATCTTCGCGGCCTTCTTGAAGTACCTGACGTGGCTGTCGCCGAGGTAGTGCACGGGAAGCGGTGAAACAGTCATCGGCCGATCGTAAATGAACGACAGATGTCGAACAGGTGAGAAGGGTCCCGCTCCCGGGCACCGACGACGGTCCAGGAGCGAGCGCATACGGTCTTGTAGGGTGACGCCCACGTGTCCGGGAGGTGAACTCCCGGCTGACCGACGTAGCGGTCGCGTGACCACGCCGGAGCGGCAAGCCCGCAGCGGAGCGGAGCGCGACACCGACTGCACGAAGGAACCCATCCATGTATTCACTGATCCTGCTGAACGGAGGGATCGGGGCTCGCATCGGCGCCAACCAGCCGAAGCAGCTGCTGAAACTCCGCGGCATCCCGATCCTGGTCTACGCGCTGGTCATGGCGAACCGGGTCGAGAAGATCGACCAGATCGTCCTGAACTACCCGCCGGAGTGGAAGGAAGAGGTCGAGGAGGTCCTCCGGGACTACGCGATCTCCACCCCGGTCACGCTCGTCGAGGCCGGCGACTCCCGACACTCGTCCGTCGCCGCGATGCTCCCGCACTGCACCAACGACGACGTGATCATCCACGAGGCCGCGCGCCCGCTGGTGACGAAGAGGAACTTCGAGGACCTCATCGCCTCCGAGCACAGCAATGTCTCGCTGATGACCCCGATCTCCTTCACCGTGGCACCCGTCGACCCCGAGACCCACGAGGTCACGGGCTCACTGGAGCGCGACCAGCTGCGCAACGTGCAGCTGCCGCAGAAGTTCTCCAAGGCCGACCTGCAGGACGCCCACGCCAAGGCCGAGCAGGACCACAAGGTCTACACGGAGGATGCGACCCTCGTCGCCGTCACCGGGCACCCCGTGTACTTCATCGAAGGGTCCGACGTGAACTTCAAGGTCACCACGCCCACCGATCTGCGCATGGCGGGCTTCCTCCTGCGCCCGGAGGAGGAAGACGATGACTAAGACTGCTCTCGTCACCGGTGCTTCGCGCGGGATCGGTCTGGAGACCACCCGCCGCTTCCTGCACAACAGCGAGGACATCACCACCGTGGTGATGTTCGCCCGCAAGTCCGACGACTTCGACGCCGCCGTCGAGGAGCTGCGCTCCTCGAGCCCCGTCGGACGCAAGATCATCACCCGCTACGTCGACGTGGGCGATCGCGATTCGCTGCACGAGGCCCTCGAGTCCGTGCACGGCGAGGTCGGCAACATCGACATCCTCGTCAACAACGCGGGCTACACGAACCCGGTCCCGCTGCAGCAGGCGGAGATCGAGGACTTCGAGAAGACGATGAGCGTGAACGTCTATGCGCCGTTCCTCATCGTCAAGCAGCTCCTGAACCGCGGGAACGAGTTCAAGCTGATCGTCAACATCGCCTCGACCGCCGGCATCAACGGGCGCTCGGGCTGGCTCACGTACTCGGCCTCCAAGGCGGCCGTGATCAACATGAGCCAGGTGATGCGCGAGGAGCTCGCGATCTACGGCACCCGCGTGGTCTGCCTCTCCCCCGGCCGCACCGCGACCGCCCTGCGCCGCACCCTGGCGCCGGAGGAGGATCCGTCCACCATCATGCAGCCGGAGCACGTCGCGCGGGTCATCGAGACCTTCGCGTCGCCCGTCGGCCGCTTCATCGACTCGGAGAACATCGTCGTGCGTCAGTGATCTCACCGGTCACTCGCACTCCCCCATTGCGACGAGGTCCGGGCGCAGCGCCAGCTGCTCCCGGACCTCGTCGCATGATCGGCGCCCGCTCCGCGAGCGTAGCCCGCCGTGGTATCAGACCTCGTCGCGGTGGCTGTCGACGGTGCGCGCCAGACCGTGCCGGAGATCGACCAGCGGACGCCATCCCAGGGAGAGCAGGCGGCCGCTGTCCAGCCCCTGCGCCTTCACGGGCGCATAGCGGCCGCCGGTGTCGGAGGGCTTGGTGTGCACCTGGAGCCCGAGTTCCGGACGCACGGTCGTGAACGCCTCCGCCAGCCCGCGGATGGACACGAGGCCATCGACGTCGGAGATGTTGTAGACCGTCTCGTCGCCCTTGAGAAGGATGACGAAGAGCCCTGCGATCGCATCGGCGACATAGGTGTACGTGCGCTGCGAGCTGCCGTCGCTGTTGAGGACGATGTCCTCCCCGGCGAGCACCTTGGCGGTGAACTCCGCCTGCACACGACCGTCGTCCAACGCCATCCCCGGGCCGTAGATGTGCCCGAAGCGGGCGATCCTGCTGGTGATCCCGTACTGCGCCGAGTAGGCCGCGCACAGGGTCTCCGCGGCGCGCTTGCCCTCGGAGTAGCACGCGCGGGGATTGAGGATGTCGAACCCGCCGTAGCTGTCCTCGGGGATCAGCTCGAGCTCCGCGTCCTGGGCGCCGTACACCTCGGCCGAGGACATCAGCGAGAAGGTGCTGCCCTTGCGCACCGCCAGATCCAAGAGATTCATGGTCCCCAGCAGATTGGCCCGCATGGTTCCGATCGGATCCGAGCTGTGGAGCGAAGGACGCGCGGCGCTCGCCCCGTGGATGATGAGGTCGAGCCTCCCCTCGATGTCCAGGGGCTCCGCGACGTCCTGCACGATGAGGCGGAAGTCCTCACGGTCCAGGACGTCGGCCAGTGCGCGGCGCGCCTTGTCCCCGTTCCGCACGAGTCCGTGCACGGTGACTCCAGTGCCGCGCTCGTCGTTCAAGCGCAGCAGGGTCCGCACGGCGTAGGACGGCAGCATGCCGCTGGCGCCCGTGACCAGCACGGTCGATCCGGAGAGGGCGTCCCACGGGAGGTCGCGCCCGATGATCTCGGCGAGGTCGGCGTCGATGACGCTCGAGGATGCGCTCATGGTCAGAACCCCGCGATCTGCTGGTTCTCGATCAGCTCGAAGTAGGTGCGGCAGATGTAGAAGTCCTCCGCGGTAGTGATCTTGATGTTGGACACCGGACCGTCGACGCGGTGCAGCGGCGCGCTACCGAAGTCCTTCATCACGGAACACGAATCGATCGTGTCATCCTCGCCACTGGCCACGGCCGCGTCATAGGCGGAGAGGATCTCACCGAGGCGGAAGCTCTGGGGTGCCCGGGCTGCGAAGAGGTTGCCGCGGGGGATGATCGACCCGACATCGCCGTGGTCGCTGGTCACGATCGTCTCGTTGACCTTGGAGCAGGTGATCGCGGAGCCGTGCTCCTCGACGCCGCGGATGTTCTTCGTGATGAGGTCCTCGTCGAGCAGCGGTCGCACGCCGTCGTGGACGAGCACTACGGTCTCGCCGGGACGGTCCTCCGCCACGGCCTGCAGCGCACGGTGGCGCGACTGCTGGCCCGTGCCTCCGCCGTCCACGATCCACTGCACCTTGGTGAGCTCGTAGCGGGAGACGAGCTTCTGGAAGTGCTCCCGCCACGCCGGGAGGATCGCCACGGCGACCGCATCGACCTCGGGGTGGTCCTCGAAGTGCTGCAGGGTGTGGACGATGATCGGACGCCCATTCACCTCGAGGAACTGCTTGGGCAGTGCCCGGGTGTTCATGCGGGTGCCGCTGCCTCCCGCGAAGATCACTCCGACGGTCATGATGCGTTCTCCTTCACGGTCGGGTCGTTCGTACCGGTCGTGTCCGCCGACTCGGCGGAGAGATCGTTCAGCGCCTGCGACTCGATCACGCCCTCGCCCTCGACGGGTGTGCCGATCGGACGGCCGAGGATCAGCCAGTCGATGACGCGGTCGGCGGAATGCGTGTCGACGTGGTCGAAGTTCTCGCGCACGAACTTCTCACGGCGCCACTGCTCGTAGTCCTCGTCCCGCATCGCCGTGAGCAGTTCGTCGAAGGTCCCGCACACCTTGCCCGGGGCGGTGTCGACGTAGTCACGGTGGAAGCCGCGGGTCGTGGAGTACACGTCCTTGTCGTAGGCGAAGAACAGCATGGGCCGTTCGAGCAGCGAGTACTCATAGATGATCGACGAGTAGTCGGTGATCAGCAGGTCGACATTATGGAGAAGGTCGTTCCCGTCAGGGAAGTGCGAGAAGTCGCGCAGGCGGTCCGAGTACTCCGGAGGGATCGGGATCGACTTGCTCACGAAGTGGTGCATGCGGAACAGGACGACGGAGTCGTCGCCGCAGTAGTCGTAGAGCGCCTGGAAATCGATCTTGTCGAAGTCGTAGTACCCGTCCTTGATCCCGCGGCCTCGGAAAGTGGGCGCGAACAGAATGAGCCGCTTGCCCCGGAGGTCCGGGTGCTCGCGATAGAAGTCCTGTTCGACCTGCTCGGTGCGGTCGGGGTCCAAGAAGGAGTCGATGCGCGGCAGGCCGGTGGGAACGACGGCCTCCTCCTCGATGCCGAAGACCTCCGCGTAGACCGGGACAAGATGCTTCGAACCGGTGATCGCGTACGTGTACCGGCGGTGCGCATTCTGGAGCTTGGGCGACCCGTAGTTCCCGAATCGGCTGTAGCCCACGGCCTTGAACCCGCTGCCCGCGTGCCAGACCTGCACGATGGTGCAGTCCTTGGCCAGCTTGAGGGAGTCGAACATCGCGAAGTAGTCGTCGATGAACACGAAGTCGGCCTCGGCGAGCAGCTTCACAGCGCGCAGCGTCGAGCGCTTGTCGCTCGTGCTGGGGATGCGGAAGGATTCGCTGAACTCGAAGTCCTTGTCCAGACCCCGCTCGATCATGCGATCGCGGATCCGCAGCAGGTTGCCGCCGATACGGGGGCGCTGCTCGGAGGCGAACAGGATGCGCGGCTTGCGTCCGGCAGGCCGGTGCTCGCGGACGTACTGATAGAACTTTGCGAGGGCTTCATTCTTCTTCTTGCGGCTGGTCAGTCGCTTGCGCAGTGTCGACGGATACCGCTTAATGCGCGCGGGAAGCTTAGGCTTCTTCGGCTTCTTGCCCCGCCGGAAGAGCTGGTAGACCCGCATGAGCAAGACCGGCGGGTCCTCGGCCTCGGAGAACCCGAAGGAGATCGTGTAGCCGGTCTTGTTCGCGTCGTACATGAAGACGCGGGAGAGATCGGGAATGGCCTCCGCGGAGGCGATGTCGTACGTTGCAGCCTTCCCACGACGGCCGTCCACGCGCGGGATGATGCGCCAGGTGCCATCCGGGAACTGACGGCGGCCGTTGAACCGGGTGACGTTGATGCGGACCTCGTAGTCACGCCCGCCCAGGTGCGTCGCCTCGGCGCGCTGCACACGCTTCTTGTCCACGAAGATGAACTCGACGGTCCCGGACTCGATGTCCTCGAGCGCCGGCACAGTGGAAGGTCCGGTCGCGATCTCCTGCGCCACGGGGACCTCGACGACGCCCTCGGCCTCGGCCTCGGTGGACTCGACCCCCGTATCGACGTCGAGTGCAGTGGGGTCATCGGATGAGTCTTCATCCATGGTCCCGCCGACCGACGCACCGGCAGCGTCGGCGAGCTCCTGCGGGACATCCGGCAGCCCGCTATCCGTCGAGGCGCTCTGGGATTCTCTCGCGTCAGTTCGTCCGTCGGCCGAAGCGCCGGTCGACGGCCCCTCGATCCCGTCGAAGGTCAGCCTGAACGTCACCCAGATATGACTCCAGGTGATCTCTGCCACTCTCAAGCGCGCTGCCACTCGACAGGTGTCCTCTCCATTGCTTCTTCGAACGATGTTTCCCACCCCCGGAACCCCGGAGGCCGACGCGGCAAGGGCTGAGCCGTGTCGCGGAAGCAACCCGGAGTACGGGCAACAGTGCAACCACCCCGGGGCGACGACGTCCATAGCTCAGCCGCTTCCGCGCCCAGCCAGCCCTGGGTACTGTACGTCGAGTAAACGCAGGGTGGACGCCCGGTGACATCGTAACCGCAGTCGCCCCCTGTTCGGCTTGCGGCGAGCCGCTGAACACGACGAAAACGGAGCAAAAGTGTCCAAGTTCAAGGTCCTCCTGTTGACGAACAACGACTCGGACAACGTCGGCGACCAGATCATCGAGGCATCGGTGATCGCACTGATCAAGGCAGCCATGCGGAACCTGGGCCGCGGCGACGACTCGTTCGTCATCGACAGCCGCGCGGCGGGCATCATCAACAAGAAGTACCTGCAGCGCAACGATCCGAAGCACCTCGCAGCCGCACGCAAGGCCATCTCGAGCGCGGACCTGCTGATCTTCGGGGGTGCGCCGCTCTTCAACTACTCCTACCAGGTGTTCTACCGGAAGACGATCACGACTCTGGAGATCGCGCAGGAGTTCGGGGTGCCCGTCCTCTTCTCGAGCATCGGCGTCGAGAAGTACAGCTCCGAGAACGAGAAGTCCCAGCAGCTGAAGCGGGCCCTGCAGCTGCCGGTGGTCCGCCAGATCACGACGCGCGACGACTTCGACTCGGTGCGCAGGTACACCGAGGAGACAGGAATCCCCGTGGCACACGTCGCCGACCCCGCGGTGTTCGCAGACATCGTGTTCGGACCGATGACGGACCCGGTGGCGCACAGCGCCGCAACGGACCTCGGCGCGTCCCTGGAAGCAGACGCAGGCGAGTCCGTCGACGAAAGCGCGACGCAGCCGACCGTCGCCGCGCTCTCGCGAGCGGTGTCGACCTCGCGTCGGCAGATCGAGCAGATCGCCCGCCGGACGGCTCATCGGGCACTCCCCCGTCTCGCCGTGCAGGCTCGCAGGCAGCAAGAGGCCGCCACCAGCGCGGTGACCCCGAAGCCCGCACCTACGACAGCTTCGGCGTCCTCGCCGAAGAAGTCCGGACGCCGGATCGGTCTCGTGGTCACCCGCGCCGGCATCTTCAAGGACAACAAGATCAACTTCTCGGAAGCAGATCAGCAGAACTTCTGGCTCGATGTCATCGCGAAGCTCAAGGCGCGAGGGGATGATTATCGACTGTTCACGACCGGACATTTTGCCGATGAAGTGTTCCTCGACAACATCGTCCGCAAGCGGGACGTCCCCATCAACAAGACGATGTTCACCGTGAACTCACCCGAAGAGCTGATCAGCGAGCTGACCGCCTGCGACGGGGTGATCGCCTACCGCCTGCACGCGAGCATCACGAGCTTTGCATACTCCGTCCCCTGCATCGGGCTGTCCTGGAACTTCAAGGTGCCCTACTTCTACGACTCGGTGGGATACGGGCACCGGTCGATCTCGTCGGAGAACTGGAACGCGGACCACGTGCTCAAGCAGTTGGACCGGGCGATGGAGGAGGGCGTGTCGAAGAAGCCGTCCGAGCTGATGGACGTCTACCGGACGCTCTTCGAAGGCATCAAGGACGTCGTCGCCCCGGAGAGCGCGGCGCGCCCCTACACCTACGGCCAGCTCGAGAAGAACCTGCCCCGATATGAGGGCACCTCGCACGAGCAGTATCAGGGGAAGGTGCGACGGAAGCTGCGCCGCGGCTACGAGAGCTACAAGAAGAAGGATGTCGCCCTGGCCGAGACGCGCAAGGACCTGGCGCAGGCCCGCAAGGACCTTGCTGCGGTCAAGGGCGAAACGCAGAGATGAGAAGCGCCCGGGGTGCCATCAGCACCGCCGGGCATCACAGTGAGGCTCCGAAAGGAGAGGAACCGAGCACGCGGCGACTGCCGCTGCTCGGATCAGTCCTCTCGGGTCTTGTTCCAGTACTTCTTGGACTTCTTGTGCCCTCGGGGAAGTCCGCCGATGCCGGGTTGCCGATAGGTCAGCAGAGGGCGCTCCCACGCGGTGTCCCGCTTGACCACGCGCGCGGGAGCCCCGACGGCGACGCAGTTGTTGGGGAGGTTCTTCGTGACGACCCCGCGAAGGCCTACGACGGACCCGTCTCCGATCTTCACGCCGCCCATCACCACCACGTCCTTGCCGAGCCAGACATGCTCCCCCACCTCGATCGAGGCTGCTGGATTGGACCTCTTTCCGGTGCGCACGTCGTATATCGCGTGCGAGTCATCGGCACGGAATGCGACGCCGGAAGCGAGCATGCAGTCATCGCCGATATTGACACTCTGCCCTTCGGAGACCCGGATGAAGGACTTGGTCTCGGCGCCGACGTTCGCCCCGATCCGGACGGTGCACTGGTGCCCCAGGCGCATCGAGAAGCGCAGTCCCGTGCGGGGCACCGTGGTGTCCCCGATGACGACCAGCGCGTCGTCGCCGGAGAAGTCGACCATCAGGTCCACGATCTTCGAAGTCGGGGCGACCACGAGCCTGTTCCCGGAGCCGCGGAGCTTGATGGTCACATTCGCGCTCGGGGGAAGCTCGCCGTCGTATTCGATCGAGTTGCCACGCTCGTCGAAGTAGGGCACGAGCTCGCGAAGCGTCTCCAAAGGTGGGACCTGCTTTCTGGTGGGTCGGGAGCCATGTGATCAGGGCTATCACACGCGGAAAAGATCAGGCTCCACCGGGTCGACCCGAGCACGGTACGTCCCGGCGAAGGTCCGTTCAAGCGACACATCGAAGTGTGCCCTGCCCACGTCAAGGTCGAGCAACAACCGTGGCACGAGTCCGGCGTGCCCTGCAGAGCACCAGCTGGCTTTATTCCCCGTGACGCCAGGCTGCGAAACGCTCCCAGGACCGCACCGGCCACATCTTCTGGAGCCGCCCGAGCTTACTCGCGTTCGTGACCGTGCGAGCCTCCGTCACCGCCAGACGCTTCTCGAGAGTCCGCATACGCTTCTCCAGGGTCGACGGGGAGGCCTCATCCAACGCACCCGCGGAGGTTGCTACCGCCTTACCTTTCGCGGGACCTGCCTTCTTGGCCGACGCAGACTTCGCAGCGCCGGTGACGCCCGTGTTCGGCGGGGTCACCGCACCATCGCTGTTCGCCTTCGCACCAGCGGCGAGCCCCCTCTTTCGAACCTTGGCGTCGTACTCGGAGATCAGACCGCGTAGAATTTCGGCCACGTCATCAGCCCCTTTGGCCTCGGCGTGATCCAGGTTCGCCTGTGCGTAGGATCGCTTACCATCGCTGGACACCTTCATCTCACGAATCGCGTCCAGGGAAATATTGGATTCGAAGGTCTTGAACTTCGGCAACACGCCCTCCACGGAGAGCGTAATCATAGTGCGCTTGCACTTTTCACATACGCCGCAGTTGTACTTACCGGTGTTCTGCCAGCACACACGCAAGTGCCGCTGGGCTACGGGGTCACGCGAGATTCCCACGATCTTCGTGACGCGATCCGAGCCATTGCCGTCGTCGACGACGGAAAGGCGATCGCTTGACCATCGGTGGTCAAGAATCGGGTGAGTCCCCCACGCGAACGTATCGCTGAAGGTGTAGGAGCCTGGCATGAGCATGCGGCCGAAGCGGCTGCTGAGCAGGTGTCCGACCGATGAAAGCGCTGCGCCGTGGGCAATCAGCGGCCAGGAGCCCGCTCGGTTCTGGAACCGGCGGATGTTGGTGGAAATCTCGATCAGCTCCTTGCCGGTCTCCTCGGCCACCGCCTGCAGGTGCTCAGAAGTCACCTCGCGAATCTCCTTGCGAGACAACGCGATATCGAAACCATGCACGTACACCAGCGCATCGATGTCACCCTTGTTGTTGACCAGCGTGTCGAACGAGTCCACACCACCCGTGAAGCAGGCCATGGTGCGATTCGACCGCGGAGCGCTGTCCGCCTTCCGCACAGGAGCGTCGACGTCGAAGGCCCGCAGCTTCTCCGGATACCAGGTGAGAAAGATGTCCTGGATGGCCCGCTTGTTGTACACGAGTCGCTTCGAAACGGGACTGTCCAGTCTCAGCGTACCGTCGCTGCCCAGAGCGAGGATCATCCCGATCGTGAAGAACGAATCCGCTGCGCCCTCAATGTCCGTCCCGGCGTCGAGCGGCAGTCGGTACCACGCCTCACCTTCGTATTCGGGCATGGCGATGTTCGCCGACACGACAAGAGCGTCACCGTCTTCCCGAATTGCAATGGATGAGATGTCAACCATGACCCTTCCCCTCTTCCTGCGCTTTAGACTTCCATACGAACCCGTACACGCGCACACATGCAATGTGCTCGAGGAAGCGTCACTGCCCCCTCGGGTGTCGACACAGTGGCCGGTGGCAGATGTGCACCATTGCTGATCCGTCGTCACGGATACTAGCCGACGACATGCGACTACCCAGGCTGCGACTCACAGCCCTCCACATCGCGTCGCGCCGGATCCGGCGCGACCGCAGCGGCGGCGATTGATAATCGGATGGGGCAGCCCACGGCACGCACCGGAGAGTCTTCGCGCAGGAAGAGGCAGCGTCGCTCACGTTCACGCGGTAGTCATCTGCACGATGATCACTATTCCCCACGCACGAAAGCTCTGCGCACTCGGCCGAAGGTCCTGCCCAGCGGAGCGAGCAGGGCGCGCCCTCTCGCAAACCGGCCTCCAGGCGTCCCCGTCGCAGCCGTGTCCTGCCCTGAGTCGACAGGCAGGGACGTCTCGTCCTTCTTCCAACGTGCCTCGAACACAACCGAGCTGATGTGGTTAACAGGCATGTGAGGGATCCTCGCCCCGTCGGGAATGACCGCCTTGGCCGCCCGGCCGCCCGCTGTGAGCTGCTCACTCGTCGCGAATGAGCCGTCCGCAAGGTACCACTGCCAACGATTGTCGATCCTGAACCGCATGGCCCACCCGACGAACGCGCGTCCTGCGGCGACGAACTCTCCTCGCGGCAACGCGCTGCGACCGTCGTTGACGAAGCGACGACCCGGCCACCAGTACTCAAGCGCTCCGCTGGACACCACCTTCGTCTTCACGCGCTCGCCCTCTGCGCGAAGGCTGACCGACGGGCTGGCACCACCACTGTGGAAATGGGCAGGGAACTGAATGCCACGACGTTTCTGCTCGAACCGCTCGCGATCGATGGAGGATCCGTCCGCGATCGAGGCTTCAGCGCGACGAAGTGCATCGAGGATGAACGCCTCCGAGCGCTCGCGCAGTGACCGCAACGGAGCGTCGGTCGAGCGGAAGTCGACGTCCGAGGACAACGCGCGGACGTCGTCATCCGGCGCGAACTGCTGGTCCTGGAGGCCGAACGTGGCCAGAAGATTCGGAACCTTCTGCCCCATCCTCTTCCCGACGAAGAAGGGAGTCTCGAACAACAGCGAGAAGCAGCAACCGTGGAAGGAGTTCGTGAATACGCACTCCGCATTATCAATGTATCCCAGCCACTCGTCCTGCCCAACGTCATACCGCGTCACGTGCCGCACGTCAGGGTCGTTGACCTGACCATATTTCAGAGGCCTGTCGGACAGCTCGACGATCGTCAGATCATGCAGCTTCGCATATTCTACGGCCTTCTCCACCGTGTCTGCGGAACGCCCCATCACGTAATAGAGCAGCAGGTACCTCTCCTCACGCGGTGCTACCGCAAGATCCCGCCAGAAACCGCCATCATGCAGCAGTACCGGGTCGAGAACTGTCGTCGCCTCGAGATCAGAGTTATGCTCGATGTACTCTTCGAGGTCCGCTTCCCGCACCCCTATCGCATCGATCTCCCTGATGTAGGAGAAGAAGAGCTCTTCTGTTTTTCCAGTGAAGTCCTTGGAGATGCCGCGGCTAGCCGCATAGGCGATCTTCGGCTTACCCTCGAACGCCTTGCTGCCCAACAAGAAGCCCCGGTCGAACACGTATGCGGGGTGGGAAGACCAGATCACGTCGGTCACGCAGATGTAGCAGTCGAAGCCGGGGTCCCGGAGCTCCAGAAGGTCGGAATCGTATTGTTCCTCGGTGACGACGAGATTCCTGCGCTCGAACTCCTGGAATCGGTCGAATCTTCGGGCGCGCTCGACAGTGAGGCTCCTGTAACCGACGGCCAGATCGGCCAGCTTCTCGAGCTTGGCCGGCGACGCGCCAGCCATGACGGCCGCCCGGTACTCCTTCTCGGCGTGCGCTGCCGGATTGCGCATGTTGTAGTCGCCGTACGTCACGGGCTTATAGTCCAGGATCGTAGAGGAGTATCCTTTCTTCTCCAGGAATTTCTGGAATGCATACCCATGCAGCTGGCATGCAAAATTTAGGAATCGCGCATACTTGTTTATGCCGATGAGACCGATCTCCACGTTGCACCCTCGCCTTCTGAGTGCACCGACGTTGGCGCACCACCTAGAGGATAGCCAGAACGTGGCCGTCACTGGGCTCGGATCGCCTACTGGGACGCCCCTCGCACCACGATTGCTCCCGACACATTCGCTGGGCGCCGAGGCCGAAGGAGGCGCTTTACATCCGTATCCGCATCGGGATCTGCTTCGCGTCGACGCTGCAGCGCATCGTTGGGATGAGTCCATCCCCCATCGCCGGTTGCCGGGGGCACGTCCAAGTAGCGTCGATCCGCAGCGCGACATAGGCCAGATCGCGAGCAACGCCGCTCGACTGAGCCCCCGATAGGCAGGGGTTACCGGAAATCGAGCAACCGGGCCATCGACTTCACCGACTCCAAGATGTCGCGCATGCAGTTAGGTGGACGACCCCTCCCGGCCAGTTGCGCGGCAGCCGCATCTGAGCTAGCTGTGGCGCCCGCCACACATTTCTGGTGGAATGCACAGCACGGCAGTGACTGCCGCGCACATCCTCCCGGCCCGGAAGAACGGGTCAGATCGAAGGAGAAGCACATGGGTAACCTGCCCGGCTGGGTCATCCCGGTCATCATCCTCGTCATCGTGGTCCTCGCCATCCTGATCATCGTGGGGGTCGTCAGCTCCCGGCGTCGGCGCGCCCGCCAGGAGGAGATCGACCGTCAGCGGGCCGCCGAGCTCCGGACCGAGGCGCAGAAGGACCAGGTCGAGGTCAAGGAGCGTGAGATCCAGGCGCGCGAGACGGAGCTCGAGGCCGACAAGGCCAAGGTCGAGGCCGAGCGCCGCGACCAGACCGCGCAGGAGCAGCGGCAGGATGCCGACAGGGCGCGCGCCGACGTGGACGACCGGCTCCGCCAGGCCGATGAGCTCGACCCCGACGTCGACGCCAAGGCATCGGGCGGCCGACACGGCTCCGACGCGCCCCTCGACGAGACGACCACTCGGGACGCCGGCGACGCCGAACCGCGGGCCGACGAGCGCGGAGCTCCCGGGCACAGTGCCGGTGTCGCCGCCGGCGCAGCCGGAGCCGGTGTGGCAGGCGCAGGAGCTGCCGGTGCAGGAACTGCCGCCTCGCACGAGGAGCACGTCGACCGTGCGGAGCAGAGTGCCGGGGCCGACGGAGCCACAGCACGGCAGGATGCGGCCCCGCAGGAACGGGTCGAGGATCGTCCGCGCGACGCGCACACGGTCGACGCCGCTCCCCGTGAGGCGACCGTGAACCCGGCCGGCACCGGCGACGAGCGCACGCCCCGTCCGGGTGCGCACATGGAGAACGCACCGCGGCCCGGAGCGCACGCGGAGCACACGGCCCAGCCGGATGCGCGCAGCGAGAGGTCGACGCAGCCCGCACCGCGGGAGGCGAGTGCGACCCCGACGGGCGCAGCCCCTCGCGATCAGCGGATCCCCGAGGATGCGCCCGAGACCGCCGAGTCCGTCGACGGGCATCGGCCGCAGGGCCGTCACGAGGACGACACGCGCGGTGCCCATCGCGCACCCGCCAAGGGCGGCCATGCCGTGCCCGGCGAGAGCGGCCATGCCGCACGAGCCGAGCACGACCGTGCCGCAGCGGCCGGTGGTGCAGGAGCCGCAGCGGGCGCCGGCGTCGCCGCCGGTGCGCACTCCGGCGATGCTCAGGCCGCGCAGGATCAGCGCGCATCGCGGGCCCCGCAGAGCCTGCAGGATTCCGGGGCCCCGCAGAACACGGGAGCCGGTCGCGTGCAGGCCGGCCAGAACCGCGCCGAGGCCAGGTCGCATGCCGGCGGGGTCGACGACGCCGCACACCGAGACGATGCTCTCGCCGGGACGCATCGCGAACCGCTGCCCGGTGAGCAGACCGAGGGCCGCCACCAAGATGCTCAACCGGTGGACGGCGGCGCATCGCGCGAGGCGTCGCTCATCGCGGACGACGGAGCAGCACGTCGGGCACAGCCGGTGGAGGACGGTGCGGCCGCCCCGGCGACCGGCACGTCACGCGACGCCGGCCGACAGCCCGGAGACGCCGACGGCCACGTCCTGAGTGAGGACGAGATTGACGCCAGGGCGACCGCGAGCGGCCCGGGCACCGATCGGACGAACGCCGCGCCCACCGCGGGCGACACCGCGCCCCTGTCGGGTGACGCGTACGAGGATCCGCGCGGCGCGGTGACCCCCGTGGAGAGCCCGAGGGCGGACGACCGACGCGCGCCGCGACCCGTGGACGAGGCCGACGACCGGGCGCCTCTCCCCGTCGGCGAGGCCGACGGACGCGCGCCGCGCCCTGAGACCGACGCCAACACCGACGCCGACGCCGAGGACGGCACGTCGCGCCCCGTCGACGACTCGGATCCGTTCAGCGTGTCCGAGAGTCATGTGCGTCGGGCGCGTCGTCCGCGCGAGGGCGAGCTCGACGACGGGATCGAGGACACCGAGCGGGGTCTGTGACCCCAGCTCCGCACCACGAGGGCGGGGGCGGTCTCATCCGAGGCCGCCCCCGCCGTCCGTCCCCGTCCTCTGTCGTCCGCCCCGGGCGTCGAGGATTAGACTCGTGGGAATGATGCCGCTCGAGCCTCTCCTCGCCTTCTACGGGATCTCCGCGCTCGTGCTGATCCTGCTCGTCGTGGTCGGCGTCGTCATCGGACGGCGCTTCCGCCGTCACGACGAGGAGGACAGTCGCCGCGAGCGGGAGCGCGCCGCCGCCTCCCCCGTCAGCCCGCCGGAGGACGAGTCCGGGCGCTGACGCCCGGCCACTCACGATCTCCAGGCACCGAGGCCGCGTGACCCCCACCACAGAACGCGCCGGTGAAGTGAATCCGCACCGCAGGCGGGATATGCCGTACCCATGACAGAACCGGACACCTCATCCACGGGCACCTCGGCGCGGCCCTCCTCGCCGCTGCCGCACCCCGACCCGATCCCCGAGGGGCTCAAGATCGGCGCCGGCTACACCTGGCGCGTGCTGATCATCGGGTTGGGAATCGTCGCGGTCGCGCTCGCGGCGGTGTGGCTCTCCGAGATCGTGATCCCCTTCATGGTGGGCCTGCTGCTCTCGGCGCTCCTGGTGCCGGTCTCCGCGTTCCTGCAGCGCCACCACTGGCCCAAGTGGGTCGCCATCATCACCGCCTGGGTGGTGGTGTTCGCCGTGATCGTGGGGCTCGTGGTCCTGGTGACCAGCCAGATCCGCAGCCAGCTGCCGTCGATCCAGAAGCAGGCCACTGACGCGCTGGCCCAGGCCGAGTCCCTGCTGGCGACCCATCCCTTCGGGATCACCGAGTCCGACGTCGACGGCTACGTCACCAAAGCCACCGAGTGGCTGCAGAAGCACGCCTCGGAGATCGGCGCGGGCGCCGCCGAGGCGGGCTCGAGCGTCGCCCACATCCTCGAGGGCCTGTTCATCGTCATCTTCGTGACCCTGTTCGCCCTCATCGACGGCAAGCACATGTGGATCTGGACCTCTCGGCTGTTCCCGCGCGCGGCGCAGCCCCGGATCCTCGCGGCGGGCGCCGCGGGCTGGCACACCCTGACCAGCTTCATCCGCATCCAGCTCGTCGTCGCCGCGACCGACGCCGTGTTCATCGGCATCGGCGCCGCGATCCTGGGCGTCCCGCTCGCGATCCCGATCGCCGTGGTCGTCTTCTTCGGCGCCTTCGTGCCGGTGGTCGGCGCGATCGTGGGCGGCGCGGTCGCCGTGGGCCTCGCGCTCGTCTTCAACGGCTGGGTGCACGCGCTGATCATGCTCGCGATCGTGGTGGGCGTGCAGCAGATCGAATCCCACGTCCTGCACCCCATGCTCACCGGCACCGCCGTGAAGGTGCATCCGCTGGGCGTCGTCCTCGGCGTCGTCACGGGCACCGCGATCGCCGGGATCGCCGGCGCGTTCTTCGCCGTGCCCTTCATCGCCACGGTCAACTCGATGATCGTCGCCGCCCGCCGCTGGCAGCCGGGCACGCCCGTCGACGACGTGCCCGCGATGCTCGGCGTCCCGGACGTCCCCGGGGACGACGATGAAGGGTCCGACGACGGCGATGACGGGGCCGACGGCGATGGAGACCGCAGAGTCGGCGGGGACGAGGTCGCCGCCGCGGACGACCGGGACGACAGACGCGACCGGGATGACAGGGACGACGGGGAGCCCGGAGCGCCCGAGACGCCCGCCGGCCCTGCCGCACCCGCTCGCTGATGGCGTCGGAGGAACACGACGCCCACCAGGGAGGCGACGCCGAGGCATCCCGCGCCGACCTCGTGCTCGAGGGCGGCGGCGTGAAGGGCATCGCCCTCGCAGGGGCGATCGAGGTGCTCGAGGAGCGCGGCTATCTCTTCGGCCGGGTCGCCGGCTCGTCCGCGGGAGCGATCGCCGGTGCGCTGGTCGCCGCCGACGTGCCCGCCAAGGACCTGGTGGGGCTCCTGCGCGAGATCGACTACGAGAAGTTCCGCGACGGCCCCTGGTGGACGCGTCCGCTGGTGGGCAAGGCCGCCGCGATCCTCGTGCGCAAGGGCGTGCATCGCGGGAGGTACGTGGGAACGTGGCTCGCCGAGCAGCTGGCCGAGCACGCGCAGCCCGCCGATCCCTCCCGTCCGTTCACCTTCGCCGATCTCCCCTATCAGGACCCCGAGGGCGAGGCGCCCGACCGGCCCGTCGGGGACGGTCGGTCCGTCGGGAACGGTCGGTCCGTCGGGAACCGTCGGCCCGTCGAGGACGCCGCCGCGGACTCGTCCACCGGCGCCGACACTGACCCCGGCACCGGCACCGGCGCGGACGCGTCGCGCCTGGTCGTCACCGCCTCCGACGTCACCGCAGGGCGACTGCGATTGCTGCCCCGCGACGCCGGCAAGTACGGCATGACCGCCGCCGATCTCCCTGTCGCCGAGGCCGTGCGCGCCTCGACCGCGATGCCCTTCTTCTTCCGGCCCGTGCGATGGGCGACCTCGCAGGGGCGGCGCGCATACCTCGTGGACGGCGGGATGCTCTCGAACTTCCCCGTCGGCGTCTTCGATCGGGCCGACGGCGCGCTCCCGCGCTGGCCCACGTTCGGCATCAAGCTCTCGGCTCGTCCGCCGGCCGACCCGGCCCCGGTGAACCGCATCCGCGGCGCCCTGTCCTACGCGCTCGCCCTGCTGGACACCCTCATCGGCGCGCGCGACCGCATGCACATCGACGACCCGCACGTGCAGGCCCGCACGATCTTCGTCGACACGAGCTTCGTGAAGCCCACCCAGTTCGACCTCACGGACGAGGACCGCGAGAAGCTCTACCGCACGGGCAGGCAGGCCGCGATCGACTTCCTCGACGGGACGGCGACCCGCGAGGGCTGGGACTTCGCGCGCTATGTCCGGACGTACCGCGCGGGCGCGGCGGGCTGAGAGCACCCGCGGGGCGAGGACCGAACGCCACGGCCGCGCTCGGCCTGTTCGGTCCGGCGTGGGCCCGTCAGCCCCATGGAGTCCTCGCTCTCCACCTCCAGCGATCGCACGGACTACGCTGAGGCGATGGCCATGATCTCAAGCAGCGGTCTCGCACACGTCCGATTGACGGTCACCGACATCGGCCGATCGAAGGCCTTCTACGATCGCGTGTTCGGTTGGCCGGTTGCCATCGACGCCTCGGCGCAGGCGGGCGACGCGAACGTGCGGCGATCTCAGCAGCAGTATTACGGCGGAGTGGTCTACCAGACCCCGCAGGGCACGCTGTTCGGGTTGCGGCCGGTCGGGGAGAACGCATTCGACCCCGATGTGACTGGCCTGGACCACCTGAGCTTCGCCGTGGAATCCCGTGAGGAATTGGAGCGCGCTGCGCGCGCGCTCTCCGAGGCCGGGATCACGCACGGCGACGTGACCGACCTGGCCGACGCGGGGCTCGCCATCCTGTCCTTCCAGGACCCCGATGACATCAACGTGGAGCTGTCCGCGCCACTCGGCTGACCCGTTCCCCCTCAGCCGAGAGCAGGCACCGTGATGCGCACCCCCTCGCTCATCGCCGACTCGTGCGCGCAGATGCCCGGCAGGTCCATTCGGCGGCGCGCACGCTGTCGATCCGAGACCGTCGGTCCTCCGTGATCGCGGCGAGGAACTCGTCGACCAGGTACGGGTTCGACCCTCCGTGCCCGGCGCCGATCCTCACCGGTTCGCCCATGCCGGGAACCTGGACCACGGTCTCGTGGACGAACTGGCGAAGCTCCGCGCTCAGGGAGCCCCGTTGATCGGGTGGATCGATCTCCTCGACCGCTGTCCGGTTCCCGCGTCCGCCCTGGGCGGGTCCGGTCATCGTATGCACCAGCATCGGTCCTTCCTGGTGGGTCGGCCATTCCAGACCCATGCGACTGCCGTAGAGCCAGAAACCCTCGATGTACTCGCGAGCCGTGCGGAAGAAGGACATCTGCACCTCGGCGAGGGCGTCACAGTTCCTGAGCCGGAAGGCGCCGATCTCTGTCGGATAGGGGTTGTCGAAGCCGCCGGCGGCGCGCGTGGCCTCGTCGAGGTGCACGGACCCCTCGGCGCTCACGCTCTCGACGCTGGTGCCCAGCAGCGCGAGCGCCGGGGACAGAGCGTGCGTCAGGTAGTGCATCGGGGGGAAGCCCTGCCAGTAGCTCGGGAATCCGTCGAGGTTCTGGATGTGCACACCGCGATAGAACGTCACGTCCCCGAGTGCCCCCTCGCGGTGCAGGGCAGCCGCCCAGCGGAATTCGCGCCCGTAGACCGATGTCTCCATCATCATGCAGCGCCTGCCGGTGCGCCGTTCGGAGGCGATGATCGACGACGGGGTCCTCGACGCGACCGTCGATGTCACCACCACCGAGCTCGAGCCGGCCGTCGTGGATCGGTGTCTCACGGAGGGCTCCTGGCTTGCGGCCCTGTCTGGTGAACAGGCGCCCTCGGGTGGGCGGTCGCACCCCCCCCGGGGCCGGGCGGGCTGCCGCCTCTGTGAAGCGGACGCCGTGGAACGGCGCGCTCCCACGGGACGTCTGCGGGTGACGAAGGCGCGCACACGCAGGGCTGCGGGATACGGTGGCTCGGCCGACGCGCGCGGCGCGCCGACGCCTCACCCCCGCATCGAAGGAGCCGCAGCGTGCAGACGCTCTACCATTCCGGCCGCATCCTCACCATGGTCGACCGCGACGACGCCCCCGAGGCCGTGCTCGTCGAGGACGGCCTGATCTCCGGCGTCGGCGCTCTCGCCGACCTCCGCGAGCGTGCCGGCGAACCCGCCGAAGTGGACCTCGCCGGCCGCACCCTGATGCCGTCCTTCGTCGACTCCCACGGCCACCTGCTGGGCCACGGCCGGCTCGCCGCCCTCGTCGACCTCGAGGACGCCCGCAGCATCGACGAGGTGGTCGCGGCACTCCGCGAGCGCCTCGCCGCGCGCGAGGCGGGCGATGATTCGCCGCTGGTCGGCGCGAAGTACGACCCGACGCAGCTGGCCGAGGGGCGCCACCCCACGCGCGACGACCTCGACCGCGTCTCCACCGAGATCCCCGTCCTCGCCATGCACCGCAGCATGCACGTGGGCGCGGCGAACTCCGTCCTCGTCGAAGCCGCAGGGATCACCGCCGAGACCCCCGATCCCGAGGGCGGGCGCTTCGGCCGTCGGCCCGACGGCACGCCCGACGGCTTCGCCGAGGAGCATTCTGCGCTCGGCGCCCTGTTCACCGCGCTCGACCCGGAAGGCGGCGCAGGCGGCATCTTCGGCGGCGGCGACGCCGCGGACGCACTGCGCCTGGCGACCCAGGACTATCTGCGCCACGGGATCACGACCGCGCAGGAGGGCGCCGCCTCCCCCGAAGCGGTGGCGGACCTCGCCGCCGCGGCACGCGAGGGTCGGCTGCCGCTGGACCTCGTGGTCTACCCCGTGGCCGCCTGGGGCACCCCGGCGCGCGAGCAGTTCGCCGAGTTCACCGGCGACTACACGGGGCGTCTGCGCCTGGGCGGGTACAAGCTGATCCTCGACGGCTCCCCGCAGGCGCGCTCGGCCTGGATGAGCGAGCCCTACGAGCCGATCCCGGGCGACGAGGACCCCGGCTGCGCCTACGCCGCCCACTCGGACGAGCAGGTGCTCGCCTGGACCCGCGAGCTCGCAGCCCGCGGCGTCCAGCTCATCGCCCACTGCAACGGCGACGCCGCCGCACAGCAGTGGATCGACACGGTGACGCAGGTGGGCGCCGAGAACCCCGCGCTGCTGGCCGAGCGCCCGGTGATGATCCACGCCCAGACCGTGCGCGACGACCAGCTCGAGCAGATGGCGCGACTGGGCATGATCGCCTCGATCTTCAGCGTGCACACGTACTTCTGGGGCGACGCGCACCTGCGCAACTTCGGCCCCCGGCGCGGCCGCCGCGTCTCCCCCGCCCGCTCGGCGCTGGACCGCGGCGTGCGCGTCACCCTGCATCAGGACTCCCCCGTCACGCCCCCGGACATGCTGCTGAGCGTGTGGGCGGCCGTGAACCGGATCAGCCGCGAGGGCACGCCCGTCGGCCCCGAGGAGCGCATCTCGACGTGGGAGGCGCTGCGCGCGGTCACGACCGACGCCGCCTACCAGTACGGCGAGGAGGAGACGAAGGGCCGGATCCGCGAAGGGATGCGGGCCGACCTGGTGATCCTCTCGGCCGACCCCCTCGCGACCGCGCCGCAGGACCTGCGGGACATCGACGTGCTCACCACCATCAAGGACGGCGAGGTCGTCTACTCCGCGTGAGAGCCGGGCCTCAGGGCTCGGGGTGGAGGATGACCTCCTCGAGCTCCGCCTCGGGGGCGGCCATCAGCCGCCGGTGGCGCACGGCGAGGAAGACCGCGCCGAGCGCCACCCACACGGCGAGCGCGACGAGCGGCTGGGTGCCCAGGCGCCCCGGGGAGCCCGGGACGAACAGCAGCAGCAGGAAGCCCAGCGACAGCAGCGCGCCCAGCAGGGAGATCGCGCGGTAGACGGGGCGGGCGCGGCCGAAGGCGTCGTGCTCCCCCGAGCGCGCGGGGTGGGCCAGCTTGAACGCGGCCAGGCACGTGTACCCGTAGGCGATGGTCACGCCCACCGAGGTCATGTCCACGATCCACTGCAGCGCGGAGCGCCCGAAGAACGGCGCCAGCAGGCACAGGGCGCTCGTGAACACGATCGCCACCACGGGCGTGCGGTGCCGGCTCTCGACGCGGCCGAAGAACGCCGGCAGCATCTTCGCCCGGCCCATCGCCATCAGCACGCGCGACGAGGAGACGGTGAAGCCGTTCAGGCCCGTCGCCACGCCCATCAGCACCGCGATCACCATCAGGCCCTTGCCGAGCGGCCCCATGATCCCGGCGATCACCTCGGCCGTGGGCCAGGCGGCGTCGGGGTGGGTGTCGCCGTTCGGACCCAGCGCGACGGAGCTCGAGAAGATCATCGCGAGGTAGACCAGGCCCGCCGTGCCGATCGCGGCGAGGATGAGGAACAGCGCCTTGCGGGGCGAGAAGTCGAACTCCCCGGCCGCCTGCGGCACGTTGTCGAAGCCCACGAACGCCCACGGCGCGAAGGCGACCATCACGGCGATCGCCGGCAGCGGCGAGGAGCCCTCCGGGAACGCCGGGTAGAACGCGAAGCCGTGCTGCATGCCGTGGAGCAGCGCCCCCACCAGGATCGCGACGACCGCGATGATCAGCACCACGCAGGCGATGAACTGGAAGCGCCCGGACAGGGCCGTGCCCATCGCGTTCATGAAGCCCGTGGCGACGATCGCGAGGGCCGCGATGATCACCTCGGGCAGGTAGATGTCCCAGCCCGCGACCGTGTACAGGTGCACCTGCTCCATGACCGAGGGCAGCAGCATGCGGAACACGAGCGCGACGGCCGTCGCGTTCAGGGCGACGATGCACGCGTACGCGAGCGCCAGGAACCAGCCGACCACGAACGCGTGGCGGCGCCCGAACTCCTGCAGCACGAAGGCGAGCTCGCCTCCGGTCACGGGCAGCACGCGGATGATCATCCCGTAGCTGATGCCGATGATGCCGATGAGCACGGCGCCGATCGTGAAGCCCAGGAGCGCGCCGGCGGTGCCGCCGTCCTGCAGCCAGTCCACGGGCAGCATGAACGCGCCCCAGCCCACGGCCGAGCCGAGCGCGATCGCGAACACCCAGGAGGGCTTGAGCGTGGACTGCAGGGAGCGCGTGTTCTCGTCGGCGCCAGCAGGGGCGGGCGCCGACGAGGCGTCCGACGGGGCAGGGCCCGATGAGGCAGAGCCGGATGAAGCGGGCGCGGATGCGGACGCGGGGGACGCGGAGGGTCTCTCCGACATGGGGAAGCCTTTCGATGGCGACTGTTCGTACGACAGCTTCATCGCTGCACAGCTTCGTCGCGCGGGCGGAGCCGGGGAGCCATGATGCCACCGATGCGGGGAGGGCGTACCCTCTTCCCCGTCCACTGCGGACCGCGACCCCAGGAGCACACCATGGCGAAGAGCACCGCGTCGGCGGCCGAGCCGATCGAGGGCACCGCCCGCATCCGCTCCATCGGCGAGCGGCTCATCCTGCCGCTGCCCGCCGAGACGAGCGCCCGGCTGCGCACGCGCGGGCAGAACGCCGTGACCGCGGTCTTGGACGGCCACCCCTTCGACCTCGTCGTCGAGCCCGACGGCGCGAAGGGGCACTGGATCGCCCTGGACGCCGAGATGCTCGAGGTGCTGGGTCGCGGCGACGGCGAGGAGGTCTCCTTCACCCTGACCCCGTCGGCCGCCTGGCCCGAGCCTGCGGTCCCCGAGGACCTCGGCGAGGCGCTCGCGGGTGCCGAGGATGTCGGCGAGGTCTGGGAGGACATCACGCCCATGGCCCGCTGGGAATGGGTGCGCTGGGTCGGCGCCACGAAGAACCCCGCCACCCGTGCGCGCCGCGTCGAGGTCTCCTTGGACAAGATGCGCAACGGCAAGCGCCGCCCCTGCTGCTTCGACCTCGCCTCGTGCACCGACCCCGAGGTCTCCACGAGCGGGAAGCTGCTCGGGCTCGAGTGAGGTCGCGGGGCGCTTCCCGGCTCTGCGCTGACGATCGCGGACCGGCTTCGGGGGCGCCCGACGTCGTCCGGCTCCGGGGTCACTCCACCGGGACGTCGTCCAGGAAGTAGTAGGCGGGCACCTTGGCCGCGTAGTCGTTGCCATCCAGCTCGCGCCAGGAGACCACCTCCGTCGACCCCTCGCGCTCCTGGGCGAACTGGGTGGCCAGGAACATCAGGCCGATCACGGAGGCGAGCCCCTGGCGGGCCGGCTCCTCGCGCAGCACGTCGCCGATCGAGGCCTGCCCGGCGAGCGAGCGCACGCGGTTCACCGAGCCGGTGAGGCCCACGGTGTCGATGTCGTTCGTGCGCACCAGGTCCTGGAGCACCTCGACGCTGAGCGTGGTCGCATCGTGCACCTCGGCCTCCACCGGGGCGCCGGGATCCGTCGGATCCTTCAGACGGTGCTGGGAGACCGAGGACATCCGCACCCGCGCGACCCGCAGGTCCAGCGAGAACGGGAAGCGCGTGGAGACCTCGTCCTTCTGCGCGAGCGCGAGGCCCTGCGCCTCCTGCAGCAGGTCCAGCAGCACGCGGTGCTGGCGGAAGTCCTGGGAGCGCACGAACCGCGCCAGCGAGCGGTACAGCTCGGTCTTGACGTCGAGCACCTCCTGCGCGGGCTCGTAGAGATCGCTGAACACGTTCGCGAGCTTCTCGCGGTCATCGCGCGTGAGGTGCTGGGTGAAGTCGCGCTCGAGCAGACGGTCCACGACATCCTGCGCCCGACGGGTCTGGGCGGGGTCGTTGAGCATCCGGAAGAAGGCGGTGAAGGTGCGGCCCACCTGGGACTGGCCCAGCAGGTCGTCGCCCGCGAGCAGCTGCTCGAGGATCTCGCCGCGCGAGGCCTCCGGGGAGAGGATCTGCTCGCGCAGGTGGAGGTCGACGGCGCGCAGGTCCTCGCGGTACTGCAGGAAGTCGCCCGAGAGCTCGGAGGCGATCTGCAGGATGTCCCGCAGCCGGTCGGCGGAGGTACCGGCATCGGGCAGCAGCAGCTCCCCCTCGGAGAGGTCGCGGATCTCCTGCTCGATCGCCGCGCGCCGACGCTGCAGGTCCGCGAGCCTCACGTCGCGATCGGTCTCCGTCTCCTGGGCGAGGCGATCGAACTGCTGGAGGACCAGCTGCAGGCGCGACTCCGTGGTCGTGGGCCGGTGCTCCTCGAGGGAGGCGATGAACTGGACCGCATCGATCGTCGCCGGGGACGGCTCGAACATCGTCTCCAGGTGCTGCGGGTCGTCGCGGCGGGTCAGGTACCCCTCGCGCACCCACGAGTCCACGTACTCGGGCGCGGTGCGGCCCTGGCCGTCCTCGTGCAGCAGGTCCAGGTGCGTCTCGACGCGCGCCACGAGGTCGCTGCGCCCCAGGCGGCGGCTGCCGCCCGGGAAGACCGTCTGCAGGATCGCGAGCACCGCCGGCGCCTTGGTCGCGCTCAGCAGACGCCACGTCGAGAGGCGTCGCAGCTGCTCGTAGGCGTCCTTGCGCGCGGAGACCGTCTGCGGGCGGTCCGTCGAGGACCCCGGGATCGGGGAGGCGGGGTGCGGGGCAGGGGCGAGCGCGGCAGGGGCGAGCGGGGCAGGGGCGAGCGGGGAGCCGGCGTCGGAGCGGGCCGATGCGGACTCCGGAGGCTGCGGCTGGGACTCGGGCGTGCTCACGGCCGACGAGTCTACTGGGGAGCGGCGGGCGGGGCGGCACCGGAGGTACGGGTGGGGTACGGCGCCGGTTCCCGGGCGCTGGGGGTGCCGTTCCCGGGTTCCTCGGCATCGAGAGGTGAGAAGTCGTTGCCACACGGCGCTTTTGACGACGACTTCTCACCTCTCGGCGCCGCGCAGGGGCGAGGTCGGAGCGGCCAGGGGCCGTGGAGCCCTGTCCCAGCGATCCGGACCACGCGGGCCGCACCCCGCCCCTCACGTGAACGCTCACGAATCTGTAGGCTGGAGGCAGTGCCGCCGTCGGCCATGAGCCCCCGGCCCGGCGCGCAGACCCCACCTGACCTGGAGGAATCCTCACGATGACCACCGTCGCTCCCGTGACCGCCCCGACCGACCGCTGGTGGGAGGCCCTGCCCGCCGGCAGCGGCCGCCTGCGCGGCCGGGCGCACCTGCACTCCGACGCCCCGGAGCTCAGTCTCGACGGCACCTGGGACGTGCGCTTCGGCACCCGGGCCGACGGCTCCGACCTGGACGAGACCGTGCAGATCGAGGTGCCGGGCCTGTGGCAGCTGCAGGGCCACGGCGCCCCGCAGTACACGAACGTCACCTACCCCATCCCCGTCGACGTCCCGCACGTGCCCGACGAGAACCCCACCGCCCACTACTCGCGCACGCTCTCCGTCCCCGCCGACTGGGGGCAGCAGCTCGCCGAGGGCGCTCGCGCGATCCTGCGCTTCCAGGGCGTGGACTCGGCGGCGAAGGTGTGGATCGACGGCGCCGAGGTGGGCGTGACCGCCGGCTCCCGCCTCACCCAGGAGTTCGACGTCACCGACCTGCTCCGCGCGGGCGCCGACCACCTCCTCGAGGTGCGCGTGGTCCAGTGGAGCGTGAACACCTACCTCGAGGACCAGGACATGTGGTGGGCCTCCGGGATCTTCCGCAGCGTGGACCTGCTGCTGCGGCCCGTCGGCGGCATCCATGACCTGGTCACCCGCGTCGACTACGACCCGTCCGCCGGCCGCGGCACGCTGAGCGCCCTGGCCACCGGCATCGACGGCGAGGTGCTGCCCGGCGCGCTGGTGCGCATCCCCGCCCTCGGCGTCGAGGCGCCGGCCGACGGCACCGGCATCGACGTCGGCCCCGTCGAGCCGTGGAGCGCGGAGGTGCCGGCCCTCTACGACGCGACGGTGACCGCCCCGGGTCCGGACGGGGCCGACGGCGCTGGCGCCGCCGGTCGCGTCGCGGGCGCATCCGGCGGTGCCGCGGGCGAGACCGTCTCCCTGCGCGTGGGCTTCCGGCGCGTGGAGATCGACGGCGAGATCTTCCGCGTCAACGGCGAGCGCGTCGAGATCCGCGGCGTGAACCGGCACGAGGTCGACCGGCTCGTCGGCCGCACGCAGCATCCGGGCAACCAGGATCTCGATGCGGCGCTCATGAAGCAGCACAACATCAACGCCGTGCGCACCTCCCACTACCCGCCCCACCAGCGGTTCCTCGAGGTGTGCGACGAGGTCGGGCTGTACGTGGTCGACGAGGGCGACTTCGAGGCGCACGGCTTCCACGCCGACACCACCGGCGAGGACTCCACGGGCGCCGCGAAGCGCCCGGCCGACGACCCGCAGTTCACCGAGTCCCTGCTCGAGCGCACCGACCGCTTCGTGCGCCGCGACCTCAACCACCCCTCGATCGTCATCTGGTCGATCGGGAACGAGGCGTCGACGGGGCGGAACACGACCGCGATGATCCAGCGCGTCCGCGAGGTCGACCCCACGCGTCCCGTCATCTACGAGCAGGACTACCGAGCGCTGGACGCGGACTTCTTCTCGCTCATGTACCCCAGCCACGAGCAGTCCCGCCAGATCGGTGAGCGCACGCTCGATGCGGAGAACAGGAAGCAGCTGGTCGGCATGCTGCGCCACCTCGGCGTGGATGCGGCCGACGATGCCTTCGACGACGTCCCGGCGCTCACCAAGCCGTTCCTGTGGATCGAGTACGCGCACGCGATGGGCAACGGCGCGGGCTCCCTGAAGGAGTACTTCGACCTGGTCCACGAGTACCCGGCGATCCAGGGCGGATTCATCTGGGAGTGGATCGACCACGCCCTGGCCACGACCGACGCGGACGGCCATGCGATCGACGGCTACGGCGGCGACTTCGGCGAGCGCCTGCACGACGCGAACTTCGTGGCCGACGGTCTCGTGCTGCCCGACCGCACCCCCTCCCCGGCGCTCGTGGACACCAAGCACCACTACTCGCCCGTCGGGCTCGAGATCCTCGAGGGGCCGACGAACGGCGGGTCCGGCGCCCGCGCGGCGCGGGTGACGAACCGCTACGCGTTCCGCACCCTCGGCCATCTGCGCGCGGAGGTCTCGCTCGACGCGCAGGAGACCTGGCAGGAGCTCGCGCTGCCCGACCTCGCGCCCGGGGCGTCGGCCGAAGTGCCCCTGCCCGAGGGCGACGGCGCCGTGGCGACCGTGCGCCTGCTGACCCGCGAGGAGGAGGGGCCTGTCCCGGCCGGCCACCTCGTGGTCGCCGCCGATCACGTGGATCGCGCCGTGCTCTCCGCGCAGCAAAAGGGCCTGGGCGAGCTCGTCGCACCGATCCCTCCGGATGCGGCCGTGGGCCGTGACAGCTGGCGCGTGGGCCCGGCGGTGCTCGACGACCTGGGCCGACTGGTGAAGGTCGGGTCGGTCGACGTCGCCCACGCCGCGGTCGACCTGTACCGGGCGCCCGTGGACAACGAGCGCGCCTTCACCGCCGTGGCGCTGGAGACCCGGTGGAAGAAGATCGGCCTGGACGTGGCGCGGCTGCGACTCGTCTCGGCCGAGGCGGAGGGCGATGTGCTCGTGCTCCGCCGTCGGCTGGGGCTGGACGGGTCGAGCCTCGGCGCGGACGTCACCGAGCGGTGGAGCAGCGACGGCGAGCGCGTGGGCATCGAGGTGGAGGTGGAGCCCGCGGCGCACTGGCCGGAGGATCTGCCGCTGCCCCGCGTGGGCTGGACCTTCGCGGTGCCCGGCGGTCTCGACGACGTGCAGTACACCGGCTACGGGCCGCACGAGGCCTACCCGGACACCGGCGGCGGCACGACCTTCGCGACCTACCGCTCCTCCGTCGCCGATCTGCAGACCCGCTACGTGATGCCGCAGGAGAACGGCAACCGCACGGGCGTGGTGCAGGCGGCCGTGCGCGGCGACGGGCATGAGGTCGATGTGTTCGCGCCGGAGGGTCTGGGGCTCGCGGTGCGCCCGTGGTCGACGGCCGAGCTCGACGCGAAGGCCCACGACGGCGCACTGGAGGCCGACGGCCTGACCTGGGTGACGCTGTCCGCCGCGCTGCACGGTGTGGGCTCCGCGGCCTGCGGCCCCGTGCCGCTGCCGCAGTACGTGCTCGGCGCGGATCCGGTGACCTTCCGCTTCGAGCTCGCCGCGCGCTGACGTTCCGCAGTCCGGTTGCCCGGCGCCCTGTGCACTTGGCGTAGCAGGAGGTCGGGTCACGTGTCATATGGGTCGTGACCCGACCTCCTGCTACGCGTACTGCTCACCCCCGCCGGAGAGCCGACCGACGCGGCTCTCGCGCGGACGGTGCGTGCGCGGCACGATCGACGTGACCGCGCGGGTCGGCCGAGGCCGGGGCGACGTGACCTGCCCGATAGGCTGGAACCACACGAGGGTCGACCAGCGCAGGGAGGACAGCACATGTCGCAGGGCTACGGGCAGCCGGATCCGCAGCAGAACCAGCCGGGGTACGGGCAGGCCCCCGACGAGCAGCAGGGATACGGCGAGCATGAGGGCGGCCAGCAGGCCGCCCAGCCGTACGACCCGTACCGCAGCACCTCGGAGCAGAGCGCTGCACAGCCGGGCTGGCCGCAGCAGGGAGGTCAGCAGCCGGGCTGGCCGCAGCAGGGCGAGCCGCAATCGGGCGAGCCGCAGCCGGGCTGGCCGCAGCCGGGCGAGCCGCAGCCAGGCTGGCCGCAGCAGAGCGCCGCATCGGCGAACGCTCCCCAGCCGGGCACGGGTCAGCCGGACGCAGGTCGCCCCAGCGCGTCCGAGCAGCCCTCCCCGTGGGGGCAGCCCGCGCAGTCACAGCCCTCGCCCGCGCCGCAGCCGTTCGGCGCCCCGCCGCAGCAGCCGTCGCCCTATGCGGCTCCTCAGCAGACTGCGCAGGGCGGCCCGTACGATCCGGGGAACGCCTCGATGCCCCTCTACGCACCGGCGGGAACGCCGGATCGCAGCCGGCTGACGCGCACCTTCGCGATCATCGTCATCACCCTCGGCGCCCTGTTCCTGCTGATCCGTTCGATCGCCATCATCGTGACCACCGCCGGCGGGTACTCGGCGGGGTACCAGGGCTCCGAGGCGGGGGTCGCCGGCTTCGCCGTGGGCGGCGTGCTGCTCGTCATCCTCAACGTGATCGTGGGCATCGCCCTTCTCGCAGCCGCCATCTACTTCCTGGTGATCGGCCCGCAGCGAGTGCGGATCGGTGGCGGACTGGTCCTCGCTCCGCTCGTGTGCGGCGTCGTGACGCGTGTGATCGTCTCAGCGATCGCGCAGGCCGCTCTGCAGTCCGCTCTCCAGGACGGGAGCTACGACGCCGCGCGGGGCATGCTCGTGGCGATGGTGATCGTCGAAGTGATCCGCCACGTCATCGAGGGCGCGTTCGTGATCGTCGGCGGGATCGTCGTGCTCCGCGCCGCGAAGAAGTCCTGACCTGGGCGCACAGTGCGCATCGCAGCCGTGCGGCTAGCAGCCGACCTCCGCGCGTCCGCTCACCGCGAGACCGCTCACCGCGCCTCGCCGTAGTAGGCGCCCGTGCGCTCCTCGCGCAGGGCCTCGAAGTCACCGCTCGCGATCGCGGCGCGGATCTCGTCGACCAGGCGCACCACGAACCGCTCGTTGTGGATGGTGCAGAGCGTCGCCGAGAGGATCTCCTTGGCGCGGAACAGGTGGTGGATGTACGCGGCGGTGTAGTGCGTGCACGTGAAGCAGTCGCAGGTCTCGTCGATCGGCGCGAACTGGCGCTTGTACCGCGCACCGGTGAGGTTCACCCGGCCCGTGCGCGTGTAGACGGCGCTGTTGCGGGCGACCCGGGAGGGCGAGACGCAGTCGAAGGTGTCGGCGCCGGCGGCCACGGCGATGAACAGGTCGTCGACCTCGCTGATCCCCAGCAGGTGCCGGGGGCGGTCCTCGGGCAGCTCGTCGGTCACCCAGCCGACGATCGTGCCCAGGTTCTCCTTCTCGAGCGCGCCGCCGATGCCGAAGCCGTCGAAGACCTGGTCGTCGACCTCCATCGATCCGAGGTCTCGGGAGGCCCGCCGGCGCAGGTCCTCGTACTGGGCGCCCTGGATGACGCCCCACAGCTGCTGGTAGGGCTTGGTGTCCCGCTCGAGGGTGAGCCGCTTGTGCTCGGCGAGGCAGCGGATCGCCCACAGCCGCGTCCGCTCGAGCGCCTGCTCCTGGTAGGGGCGGGAGTTCATGAGCGTGGTGAGCTCGTCGAAGGCGAACATGATGTCGGCGCCGAGTCCGTGCTGGATCTGCATGGAGATCTCGGGCGTGAAGCGGTGGACGTCGCCGTTGATGAAGGAGCGGAAGGTGACGCCGTCGTCGTCGACGTGCGCCAGACGCTCCTTGCCCTCGGCGACGGCGTCGTCCTCGCCGCTCGCGGTCCGGGCCTTCTCCCCTCCGGAGAACTCGCTGGAGAGGACCTTCTTGAAGCCCGCGCCCAGGCTCATCACCTGGAAGCCGCCCGAGTCGGTGTACGTGGGGCCCGGCCAGTTCATGAACGCGCCCAGACCGCCGGCCTCGTCGACCAGGTCGTGGCCGGGCTGGAGGTAGAGGTGGTAGGCGTTGGCGAGGACCGCCTGCGCGCCGAGGTCCGCGACGGCCTGCGGGAGCACGGCCTTCACGGTCGCCTTGGTGCCCACGGGCACGAACGCCGGGGTCGCGATGTCGCCGTGCGGGGTGCGGATCACCCCGGCGCGGGCCTTCTCGCCGTGGCGCGCGGTGATCGCGAAGCCGCGGCGATCCGGGGAGAGGTCCGACGGGGCGACCGGCGCCGGGTGCGGGGCCGGGCACAAGGCCGGGGCCTGCTGGGCCGACGGGGCCGACGGGGCCTGCTGCGCGGGATCGGACGACGGGGAGGGCATGGGGCTGGGCACCCGCTCAGTGTCCCACGCAGCGCTGTGGTCAGCCCCGGAGGTAGTCCTCGAGGGCCGTGTCCTGGTCGGCCGGGGTGAAGCCCGTCGCCTCGATCTTCGCGAGCGAGAGGACGGAGCTGCGGGGGCGGGGTGCGATCGTGCCGTCGCCCTCGGCGCGGCCCTGGGCGGCGTAGTACTCCGCCGTGGAGACGCCCCGGACGCGGGCGGGGTCGTGTCCGGTGAGGGCGAAGGCGCGCCGGGCGATGTCCGCCCAGCTGCTCGGCTCCCCCGCGCACGTCACGTCGTACACCCCGGACGCCGGGCGCACGCTCAGCAGATGGTCGATCGCGCGGGCGAGCTCGCTCGCGAAGGTCAGCCGCCCCACCTGGTCGTCGACCACCGCGGGGTCGATGCCGCGCGCGGCGAGGTCCGCCATGGTGCGCACGAAGTTCCGTCCCTCCCCCACGACCCAGCTGGTGCGCAGCACGTAGTGCTCGGACAGGGTCTGGACGAGGCGGTCGGCCGCGGCCTTCGTCTGCCCGTAGACGCCCAGGGGGCTCAGCGGCTCGTCCTCGTCGTGGACCTCCGCAGCGCCGTCGAACACGTAGTCGCTCGAGACGTGCACGAGCGTCGCCCGGTGCCGTCGTGCCGCCTCGACGAGCCGCGCGACGCCGTCGACGTTCGTCGCCCACGCCTCCCGACGTCCCTCGGGGGTCTCGGCGGCGTCGACGGCGGTGTGCGCGGCGGCGTTGACGATGACCCCGTACGGCGAGAGGTCGAAGCCGCCGACGGAGGCGGGATCGGCGATGTCCAGGCGGTCGCGTCCCACCAGGTCCACGTCGGCCCGGCCCTGCCAGTGCGCGGCGAGGGCGTGGCCCAGCTGGCCGCTCGCGCCCACGACCAGAGTGCGGCGCGGAGGCACCGGGGCCACGTCCGCGAGGCGCGGATGGGCGTGGTCCTTGTCCGAGAGCACGGCCTCCTCGAGAGGGATCGGCCAGGGGATGGCGGCGGTCTCGTCGGCCAGGTGCAGGAAGGTGTACTGGGCCTGCGCGGCCTGCGACCAGTGGTCGTTGACCAGGTAGGTGTAGGCGGCGGGGGCATCGAGGGTCTGGAAGGCGTTGCCGACTCCGCGGGGCACGAAGATCGCGACGCCCGGGGTGATCTCGTGCCAGTAGGCGGTCCCGAACGTGGGTCCCTCGCGCAGGTCCACCCACGCTCCGAACACCCGGCCGGTGGCCACCGAGACGTACTTGTCCCAGGGTTCGGCGTGGATGCCGCGGGTGACGCCGGCCTCCTGGTTGAAGGAGATGTTGTTCTGCACGGGGCCGAAGTCCGGCAGCCCCGCGGCGAGCATCTTCTCGCGCTGCCAGTTCTCCTTGAACCAGCCCCGCGCGTCGCCCGGCAGCGGCAGGTCGAGCACGAGCAGCCCGGGGATCGGCGCGGTGGAGACGACGAGGCCGCCCGCGCCCGTCACTGCCCTGCCTCCGCGTACTTCGCCTCGGTCGCGGCCTTCTGGCCCCGCCACCAGTCCTCGTTCTTCCGGTACCAGTCGATGGTCTGCGCGAGCCCGCTCGCGAAGTCTGCGAAGACCGGCTCCCAGCCCAGCTCCTCGCGCAGCTTCGTCGCGTCGATGGCGTAGCGCAGGTCGTGGCCGGGCCGGTCGGCCACGAGGTCGTAGTCGTCGGCTGCACGGCCCATGAGCTGCAGGATCAGCTCCACGACCTCCCGGTTGGAGGCCTCTCCGTCGGCCCCGATCAGGTACGTCTCCCCGATGCGGCCCGCCTCCAGGATCCTCAGCACGGCCGAGGAGTGGTCCTCGACGTGGATCCAGTCGCGCACGTTCGCGCCCGCCCCGTACAGGCGCGGGCGGATGCCGTCGATCAGGTTCGTGATCTGGCGCGGGATGAACTTCTCGACGTGCTGGCGGGGGCCGAAGTTGTTCGAGCAGTTCGAGATCGTCGCCCGCACGCCGAAGGACCGCACCCACGCGCGCACCAGCAGATCGCTGCCCGCCTTCGTCGAGGAGTACGGGCTCGAGGGGTTGTAGGCGGTGGTCTCGGTGAACCGCGCCGGGTCCTCGAGCGCGAGGTCGCCGTAGACCTCGTCGGTCGAGACGTGGTGGAGGCGGACGCCATGGCGGCGTGCGGCCTCGAGCAGGGTGAAGGTGCCCACGAGGTTGGTGCGGACGAAGGGAGCGGGGCCGGACAGGGAGTTGTCGTTGTGGGACTCGGCGGCGAAGTGCACGATCGCGTCGTCCTCGCCGGTGAGGGAGCCGACGAGCTCCTCGACCACGTCCTCATCGGCGATGTCGCCGTGGACCAGGGTCACCCTGTTCTCGGGAAGCCCCGTGAGCGAGGCGGCGCTGCCCGCGTAGGTGAGCTTGTCGAGCACGGTGACGGTGTCCTCCGTGCGCTCGATGACGTGGTGCACGAAGTTCGAGCCGATGAACCCGGCGCCGCCGGTCACGAGAAGGTGGCGGGGCATCAGCGGTCTCCTCCGGGGGATGCGGGGGCGGTCTCGCGCTCGAGGATGTCGAGCAGGTGGGCGCCGTAGCCGGACTTCACCAGCGGCTCGGCGCGCTCGCGCAGCTCGTCGTCGGACAGGAATCCCATGCGCCAGGCGACCTCCTCGGGGGCGCCGATGAACAGGCCCTGGCGCTTCTGGACGGTGCGCACGAACTCGGCGGCGGCCGCGCGGTCGTCGAAGGTGCCGGTGTCCAACCAGGCGGTGCCGCGGGTGAGGACCTCGACGCGCAGCGCGCCGTCCTCGAGGTACGAGCGGTTCAGGTCGGTGATCTCAAGCTCCCCGCGGGCCGAGGGCCGCAGCGCCTTCGCGCGCTCCGGTGCGGTGGCGTCGTAGAAGTACAGGCCCGGGATCGCGAGGTTGGAGCGGGGACGGGCCAGCTTCTCCTCGAGGGAGAGGGCGCGCCCGTCGGCCCCGACCTCGACCACGCCGTAGGCGCGCGGATCCTTCACCCAGTAGCCGAACACCGCGGCGCCGTCGACGTCGGCGAAGCGGCGCAGCTGCGTGCCCATGCCCTGGCCGAAGAAGAGGTTGTCGCCCAGGACCAGTGCGGCGGGGCCGCCGCCCAGGAACTCCTCGCCGATGACGAGGGCCTGCGCGAGGCCGTCGGGGGCGGGCTGCACGGCGTACTCGAGGCGGATCCCGAAGCGCGAGCCGTCGCCCAGCAGCGTGCGGAAGGACTCCTGGTCATGGGGCGTGGTGATGAGGAGGATGTCGCGGATGCCGGCGAGCATCAGGGTGCTCAGCGGGTAGTGGACCATCGGCTTGTCGTACACCGGCAGCAGCTGCTTGGAGACGCCCAGGGTCAGCGGATGCAGTCGCGATCCGGTGCCTCCGGCGAGGATGATGCCGCGCATGGGTGCACGCTCCTGAGGGTGTCGACACGGGTGGGGCGCGGGGCGCCCGCTGATGCTCCTGCCCGGATGCTATCGAGCGGGGCGCCGAGCGGACGGGATGGACGCGGGTCGGGGCGGCCGGGGCGAGGGAGGAGGAATGCATTTCACGTTTCGACCGTATTCGAGAACATCGGACACCATTTCGACGTCTTCGATTCACCCCGCAGACGTATTGAATTCACCTGGCGGCGGCCGAAGAGGAACATAGCCATTCTCCTGGTTAGCATGCGGAATCATGAAGATGACGACAGTGGGCTGCGGGTATCTCGGAGCGGTATATGCAGCGTCCATGGCCTCGATCGGCCACGAAGTGCTCGGGCTCGACATCGACCAGGAGAAGGTCGACGCGCTCAACCGCGGGGAAGCACCATTCCACGAACCCGCATTCGATGAGACGCTCACCCGGGCCCTGGAAGAGGGCCGGCTCCGCTTCTCCACCGATTACTCCCTGGCGGCGGACTACCAGGCGCACGTGATCTGCGTGGGCACGCCCCAGCAGATCGACGGCGCGGGGGCCGATCTCCGGTTCGTGCACGCCGCGGTCGACGCCCTGATCCCCTGGCTCGACCTCTCCCCCGACGGGCCGAGCGTCGTCATCGGCCGCTCCACCGTGCCCGTGGGCACCGCACGAGAGCTGCAGGGGCGGATCCGCGACGCCGGCTCCGATGCGGTCCTCGCCTGGAATCCCGAGTTCCTCCGCGAGGGCTTCGCGGTCAAGGACACCCTCCACCCGGATCGCATCGTCTTCGGGCTCCCGGATGACGAGGCCGAGTCGGCGACCGCACGGGCCGTGCTCGATGCGATGTACGCCCCGATGCTGGCCCGCGAGATCCCGCTCATCACCGCGAACCTCGAGACCGCGGAGCTCGTGAAGGTCTCCGCGAACTCGTTCCTGGCCACCAAGATCTCCTTCATCAACGCCGTGGCAGAGGTCTGCGATGCCACCGGGGCCGACGTCTCCGTGATCGCGGAGGCCATCGGACTGGACGAGAGGATCGGGCCGAAGTTCCTGCGCGCCGGAATCGGCTTCGGCGGCGGATGCCTGCCCAAGGACATCCGGGCCTTCATGACGCGCGCCGGGGAGCTCGGCCTCACCGAGGCGCTGTCGTTCCTGCGCGAGGTCGACAACGTCAACAACCGGCGCCGCGATCACGTCGTGAACATGGCTCGCGAAGCGCTGGGGGGCGAGTTCACGGACAAGCGCGTGGCCGTGCTCGGCGCCGCGTTCAAGCCCGACTCCGACGACACCCGGCAGTCCCCCGCCCTGTACATCGCCTCGAAGATGTCGGGCCGTGGCGCGCACGTCGTCGTCACCGATCCCGCGGCGAACGCGCGCGTGCACGCCGAGCGGCCCAACCTCGCCATCGCCGCGGACGCCTTCGAGGCTGCACGGGAGGCCGATCTCGTCCTGCTGCTGACCGAGTGGAGAGAATTCGTGCAGCTCGACCCGGCAGAGCTCCGGGAGGTCGTCCGGGTCCCGCAGATCATCGACGGCCGCAACGCCCTCGAGCCTGCGGCGTGGCGCCGGGCGGGGTGGACCTACGCGTCCATGGGGCGTCCCTGAGAGGCAGGGCCCGAAGGACACGTCCAGAGGGAGGGGGCTCCACGCAGGCGTTCCGAGGGAGACGAGCAGTGGCCGCGAGGGCGCGCACCGTCGCGGCCACTGCTGTGCTCAGCTGCTGTGCTCAGCTGCTGTGCTCAGCTGCTGTGCTCAGCGTCGCCGGGGCACCTCGGCGACGCTCGGCTGCCCCACGACCGCGGGGTCCGCCGAGCGCTCCTCGTCGATGGGCTCCACCTCCGCGCTGAGCTGCGGCACGGATGACCTCTCGGCACCCGCCGGCGGGGTCGGCACTCCGTACTGCACGAGCTTCAGACGCTCCAGGGCTTCTTCCATGAGCACTCGGTTCGTTCGCTGCAGGTCGGCGATGATCATGAGGACCACCGTGAGGAACGAGCAGGTCAGGAGCATCGTCCCGAAGATCAGCGACTGGATGTGCCCACTGCCCTCGCCCAGCAGCGCGAAGATCAGGAAGCGCACGAACGGGACCAGGCCCACGATCCCGGCGATCACCGCCAGCCAGCCCAGCACGTGGTGCGGCTTGAACATGAGGTAGGCGCGGACGATCGCCGACCCGGACTTCGCCATGTGCTGGAAGATGTTCTTGAACAGGCGCGACTCGCGGGTCTTGGGATTGGTGTCGATCTCCACCGAGGCGATGCGCAGGCGCTTGTTGCCCGCCTGGATGATCGTCTCCATGCAGTACGAGAACTGCGTCACGACGTTGAGGCGCATGAGCGAGGCCTTCGAGTACGCCCGGAATCCGGAGGCGGCGTCGGGCAGCTCGGTCTCGGCGGCGATGTTGACGACCTGCGATCCGACGCGCTGCATGAGCTTCTTGAAGGGCGAGAAGTGCGCGATCTTCGTCGTCTGCCGATCGGCGATGGCGATGTCGGCCTCGCCGGAGATGACGGGGGCGACCAGGTCGGCGATGCGCTCCTGCTTGTACTGGTTGTCCCCGTCGGTGTTGACCACGACGTCCGCGCCGTGGGCGAGCGCGTAGTCGACCCCGTCGCGGAACGAGCGGGCGAGTCCCATGTTGCGCGCGTGGCGCACGAAGTGCTGGACGCCGTGCTCCCGCGCGACCTCGACGGTGCTGTCGGTCGAGCCGTCATCGACGACGAGCACCACGACCTCGTCGACCCCGGGGATCTCCCGAGGGATCGTGTCCAACACCATCGGGAGCGTCTGCTCCTCGTTCAGGCAGGGGATCTGGACGAACACTTTCACCGGTGACACCTCATGTTCTCGATCTCGGGGAGGAAGGGCCCCGGGGCTGGCGCGTGCGTGGCGACGCTACGGAGGGAAGATGGCCCGGCGGTGAACTCCGGGCAACCAGCACCACCCGCGGAGGGCGGAGGATGAGGAGCGGGCCCTTCCGGTCCGGGCGCGTGTGGCATGGTGAGGTCGCCCGAGCGGCCCGTGCCGCGCCCGTCCCGTCGGACCGTGCCGAGGAGTGCGCATGCCGCTGGCCGAGATCTCGGCGTTCGTCGCCGCGCTCGGGGTGCTCGTGATCCCCGGGCTGCCGCTCGTGATCGCGCTGCGGCCGCGTCCGTTCACCGGTGCGGCTCTGCTCGCGCCGGCCTCGCTCGTGGTCGTCGCCATGGCGGCCGAGGGCTCCCATGCCGTGGGCGCGGGGTGGTCGCCGGCGACGCCCGTGGTCGTGGGACTGATCGCGGGGGCGCTCGTCCTCGCGGCCCGCAGGATCCTCTCGCGGCCTGGCCGCACGCGGCGGGCGGCACCCCGAGGCACGGTCCCGCGAGATGCAGCGGACGGCTCTCCGCGCGCCCGGGCCCTGGCCGCGCTGCTCGGGCTGGTGATCGGCGGCGTGGTGATCGCGGTGCGGGCGCTGCACGGGATGGGCGGCATCGACGCGATCAGCCAGACCTACGACGACATCTTCCATCTGAGCGGGGTGCGCGCGATCCTCGACGCCCGCGACGGGTCCGCCGCAGTGGTCTCGACGCTCAACCTGCCCGAGGGGAGCACCGGCTTCTACCCGGCGGGCTGGCACGAGCTCGCGAGCCTCGTGGTGATGACGTCGGGCCGCTCCATCCCGCTCGCCTCGAACGCGCTGATGCTGCTGGTCGGGGCGGTCGTGTGGCCGCTGGGCATCGTGGCCCTCGTCGCCGGCTGCACGCGTGCGCGCCCGGCCGGCCTGTGCGCGGCGGGCGCGCTGACGGGGGCGTCCTTCGCGTTCCCGCTGGCGCTCATGACGTGGGGGCTGCTGCTGCCGAACTTCCTGTCCACGGCGATGCTCCCGACGGTGGTGCTGGTGGCGGCGCAGGCGCTCGGCCTCGCGCCGCGCACCCGCGAGCGCCTGCGCCCGCTGCAGCTGGTGATCGCGGTCCCGGTGGCGGTGTGCGCGGTGCTCTGGGCGCACCCGCAGGGTCTGCACGCCTCGCTCGTGCTGGTTGCGCCGATGGCGCTGTGGGCGGCGGTCGGCGGGATCCTCGCCCGGGTGCGGGGACGGAGGGATCGGACATCGGCGTCCGCCACCGCCCGGGCAGCGGCGTCGGGCGTGGGGCGGATCCCCTCGACCGACGGGCGCGCCCCATCGGACGACGGGCGGAATCCCCGCCGGCGCTTCCCCCTGTTCGCATGCGGCGCCGCGCTCGTGCTCATCGCCCTCATCCCGTTCGCGTGGTCGCAGCTGCGACCTTCGCGCGGGGCGTCGGCCTGGCCTGCGCACATGCACATCACGGAGGCTCTCCGGGCAGGGCTCGGCATGTCCGGCGCGCACGTGCCGCCCGCTGTGCCGCCCGCACTGCTCGCGGGCCTCGCGATGCTCGTGGTGCTCGCGTTCTCCCGCTCGCGCTGGATGCTGCCGCCGCTGCTGGCGAGCACGTTCCTGTTCGTGGTGGCGGCGGCCGTCGGCGACCGGGACACCCGCTACCTGCTCACCGGCCCCTGGTACGACGACAGCTACCGTCTGGCCGCCCTGATCCCGGTGCTCGCGATCCCCGTGCTGGCCCTCGCGATCGATCTGCTCGCCCGCACGGCAGGCGCCCTGCCGGCACGGCTGAGACGGGTGCGAACGAGGCGCTCCGCGCGGGTCGGACAGCACTCAGCCCGGGCGGGACTCCCGGCGGAGGCAGGACACACGGCGGGAGCGGAACTCGCGACGGGGACGGAACTCGCGACGGGGGCGGGACTCGCGGCACGCAGCGGACGGCCGGCGCACGGCGGGCGCATCACGGCGCCCCGCGCGCAGGCCCTCGTGGCCGCGGTGTGCATCCTCGGCCTCCTCGCTCCTGCCGTCCGCTCCCCCACGGCACGGCACGAGGACGCCCTGATGGACCGCTACTGGCAGCATCCGCACGTCGTCTCCTCCGACGAGCTCGCCGTGTTCGCGCAGGCCGACGCCCTGGTGCCGGCGCACGCGACGATCATCGCGGATCCCTGGGACGGAGGCTCGCTCCTGTGGGCGCTCGAGGATCGCCGCGTCCTCGCCCCCACCCCGGCCTCTGCTCTGAGCGAGGACGACCGCCTGCTGCTGCGGGGGCTCGGCAGGATCGACAGCGACCCCGCGATGTGCGACGCCGCCGCGCGGCAGGACGCCCGCTACGTCTTCACCTCCACCGAGCCTGCTCTCTGGCGCAGGCGCAGCCCGAACCACGGACCGGAGGACGCCGCACGCAACGGCAGCGCCGTGGAGCTGCACCGGGTGGGGAAGGCCGCGCTGTGGAAGCTGCTCCCGTGCCGGGGGTCCGACGGCCGGATGGAGCTCACAGGCCATGGATGAGGCCGACTTCCTCGTCAGACGGGCCGCGCGGAGGCTCCCGACGTGACGCGGCAGGCCCCGGCAGGAGAGGCGCCGCTCACCCCGGACGCCGTGCACGGTGACGATAGGCTCTGTGCGCTCACCACTGCATGCGGGCCGCGACGGACAGGTGCGCTGACGAAGGGGGACGGATGTCGGACGATGACGCGCGGTCGGCACCGCGCGCCCACGGCCGGCGCCGCGGCGCTCCCCGGGACGAGACGCCGCCGGGCCCCGGAGGCCCCGAGGAGCGTCCCGGGGCCGACGGGCATCCCTCCGACTCGACCGCGCAGAACGCGTCGTCGGATCCGGGCGACGCCGGGCAGAGCACGGCGACCCCCTCGCCCGGGCGACGCCACGGCCGACGCGCCCGGCGCCTCCATGAACCGCCGTCCGAGACGCCCACCGCTGCATCCGAGGAGCCGTCCACCGAGGCCGCTCCCGCTCGCTCCGCCGACGCGCACGTCCCTCCCGAGTCCCTGGACGCCTGGCTCGAGCCCGGCGACGCCACGGCAGACCTCGGGTACCCCGTCGAGTTCGAGGGGACCGCGGAGAGCGAGCCCGCGGCGCACGAGCCCGCGGTGGACCAGCCCACGGCGGATGAGCCCACGGTGGATGAGCCCGCGGTGGACCAGCCTGCGGCGGAGCGGCCTGCGGAGCGCTCCGACGGCACCCACGGCGCCTGGACCACGCCGCCCCGGGCCGCAGCGTCCGCGCACGCGACGCGCCCGCTGCCCACCAGCACCGATCTCGAGCGCCTGACCCGCAGTCGCACGCACCCGGCACCGTCCGGATCCGCGCCCCGCCCCTCGGAGCCGGGCCTCTCCGTGCCCTTCCGCGTCGAGATCCACGGGCTGCGGGCGATCGCGATCCTGCTGGTCGCGGTCTACCACATCTGGTTCGGGCGGGTCTCCGGCGGCGTCGACGTCTTCCTGTTCATCTCGGCCTTCCTGCTCACGGGCTCCTTCGCGCGGCGCCTCGAGTCCGGCCGTCCGCTCGCCGTGCCCCGCTACTGGCTGAAGACGTTCAAGCGCCTGCTGCCGCCCGCGGTCGTCACCATCCTGGGATCGCTCGTCCTCGCGTTCACGGTGCTGCCGCCGACGATCTGGGCGACCGTGCAGCGCCAGGCGTGGGCGAGCGCGCTGTACGTCCAGAACTACGTGCTCGCGGCGGACAGCGTCGACTACTACGCGCACGACGCCGCGGCGGCCTCCCCGCTGCAGCACTTCTGGTCGATGTCGATCCAGGGCCAGATCTTCCTCGTCTGGCCGCTGCTGTTTGCGCTCGGCGCCCTGCTGATGCGCCGCCTGCCGATGCTGCGCGCCCACCCGCGCAGGCTGATGGCAGGCATGTTCTCGCTGGTCATCATGGTCTCCCTCGTGTGGTCCATCATCTCCACCGCGTCGAACCAGACCTTCGCCTACTTCGACACCGCGGCCCGGCTGTGGGAGTTCGCGCTCGGCTCGCTGCTGGGTCTGGCCCTGCCGCTGATCGATCGGGCGACGGGCGCGACGACGTCGGCGGCGGTCCGCCCGCGCTTCGGCGCGGTGCGCGCGGTGATCGGCTGGGCGGGCCTCGCGGCGCTGCTCTCGTGCGGGGCGATGCTGGACGTCGAGGGCATGTTCCCCGGCTGGATCGCGATCTGGCCGCTCGCCGCGGCGGGCCTGGTGATCCTCGCCGGGCGCTCGGGCCGCTCGTGGGGCGCCGATGCCTTCCTCTCGCTGCGCCCGATCGCGTTCCTCGGCTCGATCGCGTACGCCCTGTACCTCGTGCACTGGCCGCTGCTCATCGGCTGGCTCGCCCTCACCGGGCAGGAGCGCGCCGGGGCGCTCGACGGCGCCGGAGTGCTCGCCGTGTCCTTGCTGGTCGCGTGGCTGCTCACGCGCTTCGTGGACACCCCCGTGCGCCGCTCGGCCTGGCTCGATGCGCGACCGCGGCGCGCGCTCGCGGCGATCGCGGCGAGCCTGGTCGTGGTGCTCGTCGGCTCCCAGGCCGTCTTCCCCGCCGTCAGCGATCGCTCGCTCACCGTGGCCCAGGGCTCCGAGGACGGCGGCGCCGGCGCGAGCGACGGCGGCCCGGCCGCGCCGACCGTCCCGAACCCGGGCGCGCAGTGGACCGTGGACCCGATGGCGGACGGCTTCGGCGCCACCATCCCCTCGCCCGACGTGGTCACCGAGCCCTCGGAGCACACCTACGACGAGGACTGTCACGAGCAGCTGGGTCTGCCGGACACCGTGACCTGCCGTTATACGCCCGCGCCCGACGGTGACCCCGACCTCACGGTGGCGCTCGCGGGCGATTCCCACGCCGGCCAGTACACGGGCGCGATCCTGCAGATCGCGAAGGAGCGGAACTGGGCGGTGTACTACATCGGACACAGCGGCTGCACCTTCACGACCGATCCCGTCGACACCCAGTGCAAGGACGTGAACACCTCCTGGGAGACGCTGATCGACGGCGTCGATCCCGACGTGCTGATCACGATGGGCACCCGCACCTCCTTCGACGGCGGATCGGACACCGAGACCGACCGCGAGAACCTCGACAGCGCGCTCCCGCTGACCACCGAGCGCGGCATCCCCGTGCTGCTGCTGCGCGACAACCCGCGCTGGCCCAAGAAGGAGGAGTCCGGCAACCGCTTCGACTGCTCCTTCGACGTGCTGCGCGAAGGCGGCGACGCGGCGCAGGCCGACGCCGAGTGCGGCGACGACATGAAGAACCGGATGGACGCCGAGAACCCGTCGGCACACCGCGCCACCGACGACCCGTACGCGCCGATCCGCATCGCCGACCCCGCGACCGACGTGCTGTGCCCGAAGGGCCGCTGCTCGCCGATCATCGGCAACGTGTTCGTCTACCGCGACAGCTACCACCTGACCGACGCCTTCTCCCGCACCATGGACGACTGGTTCGAGGAGCAGATCGACGCGACCCTCGCCATGAAGGACCCCGACGCGGGGGCGCCCGAGGGCGGGGAGGCCGCGGCGTCCGACGGCGGCTGAGACGGAGCGGCGGGGGCCGTGGGCCCGTGGGCTCCGGCGGGGTCCGGCGGGGTCCGGCGGGGTCCGGCGGGTCCGGCGGGTCCGGCGGGTCCGGCGATGTTGGACGAGGGCCGAACCCGCCGTCTCGGCCCCGCCCGCTGTGGAACGATGAGGCCATGACCTCCACACCTGCCGAATCCGCCGTCCGCCCCACCGACGAGGCCCGCGATTTCGCGACCGACCTGGGCTCCTTCGTCACCGCCTCCCCCTCGAGCTTCCACGCCGTGCGCGAGGCCGCCCGGCGCCTGGAGGCCGCCGGGTTCACGGCCCTGGACGAGCAGGCGGACTGGGATGCGGAGGCGGTGCGCGGCAGCCGGTTCGTGCTGCGCGACGGCTCGCTCATCGCCTGGTCCGCACCGGAGGACGCGTCGGAGGCGAGCAGCTTCCGGATCGTCGGCTCCCACACCGACTCCCCCGCCCTGAAGGTCAAGCCCGATCCGCAGCTCGCCGCGGAGACGATCGCGCAGGTGGGCGTCGAGGTCTACGGCGGGGCGCTGCTGAACTCGTGGCTGGACCGCGAGCTGCGTCTGGCCGGTCGCCTGGTGCTGCGCGGCGGCCGCGAGGTGCTGGTCGCGACCGGCCCGCTGCTGCGCGTTCCGCAGCTCGCCGTGCACCTGGACCGCGGGGTGAACGCCGACGGCCTCACCCTGAACCCGCAGAAGCACATGCAGCCGATCCTGGGCCTCGGCGACGTCGACGTGCTGGGCCTGCTCGCCGAGCGCGCGGGCGTGGAGCGCGCGGAGATCCTGGGGACCGACGTCGTCACCGCCGACGCGCAGGCGCCCGGATTCTTCGGCGCCCACGAGGAGTTCCTGGCCTCGGGTCGGCTCGACAACCTCTCCTCCGTCCACGCCGAGGTCGAGGCCCTCGTGCGGCTCGCCGACGGGGCCGGCTCGGGAGCGGCCGACGGCGCGGGCTCGTCCACCGGCGCGGGCTCTGCGCGCCCGATCGCGCTCATGGTCGCCAACGACCACGAGGAGGTCGGCTCGGCATCCCGCTCCGGCGCCGCCGGCCCGTTCCTCGAGGACGTGCTGGTGCGCGTGCACGAGGCGCTCGGCGGCAACGAGGCCTCGCGGCGCCGCGCGCTGGCGGGGTCGATGGTGCTCTCGGCCGACGCCGGCCACGCCGCCCACCCGAACTACCCCGAGCGCCACGACCCGGTGAACCGTCCGCGCCTGGGCGCCGGCCCGATACTCAAGATCAACGCGAGCCAGCGCTATGCGACCGACGCCGTGGGCACCGCGGCGCTCAGCGAGGCCTGCGAGCGCGCGGGCGTGCCGCTGCAGGCCTTCGTCTCGAACAACGCCATGCCCTGCGGGTCCACCATCGGCCCGATCACCGCGACCCGGCTGGGCATGACCACGATCGACGTGGGCATCACCCTGCTCTCCATGCACTCGGCCCGCGAGATGTGCGCCGTCGCCGACCCGCTGCACCTCTCGCGGGCGTGCGAGGAGTTCCTGCGCGGCTGACGGCTCGGCGGGAGGCCCCGGGCGCGACTCGCGCGCCCATCCCACGCGGGCCCTGCGCCGGCACCTCAGTGCGCTGAGACGCCCAAGGCGGCCGTGCGACCGGGATCTCGCGCGGACTGCCGCTGCCGTGCCGGCGCGCGCCCGGGCGGCATCCTGCCGCGCCAGCGGTCGAGCACCTCCTGCACGCTCACGAGTTCCGCCTGCCGGTCGCCGACCAGCAGGTCCAGCACGGCGTCCTTGTGCTCGGGGCGCTCGTCGGCGACGGCGTCCGTGACCACGTCGGCCCGCAGCCCGTTGGCATACGCGTCACGCGCAGTCTGTGCGATGCAGGCGTGCGTCGACACGCCCGCGATCACCACTCGCTGCGCATCGAGGTTCCGCATGCGCAGCAGCAGGTCCGTGCCGAACCAGGCGCTGTCGCGCGTCTTCTCGACCCGTGTCATCCCGGTGGTGTCCAACTCGTGGATCACCTCGGTCCCGGGGTCGCCGTGGAACAGGAACCCCTGGTCGTCGTCGATCATGTTGAGCGTCCAGGTGGAGCGGTCCCTGCTGTGCTCGGTGGTGACGAGCAGGATGGGCACCTCGGCCGCACGCGCCGCCTCGGCGAGCGCGGTCACCGATTCCACGACGCCCGCTCGCGCGTCGGCCAGCCCGGAGGCCTCGAGAAAGGCCTCCTGCAGATCGACCAGCAGCAGTGCGTCTCTCATGCCATCGACGATACGCCGCCACTGCACTTGCATAGCCTCCCGCTTCCCGTCCCCGTCGGGTACGGGCCGCGCGGTGCGGCCCGCATCATGATGTCGCGCCGGAACCCGACCCACTGCTGCGGAAGGCCTGATCGGCCGGGATCTCAGAGACAGGGGCGATGACGACGTCGTGGACCTTCCAGTCGACGTCCCGCAGCGCTCTGCGCAGCTCCTCGCATCTCCTCCCTGTCACCTCCGCCCCGTCGGCGGGCACCACGAAGACCTCGACGTGGAAGACGTGCCCCTCGTCCCGCACTCGGCTCACCGCGTCGGCGACCCAGTCCGTCTCCCGCGCTTTCTGCTCGATGTCCCCTATGAGCGGGTGGGGCTCCTTGTCGTCGAAGGTCCGCGCTTCGGCGTCGGTGAGACCCCGGATGGACGAGCGCAGGTTCTTCACGCCGTCATGGAGGATCGAGACGGAGACCACGAGGGCGGCCACGGAGTCGGCCCACCACAGACCAGCGCCGATGCCGAGCACCCCGACCACGGTGGCGAGGGCCGAGGTCCAGTTGGCCTTGTTCATATCGGCGTCGGCGTACAGCACCTTGTCGTGCAGCGGCTCGGCGAGCTTCATCTTCGCGCGCCCGATGAAGATGGGAGGAATGTTGGTGACCACCATGACCGCGATCATCAGCCAGCCCGCCCAGAAGGCGTGCCCGAGCACGACCGTCAGCCCCACCGGCGGCCGCTCGACGGTGATGAGGGTGCTCAGCGAGTCGACCACCAGGAACACGCCCATACCCAGCAGCGCCGCGGCGGAGACGACGTGCGCGACGCCGATGGAGCGGTGGTGGCCGTACGGATGGCCGCGGTCGGAGCGCTTGCTGATCAGGTGCGCCGCGATCAGGAAGGCGATCGGCGGCAGCAGGGACATCGAGTCCTCGAGCCACGCGGCCTTCATCGCCTGCGACTGCCCGGAGACGAGCGCGACCATGGTCACGGTCACCGCGAGGAAGACGAGGGAGAACCATTCGAGGCGAATGGCCCGCGCGAGCACGCGCTCCTGCTCTTCCGGGAGGGCGTCGCGCCCCGACGGGGATACCTCCTCGGGTGCGGGCTCGCCGCGCCTGCTCCCGTTCACAGCTCCCCCGTCCTCTTCGCGAGGAAGCGCTCGAGCGAGACCTGCAGGGCGTTCTCGCCCGGTCTCACCCCGATCACCATCTTCTGCGTCGATCGATCGTCCGCCCTGACCACCTGGTAGGGGCGGGTCGGGGAAATCCTGTCCGCCCACGGCGTGTCCGCCGTGAGGCCGCCGATCACGAGGTCGAGCTCATTGTTCTTCATCTTCCGGGCGAGCACGCTCATGGCTCCGGTGGACCACTCGACAGTCGCGTCGATGCTCGCTGCATAGTCCCCGATGATGCCCGCTTCGAGGCCACCGACACCGCCGTCATCTGCGATCTCGGTCCACGGGGGATTCTCCGCGGCGCCGACGACGAGCCGACCGCCCTCCGCGCGCTCCAAGGTGCCCTGCGAGTCGCGAGGCACGGCGTCCGCGCAACCGGCAGTCGCCAGCACGGCGGAGACGGAGAGCATCAGCAGGGATCGTCTGCTGAGAGTGCGTGACATCGCGAGTCCTCCTCGAGGTCCGGCCGTCGTGCAGGAACCCTAGGTCATCACGGAGAGGCCCGGACAGCGCTCAGCTCGCTGAGGACGGAGGCGACGACATCTCGCTCACCGCACCGCTCACCTCGGGGACGGCTCCAGCACGACCTTGATGCACCCGTCGTGCTTGCGACGGAACAGCTCGTAGCCGGCCGGCGCCTCCTCGAGAGGCAGGCGGTGGGTGACGAGGTCCGTCGTACCCAGAGGATCGTCCGGATCCTCGACGAGGGGCAGCAGATCCTGGGTCCAGCTGCGCACGTTGCACTGGCCCATCCGCACGGTAAGCTGCTTGTCGAACATCGTCAGCAGCGGCATGGGCGTCGCGGTCCCGCCGTACACGCCGCTGAGCGACAGCGTCCCGCCGCGCCGCACGAGATCGATGGCGGCGTCCAGGGCTGCGGTGCGGTCCACTCCCGCGTGCTCCATCACCGGTCTGCCGAGTGGTCCGGGGAGCCTGCCCACGAGGTTCTGCGCGATCCCGGCCACCGGGTTCCCGTGGGCCTCCATGCCCACCGCATCGATCACGGCGTCCGGGCCCTCCCCCGACGTCGCCTCGCGGATCGCCTGGATCGCGTCGGCTCCCTGGTCGAGCACCTCGACGCCATGCCGGGCCGCCATCTCCCTGCGCTCGGGCACCGGGTCGATGCCGAACACGCGCGCACCCTCGCGCTGGGCGATCCGCGCAGCGAACTGGCCGACGGGCCCGAGCCCGAGGACCGCCACCGATCCCCCGTCGGGGACATCCGCGTACCGCACGCCCTGCCATGCGGTGGGGAGGATGTCCGAGAGGAACAGATAGCGCTCGTCGGGAAGCTCGTCGCCGACGCGCATCAGACCCGAGTCGGCGTGGGGGACGCGCAGGAGCTCGGCCTGCCCACCGGGGACCTGCCCGTACAGCTTCGAGTAGCCGAGCAGCGCAGCGCCCGAGCCGTACTCGCGCACCTGCGTCGTCTCGCACTGGGACTGCAGCCCTCTGAGGCACATGCTGCATCGCCCGCAGGCGATGTTGAAGGGGACCACGACGCGATCCCCCACCCCCACGTGGGTGACGTCCTTCCCGGTCTCGACCACGACGCCCATGGGCTCGTGACCGATGACATCGCCCCTGCTCATGTACGGGCCGAGGACGTCGTACAGGTGCAGATCGGATCCGCAGATCGCGCTGGAGGTGATGCGCACGATCGCGTCCGTGTCCTGCTCGATCACGGGGTCGGGCACCGTCTCGACGGTGACGCGCCCGGGTGCCTGCCAGGTGAGTGCTCTCATGGTGCCTTCTCCTCGTCGTCGGTCCTCGTGGTCCCGTTCACAGGCTCGAGTCGTCCTCGGACTCCTCGGCGGCTCCGGCTACCGGGCCGAATCGCTCCCACACGCGGTGGGCGCTCAGGAACTCCTGCGCATGGCGGACCGCCTCCTCGCCGTCGAGCCCGACGATGACGCCTGCGCTGCCCGCGTACCCGGCTCCCGACGGGTCCGCCTCCGAGGCCCGGCCGGCGGACCCGAGCGCGTCGACGACCTGAGCGCCGTCGGCCCATGCGGCCACCACCTTGCTGTGCCTCCACGCCTCCTGGGCGAGCAGCACGACGCGAGGATCGATGTTCTCGACCGTGCCCGATCCGGCCTTCGCATCGCGCGCGAGCGTCGCATCAGCGGCGGGCGCGGGTGCGCCGGCGAAGGCGACGGCGTCGAACTCCACGGAGCGTGCGGTCGCGAACGTGCGGTCGACGTGCCGACCGAGCAGCTCGCCCGCTCGTGGGGCGATGAGGAACGCGGTCATGCCGAGGGACTCGATGAGCTCGAGCACGGCGCCGAGGTCGTCGGGCACGTGGGTGGGATCGACGACGACGCCGACCTTTCGCCCGTCCACCGGCCAGTGCCGCCCGAGCTGCGAGAGGGCGGGGCTGGCGCCGGCGTCCGCATCCGGCGCCTGCTCGGGGCTCGGAGCGGGCAGGCCCAGGGAGTCGGCGACGTCTGCGCACAGCGACGCGTCGATCCGGGCGAGGCATTCCAGCTGGCGCCGTCGCACGTCCTCGTCGGTGCACTTGCCGAGCTCGAAGGAGTACGCGGCGATGATGTGCTCCTTCTCGACGGGCGTCATCGAGAGCCAGAACATGCGCACCTGGCTGAAGTGGTCCGCGAAGGACGCCGGGCTGCGGCGCTCCTTCTTCGCCGCCGCGACCGGGATCGGGATGGCGCGGACCGCCTCGTCGGAGCCGACGGCGAACGGGCAGCCGCCGTCCAGGGAGTTGGGCTGATAGGGCGCGATGCCCGTGTGGATCGCCTGCTGTCCGTACCCGTCGCGCAGCATGTCGTCCACGGGCGCGTGCGGCCGGTTGATGGGGATCTGGTCGAAGTTCGGCCCGCCGAGCCGCGTCAGCTGCGTGTCGAGATAGGAGAACAGCCGCCCCTGCAGCAGCGGGTCGTCGGTGACGTCGATCCCGGGCACCAGGTGCCCGGGATGGAAGGCGACCTGCTCGGTCTCCGCGAAGTAGTTGCGCGTGTTGCGGTCGAGCGTGAGCAGCCCGACGGGCTGGACGGGGGCGATCTCCTCGGGGACGAGCTTGGTCGGGTCCAGCAGATCGATGCCCTCGAACATCTCGTCCTCCTGGTCGGGGAGGACCTGCATGCCGAGTTCCCATTGCGGGAACGCGCCCGCCTCGATGGAGTCGGCGAGATCGCGCCGGTGGAAGTCCGGGTCGACTCCCCCGATGATCTGCGCCTCCTCCCAGGTCAGGGAGTGCACCCCGAGCTTGGGCTTCCAGTGCAGCTTCACCAGCGAGGTCTCGCCCTCGGCGTTGGTGAGCCGGAACGTGTGGATGCCGAAGCCCTCCATCATGCGGTACGAGCTCGGGATGCCTCGGTCCGACATCTGCCACATGGCGTGGTGCTGCGCCTCGGTGTGCAGGGAGACGAAATCCCAGAAGGTGTCGTGCGCGCTCTGCGCCTGCGGGATCTCCCGATCAGGATGCGGCTTGGCGGCATGGACCACATCGGGGAACTTGATCGCGTCCTGGATGAAGAAGACCGGGATGTTGTTGCCCACCAGGTCGTAGACGCCCTCGGAGGTGAAGAACTTGGTCGCGAACCCGCGGGTGTCGCGGACGGTGTCGGCCGACCCCCTCGAGCCGACCACGGGCGAGAAGCGCGTGAACACGGGCGTGACACGGCCAGGGGCCAGGAAGTCCGCGACCGTCAGCGATGCGGCGTTCCCGTAGCTCTCGAAGTGCCCGTGGGCGGCCGCGCCGCGGGCGTGGACCACCCTCTCGGGGACGCGCTCGTGATCGAAGTGCATGATCTTCTCCCGCAGGTGGTGGTCCTGCAGGAGCACGGGCCCGCGAGGGCCCGCCTTGAGCGAGTGGTCGGTGTCCGACAGACGGGAGCCCAGCGCGGTGGTGAGACGGTCGCCCTGCTGGGCTTCCGCATCGAGATCCTCGGCGCCCGGTGCGCCGGTGGCGGTGCGGGGTCGCGAGGGTTCGCCCTCGGCGTGCGGTTGATCGGGGGCGTGCGGAGGGTCGGGAACATGCGGTGCGGTGGCCATCGTCTGCCACCTCCTTCGATGGGGGTGGGTTGTGCGGGGACGCTCAGGGCGTCGGCATCCCGCCGTTGACGTTGAGCGTCTCTCCGAGCACATAGCTGGATTCCGGCGAGGTGAGGAAGACGAACGCGGGAGCGAGCTCCGTCGGCTGTCCGGCGCGTCCCAGCGGCGTGCTCTTGCCGAACTCGGGGAGCGCGTCCTGCGGCTGCCCCGCGGAGACCTGGAGCGGCGTCCAGATGGGCCCCGGTGCGACCGCGTTGACACGGATCCCGCGCGGAGCGAGCTGCTGGGCCATCCCCTTGGAGAAGGCGTTGATGGCGGCCTTCGTCGAGGCGTAGTGGACGAGGTGCGGCGAGGGCTCGTACGCCTGGACGGAGGTCGTGTTCACGATGGTCGAGCCGGGGCCCAGATGCTCGAGGGCTGCCTGGGTGAGGCGGAAGATCGCGGTGATGTTGACATCGAAGGTCGTGGTCCACTCCTCGTCGGAGAGGTCCTCGAGGCGCGGCACCGAGACCTGCTTGCCGGCGTTGTTCACGAGCGCGTCGAGCCCGCCGAGCTCCGAGGCCGCCTCGGAGACCACATGTCGGCAGGCGTCCGCATCGGCGAGATCTGCGGGCAGAAGCACAGCTCGCCGACCCGAGGATTCGATCACACCGGCCACATGCTCGGCGTCCTCGTTCTCCTCGGGGAGATAGTTCAGGGCGACGTCCGCGCCCTCCCGGGCGAAGGCGATGGCGACCGCGGCGCCGATGCCGGAGTCGGCGCCCGTGATCAGCGCTCGACGCCCCTCGAGGCGTCCGGTGCCGCGGTAGCTGTCCTCACCGCGGTCCGTACCCGGGATGAGCTCGGCATCGAGGCCCGGCTCGGGCTGCGACTGGCGGGGCGGGGTGATCTCCGGGAAGCGGGTGACGGGATTGCGGAACGTCAGCTGGTCGTGCTCGGTCATGGCTCCTCCTCCATCCGGTGCGCACCGCGCCGCACGTGAGCGTCGCGTGACGCGGGCGTCGGTCGTCAGGTGCCGAGCACAAGAACCGCTCGGCCCGCTCAGGCCTACCAGCGCCCTCGGGTGCCCTCAATGCCGAACAGCGAAAGGCCTGGTCGCAGCGCTTTCCGATCGGTCGGCCGCCGCGGCCGTCGGCGCGTATGGTGGCCGGGTCGGCGGCAGCCTCCCGAACGCCGTCGCGGAGGTCACCATGAGCACCATCCCCTTCGACAGCACGCTCCGGCTCCTGCGCGAGGGCTATCCCTTCATCTCCTCGCGCTGCGACGCCGAGGGCACCGACCTGTTCACCACGCGGATCGGGTTGCGGCCCGTCACCTTCCTGCGAGGTGCCGAGGCCGCCGCACTCTTCTACGACGGGCACCACATGACCCGTCAGGGGGCCATGCCGCACGCCATTCAGCACCTGCTGCAGGACGAGGGCTCCGTGCAGTCGCTCGACGGCACCGCCCACGCTCGACGCAAGCGCGCCTTCCTGTCCCTGATGACGCCCGCCGCGATGACGAGGCTGGGAGATCTCTTCGAGGAGGAATGGGAGCGTGCGGCGCAGAACCCCGGACGGCGGCGCTCGAGGCTCGATGCCCTCGTCCGGCCCGTCCTCACGCGCGCCGCCCTGCGCTGGGCCGGGATCCCGCTCGAGCGGGCCGATGCGGAGCGCCTCAGCGCCGACCTGAGCCTGATGGTGGAGCGCGTGGCGCAGTTCGGCCCTCCCAACTGGCATGCGCGCTGGCGTCGCCGCGGCGTCGAGCGCTGGGCGGCCGAGCTCGTGCGGAGCGTGCGCGCGAGCTCGCTCTCACCCGAGCAGGGCACCGCGCTGGAGGTCTTCGCGCACCACACCGACGAGCACGGTCAGCTCCTGGATCCCGGGACGGCCGCCGTCGAGCTGCTGAACATCCTGCGCCCCATCCTCGCCGTCTCCCTGTTCGTGGAGTTCGCGGCGGTCGCGCTCATCGAGCACCCCCAGTGGCGTCGTGCCTTCGCCGCCGGCGACGAGGACGATCTCGAGCCCTTCGTCCAGGAGGTGCGCCGGTACTACCCGTTCTTCCCGGCCGTCCCCGGGCGGGTGCGCACGCCGTTCACCTGGCGGGGGCGCCCGTTCCGGGCGGACGACCGGGTGATCCTCGATCTCTACGGCACCTGCCACGATCCGCGCCTCTTCCCCGACCCGGATGCCTTCCGGCCCGAGCGGTTCCGCGACTGGTCATGGGAGGAGCATCCCGACACGCTGATCGCGCAGGGGGCAGGGCACCATGACGTCGACCACCGCTGCCCCGGCGAATGGAGCACCGTGGAGCTCCTGGAGCGCGCCGTGCGCCTGCTCTCCCGCTCCGACGCCTCGGCGCCCGCCCAGGATCTGACGTTCCGCCTCGACCGCTTCCCCACCCGTCCTCGCAGCGGGGTGGTCCTGAGCGGGCTCTGAGCGGGCCTCGGCCGAGTCAGGATCTGTCGGCGACCGCCTGCGCCCCGAGATCCGTGCGGGCGCAGCTCGCGCAGCAGTAGATGACCTCCCCTGCCTGCACGCCGTGCCCGATCACGCGGCACCCGCAGTGCGCGCAGCGCGGCGCCATCGCCTGGATCGCGCATTCGAAGCTGTCGAAGACGCCTCGACGCGCCCCCTGCACGACCGTGATCGGTCGGTCGTACTCGTTCTCGCAGACATCGCATCGGGCCATGTCGTCCACCCCTTCGCACGTCGGTCACGGGTCCTCAAAGCTCGCACACGATCCGCGCTCCGCACAGGGGAGGCGGCGTCGACGCGGCACGCGGGTCGAGCCCGGCGCGGTGCCGCGAGCGGCGCGGCCATCGTCCGATCGCCGGTGCGAGCAGGGATCCGGTCCGGCAGCGCGCACAGAAGCAGGAGCACGAAGCGCGCGACCGACGGCTCCCTACCGTTCGGAAAGCAGAATGCCTCGGAGGCCGCGCTCGGCCCCGCAGGTGTTCACGCTCCGTCCGGGCGACCCCGCAGGAAGAACCCGGCCAGTTCGTGGAGGTCCGTCAGGGGCGCATCGTCGTGCGTCTGCCGCTGCATCGTCCGCACCGTCTTCTCGCGCAGCGCGAGACTCAGCACGAGCGAGAGCAGACTCCGCGCCGCGAAGGCCGGCTCGACGCCCTGGCACAGCTCGCCGCTGCGTGCGAGGCGGGCGACGCACTGCTCGAGCACGTGCTCATGCACCCGGTGCAGTCTCGCGATCCGGTACCGCCCGGGGTGGTCGTGGCTCACCACGTCGGCGTCCAGCGTGGCCAGCAGCTGGATGGGCGCCGAGCACGGATCCCACATCTCGGCGAGGGCGCGCCCGAACGACTCCGCGTCGGCGGCGAGCTCGTCGATGCGGTCCAGCGCATCCTGCGCATGGGCCTCCATCCTGTCGACGACGGCGTCGAGCAGGTCCTCCTTGGACGCGAAGTGGTGGAGCAGGCCGGGGTGGGTGATCTCCACATGCGCGGCGATGTGGCGCAGGCTCGCGCCGTGGTACCCGTACTCGGCGAACACCTGTGCGGCGCCGTCGATCACCCGCTCGCGCCGCGACCCGCGGCCGGTCGGGGTTGCCTCGTCCGCCCGGTCCCGTCCAGGACGCGCCGGCGCGTCGGGCGAGATCTCAGCAGTCGGTCGCGCCGCTCCTGGCCTCGGCGTGCGATGCACCGGCGCCGGTATCACGGGCTCTGCGCCCACCGGGGCCGCGGTGCCAAGGGCGGCCGCAGGGGCCTCGGTCTTCCCCACCCCAGCGGCGCGCTCGACGCGGGGCCCTGCAGGGGGCGCGGGGGACAGCAGACGATCAGCGATTTCCGGGGTCATGACAGAGTCCTCCGAGACATCCTGCGGCTCGACGGCCCTCTGCTGGACCACCTGTGACAGTAGCCCGGCTCCTGCCGGATTACAACTGGTCGCTGCGGCTTCCCGCCCCTATCGCACCCGGCCCTGGCCCGTCCCCCTGCCCCCGCGTAGGGTCGCGCCCAGCGCCGACGAGGGTCGGCCGCCGTGCGGCACGCGCCGTCACGGATGAGGAGAGGAGTTGGCAGACATGACCTCCTATGACTATCTGATCGTCGGCGGCGGACAGGTGAGCGACGACGCCGCCCGCGCTGTGCGCGAGAAGGATCGCGACGGTTCGATCGGCATCCTCAGCGATGACGTCGACGCTCCCTACACCCGTCCGGCGCTCACCAAGAAGCTGTGGACCGATCCGGAGTTCACCGAGGCGCAGGTGCCGCTGGGCACCGCGGAGGCGACCGGCGCCACGGTGCACCTCGGTGTCCGCGTGACCGCCGTCGACCCGAGTCGGCGCGAGGTGGTGACCGCCGACGCCGAGCACATCGAGTACGGGCGTCTGCTCCTGGCCACGGGATCCGAGCCGCAGGGGCTCCCCGGCGACGAGGACGAGGACGTCATCGTCTTCCGCTCGTTCGCGGACTACCGGGCGCTGCGCCGTCGCGCACAGCCGGGAGCGCGCGCCGTCGTCGTCGGCGGGGGCTACATCGGCTCCGAGCTCGCGGCCGCGCTGGTCCAGAACGACGTGGAGGTCACCCTCTGCTATCCCCAGGACGTCCTGGGGGGCGAACAGTTCCCCACCCGGATCGCCCGACGCCACCAGCAGCTGTTCGAGGATGCCGGCGTGCACCTGATGCCGGGTCGGCGGGTGGACGGGACCCGTCGCCGCGCGGACGGCGCCCTGGAGGCCGTGCTGGACGACGGCACCGCGCTCGCGGCCGACGTCATCGTGGTCGGTCTCGGCGCGACCCCGCGCGTGGACCTCTCGGCCCGTGCGGGCCTCGAGGTTCGGGAGGGCGTGGTGGTGGACACCCGTCTGCGCACGTCGGACCCGTCGATCTGGGCGGCCGGCGACATCGCGGAGTACCCCGACGCGATCCTCGGCCGCACGCGGATCGAGCACGTCGACCACGCCCGTGCGTCGGGTGATGCAGCCGGCAGGTCGATGGCGGGGGGCGACGCCCCCTACGACCACACGCCGTACTTCTACTCGGCGATCCTCGGCACGTCGTGGGAGGCGATCGGGAGCGTGCGCGCCGAGCTGCGCACGCACGAGGTCGATCTCGATGCGCAGCGCACGGTCGTCTACTACCTCGACGAGCAGAAGCGTCCGGTCGGCGTGCTGCTGTGGAACGTGGAGGGAGCGCGGGATCGTGCGCGCCAGGTCCTCGCCGACGCGCCGACCGATCCGGAGCAGCTCGACGGAAGGATCCGCTGACATGGACATGGGACTCGAGGGGCGGACAGCACTCGTCACGGGCGGCGACTCGGGCATCGGCTGGCACACTGCGAGGGAGCTCCTCGCAGAGGGCGCGTCCGTCGTCCTCACCGATCTCGAGGAGGAGGCGCTCGACGCCGCCGCGCGAGGCCTGCAGGCGCCGCCCGGCAGACTGGTCCACCAGCGGGCCGACATCACCAGCGTCGAGGACCTCCGCGCGCTCGGGCGCTTCGTCCGCGAGACCGTGGGCGAGATCGACATCCTGGTGCACTGCGCGGGGATCACGGGCGCACAGGGCCTCTTCCACGAGATCGACGACGAGGGGTGGGTGCAGACCCTCGAAGTCGACCTGCTCGGCGCGGTGCGCGTGACCCGGGAATTCCTCCCCGATCTCCGACGGGGCGACTGGGGCAGGATCGTGTACCTGACCTCGGAGGACGCCGTACAGCCCTACGACGACGAGCTCCCCTACTGCGCAGCCAAGGCGGGCGTGCTCGCCCTGGCGAAGGGCCTGTCGCGGTCCTACGCCACCGAGGGGCTGCTCGTGAACACGGTGTCTCCGGCGTTCATCCGGACTCCGATGACCGACGCGATGATGTCGCGCCGCGCCGAGCAGAAGGGAACGGACGTCGACGAGGCGATCGGATCGTTCCTCGAGGAGAAGCGCCCTCATCTCGAGCTGCGTCGACGCGGTCGGCCCGAGGAGGTCGCCGCGGTCGTGACCTTCCTGTGCTCGCAGCGCGCCTCGTTCGTGAACGGGTCGAACTACCGCGTCGACGCGGGGTCGGTCGCGACGATCTGACACGGGCCCCCGGCTTACCGCTCGGTCCCGAGCATTGCCGAGCGCTCCCCACCTCCCTAGCGTCGAAGACGAGCGCGGAGCTCACGCCAGTCCTCCGACTGGTGCACGACACGAAGGAGAGCGACATGGCTGACACGAACAACCCCGGGCAGTTCGGCAACCGCGAGGACACCGAGCAGCAGGCCCACAAGGGCGGCGAGGCGAGCACCGGCAGCTTCGGCGAGTCGAACGCCGCGGACCCGCAGGAGGCCGGCCGCGAGGGAGCGGTGGCGCAGCCCGCCGAGGCGAAGCGCGAGGGCGGCCGCAACAGCGGCCAGGGTTCCTGACCCGCACCGCGCTCCGGTCGACTGCCGGGCGGCGGGCCGCACAGCGGTCCGCCGCCCGGCGTGTCCGCGCAGAGGGTCCGCGTCCGGTGCGCTGCCGACCCCTCCCCGGGCACGAGCCCACGATCCGAACCACGGTCGCCGCGCCCTCGAGCGGACGCCCGTCGTTCCGAGCAGAACGAAGGCCTGCTGCATGTCCCACAAGATCTCCATCCTGGTGCGCGCGGACGTCGACAGCGAGGTGGTCACGATCCTGGTGACCGGTTGCCTCACCGGCGCCACGCGCGAGGTGCTCGCGTGCCAGATCGAGCGGGCCCGTCTGCTGGACCCCGCATCGCCGCTCGTCGTCGATGCCCGAGATGCACAGCACGTCGACCCGATCGCGCTCCAGCTCCTGCGCTCCCGGGTGGACAACCCGGCGGATCAGGACACCCGATGGCATCGCTCGGTCCCGGTGCGCTTCCTGGTGCCGTCGCCGCTCCCCCGCTGCCCCCTCGACGACCCGACCACCGCGGCATGAGCGACTGTCTCCCCCTGGACCCTCTTCGTGCAGACATCGCCGGACGCGCCGGGCCTGTGCAACGATCGAAGGCATCCAGGCGCTCGAGGGCGCCGTCCGCCCCGATGACGAGGTATACGCCCCATGACCTCCCGACATCCTTCCCGCGCCGCTCTCGGCCTCGCCGCCACCGCGCTGACGGCGGCCGGGGTCGCCGCGCTCGGTGCGCGCGATCTCCTGCAGCGCAGGCACTCGATCCTTCGGATCTACCCCGTGGTGGGCCATGCGCGCTGGGCCTTCGAGGCGATCCGGCCCGAGATCCAGCAGTACTTCATCGAGAGCAGCACCGATGGCCGTCCCTTCGATCGCGACACGCGCACGATGATCTACCAGCGCGCCAAGGGACTCGGGGCGGAGGACGCCTACGGCACGCAGAACGACATCACAGGCGCGGGCTACGACCACATCCTGCACGCCTCGAACCCTCGCGAGCCGCGCAGGATTCCCCCGCGGGTGCGCCTGGGCGGGCCCGACTGCACGCGCCCCTACGACACGGCGATGCTCAATGTGTCCTCCATGAGCTTCGGGTCGCTCTCCGCGAACGCCGTCCTGGCGATGAACCTCGGCGCCTCGATGGGCGGCTTCGCCCAGGAGACCGGGGAGGGGGGCCTCACGCGGTACCACCTGGAGCACGGCGCCGACGTCATCTGGGAGATCGGCACCGGGTACTTCGGCTGCCGCACACCCGAGGGCCGCTTCGATCCGGACGAGTTCGCCCAGAAGGCGACGAAGCCCGAGGTCAAGGGAATCCTCATCAAGCTCAGCCAAGGCGCGAAGCCCGGCGTGGGCGGTGTGCTCCCCGCAGCCAAGATCACCCCGGAGATCGCACGTGCACGCGATGTCCCCCAGGACCGCGACTGCGTCAGCCCGGCCGCCCACAGCGCCTTCTCCACCCCGGTGGAGATGATGCGCTTCGTGGCGCGGCTGCGCGAGCTGACCGACGGCAAGCCCATCGGCCTGAAGCTCTGCGTGGGAGACCGCTCGGAGGTGCTCTCGATGTGCAAGGGCATGCTGGAGACGGGCATCACGCCGGACTGGATCTCCGTGGACGGGGCGGAGGGCGGCAGCGGCGCCGCCCCGCTGGAGCTCGAGGATCATGTCGGCACCCCGCTCACGGACGGTCTGGTGGTCGTGCAGAACGCCCTGGTCGGCACGGGCCTGAGGGACCGGGTGGCGATCGGCTGCTCGGGGAAGATCGCAGGCGGCAACGACATCATCCGCCGCGTGGCACTGGGCGCGGATTTCTGCAGCGCCGCACGCCCCATGATGATGGCGACCGGGTGCATCCAGGCCCAGCGCTGCAACACCAACACGTGCCCCAGCGGCGTCGCCACCCAGGATCCCCGCCGCTCACGTGCCGTGGTCGTCCAGGACAAGGGCCCCCGGGTGATGCGCTACCAGCGGGCCACCGTGCTCTCGGCGATGCAGCTGCTGGCGGCGATGGGACTCGAGTCGTTCGACGACCTCGGCCCACGCCATGTGCTGCGGCGCATCGATCCGGCGCGCGTGATGACGTTCGAGGAGCTCTACCCCTGGCTCGAGGAGGGCGAGCTGCTCGACGGCGCCCGCGATGCCGCCTGGGCCCACGACTGGGAGATCGCCGACGCCCACCGCTTCCGGGGCGCGCGCCCTGCACACCAGCGCCATCGCACGCATCGCCGCGAGGACGACCGGGCAGAGGAGCATCCCGAGGAGCCGCAAGGGGGCAGTCCGCAGGACCGCTGAGGGCCGGCACCCGGCCTTCCGCGCACCAGGGGCCGCGCATGGGCGCGACCGGACAAGGAGAGCATCATGGCCGAGACCACCGTCAGCGACTTCATCATCGACCGCCTGATCGCCTGGGACCTCCACCGGTTCTTCGGGTACCCGGGCGATGGCATCGGAGGCTTCGACGGAGCCCTCGAGCGCGCCGAGCGCGCCGGCAAGGACTTCCGGTACATCCGGCCCACCCACGAGGAGATCGCCGCGTTCCTGGCCACCGCCCACGCGAAGTTCACCGGCGAGGCCGGCGTGTGCATCGCGACGTCGGGCCCCGGCGCCATCCATCTTCTGAACGGCCTCTACGACGCGCGCATGGACAACCAGCCGGTGCTCGCGATCGTCGGCCAGCAGGCGCGGGTCTCGATCGGCACCGACTTCCAGCAGCAGCTGGACCTCGAGCGGCTGTTCCAGGACGTCGCGGGGTACGTCGAGACCGTCACCACGCCGATGCAGGCGCAGACCGTGCTGGACCGCGCCCTGCGCATCGCGACGGCCGATCGCTGCCCGGCCGTGGTCATCCTCCCCGCCGACGTCCAGGACGAGCCCATGGAGGAACCGGCCGACGCCCACTTCGTCTCCCGCACCGGCATCGGCCGCCCCTCGACGCGTCTGCTTCCCCCTGTCGACGAGCTCCGCCGCGCGGCCGAGGTGCTCGGCGCCGGATCGAAGGTCGCGATGCTCGTGGGTGCGGGCGCCGCGGGCGCGACCGACGAGGTGCTCGCGGTCGCGGACCGGCTGGGCGCCGGCATCGTCACGTCGCTGCTGGGCAAGGACGTCGTCCCCGGGGACGTGCCGCATCACACGCAGCAGGCGGGCCTGCTGGGATCGCGCCCCAGCTACGACATGCTCAAGAACTGCGACACGCTGCTGATGGTCGGCTGCAGCTTCCCGTACACCGAGTTCCTCCCGGCCACCGGGCAGGCGCGCGGCGTCCAGATCGACCTCAAGGCCCAGAACCTCAGCCTGCGCTACCCGATGGAGGTGAACCTGCTCGGGGACGCCCGCAGCACCCTCGGTGCCCTGCTGGAGCTCCTCGAGCGCCAGTCGGACCGTTCCTGGCAGCAGGGCATCGTCGACGGCATGCGCGAGTGGGATGAGGTCACCGGGCGCCTGGCCGCGACCACGGCCGATCCCATCAATCCTCGGTACGTGTTCCAGGAACTGAACGAGCGCCTGCCCCGGAGGGCCATCGTCACCGCCGACGCCGGCAGCACGGCCGACTGGTACGGCCAGCACATCCGGCTGGGCCGCGACATGATGGGGAGTCTCTCGGGCAGCCTGGCCTCGATGATCGCCGCGATGCCGTACGCGCTCGCCGCGAAGTTCGCCCACCCCGACCGGCCCGTCGTGTGCACCATCGGCGACGGCGCCTTCCAGATGCTCGGCATGAACGAGCTCCTCACCGTCAAGCGCCACTGGCAGGAGTGGGAGGATCCGCGCTTCATCGTGATGGTGCTGCACAACGACGACCTCACGCAGGTCTCGTGGGAGATGCGCGAGGCGGGCGACCCCCGCTACGACACCAGCCAGCTGGTCGAGGACATGGACTACGCAGGGTATGCGCGGCTGCTGGGCCTCACAGGGATCAGGGTCGAGGACCCGGAGGACGTCGGACCGGCCTGGGATCGGGCGCTCGCGGCCGACGGGCCCGTGGTGCTCGACGTGCTCACCGATCCGAACGTGCCGCCGCTGCCGCCGCACGTCACGCTCGACCAGGCGCGCTCGATGGCGCAGTCCCTGCTCAAGGGCGATCCGGCCGAGCGCCGGGTGATCGTGGAGTCCGCCCGCAGCGTCGCGGCGAAGCTGTTCGCCACGGCGAAGGACACCTTCACGCGCGATCGCTGAGGGGCGCGGTCCGCGCCTCTCCTGCCTCTCAGCCATCGGCCCCCGTGGGGAGGGCACCGCTCTCGGTGACGTCCCTGGCGATGTCGCGCAGCTTGCGGTTCAGATGGTTGCTCGCGACCCGGAGGAGGTCATAGGCCTCGTTCTCGGAGATCCGGTGCAGGGCCATGAGGATCCCCACCGCCGCGCCGATCTGCCGGCTGGTGGTGAGCGCCGCCCCCAGCGTCGCGGCGCGGTCGGCGCTGTCGGCATGGGCGATCATCACCGAAGCGTGGATGGCGAAGAGGCTCGCGGTCGCGACGGCCTCGTCGTCCAGCCCGTCGCTCGATGCGGAATACAGGTTCAGCGCCGTGGGCGAGGGATCGTCGAGCAGATGGAAGGAGAGCGCGCCGCGCACGGGACTGTGCTCGAGGACGTGCGCCGTGAAACGCGGCCATCTGGTCTCCTGTTCGAAGTCCCGGCTCAGGACGGGCTCGTGCATGCGCGCGGCGTCCAGACAGGGTCCCTCCCCGAACTCGTACTGGCACTCGTCGACCTCGCGCACGACGTCGTCCAAGCGAGTCAGGCTGAAGGCGGGACGGTTCTCGGGGCGCACCGTGATGCCGGCCCAGTCGCACCCGTCGATGGAGGACGTGGCGAGGTCCACCAGGCGCTGGCGCGCGGTCGACGCCGCACCGCCGGCGTGGAGGAAGGCGCTGAGGTCACGGAAGTCTCGGGCGAGGTTCTCGATGCTGTCGGAAGGCATAGGAGGATTGTCCTCTCAGGACGCTGGTGCGGTGGACCCTGGGTCGCGGGGCGGGCCGTCGTGGATGTGGGGTTCGCTCCAGGGCAGGCCGACGACGTCCAGCACGGACTGCGCGGGCGTCCCGGAGGAGGCGATGAGGCACAGCTCGTGACCATGCGCGTCGTGGCGCGCACGCAGATCGAGGAGGACCCGCACGGCCGAGCTCGCGAGCAGCTGCAGACCCGAGAGATCGAGCGTGAGGTCGCGGAAGCCGCCGCGACCGCTGCGGCCGAGCTGCTCGGTGAGCCGCTCGGCGGAGGAGACGTCGGCAGAGCCCCTGAGCACGAGCCGGGAAGGATCGCGCTCGTCCTCGGTGATCTCGAGGCCGTCGTGATCGTCGCCCGGAGGAGAGGGCGCGCGCCCCTGGGGCATGGTGAGGTGGGGCGGGTGCCTCAGCGCTCGGCGCATCACGACGCGGCTCCCAGGGTCCCCCGGACGGCCCCGATGCGCGATCTCCAGGCGGTCGGTGGCGGACTCTGCGATCCACAGGCCGCGTCCGCTGGTGACTGAGGGCTGGGTGCGCTCGTCCCAGGTTCCCTCGTCGATGACGGATACTTCGAGCACACCGTCCTCGCCGAGAGCGGCGTCGACCCGCACTGTCCCGACGCCCTGCTCCGGGTAGGCGTGCTCGATCGCGTTCGTGATCGTCTCGGTGATGGCGAGATCGAGCCCCTGCAGCTCCTCCGGCGAGAGGTCGAGCGGCCTCACCCACTCGCTCAGCCTCCCCCGAGCCTCGAGCAGTCCGTCCACGGTCGCTGGGACCACGACCCGCACAGGCAGCTGCGGGGAGGCCAGCACATGCGCCGCGAGCGTCGTGATGTCGTCGTCGTACCCGGTGCGCGAGAGCAGCTCGACGGCGAGCTGGCAGATCCGCTCGGCGGGTGAGGACGCGGATCCCTCGGGCAGGGCGGTGTCGCGAACGGCGGCTCCGATGACCTCCTCCACGGCTCCCAGCCCCTCGTCGAGAGTGTGCCCGGCGCGCTCGATCAACCCATCGCTGAACAGCAGCGCCGTCTCCCCCGGTCCGATGGGCGCCGAGGCCGAGCGCACGGGACCACCGGTTCCCAGCGGCGTCCCACCGCTGGGCGCGAGCTGCCGGCTGGTCCCGTCAGCCGCCACCAGCAGAGGCGCTGGATGCCCGCAGGTGCTGTAGTCGATCCGACCCTCGCGGACGTGCAGCACCGCCGCGCAGAGGGTGCTCCCGCGCATATCTGAGCTGCGGGAGGCGATGTCGTCCGCCCGATGCACCGCCTCCCCGAGGTCGGACGATCGCGTGAGCGCCTCCTCGAGAACCACCCGGAGCTGCCCCATCGCCGCCGATGCCGCCACCCCGTGGCCGACGACGTCACCGACGACGAGGACCAGGCGCCCGCCGACCAGCGGAATGGCGTCGAACCAGTCCCCACCCGCGGCCTGCTCGCGGTCCGCGACCAGATAGCGCGCAGCCGTGCGCACCGCAGGCAGAACGGGGAGTGACGGCGGCAGCAGCGCCTTCTGCAGCTCGACGACGGTCTCGTGCGCCTCGTCGTACCGGCGCTCCGCCGTGGCCGTCGCGGACTCCGCGCGACATCGCTCGAGCACCCTGTCGGTGACGTCGATCAGCTGGGTGATGACGCCCGTGACCCGATCCCCCGCATCCTTCTGCGGTGTCAGCACGAAGTCCTGGTAGGACTCCCACGTGCTGCCGCCCCCGACGTCGAGCTGCATGCGCCACTCGTACGCGGTGGCCTTCTCGCCGGTGCGGTAGACCTGCTCCACGAGTCCGAGCAGCGCCTGGCCCTCGACCTCCGGGAACGCCTCGCGGACGGTCCTGCCCACGACGTGCTCGCGGCCCGTGAGCCGTCGGAGGGCTGCATTGGCGGCGACGATGCGGAACTGCGGACCGTGCAGGACCACCGTGGGCACGGGGAGGTCGTCGAAGCCGTCCCGTACCGCGCGGAGCTCGCCGACGCGGCGGTCGAGGTCCGCCTCGTCGCTGTGCTCGGTGCGTTGTGTCATGCGCGTCCACCTCCTGGGGCGGTACGGTGCCGTCGCGAGTCAAGAACGGGCCGGAACGCTCGCGAACAGAGGGCAGGCCGGACGGTCGAAAGCACCCGATCCCCGATAGGACGCCCACGAGCATGCCACGGGGTGCCGCCCCGCAGAACCGTCCCCCGTGCGCTGGATCGCCCAGGGGTTGCACGGCGCCATCGCCCCTGATCGCCGCCGTCGACGCGGTGATAAGGTCGTCACCGCACTTATCTATAGACCCGAAATCAACTCTTCGCACCGGGGCGATCCGCCACCTGACCGAGGATTCCGGGTCGCCTGTCAGCGCCGACGGAAGGGCCGCTCCCCCATGACCTCTCAGAACACTCCGATCCGCGCCGGCGTCGTCGGCATCGGCTGGGCCGGCCAGCAGCACATGGCCGCCTACGACGCGGCGCCCGGTGTCGAGCTGGTCGCGATCGCCGGCATGGAGGACGACGTCCGCGCCGAGCTCGCCGAGAAGTACGGGATCGAGGCGACCTACCGCGACTGGGAGTCGATGGTCGCGCGCGGCGACCTCGACGTGGTCAGCGTCGCCGTGCCCACCTTCCTGCACGCGCCGATCGCGATCGGCGCGCTGCGCGCGGGCGCCCACGTGCTCAGCGAGAAGCCCATCGCCCGCACCGGCGAGGAGGGCCAGGCCATGGTCGATGCCGCGCGCGAGGCCGGCCGGGTGCTCGAGGTCGTCTTCAACCACCGTCGGCGCGGCGACATCGAGGCGATCGCCGCGGCCGTCGAGGACGGCACCGTCGGCCGCCCGTACCACGCACGCGCCATGTGGCTGCGCCGGGCCGGGATCCCCGCGCTGGGCAGCTGGTTCACCAACGCGGCGATGTCCGGCGGCGGGCCCCTCGTGGACCTCGGCGTGCACGTGCTCGACTGGACCCTGCACATCATGGGCGAACCGCGCGTCACCGCCGTCTCCGCCGTCACCCACGCCGAGCTGGGCCCGCGCGGCCTCGGCGGGGCCGTCGGCGGGCTGAAGTCCGGCACCGACTCGGCCTACGAGGTCGAGGACCTCGCGAGCGCCCTGCTGCGCCTCGAGGGCGGCGGCTCGATCATGCTCGAGACCAGCTGGGCGACCCACCGCGCCACCCCCGACGAGTTCGGCATCACCCTCTACGGCACCGACGGCGGCGCCGACCTGAAGGTCGAGGGCTACGCGCCCTCCGGCGAGCTCACGATCTTCACGGGCGACGGCGAGGACGCGACCGACACCCCGGTCACCGCGCCCGAGGGCCGCGGCCACGGCGCCGTCGTCGAGCGCTTCCTCGAGCACGTGCGCGACGAGGCGTCCTGGTCGCAGCACGACGGCGGCGTGGGCCTCAGCCGCGCCCGCATCGTCGACGCCTGCTACGCCTCGGCGCGCCGGGGCCACGAGGTGCGGCTCGACGACAACGGGGAGATCGTCGAGAGCTGAGCGCTGGGGGCGCGCCGCGCCTGCCGCCCTCGCCGTCGCCCCGACCCGCATCTGCGGCCGACCCGTATCTGTGGCCGAGGGGTGCACCGCTCCGACGTGCGTGCTGCGGAGGGGTGCACCGCTCCACCGTGCATGCCCTAGAGGGGTGCATCGCCCCTGCGTGCGTGCCACCGAGGGGTGCACCCCTCCACCGTGTGCGCCTTACAGGGATGCATCGGCCCTGCACATGTCACCGGAGGGCCTATGTGCGACATCCGTGCCAGATATTGCACGGATGTCGCGTACACGCCGCTCCATGACACGGGACGCGGTGCCACGGCTCGCCGCGGGTCGTGGCGCACCGATCGGGGGCGGGTACGACCCGTCCGGCCCTGTCCGGCCCCGTCCAGCCCCGTCCGGCCCCGTCCAGCCCTGTCCGGCCCCGTCCGGCCCTGTCCATCCCTGACCGGACTGCCCTGACCTGCCCGGGCGCCAGCGTGCCCACGTGCCCGGGTGCCCGGGCCTGCCCGAACCCGTCCTCCCCGCGCCGCTCAGGCCCCGTGCTCCGAGCGCAGCAGGAGCAGCGACTGCAGCCAGGAGTGATGTGTGCTGGCCAGCGCCACGATGCCGTCGACGATGACCACGATCCCGCCCGTGGCCAGCAGCGCCGAAAAGATGAGCAGAAGGACCCGTCGGCGCGGGCCGAAGAAGTTCTCGAGGGCGCGCAGCACCCGAGTGTGCAGGCCGAACTGGGACAGCACCGTGACGGTGACCAGCGGCAGCTGGTAGATCACGTTCCATGCCACCAGCAGCACGATCTCCTCGAGCAGGCTGTGGGTCTGCATCGCGAGGCCCACCGCGATCGTGAAGGTCGGATCGGCGAAGGTCGTCAGCGAGAGCAGCAGTCCGCCCACGGCGAGCGAGCCCACCTGGTCGATCGTGTGGTGGTCCTTGGGCGGGCGAGGCCGCAGGGCGCTGCGGCACTGGTAGGCGGCGAAGCCGATCAGGGCGCAGCCCACGACCAGCTGGATGACCGAGACCCGCACCCCGGAATCGAGCACCGGGGCGACCCAGCGGCCGGCGAAGGCCAGGATCGGCTTCAGCACGAGGGTCACCGCGAGCACCGCGACGGCGTAGCCGCCCAGGAAGTACAGCAGGTGCAGGGGGCGCATGCCGCGCGCGAGGAACGTGGCGGCGATGACGCCGCCCAGCACGTCCATGGTGACGACGGCGAGGCCGAAGAAGGTCAGCAGGCCCGCGAGCGTCATGGCGCCGAGGTTACATGCGCTGCGTGGCACGATGGATCCGCCGAGGGGACGAGGACCAGGGCCGACGATCGGACCCGGGCAGGACTCGGGACGGACCCTCGTCCGGCTCCTCGGCCGATGGGAGGCGCACGATGACGCAGTTCGCGACGGGCGACCACGTGCAGTGGAACTCGGAGGCCGGCGTGGTCTCCGGGGTGATCACCGAGGTCCACACCCAGGACGTCGAGTTCAAGGGACGCACGCGGCACTGCAGCCCCGAGGATCCCCAGTACACGATCCGCAGCGACACGACCGATCACGTCGCGATGCACAAGGGCGGGGCGCTGACCAAGGTCAGCTGAGTCGGACGGGCCGGCGTCGGGCGCTGACGAAGATCGACTGAGTCAGACGGGCCGACGCCGGGCGACTGACCTCGGTCGACGGAGTCGGGCGGCCACGGTCACCGGCCGCCCCTCTCCGAGACGGGACAGCCCGCTGCCCCGCCCCGTCCTCACACGTTGTGCGTCGGATGCATGTTGTGCTCGAGGCGCACGGGCTCGCGCAGGCCCAGGATCGCCTCGGTCATGCGCACCGCGTCCACGGTCTCGGCGACGTCGTGCATGCGCACGATGCGCGCGCCCTTCATGATGCACACGGTCATCGCGGCGAGGGAGCCCGCCAGGCGCTCCCCCTGGGGGCGGTCGATCGACTCGCCGATGAAGTCCTTGTTCGAGACGGCGACCAGCAGAGGGAGCCCGATCGCCGTGAGCTCCTCGAGCCGACGGGTGATCTCCAGGGAGTGCAGGGTGTTCTTGTCGAGGTCGTGGCCGGGGTCGATGATGATCCGCTCGCGCGGGATCCCGGCCGCCTCGGCGCGTGCGACCTGGTCCAGCAGGGTCGCGCGGACCTCTTCCACCACGTCCTCGTAGTGCGCGGCGGGCTTCTCCTCGCGGGGCCTGCCGGCGCTGTGGCAGAGGATCACGTGCGCGCCGCCCTCGGCGACGGCGCGCGCCATCTCGGGGTCGGTCAGGCCGCTGGTGTCGTTGATGACGGCGGCGCCGGCCTCGAGGGCCGCTCGGGCGACGGCGGCGCGGTTGGTGTCGACCGAGACGATCACCTCGGGATGCGACGCGGCCAGCCGCTCGATCACCGGGACCACGCGCTCGATCTCCTCCTCGACCGAGACCGCGGGACCGCGCCCGAAGGGCACGCCGCCGATGTCGATCCAGTCGGCGCCGCGCTCGACCGCGCGCACGGCGCTCTCGACAGCTTGGTCGAGCGCGAAAGTGCGGCCCCTGTCGTAGAAGGAGTCCGGGGTGCGGTTCACGACCGCCATCACCGCGACACCATCGGTCAGGTCCATGCAGCGAAGGCCGCTGGGGCGCATCCGTCCACCTTTCTCGTCGGGCGGGACGCCGACTCATCCGTGGGGGCCAACCATACGGACACCTCGGACGATGGCGCCGCGATCACATCCACCGGCTGCGCTTGAACACGACGTACAGGACGACCGCGAGCCCGAGCATCAGCCCCAGCGCCATCGGATACCCGAAGGCCCAGTGCAGCTCCGGCATGTCGTCGAAGTTCATGCCGTAGATCGCGCCGATCAGGGTCGGGGCGAAGAGGATCGCCGCCCATCCGGAGATCTTCTTCATGTCCTCGTTCTGCCGCTGCGCGACGAGCGTCGCGTTGACGTCCAGGATCTGCGCGAGCGCATCGCGGAGGTCGCGGACCCGGGACGTATAGCGCGAGAGATGGTCCGAGACGTCGTCCAGGTACGCCCGGAGCTCCTCGGGGATGTCGTACTTCTCGAACCCTCCCTGCAGGGAGGCGACGACATCGCTCACGGAGGCGATCGTCTGCTGCATGTCGATGACCTCCTGGCTCAGTCGGTAGATGCGCTCGGCGACGGCCGCATCCCCGCTGAAGACCTGCCTCTCGATCTGCTCCTTGTCGATCTCGAGGCCGCGCAGCACGTGCCCGTAGTCGTCGACGATCGTGTCGAGCACCCGGTACAGGACCGCCTCAGGACCGAGGGACAGCAGGTCGAGGCCTCCGAGCAGCGAGCGCTCGCGCCGGGTGGCGGCGAGGGGATGACCGTCGGCGAGCGAGGGCTCCTCGTTTCCGTCGAGCCACCTGCCGTCCTGGCACAGCAGGGCCACGGCGCCCGCCCGCACGAGCAGGTGGAACTCGGAGAACTCGACCTCCTCGGTCTCGTCGATGTACCGCGCGGAGCGCATCACCAGGAACAGCACGTCCCCGTAGCGCTCGAGCTTCGGGCGCTGATGCCCGTTCAGCAGATCCTCGACCAGGAGGGGGTGCAGCCCCCACGCCTCCTCGAGCTCGGCCACGTCCTCGCGGCTCGGGTCCGCGTAGAAGAACATCACCATCCGGTCCGGGGACGAGTGCGAGAACTCGAGGGCATCGGCCACGGACGTCCCCTCGGGCGGCGCCGACGGCACCCCGCGGGAGACGTACCGGATCATCGGTCCGGCGCCGCCCGCGGCGACCCCGGCGGCTCGGGCGTCGCCACCCCGCCGGCCCGCGCGCTCCGGGCGGCGGACTCGGGGCAGACCATGACGTGGTGCGGGCATGGGGGTTCCTCCGCTTCCATGGAAGGGCTCGGGAGCTCGATCACTCGTCCGGCTCGTCGTCGACGCCTCGGGCTGTGGACATCGTAAGTGGGCGATGACGGTTCGCGGGCCGGGGTGCGGCGCGGGGCAGCATGGTCACCGCTGGGCAGTCGGCCGACGCGCTCAGCGCCTCTCCGCGTCGGCAGCGACGATCCAGTTGCGGAACTCGACCCCGAAGTGCCGGAGGTGGTGCTCCAGGACGTCGGCCGAGCACTCGGTGGGCAGGTAGACCGTCAGACGCGCACTGAATCCCTGGGCCGTGTCACCGAACTGCGTCAGCACCCGTCCCACGACGGTCCCGTCCTCGAGGAACAGGTTCGAGGCCATCCGGTGCGGGAACTCCGACTCGTTCTGGAGCTCGGCCGCCTCGCTCGTCCACCCGAGCGCGTTGCTCCCCCAGCCGCCCATGTAGAACGAGCAGACGTGCGGGCCGATGTTCTCGACGACCAGGACGGTGCCGTCGGGCTGATCGGCCATCACATAGTGCTCCGGGTGCGCGGCCAGGAGCGCCCGCTCGTCGTCGAACGCCGTGGACATCCAGGACATGAACTCGCCGGCGGTGAGCCCGTCCACCTCGAGGACCGTGGTCCCCGCGTGGAAGCGGCCGTCGGACGCCCGGGCCGCCTGACGCAGATACGCGTTGCCCTCCTCGATGTCGTCCCCGAGGAGCGCGAGCAGACCGTCGCGCCCCAGCCGATCCCGATACCGGGCGAGCGCGCGCTGCGCAGAGAACCGCTCGAAGTCGTCGAGGCTGCCGGGTCCCTCGGGACCGGCGGCGAGCGTGATGGTCATCGGCGGGAGCGCGAGGAGCTCGTCCATGGTCTGTCTTCTCTCGGAGTGCGGGGAATGCTGGGAGCGCTGCGGTGCTGCGGGCGCTGAAGTGCTGCGGGCGCTGAGGTGCTGCGGGCACCGCGGCCCCTGCGAGCACTGGATGAAATGCGAATCTTGATTCACATATTGTGCGCTCGCCCCGGCACTGTCAATGCGCGGGGCCTCGGTAGCATGCGAGAGATGACGGACACCACCGCTCACGGCCCCTCGATCCGCGAGCCGCTCCAGGCGCGGAGCGCGGCCACCCTGGCCCGCACTCTGGAGGCCGCCGAGGCTCTCGCCCTCGAGGTGGGGCTCGAGAAGATGACGATCGCCGCGGTCGCGGACCGTGCGGGGATCTCGGTGGGCTCCGTCTACCGCCGCTTCGACGGGAAGGCGCAGCTCGTCAGCACCCTCACGGGCAGGATGCTGGATCAGCGCCGCGACCAGGTCGCCGCCCGCCTGCGGGAAGCGGGCCCCTCTCTGGCCGACGTGCTGACCCGCTACGCCCACGCCCTCATGGAGGCCTTCGCGGACTCCCACGCGCTGTTCCCCGACCTGCTGACGGTCCGCGAGGCGGATGCGGAGGACCACGGAGCGCGGACGATCTCCGAGATCCGCGCGATCCTGCGGGACGCGGCCGCACCGCACGCCCACGAGATCCGACGATCGGACACGGCCGAGGCCCTCGACGCCGTCGCCGGCACTCTCCTCGCGGCGTGCTTCCACAGCTTCGTGAGGCCCGACGCGCTCCTTCCGCACATGACCCGCGACGACTTCGCGCAGGAGATCAGCGCGATGGCGATCGCCTACCTCCGCACGCCCGACGGCTTCAGCTGAGCGCGACGTCTCCCCGCTCGCACGATCGCGAGGAGAAGACCGGACAGCCCTCCGTCTCTGCCACGCCGGACGCTCGGCCCCAGTGCACCTCGCACGATTCCGGCTCCGGGGTGCTCGGCACTCGGTGCTCGGTGCTCGGTGCTCGGTGCTCGGTGCTCGGTGCTCGATAGTCTCGGCGCATGCTGCTCCTCATCGACCTCGACAACACGCTCATCGACCGCGACGGCGGCTTCGCGCGCTGGGCGGAGGGCTTCGTGGAGGACCTCGGAGGCGATCAGGAGGATCTGAGCTGGCTGCTGGCAGCGGATGCTCACGGCTACGAACCGCGCCGCACACTCGCGGACGGACTGCGTGAGCGGCTGGGGACGAGCATGCCCGCGGAGGAGCTCGTGATGCACCTGCGACGAGGCCACCTCCCCTTCATCTCCCCCTATCCCGGCGTCGTCGAGGAGCTGCAGCGCCTGCGCACGCGCGGCGTTCCCGTCGTCGTCGTCACCAATGGGCGCACGGATCAGCAGTCCCGGAAGCTCGAGCTGACCGGCATCGGCGAGCTCGTCGACCACGTCGTGATCTCCGAATCGGTCGGGGTGAAGAAGCCTTCCGCAGGGATCTTCGCGGCAGCGCTCGACGGCCTCGGGCTCCGCGAGGAGGCGGGGACCGTATGGATGATTGGCGACCATCCTGACGCGGACATCGCCGGAGGGCGCGCCGCGGGATGCGAGACCGGGTGGGTGCGCCACGGCAGATCATGGGAGGACCAGGAGCACACCTGGCAGCCCACCGTGCAGGCCGAGACCACGCTCGAGGTGCTCCGGCTCATCGCAGAGGACCCCGAGCCTGCCGACCTCACCGGGCGGGCAGGGCGCACGGGGCAATCGCAGACCCTGGAGCGCCAAGCGCACCCGGGGCACCCATAGTTCCTGGAGCGCCACGAGCACCTGGAGCGAAGTCTCGCGCGGGGGCGAGCACTACGCGTAGCAGGAGGTCGGGTGACCCTCGAATATGCACGTGACCCGACCTCCCACTACGTGTAGTGACCGGGGGCGCTTCAGCCCTTCTCGCCGACGCTCTCGATGAGGCGCCAGACCTCCGCCTTCGCCTCCTCGGCGCGGGCCGTGCGCGGATCGTCCTCGGTGAGTTCGCGGCGGCAGTCCTTCACGAGCTCCTCGACCTGCAGGGCTGCGTCCTCGGCGCGGCCTTCGCGGGCGCAGGCGATCGCGAGCTCGGCGCGCACGTCGATCACGGCGGCATCGAAGGCGTTCGGGGCGTCGGGACCCGCGAGCATGGACGCGAGGCGTGGGTAGAGCTCGGCCGTGGTGGGACTCGGCATGGTCATCGGGTCCTCCGGTTCAGGGGGATCGGACGGGTCTCAGTGGTGACCGCGGTCGACTCAGTGGTGCCCGTGGCCGACCTGCTCGAGGAACGCCTGCTGCTGGGCGGGCGTGAGCGGGCAGGCCGAGGGGTTCTGGCGCACGTTCTCCTGGACGCCGATGCGGGCCAGTCGCGCGAGGGCCTCCATCGTGTCGGCGGTCGGGGCCGCGGCGGGCTCGGTGGCCGCGGCAGGCTCGGTGGCCGCGGCTCCCTCCTCCGGCGCCCCGGGCGTCTCCCCCGTCAGCAGGGCGCCTTCGCGCACGGCCTCCGGGGGGACGGTGCGGTCCAGGCGCACCCAGGGGCTCGCGAGGTGGTCGCCCTCCTCGGGGGCGTCGGCCTCTCCGAGGTCGACGCCGAAGATGGTGTGGAAGGCCTGCACGAACTTCTCGGCGTCGCCCTGCTCGGCGAGTTCGCGGGCGCGGGCCGTGGGCGAGTGCATGACCTTGGCGAGGATGCGGCGGATCGACCTCTCGACGTCGTCGGCCTCCTCGCCCTTGCCGCCGCGGCGCAGCCGCGCGACCTCCGCGTCGGTCGCCTCGCCGAGCGAGCGGCGCAGCGCGGCCATCGCCGGGTCCACGCGCCGGTACTCCTGGCGGGCGGTGAACTGGGCGACGCCGTCGGCGATGATCTGCCGGGCCGCCTCGAGCACGGGGGCGGCCTCCTCGTCGATCTCGATGGTGAGGTCGGAGAGGTCCAGCACGCGCACGTCGTTCAGGTGGCGCACCAGGGGGTGCAGGTCGGAGTGCAGGGCGAGGTCGAGGATGAGGGTCGGGCCGACGTCCCGGAAGTGGTCGGGGAACAGGCTCGTGCCGCGGCCGGAGCAGGCGAGCACGAGGTCCGCCTCGCGGATCGCGGTCCCGAGCTGGTCGGCGCGGATGGCCTCGATGCCGTGGCGCTCGGCGAACCCGAGGGCGCGCCCGGAGCCGGAGTGCACGCGCACCCGGCCGGCGCCGCGGCGGGTGAGGTCGGCGACGCCCAGGCGCGCATAGGCGCCGGTGCCGATGACCAGCACGTCCTTGTCCTGCAGCGGGCCGATGAGGCCGACGGCATGGTCGAGCGCGATCGCGACGCCGGAGCGGCCGGCAGCGCCCACCGGGGTGCGGGAGGCGACGCGCTTGGCGAAGCGGAAGCCGATCTGGAAGAGGTCGTTGAGCTGCGCGGTGGTGTGGCCGGCTCCGCGGGCCCCGTCGAAGGCCGCGCGCACCTGGCCGGCGATCTCCGCCTCACCGAGGACGACGGAGCGCAGCCCCGCGGTGACCTCGTAGAGGTGCTCGGCGACGGGCGCGCCCATCGCGGTCTCGAAGCACACGGAGACCAGTTCGGCGTCCAGGCCGCTGGTCTCGCTCACCGCCTCGACGACGAGCTCGAGGCCGTCGTGGAAGCGCTGGGTGTCGAGGTAGACCTCGAGGCGGTTGCAGGTGGACATGACCACCCAGCCGTCGAGCGGGCCGCCGTCGGCGTTGAGGTGATCGATGACCTCGGGGAGGTCGGCCGCATCGCGGGTCAGCACGTCCAGCACCCCGAGATCGAGGTGCTCATGGGTGGCACGGACGGCGGCGAGCATCACTCCATGGTAGGCCCGGGCAGCTCCGGGACCGGTGAGGTGTTGACCACCCCGGGACCTTCCTCCCGCGGGCCGTCCTCGGGGTGGGGGCACAATGGCAGAGCACGGCGATCGTGCACGTCAGAGCCACTTTTCACGACAGGATGTCAGATCAGATGAGCCCCGCCCCCGCCGCCCGTCCGGGCACTGCGCAGGCTCCGCAGGCCACCGCGCAGGACACCCCGACCCTGGTGCGCCGGCTGCGCGGAGATGCCGTCGACCCCGCGGCGCCCGCATCCGTGTGGTTCATGCGCCAGGCCGGCCGTTCCCTGCCCGAGTACCGGGAGGCCCGCGAGGGCACCGGCATGCTCGAGGCCTGCCTCATGCCGGAGCTCGCCGCCGAGATCACCCTGCAGCCCGTGCGCCGCCATCGTGTGGACGCGGGCATCTTCTTCTCCGACATCGTGGTGCCCGCGAAGATCGCCGGCCTCGCCGTGGAGATCGTGCCCGGCCGCGGCCCCGTCTTCGACCACCCGATCCGCACGGTCGCCGACATCGACGCCCTGCCCCCGATCGACGACTCCCTCGAGGCGTCGCTCGAGCCGATCCGCGAGGCCGTGCGCCTGGTGACCGCCGAGCTCGGCGCGACCCCGCTGATCGGCTTCTGCGGCGCCCCCTTCACCGTCGCCTCGTACATGGTCGAAGGCGGCCCGAGCCGCGACCACCTGCGCACCCGCGCCCTCATGCGCGAGGATCCCGACGCCTGGGACCGCCTCGCGGGCTGGGTCGCCGAGCTCTCGGGCCGATTCCTGCGCGCCCAGGTGACCGCGGGCGCACAGGCCGTGCAGCTGTTCGACTCGTGGGTGGGCGCGCTCTCGGCAGAGACCTACCTGGCCCATGTCCAGCGGCATTCGGCGGCCGTGCTCGGCGCTGTCGCCGATCTCGACGTGCCGCGGATCCACTTCGGCGTGGGCGCGAGCCACCTGCTGCGCGAGATGCACGCGGCCGGCGCGACCACGATGGGCGTCGACCACCGCATCGCCCTCGACCAGGCCGTCGACCTCCTCGGCGACGGCGTGCCCGTGCAGGGCAACATCGACCCCGCCGTCCTGTTCACGGGGGCCGACGCCCGCTACGCGGAGGCCGACGCGGTCCTCGCCCGCGGCGCCTCCGCGCCCGGCCACGTGGTGAACCTCGGCCACGGCGTCCCGCCCGACACCGATCCCGGCGTCCTCACCGACCTCGTCGCATATCTCCATGAGCAGTCCTCGCCTGCCCGTGAGCAGTCCTCGACCGCGCGCGAGCAGTCCTCGGCGCGCCCGACCCCGAGCATCCCGAGCACCCGGGAGGCCGACGCGCTGTGAGCACCCGTGTCCTCGTCCTCGGCGGAGGTCTCGCCGGGCTCCTGGCCGCGCGCAGGCATGCGCGCGGCGGGGCCCGCGTCACCCTCGTCGAGCGCCGTGAGGACGTGGGCGGCGCCGTGCGCGGCGTCGACCTGGGCGGACTCGTCGTCAACGCCGGCGCCGAGGCCTACGGCACCGCCTCCGGCGCGGTCGACGCCCTGCTCCGGGACCTCGGCCTCGACGGGAGCGTCGTGAGCCCCCGCACCGGGCTCGGCTCCCGCGTGGTCTCCGAGGCCGGCGCGCTCGTCTCCCCGCCCGGCGGCCTGCTGGGCATCCCCGGCGATCCGCTGTCCCGCGAGGTGCGCACGGTGCTCGGCACGACGGGTGCGCTGCGTGCCTGGGCCGAGCGCCTGCTGCCCGCCTCATACGGCCTCGCCGACGGCGTGAGCGTCGCCGAGTACGTGCGGCGCCGCATGGGCGACCGCGTCGCGGAGCGCCTGGTCGCCCCGATCATCGGCGGCGTGCACTCGGCCGATCCGCACGCCCTCGAGCTCGCGTGCGTGCTGCCGCGCCTCGAGGAGACCGTGCGCGAGACGGGGTCCCTCGCCGCGGCCGTGCGCCGCCTGCGCCCGCAGGCCCGCGCCTCCGCGGGCACGGCCGTGCGGGCCCTCGATCCGACGATGGCGCTGCTGCCCGGGGCTCTGGCCGATGACCTGCTCTCCCACGGCGGCACGATGCTCAGCGGCACCCGTGCGGTCGGCGTGCGCCGCGGGTCGACCCGTCGGGCCGACGGCACAGACGTCGACGCCGCCTGGCAGGTGCGCCTGGACGGCGTCCACGCCGGCACCGTGGCCGCCGACCGCCTCGTGATCGCGACGGACCCCGGCACCGGCCACGACCTGCTGCTGGGTGACGGGGCCGACGAGGCCCTCGCCGGGATCGCCCGCGCGATCCCCCGCAGCCCCGCCGTCGCCGTGAGGCTCGTGCTGCTGGCGCTCGACGCTCCCGCGCTCGACGCCTTCCCCTCGGGCACGGGGGCCCTGGTCGCACCCGGCACTCGCGGGATCCGCGCGAAGGGCCTCACCCACGCGAGCGCGAAGTGGGAGCACGTGGACCGGGCCGCGCGCGAGCGCTTCGGGCCCCACGCCCACGTGCTGCGCCTGTCCTACGGGCGCCCCGGCGAGGTGCTGCCCGGGGACGACGCCCTCACCGACGAGCAGGTCACCGACCTCGCCCTCGCCGACGCCTCCGCGATCCTCGGCACCGCGCTCGCCCGCGAGCATCTGCGGGCCGCACGCACCGTGACCTGGCGGCGCACCATGCGGCAGGCCCGTCCGGGCCACCGCGCAGCCCTCGAAGACCTCGACCGCATCCTCGGCAGCGCAGCGCTGCCGCTGGAGCTGACCGGCGCATGGCGCGCCGGGACGGGGCTCGACGCCCTCGTCCGACACGATGGAAGGACATCATGAGCAGCGAAGACACCCACCAGACCCCGTCGGCCCCCGCGGCGGGCACAGTGCCCGCCCCGTCGACCGCCTCGGCTCCGTCGGCCCCCACCGGCGGAGACACGGTCCGGTACACCTCGTACACCGTGTTCACGCGCGCCGAGGCGGCCGACGCCCCGCGCGAGCAGGTCGCGGCGGAGATCGAGAATGTCGTTGCCGCGATCGAGGCCGAGGGCACCGTGGTGCGCGGCATCTACGACGCGTCGCTGTTCCGCGCCGAGGCCGACCTGATGCTGTGGATGCACGCCGAGACCCCCGAGGCCCTGCAGGACGCCCTGCGCCGCTTCGAGCGCACCCGCGCCGCCGAGGGCCTGGTGCGCTCGTGGTCGGCCGTCGGCGTGCACCGCGAGGCCGAGTTCTCCCGGTCCCACGCCCCGGCCTTCCTCTCCCCCTCCCGCACTCCGCAGCAGTGGGTCACGGTCTACCCCTTCACCCGCTCCTACGAGTGGTACCTGCTGCCCGACGAGGAGCGCCGCGACATGCTCATCGAGCACGGCACGCTGGGCCGCACCTACCCGCAGGTCCACGCGAACACCGTCGCCGCCTTCGCGCTCGGCGACTGGGAGTGGCTGCTGTCCTTCGAGTCCGACGACCTCCACGATCTCGTCGACATGATGCGCGCCCTGCGCTACACCGGCGCTCGCCTGCACGTGCGCGACGAGCTGCCCTTCCACGTGGGCCGACGCCTGGCCGCCGCCGACGACGTCGCCGCCATCCTCGTCTGATCCCCTCCAGCACCCACCCGATTCCCTTCCGCCCCGGCCGCCCCGCCGGGGCATCGACTGCGACCCGGAGGTCACCATGACCGAGCACCCCGCATCTCTCCCCCAGGACGTCCCCTACGACGCCATCCTGTTCGCCTCCTTCGGCGGGCCGGAGCAGCAGGAGGACGTGGTGCCGTTCCTGCGCAACGTCACCCGCGGGCGCGGGATCCCGGACGAGCGGCTCGAGGTCGTCGGCGAGCACTACCGCAAGCTGGGCGGGCGCTCCCCGATCAACGACCAGAACCGCGACCTGATCACCCGCTTCGAGCGGGCGCTCGCCGCGGCCGGCATCGACCTGCCGGTCTACTGGGGGAACCGCAACTGGGCGCCGTTCACGAGCGACGTGGTCGGGCAGATCAGCGCCGACGGGCACCGCCGGGTGCTCGCGGTCGCCACGAGCGCCTACTCCTCCTACTCCTCGTGCCGCCAGTACCGCGAGGACTATGCGAAGGCGCTGGTCGCGAACGATCTCGTGGGCGAGATGGAGATCCAGAAGATCCGCGCCTACTTCGACCATCCCGGCTTCCTCGAGCCCGTGCGCGACGGGGTGCGCGCGGCGATCACGCAGATGCGCGACGCCGGCCACGACGCCTCCCGCACCCGCGTGCTGTTCTCCACGCACTCGATCCCGCACGTCATGTCCAGCGCCTCCGGCCCCGCCGAGAAGGACGCGGCCGACCCGTCGGCGGGCGATGTGGGCGGCTGGTACGTCGCCCAGCACCTCGCGGCGTGCCGCTGGGTGATGGAGCAGCTCGCGGGGGCCGACGGGGGCTCGGCCGACGCGGACCGGGCCGACGGCGGGCCGACGGCACCCGCCGCGCCCGACTGGGAGCTGGTCTACCAGTCCCGCTCGGGCGCTCCGCACGTGCCGTGGCTCGAGCCCGACATCAACGACCGCCTGCAGGAGCTCCGCGAGCACGACGAGGCCGACGCGGTGATCGTGGTCCCGATCGGCTTCGTCACCGACCACGTCGAGGTCGTCTGGGACCTGGACACCGAGGCCGCCGAGACCGCCGAGGAGCTCGGCCTGGCGTTCACGCGCGTGGCGACCTCCGGGACCGACGAGCGCTTCGTCGAGGGCCTCGTGGACCTCGTACGCGAGCATGTCGAGCCCGGTCACAGCCCCCGTGCGGTCACCGGCTTCGGCGTTGTCGAGGACACCTGCGGCGCCCTGTGCTGCCTGAACGGCTCGGCGCACGCCCGCCCCGTCCCCGTCGAGGGCGCGGCCCTGGACACGGTCGAGCAGATCGCCCGCGCCATGCAGGCCGACGAGCAGATGCGCGCGCTCATCGCCGAGGAGCAGGCCGCGCACGCCGGGCAGTCCCGCACGGGCTCCGAGGTGCCGGCGTGAGCGCCGACGGGGCCCCTGTGCTGCGCGTCGGCACCCGGGGCTCCGACCTCGCTCTCGCCCAGTCCGGCCAGATCGCCGGGCGCGTCGCGGGCGAGGACCGCGTCGAGCTCGTCCGGGTGCGCACGCACGGGGACGTCGACCGCACCAGTCCCCTCGCGCAGATCGGCGGCACCGGCGTGTTCGTCACCGCGGTGCGCGAGGCCCTGCTGGCCGGGGAGGTCGACGCCGTCGTCCACTCCGCGAAGGACCTGCCCACCGCGCCCGTCCCCGGCATCGTGATGGCCTGCGTGCCCGAGCGCGAGGACCCCCGCGACGCACTCTGCGCCCGCGACGGCCTGGCCCTCGAGGCGCTCCCGCGGGGCGCGAAGGTCGGCACCGGCTCCCCGCGCCGCGCCGCCCAGCTGCGCCGCGCCCGCCCCGATCTGGAGGTCGTGGGCATCCGCGGGAACGTCGAGACGCGGCTCGCCCGCGCGCTCGGCGAGGACGCGGACCTCGACGCCGTGGTGCTCGCCGCCGCCGGCCTGCTGCGGCTCGGCCGCGGCGAGGTCATCAGCGAGCTGCTGAGCCCCGACCTGCTGCTGCCCGCGCCCGCCCAGGGCGCGCTGGCCGTCGAGTGCGCCGAGACCTCCGCAGGCGCCTGGTTCGAGCCCGGCATGCGTGCGGCCGACCACGCCCCGACCCGCGCGGCCGTCGCCGCCGAGCGCTCCCTGCTGCGCACCCTCGAGGCCGGCTGCTCGGCGCCCGTCGGCGCCCTGGGCACGATCGCGGGCGCAGATGCCTCCGAGGGACCCGTGCTCACCCTGCGCGGGCTCGCGATCTCCGAGGACGGCGTCCAGGTTTTCGAGGGCACCCGCAGCACGCCCGTCGACCTCGCCGACCCGGCTGCCCTCGAGGCCGACGCGGTGCGCCTGGGGCAGGATCTCGCCGCCGATCTCCTCGACGCCGGTGCCGCCCGCGTGCTGAGCACCGCCGGAGGCGACGCCGCGGGGCCGAGCACTGCAGGGGGCGACGCCGCGGAGCCGAGCACCGCAGAGGGCGACGCCGCATCGTGAGCAGGGACCGCGTCCTCCTCCCCCGCCCCGAGGGGCGCGGGGACGACCTGACCGACCTCCTCGAGATCGCCGGCTACGACGTGGTGCGGGCGCCCTTCGTCCGCATCGAGCCCGCTCCTGCCGCGGACCTCGCCCCCGCCCTCGACCGCCTCGCCGGCGGCGCCTACGACCTGCTGGTCATCACCAGCCCCGCGACCGTGCGCTCGCTCGTCGCCGCAGGCCTGCAGGTGCCCGCAGGCACCGAGGTCGTCGCCGTCGGCGGCGCGACGGCCCGCGCACTGCACGAGGCCGGCCTCGAGGTCGACCTGGTCGCCGAGGGATCCGGTGCCGCACTCGTCGAGGCGGTGCGCCGTCATCGGGGGGCCGGGGGCTCACCGGACCAGAATCCGGCCGTTCCCGCACCCGCTCCCGCGCCGCGCGTGCTGCTGCCCGCCTCGTCGGCCGCCGCCCCGACCGTCCGCGAGGGCCTCGAGGGCGTCGGCATGCGGGTCGAGCAGATCGACGCCTACCACCCGCAGCACGCACCCCTGCCCGCGGAGGTCGAGCGCGACCTGCCCGGCGGCGGCTTCGACGCGATCGTGCTGACCAGCTCGATGATCGCGCGCCGCGCCGCTCAGATCGGCGTGCACCCGCGCACCGCCGTCGTCGTCATCGGCCGCCCCACCCAGGGGGCCGCCGTCGACGCCGGACTCCGGGTCGACGCGCGCGCCGAGCACCCCGACGCACCCTCGCTCGCGCGCGCCGTGCACCTCTCGCTCACGCCCGAGACGACCACTCCCCAACCCGCCAGCCTCGACAGCCTCACCGGCTCCACGAGCTGGACCAGCCCGACCAGCCCCGCCGCCCCGAAGGAGTGACACCCCGATGACCTCCATCGACCCTGATCAGCGCGTCGCCGACTACCGCGCGCAGCTTCCCGCCCGCCTCTCGCCGGCCCGTCGGCCCCGCCGCCTGCGCACCACCGAGGCCATGCGCTCCCTGGTGCGCGAGACCACGCTGCGGCCGTCGGACCTGGTCCTGCCGATGTTCGTGCGCGAGGGGATCGACGCGCCCGTGCCGATCACCTCGATGCCCGGGGTCGTCCAGCACACCGAGGACTCCCTGCTCGAGGCGGCCCGCGAGGCCGCCGACCGCGGCGTCGGCGGGATCATCCTGTTCGGCGTCCCCGCGACGAAGGACGCGGTGGGCTCCGCCGCGAGCGACCCCGACTCCTTCGTGAACCGGGCGATCGCGCGCCTCGCCGAGGAGATCGGCGAGGACCTCGTGATCATGGCCGACCTGTGCCTGGACGAGTTCACCGACCACGGCCACTGCGGCGTCCTGGACTCCCGCGGCCGCGTCGACAACGACGCCACCCTGGTGCGCTATCGCGAGATCGCGCTCGCGCAGGCCCGCGCGGGCGTCCACATGATCGGCCCCTCGGGGATGATGGACGGCCAGATCGCCGCGATCCGCGACGCCCTGGACGAGGCCGGCTTCGAGGACGTCTCGATCTTCGCCTACAGCGCGAAGTACTCCTCGGCGTTCTACGGCCCGTTCCGCGAGGCCGTCGACTCCTCTCTCGAAGGCGATCGCCGCACCTACCAGCAGGATCCCGGCAACGGCAGGGAGGCCCGCCTCGAGGTCGAGCTCGACGTCGACGAGGGCGCGGACCTGGTGATGGTCAAGCCCGGCATGCCCTACCTCGACGTGCTCCGCGACATCGCCGACTCCTCCCCCGTGCCCGTGGGCAGCTACCAGATCAGCGGGGAGTACGCGATGATCGAGGCCGCGAGCGCGAACGGCTGGATCGACCGCGACCGCGCCATCATGGAATCGCTGCTCGGCTTCAAGCGCGCCGGCGCCTCGATGATCCTCACCTACTGGGCCTCCGAGGTCGCCGGCTGGATCCGCGACGGCCTACCCGCCCACCTGCGCCCGTTCCTCTGAGAGCCCACCCTGCCGCCGGCTCGGGCACCGCTCGATGTCCCGGCGCCGCCTGCACTCCCCCACCCGTCCGCACTCCCCGAAGGAGACAGCACCCATGACCCTGGACGAGACGACCTCCCAGTCCCTCTTCGACCGCGCCAAGCAGGTGATCCCCGCCGGCGTGAACTCGCCCGTGCGGGCCTTCGGCTCCGTGGGCGGCACCCCGCCGTTCATCGCCTCGGCCTCCGGTGCGCTGCTCACCGACGCCGACGGCCACGAGTACGTGGACCTCGTCGGCTCCTGGGGTCCGATGATCCTGGGCCACGCGAACCCGCGCGTGGTCGACGCCGTGCGCGAGGCCGCCGGCCGCGGGCTCTCCTTCGGCGCCCCGCAGACCGGCGAGGTCAGTCTCGTCGAGGAGCTCGTGCGCCGGGTGCGCCCGCTGCAGAAGGTGCGCCTGGTCAACTCCGGCACCGAGGCCACCATGAGCGCGCTGCGCGTGGCCCGCGCCGCCACCGGCCGCGACGTCGTCGTGAAGTTCGCCGGCTGCTACCACGGGCACGTCGACGCCCTCCTCGCCGAGGCCGGCAGCGGCGTCGCGACCTTCGCGATGCCCGGCTCCGCAGGCGTCACCGAGGGCACCGCGCGTGACACGATCGTGCTGCCCTACGGCGACCGCGACGCCGTGGCCTCGCTGTTCGCCGAGCGCGGTGGGGAGATCGCCGCGATCATCACCGAGGCCGCGCCCGCGAACATGGGCGTGGTCACCCCGCCGGAGGGCTTCAACGCCTTCCTCGCCGAGACCGCCCACGCCGCCGGCGCCCTGCTGATCACCGACGAGGTGCTCACCGGCTTCCGCGCGAGCGCCGAGGGCTACTACGGCATCGACGGGCCGACGGCGGACGGTGCGGGCTCAGCCGCCGGTGCAGGCTCGGCCGACGGTGCGGGCTCGGCCGGCGGTGCGGGCTCGGCCGCCGGTGCGGGCTCGGCCGGCGGACCCGGATCCGGTCCGGTCGGCGGCTCGGACTGGGCTCCCGATCTCATGACCTTCGGCAAGGTCATCGGCGGCGGGCTCCCGGTGGGCGCCTTCGGCGGCCGCGCCGACCTCATGGACCTGCTCGCGCCGCTGGGACCCGTCTACCAGGCGGGCACGCTCTCGGGGAATCCGCTCGCCACGGCCGCGGGCCTCGCGACCTTCGCCGGGCTCGACGATGCCGCCTACGCGCGGCTCGCACGCACCTCCTCGACCCTGCAGTCGCTCGTGGCCGACGCCCTCACCACCGCGGGCGTCCCCCACACCATCCAGACCGCCGGCACCCTGTTCTCCGTGTTCTTCCGCGACCAGCCCGTGACCTCCTACGAGGACGCGAAGGACCAGGACACGGCCGCGTTCGGCCGCTTCTTCCACGCACTGCTCGAGGGCGGCGTCTACCTGCCGCCGTCGGCGTTCGAGGCCTGGTTCGTCTCCACCGCGCACGACGAGCGGATCGTCGACCGCATCGCCCGGGCCCTGCCCGCCGCGGCGCGCGCGGCAGCGCAGGGCTGAGCTGTCGCGCCGGGCGCGTCGGGCTGACCCGGTCGGCCGAACTCACTGGGCGGAGCGGGCCGGCCGAACTCACTGGGCGGAGCGGGCCGGCCGTCCGGTCGCGAGGGCGGCCGTACTGTGCGTCGCCGTGTGTCCCGCAGGTGGCATGGCGCGGGGCTCTCTGCGCACCATGGATGCGCGTCGTTCCCGAAGGACGACGCGCACGGCCGCCGACGCCAGTCCTGTGCGTCGGTCGTCTCGCCGAGTTCCCTGGTCGGCCTGCACAGGGAGCCCGGCCTGCGGGCCGTCCCGCTCCGTAGCTCAGCCCGGTAGAGCAGCTCCCCCATAAGGAGCGTGTCGCAGGTTCGAATCCCGCCGGAGTGTCCGCCGTCGGCCCGGATCACCACCCACCGTGGCGAGGTTCCGGACGCCTCGGCCGCCGGAGAAGCCGGACCGACCCCTTGAGTGCTGCGTAGTGGTCGTTCTGAGCGCTCATAACGACCAGTACGCAGCACTGTTCGGATCGACACCGGGTACTCAGCACTGCACCGGCCAGCTCCGATCCCGGCCCGCCCCGGCCCCAACGCCCCGTTGAGTGCTGCGTAGCGGTCGTTCTGAGCGCCCTGAACGACCATTGCGCAGCACTGTTCGGATCGACACCGGGTACTCAGCAATGCACCGGCCAGCTCCGATCCCGGCCCGCCCCGGCCCCGACGCCCTGTTGAGTGCTACGAAGCGGTCGTTCTGAGCGCCCTTAACGACCATTGCGCAGCACTGTTCGGGCCGACTCCCGATCCGCAGCACTGTTCGGGCCGACTCCCGATCCCGAGCTCGGTTAGGGCCGATTCCCGGCCGTACCCCTCATCGCCGCGTCCCATGCCCTGGTCCTGCGATGCGATGCCCTCCCGGAGTCGACGTCGGGAGACATGCCATCCCTCCCGTTCCGGGGCCAGCGCGCGACCATCACCGCGCGGCGCCGCCACCACCGCGTGCGGAGCCGTGACGCGTAGCCTTCACCGGTGGACATCAACCCGTACGACACCCGCCAGCGGATCCTGCAGGCGCAGGACCAGGTGCAGGTCCAGCGGGAGGTCGCGCCGGACGCGGAGCTCGCCGGATGTCCCGGCTGCCCGTACTTCTGGACGTGCCCGGTGCCGCATCGCGGCGAGGAGGTGCGTCCGCCCCGGGAGATCCACCTCGAGGACGTCACCGAGGAGATCGGCGAGCGCCGTCCCTTCCGTCCGCACGACGAGTCCGACATCGGCTGGACCGACGTCTGGGTCGAGGACGAGGACTCGGACGGAACCGCACACCCGATGCACGACGGGCCGATCGCCCCATCGGAGGACGCGGACGACGAACCCACCCCGCGCCGCCGCTGGTGGCAGCGTCGTCCGCGGCGAGGCTGAGTCTCCGCGGGGCCCGCGCCGCGGCGCCGGGTCCAGCAGCTCGGCGCGGAAGTCCGCGCCCCGGATCAGCGACTGTTGGGGGAGCGCCGCGGACCCAGCGCCGCTGACTCACAGCTCCGCGGACTCAGCGCCGCGGGGGCTTCCTGTGGAGGCCCTTCGGCGGCGCGAGGGGGCGCTGCGGCAGGCTGCGCACCGGCCCGTAGCGGCCCTCCTTCTCGGCCTCGGCGGAGCGCTGGTGTCGGCCCTGGGGTCCGCCATCGCGCGGCGAGCTGGTCACCCCGATCCAGCTGAGGTCGTCGGCCGCGCTGTCCTCCCGACCGTCGGCCCTGGAGTCGGCCGCACCGCTGTCGGCATCGGCTCTGCCGGCGCCCCAGCCATCGGCCTCACCTGCTGCCCCGCCATCGGCCGCAGCATCGACCCGGCCAGTCGCCCTGCCGTCGGCGCCCCGGCCCGGCGCGCTGCGCCGCCGGGTGACCCGGCGGATCCTGCGCACCGCGCCGTCGGGCGAGCCGATCTCGACGAGCTCCCTGCTCGCCGACAGCGCGAGCACCGCGAAGGGGAGGAAGCAGCCGATCACGAGCGCTGCGCCGCCGGAGGCGTCGGCGGGCATGAGGGCGAGCGCCACGGTCAGCACGCCGATCGGCACCGCCCAGAACCAGACACCGGGGCGGCGCAGGGCGACCGCGATCACGCCCAGCAGCAGCACGGCCACGACCCGCAGCGGCGACTCGACGAGCAGCCGCAGGCCCGGGGTCCCGTCGAGGACCGAGCCGACCGCGCCGGGCGCTCCGTCGTCCGCGGAGCCCGGCAGGTTCTGCCTGCCGTGGGCGAAGGGGTCGAAGGTGTCGGCGACCTCCAGCAGGATGCCGTCGGCCGCGAGTCCGGGACGGTTCTGGGCGAGGTGCCACCAGATGTCGGGGAGCTGCTGCGCCTGCGCCGCGCTGACGGTGTCGTTCTCCGCCTCGAGGAGCCTCGCGGGCGCGCCGGGCGCGTAGCGGTCGGGCAGGGCGTCGACGTCGAAGATCTTCCCGAGCGCGTCGGTGTCCTCCGCGGATAGCGCGTCGGGATCCTCGCGCAGCGCGAGGGCGATGCTCTGCGCCTGCAGCCCGTGCTGGGCGACCGGGTCCTCGGTGCCCAGCATGCCCTGGGAGGCCCCCAGGCGCGTGCCCACCAGGACCACGAGCAGCGGCACGACGAGCGCGACCAGCACCGCGCGCCAGGCCTCGCGGCCGCGGCGCACGATCACCGCCATCACCAGCATCACGATCACCAGGGGCGTCGCGAGCGCGGAGCAGCTGAGCAGCAGCAGGGCGGCGAGCGCCCACTCGAGCACGCGCCCGCCGCGGATCTGCTCGCGCGAGTGGACGTGGTCGAGGGCGAGCGCGAGGAACCAGCACAGGGAGGCCGCGCCGAGCGCTGCGGCAGAGAGCGACAGGGACCAGAGCGCGATCGGGACGCCGCCGATCACGAGCACCGCGAGCGCGAGGGCGCACAGGCCGTCGCTGCGCACCCAGCGTCCGAGCAGCGCCGCCGCCCGGCCCAGGGCCGCGAGCACGACGGCCAGCTGGGCCAGGACCAGGACGCCGAGACCCGCCCCGATGCCCCCGGTGAGGAGGCGGCCGATGGCGAGCACGCACTCGAACGCGACGATCACGAGCGGACTGCGGTGGCCGGACATGGCCTCGCCGCGCAGGGAGCCGGCCCGGAGGTCGCTGTCCGCCCACGCTCCGCCCCCGCCGAGCACCTCGCCCAGCAGGACCGGCGACCAGATCACGAGCAGCAGCAGGGCGAGGCGCCACCAGCTGCCCAGCAGCCAGCGCGCGGCCCGTGCGATCCGGGAGGGCCGGCGGGAGGGACCTGCGGTCATCTCGCCGGCGCGCTCCTCGGCACGGGCGAGCGTGAACCGCAGGAGGCCGCCGACGACGGTGAGCAGGGCGGCGTACATGACCGCGGTGTAGATCAGCAGGCCCACGACGAGCTTCGTGTGCGCATCGAAGGCACCCAGGAACAGCAGGTGCTCGCCCTGGTCATCGAAGGGATGACGCGCGATCCAGCCCATCGTCGCGCACACCGTGAGGGCGCAGACGACCAGGATCGGGACGGCGACGGCGCCGAACTTCTGGACACCTCGCAGTGCGCGATCCACGCTCTGCACCCCCTCTGCTCGTCCTGCGTTCATTGTTCCGCACTTCGCACAGGGAACGGGGAGGACACGGCGCTCATCAGCGGGACCGTTTCCGCCCGGCGCCTCAGCGCGCGCCCGCGGCCTGTCAGCGCGCGCCCGCGGCCTGCCTCTCGCGCACGAGGTCGGCGATGAGGTCCGCCTGGGCGAGCGACCGTCGCTTGACCTCCGGCAGGTGCGCGTCGAGCCTGCTCTGGATGTCGTCCCGCTGCTCCGAGAGGTCCTCGAAGCGCGACCAGAGATGATCGGGCGTGAGCTGGTCGTGGCCGAACGCCCACTCCTCGAGGTCGAACATCTCGAGCACCTCGCGGTACTTGTGGCTCCAGCCGATCACGAGCGTGGGGACGGCCATCGCGAGCGAGGAGACCATCGCGTGGAACCGGCTGGCGACGAAGAGGCTGCAACGGCCGATGAGGCAGCGCAGCTGCTGGGAGCTCAGCTCGGTCCCGACGAACAGCAGGTCCTGCCCGGGCTTCAGCCGGCGCGCGATCATGCGGCACAGGGGCAGGTCGTTGTTGTGGGTCTTGTCGGTGCCGGTGCGCACGCTGTGGGGCACCAGGAGCACCTTGCGGCCGTCGCGGCGCAGGCGCTCGATGAAGCCGACCATCTGGGTGAGGTATGAGCCCTCGCCGTGGCGCGCATCCACCTTCTTCTGCAGCACCACGCTCGGGCACACGCCCACCACGTCGCCGTCCTCGAAGAAGGAGAGGTCCACGCGGTCCTGGAGCTGCTGGCCCTCGGGGCCGTCCATCTCGAGGCTGAAGGCGTAGTCGGCGCCGGCGACGAGGTTCTGCAGGCCCAGCTTCTCGGCGTGCTCGTGCGTGATGCGCCCGCGGGTGACCAGGGTGCGCACGCGGGGCAGGAGGATCTTGGAGACGATCCGGTTGATCGGGTTGGCGAACGGGCCGACGGCCTGCGCGCACTTCACGACGGGGGTGCGCAGGTTCAGGGCCGGGAGGATCGAGGCGACGTTGTAGAGCAGGAACTTCTCGCGGCCGTCGGTGAAGGTGATGCCGCCCTGGTCCAGAAGCACCGCGGAGTCGGCGAGCGCGCGGATCGCGCGGTGGCGGCGCAGCAGCGGACGGGCGAAGGGCAGCAGCCGATGCGCGAGGGCGAGGGCGTTGATCGTGACGCCGAGGGTCTTGGGGTCGGCGGGGACGACCTCGAGGTTCGGGGAGTGGTTCTGGGCGCGGTCCTCGGCCGGGTACATGCTCAGCAGCGTGAAGTCGACCTCGCCCAGGCGCTCGGTGAGGGTCTGGACGGCGCTCTCGAGCATGGCGGCGGCGCCCTTGTTGCCGGACAGCGCGGAGCCGATGATCGTGATGCGGGGCGTGCTCATGGGCGGGTCTCCTCGGGAAGGGTGCGTCGGACGATCAGGTGGACGAGGGCGACGATCGCGTCGCCGATGGTGGCCAGCAGCCGGGCGAGCAGGCTGATGACGATGGCTTCGGGGGCGGGCACGTACTGGCTGAGGATCAGCACGATCACGGCCTCGCGCACGCCCAGGCCGCTGGGCACGAGGATCGCGAGGATCCCGATCGCGCCGGCGAGGGCGTAGGCGGCGGCGAAGGGCAGCCACTGGGCGGGGCCGATGTCGCTGATCGTGTGCGCGATCAGCACGAAGCCGATGCCGTTGACGATGCGCGGCAGCACGAACTCGAGGGAGGAGATCAGGGCGCGCGGCCCGCTGAGGAAGAACTCGGCGGGAACGGGCCTCTTGAGCACTCTGCGGGCGGGGAGGTCGATGATCCGCCGGAAGGCCGGGGCGTACAGCACGATCCCGGCGGGGATCAGCACCAGCAGGGGCGCGAGCAGCAGGGTCGCGTTCGACCCGAAGATCCCCGGGCCCAGGCCGATCAGCAGGATCACGGCCGCCGGGACGATCGAGGCGATCTGCAGGAACACGTTCTCGTACACGAAGCTGATGACGATCAGCGTGCGGCTGATCCCCTTCTTCCCGGCCCACATCACCTTGTTGGCGACCGAGCCGACCTGTCCGGGGATGTACTTCAGCACCCAGGACAGGCACTGCACGGCGATCGCCTCGCGGGCGAGGACCTGGGCCGACGGGTCCAGCCAGCGCACGATCCGCCCCCAGGCGGAGCCCGTGACGACGACGGCCAGGGCGAAGCAGAGGGTCGCGGGGATCCACAGCCACGAGAACCCGAGGTGCTGGGCGCGCACCTCGGCCCAGTTCGCGATCAGCGAGCGCGCGAACAGCCACCCCACGACGCCCACCACGAGGATCGTGACGATCCAGCGCAGCACCCGCCGACCGCGGGACCTGCGGCCCGGCGCGGGGGCGTCGTCCGCGCGGGCGCCGACGGCGTCGCCGACGCCGACGGTCTCGCCAGCGTCGACGTCGTCGACGGTGTCGCCAGCGTCGACGCCGTCGTCGGACGAGGACGCGGAGCCGGGGGTCATCGGACGGCCGGGTGTCATCTCAGGAGTTGAAGCGGCGGAAGGTGTCGAGCTCCTTCTTCGCCGAGAAGGGCACGAGCCCCTCCTGGTGGGAGTAGCCGAAGGCGATGAGCATGACGACGCGGTCGCTCGTGTCCAGGCTCAGGCGGCGCTGCATCTTCGCCTCGAGGGGCTCGAAGTCGGGCCAGTTGATGACGCTCGAGCTCAGCCCCAGGGTCTCCAGCCCCAGCATGAACTGCATCGCGGCGAGCGAGCTGTCGACGTAGATGGCGTGGCGGTCGCGAGGGCTGAAGTACGACTCGAGCTTGCCGACCACGACGGCGATCGCGGGGACGTTCTCGGAGTAGCCGGCGGTGCCGAAGGGGATGCCGGCGATCTCGCGGGCGAGGGCCGGATCGTCGAAGACCCGGAACTCGTAGGGGATGCGATTGCAGGCCGTGGGCGCCTGGCGCGCGAGCAGGAGCGCCCTGTCGATCTTCTCGCGCTCGACGGGACGCTGCTCGTACCAGCGCACGCTGCGGCGCTGCATGACGAGCTTCTCCAGCGCGTCGTAGTCGATGTCGCTCAGGGTCTCCTTGGCGTGGGGGATCTTGCCCGTGGGCTCGAGGCTGTGCTCTGCGGCCTCGAAGCGCGCGCGGGCGGCCTCGACGGTGCGGTCGGTGCGCGCGGAGACCCGGAAGTACTCGCCCAGGACGTCGTGGGCCCATTCGAGCTCCGCCTGGTCCATGGTGCCGGGGGCGGTGAGCGCCTGGCGCACGGCCTCCTCGTAGAACTCGAGGGTCTCGGTGATGTAGTCGCGGGCGAAGGTCTCGCGTCGCGGCCGCATGATCAGGCCCTTCTCGAGCCGGTGGATGTTGCGTCGCAGCTCGACGTGGGTGACGCGATCGCGCCGCTTGTTGCGGTAGTAGTTGCGCCGCCCCCGCAGCACGGCCGTCTGCTCACGATTGAAGGTCAGGACGCTGAGCACGAAGAACAGATGGGTGAGGATCCGGCTCGACCCGAAGACCTCGAGGAACGCCCTGTTGACGGTCTCGTAGACCTGTCGGATCCAGGTGATCGCCAGCAGGTCCTTGGCGATCCTCTTCAGCGTCTTCAGCACGGGCAGGACTCCAGGTCTCTTGTCGGGTCGAGCGGTCGCTCCCGGCGCGGCCGATCAGGGGCGCGCGAGAGGCGGGAGCGCACCTCGGCGCCCCGAACTCTACCGTCGCGCCCGGCGCGTTCGAGGCTGCGGCAACTACCGCTGACGACTTCGCGAACACACGGTGTCATCCGGGATAACAGCAGGTGACGAGCCCAGTTCAGCGGCGAACGCGGCACGGGCGGACGACCGCCCTGACGTAGGCTGGCGCCGACGCCGACCCCCTCTCATCCCCCTCGACGGAGGCCCCCACCCGTGCCCACCCACGCGCCGGTCCGCCCGACGGCCGATCCGCCGCCGCTCGCGCTGCGGGAGCACAGCGAGGACGACTCCGACCTGCACCCCGCCCGTGGCCGGGACACCGGGAGCGGAGGAGGCTCCGGCACCGATGCCGGCTCCGGCACCGATGCCGACTCCGGCTCCCGGACCTGGTGGATACTCGCCGCGCTCGCCCTCGCGGTCTTCGTCACCCTGCACCTCGAGGTCGCGCGCAGCGCCGTCGCGCCGCGCACGCCGTGGGACGAGATCCACCCCCTGCAGATCGCGCGGATGCTCGCGGGCGATGACACCGTGGCCCCGCTCTCCGGCAGCGGCTACTACCCGGGATGGGCGATCCTGCTGACGCCGGTCTGGTGGTTCACGCAGGACCCCCCGACCGTGTACCGGGTCGCGATCATCCTCGGGCACGTGATCGCCGCGGCGACCCTCGTCCCCCTCACGCTCATCGGCCGACGGCTGCGGCTGAGCACCCCGCAGGCTCTCGCGGCCGCTGCGCTCGTCATGTGCCTTCCCGGACGCGTCGGCGCCGCTGACTACGCGATGAGCGAGCAGCCGCTGATGCTCTTCTGCGCATGCGCGGCACTCGGCGCCCTCGCCCTCTGGAAGCGCCCGACGTGGTGGGCCCTGGCCGGCTTCGTGGCCTCCGTGGCCGCCGCGTACCTCACGCACACGCGCGCCCTGGCACTGGTCCTGACCGCCGTGGTCTGGCTGCTCTTCTTCACGCGACGGAGCATCGTCAAGGCGCTGGTCGGGCTGGCGCTGCTCGTCGTCTGCTGGCGCGGCGTGGGCCTGATCAGCTCGGCGATCAACGGCCGGATCCTGATCGCGGGGCCGAACAAGTCCGATCTGGCCGGAAAGGCCCTCTCCCAGGCGGAGCCGGGGCTCATCGTCCGCCTGCTGTCGAACCAGGCATGGGAACAGGTGGTGGGCACGGCCGGCCTGTTCGCACTGGGAGTCGTCGTCATCGTGCTCTGGACGCTGCGCGAGCTGCGCACCCTGGACCTGGGACCGGGCGCGTTCCTCTTCGGCCTCACGCTCTCCACCGTCGCCGTGAGCGTGCTGTGGTGGAACCGGCCCAGCATCCTCTGGGACGCGGACTACGTGCGGCTGGACGCGTGGCTGTACTCCCGCTACATCGACCACGTCGCGACTCTCGTCGCGCTCGTCGCGCTCTCCGTGCTCATACGGCGCGTGAGCGGGGGGATCATCGCGATCGCGCTGGCGATCTTCGCGGCCGGCGCCGCGGTCGTCGTCTTCTGGGTCGCGCCGCACGTACCGCTGTGGGGGGTGATCTCCACGAGCTCCTCGGCGATCAACAGCTGGCAGGGAATGTTCCCCGACGAGCCGTTCCATCGGCCCCTGACCCCCACCTTCACGAATGCGAACAGGTTCTGGGTGTGGGCCTCGCTGAGCGGCCTGATCGCCCTCGGCGCCCTGCTCCTGCTGCGGCGCGTGCCCCGCACCGTGTTCGTCGTCCTGCTCGTGGCGGCGACCGCCCTGTCGCTGACCGGGAACCTCGATCAGCGCCGCAGCCCTCCGACGCGCATCCAAGCGACCCTCGCCGACGTGGACCGCGCCGCGGGCAGCGACCAGCCGCTGCCCGTGGACATGGATTTCTCGTGCGAGAGCCCGGCGCTGACCAAGCACCAGATGCTCAACTGGGCCGGCTTCTGGTACGCCCCCCGCGAGGTGCGTCTGGCCGATCCGCCCGACGGCGAGCCCTTCCGGTCGGACCTCGTCGTCTCCTGCCCGGACGGGTCCACGATGAAGCCGATCGGCGCACGGCTCGTCAAGGGCGGTCCGAACTACAGCTTCCGCCTCTGGGTTCGCCCCGGGCAGCTCCAGGACGAGCTCGACCGGGCAGGGATGCTCAAGGACTGAGAACGGGGCGCGGCTGCGCCGGGCGATCCCGATCCTCGCCCGTCGGCCACCGGCGGTCGCGGGACCGCGGCCGCGCGACCGTGAGACGATCTCCCGGAATGCCCGACCTGACCGGCCCCACGACCCGCTCGCCGGACACCGCCAGACAAGGACACCGCACATGCGCAGCACTCTCTTCGACGCCTCGAACCAGGAGAAGCAGACCCAGGAGCGCTGGGTCCTGCAGTCCTCCAAGATGCTGCGCTGCGCCCTGCAGCCGCAGGCCCCCGAGATCATCGCCGCCCAGGGCGTGATGGTCGCCTACCAGGGACAGATGGACTTCTCGTACCAGGGCTCCGGCGGCGGCATGAAGCTGCTGAAGAAGATGACCACGGGCGAGGGCGGGAACCTCATGCGCGTGCGCGGCCAGGGCGAGGTGTTCTTCGCCCGTCGGGCCGACGAGATCTTCCTGATCCAGCTCGAGGGCGATGCGCTCACCCTGAACACCCGGAACCTTCTGGCCTTCGACTCCTCGATCCAGTGGGACATCCGGGGCACGGGCGGTGCGGGCTTCATGGCCGGCGGTCTGTTCAACCTGTTCCTGCAGGGCCAGGGCCTGGTCGCCGTGACGTCCGACGGCCCGCCGATGCTGCTGGACTGCTCGCAGCAGCCCACGTACGTGGACCCGCAGGCGGCGGTGTGCTGGTCGGCGAACCTCACCCCGCAGATCAAGAACGACTTCAAGATGGGCTCGCTCATCGGCCGCGGCTCCGGCGAGTCCTTCCAGCTGGGCTTCCACGGCTCGGGCTTCGTCGTGGTCCAGCCCTCCGAGGGCGCGCCGGTCACGACCGGCTCCTGAGACCGGGGCCTGAGACCGCCTCCTGTGGCCGGGGCCGGCGGCCGGCCTGCTCCGGAGACCGGGGCCGACGGCCGGCGCCCGCGCGCCGGGACCGACGCCCGGGGGCGCGGCGCCCGCCCCGTGATTCCTCCTTCCCACGTGCGCACCGCGCGCGCTAGTGTGTGACCCACACTTTGTTTCAAGGAGGAAATATGTCGTTCACCCTGGGCATCGTGGGCATCGGCCAGTTCGGCACCCACTTCGCCGAGCTCTTCAGCGCCCACCCCGACATCTCCGCGGTCTACGCCGTGGACTCGGTGCCCGAGCGCATCGACGCCATCGAGCAGCGCGAGCGGAACCCCGTGCGCTTCGCCGGGCGCTTCTCGAGCGTGGAGGAGCTGCTGGCCTCCGACGTCGACGCGGTCGCGATCTTCACCCAGCGCTGGACGCACGGGCAGATCGCCATCCAGGCGCTGCAGGCCGGCAAACACGTCTACTCGGCGGTGCCGATGGCGATCGAGGAGGAGGAGATCCGCGAGATCACCCGCCTCGTGCAGGAGACGGGCCTGGTCTACATGATGGGCGAGACCAGTCAGTACAACGCCGCCGTGGTGCTGGCCCGGCGGATCGAGCGCTCGGGCGCCTTCGGCGAGGTCTTCTACGCCGAGGGCGACTACGTCCACGACATGGACCTCGGCTTCTACGACGCCTACAAGTACTCCGGCGGCGACGCCTGGAAGTCCACGGCCTCCTACCCGCCCCTGCTCTACCCCACCCACTCGATCGGCGGCATCCTGGGCGTCCTCGAGGACCGCCACGCGGTCTCCGTCTCGGCCATCGGCCGCCCCGACACCCGCGGCGACGGCGTCTTCGACAAGGACGTCTCGATGTTCGACAACGACGTCTCCAACGCCTTCGCCCTGTTCGAGATGGACAACGGCGGCGCCTTCCGCACCAACGAGCTGCGGCGCGTGGGCTACCCCAGCCACAAGCGCGAGTCCCGCTTCCGCTTCTTCGGTGAGGCCAGCAGCTTCGAGGAGACCGTCGACGTCACCTACTGGCACGACAAGAAGACGGTCCTCGAGGTCACCGACCTCATCCGCACCTCCTCGACGATGAGCCTCGAGGACCCCCGCCTGAAGGACGTCTCCCCCACCCTGCGCGACGCCTTCGTCGCGGGCGCTGCGCGCTCCCACCACCAGGACCGCCTGCCCTCTGAGTTCCAGGGCAAGCCCAACGGTCACGAGGGCGCCCACCACTTCCTGGTCGACGACTTCGCGCGCGCGGTCGCCGGCGGGAAGCAGCCGATGGTCAACGCCTGGCAGGCGGCCCGCTACACCCTGCCCGGGATCATCGCCCACCAGTCGATGCGCGAGGGCGGCGCGCGCCTGGAGATCCACGACCTCGGCGACTGCCCGCTGCCGGTCCAGGATCTCGACGCCGACCAGCCGACCCTCGACGAGGCCGGCCTCGAGGCGCTGCTCTCGGAGGTCTGAGCGGGTCAGGGCAGGCGGCCCGGAGCGTGATCCCGCTTGCTCCGGGCCGCCAGGGTCTGCAGGTCAGTGATTTTCGCGTATAGGCTGGTGCGTAAATCGAGACCAACGGCGACGCCGCTCTCGCCGGACGCGCGCAGCGCCCGCGGGCGCTCGCCCCGGGAACCCGAGGTGCGATGACCACGAACCAGCCTTCCGCCCAGCCCCTGCGACTCGCCGTGATCGGCTCCGGCCCCGCCGGCGTCTACGCCGCCGAGACGCTGCTGCGCTCACCGCAGGTGAAGTCCGGCGAGCTCGAGGTCCAGTGCGACCTCTTCGATGCTCTGCCGACCCCCTTCGGGCTGATCCGCTACGGCGTCGCCCCCGACCACCCGCGCATCAAGGGCATCATCACCGCCCTCCACCGCATCCTCGACCGCGGCGACATCCGCTTCCTGGGCGACGTCGAGTTCGGCACCGACCTCACCGCGGCCGAGCTGCGCGAGCGCTACGACGCGGTCATCTTCGCCACCGGCGCCCTCAAGGACGCCGAGCTGAACATCCCCGGCATCGACCTCGAGGGCTCCTACGGCGCCGCCGACTTCGTGGCCTGGTACGACGGCAACCCGGACTACCCGCGCACCTGGCCGCTCGAGGCCGAGCAGGTCGCCATGATCGGCAACGGCAACGTGGCGCTGGACGCGGCACGCATGCTCGCGAAGTCGGCCGACGAGCTGCTGCGCACCGAGATCCCCGAGAACGTCTACGAGGGCCTGGCCTCCGCGCGCACCACCGACGTGCACGTCTTCGGCCGCCGCGGCCCCGCGCAGTCGAAGTTCACCCCGCTGGAGACCCGCGAGCTCGCCCACCCCCGCGGCGTGCAGATCGTCATGGACCCGGCCGACTTCGCGATGATCACCCCCGAGGAGCGCGAGGCCATCCGCGCCGACCGCCGCCGCGAGCAGGTGTACGCGACGTTCGAGGGCTGGCTGCACGAGCAGCAGGAGCGCGAGGCGAAGGGCCAGGAGCCCACCGACTCGCACGGCGGCCCCGTGCAGCGCCGCCTGCACCTGCACTTCTGGCACAAGCCCGTCGAGGTCGTCGGCGAGGACGGCCACGTCACCGGCATGCGCTTCGAGCGCACTCGCCTGGATGCGGACGGGAACATGGAGGGCACCGGCGAGCTCGTCGACTACGACCTCCAGGCCGTCTACCGCGCGATCGGATACTTCGGCTCCGAGCTGCCCGGCGTCCCCTACGACGAGGCGCGCGGCGTCATCCACAACTCCGCCGGTCGCGTCACCGAGTCCGACGGCGAGGTCATCCCCGGTCTCTTCGCCAACGGGTGGATCAAGCGCGGACCCGTCGGCCTCATCGGCGCCACGAAGTCCGACGCCGCGGAGACCGTCGGGAGCCTGCTCGAGGACCTCGAGGCGGGCAGCATCCCGTCGGCCCCAGACCGCGACCCCGACTCGATCCTGCGACTGCTCGAGGACAAGGGCGTGGAGTTCACGACCTGGCAGGGCTGGACCGCGCTCGAGGAGCACGAGATCGGCCTGGGCGCCGCCGTCCAGGACAGCGAGGGCAACCCGCGCCCGCGCGTGAAGGTCGTGCCCCGCGAGGAGATGGTGCGCGTCGCCCGCGAGGGCCAGCGCGCGCACGAGAGCGCCTCGGCCGACGCCTGAGGGCGGTGCGGCTGACATCGAAGCCGGGTCCCACTGCACCCCGGCCCTGTGCCACGCAGCGCATCCCGAGAACCTCCGACCCCAGCGCGTCCCGGGACTCCGGGGCGCGCTGCCGTCTCTGACGGACCTCACAGCTCCTCGACAGCCACGGGAATGCCCAGCGCCCTATAGTGGAATGGTCATTTCACTACAGGGCGGTCGTCACCGAACCCCGGACGTCGCATCACGCCGTCGCACCGGAGCTCTCCGCCGCGACGCCGCCCGCTGATCCAGGAGGTCCGCCATGCGCGCCGTCACCCATCAGTCCTACGGAGAGCCCACCGACGTCCTCGACGTCACCGAGGTCGCCGAGCCCTCACCCGCTGCCGGCGAGGTGCTCGTGCGCATGCTGCTCAGCCCGATCCACAACCACGACCTCTGGACCGTGCGCGGCACGTACGGCGTGAAGCCCGAGCTCCCGGCCCGCGCCGGGACCGAGGCCGTCGGCGTCGTCGAGCAGCTCGGCGAGGGTGTCACCCAGCTGGCCCTGGGCCAGCGCGTGGTCGCGACCTCGCAGCTCGGGGTCTGGGCGGAGCGCTTCACCGCGCCGGCCACCTCGCTGATCCCCGTGCCCGAGAACCTGCCCGATGAGGTCGCCGCCCAGCTCGCAGCGATGCCCTTCAGCGCGATCTCGCTGCTGCAGCGCCTGGACCTCGAGCCCGGCCAGACCCTCGTGCAGAACGCCGCCAACGGCGCCGTCGGCCGTCTCGTCGCGCAGTTCGCGCGCGCCCGCGGCATCAACGTGGTGGGCCTCGTGCGCCGCTCCGCCGGTGTCGAGGAGCTCGCCGCCCAGGGCATCACGGGCGTCGTCGCGACCGATGAGGAGGGCTGGGAGGATCGCGCCCGCGCCCTCATCGGCGACTCCACCGCCCGCGTCGGCATCGACTCGGTCGGCGGCGAGGCCGCGGGCCAGGTGCTCTCGCTGCTGGCCGACGGCGGGCGGCTCGTCGTCTTCGGCGCGATGGCGGCCCCGGTCATGTCGATCCCCTCGGGTCCGGTGATCTTCCGCGACCTGCACATCGAGGGCTTCTGGGGCGCCCAGGTCTCCAAGGACATGCCGGCCGAGGAGCGCGGAGAGCTGTTCCGCGAGATCATCACCCGACTGCTCGACGGCTCCGTGACCCTGCCGGTCGCCGCGACCTACTCGCTCGAGGACGTGCGCGAGGCGTCCGCCGCGAACTTCGACGCGGGCCGCGTCGGCAAGGTGCTGCTGCGCCCCTGATCGCAGCAGGTGCGTCGCCCCCCCCCCACGGCCGACCCCGCGCACGGAAGAGCCCGCCGGGAGGATCCTCCCGGCGGGCTCTTCGATGATGCGGCGACGTTCAGTCGTCGTCGCCGATCAGTCGTCGGCGACGGTGACGTTCACGGGGATGTTCCCGCGGGTCGCGTTGGAGTACGGGCACACCTGGTGCGCGGCATCTGCCAGGGCCTGTGCGGTGTCGTGGTCGAGCTCGGGGATGACGACCTCGAGGTCGACGGCGAGGGCGAAGCCGCCCTCGTCGTTGCTGCCGATGCTCACGCGCGCGCCGACGCTCGAGCCGTCGATCGAGACCTTCTTCTGGCGGGCCACGGCCTGCAGCGCCGAGTGGTAGCAGGCTGAGTAGCCGGCGGCGAAGAGCTGCTCGGGGTTCGCTCCCTTGCCGGAGCCGCCCATGGCCGTCGGGACGGCCATGTCGAAGGCGAGGTCCGATCCGGAGACCTCGACGTGACCGTCGCGACCGGCGCCGGTGGCGAGCGCCTCGGTGGAGTAGAGAGGCTTCATGGTGGGTTCCTTCCGTCGGGTGCTGCGGTGGACCTGCGGGGTCGGGCCGACGAGCGGTGGGCTCAGTCGACCGACGCGAGCAGGGGTGTGCGGGCCGCGTCGAGGGAGCTGCGTGCGGCGCTCCGGTCGACCCGGCTCATGACCAGGGCCGCGATGAGCGCGGAGACGCTGGTCTCGGTGAGGCGCTCGCGCTCGGCGGCGGAGGCCTCGGGGAAGCGGGCGGCGACGCCGGCGCCGAAGGCGCGCACGAGCTCGGCGCGGTAGGAGGCGATGACCTCGCGCACCGCCTCCTCTCGCGCGATGCCGGCGCAGGCGGAGTTCACGAGAAGGCAGCCGTCGGGCAGGGACGACTGATCCCCCTCCCCGCCATCCCCGATCTCCTCGCCCAACAGTCGGGCGGCGGCACCGAGGTAGTCGGCGAGCGCATGAGGGCTGGGGCGCTCGGCGAGCAGCGGGGCGAGGCCCGGGCGGACCACCTCGTCGAGGTAGTTCGCGATCGCGGCCTCGAAGAGTCCGCGTTTGGAGCCGAAGGCGTGGTAGATGCTCGAGGCGTTCAGCCCCGTGGCCTGCTGGATCGCACTCATCGAGGCGCTCTCGAAGCCCTCGCGCCAGAAGAGCGAGCGCGCGGCGCGCACGACCTCGACGGTCTCGAAGGTGGCGGTGCGTCCCATCTGCTGGCTCCCTCCCGGATCGGACTGCGGCGGCGGCGCGCGGCCGACCGTGCGGCGCCACCCTTCCTGTGGCGCTGTCGTCAGTCTATAGTGGAGCAAGCGCTACAGAAAAGCCCCGCTGGTCACTCGGCCACTCCTCACAGCTCACTTCCCACAGACCGCTCCCCCCGTCACTCCCCACCGGAGGTCCCCATGCTCGTCATCGGTCTCGTCCTCGCCGCACTCGCAGCGCTCCTGCACGTGTTCATCTTCTGGCTCGAATCGCTGGCCTGGGGCAGCGAGCGCGCCCAGGGGGTCTTCGGGGAGCAGACCGCGCAGGAGATCGCGGCGACGCGCCTGCTCGCCTTCAACCAGGGCTTCTACAACCTGTTCCTGGGCGTCCTCGCGCTGCTCGGCGTGCTGCTGACCGCCCTCGGAGCGGAGTCGGTGGGCCCCGCGCTGGCTCTCGCGGGCACCGGGTCGATGCTCGGCACGGCGCTCGTGCTGGGCCTCGCCTCCCCCGCGCACCGCGGAGCCGCCGTGCGCCAGGGTGCGCTGCCGCTGCTCGCGGTCGTCGTGCTGGTTCTCGCGCTCGCGATCTGAGGACCGCACTGCGGGCGGAGCCGCATAGCAACGCGCGGGCCGACGCCGCGCCTCAGGCGCCGTGCCTCAGGCGCCGCGCCTCAGAAGACCGGCCGACCCCCGGTGACGCCGAGCACCGTGCCCGAGACGTACGAGGCCTCGGCCGGGCTCGCGAGGAACACGTAGGCCCCCGCGCACTCGGCGGGCTGGCCCGCGCGGCCCAGCGGGGTGTTCCCGCCGAAGGCCGTGTAGTCCTCGCTCGCGCGGGTGGCCACGTTGAGGGGGGTCCAGATCGGCCCCGGGGCCACGGCGTTCACGCGGATGCCCTTCCCGCCCAGGTCGGCGGCGAGATTCACGGTGAGGTTGTTGATCGCGGACTTCGTCGCGGCGTAGTCCATGAGCGGCACGGAGGGGTCGTAGGACTGGATCGACGTGGTGTTGATGATCGAGGCGCCCTCCCGCAGATGGGGCACGGCCTCCTGGGTGATCCAGAACATCGACTCGAGGTTCGTCGCCAGCGTGCGGTGAAGACGCTCGGAGTCGATGCCCTCGATGCCGCGCGGCTGGGCACGACCCCACTGGAACGCGGCGTTGTTCACGAGCACGTCGAGCCGCCCGAGCTCCTCGACCGTGCGGGTGATCAGGGAGCGGGCGTGTGCCTCCTCGCGGATGTCACCGGGCAGCAGCAGGACTCGTCGGCCCGCGTCCTGGACCCAGCGGGCGGTCTCCTCCGCATCCTCCTGCTCCGCGTCCATGAAGGAGAGGGCGACGTCGGCCCCTTCGCGCGCGAAGGCGATCGCGACCGCGCGGCCGATGCCGGAGTCTCCCCCGGTGATCAGCGCGACCAGGCCCTCGAGCCGGTCATGACCGACGTAGGACTGCTCGCCGTGGTCCGGCACGGGGTCCATGGCATCGGTGAGCCCGGGAGGGTCCTGGTCCTGGGCGGGGAACGAGGGCTCGCCGCCCTCCGTGCCGAGCTCGCGGGCCCGGGCGGCGACGGGGCTGCGCACGCTTCCCTCCCCGGCGACCTCCGCAGACGTCCCAGGGCTGCTGTTCGTGTCCGTCTCGGACATATCGGCTCCTTCCGTCGATAACCCTCCACCGTATGCCCGGCGGGTCGGCGCGTGAAGGGCGGAGGGCCGGGTCGCCCCGTCGGGCCGACGGGCCGACGGGCCGACGGGACCAGCATCGCTGCCCTTCGGGGACGAGAACTGTCCGCAGTCGCCGCTAGCCTTCCGGACATGTCGCGGATCATCCTGTTCCACCATGTCCTGGGCCTGACGCCGGGCGTCGAGGCCGTCGCGTCGGCGCTGCGCGAGGGCGGCCACGAGGTCACGACGCCCGACCTCTTCGAGGGCCGCACCTTCGATGACCTCCCCGCGGGCCTCGCCTACGTCGGCGAGATCGGGGACGACGAGCTGCTGGAACGCGCGGAGCGCGCCAGCGCGAAGTTGCCGGCGGACGTCGTGCTCGCCGGGCTCTCGCTCGGCGCCGTCCCCGCGCAGCACCTGCTGCAGACCCGCCCGGGCGCGTCCGCGTGCCTGCTCCTGCACTCCTTCGTCGATCCGTCGTTCCTGCGCGGCACCTGGCCCGAAGACGTGCCGGTGGACGTGTTCGCGATGGACCACGACCCGTTCTTCGTGGGCGACGGCGATCTCGAGGCCGCCCAGGCCTGGCAGCGCGAGCACCAGAACCTGCGGATCCACCTCTACCCCGGCGACGGGCACCTCTTCAGCGAGCCCGCGACCTCCGACTTCGACGCCGAGACCACCAGCGCGGTGATCGCGGATGCGCTCGCGGCGCTCGAGCGGATCGACTCCGCGGACGCTGAGCGGTGAGCACGCCGCCCGTCGGCCTCACGCGCGCGACCTGGCCGCCGCCGGGCTGCACGATCGTGCCGCTCGGCCCATCGACCTGGGACCCGTTCGCCGAGCTCATCGAGCGCAACCGCGGCATCTTCGGCGGCTGCTGGTGCATCGGCTACCACCCCGAGTGCGGGCAGCGCATCGACCACCGCGCCACCAAGCGCGAGCGCGTGATGGCGGATGCAGCCCATGCCGCCCTCGTCCTGGATGCCGACGGCCTCTGCCAGGCGTGGGCGCAGTACGGATCACCCGAGGAGCTCGCCGGCATCAAGCACAAGCGGGCCTACGACAAGGAGCCGCCACCGCTCCCCGACTGGCGCCTGACCTGTGTCTACGTCGACCCGAAGCATCGTGGGCGGGGGCTCGCGCGGTTCGCGGTCGAGGGCGCGCTCGACCTCGTGGCGTCCGCGGGAGGCGGCACCGTCGAGGCGATCAGCGAGACGACCGTCGGCCGCTCGGCGCAGGGCCGCTTCCTGTTCACCGCGACCGCGGAGCTCCTCGAGGACCTCGGCTTCGCGAGGGTCCGCCAGGTCGGCAAGCACGCCTGGATCCTGACGCGCACCGTCGCTCCGGCGCCGTCATCCGCGGGTCGGCCCTAGCGCCGGATCGAGGCCAGGTGGTCGGCGATGCGGTCGACGGCGTCGGAGAGCAGGCCGACGTCCGGCAGGGTCACCAGGCGGAAGTGGTCGGCGACCGGATAGTTGAACCCGGTCCCCTGCGTGACCAGCAGCTTCTTCGATCTCAGCAGGTCCATGGCGAACTGCTCGTCGCTCTCGATGTCGTACATCTCGGTGTCGATCTTCGGGAACATGTAGAGCGCGCCCTGGGCCTTGACGACGGAGACCCCCGGGATCTCGCTGAGCCCGTCGTAGGCCACGTCGCGCTGGTCGCGCAGGCGCCCGCCGGGCAGCAGCAGCTGGTCGATCGACTGGTAGCCGCCGAGCGCCGTCGCCACCACGTGCTGGGCAGGGACGTTGGGGCACAGGCGCATGTTCGAGAGCACGTCGAGGCCCTCGATGAAGTTCTCGGCGTCGTCCTTCGGCCCGTACAGCGCCATCCACCCGGCGCGGAAGCCGGCCACCCTGTAGGCCTTCGAGAGCCCGTTGAAGGTGATGGTCAGCAGGTCGGGCGCGAGGGCGGCGACATGGGTGTGGACGGCGTCGTCGTAGAGGATCTTGTCGTAGATCTCGTCGGCCAGGATCAGCAGGTCGTGCTTGCGCGCGACCTCGACGATCTCCTTCAGCACGTGCTCGGGGTAGACCGAGCCGGTGGGGTTGTTGGGGTTGATGACGACGATCGCCTTGGTGCGCTCGGTGACCTTGTCGGCCAGGTCAGAGACATCGGGCCACCAGTTCTGCTCCTCGTCGCAGCGGTAGTGCACGGCCTTCCCGCCCGCGAGCGAGACCGACGCAGTCCACAGCGGGTAGTCGGGGCTGGGCACGAGCACCTCGTCGCCGTCGTCCACAAGGGCCTGGCAGGTCATCTGGATCAGCTCGCTGACCCCGTTGCCCAGGTAGATGTCGTCGAGCTCCATCCCGGGCATGCCCTTGGTCTGGTAGTACTGCGCGACGGCGCGGCGGGCCGAGACGATCCCCTTGGAGTCCGAGTAGCCCTGCGCGGTGGGCAGGGTGCGGATCATGTCGACGAGGATCTCGTCGGGCGCCTCGAAGCCGAACGGGGCGGGGTTGCCGATGTTCAGCTTGATGATCTTGTGGCCCTCTGCCTCCATGCGCGCTGCCTCTGCGGGGATCGGCCCGCGGATCTCGTAGCAGACGTCGCGCAGCTTGGAGGACTGGGTGAGGATCATCGTTCGGCTCCTAGGGCTCAGGGCCCGGTTCGCGGCCGGCAGCGCGGCCGCAGCCCCGCGGGCGCGAGGCTGCGGCCAGGGTATCGCCGGCGGCCGGGCCCGCAGCACGCGCGTCTCACGAGGTGCGCTGCGGGACCCCTCTCCTTTCACTCCGCTCGCAGCGGCCACGCCGCTCACGACCCTCGAGTGGTACGAAATCGTTGCCATGGCGCGCGATGGCAACGATTTCGTACCACTCGCGGTCCGCCCGCAGTCGCGTCCGCGCTCGTCCCCGCACTCGCGTCCGAGCTCGCGTCCGCGCTCCTGTCCGAGCTGGGCCCACGGCACCCCGCGGACGCGACTGGTGGTCGCCTCTTGACGCGGGCGCTCCCGCCATTTAGTTTCGTCGCGTAAGTAATCGGGTGTCGAGGTCGACTCCCCGGAACCGCCGATGCCGTCGCAGAACGCTCGCGCATCGGACGTCACCACCAGCCGCACGACGGTCCGAGCCGTCCGCACCCGCACAGCCCGCATTCGCACAGCCCACCCCCGCACAGCCCGACCCGCACAGCCCGCCCCGAACAACCCATCCGGGCCTCCCGCCCGGGCATCCCGCCTCCGCACCACCGTCGGGATCGCGGGTCCGGGCGTCGGCCGAGGGCCCCGCCCGTCGCCGCCCACGAGAGGACAACGATGTCTGCCGCATCCACAGCCGGGCCTCCGCCCGCACGACGCAAGCACCGGGACGACACCCGCCTGGCGCTGCTGTTCATCCTGCCGGCGAGCGTCGGCCTGCTGGTGTTCCTCGTGTGGCCGCTACTGACGGGCCTGTACTACTCGCTCACCGAGTACTCGATCCTCACGCCCCCGAAATGGGTGGGCCTCGAGAACTACACGAACATGCTCAGCGACCCCGTGTTCTGGAAGTCGCTGCGGGTCACCGTGCTGTACGTCGTCATCAACATCGCCGTGCAGACGGTCCTCGCGCTCCTCATCGCCGTGCTCATGCAGCGCCTCACGCAGAACACGTGGCTGCGCTCGCTCGTGCTCACCCCGTACCTGGTCTCCAACGTGGTGGCCGCGATCGTGTTCCTCTGGCTGCTGGACTCGCAGCTGGGCATCGTGAACCTGATCCTGCAGGGCATCGGCTTCGACCCGGTCTCCTTCTGGGCCAACGAGAAGTGGGTGATCCCCACGATCGCGCTGGTCAACGTGTGGCGGCACATGGGATACACGGCCCTGCTGCTGTTCGCGGGCCTGCAGTCGATCCCCGAGCAGCTCTACGAGGCGGCGCGCACCGAGGGCGCCGGCGAGTGGCAGCTGTTCCGCCGCATCACCCTGCCGCTGCTGCGGCCCATCCTCGCGCTCGTGCTGATCATGTCGATCATCGGCAGCTTCCAGGTCTTCGACACCGTCTCGGTGACCACGCAGGGCGGTCCGTCGGACGCCTCGAAGGTGCTGCAGATGTACATCTACGAGAACGCCTTCGGGCAGTACCAGTTCGGGTACGCCTCCGCGCTCTCGGTGGCGCTGCTGGTGATCCTCATGGTCATCACCTTCGCCCAGTACTTCCTGACCCGTGCCGGCCAGTCGGACCTGGACTGAGAGGACGCCCAGATGAGCACCGCCACTCCCGCCGTCGGCCCGTCGGCCGGCTCCCCCGCCGGCACCGCCGGCACCGCCGGCACCGCGCCGACCGGCGCCCCCGAGGGCCCGTCGGCACCGTCCGCCTCCGAGTCCGCGCGCCGCCGCCGGCCCCTGTCGCCCGGGCGGATCCTCGCCTGGATCGTCATGATCGTGATCCTCCTGGTGACGCTGTTCCCCTTCTACTGGATGCTGCGCACGGCGCTGTCCTCGAACACGGCGCTGGCGACCGACCCGACCAGCCTGCTGCCGGTGGACTTCTCGCTCGGCGGCTTCGAGCGCGTGTTCGGGCTGCAGGACGTGGAGACCGCGGTCTCCCAGGGCGGCTCGGGCGCGTCGATCAACTTCTGGCGCTACCTGCTGAACTCGGTGATCGTCGCGACCGTGATCACCGTGGTGCAGACCTTCAGCTGCGCGATGGCCGCCTACGCCTTCTCACGCCTGCGCTGGAGGGGCCGCGAGACCGTGTTCCTCATCTTCCTGGGCGCGATGATGATCCCGCAGATCTTCACGCTGCTGCCCAACTTCATCCTCATCAAGAACCTGCATCTGGTGGACACGCTCCTGGGCATCATGCTGCCCACCCTGTTCATCTCGCCGTTCGCGATCTTCTTCCTGCGCCAGTTCTTCAACAACATCTCGCGGGAGGTCGAGGAGGCGGCGCTCATCGACGGCGCCTCGAAGCCGCGCGTGTTCTTCACGCTGATCCTGCCGATCAGCTCCGCGCCGCTGGCGACGCTCGCGCTGCTGACGTACATGACGGCGTGGAACGAGTACTTCTGGTCGCTGATGGTCTCCTACACGGACTCCTCGCGCGTGCTCACCGTCGCGCTCGGCGTCTTCCGCGCACAGTCGCCCCAGACGGGCACGGACTGGGCGGGGCTGATGGCCGCGACGCTGGTCGCGGCGGCGCCCATGCTGATCCTCTTCGTGCTGTTCGCGAAGCGGATCGTGAACTCCATCGGCTTCAGCGGGATCAAGTGAGGGACGCACCCATGACACGCACGACACCTCGTTCCCCCGGCCGCGCGCTCAGCCGTCGGTCCCTGCTCGGCGGCACCGCCGCCCTCGGCGCCGCGGCCGCGACCGGCGCCCTCGCCGGCTGCTCGGGCGACGCCGCCGCGAGCGGCACGACGCGGCTGGACTACTGGCTGTGGGACGCCAACCAGCTGCCCGGCTACTCCCAGGCGATCGACCTCTTCATGGAGCGCAACCCCGACCTCGACGTGCGCATCACGCAGATGGGCTGGGACGACTACTGGACCAAGCTCACCGCGAGCTTCGTCGCCGGGGCCGGGCCCGACGTCTTCACCGACCATCTGGGCCGGTATCCGGAGTTCCTCACGCTCGACGTGATCGTGCCCCTGGACGACTTCGATCCGATCGCCGCGATCCCCGACGACCAGTACCAGCCGGGCCTGCAGGAGCTGTGGACCGGGCAGGACGGCAAGCGCTACGGCCTGCCCAAGGACTACGACACGATCGCGCTGATGTACGACGCGAAGACGCTGGAGGAGGCGGGCCTCTCCGCCGACGACCTCGAGGGCCTGGACTGGAACCCGCAGGACGGCGGGAGCTTCGAGAAGGTCCTCGCGCGTCTGGCGAAGGACACCAGCGGCAAGCGCGGGGACGAGAAGGGCTTCGACCCGAAGAGCGTCGCCCGCTACGCGCTCGCGGCCGACCCGGCCACCGACTACGTCGGCCAGACCACCTGGTCGCCCTTCGCCTTCTCCACCGGGTGGACGTTCACCGACGAGAAGACCTGGGGCACCCGCTTCAACTACGACGACGAGGACTTCCAGGCGACCCTGGACTGGTTCTTCGGTCTCGTGGACAAGGGCCTGCTCGCGCCCTTCGGCCTGTTCGGCGACTCCAGCCCCGCCGAGACCCAGATCCAGGGCGGCAAGGCGGCCGTCGCCCTCGCCGGCTCGTGGATGATCGGCACCTATGCGGGCCTCGAGGGCGTGGACCTGGGCATCGCTTCCCTGCCGTCCGGGCCGATCGGGCACCCGATGTCGATGTTCAACGGCCTGGGCGACTCGATCTCCTCGCAGTCGGAGCACAAGGAGGACGCCGCGCGCCTGGTGGCGTTCCTGGGCTCGGACGACGCCCAGGAGATCATCGGTTCGCGCGCCATCGTCTTCCCCGCCTCCGACGCCGGCACCGCCGCCGCCGTGAAGGCCTACGAGGACAAGGGCCTGGACGTCTCCCCGTACACGGATCGCGTGAAGAAGGGCGAGACGGGGCTCTACCCGCTGGTCGAGAACGCCGCCCAGATCATGTCGATCATGCAGCCGGCCTTCGACGACCTCTGGATGCGCAAGACCAAGGCCGACTCCTTCACCGCCTACAACGACAAGGTCAACGCCCTGTTCGAGTGAAGGGCGGGGCGCGGCGCGACTCCACGGCCCCTCGGTTCCGCGCTGGACGCACGGACTGGACGCACCGAGAGGTGAGAAGTCGTCGTCATAAGGGCGGTTTGACGACGTCTTCTCACCTCTCGCGGGCGCCTCATGCATTCCTTCGACGCCGCATCTCGCGCCGGCGACCTGTCGTCATGGCTCCATCAGGAGCCGATGGTGTGCCGCCCGAGCTCGCCGCGGCGCCGCTCTGACCTCACCGCCCGCGCTGGGCCCGAACCCGCAGCCGCCGTCGTGCGGCGGCGCGCCGCCTCTCAGGCGTCGTCGCGCCCGCCGATGAACCGGCGCAGGGCGATCACGGCGGCGCCGCGGGTCCAGTCGTCGAAGTCGGCGGGGAGGAAGCGCACGAGCACGTCGCGCTGGACGCGGGCGAGGTGGGCGCGCAGGGCGACGTCGAACTCGTCGCCCACGCGCAGGAGGTCCACGGCCTCGCCGCCCAGGATCAGGGCGTCCGGGTCGAGCACGCCGACGAGGCCGGCGCCCGCGACGGCGACCGCGTGGGCGACATCGGCGGCGACCTCGAGGGCGGCCGGATCACCGGCACGGGCCGCGCGCACGAGGGCATCGAGCCCGTGCGCCTCCGATGCCCCGGGGGCCCCGCCGGCGCCGACCCCACTGTCCGGCTCCGACACCCCGGTGACACCGCGCTCCCGCGCCGCGTCGAGGATGTGCGCGGTGCTCGCGACCTGGCGCAGCAGCACGCCGCGGCCGTCGCGGGTGATGGTGGGCAGGGTGCCGGTGAGGCCGGCGAGATGGGTGCGGCCGCGGTGGACCTCGGCGTCCTCGACGCTGCCGACGCCCACGCCCGCGCCGATGGTGATGACGGCGAAGGACCGGTGGCGTCGGCCGATGCCGAACCAGGCGTGGCCCTCGAGCAGGGCATGGAAGTCGTTGCTGACCGTCACCGGCAGGCCCAGGCGCCCCTCGAGGTCGGCGCGCAGGTGGACAGGTTCGCTCCAGCTGAGCATGGCGGAGGAGGCGACGGTGCCGTGGTCATCGACCTGCGCGCCGATGCCCACGCCGATCCCGGCCACCCGCGGATGGGCGGCGAGCAGCGGTTCGCACAGCTCGAGGGCAGTCGCGATGATCGTGGCCGGCTCGACGTCGTCGAGCTCCCTGCTGACCTCCTCGAGCGCCGTGCCGCGCACGGTGACGACGGCGGCGTAGACGCTCTGGGCGGTGATCTTCACGCCGATGAACACAGCGTGGTCCTCGTCGACGTCGAGGGGCTGCTGAGGGCGTCCCTTGGTCTGCATCTGCGGGGGCAGCTCGCGCAGCAGACCGTTCTCGAGCAGCTCGCGGGTGACGCGGGTGAGGGTCGGCCCCGAGAGCCCCAGCAGCCGCGCGAGGTCGGTGCGGGCGTGCGGGCCGTAGCGGACCAGGTGCTCGTAGACCTCGCCGGCGGTCGCGGAGCAGGGGGCGCTCGGCGGCACATGGCCCGCGGCCGCGCCTTCCGCACCCGGCGCGCCTACCGCGTCCGCCGCGCCCGGCGCGCCCGGCGCCGACTCTCCCCCGCTGTCCATGTCCTCAGGGTACGGAACGCGCCGGCCAGAAGCTGCCTGATCTCCCCGTCCCGGCCTGCTCCCCTCCGCAGCCCGTCCCGCTCACACCCCCGCGATCCTGCGGTCCGCCCACTCCGTGACCCGCCGGGCCAGCGCGAGGTCGTTCGCCGCGTCCGAGCGGCGCAGCAGCGTCGGCCGCCCGCGGTTGCCCATCGGCCCGTCGGGGCCGACGTAGGACCCGTGCGGGAGGGGCTGGGTGACGGCGAACAGGACGGATTCCGCGCCACGGGCGGCGGGCATCGCGATCGGCCGGGTGACCTCGGTGACCAGGGTGTCCAGCGCGGCGGAGCCGGTCGCGTTCTGGATGTTCGTCAGCACCCATCCGGGATGCGCGATCTGCAGGTCGACCGCCGTTCCGCGCAGGGACTCGGCGAGGTCGAGCGCCCACAGCATCGCCGTCAGCTTCGAGCGACCGTAGGAGGCGGAGATGCTCCAGCGGCCGCCCGCGAAGTCCATGTCCGTCAGGTCGATGCGTCCCGTCTTGTGGGCGTGGGAGCCGACGAGCACGATCCGCTCGCGCACGAGCGGCTGCAGCAGCGTGGTGAGGAGCCGGGGTGCGAGGGCGTTGACGGCGAGCGCCCGCTCGAACCCGTCGGCCGTCTCCTCGCGCCGTCGGAGGACAGTGCCGGCGCCGTGCACGAGCACGTCGATGCCGCGATCGCCGACGGCCTCGGCGATCGCCGAGGCGCCCTCGCGCACCGACGCCATCGACGCGAGATCGAGCCGGACGAGCCGGACGGCGTCCTCCCGGCCGGTCTCCCGGGCGATGCGCTCGCGCACGACCTCGCCCTTGGCCGGTGTCCGCACCGGCAGGACCAGGTCGGCGCCCCAGCGGGCGAGCTGCAGCGCCGCCTCCCGGCACAGTCCGTCGCTGCCGCCCGTGAGCACGACCAGCCGGCCGCTCAGGTCCGGCGCGTGCAGATGCTCCCACCCCATGACTGTTCGCATCCGCCCACGGTAGACGCACACCCCACATAGGCTGGTCACCATGCCCTCCACATCCGACGCCGACGTCACCGCCACCACCGAGACCGCCGCCGCCGACCTCACCGGCAACCCCTTCGCCGGCCCCTCGACACTTCCCTACGGCCTGCCGGACTTCGCCGCGATCCGTCCCGAGCACTTCCTGCCGGCGCTGCGCGCGGGGATCGCCGAGCAGAAGGCTCTGATCGCGCAGGTCGCGGCCGAGGCGGAGCCGCCGACGTTCGACACCGTGATCCGCCCGCTCGAGGAGGGCTCACCCCTGCTGCAGCGCGCCCTGCCGGTCCTCTTCCACCTGCTGGGGGCCGACGGCACCGAGGAGCTGCAGGCCATCGAGGCGGAGATCGTGCCCGAGCTGACCGCCCTCGAGGACTCGGTGTGGCTGGACGGGCGGATCTTCGCGCGGGTCGAGGCCCTCGAGCGCGACGCCGACGCCCAGGATCTGAGCCCCGAGGAGCGCCACGTCCTCGAGCGCACCCGTCTGCGCTTCGAGCTGCGCGGCGCCCAGCTGGATCCGGCGCAGAAGGCGCGGCTCGGCGAGGTCAACCAGGAGCTCTCGTCCCTGCAGACCCGCTTCACCCAGCAGACGAAGGCCGACCTCCACGACGCGGCCGTGCTGGTGACCGACGAGGCGGAGCTCGCGGGCCTCGACGACTCCCAGAAGGAGGCCGCGCGCCTCGCGGCCCAGGACGCAGGGAAGGACGGCTGGCTGCTCACGCTGATCCTGCCCACGATGCAGCCGCTGCTGGCCTCTCTCACCGACCGCACGGTCCGCGAGCGCCTGTACACCGCGTCGATCGGGCGCGGCACCGAGACCTGGGACCTGGCGAAGAAGATCGCCCGGCTGCGCGCGGAGAAGGCGCATCTGCTGGGCTTCGCCGACTTCGCCGAGCTCGCGGTCGCCGACCGCACCGCGAAGACCCCGTCGGCCGTCGAGGAGTTCCTCGCGCAGATCGCCGGGCCCGCGGTGCGCAACGCCGATCGCGAGGCGGGGCGCCTGGCCGCGAGGGCCGCGCGCGACGGCATCGACGAGCTCGCCCCGTGGGACTGGTCGTTCTACTCGGAGCTGATCCGCGCGGAGGAGTTCGCGGTCGACCAGGCCGAGCTGCAGCCCTACTTCGTGCTGGACCGCGTGCTCGAGGACGGCGTGTTCCGCGCCGCCCACGATGTCTACGGGCTCTCCTTCGCGCGCCGCGAGGACCTCACTCCCCCGCACCCGCTCGCCCGGATCTGGGAGGTGAGCAGGGAGGACGGCTCCGCCGTCGGCCTGTTCATCGGGGACTACTTCACCCGTCCCACCAAGCGCGGCGGCGCCTGGATGAACACGCTCGTGGACCAGTCGCGGCACGACGGCACGCTGCCGATCGTCATGAACACGATGAACGTGTCCCGGCCCGGCGAAGGCCGGCCGGCGTTCGTGACCCTCGACGAGGTCGGCACGATGTTCCACGAGTTCGGGCATGCCCTGCATGCGCTGCTCTCGGACGTGGAGAACTCGTTCGTGGCCGGCACGGCCGTCGCCCGCGACGTCGTCGAGTTCCCCAGCCAGGTCAACGAGATGTGGGCGCTGCGGGAGGGCATCGTCGAGCACTACGCCCGGCACGTGGAGACCGGCGAGGTCGTCCCGGCGGAGCTGCTCGAGAAGGTCCGCGCGGCCGAGCAGTGGAACGCCGGTTTCCGCACCCTCGAGCACGTGGCCGCGGTGACCCTGGACTGGCGCTGGCACCGCCTGAGCGAGGACTCGCACATCGGCGACCCGCACGCCTTCGAGGCCGCGCAGCTCGAGGACGCCGGGCTCGCGCATCCGCTGATCGCCCCGCGCTACCGCACCGGCTACTTCCAGCACACGTTCTCCGGCGGGTACGCCTCCGGCTACTACTCCTACCTGTGGGCCGAGGCGTACGACGCCGACGCCGTCGCCTGGTACGAGGAGCAGCTCGCCGAGGGCATCTCCCCGCGCGAGGCGGGCCGACGGTTCGCCTCCGGCATCCTCTCGATCGGCGGCTCGCGCGACCTGCCCGAGGCCTACCGGGCCTTCCGCGGCCGCGACCGCGACGCGCGCTTCCTGCTCGAGCGCCACGGGCTCGTCTGAACCGCACGCCCGAAGACCCCAGGGAGCTCTGCCATGCTCGACCCCATGACCCAGGACCAGCAGGCCGCCTCGGCCACGGAGAACCCGACCGCGCCGACGATCTTCACCGCCTACGAGATCGACAACATGCTCACGCTGAGCGACACGAGGTCGGCGGAGATCACGCGCGACCAGCTCGGCATCCCGGGCGTGCCGGGCTCCGGGCCGGCGACCGAGCACGTGACCGCGGCGGTCAATGCGGGGCTGCGGGCCCGCGGGATGCTCGTGCGCCGCGGCGGCGAATGGGTGCTGGGCCCGCAGGGCGAGCTCGTGGCGACCACCCTCACCACGGCCGACCGCTGGCTCGGGATCGCCCTCGCGCAGGACGCGGGCATGCGCGCGGCCTTCGTCGTGAAGGCGGGCGGCAGCGTCCTCATGCTCACGCAGGACGACCTGGACTCCTTCCAGGTCACGTCGCTGAGCGGGGCCGACGGGCGCTCGGCGGGCGATGTGCCGAAGGCCGTCGCCCGGGTCGCCACGACGTTCCTGCGCCGGGGCGCCGGGCACACCGTCAGCCTGCGCCGCACCGACATCGCCGACCCGGACTCGACGACGCCGCTCATGCTGCACGTCGAGGGCGACGGCTCCTGGCAGGCGGGCCACCTGCCGTTCACCGACGACGGCGTGCTCTCCGCCTCGCCGATCGCGCTCACCGAGGTCGAGTCCGCGATCGCCGATCTCTGGGAACGCGGGGAGAGCGGCGGGCGATGACCCTCACGCGCGCCTGAGCCTCACGCGCGTGAGGCCCTCACCCGCGCCGGGAGCGCATCGCCCTGCGCTGCTGCACGTGCGGATCTGAAGCCAGCGCCTGGTACTGCGCGGAGCCGACCGGCACGAGGGCGACACGGCCCTCGGCGTCGTGGTGGATGCCCCATCCGTACTTCTTGGGCAGCGGTGAGGCACGCAGGCAGGCCTGCGACCTCGCGAAGAACGCCTCACGCGCCGCGGGTCGCTCCCCCGCGTCGAGTGAGCGTCGGGCGGCGTGGACGTCGAACAGGACGTCGTCGCTGGTGAACTCGTAGGGGTGCCCGGAGATCAGGGCGAACTGGAGCGCCGCGATGGTCGGGGAGCCGTTGCCCAGGGGCGACTGCTCGGCCGTCGCGGCCGGGCAGTCCTCCGCCACTTGGATGAAGGTGTCGACGTAGTTGGTGGATCCCATGTGTCGATCATGCCCCTCGGGAGGTCGCGGCCTCTCGGACGAACGCGACAGTCCCTGCCCGCCTGCGCCCGCCTGTGCGTCGATACACGTCCTCAGCCGACGCCCGGCGCTGTGGCCTCCCGCGCCCGTCGGCGAGCGCGCACCCGCGACCAGATCCGCAGCGCGCGGTAGATGAGGTACCCGCCGGCCAGCAGCGCGATCACGGCGATCACGCCGGCGACGACGGGCAGGGCGACCGCGAGCACGCCGACCACGAGCGCGGCGACGTCCTCGGTGCCGGAGACCGCGACGTTCGAGACGGGCTCGGGCGAGGTGTTCACGACAGCGCGCGTCGCGGCCTTCGCGCCGTGGGCGCCGAGGGACGCGAGGACGCCGATGATCGCGAGCACGACCGCGTGGTTCGTGTCGGTCTCGCCGCCCAGCAGGTAGCCGATGGCGCCGCCCGCGACGGGCCGCACGACGGTGTGGACCACGTCCCAGAACGAGTCGAGGAAGGCGATCTTGTCCGCCGCGAAGTCGACGAGCAGCAGCACGGCGGTGATGACCAGGACGTCGGGCCGCTGCAGGACCTGAGGGATGTCGTCGATGCCCAGGAACCGTCCGCTCATGCCGAGCAGGAACAGCATGAGGTACGGGCGCAGGCCGCTCACCCAGCCCGACCCGAGCGTCATCATCAGCGCTTCCATGAGCGACAGCGTAGGCGACGGCCGCGTCACGGCCGGCGCCCGGGCCTACCCTGGAGACATGTCTTCGACGCCCTCACCCCGCTTCCGCCGCCCCGCTCCGCTGTTCGCGGCGCGCGCGGCGGAGATCCCGGGCGCGCCCGATCCGCAGCTCGCGACGGACCTCGGCCACGAGAGCGCCCGCGCGCTGCTGGACGGGGTGTATCGCAGCACCGACCCGGCGGTCGTCGAGCGGGTGCTGCACCTGGTGGAGACCGAGGGCCTGGACGATCTCGCCTCGCTGTGGTCCGGCTCCCCGGCGCAGACCCTGCCCGGCGCGCTGTGGCGCCTGTACGTGCTGCACACATGGGCGCGGCGCAACGCCCACGACGTGGTGCGCCGCTACCGCGAGGGGACGCACACGATCCCCGGTCTGCGCTATCTCGCGGGTGTCGCGGAGCCGCCGGACATCGACCAGGTCCGCGCCACGCTCGACGAGATCCTGCGCGGCGCCTTCACGGGCGACCTGCCGATCGCGCTGGGCCGCGCCGGGGCGGTCGCGGTGCTGTGCGCCCACGGCACCGCGCACCTGGCCGACCGCGAACAGACCTCCGAGCAGCAGCACGCGATGACGACGCAGGCGTCCCGTCTGCTCTCCACCGGCGAGGAGCTCACCGAGGCCGCGCGCATGGCGGAGGCCGGCACCCTGAGCTGACGCCGGGCTCGGCCCGCCCGACGTCGGCGTCCCCGCCTGACGCCAACCCAGGCCCCGGCCGCCCTCGGCCGCATTCCCGTATCCGGCCCGTCCGTCTCGATCCCCACATCCCTGAGACCCGTGATGCGTCGCGGGTTGCCGATGTCCTACGATGGGACGCGCGTCGGGCCGCGGTTGCCCCGGGCTCCAACATTCGCCGCTTCGAGCGGCCTTCGCGCCGTCAGGCGCACCCGGTCCGGCGCGCCTCAGCTCCGGGCGGGTGGCGTCTTCGCCCCCGCCCGCATCCGTGCCGACCCGCCCTTGCGAGGAGACGTCGTGGCGTTCCGCTTGTTCTCCCGTCGCTTCGAGAGCTCCCTGCACGACCTCTTCAACGATCTCGCGCAGGTGCTGGTCGCCGGGGCGGAGATCCACTCGCGCACCCTCGGCCAGTCCCCGCGCGACCGGGCCCGCAGCGCCCCGCGCCTGCACGAGCTGGCGAGCGACTCCTCGCAGCTCTCGCACCGGATCGCGAACCGTCTGGCGGACTCGCTGATCACCCCCTTCGAGGCCGACGCCCTCCACGACCTCGCGCTGACCATGTCCGACCTCATGTACTCCCTCGAGCGCACCGCGGAGCTCTCGGCGTCACGGGGCGCCACGGCCGTGCCCGACGTGCTGCTGGAGGCCGCGCAGCTCATCGAGCGGGGCTGCGAGCTGACGGTCGAGGCGGTCTGGAAGCTGCAGGCGGTCAAGGAGCTCGAGGGGTACGCGCAGGAGATGCGGCGCCTGCGCCGCCACGGCGACGGCCTGGCCCTGCGCGCCCGCACCGAGGTCTACGCGCGCGGCGGCGCGGCGGCGGATCTGCTGCGCGAGCGCGACCAGGTCGAGAGCGTCGAGGCGAGCCTGCGGCTGCTGGACGAGCTGGGACGCACGGCGGACCTTCTGCGCGTCAAGGCACCGTAGGCCCGCCGATGCTCTCGCCCTTCTTCGTCGCGGCGGTGTGCCTGGCCCTGGCCATGGCCTACGTGAACGGCCTGCACGACGCCTCGAACGCGGTCTCCACCACGATCGCCACGCGCGCGATGTCCGAGCGCGCGGCCCTGGTCCTCGCCGCGGTCCTCAACCTGCTGGGCTCCCTGCTGGGGCTCGGCATGTCCCTGACCGGGACCCGGTGGGCGCTGGACCTCGCGGGCCTGGAGTCCCTCACCCACGGAGACGTCCACGGCGACCCGCTGGTGCCGCCGATGCTCGTGGGCGTGGCGCTCGCCGTGATCTGCTGGTCGGTTCTCACGTGGGCGCTCGGAATCCCCTCCTCGACCTGGCAGGCGATGCTCGGCGCGGCCGCCGGCGCGGCTCTCGCGATGGGACTGCCGGTGCCCTGGCTCGCGGCGCTCGCGCTGATCGTTCTGCCCCTGGTGGTCGCGCCGGTGGTCAGCGGTGTCGCCTCCTACGGGCTCGCCCGCGGGATCCGCCGCCTGGGAGCGGAGGACCGCATCAGCATCGGGACCCTGCAGTTCCTGCAGACCCTCTCCGCCGGTGCCGTCGCTACCGCCCACGGCTTCTCCGACTCGCGGATCTCGATGGCGCTGATCGTGCTTGCGGCCTCCTACCAGGGCATCGACATGGCGGACACCCCTGCCGCGCTCTCCGCGATGGTCGCCGTCTCGCTCGCCCTCGCGCTCGGGACGCTGGTGGGCGGGCATCGCATCATCCGCACGCTCGCGCGCCGTCTGACGAACCTGGCGACGGTCCAGGGCTTCGCCGCCGAGGCGGTCGCCGCGATCGTGGTGCTCGTGGGCGCGAGCGGCACCGGCACTTCCTTCTCGACCTCGCAGTCGCTGACCTCGAGCGTGGTCGGCTCCGGCCTCGCACTGGGCCCGCGCCAGATCCGCTGGAAGCTGTTCGGCGGGATCCTGGGCATCTGGGTCGCGACGCCGATCGCGTGCCTGGGGCTGGGCGCGATGTGCACGCTGCTGGTGCACCGCCTCACCTGAGACTCCGCGTCCCCGCGCGCACCCTGCCGATGTTCGGGAGGCCTCGTTATCCTGTCCCGACCCGACGTCGCCTCACAGGAGGTCAGATGCCCTCGCCCGACGAGCGCCCCGCCGCACGATCTCGCCCCAGCTACGGCCTGCCCGGTCCGACCCCGAACGGGTCCGATGGTCCCTCGGCCGACAGTGGGCGCCCGACGTACGGCCAGTCGGCGCCCGGTGCGCCGTCCGCGGGCACGACCGGTGGCGCGTCCTCCGCAGGCACGTCCCCCGGCGCGCCGTCCGCCGATGCGAGCGGCCCGGCAGGCGCCTCGGCTCCGTCGGGTCCGACGGGCTACGTGCTCCCTCCGAAGGGTCAGCGCGGCTCCGCCGGTGGTCCGGCGGGCTCCGCGGGCGGTCCGGCTGGCCCCTCGGGTCCGGCGTACGGGCCTGCGGCGTCCGGCGGGCCGACGGGCCCTGCGGGAGCGGCCGCGCCGACGCGCCGTCGCGGGAAGCTTCCGCTCATCCTGGGCATCGTGCTCATCGTCATCGCGCTCGCCCTGGCGATCATCGGCCCGATCATCAGCGTGCGGAACGTGGTCTCGGCGATCGACGCGGACGGCAACGCCATCACCGACGGCAAGGCCGAGGTCCCGCTGGACGAGTTCGACATGATCCTCGTGTACGTGCCGAGCGACGACTCGGGGACCGCCGAGTGCACGTCGTCGAGCCCCGGGGACTCCTCCGTGCAGACGGACACCGGCGGCGGCCAGTCCGTCACCTTCCCCAACGGCACCTCCTACGAGCAGCGCTCGGGGATCCTGGCGACCTCGGACACGACGGTGACCGTCTCCTGCACCGGCACGAGCTCGGCCGACGCGATGTACGTGGGCCCGATCAACGTGTGGGGCTTCGTGGTGCCGTTCTTCGGCGGCATCGTGCTGGGGCTGTTCATCGGGCTGATCGGCCTGGTCCTCACGATCGTGGGGATCGTGCTGATGGTGCGCACGCGTCGGGCATGATGCGCATGCCGTCCTCGCAGCCCGCCTCGCCCGCGCCCGACGCCTCCGACGCGAACCGGCATCAGCCGGAGTCGTCATGGCCCGGAGGGATCCCGCCCGTCGAGCCCCGGCCGCGCTCGTCCTGGCCGGGCGCGCCCCGCCCGGACGACGCCGCAGCGCAGGGTTCCCGCGATCCGAGCGGGTCCGGGGATCCTCGCGAGGCCCATGAGTCGTCCAGCCCCACCGGCTCCCGACCCCAGGCGCCCCAGCGCACCGCCTCCCGGCATGACGCGTCCCGTTCCGCCGGCACGTCGGGCGCCTCCCGCTCCGGCGCCTCCCGGGCCAGCGACTCCCGTCGGTCCGGTGCTTCCCGCTCCGGTGCTTCCTCATCCACCGCCGACGGCGCGAACGCGTCCTCCCGCAGGATCGCACCCTCTCGCAGGGCGGCATCGCGCGAGGCCTCCCGGTCCACCGGCTCGCGGCGCGGGCCCGTGGACACGCCGCGCGCCTCGCGGGCGGTCGCGACGCTCGTGCTCGCGGTGCTCGCGGCGATCCTGGTGTGGGTGGTCGCGACCCCGATCGCCGGGCTCGACCTGCACGCCGGCGGCTGGTCCATCAGCCCCGGCGCGATCATCCCCGCGGTGCTCGTGCCCGGGATCCTCGCCTGGGTGCTGCGCATCGCCTTCGAGCCCTCGCCCCGCGGGCCGCTGATCTGGACGATCATCACGGTCGTGGTGCTCGTGCTGTCCCTGCTCGGGCCGGTGGTGATGGGCGCTTCCGGTCCCATCCTGCTGGCGCTGCTGGCGATGCACGTGCTCGCGGGCGTCGTCGTCGTGGTCGGCCTGCGCGGCCCGCGCGGGACGGTGCACGTCTCCCGCACCCCACGCACCCAGGAGAGGGCCGAACCCCTCTAGGAAGAGATGAGCCCGATGATGTCGACTCAGGATCTCTGGACCGCATGCCTGCTGATCCCCGCGCTCGTCCTCGGCATCATCGGGGCGCTGGCCTCTCGGCGCGGGCGCACGACCCTCGGCCTCTCCCTCCGCCACGGCGCCGTGACGGAGTTCCTCGCCGGCTGCGGCTTCTCGCTGCCCTTCGTGCTGGTGCTCATCGGGGTCATGGATCTCAGCGGCCTCGTGGACGGCCCCGAGTGGATCGGGGGCTGGGCGTCCGCGGCGGGGATCGCGGTGTACTTCCTGGTGCTGTTCCTGCTCGAGGAGATCGCGTTCCGCGCGCTGCTGATGACGGGGCTCGGCGTGCTGATCGGGCGCTCGGGCGCCTGGGTGATCACGGCGGCGGCGGTCGCGGGCGCCTACGCCTTCGCGCCGCACACGGGCGTGCTGCCGGTGGCGGGCGCGATCATCACGAATCTGCTCACGGGTCTTGCGCGCTGGCGGACGGGCCGCATCTGGTGGGGATTCGGCCAGCGCTGGCTGTGGAATACGGCGGTGGTCGCCCTCGGCTTCACCGACAGCGGCTTCGCCCTCCAGGACGGCCTCATGCGCCAGCCGCTCGCGGGCCCGTCGTGGCTGACGGGCGGAGGGTTCGGCCTGGAGGGCGGGGGCGTCGGCATCGCCTTCCTGGTGGTGATGATGCTCGGCGTCGCGCTGTTCGCCCGAGGACGCACGGGTCCCTGGCGGATCTCCGCCGCTCCGACGGGCTCCGCCGCGCCCACCCCCTCAGCACGCGCGTAGCCCCGCTCTCCCACGTCCCCGTCGCCCCATACTGGGGGCATGCCGGAACTGCCCGAGCTCGACGCCGCCGTCGCGCAGATCGACCGACTCCTCACGTCTCGTCGTCTGCACGGCGCGGACGTCGCCGCCATCAGCGTGCTGAAGACGGCGGACCCGCCGCTGGCCGATCTCACGGGCCGCGAGCTCACGGGAGTCGGCCGCCGCGGCAAGCACCTCCTGCTGGATCTCGAGGGGACCGTGCTGGTCATGCATCTGGCGCGCGCGGGCTGGCTGCGGCACCATGCGCAGGCTCCCGCGGGTGCGTCGGGGCCGCGCAAGGGTCCTCTCGCCGTGCGCATGGTGTGGGACGACGGCTCCGCTCTGGACGTCACCGAGCAGGGCACCCGCAAGGCCGTCGCGCTGTGGGCCACCACGGCCCCGGAGGAGCTGGAGACCCTGGCCCGCCTGGGACCGGAGGCGGATGCGCTCGACGAGGCCGCGTTCGCGGATATCTGCGCCGGCACCCACGCGCACCTGAAGACCGTGCTCACCGACCAGACCCTGATGGCCGGCGTCGGCAACGCCTGGTCCGACGAGGTCCTCCACACCGCGCGCCTCTCCCCCTTCGCCGCGGCCGACGGTCTGGACCGCGAGGCCGCCGAGCGTCTGCACGCGGCCCTGCGCGAGGTGCTGGATCGCGCCGCGGAGGGCCTTCGGGACCTGCCGCTGGACCGCATCAAGAGGGCGAAGACGTCGCTGCTGCGCGTGCACGGCAGGGCCGGGGAGGACTGCCCCGCGTGCGGGACGAGGATCGCGGAGGTCTCCTTCGCCGAGCGCTCCCTGCAGTACTGCCCCACGTGCCAGACCGGTGGTCGGCGTCTGAGCGACCGTCGGATGGACCGCCTGCTGCGGTGACCACGGCTCCTCCCGGGCACCGTCCGAATCCGTCCCGGAACCCTCCGGGGCCCTCCCGGAGCCTTCCGGGATCGTGGACAGGCCCCATCTCACGCACCGGGCCCCGGGCCGCGGAGCCCAGCCGCGCTTCCTAGAGTGGACCGATCGGACCAATCGAGGGAGAGATGATCATGGCGCAGCATGAGCGAGCAGGTCAGAAGGCCCGCCCGGAGGATCTTGTCGACGTCGCGGAGCTCCTGGACGCCTACTACGACCTGCATCCGGATGCGAGCGATCCCGATCAGGCGGTCGTGTTCGGCACCTCGGGCCATCGCGGCTCGTCGCTGGACACGGCGTTCAACGAGGACCACATCGCGGCGACGACGCAGGCGATCGTGGAGTACCGGGCCGCGCAGGGGATCCGCGGCCCGCTGTTCATCGGCCGGGACACGCACGCGCTGTCCACCCCGGCCTTCGACACCGCGCTCGAGGTGCTCGGCGGCAACGACGTCACCGTGCTCATCGACTCGCGCGATGCCTACACGCCCACCCCCGCGGTCTCGCACGCGATCCTCGTGCACAACCGCGGCAAGGGCGGGAACGACGCGACCCGGGCCGACGGCATCGTCGTCACCCCCAGCCACAACCCGCCGCGCGACGGCGGCTTCAAGTACAACCCGCCGCACGGCGGACCGGCTGGCTCGGACGCGACCGGCTGGATCGCCGACCGCGCGAACGAGCTGCTGACGAGCGGCCTGAGCGGTGTGCGCCGGATCGAGCGCCAGCAGGCCCACGCCCGCGCCGAGCGCTACGACTACCTCAAGAACTACATCGACGACCTGCCCAGCGTGGTGGACCTCGATGCGATCCGCAGCGCGGGCGTGCACATCGGCGCGGACCCGCTGGGCGGCGCCTCGGTGGACTACTGGGCGATGATCGCCGAGATGCACGACCTGAACCTCGACGTGGTGAACCCGAACGTCGACCCGCAGTGGTCGTTCATGACGCTGGACCGGGACGGCAAGATCCGCATGGACTGCTCGAGCCCGTGGGCGATGGCCTCGCTGCTCGAGGTCAAGGACCGCTACGACATCGCCACCGGCAACGACGCGGACTCCGATCGTCACGGCATCGTCACGCCCGACGGCGGCCTGATGAACCCCAACCACTACCTCGCGGTCGCGATCCGCTACCTCTTCTCCCATCGGCCGGACTGGCCGGCGGGCGCGAAGGTCGGCAAGACGATCGTCTCCTCCTCGCTCATCGACAAGGTGACGGCGTCGCTGGGACGGGACCTGTTCGAGGTGCCCGTGGGCTTCAAGTACTTCGTGCCCGGCCTGATCGACTCCTCGGTGGGCTTCGGCGGCGAGGAGAGCGCGGGCGCGTCGTTCCTGCGGCGCGACGGCAGCGTGTGGACGACGGACAAGGACGGCATCATCCTGGCGCTGCTGGCCTCGGAGATCCTCGCCGTCACCGGGAAGACCCCGAGCCAGCTGCACGGCGAGCTCGTCGAGGAGTTCGGTGCGAGCGCCTACGCCCGCATCGACGCCCCGGCGAACCGCGAGCAGAAGGCGAAGCTCAAGAGCCTCACGCCCGACGCGGTGAGCGCGACCGACCTCGCCGGCGAGACCATCACCGACAAGATGACGGTCGCGCCCGACGGCTCCGCGATCGGCGGCCTCAAGGTCTCCACCGAGAGCTCGTGGTTCGCCGCGCGGCCCTCGGGCACGGAGGACGTGTACAAGATCTACGCCGAATCCTTCCGCGGCGAGGACCACCTCGCCGAGGTCCAGGAGGCCGCGAAGCAGGTCGTCGACACCGCTCTGGAGGACTGACTCCGGGCCGACGCGGGTCGGCCGTGGGCCCGACTGCGGCCCGACGGAGCACCTGCAGCGCCCGCCCCGCGTACGTGGGGCGGGCGCTGCTCGGTGTGCGGCGGGCGCTGCTCGGTGTGGGGCCGCTCGCGCACTGGTCTCACGCGCGTGCGCGCGGGAACGGGATGCGGTTACCGTAGAGTCTTCAACTTCCGCCCTCCGCCTGCGGGGCCGGAGGTCACTGCGCATCCTGCTTCCCCCGGGGTTCCCCCGGTGCTCGGATGCGCTTCCCAGGGCGTTCCCCGCGATGAGCGCTCGTGCACACCGCCATTGCGCGATCGCCGGGAAAGAGGCAGGGTGGTAGTTGGCCAAGGAACAGTAACGAGTCGGCAAAGGGCACACGGAGCTTCCCCGCACATACCCCCCGAAACCGCCCGCCTGGTTGGCACGAACATTGCTGACCTGCAAAGACGACGCAAGCCCCAGACTTCGCCCTCGCCATGTATCGTTCCGCAGAGCAATGACCCACACCACGTGGGAACCCCATCCGAAGACGGATCGTCGACCGGCGAGCCGCACAGAGTGACGCGAGGAGAGGAGGCGCATGCGACGCACGACACCCGCACGCAGTGCACACGATGCACGGCGCCCTGTCCGCGCCATCCATCTGCGCGCCGCCTCAGTCGTCGCACTCGCCGCCCTCGGTGTGGGGGTCGCGCCTGCCGTCGCAGCGCCGCTCGAAGGCGCCGACAGTCAGAGGGCCGTCGTGACGGCTGGTACGAGCAGTGATGCCAGCGACAACGGCGACGACGGCGGCAGCGAGAACGGCAAGCAGTCTTCGGACACTCAGACAACCGATGGCTCTGAGTCCAGCGAGGACAAGTTGAACGACTCGGAAACAGACCCGCGCCCCGACAAGGGAGACGGCCAGTCGGCCTCCGACCCTGCCCCAGCCCCGACGGACACGGCGCAGTCACGAAACACCGGTGACAGTAAGACTCCCGCGGAAAGTACAGGCCCTCAGAGCGCGACGCTGGACCCATCCAGACTCGATCTCAACCGGAAGAGGACGACCGGGCTATCGCTCAAGGGGTTCACGCCGGGGACTGAGGTCTCGCTGAACACACCCGAAGGTGTGACAGCCGAGCCACAGCAAGGTTTGACCGTTGACAAGGACGGTTGCCTGCACGTCACGCTCCAGGTCGATCCATCGACCGCAGCTGGCCCCTACAAGATCGAAGCAACCGATGGAAAGGGCCAAGAGGCGAGCGACACTCTGACGGTCGTGGCCAAGCATTCGATCAAGGTGGAGACAGTCGAGGCAGGCCGTGAAGCCCACATCACGGGCTCGGGGTTCCCTACAGAGGACCAAGTGACTGTGCAGGTGAACAAGACCGACAACCCCAAAAAGCGGATCGGCGATCCGGCGGAGCCGGATGTCAAGAATGGGGCGTTCACCAGCGACATCGAGATCCCTGCAGACACTGACCCAGATGGCAAGTACATCGTCACCGCAAAGACCGCCAGCGGGAAGATCACGGAGAGCGCCCCGCTCACCGTGACGGCCGCCGACCACGACAACGACGACTCAGAGGACCACAAGCCCGACGATCCGACTGCCACGGCCCCTGATCCTGAGGCCCCTACCGCTGAGAATCCGAGTGAGTCTTCCTCGGACTCTTCGTCCTCCAGCAGCTCGTCTTCATCCAGCTCGTCGTCCACTTCAAGCAGCTCGTCCTCCACAACGACAACGTCGACCACTCCGTCGGACAGCGGCTCGCGTAGCCCCTCCACCACGTCCGAGGTCCCCCCGGCAACGAGCACGCGCGATCGCTCGAAGGAGATCGAGCTGAGCGCGCCGTCGGACGACACCAAGACCTCCGAGAAGCCGGAGAAGAAGGACACCGCCGAGAAGCCGACGAAGGACGAGGAGTCGGAGAAGGCCAAGGACGAGGACAAGAAGACCTCGGACACGCCGCAGGAGACCTCCGACCAGCCGGTGTCCGATCAGCAGAGCGACACCACCGAGGCCGCCGCGACCATGGACGACGACGACACCACCTCGAGCGGCCCCACCACCGTCACCACGGAGGACGACGGCGGCGGCCCCCTGGTGAAGCTCTTCAGCTCCATCGGCGGCGAGGACGCGAGCGGGATGAACCGCATCCGACAGGTGTTCGTGGCGACCCTGGGCGTCGCCTTCCTGACCGCCGCAGGATTCACCACCGCCTCGTGGCTGAGCCGCCGCAGCGGCACCCACAGCGCCCGCGCCGGCCTGCGCCAGCTGTTCCACCGCAGGCACTGAGCCGACCTGCCGTCGGCCCCTCCTCAGGCGGAGCGCGCCGGATCGAGCGGCGACCCCCGTCGGATCACCCGCAGCACGTGTCAGGCGCGGTGCGTCGGCGTCCGTCCCTCGCCCGTGCCCGCGCGCTTCTTCGCGCTGTCCAGGGCATCCAACTGCACGCGCAGGTAGAGCACGAGCGAGGGCATCGCTCGGATCATCCCCAGGACCGTGCGGTCGAAGGCCTTCTCCCCCTCGTACCAGGGGTCCGGGACCGCCATGTCCTCCTCGCGGGCGTTCGCGGGGACGACGGGGTCGAACTGGCGCCACAGCAGCACGTCGGGACGCGGCTGCCCTTCGGGGATCTCATCGACCTTGCGGCGCATCGTCGCCGCGTGCTCCGCGGTCATGGCGAGCACCAGGTCCCACTCGACCAGCTCGGACTGGTGCACGGTGCGCGCGGTGTGGTCGAAGGGCTCTTCGAAGCCCGCGCTCACCAGCGCCTTCACGGTGCGGTCGTCCATCGGCATGCCCTCGGAGTCCCAGCTGGTGCCAGCCGATCCCACCTCGATGCGCCCGGCCAGGCCCTCCTGGAGCAGACCCTGGCGCAGGATGACGGCCGCTGCGGGGGAACGACACATGTTCCCCGTGCACACGGTCAGGACACGGAAATCAGCCACCTCGACATTGTGACAGCACGATGACGCCTGCGCGGGCATCCGGGGATATGGCAGGGTGGGAGCGATCCTGGGGTCGAGACTCTTCCAGTTCTCGCACCCCGCGCAGGTAGGATGCCTGACGGGTGAGCGCGGGACCGCTCGTCCCGACGCTGACCCACGAACCGGAGGAGACCATGGTCGACATCATCCGTGCACGCGAGGACGACTGGTCGCTCGTCCGCGAGATCCGGCTTCGTTCGCTGAGCACCGATCCCGAGGCCTTCGGCCAGACCTGGGACCACGAGAGCACCTACGACGACTCCGCCTGGCGCGAGCGCATCGAGGCCGCCGCCTGGTTCCTCGCCGTCGAGAACGAGCAGCCCATCGCCGTGGTCGCCAGCCGCCACGAAGCGGACTCGCCCGAGAACGAGCGCGAGCTGCAGGCCATGTGGGTCACGCCCGAGGCCCGCAAGGGCGGCATCGCCCAGAAGCTCGCCCAGAGCGTCTGCTCCTGGGCCAAGGAGGACGGCGCCGACACGGTGACCCTGTACGTCGGCCCCGAGAACACCGGCGCCCGCAAGACCTACGAGGCGCTCGGATTCGCCGACACCGGCGACCGCTGGGAGGTCGTCGAGGACGATCCCCGCTCCTCCTGGATCAAGATGTCGCGCAGCGTGTGACACCCGCGCCACAGCCCTCGGGCCCGCAGCAGGCACGCCTGCAGCCGCACTGGTCGGCGCGGATCGAGAACGTCAAGAACGCTGCGGTCAGCCGCGTTCTCGACACCGTGGGCTGGGTGCTGCGGATCAAGCCGTTCACCGGCTTCGGCACCACCGGCCGCGTGCGGATCATCGCGCGCGTGCTGTGGGCCCGGCCGTCGGCCCCCTCCGACTACCACGACCAGCCCGTGTGGGACATGCGCTCGATGGCGGTGCGCGGCTGGCGCAGCTTCATCTCGCAGGTCGCGCCGCACCAGGACGTGCGCATCCACCTCGACGGGCGCGAGTACGCGGTGCGCTCGGACCGCTCGGGACTCGTGGACGTCGAGCTCGACTCGGACCTGCCGCCCGGCGTGCACATCGCCCGCATCGCGACCACGACCGAGAACACCGTGACCGCCGAGGTCCACGTCCACTCCCCCGACGAGGCGTTCGGCGTGGTCAGCGACATCGACGACACCGTGGTGGTCACCTGGCTCCCGCGGCCGTTGCTCGCCTTCTGGAACGCGTTCGTGATCCCGCAGACCTCCCGCCGCGCCGTCTCCGGCATGGCGATGCTCTACCAGCGCATCGCGCGCTGCCGCACCTCCGCCCCGTTCGTGTACCTCTCCACCGGCGCCTGGAACGTGTTCCCCGTGCTCCAGCGCTTCCTCTACAAGAACGGCTACCCCGACGGCCCGCTGCTGCTCACCGACTGGGGGCCCACGAACACCGGCTTCTTCCGCTCCGGCCGCGCCCACAAGGAGCGCACCCTGGAGACACTGGTCGAGCAGTTCCCCCGCGCCCGCTGGCTGCTGATCGGTGACGACGGGCAGCACGACCCGGCGATCTACGCGGCCTTCGCCCGCGCGCACCCCGAGAACGTCGCCGCCGTCGCGATCCGCGAGCTCACCGAGCCCGAGCAGGTGCTCTCCAGCGGCCTGCGCGCCCGTCGCCACCCCGACCTGCCCGCCGACTCCCCCGTCGTCTGGGTCCAGGGGCCCGACGGCAACGCCCTGCTCCACGGCCTGCGCCGCGAGGGCATCGTGCCGTGAGAGGCCCGCGCCCCCGCGTCGCACCCACCGACCGCCAGCCGCGCCCGCTGGCCCGAATCCGCCGGGCAGAACCCGACCATGACCAGGATCTATGACGGGATCCAGCCGTTTTCGTCATAGAACCTGGCCACGAACCGCCAGCCGACCATCGGCCTGCCAACGGCTGACCGCCAGCCGACCGACGCACTCCCGAACCGCATCCCGCAGGAGCTCCAGACCACCGTGTCCACCGCCGCCGCCACGCCCGCACCCGCCCCTCGCCCGGCACCGCCCGTGATCCGCGAGGCGACCCTTGCCGACGTCGAGGACATCGTCCGCGTCGTCAATCTCGCTTACCGCACCCAGGGCGGCTGGACCACCGAGGAGCACCTCGTCGGCGGCGCCCGCACCGACGCCGAGGACGTGCGCGCGGCGATCGCCGACGACACGCACCTGCTCCTGGTCGCCGAGCGCGACGGCGCGATCATCGGCTGCTGCTACACCGATCGCCAGGAGGACAGCGCCGAGCTGGGGCTGTTCGCCGTCGACCCGACGGTGCAGGCAGGCGGCGTGGGCGGCGCACTCATGGAGGAGCAGGCGCGCCGCCGGGCCGACGAGGGCCTCGCCTCCCTGCACCTGCGGGTCCTCGAGTCCCGCCCGGAGCTGCAGGCCTGGTACGCCCGGCACGGCTTCGTCGAGACCGGCGAGGTGGTGCCCTTCGCGGGCGACGCCGCCGATCTCAAGGTGCCGGGGCTGGGCATGGCGGTGATGGTGCGGGCGCTCGCTTGAGCGCGGCGGGCACGGTCGCCTCGAAGCGCCCTCGGTTACGTTCCGAGTCTCACGAAGGAGAATCGGAGTCTGCCCGGAAAGTTCGGTCCAGAGCCCGCCGTGAACGACGGCGTCCAGTGGCACCGCAGGATGCACGAGGCGATGTGCAGGGTCGGCGGATCACGTCTGGCGCAGTTCGGGGACCATGACCTCCTCAACGGAGAATCGTCGCGAGAGTCCCTGCTCGTGGTGATAACGCAGGAACGTGTCAAGTGCCGTGCGGTTCGCGGCGACACCGTAGGCGAACGGGTCGTTGCCCAGCACGTCGACGTCACGGTCGGCGAGGCTGTTCGCCCAGGGAAGCAACTCGGTCGCGAAGTTGACGACCCTGCCGAGGGTCTGGCGTCGCAGCGCCTGATTCTTGGACGCTGTGCAGGCGCCGTACACGAGGCGCGCGATGCCGGGCCGCTCTTCGACGAGCTCGCGGCGGATCACGAGGACGTGGGCGGGCGGGAAGATTCCTGTGCGCCGGTAGTAGTCCTCTTCGACCCCGCGGTAATCGGGGAACAGTCGCGTAATGCTCGGAGAGCGTTCCAGGAAGGCGCGGGGCACGTTGCCCGAGACGAGGGCGTCGAGCTGCCCTTCCTCGAGCATGCGGCCGAGGTCGGCACCCTGAGGGGCGGATTGCACGTCCACGCCCGCGGCGTGCCGCGCCGGCACGTAGTCGGCAGGTACCAGGGGCCTGTCAAGACCGCCGGTCGTCCAGTGCATGGTCTCGGGCCGGACGCCGTGCTCGTCGTGCAGGATCCCCTTCGCCCAGACACCGGCGTCGTGACCATACATGACGAACTCGCCGACCCGTTTCCCGGTCAGGTCTTCGGGGCGTGTGATGCCTGCGTCGGTGTTGATGAAGACCGCCGACTGTCGGAACAGACGCGCCGGGAAGATGGGCAGTGCCAGGAAGGGGTGCTCCTCGGTGTCGAGGGTCCGCAGAAAGTAGGTGAGGCCGAGCTCGGCGACGTCGAACTCCCGTCGCACGATGGCGCCTTCGAAAATCTCCGTTGCGAGTGTCGAGGTGGTGTACTGCACCGGACGGCCGTCGACTGTCACGCTCCCATCGATGAGGCCGCGGAGCTGGTCGTAAGGCATCGACCCGAAACGCAGCCGGCGGCTCATCGCCGAATCCCCGCCCGGAGTTGTTCCCCGGTGTGAGGGGCGATCGCCGCGATGTGCGCCACCCGCTCCAAGTAGATAAGCACCAGCTCGTTCCAGTGACCTAGGACGATGCGCAGGCCGGAGTGGCGATCGAGGACCCCGCTGAGCACAAGTCGCAGGAATTGCACGCCGGCGTCGTAATGCCAGCCGATGCCATGGGTCGCGAGACCGTTCGACACCGATGGGGAGAAGCCGTCGTAATAGGCGTCGCGCACCGCGGGCGGCGGCGACTGCGGGTGCAGGTGCAGGTGCAGCGGCACGTTCAACTCTTCTGCCGTCGCCCACAGCGGATCGAGGTTCGGGTCGTCGAGACCTGTGCTGTCGGTTCGGCCGTAGAGCATCGCACCGTCGAGCCCGCGAGTGCGCACTGCCCGCTCAAGCTCGGCAGCGGCTGCGTCAGGGCAGGCGGTGGCGAGCGACGCGAGGCCCTGGAAATGATCGGGGTCGACGTGCACGATCTCGGCAATCCTGTCGTTCACGAGGGGCTGCAGGGCAAGCGCTTCAGCGGGCGGAAGGTTCTGGGGTCCTGGCGTCGTGAGCGAGAGCACTTGCACGTCCACCCCCCGTCGCGGCCATCCGGTCGCGCCGCTCGTCCCCGACGTCGAGCAGCAAACGGGCGCTCTTGCCCTGGGTCGCGGGACCATAGGCGAGGTCGCGATGAAGGGGGTCGAGGCGCGTCCAAGCGTCGAGCACTTCCGGGACGACCAGGTGCTCCTCAAGCGCAATGATGCGCAGTGCGCCGTCCATCAGGTGTCCAGAAGGGACGGCGCGAAGATGTCCTCGCTCGTCAGGAGTGTCTGGGACAGGCCCTGCTCGTGGTGATAGCGGAGGAACGTGTCGATGGCCCTGCGGTTGCGCTCGACGCCGTAGGGCCACCAGTCCTCGCCCAAGAGAGCACGGTTCTCGGCGAACAGCTCGCTGAACCACGGGGTGATCACGCCCATGTGCTGCTTGGTCGCCTGGTCGCGATACCACGATTGCACCTGCTCCTTGGCGGTCGCGTAGGCGTCATAGATCGCGCGAGCGACTTCGGGGTGCTCGGCGACGACCTCGCGACGGATCGCGACGACATGCATCATCGGGTGAATGCCGGTGCGCGTGAAGTACTCCCGTTCGACCTGCGGGTACTCGGGCCACAGTCGCCGGATGCCGGTCTTGTCGCCGTTCAGGAGCGCCTGCGGCACGTCGACTGACAGCAGTGCGTCGATCTGCCCGGATTCGAGCATTGCGGCAAGGGTTGCTCCATCGGGCGCGTGGGTGACGTCGACCCCCGCGGGCACGGGCTGTGGGATCCAGTCGAAGGCCCCCATCGGGAAGTCGGTGCCGCCGACGATCCAACGGATCTGGTCGGGCGTGACGCCGTACTCCTCCGCGAGGATCCCCTTCATCCACACGCCTGGGTCACTGCCCCACAGCGCGAACTCCCCCACAGTTCGACCGGCGAGTTCTTCGGGGCGCTCGATGCCGCTGCGCTCGGAGACGTACAGCGCCTCGTGCCGGAAATTGCGGTTGGGGAAGATCGGCAGCGCGACGAACGGCGAGGCGGCGGCGTCCCAGCTGCGCAGGAAATAGGTGAGGCCGTACTCGGCCACGTCGAGCTCACCCTGCGCCATCTGCTGGAAGGTATCGGAGATCAGTGGCGACGAGACGAATGTTGCCTCGACCCCCTCGATTCCGATCGCACCGTCGAACAGCGCGCGGGTGTGCTCGTAGCGGTAGCCGCCGATCGTCAGGGGTAGGCAGGTCATGAGAGTCCTCGCATCCACTCGGATCGTTTCCGTGAACGATCGTTCACCAAAAACGATCCACCCGACGTCGCGTTGTGTCAAGATGAACCTCTGTTCACCGAAGGAGGACGCCATGCCCCGCATCACCGAGGCCCGTCGCACCGAGAAGCGAGCCGCGATCGTTGCCGCTGCGCGCAGATGCTTTTCTCGCGACGGCTTCCGTCAGACCTCGATGCCGGACATCGCCGCCGAGGCCGGCGTCTCGACCGGCGCGCCCTACCGCTATTTCGCGGGCAAGGACGAGCTCATCCTTGAAATCGCCGGCGACGCGTTCCGATTCATCTTCGAACCGCTGGAGCGAGCGGTCGAGCACGGCGACGCGCTCACCGTCTCAGAGCTCATCCGGGCCGCCGTCGCGCGCGCCGGCGAGAGCGCCGTTGTCGACCCGGCCGGACAGCCGGTGTCGATCGACGACCTTCTCCGATGCGCGGTGCAGGCCTGGGGTGAGCTACTGCGCAACGAGCGTCTGCGCGTCCATGCCCAGCATGGCTTCGATGCGATGCGCCGCAGCATGGCAACGTCATTACATCGGGGACAGGAGGCAGGCATCGTGCGCGAGGACCTCGACATCGATAGGACGACGCGCGTGGTGATGGCGCTCCTGCACGGCTACGTCCTCCAACGCACCGCTTTCGACCTCCAGGACCCCCACGGCTTCCTCGACGACGCCGACTTCGTGATCACAACAGTCGGATTGACATGACGGATCGACCCGCCATCACCGACCCGGAGCCGGTGTGAGCAGATGGGCGATCGAGCCCCCGGTGTGGTGGAGAGAGCCGCCTCCGGCGTTCGCGGGTGTGATGAGCGGTTCTGACGGACGGACGTTCAGCTCGCGGCGGGGCTTCCCCGCAATCGTTGGGCACCGGGCCACTGAGGGCCTCGCGACACTGCACCTGCGGGTCCTCGAGTCCCGCACGGAACTGCAAGACTGGTACGCCCGGCACGACTTCGTCGAGACCGGCGAGGTGGTGCCCTTCGCGGGCGACGCGGCGAACCTCAAGGTGCCGGGGCTGGGCATGGCGGTGATGGTGCGGGCGCTCGCCTAGGCTTGACCCCATGAGCAACGAGGCCTTCGCGCCCTCCCCCGACCGCTACGAGAGCACCGANCTAGGCTTGACCCCATGAGCAACGAGGCCTTCGCGCCCTCCCCCGACCGCTACGAGAGCACCGACTACCGCCGGGTCGGCGACTCCGGCCTACGCCTGCCGCCGATCTCGTTGGGCTTCTGGCAGAACTTCGGCGAGGACCGCGACCCCGGCACGCTGACCTCGATCGTGCGCCGCGCCTTCGACATGGGCATCACCCACTTCGACCTGGCCAACAACTACGGCCCGCCTCCCGGCAGCGCCGAGTCCCACCTGGGCCGGATCCTCGCCCGCGACTTCGGCCGCCACCGCGACGAGCTGGTGATCTCCACGAAGGCCGGCTACCTCATGTGGGACGGCCCCTACGGCGACGGCGGCTCGCGCAAGTACCTGCTGAGCTCGCTCGACCAGTCCCTGGACCGCCTGGGCCTGGAGTACGTCGACATCTTCTACCACCACCGCGAGGACCCCGAGACCCCGCTCGAGGAGACCATGGGCGCGCTCGCCCACGCCGTCCACACGGGCAAGGCCCTGTACGCCGGGATCTCGAACTACTCGCCCGAGCACACCCGCGAGGCCGCCCGCATCCTCGATGGCCACGGGGTGCCGCTGCTCATCCACCAGCCCTCGTACTCGATGTTCAACCGCCATGTCGAGGACGGTCTGCTGGAGACCGCCTCGGATCTGGGCATCGGCCTGGCCGTCTTCTCACCGCTGCAGCAGGGGCTGCTGACCAGCAAGTACCTGAGGGGCGTCCCGCAGGGCTCGCGCGCCGCCGGCGCCTCCCCGTTCCTCTCCGCCACCCAGACGGAGGACGAGACGTACCAGGAGCGCGTGCGGGGGCTCGCGAAGATCGCCGAGTCCCGCGGGCAGAGCCTCGCGCAGATGGCGCTCGCCTGGGTGCTGCGCCACCGCGAGGTCGCGACCGCGCTCGTGGGCGCCTCCTCGACCACCCAGCTCGAGCAGAACGTCGAGGCCGCCCGCAGTGCCGAGTTCACCGACTCGGAGCTCGCCGCGATCGACGAGTTCGCGGTCGACGGCACCGGGCGGAAGTGAGCACGCTCAGGAAGTGAGTACCCTCAGCGAGAGGAGAGAAGATGTCGTCAAACCGCTCTTATGACGACGACTTCTCACCTCTCGGTGGGCCGTGACCCGTCGGATCTGTGGGTGAGGCCACCGCGACAGGGGCGCTCGGCGACCGCGGTGGGATGATCGGGAAATGCGCATTTCCCCCGTCCGCTGGCTCATCGCGGGGGCCACGCTCGCTCTTTTCCTGCTGGTCTTCTACCTCTCGGGCTGGGTGGGGCCGACGGAGTCGCTCGACATCCGCGTGCTCACCTCGCTGTGGACGAACGGCACGCCGCGGCTGCTGTGGATCGTCTCGGTGCCGTGGCTCATCCTGTGCAGCATCGTCGTGATCGCGATCGGCATCCGCCGAGATCGCGCCATGGACGGTCTGCGCGCCTTCGCCCTGCTGGCGATCTGCAACGTGCTCGGTCAGGTGCTGAAGAAGATCGTGCTGCACCGCGACTCGATCGTGCTCACCGTGGACAACACCTACCCCAGCGGCCACATGATCGCCTTCGCCTCGGTCGCGCTCGCCCTGCGCATCGTGCTGCCGCGGCGCATGCGCAGGCCCTTCACCGTGATCGCCGCGCTCGTGCTGTGCGTGGTCGCCTTCGAGCTCGTCCACTACGGCTGGCACCGCCCCAGCGACGTGGTCGGATCGCTGCTGCTGGTCACCGCCGTCGGCGTGCTCGGCGGCGGGTCGAGGGATCAGGGCGATGCCGAGAACGCGGGCGGGGGACGCGATCGTCCCGAGCCGATCCTCCCGCCCGGCGCCTGAGAACCCGAGACGACAGGCGGCCAGTGACGGGCACGGCCGACACCCCACGGCGTCAGATCCGCGCAGGGGACGATTCCGTGCCGTTCACCCCTCGAACACCGCACGGAATCCTCCCGAACGCGGGTTCGATGATGCGGGCGGGCCTGGCGCCTGAGCATGGCGAGCGGCTACCGGGGCGGGCTCGCCGGCCGAGCCGCCGAGCCGCCGGGCCGCCTGCCTCAGAAGATCGCGTAGACGGCGAGCACGAAGGCGAAGCCGACCACGGACTCGATGCCCTGCTGGACGGTCCAGGTCTTCAGGGTGGTCTTCACGTCCATGCCCATGAGGCGCCCGACGAGCCAGAAGCCGGAGTCGTTCACGTGCCCGGCGAAGACGGAGCCCGCGGCGGCCGCGAGCGTGATCGCGGCGGTGTCGATCGCGCCGTAGCCGCCGGCCATCACGGCCGGGGACAGCAGACCCGCGGTGGTCACCAGAGCGACCGTCGCCGAGCCCTGTGCCAGGCGCAGGGCGAGGGCGATGACGTAGGCGGCGAAGATGACGGGCATGCCCCAGGAGTCGAGCGTCGAGGCGAGCGCGTCGCCGATCCCGGAGGCGCGCAGCACGCCGCCGAACATGCCGCCGGCGCCGGTGATGAGGATGACCGAGGCGACCTGGCCCAGCGTGGAGTCCACGAGCTTCTCGAGCGCCGAGCCGTCCTGGCCGCGGAACTTCCCGAGCACGAGCATGGCCACCAGGACGGTGATCAGCAGGGCGACGGGCGATTCGCCGATCAGGCGCAGGGCCTGCACCCAGCTCGCGTCGGCGTCCACGACCTTCGCGGTGCCCAGGGCGTCCAGTCCGGTGTTCAGCAGGATCAGCACGAGCGGGAGCGCGACGACCGCGAGCACGGTGGACGCCTTCGGAGGCACGGCCGGCTGGTCATCGTCGGTGCCGAACAGGTCGGGGACGAGCAGCGGCGTGCGCTTGTTGACGAAGGTCGCCCACAGGTAGCCGGAGACGTACCAGACCGGGAAGGCGATGATCAGGCCGACCAGCAGCACCATGCCCAGGTTCGCGCCGAAGAAGTCGCTCGCGGCGACCGGGCCGGGGTGCGGCGGCACGAACACGTGCATGACCGAGAACGCCGCCGCCGAGCTCAGTCCGTACAGCAGCAGGTTCTTCCCGCCGATGCGCCGGGCGACCGCGAAGATGATCGGCAGCATGACCACCAGGCCGGCGTCGAAGAAGATCGGGAAGCCCAGCACCAGGGAGGTCAGGCCCAGGGCGAAGGCGGCGCGCTTCTCGCCGAAGACGGCGACCATCTTCTCGGCGATCACCTTGGCGCCGCCGCTGGACTCGATGAGGCGTCCGAGCACGGCGCCGAAGCCGATGAGCAGGGCGACGGATCCGAGAGTGGACCCGAAGCCGTCGACGAGCGTCTCGATGATCGCGCCGGAGGGGATGCCCGTGGCCAGGGCCGTCAGCAGCGAGACGATGACCAGCACCAGGAAGGCGTGCAGCCTCACCTTGATGACCAGGAACAGGATCAGCGCGACGGCGACCGCGGCGATGCCGAGGAGGGGGCCGGCGCCCAGGGTCTGGGTCCAGTTGTCCATGGGGATTCTCCGTTGAATGCGGGTGGGAAGCAGAGTGGTCCGGGTGGGGCGGCGATGCCTGCGCGCCCACGGCAACCGGCGGCGACCGCCGAACACACGACCGCAAAGGTACTACTTTATGCGCGCTAAGGTAGCACCATTGAAGCGGGCGCTGGGACCCCGGATCATCGTTCGATCCGCCGACGCCCTCCGCCCGCGCGGCGCCCGCGCAGCCCTCGCAGTCCCCGCAGTCCTCGCAGTCCTCGCAGTCCTCGACGATGAAGGAGTCGCCATGCCCACGTCGGCCATGCACGAGGGGGTCCTGGACGATCTGGGCCGGCGCATCACCGATGGCCGCCTCCCCGAGGGCTCCGTGCACACGCTCTCCGGCATCGAGAAGGACTGCCGCGCCTCGCGGACCGTGGCACGGGAGGCCGTGCGCGTGCTCGAGTCCCTCGGCATGGTCGCCTCTCGTCGGCGCGTGGGCATCACGGTGCAGCCCCGCGGGGCCTGGGACGCCTTCTCCCCGCGCCTGATCGACTGGCAGCTGGCCGGCCCGTTCCGCCAGCGCCAGCTCGAGGCGCTCGCCGAGCTGCGCGTGGCTGCCGAGCCGATGGCCGCCCATCTCGCCGCACGCCGCGCCGACTCCCGCCAGTGCGCGGAGCTGCGACGCCTGGCCGATCGGCTCGTGGACCTGGGAGGACGGGGCCTGGGCGATTCCGAGGACTACCTCGAGGCCGACGTCGCCTTCCACGACCTGCTTCTGGCAGCCTCCGGGAACCCGCAGCTGACCTCTCTCGCTCGCCCGGTGCGCGCGGTGCTCGAGGGCCGCAACCGCCTGGGGCTCACTCCCCCGCTGCCCGTCGAGGGCACGCTCGAGGAGCACATGCGGGTCGCGCTCGCGATCGCCGACGGGGACGCGGAGGCCGCCGAGAGCTGCTCCCGGTCGCACATGCGCACGGTGTGGGGCGAGGTGCGCCGGACGGACGACTGAGCGTCGCGACGCTCCCACCTGCAGATGTTCGCTGGGAAGAGCGTGTGCGAGATGCCACCGCCCCCTTCGAGGCGCACGGGCCGCGATGCCATCATCGGGGCGTGCTCACCACGGAACAGGACTCGCAGACCCTGACCGCGGACCTCACGCGCGACGCGACCCGAGCGCGCCCTCTCGACGCGGACCGTCGGCAGATGATCCTCCGCGCCCTGGTGGCCGTCATCTCGACCGGGATGTTCCTCGTCCTCTACCGGCTCTCGGGGTCGTACCGGCCCGCGGAGCAGCTGGACCTCGGCATCTTCTGGATGCTGGAGACGCACGGCAACCCCACGCTGCTGCGTGCCGTCTCCGTGCCCACGCTGATGCTGAGCAGCGCGGTCGTGCTCCTGATCGCCGCAGGCCGGGGCAGGGCGATGCGGGGCGTGCGCGCTCTTATGATCCTGGCCGCCTGCAACGTGCTGGGCCAGGTGCTCAAGGGCTTCGTGTTCGGGCGCGATGCGATCGCGACGGATCAGGGCAACTCGTTCCCCAGCGGACACATGATCGCCTTCGGGTCGGTGGCAATGGCCCTGTGGATCGTGGTCCCCGGCGCGATGCGCGGCGTCGTCGCGATCGTCGCTGCCCTCGTGCTCGCCGCGGCCGCCTTCGAACTCGTGCACTACGGCTGGCACCGTCCCAGCGACGTGGCCGGATCGCTCCTCCTCGTCACGGCCGTCGGAGCGGTCGGCGGCGGCGCGAGCTGCGGCCGCGAGTCCTGCCGGCGCTCGTCGCTCACAGCACGGAGGCGAGGAACCCCTGCAGACGATCCGACTGCGGGTGGTCGATGACCTGCTCGGGGCTGCCCTGCTCGAGGATCTGCCCGTCGGCCATGAAGACGACCTGGTCGGCGACCTCGCGGGCGAAGCCCATCTCGTGGGTGACCACGACCATGGTCATGCCGCCCTCTGCGAGCTCCTTGAGGACAGTGAGCACCTCGGCGACGAGCTCGGGGTCCAGGGCCGACGTGGGCTCGTCGAAGAGCATCAGCTCGGGCTCCATCGCCAGCGCACGGGCGATCGCCACCCGCTGCTGCTGGCCGCCGGAGAGCTCCGAGGGGTAGTGCTCGGCGCGATCGGCCAGCCCCACGCGCTCGAGGAGCGCGAGCGCGTCCTTCTCGGCCTGCGCCTTGGGGCGGCCGAGCACGTGCACGGGCGCCTCCATGACGTTCTGCAGGGCCGTCATGTGCGGGAACAGATCGAAGCGCTGGAAGACCATGCCGATGCGGGCGCGCTGGCGGGCGATCTCCTTCGGGGAGAGCTTCTGCCAGCGGCCGTCGGGCAGGGGCTCCTCGGCGTATCCCTGGGTGACGCCGGCGATGCGCACGCGGCCCGCCGTGGGCTCCTCGAGCTGGTTGATGCAGCGCAGCAGCGTGGACTTGCCCGAGCCCGAGGGGCCGATCAGCACGGCCACCTCGCCCTCGGCCACGCGCAGGTCGCAGTCCTTGAGCACGTGCAGCTCGCCGAAGGCCTTGTGCACGCCCTCGAGCGCGATGAGGGCGGGGCCCTCGGCCGGGGCCGCGGGGTCCGACGGGGCAGCGTCCGACGGGGCAACGTCCGACGGGGCAGCGGGCGCCGCCTGGTCGTCCGGTGCGTTCGCCCGATGGGTGTTCCGGGGGTCCTGGCTCATCACAGCTCCACCTCCGGGAGGGAGTTCTTGGGGGTCGTCGAGGCGCTGTTCACGGCCCGCTGGCGGGCGCGGCGGCCGCGCTTCGTCGGTCCGGCGCCGCCGGGGCGGTCATCGAAGCCGCGGCCGAAGTAGCGCTCGAGGTAGTACTGGCCCACCATCAGCACGCTCGTGATCGCGAGGTACCAGATCGCGGCGACGACCAGCAGCGGGATCGGCGCGTACAGCTTGTTGGCGATCGCGTTGGTCGCGAAGGTGAGGTCCAGGGTGAAGGGCACCGCGAGCACCAGCGAGGTGGTCTTGAGCATGCCGATGGTCTCGTTGCCCAGCGGCGGCACGATCACGCGCATGGCCTGCGGAATGATGATCCGCCGCAGGATCTGGCCGTTGCCCATGCCCAGCGCCTTGGATGCCTCGCTCTGGCCCTTGTCCACGGAGTTCAGGCCCGAGCGGATGATCTCGGCGAGATAGGCGCCCTCGTTGAGCCCGAGGCCGACGACGGCCGCCCAGAACGCCGGGAAGTAGTCGCGCGTGGAGAAGGAGAACCACTCGGGGCCGAAGGGGACGCCCACGGTGATCTTCGGGACGATCACCGTGAACAGGCCCCAGAACACCAGCTGGGTGTACACCGGGGTGCCGCGGAAGACGAAGATGTATGCCCAGGAGACGCCGCGCAGCACGGGGTTCTCGCTGCGTCGCATGATCGCCGCGGTGAGCGCGACGATCGTTCCCAGCACCATCGAGAGCACCGTGATCAGCAGGGTCCAGCCCACGCCCTGGACGACCTTCACGTCCAGGATGTAGGTGGCGACCGTGCCCCAGTCGAAGACGGGGTTGGTGACAAGGAAGTTCGCGAGGGCGAGCACCAGCAGCACCACGATGACGGCGCTGATCCAGGTGCCCGGGCGCGGGCTGCGCTTGGCGCGGATGCGGCCCGGGATCGGGTCGGCGGGCGCGGGCGAGGGCTGTGTCGTGCTCACTGCGGGTCCACTTCCGAGGTCTTGATCATGCCGGCGGCGTTGCCCCAGGCATCGAGGATGTCGTGCATGGCGCCGGAGTCGATGAGGTGCTGGACCGCGCCGCGGATCGCCTTCGCGAGCTCCGGCTGGTCCTTGGAGACGACGATCCCGTACAGGGCCGCGTCCTCGATGTCGCCCACCTGCTCGAGGGTCCCGCGGGACTTCTCGATCGCGTAGGCGACCACCGGGGAGTCGCCGATCAGGACGTCGGCCTTCCCGCCCGCGGCGGCAGTCGCGGCGTCGGCGTTGCCCACGTAGGGCTGGTCGATGACGCCCTGGCCGCCGTCCTTCCGGCAGGCGGCGTCGCGCTCGGCGACGACGTCGTCCATGTAGGTGCCGACCTGGTGGGCGACGCGCGCGCCGCACAGGTCGGGCGGGGTGATGCCGTAGGGGTTGCCCGTCTTCACCGCATAGGACATGCCGGCGGAGAAGTAGGAGACCATCGAGACCTGCTTGAGCCGGTCGGGGTCGATGGTGAAGCTCGAGATCCCCACGTCGTACTTCGAGCCGATCGAGGGGATGATCTGCGCGAACACCGCGGACTCGGTGCGCGTCTCCAGTCCCAGCACCTTGCCGACGCCGCTGAGGATGTCCATGTCGATGCCCACGGCCCCGCCGTCCGAGCCCACGAACTCGCCGGGCGCGTAGTTCAGGGCCGCGCCGTTGACGAGAGTGCCGCGCTCGCGGACGTCCTTCGGGACGAGGCCCGCGAGGTCGTCCTGCTTCGTGATGCCCGAGAGGTCGATCGTCGGGATCGCGTTGGTCTCGGCGTCCAGGCGCTCGGAGGCGTGGGTGCAGCCGCCGAGGGCCGGCACCGTGATCGCGGTGCCGAGAGCGAGGGGCAGCGCGCGCAGCAGGGTGCGTCTGCGGGGCCGGGATGACGGGAACACGAGTGGAAGTTTATGCAGAGGTATGCATGACGACAAATCCGTGGGGTGTGGGGCACACGGGGCGCGGGCACGCAGCCGTGCGCCGCCCCTCTCAGATCGGCCGGAGGACGACCGTGCGCGGAGGCTCTCTCAGCACATCGACCGCCTCGCTCATCCCGTGCTCGGCCGCGTCGCGCATGTGCGCCTCGAAGGCGGCGGCGCTCTCCCATTCCTGCATCGCGTAGAACGCCCCGGGACTCGCAGGGTCCGCGTATTCGCGCGAACTGATCATGCCGGGCTTGCGCGACGTCTGGATGGCGTCCGACAACCGACGACGCGCCTCGCTCTCGTATCCGGGCTCCGCCTGGATGCTGATCAGCACCATCACACCGCCATCAGGACTGCTCATGATCCCTCCCGCATATCCGGCGACCATGCTGCCCGCAGTCGCGCTGCGAGCGCACGCCTCCTTCGTCCCTCGTTCTCACATTCCCGGCACTCCCCCGCCGCCGGTGGGCACGGGCTCGCCCTGCTCCTCCTCGGCGTCGGGATCGGCCATCGCGCCCTCGAACTGCGAGCGGTACAGCCGCGCGTAGGCGCCGTTCGCCTCGAGCAGCTCGTCGTGGGTGCCCTGCTCGACGATGTCGCCGGCCTCCATCACCAGGATGAGGTCCGCGTCGCGGATCGTGGAGAGGCGGTGGGCGATCACGAAGGAGGTGCGACCCGAGCGCAGCCGGTTCATCGCGTTCTGCACGAGCAGCTCGGTGCGGGTGTCCACGCTCGAGGTGGCCTCGTCCAGGATCAGCAGGCTGGGCCGGGCGAGGAACGCGCGGGCGATGGTCAGCAGCTGCTTCTCCCCCGCGCTCACGTTCGACGCGTCGGAGTCCAGGACGGTCTCGTAGCCGTCGGGCAGATGGCAGACGAAGTCGTCGACGTGGGTGGCCTTCGCGGCCTCGATGACCTCCTCGTCGCTCGCGTCCAGGCGCCCGTAGCGGATGTTCTCCATGATCGTGCCGTTGAACAGCCAGGTGTCCTGGAGGACCATGCCGGTGCGCTCGCGCAGCTGGGTGCGGGTGAGGTCGCGGATGTCGATGCCGTCGATCGTGATGCGGCCGCCGTCGATCTCGTAGAAGCGCATCACGAGGTTCACGAGCGTGGTCTTGCCCGCGCCCGTCGGCCCCACGATCGCGACCGTGTGCCCGGGCTCGGCGACCAGGGAGAGGTCGCGGATGAGCTCGCGCTCGGGCGTGTACGAGAAGCGCACATGGTCGAACTCGACGCGGCCCTCGCGGATCCGCGAGGCGGCGTCCAGCGACGTCGGGTCCGGGTTGCCGGCCGCGTCGCGGGCCGAGTCGGGCGTCTGCTCCTCGGCGTCGAGCAGCTCGAAGACGCGCTCGGCGCTGGCTACGCCGGACTGCAGCATCGTAGCCATCGAGGCGACCTGGGAGAGGGGCTGCGTGAACTGGCGCGAGTACTGGATGAACGCCTGCACGCTGCCCAGCGACATGTCGCCGCCGATCACCTTGAGGCCGCCCACGATCGCGATCGCGACGTAGGTGAGGTTCCCGGCGAACATCATCAGCGGGCCGATGAGGGAGGAGACGAACTGGGCGCCGAAGGACGCCTTGTACATCTCGCCGTTGCGCTCCTCGAAACTGCGGGACGCCTCCCGGCGGCGACCGAAGACGTTCACGAGCTCGTGGCCGCTGAAGGCCTCCTCGACCTCGGCGTTGACCTTGCCGGTCGCATCCCACTGCTGCTGGAACAGCTTCTGCGAGCGCTTGCCCACGATGCCCGTGATCACCGCGGCCAGCGGGATCACGCACAGCGCGATGAGGGTCAGCTGCCACGACAGGGTCAGCATCATGACGATCACGCCGAGCACCGTCAGCAGCGCGTTGACCAGGCCGGTCAGCGTGTTGATGAGTGTGTTCTGGATGTTGTCGATGTCGTTGGTGACGCGCGAGAGGATCTCGCCGCGGCGCTGGCGGTCGAAGTAGGACAGAGGCAGCCGGTGCAGCTTCTCCTCGACCTCCCGGCGCAGGCGGTAGACCATCCGGAAGATGATGCGGTTGAGCATCACGCCCTGCAGCCACTGGAACAGGCTCGCGACCACGTAGATCCCGACCACGAACCACAGCACCTGGTGCAGGGCCGCGAAGTCGATGCCCTGTCCGGGCGTGAGGTCCATGCCCGCGAGCAGGTCGGCGTAGGTGTCGTTGCCCTGCGCGCGCAGGCCCTCGATGATCTGCGCCTTGGTGGCGCCCGCCGGCAGCTGCTTGGAGATCGCGCCGGAGAAGACGATGTCGGTCGCGCGGCCCAGGATCTTCGGGCCGACGACGGCCAGGCCCACGCCGATCACGCCGAGGGCGATGCCCAGGATCGCGTACATCTTCTCGGGGCCGATGGTGCGGATCAGCCGCAGCGCCGAGGGCCAGAAGTTCCGCGCGCTCTGACCGGGCCGCAGCCCGCGCTCGGCGCTCTTCTCGGCCTCGATCTCGGCGGCCTCGCCGGCCTCGTCGCCCGCGGGCTTCGTGGTGGCGGGCGCGGCGTTCGCGCCGTCGGCTCGAGCCTCGCCGTCGGCCCGGCCCGTGCGGTCCGCCGAGTCGTCGCCGTCGGCCGGCGTCGGGTTCTTCGTCGTGTCGTCGGCGTTCATGCGACCACCTCCTCGGCGCCCTGGGAGCGGACGATCTCCTGATAGGTCTCGTTGGTCTCGAGCAGCTCGGCGTGGGTGCCGGAGCCGACGACCCTCCCGTGCTCGAGCACGAGGATGAGATCGGCCGAGGTGATCGTGGTGACGCGCTGGGCGACGATCACCTTGAGCGCGTCACGGGTCTCCGGGGCGAGCGCCGCGCGCAGGCGGGCGTCCGTGGTGAGGTCGAGGGCGCTGAAGGAGTCGTCGAACAGATAGATCTCCGGCCTCGCGACCAGGGCGCGGGCGATGCACAGCCGCTGGCGCTGACCACCGGAGACGTTCGTGCCGCCCTGGGCGATCGGCGAGTCCAGCCCGTCGGGCATCGCGGCGACGAAGTCGCGTCCCTGGGCGACGGTGAGCGCGTGCCAGAGCTCCTCGTCGGTCGCGTCGGGCCGGCCGAAGCGGAGGTTCGTCGCGACCGTCCCGGAGAAGAGGTAGGGGCGCTGCGGCACCAGGCCGATGCGGTCCCACAGCACCTGCGGATCCAGCTCGCGCACGTCGATCCCGTCGACCTTCACGCTGCCGGAGGTCGCGTCCATCAGGCGCGGCACCAGGCTGAGCAGGGTCGTCTTGCCCGAGCCGGTGCCGCCGATGATCGCGACGGTCTGGCCCGCGCGGGCGGTGAAGTCGATGTCCGTGAGCACGTTGTTCTCGGCGCCCGGGTAGGTGAAGGAGACGTTCTCGAAGGCGAGGTCGCCGCGGCCGCGCACCTCGGTGATGCCGCGCTCGGGCACGGTCACGGAGGTCTCTGTGGTCAGCACGGCGTCGATGCGCTCGGCGGAGACCATGGCGCGCGGGATCATCATCGTCATGAAGGTCGCCATCATCACCGCGATGAGGATCTGGATCAGGTAGGCGATGAACGCGGTGATCGAACCGACCTGCATCGTCCCCGACTCCACGCGCGGCGCCGCGAACCAGAGCACGAGCACGCTGGAGACCTGCAGCAGGAACATGATGATCGGGTTGATGAGGATCATCAGCAGGCCCACGCGGCGGTTGGTGTCCGTGAGGGCCTCGTTGGCGCCCTCGTAGCGCTCGCGCTCGAAGTCCTCGCGGGTGAACGCGCGCAGCACGCGGATGCCGGTGATCTGCTCGCGCAGCACCTTGTTGATCGCGTCGATCCGCTCCTGCATCACCCGGAACAGGGGCGCGGCGCGGGCGATCAGGAAGCCGACGGAGACCAGCATGAGCGGCACCATCACCGCGATCAGCCAGGCCAGCCCCGCCTCCTCGCGCAGCGCCAGGATGATGCCGCCGATGCCCGTGATGGGCGCCTGCACCAGGAACTGCATCGAGAAGAAGACGAGCATCTGGACCTGCTGCACGTCGTTCGTGGAACGGGTGATCAGCGAGGCCGCGCCGAACTCGTTCATCTCGTGCGCCGAGTAGGTGGCGACCTGGTCGAAGACGCGGCTGCGCAGGTCGCGGCCGATGCTCATGGCGGCGCGCGCGGCCGCGTAGTTCGCGACCACCACGGCGACGATGTTCGCGAAGGTCACCGCGAGCATCCAGCCGCCCAGGCGCCAGATCGTGGGGATGTCGCCCTGGGCGACGCCGTCATCGATGATGTCGGCGTTCAGCGTGGGCAGGTAGAGGTTGGCCAGCACGCCGAGCAGCTGGAAGATCACGACGACGATGATCAGGGTCCAGTACCGGCGGGCGGCCGCGAGCACGAGTCGCAGCAGAGTCACAGGGGTCCTTGGGCAGATGCGGTGCGGTCCGGGGGCGCACGGACTGCGCGGTGAAGCCTACGTCGGCCCGTGCGCACGGTCCATGGGATTCGGGCGGAACCGGGCCGATTCCGCCGAGGGTGGAACGGGTGGCGCCCTCACCGCCCACGGACGTCGAGTCTCCCCCGCGACGCCCTCCGCGCACATCCGCCGATCGGCTGATCCTCGCGCGCCCGGACCGGATTCCCGGCCGTCCAGGCCGGACCTCTACCCTGGCGTGCGTGAGCAGACGGATGCAGCAGATCATCATCATCGTGGCGGCCATCGCCCTGGTGATCCCCTTCGGCGCGGTGGGCCTCGCGCAGGTCTTCGGCCGCAGCAACGGGAAGACCGACGCCGCCTCCGCCACGGCGAGCCCGACGGCCGAGGACACGCGCCCCGCCGTCGACCCGTCGTCCCAGCCGAAGGCGTCCCCCACGACCGGCCCGAAGCTGCCGACGTCGGCGATGACCGACCAGTCGGACGACGGCGCCACCTCGGTCGGCACCTATCTGCTCGAGTCCTACGCGTACATGATGGCCACGGGCGACACCGACGGCTGGATGCAGGTGGTCGACTCGAACTGCGAGGTCTGCACGTCGTTCCTCTCCAACGCCACCCAGCTCCATGAGCAGGACGGGTACCAGGTGGGCGGCGCGTTCACCGTGAAGTCCGCGAGCTTCGACGGCGCCGGCGATCCGCCCACCAGCGGCACGCTCACCCTCGAGGTCACCCAGAAGGACGCCACGATCGTCGACGACCCGAACAAGCAGGCCCAGGACGTCGACGGGTTCAGCGGCGAGATGCAGATGAAGCTGAACTGGGACGGCAAGCAGTGGAAGGTCGGCGACATGTCGATCACCGGGGCCGACGGGGCCAGCGGGACGGGCGCGTCCGACGCAGGCGGCGCGGCGGGCTGAGGCCGCGCGGCCGACGGGCGCGCCACGGCCAGCCCAGCCCGCGTGGCTGTCAGCGCGCGTGCGGGAAGCCGGGGAGCTGGCGCGCCGCATCCCCGCGATTGCCGGTGAGCTCGCGCGCGGGCTCGGCCGCAGCCGCCCTCGCCAGCTCGCGCTGACCGCTCGCCCCTGCGGCGCGCGCGATCTGCGCGGTGACCTGCTCGGGCGGGGTCGACCCCGTGCCGGCGAACCAGACCCAGCGGCCGTCGATCGAGCGCGGCGGAGGATCCTGCAGCGGTGCCAGCACCGCGCGATGGCGGCGCGCCTGCTTCGGCGACGGACCCACGAAGTGGATGCCGCGACGGGTCCAGGCGGACCGGCGCACGGTCGACTGCGGGAAGCCGCCGGTCCCGGTCTCGGCCGCATACCGCCGGGCGCCCGTCACGGGGACCACGCTGCCCGGGATGATCTGGTCCGAGGGGATCACGTACGGGCGCAGTCCCGGCGCGCAGCTGCCGACCACGATCCCCCGTTCGCACACCACCAGCCTCTCCCCGCTGATGAACAGCAGGATCAGGCCGAAGATGATCGCGAAGGCGACGGCGGGCGCCACGGCGAGCACGGCGCTCTCGCCGGGATTGATGAGGGTGAGGCCTGAGAACACCAACCAGACCAGCACGAACAGTCCGACCACGAGCGGACCGGGACGATCCGCGTGGACCGCGAGCACCTCACCGACCTCGTCACGGTGCCGGCGTGCGGCGCGACGGGCGCTCATGCGTTCTCGGCCTCGAAGAGGAACAGGTCGGTGCGGTAGGGCATGCCGACCTCGCTGCCGGGGGCGTGGCCGAGGTGCTCGTGCAGGTACCAGTCGAGGTTCGCGAGCACCTTCTCGCGCCGCTCGGGCGGCACGGTGATGACGTAGCTGCGGGTGCGCGCGAGGTCGATGAGCTCGTGCGTGGTGCGCGGGTCCTCCCAATGGCGCACGATCCGCTCGCGCAGCGCGAAGTGCGGGGTGATCGGCGGCGAGAAATCATCGCGGTACACATCCCCCGCGTGCATGATGCGCGAATAGCGGTGCACCCAGGGGATCTGCACGTCGAGCGAGTTCCACAGCAGGGCCAGCACGCCGCCCGGCCGCAGGATCCGCGCGATCTCGGCGCCCGCGGCCTCGGTGTCGAACCAGTGCCAGGCCTGCGCGACGCTCACCAGGTCGGCGCTCGCATCCGGGAGGCCGGTGTCCTCGGCGGAGGCCTGGAGGGTGCGCAGAGAGCCGACGGGTACGGCGGGGTCGTCGGGGTCGTCGGGGTCGTCGGGGTCGTCGGCCGACGAGGACATGGACTCGTACCCTTGCTCGGCGGTCTCGAGCATGGAACGGCTGGGGTCGACGGCGATCACGTCGAGGCCGCGGCGCGCGAGCTGCAGGGAGAGCTTGCCGGTCCCGGCGCCGAGGTCGACCAAGATGTGGGCGGGAGTCGCGCCCGAGGGGGCGCCCGCTGACGCACCAGTGGGGGCGCCTGCCGGCGCACCGGGCTCTCCGGCCTCATCGGCCGGGCCGCCCGCGCCGGCCTCACCGTCGTGCGACGGCAGTGCCGAGATGATCCCGTCGAGCACCCCGGGCGGGTATCCGGGGCGCAGGCGGTCGTAGTCACCGCCCTGCCCTTGGAACGCCGCGCCCAGCTGCCGGTGGCGCTCACGGGTGCTGAAGCGCGGAGTGTCCCGCGAGGAGACCGGAGGGACGGCAGGATCGCTCATGGGCCCATCGTCCCAGACGCCCTCCCCGCACCGAGAGATGAGAAGACGTCGTCATTCCGGCCTTTTGGCAGCAACTTCTCACCTCTCGCGGGCGGCCCGCCCGCTCAGCGGTTCAGGAAGTGCAGCGTGGTCGCGATCGCGAAGGTGAGGGTGGAGGCGAAGCCGCACACCAGCTCGAGCATGACGCCGATGCCGAAGGCCTTGATGGCGATCCAGCTGGACTCCCAGGCGAGCCTCATGTCGCGGCGGCGGTACCACTCGGAGCCGTAGAGGCCCAGGATGAATCCGATCGGCAGCCCCAGGAACGGGATCACGAAGATGCCGACGATGCCTGCGGCGATGCCCACGAGGATCGGCCAAGTGGGCACATCGTTGTCCTTGAGCCGCTTGCCCGTCATCACGTAGCTGCAGGTCATGCCCAGGGCGCAGAAGATCGCGATGATCGCGAAGGCCAGCCAGGTCCAGCCGCCCAGCACGATCGCCCACACCAGCGAGCCGATGAGGATCGTGATCGAGCCGGGGATGATGGGCAGCACGATGCCCGTCAGCCCCACGACGTACGCGAGGCCGACGACGATCGTGACGATGATCTGGACGGTCAGTGAGTCCACGGGGCCTCCGAAGGGGCAGGTCGAGCGGGGTCAGGCGGGCGCACCTGATGCCACGAGCCATCGGCCCCGGGCATCCGGAACCAGCTCAGGGCAGGCGCACGACCTGGCCGGCCCAGGAGAAGCCGCCGCCGAAGCCGACCAGCAGAGCGGTCGCGCCGGCGGGGATCCTCCCTGCCTTGCGCATGCGCGAGATCGCGAGCGGGATGGTCGCCGCGGAGGTGTTGCCGGAGGTCACGATGTCGTCGGCCACGATGGCGTCCTCGCGCAGATCGAGGGCCGCGGCGAGCGGCTCGATCATGCGCAGGTTCGCCTGGTGGGGCACGAACACGTCGATGTCGGCCATGGTCAGGCCGGCGGTCTCGACGATCTTCTGCGAGAGCTTCGGCGCCTCGCGCAGCGCCCATCCGAGCACCTGCCGGCCCTGCTGGGAGAAGCAGCCGCTGGGCGGGCCGATGGTGACCGCGTCGGCGAGGTCGGTGACGGTCCCCCACTGCACGGGCGAGATCGTCGGCTCGTCGTCCGGGACCAGGACCATGGCGCCCGCGCCGTCGGCCGTGAGGATGCAGGTGGTGCGGTCGGAGTAGTCCGTGACGGCGGAGAGCTTCTCGGCGCCGATCACGAGCGTCGCGGTGGAGGCGCCCGCGCGGATCGACATGTCCGCCACGGCGAGCGCGTGCTCGAAGCCGGAGCAGGCGGCGCCCACGTCGAAGGCGGCGGGGTTGGACAGGCCCAGCAGCTGCGCGACCCGGCCGGCGGCGCTCGGCGAGCGCTCCTGGTTGGAGCAGGTCGCGACGATCACCTGAGTGACCTGTGCGGGATCGATGCCGGCATCGGCCAGGGCGTTGCGACCGGCCTCGGCGGCGAGGTCGGCGACGTCCTGGTCGTCGGCGGCGATGCGGCGGGACTCGATGCCCGTGCGCTGGCGGATCCACTCATCGCTCGTCTCGACCATCTGCTCGAGGTCGTGATTAGTCATGATGCGCTCGGGCCGGTAGTGACCGGTGCCGACGATCCGCGAGCCGGCCGGGGGCGTGGTGGGCATGGGGGTCCTTCCTGCAAAGGCTGGTCTGCCGGGAGTCTAGGCCGCGGCGGACCGCTCACGCGCCGTGACGCCCGCATCTGTGAGAGCACGCGCATCCACCATCTCGTTGCCCGCCAGGCGCCCCGAGAGCCCTCGATGGTCGCCGACGAGCGCGAAGACCAGCACGACCAGCATGTACAGGCCGATCGCGAAGCTCAGGGCGCCGGCCGCGAAAGGCACGCCCGCAGCGGACAGCAGCAGCGCGAGCGCGCGCCCCACCGTCCACACGCCGCCCACGGTGCTCGCCCGCAGCAGGCGGGCCCGGACGCCGCCGGCCCCACTCGTCCACGCCGGCGCGATGCCCACCGCTCGCTGCCCGATGGAGGCGCCGCTGCGCCCCAGGGCGGGCAGCACGAAGACCACGGCGAAGGTGAGCACGAGGAGCAGGGCCCGCCCCGGTTCGCCGAGCTCGCGGACCTGCCCCGCGTCGGACGCGAAGACGAGCTCGACCACGGCGCGTGCGAGGTCCAGGAGGAAGCCGACGAGGCCGACGGCGATCAGATCGACAGCCATGCCCAGCAGACGGCGCAGACCCGAGACTCGAGGTGGGCGCTGGGCCGTCAGCTGCTCGGGGCTCGGCATCCACCAGTGCATCAGCAGCGGGGCGGCCAGCGCGCCGACGAGGGCGCCCGCGGTGTTCAGGAGGAGGTCGTCGATGTCGGCGATCCGGTAGCTGCAGTCGTAGACGCCCCACAGCCCGGTGTACTGGGTGGCCTCGATCGCGAGGGAGACGAGGGCGCCGAGAGCGGTGGCCGCGAGCACTCCGCGCCGGAGCATGCCGCGCACGGCGAGCCCGAGCGGGACGAACAGCACGACGTTCAGTGCGGCCTGCAGGACCGCCCAGCTGGTGACGGCGTCGCGAAGCCCCAGTCCTCTGCCCTCGCGCACGATGTCCGCGACGAACTGGAAGGGCGTCAGCTGCAGCAGCCGGCCGCCGCCGTCACCGCAGGCCCGGGCCGGATCGGGCAGGGGCAGCAGCGTGTAGGCGACCAGGGCGACGCCGTAGACGCTCACCGCCGCCGCGCCGAGCAGGCGCAGCACGCTGAGCCGCCCGTACCTGCGGTACTGCAGGACGAGGATCGGTACGAGCAGCGCCACGAAGAGCACGCCGCCGCCGATCACGGAGAAGGGGATCTGCCAGGTCCAATCGCTCACGTCGCAGGACACTACGGGGGCCGAGTCCAGCGCGGCATCCGTCTGGGAGCGCTCCCCGACCGGCCGCCGTCCGCCCGCGAGCGGACCGACGGAGCCATCAGGTCAGGCCGGGGACGGATCCGACGGCGGGCGCGGCGGCGGAGTGTGCTGCCGGGCAGCGCCGCCGCCTGGGCCACCAGCGCCGCCCTCCCGTTGGCGAGTGGCACAAAACGGTCGCCAAGAGCGACCATGGCGGCCGTTTCGTACCAGTCGAGCGAGGAGACGCGGTCGCTCCCCCGCCCGGTGCCCGCGCCGGCCGCTCAGGCGGTGATGCTCGCGGTCGAGGAGCCCGAGGGGCTGCGGCGCACGTGGATCTGCTCGGAGATCTGGGTCTTGAGGTCGCCGACGTGGCTGACGATGCCGATGGTGCGGCCGTGCTGGGCGAGGTGGCCGATCTCGGCGACGACGGTCTCGAGGGTCTGCGGGTCGAGTGAGCCGAAGCCCTCGTCGATGAACAGGGTCTCCATGCGCACGCCGCCGGCCTCGCCGGTGACGATGTCCGCCAGTCCCAGGGCGAGGGCGAGGGAGACGAAGAAGGTCTCGCCGCCCGAGAGGGTCTCGGGCACGCGCGCCCGGTCGGTGCGCCGGTCCATGACCAGCAGGTCGAGGCCGGTCTTGCGGGCGCCGCGGGCGCCGTCGTCGCGCAGCAGCTCGAGGTCGGTGCCGGAGAAGCGGGCGAGCCGCGCGTTGGCGGCGTCCACGACGTCCTCGAACCGCCGCATGAGCACGAAGGTCGACAGCGGGATGCGGCGGCCGTCGGCGGAGCGTGCGGTGGCGAGGTCGGCGACGCGCACCACCACGCCGGCGCGCTCGCTGACGCCCCTGACCTCGCGCATCGCCCGCTCGAGCGCCTCGAGGGCAGAGGCCGAGCGCTCGGCGACGGCACCGAGGCGGGCCGCGACGGCGGAGGCCTCGCGCAGGGCGCTCTGCGTCGCGACCAGCTGTTCGCCGGCGGTGGAGGCGGCGACGCGGGCGGCCTCGAGCGCCTCGTCGCTCGGGTCGGCCTCGGACACGCCGTCCTCGGCGAGGCCGTCGGCATGGCGCGACTCCTCGACGGCGCGCTGCTGGAGGGAGGCGGTGAGGGTGCGGCGCTCGGCGTCCGCCAGCACCGCCTCGCGCACGGCGGCGTCATCGGCGAGGGCATCGCCGTCGGCGAAGGCATCGCCGTCGGCGAGGGCATCGTCATCGGTCGGGGCGTCGTCGTCGCGCGGTGCGCCCACAGCCGACGTGTCGTCCTCCGTCCGCTCTGGTGCTGTCCGTTCCGCCTGCTCGCGCAGTGCAGCCCGCGCGTTCTCGCGGGCGGTCTCGGTCTCCTCGGCGAGGCTCTCGGCGCGTGCCGCCTCCTCGGTGGAGGTGCGCAGGGCCTCGCGCAGGGCGGTCGCGGCGCGGGCGCGGGCGGCGTGGTGGCTGCGGCGCGCGGCGATAGATTCGGCGTCTCCCCGGGCCTCCGCCACGCGTGCGCGGTCCTTCTCGAGGGCGGCCGACGCCTCCTTCTGCGCGGTGCGCTCCCGCTCGAGGGCGAGGGCCTGCTGGGAGCGCTCGGTGGTGAGCTGCGAGGTCGCCTCGTCGTGGGCGGTGATCGCGGTCTCCGCCTCGGAGGCCTCGGTCTGTGCGGCCGTGGCCTTCGCTGTGGCCTCGCGGGCGGCCGTGTGCGCGGCCTCGGCGGCGTCGGTGTCGAGGCCGCCGGCGCGCTCGCGCAGGGTCTCGAGCTCGCCCTCGATGACGGCCTTCCTCTGCGCGGCGTCGTGGTAGGTGCGTTCGGCCTGCTGGCGCTGGGCCTCGGCCTGCTCGACCTGCTCGGCGTCGACAGCGTCGTGCGTGGGCGTGGCGGGATGCGGGTGGTCGGGGGATCCGCAGACGGGGCACGGGGCGTCCTCGCCGAGATCGACGGCGAGCTCAGCGGCGATGCCCGCGAAGCGGCGTCGACGCAGGTCGGCCTCGGTCTCGGAGGCGAGGCGCGCGGCCTCGCGGGTGCTCGCCGCGAGGGTCTCGGCCTGGGCCAGCGCGGTCTGCTGCCGCGCGGCCGCGCGGGCGGCCTGCAGGCGTTCGGCGGCGGTCTTCTCGGCGAGGCGCGCGTCGGCGAGGCCGGAGGCTCGGGTGCGGGCGTCGTCCCGGGCGGCGAGCAGCTCCTGCTTCGCGGTGGGACGGGCCGCGATGGTCTCGTCGAGGGCGGCGAGGTCGCGGGCGGCCCGGTCGCTGCGCTCGGCGCGGTCGGCGAGCTGGGTGCCGCGGCTCTCGAGGCCCTCCTCGAGGGAGGCGAGGTCGGAGAGGGCTCCGGCGCGCGCGGTGTCCTCCTCGGCAGAGGCCGCGAGTGCAGCGGGGGCGTCCTCCCCGGACAGGAGGTCGGCGATCTCGGGATGCTGGGTCCGGGTGGTCTCGGCGAGATCCGTGAGGTCCCGCTCCGCCCGGGCGGCGGTGCTCGCCGCCTGTTCGCGGCGGCGCAGCAGCTCGGCGACGGGGCGGGCGGCCTCGTCGCGGGCGAGGCGGGCGCGGGCCGAGCGGATCTGCGGCGCGGCGACGTCGAGGCGCGCTCCCAGAGCGTCGAGCTCACGGCGGCGGTCGATGCGTGCGCGCGCGAGGGCCGTCTGCTCGGCGCGGGCGCGGGCCGAGGCCTCGGAGGCGGCCTGGGCGTCCTGGTCCTGCGCGGCGTCGGAGGCGGCCTGCCTGCTCGCTTCGAGGTGCTCGCGGGCGGCGGGGCCGAGCTCGTCCAGGCGCAGCGCCTCGGCATGGCCCTCGAGCGCGTCGAGCGGCTCACCCTCCACGCCGACGGCCTCGACGAAGCGGGCGAGGGAGCGGCCCAGGGATTCCTTCGCGGCGTCGACCTCGCGCTTGGCCTCCTTGCGCATCTCCTCGAGCTGCTTCTCGACGTCCTGGTAGATCTCGGTGCCGAACACGCGCTGCAGCACCTGCTGGCGCTCGGCGGTGCCGGCGCCCAGGAAGCGCGCGAACTCGTTCTGGGGCAGCAGGACGGTCTGGGTGAACTGCTCTCGGCTGAGGCCGACGGCGCGCTGGATCTCGCGGCCCACCTCGTCCAGGCGGGTCGCGAGGGGCTCCGCCGCGCCGGCCGGGGAGGATGCTGCGCCCGCCGTGCCCGACGGGGTGTCCGTCCCGTCGACCGCTCCCCCGGTGACCTCCGCGATCACGCCGGGCAGCAGCTCGGGCGAGCCGAGCCGCCACAGCAGTGCCTTGGCCTGCTGCTTCGTGGTGCCGGTGCCGCGCTTCTTGGCGCGCTCGTACTCGGGCTCCCGGTGGACGCGGAAGATGCCGGCGCCGGTCTCGAAGACGAGGCCGACCACGCTCGCGGAGTCGGCGGAGGCGAACTGGGAGCGGATCCTGTCGCTGCTCGCGCCGCTGCCGGCGACGCTCCCGTAGAGGGCGTAGACGATCGCGTCGAGGATCGTGGACTTGCCGGAGCCCGTCGGCCCCTCGAGGAGGAACATGCCGCTCGCGCCGAGCGCGGCGAAGTCGATGTCGACGGCTCCCGCGAAGGGGCCTATCCCGCGCAGGTGCAGGTGGTGGAGCTTCACGAGGCCTCCTGATCGCGGGAGCGCACTGCCGTGTACGCCTCGTCCATGACCTCGTGCTCGCGCGCGCTCGGCTCGCCGCCCGTGACGTAGCTCAGGAACTCGTCCATGACCTCGAGGGGATCGGCCTCGCGTCGCACCTCGGGTGCCGCCTCGCCGGCCTCGCGCCCCTCGGGTTCGTAGGAGGTGAGCAGCAGGTGCGGGAAGGCGGCGCGCAGGCGCTCCTGCAGGTGGGCGGGACGGGCGGTGTCGGTGACGGTGGCCTTCAACCAGTCCTCGCCGTGCGCGCCCGCCTGCGCGAGCAGCGACTCGAGGTCGCCGCGCAGGGCGGTGAGGCGGCGGGGCACGGGCGTCCCGATGCGCTCGACCTCGATCTCCCCGGGTGCTCCGAGCTCGACGAGGAGCACGGACTTGCGGTGGTCCTTCTCGGAGAAGGAGAAGGCGAGCGGGGACCCCGAGTAGCGGGCCGGGGAGCCGACGGACCGCGTGAGGTCCTGGCATCCGTGCAGGTGGCCGAGGGCCACGTAGTCGAACCCGGCGAGCACGGGCGCCGGGACGGAGTCGACGCCGCCCACCGAGAGGTCCCGCTCGGACTCGCTGGGCTCGCCGCCGCTGACGAAGGTGTGGGCGAGCACGATCGTGCGGGCGCCGGGATGCTCGGCCGCGCGCTCGCGCACCCGGTCCAGGGCGGCGCGGGTGACGGCCTCGTGGCTGCGGCCCAGCGGCTCCTCGCCCTCGGCGACGAGCCGGTGGCGGGCCGAGTCCGGCTCGAGATAGGGCAGGCCGAAGAACAGCACCTCGCCGTGCTCGTCCTCGACGCTCACAGGATGGTCGAGCCCGGGGGTGTCGGTGAGCAGGTGGATTCCCGCGCGCATGAGGTCGCGGCCGAAGCCCAGGCGGTCCGCGGAATCGTGGTTGCCGGGAGTCAGCACCACGGTCGCGGTCTCCGCGAGCCGCGCGAGGGTGCGCCCGAGCAGGCGGATCGCGGGGATCGGGGGCACGGCGCGGTCGTACACGTCGCCGGGGATCACGACCACGTCGACCTCGCGCTCGCGCACCAGGTCCACGAGCCAGTCGTGGAAGGCGACCTGGTGTTCGTGCAGGTCCTCGCCGTGCAGGGTGCGCCCCAGGTGCCAGTCCGAGGTGTGCAGGATCAACATGCCGACGACCCTATGCGGGGACGGGGACATCCGAGCCGGCGACGCCCCGGCCGCGTCCGGTGCGGATCACCCTCCGGCGCGGCTCGTCGTCCGGTCCGGCTCGTCGTCCGGTCCGGCGCGTCGTCCGGCGCGGCGCGTTTTGAGGCGCTCGGAGACCGGCGCGAGGATGGCTGCATGACGTTCACCCGACGCGCCCTGCTCTCCGCCGCCGCGATCACACCGGGGGCCCTCGCAGCCTCCGCGGCCCGCGCCGATACCGGGGCAGACGCCGAGCGACGAGGCGCACAGCGGGACCTCCGCCGCGCCCTCGCGGACCTCGAGACCGCCCATGACGCCCGGATCGGGGTGAGCGCCCGCGTCGTCGGCGACTCCCCTGCTCTCACCCACCGCGGCCACGAGCGCTTCGCCCTCGCCTCCACGGGCAAGGTCCTCACCTCCGCGCTCGTCCTGCGCGAGGCCACCGAGGAGCGGCTGCAGCAGATCATCCGCTTCACCGCCGCGGATCTCGAGGAGTACTCCCCCGTCACGAGCGAGCACGTGGACGAGGGGATGCGCCTCCTCGAGCTCATCGACGCCGCGCTCACCCGCAGCGACAACACGGCCCAGAACCTGCTGTTCACGGAGCTCGGAGGACCGCGCGCCGTGCAGCGCAGACTCCGGCGCCTCGGCGACGGCGTCACCCGGACCGACCGCACCGAGCCCGAGCTGAACACCGCGATCCCGGGCGATGCCCGCGATACGACCACACCCGCCCAGATGGCAACCGACCTCGAGCGCGCGACGCTCGGCCACGGCCTCGGACGCAATGCCCTCGGACGCGACCGCTCGGCGCAGCTGCTCGCGATGATGCGTGCGAACACCACGGGGGACGCGGCGATCCGCGCGGGCGTCCCGTCGACCTGGACCGTCGCCGACAAGACCGGCGCCGGCGGCTACGGCACCAGCAACGACATCGCCGTGATCACCCGTCCGCACGCGGCGCCTCTCGTGCTCGCCGTGTACACGACGGGCCGCACCGAGGACGCCGAGCTGCCGACGGACCTGATCGCCCAGGTCACCCGGCACGTCGTGGACGCCCTGGGCTGAGCACGCCCCGTCGTGCGCGACGCGCCGGACTGCCGGAGCATCGTGGACGCACCCACGGGGCGAGGACCCGTTCGAGGCGCTCATCCCCCGCCTCGCCGCGGCGTACGGGGATCCCGCCCTGCTCACCTTCCGTCTCGACGACCTCGGGCCGGCCGATGACGTCGGCCGGCGCCGCCCGTCGGCCCGTCAGCCCCGATAGGTCGACTCGTCGAGCCCGGACATGGTCGGGTCGTGGTCGAGGTGCCCGACGGCGTCCATCGAGCTCATCCAGTGGTAGAAGTTGTCGCCGCGCTCGCGCAGGCGCTCGTAGAGGTCGGCGAGCATCGCCCGGCGCGGCTGCTCGAGCAGCGGGTCCTCGAAGCGGTTGGAGAGCTCGTCGGGGTCCGACTGCAGGTCGTAGAACTCGTTGCGCGACTCGGGGTTCACCACCAGCTTGTAGCGGGGCCCGCGCAGCATGCGCTGGGCGATCGGGAAGTGGTGGCCGTGGAACTCGCACAGCACGTTCTCGTCCCACTCCGGATGCTCACCGCGCACGATCGGCAGCAGGGAGCGGGAGTCCACGGCGGGATCCGTCGGCCGGCCCGCGAGGTCCAGAAAGGTCGCCGGCAGGTCCATCAGGCTCACGAACTCCTTCCGCACCTGCGCCGGGCAGCCGGGGACACGCAGGATGCCGCCCGTGCGGTAGATGTCGTCGTACATCGCCGGGCCCTTGTCGTGCAGGCGGTGGGAGCCGGTGAACTCGCCGTGGTCGGAGCTGAAGGCGACCGCGGTGGTGTCCGCGAGGCCGAGCTCGTCGAGGGCGGCGAGGATCCTGCCGAACTCGCGATCGATCATCGTCACGTAGCCCCAGTAGACGGCGATGAGCTTGCGCGACTGCTCCTCGGTCAGGGTGTCGAAGGCCCAGTGCTGGGAGTAGTTGCGCTGGACCGGGGGCTTGTCGGCGAAGTCCTCGGCGACCGAGCGGGGCAGCTCGACGTCATCCGGGTCGTACATGTCGAAGTACTCGTCGGGGACCACGTAGGGCAGGTGGGGCCCGGAGAAGCTCGAGACCACGAAGAAGGGCGCCTCGCCGCTGCGCGCCCCCTGCGCGTACCGGGTGAGCATCTCGATGGTGCGGTCGGCCAGGTAGTGCTCGAAGGTCGCCTCCACGGGCTGGTGCAGGCGCGCGGCCATGAGGTTCCCGACCTCGCCGTTGGGGAAGGTGCCGCGGATGCGGTCGCTGATCTCGTACGGAGGATGACCGTGCTCCTCGAGCCAGGCCAGGTAGTCGGGGTGGTCCACGGCGTTGTGCCAGCCCGGGTAGTGCTCGGCCTCGAAGCCGAAGTCGGCGGCCGTGCGCTCCTCCCCCACGTGCCACTTGCCGACCAGACCGCACTCGTAGCCGTTCGCCCGCAGGTCCTCGGGGACCGTCCACTGGTCCTCGGGCAGGTCCTCGATGTAGCCGACGTTGCGCTCGTGGTTGGCCAGCAGCTTGTGCCGGAAGGGGGCCGCGCCCGTGAACAGGGACGCGCGCGCCGGCGTGCAGATCGCCGTGGGGGTGAACCAGTTCTCGAAGCGCGTGCCCTGGGCCGCGAGGGCATCCAGGTGCGGTGTGCGGCAGATCGGGCTCCCGTAGCAGCCCAGGGTGTCGACCCGGTGCTGATCGGTCATGAGCATGAGGATGCTGCGGCGGGTGGGTGCGTCGGGGGCAGCGGTGCCGGTGGCGGACGGATCAGGCGTGGGGGCGCCGGTGGCGGAGGTGGCGGAGGTGGCGGAGCCGGAGGTCATGATCGGAATCCTTCCATCGAGGATGTGGAACGTGCGGTGGGACGAAGAACGAGGCCGAGAGCCGCCCCGCACCCCAGACCCGTCCCGGATCCGACCGCGAGAGGTGCGAAATCGTTGCCATGGACGCTCTTGGCAACCGTTTCGTACCGCTCGCGGTCCGACGGAGCGCGCCGGAGCGGAAAGCTCGTGGGCGCGTGGGTCGCGGAGGTGGGACGGTCGGGCAGGCGCGGGGCGCGGCGCAGGTCGGTCAGCCGCGGGCGGCGGGGGCGGCGGGGGCGTCGGCGATGTCGTCCATCTGCTCGAGCTCGAGGTTCTTGGTCTCGGGCACGAGCTTGAGGACGAACAGGATGGAGGCGAGGGCGATCAGCGCGTACACCGCGTACGTCGTCCCGATCGACCACGCCGCCAGCACCGGGAAGGTGAGCGTGACCGCGAAGTTCGAGGCCCACTCGACGCCGCCCGCGACGGAGGTCGCGGCGCCGCGCATGCGGTTGGGGAACATCTCGCCGATCAGCACCCACATGATCGGGCCCCAGGTCCCCGCATAGGCGCCGACGTACAGGCACAGGGCGAGCAGCGCCAGGATGCCGAGCACCGGCGAGGACGCGAGATCGGGGGCGGTGCCGCCGCCGTCCTGCGCGACCTGCGGAGCGGTGAGCATGATGATCGCGGTGACCACGAGCGCGGCGAACATCGAGATCGATCCCCACAGCAGCAGCGGTCGCCTGCCCACCCGGTCCACGAGCAGCATGCCCAGGATGATCGCGACGACCTTCACCGCGGTGAGGACCAGGGTCTGCTTCAGCGCGTCCTGCTCGCCGAAGCCGATGGTCGAGAAGATCGTGGTGGCGTAGTAGAAGATCGCGTTGATGCCGACCAGCTGCTGCAGCGCGGCGAGGCCGATGCCCACCCAGACGATGCGCTGCAGCCGGGACGTGCCGGGGACGAGCAGGGCGCGGAAGCCGCTGCCACGTCGGCCCGAGCCGCGGCTGGAGTCGTGGTCGGTGAGGGAGCGGGTGATCTCCTCGACGCGCTGGTCCACGCCCTCCTCGCCGACGGTGCGCGCGAGCACAGCGCGGGCCTGGTCGGTGCGCCCGTGGGCGATGAGGAAGCGGGGCGACTCGGGGATCAGCAGCGAGGCGACCAGGTAGATCACGCCGCCGAGCGCGACCGAGAGGAACGCCCACTGCCAGACCTCGAGATGGAGGCCGAGCAGGCCCAGTCGGGAGGTCGACAGCGGCGCGTCGCCCTGCGGAGCGGGCGCGGCGGCGAGCATCGCATCGCCCAGCAGGCCGCATACGAACAGGCCGATGATCAGCATGAACTGGCGCAGGGAGACGAGCATGCCGCGCATGGAGGCGGGAGACGTCTCGGAGACGTAGGCGGGGGCGATGGTCATCGCGGCGCCCATCGCCATACCGGAGAAGATCCGCCAGAACAGGAACATCGCCATCGAGTCGCCCACGAAGGCAGTGCCCACGGAGGAGACGATGAACAGGATCGCGGCCACGATCATGATGGCCCGTCGGCCGATGCGATCCGAGAGCCGCCCCGCGAGGAACGCGCCCAGCACCGCGGTCAGCACGCCGAACGCGACGGCGAAGCCCAGCATCCCCGTGCTCGCGCCGGTGTGGAAGGCGAGCGCGTTCTTGATGACGTTCAGGGACATCGCGTCCCAGCCGAACATGAGGCCGGAGATCGAGGCGGCCAGCGCCGCTCCGAGCGCGCGGCGCCGTGCGGCGCGCGGGACGACGGGCGTCGCCTCGGGGACGGGGACGTCCGGGCCGGGCCCGGCGGAGGTCGTGGACGGGTCGGGGTGTGTCATGCGATCAGGTCCTTTCCTGGTCGGCGGGTGGCGATGCGGGTGCGGGGGGAGAAGGTCTGGCATGCGGCGAGCTGCGGGGACGGGTGCGGACGGACACGACGACGTGCGCTGCGCCGACGCGCCGGTCGCGGCGGTGGTTCAGGTGCGGGGGTGGAGGATGACGAGGGCGGCGCCGGTGGCGCCAGCGAAGGCGTCGAGCCGTCCGCGCTCGAGCGGGATCAGGGGGAACCGCTCCCCCACGCCCTCGGCGACGAGCGGGCGGACCGCCTCGAGGAGGCGGTCGTCGGCGTCGAGGAGGTCGCCGGTGAGGATGACTTCGTCGGGGTCGACGATGGTGGTGGCCAGCACGATCGCCCGAGCGAGCGCACGGGCGACGCGATCCAGCACGCCGCGCAGCTGCGGGGCGTCCTCCGCGAGGGCCTCGCGCAGCGCGGACGGGGAGCGCAGCACCACGCCGTGGCTGCGCAGAGCGGCGAGCACCGCCGGTGTCGAGGCGACGGTCTCGAGGCACCCGGAGCGTCCGCAGCGGCACGCCATGCCGGGGATCTCGACGGGCAGATGGCCGATCTCGCCGGCCATGCCGTCGGCACCGAGGTCGAGGACACCGTCGCGCACGACGGCCCCGCCGACGCCCTGGTAGCAGCGCACGTGCAGGGTGGTGCGGTGGCCGTCGCCCGCGGCGAGATGCTCGGCGAAGGCGGCGCAGCGGGTCGTGTTGTCGACGTGGACAGGCACGCCGTAGCGCGCCTCCAGCGCCTCGACGAGACCGTGCCAGGGCGCGCGTTCAGGACGCGTGAGCGCGGCCGGGCCCGAGATTCCGAGGCCGACGCCGCGCAGGGCGGCCGTGCGGGCCGGGGAGACGGCCGACGGGAGTGCCTCCGCGGTGCCGTCGGCCCTGCCCGGACCGTCGGCATCCTCGGCATCGTCGGCACCTTCCGCGCCGTCGAGACCTGCGAGCATGCGCAGCACGAGCTGCTGACGGCGGGCGGCGCCGAGGCTCTCCTCGTGGGTCTGCTCCCGACTCGCCAGGACCTCGCCGAGGGTGTTCAGGCGGACCACGCGGACCGCGCCGTGGGCGAGGTCGATGCCGATCGCCCGCACAGCGGTTCGGTCGATCGCGACGCGCTCGGTGGGGCGTCCGCGTCCCGGCTGCTCCTCGTGGCCGACGACCTCGACGGCGCCCTCCTCGACCAGGCGGGTGAGCACGGCGGAGACGGTCGAGCGGCTCAGGCCCGTCGACTCCGCGATGCGGGCGCGGGTGAGCGTCCCGCCGCCGCGGAAGGCATCGATGACTTCGGCCTCGCGCGGATGGGCGGGAGTCGGCAGCGACCCCGTCGTGGACATGCCCCCACGCTAGGGGCGGCGAATTCCTCCATCTCGCCGGTGCAGAATCACCAGCCAGATGAGACGCGGCTCACATGTTGACGCAGGGTGCGCTTCAGGCCGCAGCGCAGGGTGCGGCTCGCAGCGCAAGGTCCGGCTCGCAGCGCAAGGTCCGGCTCGCAGCGCCAGGTGCGCCTCGCAGCGCACCGAAAGGTGAGTTGTCGTCGTCAAAACGCCCCTTTGACAGCGACAACTCACCTTTCGATGCGCAGAGGCGACGACAACTCACCTCTCGATGCTCGAGACGGCGAGGCGCAGTGCTCAGCGAGCGGTGGCCGCGGCCAGACCATCCCCGGGCGCACCGGGACCGTCGGCCGGGAGGTGGCGTCGCGAGGAGACGAGGATCCCGACCCAGCACACGACGCCCAGGGCCACGATGACCGCGAGCACGATCTGCACGTCGACCAGATGGGCGATCGCGGCGATCACCGCGGGGGCGAGGAAGCCCGCATAGGCGGCGGCGTAGAAGACGCCGGTGAGCCCGGCGAGATCGCGCGCCCCGGCGATGCGCTGCACCTCCAGCAGGGAGGAGACCAGCGCGATACCCATACCCACACCGATCACCGCGTTCGCGCCCAGGCCGATCGCGACCGACTGCGTGCGGATCGCGAGGGCGACGATCGCGATGCCCAGCAGCATGATCCCGACCGCGGCGACGAGACCGCGGGCCGATTCGAGGGAGTGGACCCTCTGGGCGAGCGGCTGGATGGCACTGGAGACGCCGAGCGCGATCACCGTGGCGGCGGTCGCGCACACCAGCCCCCAGCTGCCGGTCGCGCCGGCCAGCTGTGTGGGCAGGTAGCCGTAGCCGATCGCGGCGGACCCGAAGATCCACGGCGCCGCCAGCAGCACGACGCGCGTGAACCGCCGGTGCCCGGCGCTCGGCACCGCGAGCTGGCGCCACCAGGGCCCGGCGACTCCGCCGGGGACGCGACCCTCGGGCAGCCGCGCGACGATGACCAGGAAGGGCACGGTCAGCGCGAGGTGCACGAGGAAGGGCAGCACCTCGGGCAGCGGCCCCCACTGGGCGACGAGCCCTGCCAGCAGGGCGCCCGCCGCGGAGCCGGTCGTGAAGGCGAGGGAGGCGCGGCGCGCGCCGGCGTCGGCGGCGGCTCCGGGGTCGAAGCGCCCCTGGGAGAGCTCCTTGATCCAGGCGTTGCCCACGGCCATCGCGACGCCGACGGAGATCCCCGAGAAGAGGCGTCCGACGCCGAGGAACACGGCGCTGGTGGGACCGAGGGCGAGCAGGACGCTGCCCATCAGCGCGGCGAGCACGCCCACGAGCATGAGCGGGCGTCGGCCGCGGCGGTCCGAGAGGGACCCGGCGATCAGCAGCGCGGGCGCGAGCCCGAGCACGTAGACGCCCAGGAAAATGTTCACCAGGAGCGAGGAGAGGTGCTCGCGGTCCTCGTACATGAGCAGCAGCGGACTGAACTGGTTGCCCGCCCAGGAGCTCACGAACACCGCTCCCCAAGCGGCGATCCAGGGCTTCACGCCGCCGCGCCGAGTGCGGGGCTCCAGGACCTCCGACTCCGGCTCCGACGCGTCGGACGGGGCCGACAGGGCCGACGGGGCCGACGGGGCGTCGAGGGTCGCCACCGCCCCCACCGCGTCGGCCGTTCGCCGTGCGGCCGGAGCCTCTCGCACCGCGCCGGTCTCCGTCTCCGTCTCCGTGACGCTCACAGGGCGCCTCGATGGGAGGCGACGTGCTCGTGCAGGGTGCTCGCGTAGGCGGCGGCATCGCGCTCGGCGAGTGCCCGGGCGAGCGCGCGGTGGTCCTCGAGGGAGGCCTGCAGCTGCTCGGGCTGGACACGCATGAGCTGGTGGCGCAGGCGCTGCTGGCGATCGCGCAGGGTCGAGGTGAACATGACGGCGACGGCGTTGCCCGAGCCCTCGATGACGGCCGAGTGGAAGCGCGAGTCCGCGTCGATGAAGGCCGGGACGTCCTGGGCAGCGATCGCCCGGGACTGCTCCTCCAGCAGCGCCTCGAGCCCGGGGGCGAGGACTGCGGCCGCGCCGTCGGCGATGACGCGGGCTGCGGCGGCGGACTCGATGGCCTCGCGCATCTCGAGGACGTCGCGTGCCTCGTGCGGGGACATGGGGCGCACGACGGCGCCGCGCCGGTGCTCGAGGCTCAGCAGACCCTCGGCGGCCAGGCGCAGGAACGCCTCGTGCATGGGGGTGCGGGAGAGCTCGAGCTGCTGGCGCAGCGCGTTCTCGCTGATGCTCTCCCCGCCGGCCAGGTCGCCGCGGATGATGGCGCTCTTGACGTGCTCGTATGCGCGCTCCGCCGCAGCCTGTGCGGGCGATGCGCTCTCGTCGTGCTCGGTGTTCACGGCATCAGGCTAAACCCTTGCATGCAAGCTTGCACGCAAGGTGCAGACGGCTCGTGATGCGCGGAACGCACGGGCGGCCCGACTCGCGTAGCGTGGGTCACATGACGAGCGATCCGCGGACCGACGGGGCCTCGAGCCCCGCCTCCGCTTCTTCTGCCACTTCTTCTGCCCCTTCTGCGTCTTCTCCGTCGGCCGACGCCCTCGTAGTCGACGTGATCGTGATCGGCGGCGGGCCCGTCGGCGAGAACGTCGCCCAGTACGCGATCGAGGGCACGGGCCTGACCGCGGCGATCGTCGAGGGCGAGCGCATGGGCGGCGAGTGCTCGTACTGGGCGTGCATGCCCTCGAAGGCACTGCTGCGACCGCTCGACGTGCGCGCCGCGGCCGCCCACCTGCCGGGCATCACCACACCGGAGATCGACATCGACGAACTGCTCGCGCGGCGCGACGACTGGGTCTCCCACTACGACGACGCCGGCCAGGTGCAGTGGGCCGAGGGCGCCGGGCTCACCGTGGTGCGCGGCCACGGGGTGCTCAGCGGCGAGCGCGAGGTGACCGTGCGAGCGGCCGACGGTCCGCCGCGCGTGCTGCGCGCCCGGCGCGCGGTCGTGCTCGCGACCGGCAGCGAGCCGGTGATCCCCGCGCCGTACGCAACCCTCGCGCCGTGGACATCACGCGATGCGACCGGCGTGAAGGAGGTGCCGGGACGACTGCTCATCGTCGGCGGCGGCGTGGTCGCGTGCGAGGCCGCGACGTGGATGCGCGCGCTGGGCAGCGAGGTCACGATGCTCGTGCGCGGGGACCTGCTGCTCCCATCGGCCGAGCCCGAGGCGTCCGAGCATGTGCGCACCGGGCTCGAGGCGATCGGGGTCCGCGTGGTCACCGGAGCCTCGGCCGACGATGCCTCGCGCGATGGTGTCGCGCGGGAGGCCGACGGGGAGAGCGGGATCGGCCGTCTGCACGGCGGCGAGGTGCGGGTGCACGTCGCAGGTGCGGCGGGACGCGCCACGGACGGCGACAGCAACGGCGACAGCGGCAGCAACGGGGCCGGCGCCGGCACCGACGCAGACACCGGCACCGACACCGGCACCGGCACCGACACTGGCACCGACGGCGACGTCTTCACGGCCGACGAGATCCTCGTGGCGACCGGGCGTCGTCCACGACTTCAGGACGTGGGGCTCGATGCCGTCGGCCTCTCCTTCGAGGACGTCACGGGCGATGCGCTGCCGGACTGGCTGCGCGCCGTCGGCGATGCGAGCGGCGAGGCCCCGCTGACGCACTGGGGAAAGTACCGGGGGCGGGTGATCGGCGAGGAGATACGCGATGCCGCCCTTGCCGACGTCGAGCCCACACCCCCGCCGGAGCCGGTCGCCGAGGGCCGCGCGGTGCCGCAGGTCGTGTTCACCGATCCGCAGGTGGCGAGCGTCGGCCTCACCGAGCGGGCGGCGCGGGATGCGGGCTTCGACGTGGTCGTCGCCCAGGTGCCGTTCGAGGGGTCGGCCGGCAGCGCGCTGCTGCGCGATGACGCCTCCGGGGTCGCGAAGATCGTCGTGGACGCGGTGACGCACCGGCTGCTCGGCGCGACCTTCGCGGGCCCGGACGCCGCGGAGATCGTGCACGCGGCGACGGTCGCGATCGTGGGCGAGATCCCGGTCGACGTGCTGCGCCACGCGGTGCCGAGCTACCCGGCGGCCTCCGAGCTGTGGCTGCGCCTGCTCGAGGAACTGCCGCGCGAGTACCGGCACGCGGCGCCGCGCGTGTGATCGAACGGCGCTCTGGCGGGGCCGGCATCCTGGCTTCGGACCGGACCGGGCGATCCCGCCGTCACTGACTCCGCGCTTCGACCAGGTTCTCCGCCCTCGTGCGCCTCCCCATCGCAAAAGCATGGCTCCCGCCAGCACGTGATCCCGGATCGTTCCCGAAGGCGAGGCGCGAAGCCCCTGGCCAGCATCACCGTCTGTCGCTCTGCTCTCTCGTGCATGTCGTTGGTATTGCACGTCGTTGCACCCTGGCCTACGCTGGACGCAGCGCGGGGCAGTAGCCTCGTGAAGTGAGCTCGGCAGCCTTCCGGACGGTGGGTGAGCCGAGCTTCGCGTCTATAGGGACCGCACCTCGTCGATGAGTGGGGCTGCAAGCCGCCGCCACGGGCTACCCGCCGTGTAACACCAGACAATGGCGTCTGCGATCCACAACAGCGGCTCGCTCCGCTTCTCGAGGAAGTCGTATCGCACCTGCGAGTTGTGCAGGAGCGGATAGAGCACCTTCTTGTCCGCCTCGACGGCGGCGTCGTCGCGCTCGAAGACGATTCGGGTCGCACCGTGCTCGGCGCTGAGCCGCACGGTCTCTCCGAGACAGATCCTGCGTGCTTCGATCTGCGACATGCCGGGCGGAATCGTCACAATGGTGCACCGCGCGGACGAGGAATCGGTGAGCGCGCGAAGGATGGTGCGACGCCGCCCATCGCTCTCTTTGGTGAAGTGCAGGTGCGACTGCCCCTTCAGCAAGAGCCCTTTGACGAGCACACGCTCCGCCTGGACGTCCTCGACACGCACCCCTGCCACGGCGAAGTGATACCCGCGCCTCTTGCTCTCATCGACGAACAGGTGCATGACGTCCGATCCTCACCGTTTCTCCCCCGCTCCTGCGGACGTGAGGGGGTCGATGTCCGCCCCTTCCGCGTCATCCCCTCTCGCTGCAGAGCCGAATATGCGCACGTCGCCGCCGGCACCCGCGATCTCGACGAATACGTCTTGGCGGGCCGCTGGAGAACCCCGCGCCCCACCGCCCTCGAACGTCAGCACGCTCGCACCGATCCCGCCCACGAGCAGACCGATCAACCCACCGATGTAGAGCACCGAGAGGATCCCCCAGCCGCGCCAGATGATCATGCGTTCCCGCCCCTCGCCGCGAGGTGACCCGGCCCTGCGCCCCGGTCGGCGAGGCCTCGCGACGTGATGACCCTAGCCAGGGCCGCACGCGACCACCAGGGATCGCCACGGATGTGGACAGAACGGACGTCGGATTGCGGCCTGCGGTGATCCCGCTCAGTACCCGACGCGGCCGTCGATCGCCTCGCGCACGAGGTCGAGGTGCCCCAGGAGTCGCGCGTACTCCTCGATGAGGTGGGTGAGGATCCAGCGCAGGTTGACCTGCTCGCCGTGGCGCAGTCCGCGCACCGGAGCGTCCAGGTCCGTCCAGCTCGCCGCGCCCGTGCGCGTCACCTCGGTCTCGCGGCGGTAGCGCTCCACGTCCGCGAGCGCGGTGGCCGGGTCGATGTCGTCGAAGTCCCCGTCGGGGCTGTCCTGGGTGCAGTAGTAGTCGGGGAGGTGGTCACCGAGGGTGACCTCGCGCAGCCAATACGCCTCGACCTCGGTGAGGTGGCGGACGAGCCCGATCGGGCTCAGCGTGGACGGCGGGAGGGGCCGTTCGCACAGCTGCGCGGTGTCGAGCCCGTCGATCTTGAGCAGGAGGGTTTCGCGGTAGAAGTCGATCCAGTGGTCCAGGGTCTCCCGCTCCCCCGCGAGCATCGGCCCGAAGCGCCTCGTGTCGTCCATGGTCCGCAGTCTGCGGGCTCGGGACCGCCCGCGGCCAGGGAATTGTCGTGCCCGGCGGCCCGTGCGCGCCGTCGAGATCAAGGCCGGCGGCGCTCAGGCCCGGGGAGCCCACCGCCCTCGAGGCGTGCACCGGGCTTCCCGCCTCAGAGCTCGAGGCGGTAGATGAGCGTCGGCAGTCCCGACGGGACGACGTCCTCGCGCGCGAAGGTGAAGCCGAGTCTCTCGGCGAGCCCGATCGAGGCCGCGTTCTCGGGATGGATGTTCGCGATGAGATGCTTCGCGATCCGCTGGTCCCGTGCCCTGCGGATCCAGGCCCGGCTCCCCTCGCTCGCGAACCCGCGTCCCTGGGCGTCCGCGCGCAGCACGTATCCGAGTTCGACCTCGTTCCATTGCGGCCAGAAATGCAGTCCGATCCGGCCGATGAAGCGGCCCGACGCCCTGTCCCGCACGGCGCTCTGCCCGTAGCCGCGCTCTGTCCACTCCGCAGCGAAGGCCTCGACCTGCTGGGGGATGACCTGCGCAGTCAGCCGCTCTCCGCCCACATATCGCGCGACCTCGGGATCCGTGTAGAGCTCGGCCACCTCATTCGTGTCCGAGGGAGTCAGCGGGGACAGGTCGAGCCGTTCCGTGCTGAACATGCCGTCATCGATCATCAGCCCAGTGTGCCCGAGCGTCCCACCGGCCGACCGCGCGGCTACCCGGCCCTCCCCGCCCGAAAACGATCGGAGGACCCCGGGGGCCATAGATACATGCCATACTTAGCTCCATGCCCGACCTACCCACATCCGACACCGCGCAACCCCGATGGCCCGCCACCTGGGTGCGCGCGCTCCTCCCGCTCGCGATCCTGGTGAGCCTCGAGGAGCGTCCGCTCCACGGCTATGCGATCGCGCAGAGCGTCGGCGCGCTGGGATTCGGCATCCCCAAGGGCGGGTCGCTCTATCCGGCTCTCGCGCGGCTCGAGGAGGCCGGGACGATCCACGCCCAGTGGGTGCCCGGCCCCTCCGGTCCGGCGCGCCGCGAGTACACGCTCACCGCGTCCGGTCACGACCGTCTCGCCGCAGAGCGCTCCCAGCTCACGGCATTGACGGCCGCGCTGATCCCGGAGTCCACCCGCCGCACCCGGACGTCGGCCGATCCTGCGCCGCCCCGGACGATCGAGAGCCCCGCCCCGCACCCGAGCACGATCGGAGGTCCCGACGATGACGGCCGCTGACCACGACGGATCGCGCTCCCGCACCCCCGTGACCGAGCGCCCGACGGGCCCCGAGCTCGGCCGCGTGGTCCAGGCGTTCCGGTCCGCCCGAGGCGTCGACGCCGATGCGGACTGGGCAGAGCTCGCGTTCGTGCGCATGGTCTTCGAGGACGTGCGCATCGATGTCGCCGAGAAGCAGCTCGTGGACGCGGCCGCCACCGTGCGCGAGGCCCAGGAATCCCCCAAGACCCTTTTCGAAGCACCCTCCGAGTGGGCGGACCAGCAGGTGGAGGACCTGCGCGGGGCGGGGCTCGACGTCTTCGAGGACCCCCTGATCATGGGCCCGCGCGAGAGCGTGGTGGCCGCGCTGGGCATCGCCTCCGGGCTCAGCGCCCTGTTCTTCCTGAGCCAGCTCCTGGACCTGCTGTTCGGCGGCGACGGGCCGGCCGATCTCACGATCGGCTTCGCGCTCATGCCGCTGCTGCTGGCCGTGCTGATCGTCGTGCTGATCGGGGTCTTCAAGCGCGCCGTCGCCCGGTTCCGCTTCCCGGTCGTGATCGCGCTGTGCGCCGCGGTCGTCGTGCTGGGCGCCGGCGGCGCCGCGAGCATCCTCGTGCCGCTCGGGCAGGAGGGCACGGACATCCGTCTGGCATGGGGCTGGAGCATCCTGCTGGTGCCCGTGTATGCCGCCCTGGCCTGGATGGTCGCGAAGCTCTGGCGGGCGCCGGCCGACGGCTCAGCCGGCGAGGAGGCACTGACCCCGCAGCAGGTCCTCGACGCCGCGCATCTGGACGACGACGCCTGGACGAGCCGTGCCCGCGCCGCGCTGCGCCGCCGGGACGACCTCACCGATGCGCGCGTCGACACCGCGATCACCGAGGCGCACGCCCACGCCGCGGAGACCGGATCGACGCTGCTCGAGGAGTTCGGCACCCCGGAGGGGTACGCGCTGAAGATCCCGAAGGACCCCCGCACCGTCGCCCGCCGCATGACCGTCTTCTACGCCGTGCTCGCGCTGCTCTGGCTCGCTCTCGCGCTGGCGAACGCCGCCGATGCGAGGTGGGTGCTGAGCTGGGCCATCGCGGCGCCCGCACTGCTGGTCATCGTCTGCGGCGCCCAGGCCGTCGGGCATGCGAGAACCTGGCGCCGGTCCGTCCGCGGCGACTGAGCGCGCCCGGCCCGCGGCCTCGTCGGCCCCGCTGCGCTCGCCCGACGCCTCGAGGCCGACGGCGCGGCGACCGTGCACCGGTGAGCCCGCGACGGGTCCGGTGCACGGTCGGCCCGTCGGCCCGTCAACCGCTGAGGCTCACGCCTCCGGGATCGGCCTGCCGAACTGCTCGAGCGTCATCGAGGCCGGCTCGGGGCCTCCGCGCACACCCTTCTCGAGGGCGTCGATCCGTGTCAGCTCCTCGTCGGAGAGCTCCACGTCGAAAACATCGAAGTTCTCGGCGATGCGCGCGGGCCGCACCGACTTGGGGATCACCTGACGGCCCTCCTGGAGGTGCCAGCGCAGGATGATCTGGGCGGGCGTCTTCCCGTGACCCTGCGCGATCTCGGCGATGACGGGATCCTGCAGCGGGCTCGCGTGCTCGGTCGCGTAGTCGATGACGCCGCCGATCGGCGACCAGGCCTGGGCGAGGATCCCGCGCTCGGCGCCCTTCGCGATGACATCGCGCTGCTGGAAGTAGGGGTGCATCTCGATCTGGTTGACCGCGGGCGCCACGGTGGTGGCGTCGGCCAGGCGCTCGAGGTCCTCGACCATGAAGTTGCTGACGCCGATCGCACGGACCCTCCCATCGGCCAGGAGCTCCTCGAGCGCCGTATAGGCGCCGATCGTGCGGTCGAAGTCCGTGGTCAGCGGCTGGTGGAGGATCAGCAGGTCGAGGGTGTCCAGGCCGAGCTTCCCGGTCGCCTTCTCGAAGGCGTGCAGGGTCTCGTCGTGCCCGTAGTCGGAGATCCAGATCTTCGTCTCCACGAACACGTCGTCGCGTGCCAGGTCCGAGTCGGCGAGCGCCTCGCCCACGCCGCGCTCGTTGCCGTAGGCAGCAGCGGTGTCGATGTGCCGGTAGCCGGTCCGCAGCGCCTCGGCGACCACGGTCCGCGTCTCGTCCGGCGGGGTCTGGTAGACGCCGAAGCCCAGCGCGGGGATGACGACGCCGTTGTTCAGGGTGATGTCCGGAGTGCTCATGGGCCGACGCTATGCCTGCGACAGTTTCCGCGCCAGGTACCGTCAGGGACCCCCGTCTCGGCCAGTGCCTACCCTTGCCCCATGACCTTCGTGAACGCAGGCACTCTGGGCACCGTCGCCGGGGCGCGCGACGAGCTCGTCTCCCGACTGACGCAGTGCAACGACAGGCTCCGCGAGCTCGGCTGCCTCGCCTACGAGGTCGGCACGAACGACGAGGAGCCCGACACCGTGTTCGTCGTCGAGATCTGGGAGAGCGCTCGGGCGCACCGGGACTCGCTGACGGACCCGGAGGTCTCGGCGGCGATCACCGCGGCGCGGCCGCTGCTGAGCGGCACGTTCGGCGGTTTCCGCTTCGACGTGGCCGGGTCGCCGCTGCGCTCCGGCGGAGCCTGACGAGTCACCGGCGCTCGCGTCGCTCACTCCCCAGCGTCGCTCACTCCCCCGCACCGGACTCCGAATGCCCCGGCTCCCGCGCCTCGCGGGCGGTCGCGACGTCGTCGACGACGACCACGATGTGGCGCAGGCTCGTCAGCAGCGACCCGTAGAGGGGCCAGCTCGTGCTGCGCAGGCCCTCACGGCCCGTGAGCTCGTCGGCCAGGGCGTCGATCCTGTCCAGGATCGGGGCGACGTCCGCATCCGGGTCCGCGACGGACCTCCCGGTGTCGCCGACGAGATCGGCCCAGTCCTCCCGGAACTTCTGGTCCCACGGCCGCTCCGCGCTGCTCGCCTCGCGCAGGGTGCGGGCCATGTGCCGCAGATGGGAGATGCCCTCGTCGATCCTGGTGAGGATCTGCTCGTATCCGCTCCGTTCCTCGGGCGGGGCCTCCCCACCCCCTTTCGGCGAGCGCTGAGAGCGCAGGCGATTGCGCGGATTGGCGCGTCTGCTCTCGTGCGCCGATCGCACCGTCGACCACGCGGAGGCGAGGTCGCTGCTCATCGACTCGGTCTCCTCGAGCCATTCCTGAGCGCGATCGGTCTCCCACGAGGTGCGGAACTCGTCGGCCATCGAGAGGAGCACCTCGCCCATCCGACGGTTCACGCTGTCCACGTATCGCGCCGCCTGCCGGTCGCGCAGCGGCGGGATCAGCAGCAGGTTCACCACGATCCCCACCAGCGCGCCCAGCGCGACCTCGAGGATTCGATCGGTCAGCAGGCCCACGTCGCCCGCCGATCCGGCCCCGAGCACGAAGATCACGGTGGTCGCGATCGCGATGCCCTCCTCCCGGATCCATCGGATCCGGGCGAGGGCGAGCGCCACCAGGAGCGCGATCGCGAGGGTCCATACCGACGTCCCGAGCGTCATGCCCACCACGAAGGACAGCGCCACTCCGAGCCATGACGCCACCGTGGACTGCGCGCCCCGCCGGAAGGACTCGAAGACCGTCGGATACACCGTGAGCAGCGCGACCCAGGGCGCGAGGAACGGCATCGTCGAATGCAGGACCGCCGAGGCCAGCCACCAGGCGAACGCGGCCGCGAGCACGGACTTCACGATCTGGAGGAGATCGGTGACGGTCTCGGGGCGCAGACCCCGAGCGCGAGGCATCTCGCGCGGTCGGAACGGGTGCATCCCGGACACGCTACGCATCCGGGCGCGCCCATGCGAGGACTCCTGGTCACGCACTCCGCCCATCCCGCACCGCCCACCGCAGCGCAGACGTCCGCGCCGGGCCCGTGCAGGGGTTCGACCCGTTGTCCGTCGCCCGCGGGGGCGGCTGCCGTGGGAAGCTTGCGTGCACCCGACGACGCGCGAGGAGTTCGACGATGAGCAGCTATGCAGTCCTGCTGCGCGCCGTCAACGTGGGCGGCACCGGGAAGCTGCCGATGGCGGAGCTGCGGGAGATGTGCACCGCTCTCGGCTTCGCCGACGTGCGCACCTATATCGCCAGCGGCAACGTCGTGCTGCGCTCGGAGGATGCGGCCGATGCGGTGCGCGGCGCGCTCGAGGCCCGGCTCGAGCAGTACGCGGGACGCCCCGTACCGGTGATCGTGCGCACCACCGAGCAGATGCGCGCGGTGCTCGCGGCGAACCCGTTCCCCGACGCTCCCGGGAACCGTGCGATGGTGATCTTCCTGGACGCGCCTCCCCCGGCCGACGCCCTCGAGGGGGCGCGCAGCGCGGCCGACGAGCAGATGGCGCTCGGCGCGCAGGAGATCTACGTGCACTATCCCTCCGGCATGGGCACGTCCCGACTGCGGATCCCCGCCGCCGAGCACGGCACCGCGCGGAACATCAACACAGTGACGAAGCTCGTGGCGATGCTCGACGAGTTCGACGAGCGCGCCGGCCTCGACGAGCAGGCCTAGGCGCGCACCATGGATCCTTCCCGCCTCTCCCGCGCGGTCACCGCTGCGATCGAGATCGCCCGCGCGCAGGGACTCGATGCCCTCGAGGCACGGGTCCTCAGCAATTCGAACAAGGCGGTGCTCCTCCTGCTGCCGAGCGCGGTCGTGGCTCGCGTCGGCCCGGCGGACCAGCCAGTCGCGGCGTACGAGCTGGATCTCGCGGTGCGTCTGGCAGACGCGGGTGCTCCTGTGGTCGCCCCGGATCCGCGCATGGAGCCGGTCGCCCGTCTGCGCGACGGCCTCGAGGTCTCCCTGTGGAGCTGGGTGGATCCTGCCGGCAGTCCCGATCGAGCGCCGACGGCTCCCGCCGCCCTCGCCGAGGCCCTCGCGCACCTGCACGCGGCGATGCGAAGCATCGACGTCCCGGTGCCGCGCTTCGCCGATCGCGTCCGCAGCGCGCTCGATCTTCTCGACGACCCCGAGCGCTCCCCACGGCTCCGCCCTCCGGATCGGGAGCTGCTGCGCTGGACGCTCGTGGAGCTGCGCGACGCCGTGAGGTCCACGGGCCGCGAGCAGCTCCTGCACGGCGAGCCGCACCCGGGCAACATCCTCGATGCGCCACGCGGTCCGCTGTTCATCGATCTCGAGACATGCTGCCGAGGACCGGTCGAGTTCGACCTCGCGCATCTCCCGCTCGAGGCGGCCGAGCACTATCGGTCAGCGGCGAGCACCGATCACGGCGGCCCCGCGTTGCCCGACGCGGCTCTGCTCTCCCAGTGCCGACGGCTCACGCTGGCCCTCGCCACGACCTGGCGGTTCGACGTCGAGGACGCGTTCCCCGACGGCGCACGCGTCGGCGAGGAATGGCTCGCCGGGCTGCGGACGGCGGCAGGCTCGGGCACCTACGAGGAGAGGCAGAACCGTTGAGTACCGAGAGCGCGAGTGACTGGCGGACCGACCGCGTGGGCGCTGCATTGCGCGGCACGAATCCCACCGTCCTCACCCGCATGCCCGGAGGTTTCGCAGCCATCGGGGACGTGCAGTTCCTCCCCGGCTATTGCGTGCTGATCACCGATCGACCCGGCGTGGACCGCCTGTCACTGCTGCCGCGTGACGAGCGAGCAGCGTTCCTGACCAGCATGGACATCCTCGGAGAGGCTGTCGAGACGGTGTGCTCCGGGCGCGATGCCGCGTTCCGCCGCGTGAACCTCGAGATCCTCGGCAATACCGACGCGTTCCTGCACGCGCATGTGTGGCCGCGGTTCGACTGGGAGGGTGAGGAACTCGCGCGGATGCCTGTGTGGGCCCACCCGCGCGCACGCTGGTCGGATCCCGCCACCGCGCTCTCTCCCGAGCACGACGAGCTCCGTGACGAGATCACCGCGGCGATCGACGCGGCCCACTGACCTGCCAGCTGACGCCCACCACGACCGAGACGGCGCGGGCCCGACCGATCGTCTGTTCGTCATCGGCCTCCCCCGAATAACCGGATGCCGCCTCCGTCCTGCGGATGAGAACCTCGGACCATGCACGCCACTGGCTCCCCCGAAGACCACGATGCGGCTCTGCGCCTCATCGTCGAGATGCAGCGCAGCGCGGCGACGGCGTGCGCGTATCTCGGCCGCGACGAGGCGGGGGTCCGCGAGGATCTCGAGAACCTCGACCAGGACTGGCACGAGACGCTGCGCGTGAGCCGGGGCCCCGATGGACGGGTCGACGGGGCCGTCCTCATCGAGTGGGACACGGAGCTGGATCGCTCGTGGGTCCACGGACCGTGGACGCGGCAGGGGCGATGGGAGCAGCAGGCTCCCGGACTGCTGGACTCCGTGATCGCCCAGGCCCCCGTCACCCGTCACGAGATGTACGCCGCGGTGGAGAACGTGCAGATGGCGTGGCTCGCCGAGCGCTGCGGATGGTCTGCCGGCGAGGCGAACTTCGAGTACACGGCGTCGCTCGACGGTGGCCCGTCGGCTCTGCGCACCGCGCACGATGCCGTCCGAGCAGCGCGGCCCGAGGATCTCCCGCGCCTCGCCGAGCTCCACGAGGCGGAGTTCCCCGGCACCTATGCGTCCACGTCGGACCTCCTCGAGCACGGCGGCTCGTACTCGACGTTCGTGCACGCCGAAGGCGGACGCGTTCTCGGATACCTCAGCGGTCAGATGCAGGGGACCGACACCCTGTACGTCGACTTCCTCGCGGTTGCCCCCGAGGCCCGACGGCGCGGCGTCGCCCGCGGCCTGTTGGATGCGGCGGCGCTTCGCATGGGTGCGCGCACGATCACGCTGACCGTCGACGAGCACCGTCCGGACGCGCAACGCGCCTACGAGGCTCTCGGGTTCTCACGCACCGCGGCGACCCGTCCGTACCGACGAGGCGGCCCGGCTGATCGGGCCGAGGCTGCTCCCGCCGGCGGTGACGCGCCTCAGACGTAGGCCATCCTCGCGACGAGGCGGGAGTCGATGTCGGGCGGCCAGGTGAAGGCGGTCGAGACGATCCTCTGGTGCGCGAGCCCGTGCATCGCGACCCACAGCGCGATCGCATCGGCCTCCGGATCCGTGCTCTGCGAGCTGCCGTCGGCGACGCATGCCGCCAGGAGCGCCTGGAGCAGCTCGAGCGTCGCGATGCCCAGGGCGGCCACCTCGTCGCGCGGGACGGCGTCATCGGCCATGTCCTGCGCCGCGTTCCAGACTCCGCCGTACATGACGAGGTACCGGTGGGGACGCACGCGGGCGAAGTCGAGGTAGGCCTCGCAGAGTGCCAGGAGCCGGTCACGGCTGGCCGATCCCGCCTCCTCGACGACCCGGCGCAGCTCGGCGTCGATCTCGGCGAAGGCGCGGGTCAGTGCGGCGAGCAGGATCTGCTGGCGGTTCTCGAAGTGCCCGTAGATCGACGGGGCGGAGATGCCGACCCGGCGGGCGACGGCCCGCAGCGTCACCGCGCCCGCATCACCCGTCTCGTCGAGCAGCGCGAGCGCCGCATCGCTGATCTCGCCCTTGAGGCGCTCCCCCTCGCCGCGCGGATTGCGCCTGCGTGCGGGCGGCGCACCCCCATCGTTCGTCGACGTGCTCATACCCTGACCTTACATGCGTTCACCGAAGATGTCGGAGGGTCTTGCGCTCGTCGTGTAAACGGCCGTAAGGTTACGACCGTTCGGCCACATTCGCCTCGCCGGCTCCCTTCGAGCCGACCACCGTGGACAGAGGAAACGCCATGACCATCACCCGACGCCCCCTCCGCCTCAGCCTCGTCGCCGCTGCCGCCACGACCCTGTTCGCCGTCGCCACCGCGTGCGGCTCCCCCTCGCCCGACGCTCGTCCGGCCGCCGACGAGGCCGACAGCTCCGCCGCCGAGGCCTCGGACGCCTCGGACGGCTCGGACAGCTCGGACGGCTCCGACGCCTCTGATGCCGGCGGATCGACCGGAGCCCCCGCCGACGTCACCACGAGCACCGCCGGCGAGGCCACGTGCGGGGGCGAGGGCATCGACACCTCCGCCTCGGTGACGAGCGCGCACGACCTCCTCGTCGACGCCCCCCGCCGACACCGTCTGGAAGACCCTCACCGACGTCGAGACGTGGTCCGACTGGCAGAGCGCCGTCACCAGCATCGAGCGTCTGGACTCCGGTCCGCTCGCGAAGGGCTCGCAGTTCCGCTGGACGACGCCGGTGCCGGAATCCGACATCTCCGCCGCGGACACCCTGCACATCACCTCCACCGTGCGGCAGATCGACCCCGGTCACTGCGTGCTCTGGGAGGGCCCGGCCGTCGGCGACACGCTCACGATCGACAAGGGCACCCATCTCTGGACGGTCACGGAGACCGACGGCGGGACGCTCGTGCACACCGAGGAGTCGTGGGACGCCGAGGTGCTGGACTCCCTCGAGGGAGAGGATGCCCAGGCCGCCGCGCAGATGCTCGGCGGGGGGCTCGTCAGCTGGCTCGACGACCTGCGCACCACGGCGGAGGCGGCACGATGAACCGCACCGGCCGCGCCCTCCCCCGCACCGCCCTCATCTCCGCCGCCGCCAGCGCGCTGCTCGTGGCCGGAGGGTTCGCGATGATCGCGGTGCTCCCCGTCGCCCTCACTGCGCTGAGCGTCCTGCTCGATGCCCGGCTGCGCCCGCTGCGCCTCTGGACCGGCCTGCTCGTCGTCGCCTACGGCTCGGGGCTGGCACTGCACCTGGTCGGCCCGGATCCGGCCCCGAGCCTGACCAAGGACCTGCATCCGCTGCACGCCGCCGTGATCGTCCTCGCGGCCCTCGCCGTGGTGGTCCGCGCACTCCTGATGCGTCGGGAGGCACGACGTGCGGCTCGCGCCGATGCGCCCGAGGACACGGACGCGGACACGCACAGGGACGCGTGAGGGCGCGACCCCACGCTCCTCGCGCGCCGCTCAGGCTTCCCAGCGCACCTGCACGTCCCCCGCGGTGACGCCGTCGAGGACGATCTCGTCCTCGCTCGCACCGAGCGCCCACTCCCCCGGCGCCTCGATGCGCGGGTGGCTGTGGATCCAGAGCTCCGCACGCTCCAGGACGAGCTCGGCGCGGGTGTTCGGCGGCACGCGCACGTCGAGCCGACCGGCCTCACGATCCAGGTCGACGTCGACGGGCCCGCGGATCGTCGGCACGACCCCGCGGATCCGTGCCAGTGGGCCGGGATGCGGGGCGATGCGCACCCGCGCGGCTCCCGGCTCGATCACCCGGACGCCGAGGACCCAGCGCGCGATGACGTTCACCGGCGAGGTCCCCCAGGCGTGCGAGAAGGACATGTTGGGCTTCTGCGACGGGTCCCAGGCCTCGGGGACGATGCTCGCGCCCAGGTGGTCGATCTGGTGCAGCCAGCTCTCGGTGGTCCGTGCCGTCATCAGTGCGATCGCCTCGCGGGAGCGTCCGGCGGCGAACAGGGCGTCCAGCAGGAACTGCGCCCCGTAGACGCTCATGCGCATGCCGCCGGAGGCGAGGAACGCACCGAGGGCGGGCAGCTGCGCGGCCGGTGCGAGGCCGAGGGCGACGGGGATCGCGGTCGCGTGCTGGGAACGGTGCTCGCTGCCCTCCCCGTCGACATAGGCGGGGCCGTCTGCGAGCATCCGGTCGTTCAGCGCGGTGGTCGCAGCGGCGGCCGATTCGGCATAGCTCTGCGCGACGCGCGCGTCCCCAGTCGCCTCCCCGATCCGGGCGAGGGCGCGGAAGGCCGCGGCCTGGAAGGCGTTGAGCACCGTGTTGACCTCGGTGAACTCGAAGCCGTCGCGCGAGGTCGCGGGCCAGTCGACGAGATCGGCATCCCATTCGCTCGCGCTGCCCGGGTCCTTGCGGACCAGACCGCCGTCGAGGAGGTGCTGGTAGCCGCCCTGCTCGAGGAAGTGGAGGTCCTCGCGCAGGCGCCGGTCATCGCCCGTGGCGAGATAGTCCTCCCAGGCCATGAGCGGCGGCATCAGGTGGTACTCGGCCGGCCAGGTGGGGCGGCGGGCGAGGAAGGCCAGCGAGGCGCGGGCGAGCGCGAACGACGGCTCGACGGCGTACTGGGAGCGCTGGTTGACCAGGGCGTCCCCCTCGTAGGGGAGGCGCTCGCGGGACTGGGTGTCCACGTACAGGTCCTGGCTGGTCGCCTCGATCGAGTACCGGCACATCTCCCACACCCGGTCCAGGTCCGGGTCCGACGAGGTGAAGGCTCCGCCGCCCACGGCGGGCGATCGCAGCACCACCGGGCGCAGGGCGCGGGAGAGGTCGAGGCCGGAGCCGGCGTCGGCCTCGAGCTCGACGTGGCGGAAGGCGCGCATCCCCCAGTGCTCGATGGTCTGCGGGCCGTCGCGCAGGGTCCATGTCTCCTCGTACACGTTGCTCGTGCGCAGTCGGGAGCGCACCGTGCCGTCGGCCTCGAGCTCCTCGCCGAGCCGCACCCGGATCCGCGTGCCCGCGCGGCCGACCACCTCGAGGCGGATCCCACCGACGATCTCGCGGCCGAGGTCCGCCCGCCAGATCTCGCCGCCGCCCGCCCGTGCCGACGCGCCGGTCGGGGATCCGGCCGGCGCGGCTCCGGCGGGCGCGGGCCCCTTCACCCGGTGGGAGCGCACGGTCTCGCCCAGGTGGTGGCGGATGCTCACGGTCGTCGGCGTCGGCGGCGGCAGCTCGACCTCGCTGCGCAGGGCCATGTCCCACCCGGAGTCGTCGAAGCCGGGGCTCTGCCAGCCGCGGGGCTCGTGCCGCGCGTCCCAGTCCTCGCGCGGGGCCCGGAACCAGCCGCCGCCGATGTCGCCGAGCCCCGGCAGCATCATCGCCCCGCTGAACGCCCGCCAGCGCGTGGAGGTCGGCACCTCGAGGCGGGTGCCGTCGGCCAGGACGACCACCACGCGGGCGCTGAACGCCCGCCCCTGCTCCGCCCAGCACAGGGCCGCGAGGGCGTTGCGGCCGGGCCGCAGCACGCCGGTGAGGTCGTGCGTGTGGTACATCGCCTCCTCGAAGCCCGAGCGCACGCTGCCGTAGCCCACGACCTGCGCATTCGCCCACAGCTTGTACACGTGCTGGCGGCCTCCGCGGGGACCGTGGGGCGTCGGACCGCCCTCCGGGGACAGGCCCGCGGCCTCGACGAAGGCGGCGCGGACGGGCTGTGCGGGCAGGTCGAACTCGGTGCGCAGCAGCACCCACGGGATGTCCTCCGCGGTCCACTCGTCCATCGCCACCGGACCCCAGATGGCGTCACCGCCCCAGGCGTCCGCCGCGGTGACGAAGCACTGGGCGCTCGACCAGTCGCCGGGGGCGTCGGTGTCCACGGCGACCCGCCACCAGTACGGGGTGGAGGCATCGAGGTCGGGTCCCTCGTAGGGCACGGCCACCGAGCTCTCCGAGGTCACCCAGCCGGTGTCCCAGAGCGGGATGCCGAAGCCGCGCGGCGAGCGGGCGACCTGGATGCGGTGCAGCCTCTGCATGGAGTCACCGAGCTGCGGGACCACCCAGGAGAAGCGGGCACCGCGCACGGGGATGCCGACGGGCAGGTGCTGGAGGTCGACCCGCAGCTCCTCCGGACGCGGTCTGGCGCGGGAGGACAGGTGACGAGGTGACATGCCGGGAGGACCTCCGCGCGTGGAGTCGGACGCGACCGTCCGATCCTATCGAGCCGAGGCGCCCGTCGGCGGGCCGACGGGCCGACGGGTCCGCGGGCCGACGGGTCCGCGGCGGGAGCGGCCTACGGCCGGGACACGAGCCCCTGCTCGACCATGAAGTCGAAGGCGACGTCCGCCGGCAGCTCGCCTCCCTCGTCGACCCGCAGGTTCAGCGAGCGCAGGGCGTCGTCGGTGAGCTCGGGCGTCACCGCCTCGTAGACGTCCTCCAGCTGAGGGTGCTTCTTCAGCGTCTCGGTGCGCAGCACCGGGGCCACGTTGTAGGCGGGGAAGTAGTGGCGGTCGTCCTCGAGGATCGTCAGGTCCAGGCTCTGGATGCGGCCGTCGGTCGTGAAGACCTCGCCGAAGTTGCAGCTGCCCCGGTCGGTCGCGGTGTACACGGCGCCGGTGTCGTAGAGGCTGATGTTGCCGGCAGGGACGCCGTCGTCCTTCCCGCGCGGGATGTCGTAGGCCTTCAGCAGCGGCACGAGGCCGTCCGCCCGGGAGTTGAACTCCGACTCCACGCAGATGGTCCGGTCCTCCACGGGGAGGTCCTCGAGCTGGCTGAGCTTGGTGATGCCGCCCAGCTCCTCGACGGCCTCGCTGCGCACCGCGAGGGCGTAGGTGTTGTTCAGCGGCGCGGGAGGCAGCCAGGTGAGCCCGTTGTCCAGATCCGCGTCGTGCACGGCCTGCCACTGCTTCTTCTTGTCGGGGATGCCCTTGGTCTCCCCCAGGTAGGTCAGCCACGCGGTGCCCGTGTACTCCCAGGTCATGTCGGCCCCGCCGTTGGTCATCAGCTCGCGCACGGGGACGCTGCCGGGGACGTTCGTGAGGTCGTCGACCTCGAAGCCGGCGGCGCGGGCGGCGATCACGCCGATCTTGCCGAGGATCAGCTGCTCGGTGAAGTTCTTGCCGGTGACGGTGATGCGCGCGCCCTGGGGCAGATCGTCGATGCGCTTGATCTTCCCGGGGGCGACGTCCGGCGTGTAGGCGGTCGCGGGGCGCAGCCCGCAGCCGGCGAGCGGCAGCAGACCGAGCGCCGCGAGGACCCCCAGCCGTCGGCGGCTGACGCGGCGACTGCCGAGGGAGCCGCCGCCGCGGGCGGAACCGGCGTGGGAGGGGCCGTCGGGAAGATCCGCGGACCCGAGGGCCGGTCGGTCGACCGGCCGGTGGCCGGGCCGGTGGCCGGGTCGGCCGGTGGGCGTGGTCTCGTGCATGCTCACAGTCCCTTCGGTCGGGCGACGTGCTCGACGACGCGGCCGGCCCAGTCCACGATCAGCGCGAGCACCGCGACCAGCAGCGCGCCGGAGATCAGGACCTTGAACAGGTACAGGTTGATGCCGGTCGTGATCAGCAGGCCCAGTCCGCCGCCGTTGACGAAGGCGGCGAGCGAGGCCGTGCCCACGAGCAGGACGAGCGCCGTGCGCACGCCCGAGAGCATGACCGGCACCGCGAGCGGCAGCTCGACGCGCAGGAGCACGGAGAAGGCGGTCATGCCCATCCCGCGCCCCGCCTCGACCAGGCGCTGGTCGACGCCGCGCACGCCGATCATGGTGTTCCGCAGCACCGGCAGGATCGCGTAGAGCACCAGGGCGATGATCGAGGCCTGGAACCCGTTGGGCACGAAGGCGGCGAGCAGGACGATGAGGCCGACGGCCGGCGCGGCCTGTCCGAAGTTCGCCACGGCCAGCACGGGCTCGGCGATCTTCCGGAAGGGACCGCGGGTCAGCAGGATCCCCAGCGGCACGCCGATCACGAGCACGATCACGGTCGCCACCAGGGTGAGAGCGAGGTGCTGGCCGGTGAGCTCGAGGATCGTCGAGGGGTTCAGGGTGTTGCGCTCGGTCGCGCTCAGCGGCGCGAGCAGCAGCCATGCGCCGTAGACCACGAGGATCGCGAGCAGCACCAGGATCTGCACGATGAGAGGGCGCCACGGGCGCGCAGCGGGCGCCCGGCGCGCGCCGGGCGCCTCGGTCGTCGGCTCGGTCTCGGCGCCGGTCGCTGCATCGTCCGTCGCCGGGGCGGCGGTGTCGGTCGCTGTGCGCTCAGTCATCGCGGGCCGATCCCTGCGGGGCGGTGACGGCCGCGCCCTCGTCGTCGATGACGACGTCGACGGCGCCCGTGTTGGTGCCCACCGGGGCCTCGCTCGAGCGCTCGGCGGCGCTCTGACGAGCCATGGTGATCGCGTCCATGATCGTCTCCACGTCCACGACCCCCTCGAAGACGCCGCCGCGGCCCGTGACCAGGGTGGCGCCGGCGCTCGAGACGAGCATCGTGTCCAGGGCATCGTTGAGGGTCGCGCCCGAGCCGACGACGGGCAGCGCCGGGTCGAGCTCGGTGGGCAGGCGCGTCATGCGGGAGAGGTCGCGGCGCGAGGGCCAGGCCAGGGGGCGTCCGCGTTCGTCGACCACGACCGCGTGGTTGTGGCCCGCCTCCTCGGCGCGGCGCAGGGCCTCGGCGGCGTTGCCGCCGGCGTGCGCGACGACCGCGTCGGCCGCCTCGACCTCGCGCACGCGGCGCAGGCCCAGCTGCTTGAGGGCGGCGCCCGAGCCGATGAAGTTCTCGACGAACTCGTCGGCCGGCTCGGCGAGGATCCGCTCGGGGGTGTCGTACTGGACGATCTGCGCGCCCTCACGGAAGACCACGATCCAGTCGCCGAGCTTCACGGCCTCGTCGAAGTCGTGGGTGACGATGACCATCGTCTTGCGCACTTCCTGCTGGATGCGGATCAGCTCGTCCTGCAGGCGCTGGCGGGTGATCGGGTCGACGGCCCCGAAGGGCTCGTCCATCAGCAGCACGGGCGGGTCGGCGGCGAGCGCCCGGGCGACGCCCACGCGCTGCTGCTGTCCGCCGGAGAGCTCCTTGGGGAAGCGCGAGCGGTAGACGTCCGGATCGAGGCCGACGAGCTCGAGCAGCTCCTCGACGCGCTCGGCGATGCGGGCCTTGTCCCAGCCCAGCATCTTGGGCACGAGCGCGATGTTCTGGGCGACGGTCATGTGCGGGAACAGGCCGCCGGCCTGGATGACGTAGCCGATGCGGCGGCGCAGCTCGTCGCCGTTGATCGTGGTGACGTCCTCGCCGCCCAGCACGATGCGCCCCTCGGTGGGCTCGATGAGGCGGTTGATCATCTTCAGCGTGGTCGTCTTGCCGCAGCCGGAGGGGCCGACGAGCATGACGACCTGGCCCTCGGGGATCTCGAGGGTGACGCCGTCGACGGCCGGGCGCTCCTGCCCGGGGTACCGCTTGGTGACGGCGTCCAGGAAGATCGAGCGGCCCGAGGCCTCGCCGGAGGCGGAGTCCGCGGCGGTGGTCTGGGTGCGGGGGTCTGAGTCGGTCACCGGATGCCCTTCGAGGTCGTGAGCCTGCCGAGGCCCAGCAGCAGGAGGTCGAGGATGAGGGCCAGGAGGATGACGCCGACGGTGCCGGTCACCACCGATTCGATCGCCCCGGCGCCGCCGAGGCGCGAGAGGCCCTGGAAGATGAAGCCGCCGAGTCCCGGGCCGAGCACGTAGGCGGCGACCGCCGCGACGCCCATGACCATCTGGGCGGAGACGCGCACTCCGCTGAGGATCACGGGCCAGGCCAGCGGCAGCTCGATGCGGAAGAAGATGCCCAGGCGGCTCATGCCCAGGCCGCGCGCCGATTCGACGAGCGCCGGATCCACCCCGGCGAGACCCACGATGGCATTGCGCAGGATGGGCAGGGCCGCGAAGAAGACGACCACGATGACGGCGGGCTTCACCCCGAAGCCGAAGGGCGCGACCATCAGGCCGATGAGGGCGAAGGACGGGATGGTGAGCCCCACGGCGCTCACGGCGTTGGCGGCGGCGCGGCCGAGCTCCGATCGGTGGACGAACGCGGCGATCGCGACCGCGAGGACCGTCGCGAGCACGACGGACTGGGCGACGAGGCTGAAGTGCTGGGCGGCGGCGAACAGGATCTCGCTCGAGCGGGAGCTGAGGAATTCGCCGAAGTCCACGGAATCGCCTGCGCTCTCGTCGGGGGTCGGGGTCGATGGGCCGGTCGGGGCTGCTCGTGGGCGGTCCCGGTGCGAATCCCCGGTCAGCCGCACGGATCCCTCCGGCTCTGGCGGCGGCGCGGACCGGCGATCGCATCGATCGGCACGCGCTGCGATGCCTCGTCGACCGTAGGGTGCCGCGCGCCCCACCTCAAACCGCGGAGGCCGACGAAACCTCTCATACCAGGAGGAAGCGGCGCGACAGCGCGCGCCGTCGGGCGGCACCTCTGCGTGGCGTCGCGGGCGGTCAGCGCCGCTTTTCGCCGACGAGCGCCGCGTGAACGGTCACGATCCCGTCACGATCGGGCCCTGCTCGCCCCGCGCTGTAGGTTCGAGGGCGTGCACCCCTCCGACATCCGCCACCTGCTCTCCGTCTCCGCGCCGGCCCTCGCTCCCGACGCGACGTTCGCGATCGTCGCCGTGTCCCATCCGGATGAGGGCGCCGACCGCAGCGTCGGCCAGCTCTGGCGCATCGAGCTCGACGGCGCCCGGCGCCGCCACGGAGCGCCGCGACAGGAGACCGGTGCGCGCCGGCGCCTGACCCGCGGGATCTCCGACTCCGCGCCGCACCTCTCCCCCGACGGCTCCGTCCTGGCCTTCCTGCGGCCCGACGCGCGCGGTCGCGCGCAGATCCATCTCCTGGACCCCCGCGGCGGCGAGCCGATGCAGGTCACGGACGCCCCGCTGGGCGTCGGACAGTTCGTCTTCTCGCCCGACGGCTCCCGCCTCGCGTTCCTCGCGCGGGTCCCGGAGCCCGGCCGCTGCGGCACCGTCGAGGGGATCGGCCCCGATGCGGAGCCCGCACGCCGCGTGGACAGCGTGCGCTGGCTCGCCAACGGCGTGGGCTGGAGCATCGATCGGCCCCGCCAGGTGCACGTCCTCGACCTGCCTCCCCTGGACGACGAGCCCGAGTACCCGCAGGCGCCGCGGGTCGAGAGCGGCACCGCCGAAGGCGACGCCGGGGCTCGCGGGTCCGACGGGGACGCCCGCACGTCCCGCGCGGCCCGGCAGATCACCGAGGGGACGGACGACCACACGGCGCTCGCCTTCGCCGCCGACGGCACGCGCGTGCTCGCGGTGCGCGACCGCCTCGAGTCCGACGAGCGCGATCTGCGCTCGGTGCTCGTCGCGATCGCTGCCGAGGCCCCGTCGGCCACATCGATCCTGCTCGAGGAGACGGACGGCCTCTCGATCGACCAGCTCGTCGCACTCCCCGGCGGCGCCCTCGCCCTGCTCGCCTCCGAGCCCGTCGACGGCCGGGATGCGATCGCGCCGGACCGCGCCCTCTGGCTGCTGGACCCGCCGAGCGGCTCCGCGCCCGCCCGCCCGCGCCGGATCACCGACCCCGACCAGCTCGAGCTGACCACGGCCGGACCGCTCGTCGCGGCGGGCGATCGGGTGCTGGTCCACGAGCTGACGCGCGGACGCATCCATCTGCACCTGGTCTCCCGCGACGGCTCCACGCAGGAGGTGCTCGGCGGGGACCTCGAGGCGCACGGCGCCGCGGCCGTCTCCCCGCTCGGGCAGGCCGGCGAGGTCGTGGTCCTCGCCGCCGTCTCGACCCCCTCCAGTGCGGGCGAGCTCGTGCAGGTGCGGGTCCCGGCGCCGGGCGAATCCGTCGGGGACGCGGCGCGGGCCCTGCCATCGGCCCCTCGCGTGCTCACCGACCTCGGAGCCGACCTGCGCTCCACCGCGCTCGTCGTCCCGCGCGAGCTCGAGGTGACCGGCCGCGATGGTTACCCGGTCCACGGCTGGCTCGCACTGCCCGAGGGCGAGGGCCCCTTCCCCGTGATCCTCATGATCCACGGCGGCCCGTTCTCCCACTACGGCGTCGGCGTGTTCGACGAGGTGCAGGTGCTCGCGGGCGCCGGGTTCGCCGTCGCCTACTGCAATCCGCGCGGCTCCGCCGGGTACGGGCGTGCGCACGGCCGCGCGATCAGGCACCGGATGGGCACCGACGACTTCGCCGACGTCCTCGACTTCCTCGAGGGCGCGATCGCGGCCGACGCCGAGGACCGTCCGGGCCGGCTCGATGCCTCGCGCCTGGGGATCATGGGCGGCTCCTACGGCGGCTTCCTCACCGCGTGGACCATCGCCCACGACCATCGCTTCGCGGCGGCGATCGTGGAGCGCGGCTTCCTGGACCCTGCGAGCTTCCAGGGCACGAGCGACATCGGCTCGTACTTCGGCGACGAGTACGTGGGCACGGACCCGGCCGACATCGCCCGGCAGAGCCCGTTCGCGCACGTCGGCGACGTGCGCACGCCCACCTTCGTCATCCACTCCGAGCAGGATCTGCGCTGCCCGCTCGAGCAGGGCACCCGCTATTTCTCCGCGCTGCGCCGCCACGGGGTGCTGTCCTCGATGCTGGTGTTCCCCGGGGAGGACCACGAGCTCACGCGCTCCGGCCGTCCCCGGCACCGCCTGCAGCGCTTCGCCGCGATCCAGGAGTGGTGGGAGCAGGCATTCGGCGGCCAGGCGTGAGCGCCCGCCCGGCAGCCGGTCGTGAGCGGAGGCTCAGCGGCCGCTCGTGAGCGCCTCCCGGGCCAGCGCCGCGAGCCGCAGCGCCTGGGGAGATCGGCGAGGATGCCGTCGGGGAGGGAGAAGGGTGCGGGCATGTGGTCTCCTCGGTCCGCGGGGCCGAGGGGCGACGGATCGGCGGGCTCGGCCGTCGTCGGGCGGGGTCCAGTTCGCCCGGATCAGTGCGCCCGCGCGTCGCGGGTGCCACACTGGTGGCGCGCGGGAGGTGATCGCCTTCTCTTTCCGCGCCCGGGGTGGGGACCGCGATGCGGGAAAGGATTAGCATCGATCCGGCCCTCGATACCGTCGTGGAGGACAGCCTCCGGGGACGCGGTCGAAGCTCACGTCGCCTCGGTATGTCCGCCCGCCGAGATCCTCGCGCCCGCCAACCCCCAGGCGTGCCCGCCGCCGACACGTCTCCATCCCGTCCATCGAGGAGAAAGATGTTCGAGTTCCCCTTCGGCAGCCGCCGGACCGTTCCTGCCAAGGACGGCGCGAGCTGGCCTCACGTCATCATCATCGGCGGTGGCTTCGCCGGCGCCAACGCCGTGCTGGGCCTGCGCGACACCCGTGTGCGCGTCACCCTCATCGACCGCAACGTCTACAAGACGTTCCAGCCGCTGCTGTACCAGGTCGCGACCGCGGGCCTGAACCCGGGCGACGTCACCATGTTCCTGCGCGGCCTCTCGCTGAACGTGCCGAACATGCGCTACCGCCAGGGCGAGGTCGTGGGCGTCGACCCGGAGCAGAAGGTGGTCCGCCTCGAGAACGGCACGAACAGCCCCGACGAGCTGTCCTACGACTACCTGGTCCTCGCCAACGGCGCCACCACCACGTACTTCGGCACCCCCGGCGCCGAGGAGCACGCGATGCCGATGTACACGCGCTCCCAGGCCATCGCAATCCGCGACCGCGTGTTCTCCGAGCTCGAGCGCACGAGCCGCGTCGAGGACACCGACCGCGTGCACGTGTCGATCGTCGGCGGCGGGCCGACGGGCGTGGAGATCGCCGGCGCCCTCGCGGACTTCCGCATGCAGGAGCTGGACATCCTCTACCCGGAGATGGACCCGGGCACCCTCCAGATCACGCTCCTGCAGCGCGGCGGCGAGCTCATCAAGGAGTTCCGCGAGGAGTTCCGCGAGTACGCGGCCGAGGAGCTCGAGGCCCGCGGCGTCGAGCTGCGACTGGGCCACGGCGTGAAGTCCGTGGGCTACGACTTCGTCGAGCTGGACGACGGCTCGATCCTCGAGTCGGACATCACCGTGTGGGCCGCGGGCGTCGCCATCGCCGAGACCGTCAAGGCCTGGGGTCTGCCCCAGGACAAGCGCGGCCGCCTCGACGTCGACGAGAACCTGCAGGTCAAGGGCTTCCCCGGCGTGTACGCGGCCGGCGACATCGCCGGCGGCGAGAACGCCCTCCCCCAGCTCGCGCAGCCCGCCATCCAGTCCGGCCGCGCCGTCGCCCGCATGATCGACGCCGACGTCCGCGCCCAGGGCAAGGGCAAGAAGCCCTTCCACTACGTGGACCTGGGCACCATGGCCACGATCGGCCGCCGCGCCGCGATCACCGAGCTGCCCGACCTCCCGATCGCCGGCTCGATCGGCCTCTCCGGCACGGTGGGCTGGTTCGCCTGGCTGGGCGTGCACGTCACCAAGCTGCTGGGGCACCGCAACCAGCGCGCGGTCTCGATGAACCTGCTGAGCCTGTACGCCGGCACCCGCGCCACCCACCAGCCGAACCCTGTGATCGGCGAGGTCGACTCGGTCGCCGCCGCCACGACCTTCCGTGAAGAGGCCCAGAACCGCCTGTTCGGCCCCGACAAGCAGCACAGCTGACCCCGGTCCGGCCGCCTGCCTGACTGATACCGACGGTTGCCCGGGCGCTGCTGACTGCCCGGGCGCGGCTGATTGCCCGGCGAGGCCGACCGCCTGACCGACGCGCCTGGCCGCTGCCAGCGCGGTCGCGCCGTCTGTCTCGGCGTCCCTGATCTGCGAAGCCCGGGGCCCCGGTCGCGGTATCGAGCGGGGGCGTGCACTACGCGTAGTCAGAGGTCGGGCGACGTGCTCTATTCGTCGTGACCCGACCTCCTACGACGCGAAGTGCACGGGAGCTCTGGAGACCCGCGAGATCAGCGCCAACGTCGCGTCGCGTCCCCGATCTCCGGCCGCACCCTGACCTCATGTCCCATGCACCCACGCGCGGTCACGCCCTCCGGGCCACCGCGTGTTCTCACATCCGCCGCGATGCCGTGACACTGCCACTGTGACGCCATCGCACCGGGACCCTCCGCAGCGCTCCGCGTACCGGCCTGCCCTGACGCTTCGACCTCACCGCAGAGATCTGCGCTTGCGGTGCAGGCGATGGGCGACGATGGACTTCAGGAGCTCCCGGGTCCGTTCCCACTCCTCCATGACGTCCTCCCAGGTCAGCCGCAGGACCACGTAACCCAGCGCGATCAGCAGCTGATCCCGGCGCCGATCCTCCGCATACGCCTCCGGGTCCGTGTGGTACCTGGCGCTGTCGCACTCGATGATCAGGCGCTCACCCACACGGATGTCGGTGCTGCCCACGCCGTCGACGAACCACTGCGGCTCGACCCGGACTCCCAGGCGCTGCAGGTACCTGCGCACGCGGGTCTCGGTGCCCGACTGCGCACGCGGGTCGATGATGCCGATGCTCCCGCGCAGCTTCACGGGCAGGCCCGCGAGCACCTCGCCGATGTCATCCGCGCTCAGCAGCCCCTGGTTCGCCACGGATTCGAGAGCGATCGCCGCATCCTCCGCCCCGCGGCAGCGCGCAAGGTGGCCCAATGCGATGCGGATCGGCATGATCGGTTCGAAGTCGGGCCAACGATGCTGGTACTGGTGCGCCACGACATCGCGATCAGAGGTACGCGGCTTCTGACCACGCAGGGTCGCCACATGCAGCTTCTCGTCGCGCACCACCCAGACCCCGTGCAATTCCAGAGCGTCGCCGCAGGTGAGGCGGGCCCCGATCTTCAAGGCACGGGCAACGTTCTCGGGAGTCTCCGGCGTTCCGTACCACCCCCGACCGAGCTGGGTGAGCGCCCCCTGCGCGATCTGTCGCGCGATCACCCGTCGGGAGTACCCGCTGTCCTCGCGCACGGACGACGGGATCACGTGCAATTCCTTCTTGTGCTCCGATTCCATGTCGCGGAGCCTCTGCCGCGCACAGGGCCTGCACCAGTCCTGGGCGCCGATTGTGGATGACGGCGTGCGCCCCCGCGTTGTGGAGGACTCGCGGTGCACGCCTTGCTGACGTTCCGGCGGGGCCCCGACAGGCACGGTGCCCCGGCTGCGGCGGGTCTCCAGCGGGGGCGTGCACTACGCGTAGTCAGAGATCGGGTGACGTGCTCTATTCGTCGTGACCCGACCTCCTGCTACGCGAAGTGCACGGGTCGGCCGAAGACCCGCGCGAAGACCCGTGCGAAGACCCCCGTAACGGTGCCACGAGTCCGGGCGGACGAGCACTCAGTGCGCTCGTCCACCCGCGCCCGCGCTCTCAGTCGACCCCAGCGAGGCGGAAGCCGACGCCTCCGGCGCGGGCCGACGACCTGCCGATCGGACGGCCCGAGCTCTCCGCCTCCTCCTGCAGGCGCCGGGTGATGTTGGCCGTGGCGACGGCCGCCTCCGCGGCCTCCGCCCCCTTGTCCTCGATCGAGCCGGGGAGGCCCGCACGGTCGAGCGCCTGCTGCTCGGTGTCGCAGGTCAGCAGCCCGAATCCGACCGGGATCCCTGTGCGCAGGGTGACGTCGGTGAGGCCCTGGGTCGCGGCCTGGCACACGTATTCGAAGTGCGGCGTGCCGCCGCGGATCACGGTGCCGAGCGCGACGACCGCGTCCGCGGTGGCCGCGGCGTGGAGGGCGGCGACCGGCAGTTCGAACGAGCCCGGGACGCGCACCAGGTCCACGGAGCTGACCCGTGCCTTCTCGAGCGCCCGGGCAGCTCCGTCGATCAGTCCGTTCATGATCTGCTCGTGCCAGCTGGCGGCGACGATCACGACCCTCAGGTCGCTGCCGTCCGTGTTCAGCTGGGGTGCTCCTTCTCCGCTCATGACTGGGTGGTCCTTCCAGTAGTGGTGGTGAGTGCTGCTGTGGTCGTGGTCGTGGTCGCGGCGGTGGTGGCAGTCGTGGCCGTGGTCGAGGCCGCGCCCGAGGTGGTTGTCGCGGCGGTCGCGGCGCCGGCCGGGTCCAGAGGGATGAGGTGTCCCATCGCCTCGGCCTTGGTGCGCAGGTAGCGGGCGTTGTGCTCGGTGCGGCCGACGAGCAGCCGGGTCGTGCGCACCACGTCGATCCCGTGCCGCGCGAGCTCGTAGGCCTTCTGCGGGTTGTTGGTGAGCAGGTCGACGCGGTCGAGGCCGAGGTCGCGCAGGATCTCGGCCGCCGCGCCGTACTCGCGCAGGTCGCCCTCGAAGCCCCGCTCGATGTTCGCGGTGAGGGTGTCGAATCCGTGGTCCTGCAGGTCGTAGGCGGCGATCTTCTCGAGCAGGCCGATGCCGCGGCCCTCGTGCCCGCGCAGGTAGACGACGGCGCCGCCGTGCTCCGCCACCCGGCGCAGCGACTCCTCGAGCTGCGGCCCGCACTCGCAGCGCAGCGAACCGAGCGCCTCCCCCGTCAGGCACTCCGAATGCACGCGGACGAGCGCCGAGGACGACTCGACCGGCACGACGGCGGCGTCGGCGGTGGAGGCCGATCCCGATGTCGCGTCGAGCTCCGCCCCCGAGGCGACGGTGTGCCCGGGGGCATCCGCCACGAGAGCGACGTGGTCGGCGCCGGTGCGCAGATCGCGATAACCGTGGATCCGGAACGCGCCATGGCGCGTCGGGAGGTCGGCGCTGCCCGTGTGCTCGACGCGAGCCGGTCGTTGCGCCGGCTCGTCGGCCAGGTGCTCGACCAGGTCGGCGATCGTGAGCAGCACGAGTCCGTCGTCGGCCGCGAGAGCGCTCGCCTCCTCCAGGCGCATGACCTCGCCGTCGTCGCGGACCAGCTCGCCGATCGCGCCGACGGGCGGGAGACCTGCGGCGCGGCAGAGGTCGACCGCGGCCTCGGTGTGGCCGGGCCGCTCGCCGACCCCGCCCGGGACCGCGCGCAGAGGGATCACGTGGCCGGGGCGGATCAGGTCGCTCGGCACCGCGCGGGGATCGGCGAGGGCGCGCAGGGTCGTGGCGCGGTCGCTGGCGGAGATCCCAGTGGTCACCCCGCGTGCGGCGTCGACGCTCACGGTGTAGGCGGTGCGCAGGGAGTCCTCGGTGCGCGGGACCATCAGCGGCAGCTCGAGGCGGTCGGCGATGTCGCCGGGCATCGGGGCGCACAGATACCCGGAGGTGCGGCGGACCATCCAGCCCACCCAGCGCGGGGTCGCGAGCTCGGCCGAGATGATCGCGTCGACCTCGTTCTCGCGGTCCGCGGAGTCCGCGACGAGCACGGGCCGACCCGCGCGCAGCTCCTCGAGGGCTGCGGCGATGCGCTCGGCCCGCGTCCCGGGGAGCAGGTCGCCGGCTGCCCCTGGCCTCAGCGCGCTCATCGCTGCGCCGCCTCGAGCTCGGCCCCGACGGCGCCGGTCTGCTGCAGGCGCGCGACGTAGCGGGCCAGGACGTCGACCTCGATGTTCACCAGGCCTCCCTCCGCGAGCGCGCCCAGTGTCGTGGCCTCGAGCGTCGCGGGGATGAGGGAGACCCCGAAGGTGTCCTCCCCCGCCGAGGTGACGGTGAGCGAGACGCCGGAGACGGTGATCGATCCCTTCTCGGCGATCAGCGGCGCGAGCGAGGGGTCGATCTCGAAGACGAGGTCGACCCAGCGTCCGCCGTCGCGGCGGCTGCGCAGGGAGGCCACGCCGTCCACGTGACCCTGGACGATGTGTCCGCCGAGGCGGGCGTCGGCCCGCAGCGCGCGCTCGAGGTTCACGCGCGATCCCGGAGCGGCATCGCGCAGGGCGGTGCGGCGCAGGGTCTCGGGGACCGCGTCGACCGCGAAGCCGCCGTCGCCGGCGAGGTCGACGATGGTGAGGCACACGCCGTCCACGGCGATCGAGTCGCCCGGGCGCGCGTCGGAGGCGGCGAGCGGGCCGCGCACATGCAGCCGCGCCTCGCCGCCGGGTTGTGGGGTGAGGGACTCGAGAGTACCGATCTCCTCGACGATGCCGGTGAACATGGCGTCTCCTTCCGGGAGCGGACGACGGGACGTCCGATGGGTCGGTGGGCCGGTGGGCCGGTGGGCCGGTGGGCCGGTGGGTCGGTGATGTGGTGGTGCGGTGCGGCGGTGGGTCAGTGAGGTGGTGGCCTGGTGGCCTAGTGGACCGGGACGGACACGTTCAGGGCGAGGGGTCGCCGCGTCGGGCGATGAGCAGCACGTCCTCGTCGAGGCGGTGCACCTCGCTCGTGCGCCAGCGCGGGGCGTCGGCGAGGGTCGCGACGTCGAGCGCGCCGATCGCGGACCTGCCCGGATCGCCCAGGTGCAGGGGTGCGAGGTAGGCATGGATCTCGTCGACCAGGCCGGCGCGCAGGAATGCCGTCGCGAGCTGCGGGCCTCCCTCGAGGACGGCCCGGCGGACGCCGCGCTCGGCGAGCGCGGCGAGGACCTCGTGCGGATCCCGGGTGCGCAGGTGCACGAAGCGGCCGTCGTCCCCGCGGACCCTGGCGTCCGAAGGCACGTCCCGGAGGCCGACGACCACGCGCAGCGGCTGGTGGCCCGCAGCCGCGGTCGCGGCGGCATCGCCGCCCGACGTCGGGCCGGGGGCGGGCGCGGCCTGCGGGGTCGCTGCGGGGCGGGCGGTGAGCGAGGGGTCGTCGGCCAGCAGGGTGCCGGTGCCCACGAGGATCGCGTCCACCTGGGCCCGGACCGAGTGGGCGTGGGCGCGGGAGGCCTCGCCGGTGATCCAGTGGCTGGTGCCGTCGCCCGCGGCGACCTTTCCGTCGAGACTGGTCGCCGTCTTCAGCACGAGGTGCACGGGCGACGGCCCGCTCTCGGCGCGGTGCGCGTCCTCCGGCGCCGAGGCCGGCGTCGGGGAATCCGCCGCGGCGGTGGTCCGCGCGAACCATCCGGCGACGAGCTCGCGGGACTGCTGCGCGCGCACTCCGCCGACCACGTCGACGCCCGCCGCGGCGAGTGCGCCCGCGCCGCCGCCGGAGGCCGCGCCGGGATCCTCCAGGGCGAACACGAGGCGAGAGATCCCCGCCTCGCGCAGCGCCTCGGCGCAGGGTCCGGTGCGTCCGGTGTGGGCGCAGGGCTCGAGGGTGACCACGGCCGTCGCGCCGCGGGTCGCGCTCCCCCTCGAGCGGGCATCGGCGAGCGCCGCGACCTCGGCGTGGGGTGTGCCGGCGCCGCGATGCCAGCCCTCGCCGAGGGCCGTCCCGTCGGGCGCGAGCAGGACGCAGCCCACGCGGGGGTTCGCGTCATCGGCGGGGCCGCGGGCGGCAAGAGCGAGGGCGCGGTCCATCGCGGCGAGCTCGTCGGGCGTCGCGGCGGCGGCATGCGCGGTTCGCGCCCCGGCGTGCGCGTCAGGCGTCGCGGCGACGGCGCGCGGGGGCGTGCGGTGCTCGTGCACGGAAGCCTCCGGATCGGCGGTGGTCCGGGGCGATGGCACGGCGGCAGAAGCGTCACCGGGGCGGACGACGGCGCACCGACGCCGCGCACAGCGACGCCACATCTCCTCCCATCCGGACTTTTACCGTCGGTCCTGGAGTTCCACCAGGTCAACCGGCTCCCGAGGGAGCCGGGTCGCGGACTGTCACCGCCGGTTCAGAGTTTCACTGACCCCGGAGAATGTGGTTCATTCGCGAGCGAGAGTAGCACCGCGATCCGAGTGCTCGGGAAGTCGGTGTCGCGGTGTGAACGCTGCCCCGCCCTCAGGCACCGCGCGCAGGGAACTCCACCCTCATGCCGTGCACGCGGTATCCCGCGACGACGTCGTCCCAGGCGATCTCGGGAGGACGCACGAGGCGAGGCGCGGCCGCGAGCAGGTGCTCCAGCAGCACCGCCGACTCGGTGATCGCGAGGTGCTCGCCGGGGCAGCGATGGGGCCCGGCGCCGAAGCTGAGCCCGGCCGGCGAGACCCCGCGCGGCAGCGGTCGGCGGGGCCTGATCTCGAGGGGATCCTCCCCCATGACCTGCGCGTCCGCATTGGCGTCCCGGACGTGGACGTCGATCAGGTCGCCGGGCCGGACGTCGGCCGTCGCGGGGCATCCGGGCACGTCGAAGGGCTCCCGGGCGCGGCGGTAGAGGTGCCCGACCACAGGTTCGAGGCGGATGATCTCGCGGAGGATCGCGGCCTTCTCCTCGCGGTCGCCGTGGAGGAACTCCGCGCGCAGCGTCTCGTCGTCCAGAAGGTGCCAGCACGCCATCACGAGGAACTCGCGGGTGGTGATCATCCCGGCGCTCGCGTAGGTGACGCATTCGACGAGGATGTCGGTGCCGCGCGCGCCCTGGTCGAGCAGGTGGCTGATGACGTCGTCGGCAGGGTGTCGGCGTCGGCGGCGGATCGCCGGGCGCACGTCGCGCAGGTGGAAGGCGGCGAGGGGACCCAGTCCGCGGGCGGCGGCGAGGGCCCATTGGGGCAGGGTGCGGCCCCAGCGCGGGCGGGTGAGGTCGACGCCCGGCTGCCGCTGCAGGCGCACGAGCCTGTGCGACATGGCCTCCAGGGGCGAGGCGGTGAGGCCGACGATCTCGCGGCTCACCGCCACCGAGTAGAGCAGTGCGAGCTGACCGAGGTCGCAGCCTCCCTCGCGGACCGCCTCGCCGACGAGGCGGACGGCCTCGCGCTCCATGGTCGCCGCGCTCGAGCGCTCGATGTGCTGCGGGGAGAAGAAGCGGCCGAGGGCGCGGCGCTGGGCGTCGTGGCCGGGCCCGTCGGACAGCAGGATCGGGTGGCGGCGCAGTCGGCCGCTCGGGATCGCCTCGGCGGTGAACCCCGCCTGGGTCGTGCCTCCACGGCGCCGGAGCACCTCGCGCGCCGCCCCGTGGGGACGGATCCGCCAGACGCGCGGGATGCGGGCGGCACCCGTCCGGTCGGCACCAGCCAGGTCGACGCCCGTCCGCTCGACGCCCGTCCGCTCGAGGCCCGTCCGGTCGATGCCGGCCCCGCCGACGCCAGCCAGACCGACGCTCCCCGAGCGCCCCGCTTCCGGCTCCGCCCCGGGGACGCGCGAGCCCCGGAACAGGGACCGCAGGCCGACGGGGCCCGCGCCGGGGATGTCGCTGTGCAGCGGGCAGCCGCGCTCCTCGGGCCGGTCCGAGCGTCGGGCGCCGGGGCCACGGGGACCGGCCCCGCGGGTGGGCTCGCTGCCGGTGGGGTCACTGCCGGTGGGGCCGCGGCTCACCGCGCCCTCCCTTCGAGCTCCTCGATCACGGTGCCGAGCACGCGGGCGGCGGGCGCGGGGATCGCGTCCCCGGCCTCCGCCATGACATCGCGCGCCTGCGCCACCTCACGCGCCACGAGCGCCTGGACGTGCGCCTCGGCGCCGCAGTCCGCGAGCACGGTCCGCACGTGGCGTCCGTCGGGGGTGCAGAGGTCCGCGCGTCCCAGGGCCGCGTCGACGAGCGGCCAGTCCGGCGTGCCGCGGGCGAAGTCGGTGATCGCGGTCTGCTTGCCCTCGCGCAGGTCGGAGCTGGGGTCCTTGCCGTGCTCGGCGGCGGCCCCGAACACGGAGAGGGCGTCGTCCTGATGCTGGAACGCGATGCCGAGGTGCCGCCCGGCGCTCGTGAGCGCCTCGCGCGCGGGATCGGGGGCGCCGGCCAGGACGCAGGCCGCACGCAGCGGCAGCTCGAAGCTGTAGGTCGCCGTCTTCGTGCGGGTCATCTCGGCGATCACGTCCGCGTCGGGGGCGATCACGCCGTCGCTGAGCGAGACGTCGAGGAACTCGCCGACGGCGGACTCGGCGACGGCGTCGCCGAGCGCGTCCAGCAGCGCGAGGCGCTCGGCGCGGGGCAGGTCCGCGCGGGCGAACACCTGGTGGGCCAGCGCGAGCATCTGGTCGCCGACGAGGACGGCGGTGCTGCGGGCCCAGTGGCTGCGGGTCCGGTGGCCGCGTTCCTCGTCCGTTCCCGCAGTGGCCGAGCCCGGGGCGAGCAGGGCGCCGACCAGGTTCGCGCGGCCGCGCCGGGTGAGGTCGTTGTCGATGACATCGTCGTGGAGGAGGAAGGCGAAGTGGAGCACCTCGAGCGCCGCGGCGAGACGCACCGCCTCGGCCCGTTCGGCGACGGGGCGGCCCGTGCGCGAGGGGAGAGCCGCGCTCAGGGCGTCGAACGTCTCCATCAGCAGACGCGGGCGCAGCAGTTTCCCTCCCTGCAGCTGCTCGGCGGCGAGCTCCCAGAGCTGCAGGACCTCGGACCCGTGGCGGCGTGCGCGCCGCGCGCCCTCGTCCATCAGGCGTGCCGTCGCGCGGCGGACGTCCTCGCTCACCGACATGACGCCGGGGTCGTGCGGCGCGGCATCGACGCGGTCCTCGAGGGCATCGATCTCCTCCATCGCCTCGCTGCTCATCTCCACCATCGTCCCCCTGTCTGCACGGTATCCGCACCGCGCGCACCCGCGGATCCCAGCGGCGCCGCGGAGTGACTCAGCATCTCACCTTCCCCGGAAAGATTCCAGCCGTGGAAGCAGAAATCGTCGGCCGGCAGTAGGGTGGCCGCCATGACCGAGCCCGGCACGAGCGACACCGCCGCACCCGAGTCCCCCGCGAGCGCCCGCGGCCGTCGTCCCTGGCGCGTCCACGACCTCGCGGCGAGCGATCCCGATGGGGAGCTCGCCGACCGTTCTGGGCTCGACGAGTCCGCCGAGCATGAGATCGACGAGCTGATGGCGGCGCTCGTCGCCCTGCGCCGGGCCGAGGAGGAGCTCTCCACCGCGTCGCGGGCCTTCATGGACCTCGGCGCGACGGACATGCGCGCGCTGCACTACCTCATCGCCGCCGCCCACACGGGGGAGCTGGCGACGCCGGGGGTCCTCGGCGAGCACCTGGGCATCTCCTCGGGCGCGACGACGAAGCTGCTGGACCGGCTCGCGCGCGGAGGGCACATCACGCGCGGGCACCACCCCGCGGACCGTCGGGCGGTGACGATCGCCGTCTCCCCCTCCACCCGCCGTGCGGCGATGGACTCGATGGGGCGGCAGCAGGCGGGGCGCGTGCGCGCCGCCGCCCGTCTGAGCTCGGCCGAGCGCGGGGCCGTCACCCGTTTCCTGCTCGACATGGCCCGGGAGCTGTCCCCCACCGGCCTGGACTGGGCAGAGGGCGCGACGAGGAGTGCGGGGGCGCCGCATGCACGGTGAGTACCTGATCCTGCTGGGGCTGTGCCTGCTGGTGACTCTGCCGCTCGAGTTCGTGATCGGCGCGCGCGTGCACCGCAGTCCGCGTCGGCTGCTCGCGGCCCTGCTCCCCACCGTGATCATCTTCCTGGTCTGGGACTACGTCGGCATCCACCGCCATCACTGGTGGTACGACCCGGCGAAGATCTCCGGGATCACCCTGCCCGGCGGCATGCCGCTCGAGGAGCTGCTGTTCTTCCTGGTGATCCCGATCTGCGCGCTGCTCACCCTCGAGGCCGTGGAGATCCTGCTCGGCCGGATCCGCCGTCGGGCCCGCCCCGCCGATGAGGAGCGGAGGGCACGGAATGCCTGAGTACACGATCCTCACCGTGTTCGCGCTGGTCGCCGTGCCCGCGCTCGAGCTGCTGTGGCTGCGCACGGGCCTCTTCCGCCGCCCCGCCTACTGGATCTCGATGGCCATCGTGCTGGGCTTCCAGATCCTCGTGGACGGCTGGCTCACGAAGCTCTCCGCCCCGATCGTGCTCTACGACGACGCGATGACCCTGGGCATCCGCTTCCCCTTCGACATCCCCGTCGAGGACTTCGGCTTCGGCGCCGCGATGGTCACGGTGACCATGCTGCTGTGGGTGCGCGCGGGATCGAAGAGCGTGAAGGATGCGGAGGGGTCGGAGGGTCCGGCAGCACCGGTGGTCGACGAAGGGCCGACGGCTTCTGCCGACGGGCGCGAGCGGGCGCGCCGATGAGCGCGCGTCCCGGCCGTGATCGCCGCGCGGTCCTCCATCGCGGGCCGACGGGGCGCGAGAGAGCGCTGCTCAGTCCCGGCGGCGCGCCGACGGCCGGTCACGACGACGCGCCGACGGCGGACGTCGTGGTGATCGGCGGCGGGATCGCCGGCATCTCCGCGGCCACCCTCCTCGCCGAGCGCGGCGTGCGCGTGCACCTGCTGGAGGCCCGTGAGACCTGGGGCGGGCGGGCGCGCTCCTGGGACCTGGGCGAGGGGCGCTCGATGAGCCGCGGCTTCCACGCCTTCTTCCGCCAGTACTACACGCTGCGCCGACTGCTCGCGCGCACCTCCCCCGATCTCGGGATGCTGCGGGACATCGGCGACTATCCGCTGCAGCTCGCCGACGGTCCGCGCGACACCTTCCGCGGCATCCCCCGCACCCCGCCGTGGAGCGTCGCGGCCTTCGCCCTGCGCAGCGACAGCTTCCCGCTGCGGGAGCTCGCGCGGGTCGACGTGCCCCGCGCCCTCGACCTGCTGCGCGTCGACTTCCCCGGCACCTTCCGCGCGCTGGACGGGAAGAGCGCGCAGGACGTCCTCGATGACCTGCGCTTCCCGCACGACGCCCGCCATCTCGCGCTCGAGGTCTTCGCCCGCTCCTTCTTCGCCGACCCGAGCGTTTTCTCCGGCGGGGAGCTGGTGGGCATGTTCCACGCGTACTTCATGGGGTCCGCGGAGGGACTGATCTTCGACGTCCCCGTCGACGCCTACTCCCCCACCCTCTGGGATCCGCTGGTCGAGCGGCTGCGGGGGCTCGGGGCCGACGCGCGCACCGGCGTCGCCGTCCACGGGATCGAGAGCATGCACAGGGCCGATAGCACGCATCGGTTCGAGAGCATGCACGGGGCCGACGGGCCCGTGACGCCGGGCGCCCGCGACCTGCTGGTCTCGACGTCCGAGGGAGAGCTGCACACCGACGCCGTCGTGCTCGCCGCCGATCCCCGCTCCGCGCGAGACCTGCTCGGGGGCACCGCGTCCCCCGTGCCGGGATGGGACGGCTGGCTCGCGCGGGTCGCAGCCCAGCGCAACGCCCCGGCGTTCGCGGTGCTGCGGCTGTGGCTGGACCGCCCGGCCGCGCCCGAGGCCCCCGCGTTCCTGGGGACCAGCGGCTTCGGTCCGCTGGACAACGTCTCGGTGCTCGACCGCTTCGAGCGGACTGCCGGCGACTGGGCGCGTCGCCACGGCGGGAGCGTGGTCGAGCTGCACGCCTACGCGCTCGAGGGATCCCGCACGCCGGCCGACGACGAGCGCCTGCGCGCCGAGCTCCTGCGGCAGCTGCACCGCCTGCACCCCGAGCTCGCGGACGCCCGCATCCTCCACGAGCAGTGGCTGATCGAGGACGACTGCCCGCTGGTCGGCATCGAGCCGTGGGACGAGAGACCCGGCGTCGGCAGCCCGGATGCTCGCCTCGTCGTCGCCGGCGACTGGCTGCGCACCCGCGAGCCGGTCGCCCTCATGGAGCGCGCCGCCCTCACGGGCGTGCAGGCGGCGAACAGCCTGCTCGCCCGCTGGGGCGTGCGCGGCGAGGACTGGTGGACCGTTCCGATGACCGGCGTGCTGCGCAGACCTCACCGGGGCGGACGCGGGCCGCTGCGTCGGCGCTAGATCGCGGGCGGGGAATCGGGCGCGCGCAGCGGCTCCGGCAGGGGCGTGCTGCTCGTGTCCCCGCGCAGGCGCTTGAGCACGTTCTCGGCGCTGATCAGGCACATCGGCACCCCGATGCCCGGCACGGTGGTGCCTCCGGCATAGAGCAGGCCCTCGACCCTGCGGCTGCGGTTGCTGCCGCGCAGGAACGCGGACTGGCGCAGGGTGTGGGCGGGGCCGAGGGCGCTGCCGCGCCAGGAGTGGAAGGCATCGGTGAAGTCCCCGGGACCGACGGTGCGGCGCACCACGACGCGCTCGGCGAGGTCGGGCACGTGCGCCCAGTCGGCGATCTGCGCGATCGCCCGGTCCACGGCCCGCTCGACCTCTGCGTCGCCCGCGCCGTCGATGCCGCCGCGGCCGATGCCCCGGCCGTCGGCCGTCTCCGGGGCGACCGGGATCAGCACGAACAGGTTCTCGTCCCCGGCGGGCGCGACCGACGGGTCGGTGCGCGAGGGTGTGCACACGTAGATGCTCGCGGGGTCCGGGGCCCGGGTCGCCCCCTCGACGCTGCTCGTGGTGATCTGCGCGAAGTTGCGGTCCCAGTCGTCCGTGAACAGGAGCGTGTGGTGCAGCAGCTCGGGCACGCGCCCGCGCACGCCGAGCATCGCGAGCACGGCGCCCGGGCCGGAGGTCCGCGACCTCCAGCTGCGCTCGGGATACGTCTGCAGCGTGCGCGGCAGCAGGGAGGTCTCCGTGTGGTGGAGGTCCGCCGCGGAGACCACGACGTCCGCGTCTATCGCCTCGGTCCCGCCGCTGCCGTCTGCGGGCCGGGCGTCGACTCCGGTCACCCGCGTCCGCCCCAGCTCCGTGGTGCGGATACGCGTCACCTCGACGCCGGTGCGGATCTCGGCGCCGGCATCCTCGGCCAGTCCCCGCAGCACCTCGATGAACCGGGTGAAGCCGCCGCGCGGGTAGCGCACGCCGTCCTCGAGGTCCATGGCGCTCATCAGGTGGTAGAGGCTCGGGGCGGTGCGGGGCGTGGCGCCGAGGAAGACGGCGGGGTAGCCGAGGACCTGGCGCAGACGGGTGTCGGCCACGGTGCGCGCGGCGAGGTCGTGGAGCGATTCGCCCAGCAGGCGGACGAGGGATCCGGCGCGCGGCGCGAGGCGCAGCAGGGTGCGCGCGGGGACGGCCGAGAACGTGGTGTACAGGAAGGAGGAGGTCGCCATCTCGTAGGCGTCGCGCGCGGAGTCCAGGTGGGCGCGCAGGGCGTCGCCGGCGCCGGTCTCCTCGGCCTCGAAGGCGGCGGCGGAGCGCTCGCGGTCGCCGAAGAGGTCCAGCGGGTGCGCGTACTCCTCGCCCAGGACGCGGTAGGCGGGGTCGAGGTCCACGAGGTCCAGGTGGTCCTCGATCCGCTCGCCGAGCAGCGCGAAGTAGTGCTCGAAACACTCGCGCATGAGCCACCAGGAGGGGCCGGTGTCGAAGGTGAAGCCGCCCTCGCGCCAGGTGCCCGCCCGCCCGCCGGCCTCCTGCCCGCGCTCGAGCACGATGACCCGATGCCCTTCGGTCGCGAGCAGTGCGGCCGTGGCGAGCCCCGCGATGCCGCCGCCGATGATCACGACGCGTCGGGCGTCGGCCCGAGGGGCAGGGGCCGAGGCCTTCTCCGAAGCCGGGGCCGCCCCCGCGCGCGCGGCCGGGGCCGGCTCGGGGTCCGCGGCCGCGCCCGCAGCCGGGCCCGCGGAGACCCTGCGCCCCGGGAGGGCGGCGCGTGCGGCGATGAGCGCCTTCTGCGCGGTGGGGACCCGCACGCGCCGTGCGCGCAGGACCTCGGCGGGAGTGCGCCGCAGGCGCGTCGAGAGCGCGGCGAACAGATCGTGGGCGGACTGCACGGCCGCCCTGCTCGAGACGGGCAGGTGGGCGATCGCGCCCTGGGCGCGCGCGAGGTCCTGATCGATGTCGTCGAGCAGGTCGAGCTTCTGGCGCTCGGTGGGCCCGTGCAGGTCGATGCCGGGGAAGTAGGTGCGCCCGCGCCCGTCGGCGTCGTCGCGCAGGTCCCGCAGGAAGTTCACCTTCTGGAAGGCGGCCCCCAGGCTGCGCGCGCCCTCGACGAGCGACGGGCTGGGCTCCACGGGGTGGTCGGCGCCGTCGGTCGCGAAGACGCGCAGGCACATCAGCCCGACCACCTCGGCGGAGCCGTCGACGTAGCGGTCGAAGCTCGCGTCGGTGTGGGAGGTCACCTCGAGATCGGCCCGCATGGAGGCGAAGAAGGGACGGGTGAGGTCGGTGTCGATCCCGCAGGCGCGGGAGGTGGAGGCGAAGGCGTGGATGACGAGATCGGTGCTGAAGCCCGCCGCCATGGCGGCCTCGGTGCGCTCCTCGTAGTCGTCCAGGGCAGCCGCGATCAGGCGTGCGCCGGCGCCGCTGCCGGCCGCGGCGCCGTCGACGATCTCGTCGGCGATCCGCACGAGGGCGTAGATGCTGCGCACGCGGGTGCGCACGGGCTCTCGCAGCAGGCGCGTGGCCAGTCCGAAGCTCGAGGAGTAGCGGCCGATGACGCGCTCGGCGGCGGCCTCGGCGGTGCGGCGGAAGTCGTCGGCCGCCTGCTGCTGGAGGCTGTGCTTCATCAGCGCCTCCGCCCTTCGTCGCCCGCGCGGGCGATCAGCTGTTGTCGACGTCGTGGTTCATGCGCCGCAGGAAGTCGATGACCACGGCCCGCTCCTGCGGGCTCAGGGACGACGCCACCTCGTGCATGCGCGCGTGGGTGTCCTCCAGTGTGCGCCGCACCTGCTGCTCCCCGCGAGGGGTGGGGGCGACGGCGGTCGAGCGGCGGTCGTCGGTATGAGGCGTCCGCTCGGCGAAGCCGTGGCGCACCAGCCTGTCGACGAGGGCGCTCGCCGAGGCCTCGCGCACCTCGAGCCTGGCCGCGAGGTCCCTCTGCCGCAGCACCGTCCCTGCGCCGCGGGCGGCGAGCAGATGGCGCATGGCCAGCAGGTCCTTCTCGCCCATCTGCATGTGCTCGCGGATCCGGGACCGCATGCGGTGGCCGGACTCCTGGTAGACGCGCAGCTCCTCGAGCAGCTCGGTCGCCGTGGGCGAGGCCTCGTGGGAGGGCGGGTACCAGAAGCCGTCGGCCGATGCGGAGTCCACGACCGGCCACCTCCTGACTCTCGCCGATGTCGCTGAGCACATTGTGCCCGACCGCGCGGGGTCGAATGGACACTCCCGACCTCTTTCCGTAGCCTGCCTAAGTATTCGACACTCTAACGGAGGTCTTGTGGACACGCACATCGAGAACCCCTTCCATGCCGCCCTCCGGCCGGACACGGAGGATTCACCCCGCGGCCGCCGCGCACTCCCCCTGCCCTACGACGCCGTGCTGCTGGCATCCTTCGGCGGCCCCGAGGGCCAGGAGGACGTGATGCCGTTCCTGCGCAACGTCACCCGCGGCCGCGGGATCCCCGACGAGCGGCTCGCCGAGGTCGGCGCGCACTACCGCGCGCTCGGCGGGCGCTCCCCGATCAACGCGCAGAACCGCCGGCTGCTCGCGGCGCTGCGGACCGAGCTCGACGAGCGGGGCATCGCGGTGCCCGTGCACTGGGGCAACCGGAACTGGACCCCGACCATGCGCGAGGCCGTCGAGCGGATGCGGGAGGAGGGGCATCGGCGCGTGCTGGCGATCGCGACCAGTGCCTACTCGTCGTACTCCTCGTGCCGGCAGTACCGCGAGGACGTGGCCGGAGCGCTCGTCGAGACCGGCATGCTGGGCCGGATGCGGATCGACAAGGTGCGGCCGTACTTCGACCATCCGGGGTTCCTGGATCCCTTCGTCGAGCACCTGACGGAGGCCCTGGCGTCCCTGGAGCGCCGCGGCACGCCCCGCGAGCGCGTGCAGGTGCTGTTCACGACGCACTCGATCCCGCTCGCCATGGCCACGGCATCCGGGCCCGCCGAGGAGGGGCACGGGACGACGGGCGGCTGGTACGTCGCCCAGCACGAGGCCGCCTGCCGGTACGTCATGGCGAGGGCCGAGGGGACCGACGGCACGGCGGACGGGACCGGCATCGCGGCCGACGGGGACGCCCCGGGCTCTGCCCTGCCGACTTCCCCCGTCCCGTGGCGGCTCGTCTTCCAGTCGCGCTCCGGCCCGCCGCAGGTGCCGTGGCTCGAGCCGGACGTCAACGACGCCATCCGGGAGATCGCCCGCTCGGGCGCTGCGGACGCCGTGGTGCTCGTGCCCATCGGCTTCGTCAGCGACCACGTCGAGGTGATCTGGGACCTCGACACCGAGGCCGCGCAGACCGCGGAGGAGGAAGGGCTCGCGTGCCTCCGCCTGCCGACGCCCGGCACCGATGCGCGCTTCGTCGCCGCCCTCGCGGACCTCGTCGAGGAGCGGATGCGTGAGGATGCGCCGCGACGGTGCGCGACGGACTTCGGGGGCACGGCGGACGTGTGCGGGACCGCCTGCTGCCTCTCCGGGAGCGCCAGGTCCGGGCCGCGCCCGACCACCTCGGCCCTGGACTCCGCCGACGACGCGCGGACAGCGCTCGGCCCCGAGGGTCTCTCCCGGGCACTCGAGGGCACGGGCACGCGGGCATGAGCGACACCCGCCGCGAGTCTCGGGCCCGGCGCGTCCTGGTCACCGGCGCCACCGGCTACGTGGGCAGCAGGCTCGTGCCCTGCCTGCTCGACGAGGGGCTGACGGTGCGCGTGGCAGGCCGCAGCGGCGAGCGCCTGCGCGCACGGCCGTGGTCGGACGAGGTCGAGATCGCGGTGACGGACCTCGATGACCGTGCCGCTGTGCGCCGTGCCCTCGCGGACGTCGACGCGGTCGTGTTCCTCGTGCACGCGATGGGCGGGGGTCGCGGCTACCAGGAGCGCGAGGCGCGGATGGCGCGGATCATGGCCGAGGAGGCGCAGCGCGCCGGCGTCGGCCGGATCGTCTATCTCTCCGGGCTGCATCCGCGCTCCCAGGAGCTCAGCGAGCACATGGCCTCACGGGAGCGGGTCGCGCGGATCCTGCGCGAGGGCGAGGTCCCCACGCTGGTGCTGGAGGCGGCGACCGTGATCGGCGCGGGATCGGCGAGCTTCGAGATCATCCGCCATCTGGCCGAGCGGCTGCCGGTGATGCCCGCCCCGAGCTGGGTGCACAACCGCATCGAACCGGTCGCGATCACCGACGTGCTGCACCATCTCACCCGTGCGGTCGCCGTCCCCGAACCCGTGGCGGGGACGTACGGCCTGGGCAGCGGCGAGCGCGATCTGCGCTTCGCCGACCTGCTCGAGGAGTACGCGCAGGAGGCCGGTCTGCCGCGCCGACGCGTGTTCGCGCTGCCTCTGCCGGCGCCGCTGCTGTCGGGACTGTGGATCGGCCTGGTCACCCCGGTGCCCCTCGCGATCGCGGTGCCGCTCGCGCAGTCGATGCGCCACGAGGCGATCACGCACCGTCCCCTCGCCGAGGAGGTCCTGGGGTCCCCGCCCGGCGGGCCGCTCCCCTACCGCCGGGCGGTGCGGGCCGCCCTGGAGGCGCAGAAGTCGGGCGATCTCGCCTCGAGCTGGGACGACGACGCGGCGGCCGCGCGCGGGCCCGAGGCGCCGCTGCCGGAGGACCCCGACTGGGCGGGGCACACGGTGTTCACCGACGTGCGTGAGCGGCGGGCCGAGGGCGTCGAGCCGGCCGCGATATGGCAGCTCATCGAGGGAATCGGCGGCGCGTCCGGCTGGTACTCCACTCCCCTGCTGTGGTCGCTGCGCGGGCTGGCGGACAGGGTCGTCGGCGGCCCCGGGCTGCGCCGCGGCCGACGGGACCCGTGGCACCTGCGCGCGGGCGACGCGGTGGACTGGTGGCGCGTGGAGAAGGTCGAGCCGGGACGGCTGCTCACCCTGCGCGCGGAGATGCGGATGACCGGGCGGGCCTGGCTGCAGCTGGGCGTCGAGGGGACCGACGGGGGCGACGGGGGCAACGGGGACGACGGGGCCGTGTACCGGCAGCGGGCGGTCTACTTCCCCGACGGGCTGCTGGGACGGCTCTACTGGTGGGGCATCTCGCCGTTCCACGCCCTGGTGTTCCCTTCGATGGCGCGCAACATCATCGCGGCCGCGAGGCGGCAGGCATCGGAGCGGGGCGCGCAGGACGCGGAGGCATCGGGGCCCACGGGCGGCAGATCCGCGCTCAGGCGCCGAGCAGGCCGACGACGAGGTATCCGGCGCAGAGGACACCGATGACGAGCACGGCCGCGGTGCCCGCGAGCATCGGCAGACCGCCGCGGGCGAGGATCCCCTGGCCGCGCAGGCTGTGGTGGGCGCGCCGGTATCCGGTGGCGGCGAGCGCGTAGGCGAGGACGGCGAGGCCCGCGCCGATCACGCCGACGACCACGGCGAGGATCCCCATCGCGCCTACAGTGAAGCGCATGCCCACCAGGCTCGCGACCCCGAAGGCGAGGCAGGTCCGGCGCCAGGCGAGCAGCGTGCGCTCGGGCTGGAGGCCCTTGTCGAAGACGGCGTCGGGCTCGGCGGGCGGGCGCGCTGTCGGCCCGCCGGGTGCCGCCGACCCGCCGGGCGCTGCCGGCCCGCCGGGCGCTGCCGGCCCGTCGGGCCCGTCGGCCGGATCGGGACTCACGCGTACAGACCGATCGTGACCAGGGCGGCCGCTACCACGACCCCCACCACGAGGATCCCGCCGACGGCGAGACCCGGCAGCGGGGTGCCGGCGCGCAGCGACTTCTCGGTCGCCTTCCATCCCAGCCACGCCTGGACGGCGGCGAGGGTGCCGAGCACCAGGAACACGATCGAGGCGGCGGCCCGCCAGCCCACGGCCTCGGGCAGGGCGAGCGCCTCGAGGGCGAAGGCCCCGGCATACATCGCGAGCGCCGTGCGCAGCCAGGCCAGGAAGGTGCGCTCGTTGGCGAGGCTGAAGCGGGGGTCGGGCTCGTCCCCGTCGCGGTAGACGGAGGCGGGGAAGCGGCGGGGGGCGGTCATGCGGTGGCCTTTCCGGGGGCGGTGCGGTCAGGGGCGGTGTCGTCAGCGTCGGCAGCGGCGGTGAGGGCGACGGTGCGGAAGCCGGCGTTGCCCATCGAGGAGTCGGGGGTGTTCTGGGAGCGGGCGGAGTTGCGGTAGCGGTTGCAGTAGGAGATGTGGCAGAGGTAGCTGCCGCCGCGCAGGATCCGCGCCTGCCCCTCCTCGGGTCCGGTGGGGTTGTGCACGGCGCCGTCGGCGGCCGGCGTGATCCCGGGCCGACGGTACGTCGCGGGATGGAAGAAGTCCTCGCACCATTCCCACACGTTGCCGACGCTCTGGAAGAGCCCGTACCCGTTGGGGGCGTAGGCGCGCACGGGGGCGGTGGTGAGGAAGCCGTCCTCGCGCGTGTTCGTGCGCGGGAAGTCGCCCTGCCAGATGTTCGCGCGCCAGCCGCCGCGCTCGGCGTCGCCGCCGGTGTCCGGCTCCTCGTCGCCCCACGGGTACTTGGCGCCCTCCAGGCCGCCGCGAGAGGCGTACTCCCATTCGGCCTCGGTGGGCAGGCGCCGACCCGCCCACGCGCAGTACGCCTGGGCGTCGTTCCAGCTCACGTGCACCACCGGGTGGTCCTCGAGCCCGTCGATGCTCGAGCGCCTGCCGCCCGGGTGCCGCCAGTCGGCGCCCTGGACGCCGGCCCACCAGGGGGTCCCGGAGGCGGGCCCCATGACGTCGGCGTCGTCGGCCGCGATCGCGAGGTGGAAGACCGCGGAGTACCCGAAGGCCTCGGCCTCGGTGCGGTGCCCGGTCGCCTCGACGAAGCGGGCGAAGTCGGCGTTCGTCACCGTGGTCGCGTCGATGTCGAGTGCGCTGATCGCGACGAGGTGGCGCGGCACCTCGCCGTCGGCCCGGTTCCTGTCCCCGGACGAGTCGCCCATGGTGAAGGTGCCGGCGGGGAGGTGGGCCTGGGCGATGGTGTGGCGCGAGGCGGAGTCATGCGCCGGGCCGGCCGGCCCTGCATACGGACGGTGCGGGGTCGCGGACTCCGGCGCGCTCGCGAGCTCGAGGCTTTCGCGCTCCGGCATGCCGCAGCCGCATCCGCATCCCGTGTGCTCGCTCATCGAGCTCCTCTCTCCGTGGCTCGTGCCGTGTTCATCCGCCCCCGATCTTCTCAGGTCCGGAGAGGACCGAGAGGCGCCGGCTCACGCCTCGTGCGCGCCGCGCCGCCGCGACCCACCGCAGATCTTCGTGTGGGCCACATCACGTCACTCCGGGGTCCCGCCCACCCGTCTCCGCTGACCTGCCCATTTCCCCGTTCTCCGCCTCCGCGGGAGGGCGCTCGCGTCTCACGCGCGATCACCGGCATCGGACCTCAAACCTTTGAGGATTCCCCTCAAACGATTGAGTCCTGAGCGTCGGTGCCGAGTCGCCGACAGCTCGAGCGACCTGCCCTTGAACGTGCTCGAAGGAGAGCCATGTCCACCTCCGCAGAACTCGCGTCCCCGCCCCTCGAAGCACCCTCCCGGCCCTTCGGGGCACGGGACCGGGTCGGCTACATGTTCGGCGACCTCGGGAACGACTTCACGTTCCTCCTCGCGTCGTCGTACCTGATGATCTACTTCACGAACGTCGCGGGCCTCTCCGCGGCCCACGTCGGTCTGCTCTTCCTCATCGCACGGTTCATCGATGCCTTCACCGACATCGGTTGGGGTCGATTCCTGGATCGCCACACTCCTGGACGCAACGGCCGGTTCCGCCCGTGGATCGGCAGGATGGCGATCCCCGTCGCCATCGCGAGCTCTCTGATGTACGTCCCGTTCACGAGCGGGTGGGACTACGGGCTGAAGCTCGCCTACGCGGGGGTGACCTATCTGCTGTGGGGCTCGGTCTTCTACACCACCACGAACATCGCCTACGGCTCCATGGCCTCCGTGCTCACGATCGTGCCCGTGGAGCGGGCCTCCCTCTCCGTGTTCCGAGGCATCGGGGCCAACAGTGCCGGGCTCCTCGTCTCACTGGTGCCGCCGCTGTTCATCTACGCGATGGTCGACGGCTCGTCCGAGCTCCAGCCGGGACGGCTCTTCGCGGTGGCCGTCGTCTTCTCCCTGCTGGCCGCGCTCTGGTACGTCCTGTGCTGGGCGAACACCGCCGAGCGGGTCGCCGCGCCGACACAGGGCATCGAGAAGCCCGGCCTGCTCGCGCTCTTCCGCTCCCTCGCCAGCAGCCGGCCCCTGCTCTCGCTGATCGCGGCCAACATCCTGATCATGCTGGCCTCGCTCCTGGTCGGCACCATGGCCGCCTACCTGTGGCTCTACCACTTCAATGACGGGACCCTCTCCGGTCCGGCGCAGCTCACGTCGTTCCTCCCGGGCCTCTTGCTCTCGGTCGTCGCAGCACGGCTCGCCGCCCGATTCGGCAAGAAGGTGGTCGTGACCTTCGCGCTCCTCGGCGCGGGCGTCCTCTACGTCCTCCTGTCCCTGCTGCACATCTCCGATCCGTGGGTCTTCATCGGCCTGATGTTCGTCGCGGGCTTCGGCCTGGGCTTCTACAACCTTCTGATCTGGGCTCTCATCGGGGACATCATCGATGCCGAGGAGGTCCGCAGCGGGCACCGCGACGACGGCACCGTGTACGCCGTGAACACGTGGGCGCGCAAGGTGGGCCAGGCCGTCGCCGGCGGCCTGGGTGGGTTCGCCCTGTCCGCGGTCGGATTCCGCTCCTCGTCGTCCGCCCAGTCGACCTCCACGATCGACGGCATCTACATGGTCTCGACCCTCGTCCCCGGCCTCCTGTACATCGCGGCCGCGCTGATACTGCTGGCGCTCTACCCGCTCGGCCGGCGGAAGGTCCAGGAGAACGTCTCCGTGCTCGCCGAGCGTCGCGCCGCGAACGACGAGGTGATCTGATGGCACGCCCGACCCTGAAGGATGTCGCCCGGAGGGCGGGAGTATCGGTCTCCACGGTGTCCTACGCCCTCAACGACACCTCCCGCGTGCAGCTGTCCGCGGAGACTCGCGGCCGCGTGCGGCGCATCGCCAAGGAGCTCGGATACACGCCGAACCTCTTCGCGCGCTCCCTGCAGGCGAGGTCCAGCAGGACGATCGGCGTCGTGGTGAGCAAGCCCCTGACCAACCCCCGCTACGCGGCGATCGTCCATGGCACGGGCACTGCGCTGATGGATCGGGGCCTGCGCATGACGGTCCTCCCCCGGCCGGACGTCAGCGGGTATCTGGACGACTGCCGAAGCGGCTTCCTCGAGGGCATCATCTTCGTGGGCCACGACGACGTCACGGTCCCCCAGGAGCTCGTCGACGCCGCGGGCGAAGGCCTCGCCCCGATGGTCGCCATCGACTGCGGCGCCTCGGACGCCGACACCCCCTTCTCGACCGTGGACTTCGACTACGAGCTCGGCACCGCATCGATGATCGAGCACCTGGCCGGGCGTGGGATCACCACCGTGCTCCATGTGCGGCCGGAGGTCTCGTCGAGGGCGGAGCGGCTGAGGCAGATGGCGCTCATGCGCGTCCTGGGATCGCACGACCGCATCTCCCTGCAGGTCGTGAGCACCGGGCTGAAGGACGCAGATCTCGCTGAGCTCGACGCCGCGGGCCAGCACGGTGACTACCTGCATCACCAGGCGGCGCGACTGACGGCAGCGCTCGAGGACGTCGATGAGCGGGCCGCGCGGGTCGCAGTGCTCTGCTCGTGGGGCGCGGACGTCGAGGTCGCGCTCAGCGTCGTCCAGCGCGTCGCTCCAGGGGCCACGGTGGCCGCCCTCGCCGGGGGCTGGCCGAGGGTCGAGGTCTGGCCCGGGCTCACCTACTCACGGCTCCCACTCGAGGAGGCGGGCGAGACCGCGGCCCGTCTGCTGACCCAGGAGCTGACGCCCGACGCGCACCACGAGCACGTGCTCCTCCCGCCGGAGGCGCTGTCCTCGTCCTGAACCCTTCTCGCCCGCGGGACCGGGGCGCCCCACCTCGCGCCGCCCGTCCCCTCAGACCATTCCGCACGACACCCCGCAAGGAGCAGCACCCCATGACCCGCCCGAACATCGTCTTCATCATGAGCGACGACCACGCCGCGCACGCGATCTCCGCGTACGGCAGCCGCGTGAACTCGACCCCGAACCTGGATCGCATCGCCCAGGAGGGCATGCGCATGGAAGCCGTGTTCTGCACGAACTCGATCTGCAGTCCCTCGCGGGCGTCGATCCTCACCGGCACCTACAGCCACGTCAACGGCGTCTCCTCCATCTGGACGGAGATGGACTACCGGGTGCCCACCTTCATCGACGCTCTCCACGACGACGGCTACGCGACCGCGATGTTCGGCAAGTGGCACCTGGGCGAGCACGGCGTCTCCCGCCCGCGCGGCTTCGACGCATGGAAGGTGTTCCCCGGCCAGGGCGACTACGTGGACCCCGTGATGATCGACGAGGACGGCGAGTCGACCGTCCCCGGGTACGCCACCGACATCGTCACCGACCTCGCCATCGACTGGGTCGACGAGCGGGCGCAGGACGAGCCGTTCTGCATGATGGTCCACCACAAGGCGCCCCATCGCCCGTGGGTGCCCGACGAGAAGCACCGCCACCTCTACGCCGACGGGTCGATCCCCGAGCCCGAGACCTTCTTCGACGACCTCGAGTCCCGCTCCAAGGCGGCGCGCGGCGTGCACATGACGATCGCCGACGACATGGGCGCCGACGACCTCAAGACCGAGGTCCCCGAGCACCTGCGCGGCGTGGAGAACCGCGAGGAGCGCATGCGCTGGAAGTACCAGATCTACATGCGCGACTACCTGCAGTGCATCCAGTCGATCGAGGACAACGTGGGCAGGCTCCTGGATCACCTCGAGGAGCAGGGCCTGGCCGAGAACACCCTCGTCGTCTACACGTCCGACCAGGGGTTCTTCCTGGGCGACCACGGCTGGTTCGACAAGCGCCTGATGTTCGACCAGTCGCTGCAGATGGCGATGCTGATCCGCTGGCCCGAGCAGATCCAGGCGGGCTCCCGCTGCGACTCGATCATCACCAACGTCGACTTCGCCGCCACCTTCCTCGAGGTGTGCGGGCTGGATGCCGCCTCCGCCCTGCCCACGTCGCAGGGGCGCAGCTTCCTGCCGCTGCTGCGCGGCGAGCACGTCGAGGACTGGCCGGACGCCATGTACTACCGCTACTGGGAGCACGACGACCCGATCCACCACGCCCCCGCCCACTACGGGATCCGCACCGACCGCTTCAAGTACATCCACTACTACGGGGCCGGCCTCGGGGTGCCCGGAGCCTCGGATCGGATCTTCGAGCCCGAGTGGGAGCTCTACGACCTGCAGTCGGACCCGACGGAGGTCCGCAACGTCGTCGACGACGCGGAGTACGCCGGGGTGCGGGCGCAGATGGAGGCGAAGCTCGCCGAGTACCAGCAGCGCTACGCCGACGAGCCCTACCGCGGCGAGGACACCCCGCGCCCGGAATGGGGACCCTACGACGAGGAGGTCTTCGCCCGCGTGGCGCAGTACGTCGCCGAGATCGACGCGACCAGCCGGTAAGCACAGCCCGCTGACAGCGCGAGGGCCGGATCCGGGGATCGGATCCGGCCCTCGCTGCTCTGCGGGCCGGCGACGACCCGGCCCACCAGCGGCGGGGCGTCGCATGCTCAGCGCGCGGCGAGCGCCTCCCCCACGCGCCGCAGCTGCGCCACGCTCACCAGTCCTGCGACGGTCATGTCGTACAGGCTCATGCCCGCCGGCACGTTGACGGCCTCGGTGTGGACGACGCCCGGGACCTCGCGCGCGAGGGCCTCGCGGGCGCGGGAGCGGGAGGCGAGCTCGAGCAGCGGGAGCTCGAGCAGATCGGCGCCGGGCAGGTCGTCGCGCGAGGGCATGGCGATCGCCATCTCCGCCGCGCGCTCGGCGTGCGCTCGGACCAGCAGATGTTCGTGCGTCACCTCGCCCTCGGCGGGCAGGCCCAGGCGCTCGTACTGGCTTCGCGGAGCGTCCGCGGCACGCATCGCCTCGACGAGACGACCGGCCATCCGCAGCTCCAGCTCGTCGTCGATGATCGGCGCGAGCTGGTCGGGATCGGCCTCGAGGTCGAACAGGAGGGTGCCGTGCTGCCAGGGGTTCATCCAGCCGCCCAGCGCGTCCATGCGCATGGTGCGCAGGCCCTTGGTGAACGCGAAGGGCTCGGCCGGCTCCCATGCGGTGAGCTCGTCGACGCCGAAGCGGGAGCGCATGTGCGTGGGCATCAGCGTGAACTCCTCGAGCGGGGCGTTGTCGCTGCCCGCGCTCGAGCGCATGTACACATACCGGCCATCGGTGATGTTCACGTGCCCCCCGTGGACGCCGAACAGCGCACTGCGCTCACGGGCCACGGGATGCGCGAGGTCCTGTCCCTGCATGTCGGGCGTCGGCTCGATGCCGAAGAAGCGCAGCATCGTGGGGGCGATGTCGATGGTCTGGGCGAGATCGCCGCGGCGCTCGTCGGCCGCACCGGCGCGCGGGTCCCACAGGAACATCGGCAGATGCACGAGCTCGTTGAACCAGGGCTGCACGGACTTCGCCCACCAGCCGTGCTCGCCGAGAAGGAAGCCGTGGTCGGTGTTGACGATGAGCATCGTGTCCTCCCACAGGCCGTGGGAGTCCATGGCGTCCAGCACCCGCCCCAGCGAGCGGTCGCACATCGAGACCAGCGCCGCGTACTCGCGGCGGGCATGCTCGACCTGCGCCTCGGGCTCGGTGACCTTCTGATATCCCGGCCAGTCGAAGGCGGGGCCGTCGTACTGGTGGGGGTAGAGATCCTTGAAGGCCTGGTGGCTGAAGAAGGGCTCGTGCGGGTCGAACAGCTCGATCTGCAGCATCCAGTCTTCGGCCGCCGCATTGGTGTCGATGAAGTGGATGCCCGCATCGACCGTGCGGGTCTGGGAGTGCTCGGCCTCGGTCGCCATGTAGGTGCGGTTCACGCTGTCCTGGGCGACCATGCGCTCGTGCAGCGGGGCGTCGGGGGCGCTCTGCGCGACCACGCCCTTCCACGGATCCCCTTCCTGGCCGCGGAAGAACTCCCAGGTCGAGTACCGGGTGTGGTACGTGGCGCCGCCGTCCTCCCAGTAGTGCGGGTGGTCGGAGGCGAGGTGAGTGTGGACGCCGTGGTCCTTGAGGATCTGCGGCATCGAGTCGTCGAAGGGCTCGAGCGGACCCCAGGAGCGGTGCAGGAAGTTGTACCGGCCGGTGTGCATCTCCCGTCGGGCGGGCATGCACGGCATCGAGCCCGCGTAGAAGTTCTCGAAGGTCACGGCGCGCTCGGCGAGGCGGGCGAAGTTCGGAGCCTGCACGATCGTGTCGCGGTACTGCTCGAGCATGTGCCGGTTCAGGCTGTCGAACATCAGGATGATGGCCTTCATCGGGCGGGCTCCTCGGTGGTCTGCGGGTCGTCGGACTGCACTGCGGGCCTCCTCGGCGAGAGCGAGGGCGCATCCTGGATCTGATCGCGCAGCGCCGCGATCCGCGCGATGTGCGCGTCCTTCGCCTCCGCTCCGGCACGGTGGGACCACTCCCCGACCGCGTCTGCCAGCTCCTCGTCGAAGGGCAGCTCCGGGGTGCGCTCGAGGCGCCTGTCGCGGAACCGGTAGCGCGCGACCTCCTGGGTGCGCGCCGCGAGCTCCGTGTCCAGGAGACCGATCAGGTCCTCCCGCGACATGAAGCCGGCGAAGGCCAGACGCGCCTGGAGATCCGGTTCCTCGAAGCGCGTGGGCGGGCTGTACGGGCCGGTGAGCCATTCGAGGAAGACGGTCGACCCCTCCTCGGTGAGGCGGTAGCGCTTCGCGTCCGTCGCACCGGGACGCGGCTCGACGTCGTGCACGACCCACCCGCGCTGCTCCATGCCTGCGAGCGAGCGGTAGACCTGGCTCATCTGCGTGTTGGCGCGCAGGAATCGGCCGTGGGTGTCCATGTACTTCTTGAGGTCGTAGCCGGTCGCGGGCTTCATGGCCAGCACACCGAGCAGCAGGTGCTCGAGCTTCAACGCGTCCTCCTTCGGAGCTGCAGCTGTGGCTTCCCCACCATTACACACGTGGAATGGATTGCGCAACGGAGCATTTCCGAAGGATCCATTGACGGAACCGTTCCAGTTGTGTCATCGTCTGCGCAGCAGGGCATTCGCATTGTGTCATGCCCGACGCGGAAGCCCCCGTCGGCCCGGACCGCTCGTCGGCGAGCAGTCACGCCCCGCACCTGACGACGACGACAGGAGTCACCATGACCCATCCCGCACAGGGCACGGCTGCACCCGCACTCGAACCCACCGGACCCGCCCCCTCCACGAAGGTGCCCCACCGCTGGCGGAACCTCATCACGATCACCGGCGCCGAGGTCGTGGACAACACCGAGGCCGGCCTGCTGAACACTCTCTTCCCCTCGATCGCCGCCGCGCTGCGCCTCGACAACGGCCACCTGGGCATCCTCAGCGCCCTGGGCAAGTTCGCGGCGATCCCGTTCGGTCCGATGTGGGTCTGGATCGCCACGCGGATCGGCCGCAAGCAGGCGCTCGTCCTCAACAACGTCATCGGCGGACTGCTCGGCATCGCCGCCGGCATGTCCCCGGGCTTCATCACCCTGCTGCTGTTCAACACGCTCCTGGCAGGCACCGTGAGCTCGGGACAGCCCCTGACGAACGCGATCATCGCCGATTCGTTCGACGAGAGGTCCCGGGCGCGGGCCACCGGCTACTACTACGGCGTCCTCACCGCCGTCTCGTCGTTCATCGGCCCCGTCCTCGCCCTGTTCTCCGGACACCCTGACGGGTGGCGCTGGGGCATGTGGATCATCGGCGGGATCTGCCTGCTGTCTTCCCTGCTGATCACCGCTTTCTACCGCGAGCCGGGCATCGGTGCGGCGGAGGCCCAGCTCGCGGATCTCGATGAGTCGCGCCGAGCGTCCAAGGTGACCATCCGCGGCGTCCTCGCGCTCTTCCGCATCCCCACTTTCTCGATCATGATGCTCTCGCGCCTGCTCTCGGGACACCTCCTGATCACCGTCTTCGGCATCCAGTTCCTCGTCACCGAGCGAGGGTTCTCGAATGCCACCGCCGCGACGGTCCTCGTGCCGTTCGGACTGGGATACGTGATCGCCACCTTCCTCAGCGGCTACGCCGTCGAGCTCCTCGACAGGGTCCTGCCCGACCACGGTCGCGTGGTCTTCATCCAGGCGGCTCAGTTCCTCTTCGCGATCACCGCACTGCTCGGCACTCAGTTCGAATGGGGCTCGATCGGGGTGTATGCGATCTTCTGGGCGCTGTTCGGGGCGACGCAGGGCATGAACCCGCCGGTGAACCGCCCGATCGTCATGTCCGTGGTGCTGCCGGAGCTGCGCGGCCAGGCCTTCGCGATCTTCCTGTCGTTCTTCCAGACGATCGCCTGGGCGCTGTTCTCACTCTCCGCCGGGTACCTCGCCGAGGCACTGGGCATCCAGGGCGTGTTCTTCTGGGTGCTGTTCGTGCTCATGGCCGTCAACGGAGTCATCCTCGGCGCCCTCTATTTCACCTACCCCCGGGACGCCCGCAGGGTCACCGACGAGCTCGAGGCGCGCCGTCGCAGCGCCGTGCCCTCCGCCTGAAAGGACCTCGGATGACACACGAGAAGACGCAGTCCCCGCCCCGCAGACCCAACATCCTGTGGATCACGACCCACGACATCAATCCCCACCTGGGCTGCTACGCCGGCGCCTACCCCGGCGCGGAGCACGCGGTGACCCCGCACCTCGACGATCTCGCGTCCGAGGGACTCCGCTTCGACAATGCGTTCGCCTCGGCGCCGATCTGCGCGCCCTCCCGCTCGGCGATCATCACGGGCTGCCATCCTGCGTCCATCGGGACGATCCACATGCGCTCGAAGGCCGTCCCGCCGGCCGGTGTCCGCATGTTCACCGAGCACTTCCGCGAGGCCGGCTACTACGTCACCAACAACTCCTTCACGGACTTCCAGATGGCGACGCCGTCGAGCGCCTTCGACGAGTGCAGCGACACCGCGCACTGGCGAGACCGTCCGGACCCTGACCAGCCGTTCTTCGCGACCTTCCATGGGCTCATCACCCACGAGTCACAGATCCATCTGGACGAGGAGTCCTTCGAGGAGCGCGTGCCGCACGTGCGTCTCGAGGACCGGCACGCCCCGGAGGACGTCGAACTGCCGCCCTACTATCCGGACACCCAGGTGTTCCGGGTCGCCTGGGCCCGCTACCTCGACCTCATCGGCGAGATGGACCATTGGGTGGGCACGATCCTCCAGCAGCTCGAGGACGACGGTCTCGCGCAGAGCACCATCGTCGTCTTCTGGAGCGACCACGGTCGCGGGATGCCCCGTGCCAAGCGCTGGGCGAACGACTCCGGCCTTCACGAACCTCTCATCATCCGCTGGCCTGGTCGCATCACCCCAGGCGCGAGGACAGAGGCGCTCGTGCACCTCATGGATCTCGCCCCGAGCATGCTCGCCGCGGCCGGTCTCGAGGTTCCCGACCACATGCAGGCGAGACCCTTCCTCGACAGCTCGGGCCGCCTCGACGAGCACACCAACGACTATGTCTTCGCCAGCAGGGACCGGATGGGCGATCTGCACGACATGTCGCGCACTGTCAGGGACTCCCGTTACCGCTACATCCGGCATTACCACCCGGACCGCTCGCCGATGCAGCACTGCACCTACCCCGACGGCTTGAGCACCTGGGCGGAGATGCGACGCCTGGCGACCGCGGAGGTCACCCAGCGGGCGATCGGCGATCTGCCGAGCTCCCTCACGCCGCTGCAGAGGACCCTCGTCGCTCCCAGCAAACCCGAGGAGGAGCTGTACGACCTGCTCGAGGACCCGCACGAGGAGCACGACCTCGCGGGAGACCGAGAGCACGCAGAGACCCTGGCCCGGCTCTCGACCGCTCTCACGGACTGGCAGGAGCAGATCGGCGACCTGGGCTTCCTCACCGAGGACGAGCTGCAGGAGCGCTGGCGCCCCGGCGGAGACTGGCCGCGCACACCGGAACCCGAGGTCGTCGTCGCGCACGGCGCGGTCGAAGCCCGCTGCAGCGAATCCTCCGCCACCATCATCTGGACCGATGACCCGCCCGCGGCACACGAGCCCGAGGTCCCGCCGTCGGCCGCGGACAGCATGGGCTCACCGAGGAACGCGATCGGCTCCCCCGTCCCCGACGGACGCGCGTGGAGAATCCACTGCGCCGCGTCGCCGATCCCCGCCGACCGCCCTGCGTGGGTCCGCGCCGTGCGGCTCGGCTGGCAGCCCAGCGCAGACGTGGCCGTGGCCGTGGCCGTGGGGAGCTGAACTGAACAACGCGCCCCAACGAGGGGCGACCGATGGGGACCGGTTCCGGCACATCGGCCGGTGACCGCCTCAGGTCCCGCGATGCACCTCGACGGAGAGCTGCCGGGCCGTGGCGACCTTCTCCAGAAGCGACTGGAGCTGGTGGACCTCCTCGGGCTCCAGGGGCTCGATGTACGCACGCTCGTGATCCCGCGCGATCGGACCCAGCCTCTCGAGCACCTCCCTGCCGTGCTCGGTGAGGCTGACCTCGTGGCTGCGGCGATCCCGGGGGCTGCGGCGGCGCTCGAGCAGCCCCTTGCCCTCCAGGCGGTCGAGCACCGCGACGATCCGGCTGGGCCCCACTCCCACCTGCTCGCTCACCGCTCGCTGGCTGACGCCGGGATTCCGCCCCACCAGGCGCAGCACCCCCGCGTCCCCGGGCGTGATCCCGAGCTCCCCGAGCGCCCGCTCGAAGCCGGCCGAGGCGTCGGACCCCAGCTGGGAGAGCAGGAACGCGATTCGGTGGCGAGGCGGTGGCGAGGGCGTCATGCCACGAGAATAGAGCACTGGACACATCATTCATAGCGTGTACTATCGCTGGCATGAACTTCAAAGACGTCCCTCGTACGACCCCCGCCGCCCATGCACGACACAGACCCATGGGCCCGCACCCGGGGATCGTCGGCGCCGTGTCCCTCGCACTCGTGATCGCGAGCCTGCTCGTGGCCGCGCCGATGGGCGGCTCCCCATCGTTCGGAAGCCTCGCCGGTGCTCCCCAGGACCAGTACGGCACCGCGATGCAGTGGTCGGCCATGCTGCTGCTCGGCTCGGCGGTCCCGCTGGGCATCCTCGCGGCGACGCTCTACTCGCACCTGCGCGGACAGGGGTTCCACGTTCCCGGACCGGCGATCGCATTGTTCGGCGGCGTCGTCGCCTCGTCGATGCTCATGCTGTCCGCCCTGGTCACATGGACGCTGAGCCACGAGGCGATCGCCTCCGATCCCCGACTCGCACGGGCGTCGGAACTCCTCGCGCAGGGCTCCGGCGGTGTCGCGCACACCCTCGGCCTCGGTCTGCTCGTGGCCGGGATCGCGGTCCCGGGGCTCCTCGGGCGGATGCTTCCCGCGCCGCTCCCCTGGGCGGGCCTCGTCGTCGCCGCGATCTGCGAGGTCAGCGTCCTCTCGCTGGTGATCGCCCCACTGGGATTCCTAGCCCTCCTCGGCCGTTTCGCCGCGCTCGTCTGGCTCGTCGTCATCGGCTTCGCACTGTCCGGAGCCACCCGGGCCCGCACCACCGCGCCCCGTATCACCACACCGAAGGAGCCGTCATGAACACCATCGATCAGACCATCACCCGTTGGGCCGACGCCGAGCGCGGGTGCGACGCCCGCACCACGGAGACCCTGCTGACGGAGGACTTCCAGGGCATCGGCCCCGTCGGGTTCCAGCTCCCCCGTGACGCCTGGATCGACCGTCTCCGCAGCGGCGACCTCCGCTACGACGCGCTCTCGCTGAACGAGGTGACCATCCGCGAGCACGGCGACTGCGCCCTCGTGATCGCTCGCCTCGATGTCCGCGGAGAAGCACGGGGCCATCCCCTTCCCACGACGCGCACCACGTTCAGCATGGTGAGGGTCGACGGCGACTGGCGCATCGCGGGCATCCAGCACAGCTTCATCGCGGGAGCGCCCGGGTCGCCGGTCCCCGGGCCGCACTGAGGAGCGGGGACGCCGGCAGCGACGAGGCATCAATCCGGGAGATCGTCGCTTCCGGGGCGCCGCTGGGCGCGGGAGAGCACCACGGCACGCACCGCATCCGCATCCTCGCGCAGGCCCTGCGCCTCCCGCCGGCCCCGAGGGCCCTCGCCCTCGGGATCGGCCTCGCCCTGCTCCGCGGCTCCCGCCTTCCCTGAGGTCGTGTCCCCCGCCGTCGGCGTGGGGGCGTACCGCGCCGTCGTGACCGCCGCAGCGATCCGCGCGGCCGCCTCGCGGGTCCCGTCGGGCACCTCCAGGCCCGCCGCCTCCGCGTCGTCCAGCAGTCGGGTCAGCGCCTCGCCGGGCGGCAGCGCCGCATCGAGCGCGAGCACCACGGGATCCTTGCCGTAGAGCCGGCTCCAGCCCAGCAGGTGGAGTGCCCAGGCGCGGTAGTCGACGGCGCGCACCACGTCGGTCCAGGCGAGCTCGGCGGCCTGCGACGCGTCCAGCTGCGCCCAGCGCTGCTCGCGGGCGGCCAGCGCACGGCGCCGCACGCCCGAGCGGGCGAGCGCCCCTCCGCCGACGAGGGCTCCGGCGACGCCGACGCCGCCCAGGCCCCATCCCCACCAGGGGACGGCGGCGGCGGGGCCCGCGCCGTCGTCGCTCGCGGAGCTGCTCTCGCTCGATGCGGTCGTGTCCTCCGTGGTGGTGTCGGCCTCGGTGGTCTCCTCGTCGGCGCTCGTGGTGTCCTCGGCCTGCGTCGCCTCGCTGCTGGGGGTGTCCTCGGCGCTCTCGTCGGGGTCGGGAGTGTCCGTGGCGAAGGTCGGGGTCGAGACGCCGTTGTCGGCCGCGGCGGGCGTGGGCTCGAAGCGCACCCAGCCGTGGCCGGGGCCGAACCAGGTCTCGGGCCAGGCGTGCGCGTGGTGGTTGGTGATGGTGCGCGCGTCCCCGTCGACATCGCCCGCGGTGAAGCCGATGCTCACGCGTGTGGGGAAGCTCAGGTCGTTCATGACCAGGGAGAACGTGGCGGCGAACTGCTCGCAGTAGCCCACGCGCTCGGCGAGGAAGGCGTCGATCGGGTTCTCGCCGGGCTTCGAGGTGACCGTGAGCGAGTACTCGAAGTTCTCGTGGAAGTAGGCGGCGAGCGCGGTGGCGACGTCGTAGGCGGCCTCGGAATCGGCCTGCTGCGAGATCTCGGTGGCGAGCGCGTGGATCGACGGGGTCGAGCTGACGTTCACGTACCCGTTGTCGTACGGGATGCGCATGTCCGCGTCGGAGACGTCGCGCAGCTCGTCGGGGCCGAAGGAGGTGTCGTCGACGGCGACCGAGTAGCGCATGCCGGAGAGGTCCCGGGCTCCCCCGTCGACCACGAGCTCGCCGTTGCTGGCGCCCGTGCGCGCGAGCTCGGTGGAGTCCCCGGCGTCGGTCCAGCGGATCGGGAACGGCGTGGGCAGGCGGTCGCCGATCAGTTCGGTGATGTGCAGGTCGTAGACGGGATCGCCGTCGGGGCGCGAGGAGGCGAGACGTCGGTCGGAGAACGACTCCGAGGTGGTCCGGGAGGTCGATCCGCGCTGCTTGCCGGCCTGGAAGCTCTGGCCGTCGAACTGGGTGAGCGCCTGCAGGCGCAGGTAGCCGGGCTGCGCCACGTCCGTCGTCATGCGCAGCATCTCGCGCTCGCGGCCCTGCATGAGGTTGCGGCGCACGGACACGGAGTCGTCGATCATCGCCCCGCCGAGCGCCCCGGCGCGTCCCTGCCAGGCGTTGATGCGGTCGAGGTCGATCAGGAACACGGGGTCCTGGGCGCGCGGCAGCACGGCCGAGACCGCCGGCGTCGCGACCGCCACGGCGCCCGCGCCGATCAGGCCGAGCGCGGCGCGTCGGCCCATGCGGTCCCCGGCGGCGCCGGGACCGGCGGGACGAGCCGCGCCGTGCTGCGCTTCCTCGCCCCCGTCGGCCCCCTGCCCGCGCGGGCCGCGCGGTCTGCGCGGGCCGAGGCGATCCGGCAGGCCGCTCACGGCGAGGACGGCGAGCGCGGCGAGGATCGGGCCGACGCTGCTCGCGAAGCCGCCGCCGTCGGGACGCATGAGGGCGGGCACGAGCATGAAGCCCAGCAGGATCAGCGCGGTGACCATGTGCCAGCCGCCCTCGACGCAGAGGATGTCCAGCGCGAGGACCACGAGTCCGATGAGGGCGAGCACCACGATGCGCGAGGAGGGCGCCAGGACCAGCGGCGCCTGCGCCTGGAAGAGGATGCTCACGCCCTGGCGGATCACGTCCACCTGCCCGGTCACGAGGGCCGCCGGGCCGCCCACGGGCAGCGCGCCGGTGGCCGCCTCGACCCCCACGCACAGCAGGATCAGGCCCACGACCTGCACGGGGAGGGCGCGCATCCGGCGCGGGCTGAAGGCCCGCACGATCGCCCCGAGGCCGCCGACCACGACCGCCGCCCCGAGCGGCAGGGTGAACCAGTCGGCACCGTCGAGCAGCTGCGAGAGGGGGATCGCGGCGAGCACCACCGCGACAGCGAGCACGAGGCTCATCCGCACAGGGCGCGCCATGAGCCTCTCGTGGAGGGCCTCGCCGGGCGTGCGCGTGCGGGTGGCCGCCTGAGCCCCCGACCCGCGGCTCCCGGGGTCGGTCGAGGCGGCGGTCGCGCCGGTCGGGGCGGGGGCGCTCATGATCCGGCCTCGAGGACGTCGCCGAGGCGCGCATCGGCCGGGGCGTCCAGGCGCAGCCAGGTGCCGTCGTGGGCGCTGCGCACCCGCTCGTCGCCGGCCGCGGCGGGGCGCACGGCGATCGCGGTGCGCTGCGGGGCGCGGGCGGCGAAGCGGTCCAGCTCGAGGGCGCCGAAGGGGTCGCCGTGGTCGGGGCCCAGCGCGATCGCGAGGTCCACGCGGCCCGAGGCGTGGTCGAGGGTGACGGGCTTCCCGCGCTCCTGCGGGGCGTCGCCGAAGCCCACGCCCGCGAGGTCGATGAGGGCGGCGCGCACGCCGATCGCGCCGGCCTCGGCATCGAGCGGCGAGGCCCCGCCGGCGCGTCCGACCATGCGGGTGATCTCGTCGCCGTCGGCGTCCACGACCCGCGTCTCCCATCCGTGGGAGGCGAGGCTGACCAGCAGGGATGCGGCATGGTCGAGGATCCTGTCCTGCACCGGGTCGCGGCGCTCGGCGCCCACCTCGTCGCCCTCGGCGTCGCGCGGCAGGCGCGTGTCCAGGACGATCACCGCGCCCTCGCTGCGGGGCGGCTCCTCCTCGCGGGTCATCAGCCGTCCGGCGCGGGCGCTCGCCCGCCAGTGGATGCGGCGCATGTCGTCGCCCGGGGCGTAGGGCCGCGGGATCACGCCGAGCTCTCCGCTGCCGATCGCCGCGCCGGCGCTCTCGAGGTCGCGACGTCCGATGCCGATCCGGCTGGTGCCGGCGTCGTCCACGGGCTCGACGACGGGCAGGCCGACGATGCGGCCGGGCAGCTCGATGCGCGCGCTGAGCTGCAGGAGGCCGAAGGGGTCGCGCAGGCGGATCAGGCAGGCGCCGAGCTCGTGGATGCCGCGCCCGCCCACCTGCACGTGGTGGGGCATGCGCGGGGCCAGACGGAGGTCGCCGGGTCCGCCGAGGCCCGCGGGCAGCTGCGCGGTCACGGTCCCGCTGCCCAGCGGCACGCGGGCGGCGAGCGCGGTGGACAGCAGGCGCAGGTCGACGCGGGCGGGGGCGCCTGCGGTCACGGCGTCGTCGAGCACGCGCCGCGAGAGCCCGAGCCCGATCCGCAGCAGGAGCACCGCGGCCAGGGACAGCAGCAGGGCGAGCACGAGAGCGATGCCGATCAGGCGGCCGGCGGCGAGCCCGGTGATCTCCCCGCCCGCCCACAGCAGCACGGCGACGACCAGCAGGCAGGCGCCGCGGGCCGTCGGACGGATCCGGGTGCGCCGGGCGCGGGCGCTCGCGGCGCCCGCCGCGCCGACGGCACTCGACGCCCCGGCCGCACCCGTCACACCGACGGCTCCGGTCGTCGCGGTCGCCATCATGCGCTCCTCATCAGGCCACGGGGACCTGCGCGAGCACGTCCTCGAGCACGTCGTCGGCCGTGGCGCCGCGGGACAGGGCCCCGGGGCTGAGGTGCAGGCGGTGGCGCCACACGGGGCCGACCACGGCGCGCAGGTCGCCGGGCTCGACGAAGCCTCGGGCGCCCATCGCCGCATGCGCCTTCGCGGCGCGCAGCAGGTGCACGCCGGCGCGCGGCGAGGCGCCCAGCACGCTGCGCGGATGCTCCCGGGTCGCGGCCGCGAGGCGCACCGCGTACTCGACGAGCGCGGGCGCGGCGTGGACCCGGCGGATCGCGCGCACGTACGCCGCGATCGTCGCGGGATCTGTGCGGGCGCGCACGGAGTCCACGAGCTCGCGGTCGCCGTCGGGCACGGGCCCGGCCTGGGCGGAGACCATGCGCGCCTCGGCCGAGGCCACCGGGTAGCCCATGGTCATCTGGGCGAGGAAGCGGTCGCGCTGCGCCTCGGGCAGGCGATAGGTGCCCTCCATCTCGACGGGGTTCGCGGTCGCGACCACCATGAAGGGCTCGGGCAGGGCGTAGGTCTGGCCGTCGACGCTGACCTGCCGCTCCTCCATCGCCTCGAGCAGCGCGGACTGGATCTTCGGGGAGGCGCGGTTGATCTCGTCGGCGAGCAGGACCTGCGTGAACACGGCGCCCGGGCGGAACTCGAAGCGGCCCGCGGCCTGGTCGAAGATGCTCGCGCCGGTGACGTCGCCGGGGAGCAGGTCGGGCGTGAACTGGATGCGGTGGCGGTCGGCGCCGAGCGCCGCGGCCAGGGACTTCGCGAGCATGGTCTTGCCGGTGCCGGGGACGTCCTCGACGAGCACGTGGCCGCCGGCGAGCAGCACCATCACGGCGAGCGACGCGGCGTCGGCCTTGCCCTCGACGACCGTCGAGATCTCGTCGACGACGTCGCGCGCGGTGCCGGCGATCTCCTCGAGCGTGGCCGGGGAGAGCGGGGCGTCGGAGGCACCCGCCGCGTCGGACCCGGCCGTGCTGCCGGTCCCGTCGGACGCGCCGTTCGCCCGACGGCGGCCCGTGGGGCCGGTGCCGTCGGGTGCGGGGGTGTCCGCGGTCCTCATCGGGCTCTGTGTCATCTGCTCTCCTCGTTCGCGGACGTCGGACGCTCCGCGCGACGTCGCGTCCCGACCGGGGTCGGGGCCCGCGGGGCGGGCACGAAGCGCACAGTCGACCACTGCGGGCCGTCCCACGCACCCATCCGTGCGCCGATGCACAGGCATGCATGGACCCGGACCACATGTTTGCCAGACCTTGGCCCGGTCCGACGCGCACGGATGCTGTCCTGTTCATAGATTCTACGGAGCGGCCCGCGGACCGACCAGGGTTCCCGGGCGGTGCACACGCACCGCGCAGTCGCGCCACAGGCGCGGCACAGCCGGAATCGGCGGCCACGAGCCGCCGCCGGCGGACGCGACCGGCACGGACCGGGATGCAGCGGCCACGAGCCGCACAGCCATCAGCAGTCGAGCAGCACAGGGCCAGGACCGCCCGCGAGGAGGACGACCACGTGCCCCAGGGACGACGCCGCATCGGCGCCGTGGGCGCCGCGGTGCTGCTTCCCTGCCTGCTCCTGCCCGCCCAGGCCCAGGCCGCGCAGCTCCCCGCGGTGTGCAGCGCGCTCACCGTGGTGGCGGACGCGGAGGACGTCTCTCCCGGCGACAGCGTCCAGGTGCAGGCCTGCGGCTTCTCCGACTCCACGACCTCGGTCGACGTGAACATCGTGGGCGACCGCACGACCACCACGGGCCCCGTCGCCGTCGAGCCCGACGGCACGGTCCGCACGCGCGTCGCGCTCCCCGACTCCGGCGACGTGCGCATCACCCTCGAGGGCCGCGACAGCAGCGAGTCCGGCTCGGTGCGCGTGCACGTCGGCGGGGACGACGCGTCGGGCACCGATGACAGCGGGTCCGACGGGCCCGGGAACGGGGCCGACGGACGCTCCGACGACACGGGCAGCGGCTCGGGATCGTCGGACGCCGGCGGCAACGGCAACGGCGAGGACGATGGCTCGGACTCGGGCAGCGGCTCCGGCGACGACGGCTCCTCGGGCTCCGGGTCCTCCGGCGCGGACGGCTCCGACGATGACTCCGGCACGGGCTCGGGGTCCTCGACCGGCGGGGGCTCCTCGGCCGGCGAGGACTCGGGTGACGCGGACTCGGGCGGCGCCGATTCTGGCGGCGCGGGCGACGCCGACGGGTCCGACGACTCCTCGTCCGCCGGCTCCGGCACGTCGAACGACTCCGGCGACTCCGGCAGCACGAGCGGCTCCGATGGCACGGGCGGCGACGGCTCCGACGACTCTGCCTCGCAGGATGCGGGCTCGGGTCGGGGCTCGTCCTCCGGTGCGGGCGCCTCGAGCGACGAGAGCGGGGACGACGCAGGCTCCGCGGGTCGCGACAGCGCGGACGCGGCCGAGGGCGGATCCGGCGCCGGCCGGTCCGATGGCTCCTCGAGCGCCTCGGGCCGCGACGACTCGTCCGGCGCAGGAGCCGCAGGGTCCGACGCGGACGACGGCGAGAGCGCCGAGGGCTCCGGATCAGGCTCTTCGAGCGGCACGGCGTCGGACGACTCCTCGCGCGGCACGGCCGATGATGCGCAGGCCGACCCGGACCACGGCGAGGACGCCGGGTCCGCGAGCGACACGGGCGACGGCTCGACCGGGGATCGGAGCGCCGACGGCGACGACCGCTCCGCCGACGTGCACCCCGTCTCCTCCTCCGGTGGACGCGACGCAGACGCGGAGGACGCGGGGGCGCGCGCGGCGTCCGCACACGAGGGCTCAGGGATCGGCCCGGTCCTCGCCGTCAGCGGTGCGGGGACCGTGCTGCTGGGCGCCGTGGGCGTCGCTGTCGTGATGCTGCGGCGCCGGAGCGCCGCGGCCGGCGGCCACGGCCGCCGCGCCCGCCGCTGACCCTGCCCGTCGGCCCGGCATGACTCAGGGCCCCCGGCACGCCCACCTGCGCGCCGAGAGCCCTGTTCTCCCTCGATCCCCTCGCGGGTCCCTGTTCCCCTCGCTCCCCCGGTGTCCGGGGCTCCCCCGGTTCCGGGTGGGATCCCGTGTCCACGGGAATCCCCCGAGCGCCCGGTGCTCCCCCGAGCACCGGGCACTCCCCCCGGAAGTGGCCGGGTCCGATCCGACGCGCACACCCGCGCGTCCGCATGAACCCGTGCCTGCCGTCGCCGCTCGCACCCCCTGCGAGCGGGCGACGGACTCCTGTGTGTCCGCTCTTCTCAAGCGGACTGCAGCTCAGGCGGACTGCACGCGCACCAGCACCTCGAGGTCACCGTGGCCGGCGTCCTCGAGGACGCCGGCGACCGTGGCCTGGAGGTCCTCGACGACCTGCCTCAGCGGCTCCTGGGTGCGCAGCCCCACCTCGACGACCACCCGGGCCTGCGCCTCCTCGAGGTGCAGTCCGTAGCGGGCGACGGCCTCGGGCCGGCGCCGCAGCCGGGCGTCGAGCGCCCGCAGCGTGCTCGTCACGCCGGGCTCGAGACCGCCGACGCCCGGCACGGCGAGCACGGCCTGCACGAGGTCGTCGGTGAGGACCCCAGTGCTGCTCCTGCTCGCGCGCTCTCCGGCGCGACCGGTCGCGCCGGCCGCGGCGGGGGCGTCGTCGCTGATGCGGGTGCTCTCACTGATGCGGGTGCTGTCACTGGTCATGGAGATCCTCGATGTGCACGTCGATGCGGTCGGGGTCGATGCCGAGGTCGCGGTGCAGCGCGGCCGCGGCGGCGCCGCGCACGTCCTCGGCCAGGCGCATGAGGTCGCGCGCGCCGGGGCTGCCCAGCTGGACGGAGATCCGCAGCGTCACCGCGCGCGGCATCCCCCTCTCGCCGGACCGGCCGCCGTGCGAGGCGGCGCCCTCCTCCGCGTACTCGACCGTGGCGCGCAGGCTGCGCGCGTCCGGCACCGTGTCCACGGCCCGTCGCAGCACCGTGTGCAGGGTCAGCTCGGAGACCGACATCGGGCCGCGCCGCGTGGGCGGGACCGCGACCTGCGCACCCCGGCGCACCTCGGCGCGCACGGACCGCTTGAGCGCGGCGAGCGCCCCGGAGGACACGGACACGCTGGGGTCGCCGGACTTCTCCAGCTCCGCCCATTCCTGGTGGGCCGAGCGGATCAGGCTGTCGTACGCGGCCGACTGCTCCGCGGTCTCGACGGGCAGCTCGTGCTCGACGGGCGCGCCCTGCTCGCTCTCCTCCGGCTCATGAGGCGTCTGCATGCTCACCTCCACTCCTCCATCCTCGCGATGATGTGCGCGCGGGCACGGGCCAGGCGGCCGCGCACGGTGGACTCCGGCAGGTCCAGGGCGGAGGCGATCTCCGCATAGCCCAGGCCGTCGATCTCGCGCAGCACCCAGCACTCCCGCTGGCTCGCCTCGAGCCCGTCGAGGAGCTGGCGCAGCGTGCGCATCTGGGCGTCGACCACGACCGCGTCGAACGGGTCGCCGTGGCCGCCCGCGTTCGCGCCGCCGCTGCCGGAGCCGACGGCGCCCACGCTCCCGCCCACGCCCGGCTGCTCGGGGAAGTCCTCAGGGGCGAGCGGGTCCGTGCCGCGCCGCGCGCTGCGGCGCACCACGTCCGTGGACCGCCGGGCGCAGATCTGCAGCAGCCAGGACCGGAACGCGTCCGGGTCCTGCAGCAGGTGCAGGCGCCGCCACGCGGTCAGCAGGGTCTCCTGGACCACGTCCTCGGCGTCGGCGCGGTTGCGCAGCGCCGCCGATGCCAGGCGCAGCAGCGCGGACTGGTGCCGGTCGATGAGCACCTCGAAGGCGTCGACGTCGCCGTCCTGGGCGCGCAGCACGAGGGTGCGCTCATCCATGCGCCGCTCCTGGGAGGCCTCGCTCACCCGCCGCTCCTTCACCGTTCCTGGTCCGGCGGCACCGCTGTCGCTGGACCGCGACCACGGGACGCCTCTGCATTCCACCAGGAGGACGTCGTCGCGGCTGGATTCCTCACGCTCGGACCCAGTGACACGCGTCACACAGGATGACGGCTGTGGGACGGCTCTCGCGAGCCGTCAGGGCGACGCCGGGGCGGAATCGACGGTCCCGCCATCGAACGGCAGGAGGGGAGCTACTGCCGGGAAAACCCACTGGAAGAGCGCGCCTACGAGGACCACCACGAGGACGATGACGAGCCCGACCCGAAACCACAACGGTCCGGGCAGGTGCCGGAACAACCAGGAGTACATCGGCAGAACCTCTCGCATTCGAATCATCATGGACGCCACGGACGGTCGGAGCTCACCCCGCACTGTCCGAGGGAGCCGCCGACGTCCCGACGAGCTCCTTCGGGATGCCGTCCTCGCGCTTGGTCCAGGAGGTCAGTTCGGCGTGGACGATGTACCGCTCGCGGTCCGAATACATCGGATGGCACGCGGTGAGGGTGAGCAGGCGTCGCGAGGGCTCCGCGCTCGGATCATCGGGATCAGGGGCGATCACGCCGACGTCGCTCGGCTCGACGACCTCGGAGGCCGTCACCTTATAGATGTAGAAGGTCTTCTCCGTCTCGACGACGAGCACCGAGCCCTTCCTCAGCGACGCGATGTCGTAGAACGGCCGACCATAGGTGTTCCTGTGCCCGGCCACGGAGAAGTTGCCCACCTCCCCCGGCAGAGCGGTCTGGGGATAGTGCCCGGCTCCCTTCACATTGAGGACGCGTTCACGGTCGACACCTTCGGCCAGGGGAATGCGCTCCCGAGGGAAGTCCGGGACCCATAGCGTTCCCCAGACCACGCCGTCCTCCGGCGTATCGATGACAGGAGGATCGCCGGCCTGGGGCGGAGCGATGCTCCGGGTGTCCAGGTCCCCCCAACCCTGGTCGAGCTCGCCGAGGATCTGGTCCTGGCCGCGCTGGGAGACGACATCGGTCCACCACAGCTGCCAGACCAGGAAGAGCGCGACCAGCGCCGCGAGGGTGAGCATCACCTCCCCGAGGAGCCCCACGGCCTTCGCGCCCCGGGAGCGGGCGCGGCTCATGCCAGCCCCTCGTCGTCGCCCTCACCGCTGGGCGGGACGAAGTAGTCCGCATCTGTGCACGCGTCAGCGAGCCGGTCGAGCGGCCCCTGCAGACCGTCCGAATGCAGGTCGCCGTTCAGGGCGTCCCGCAGAGGGGCGCGCACGTCCTCGAGCGAGTCCCGCACAGCTCCCGGTTCCGCGGCGCCGATCTCCTCAGTCAGCAGCTGGTCGGCCGCGCGCACGTCGTCCATCCTGTCGGCCGGCACAGTCCGCGGTCCCCGGCCGACGAGCTTGAAGAGGTTGGAGGTCAGCACGTTCGCATTGGCGAAGACCGTGAGAGTGGACGGCGTGTCCACGATGTCGGCGCACACGAGGGCGGACGGTTTCGTACCGGTCTCACCGGCGCCCGACGCCCAGGTTGCGGCCGCCGAATGCGGAGCGCATGCAGCAGCGAGACCCCGCCAGGACGAGACGAACGCGTCCATGTCGGCATCCTGTCCGCGCCGCGGCTGTTCCCGCATCCATGCAGCGAGCTCGCCCGCGGCATCGCGGGCCCCCGAGTCGGCATGGACGAAGCCGGCGTCGATGTCATCGCCCGTCATCGCGTAGAAGGCGGGGTCGTCCGGGCCGTTGGCTGCCGCTGTCGCGGCGCGGTCGAGCACGTCACGGGACAGCGGCGTGGCGTAGGTGGGGTCGCCCCAGAAGGTCGCGCAGGCATCGGCTGAAGCGGCCTCAGCACTCGGAGGGGCCGACGAGGTTGCTTCGGTTCCTCCACCTGAGCTCGCGGACTCGTTCGGCGGCCCGGCCGGCTGTGCACATCCCGGAGTGAGAAGGGCCAGGAGCAACGGCGCGAGCACGAGAGCGCCGCGCGCTGGACTGCGGGCAGGGCGGCGGGTCGCTGCCCTCATGCCCGGACTCCGGGCTCCGCCGGGGCCGTATCCGGCTCGGCCTCCTCCACCTCGTCGCCCCCGCCCGTCGCGGTAGTTCTGGAGCGGTGCTTCCGGAAGCGTGCGACGAGGGATTCCGTGAGCCTGTTGCCCAGGAGTGTCCCCTTCAGCCAGGAGACGATGGCGACCCACGTCGCGCCGGAGACGAGGACGGCATCGGCCGAGGCCATGATGCCGGAGAAGAAGGGAAGACCCATGAGGACGCCGATGCTCAGGTGCATCCCGAGCAGAGCGACGAGGACTGCGCGGCGCGTGATCGTATTGAACAGCAGGAAAGGGAACGCGATCTGCGCAAGCACGGTCACGTAGGTCGCGATGAACACGGGCAGGGCGAAGTAGGTCAGCACGTCCGCGAGCGGCGGGAACACCCCGTAGGCCACGGACTGCAACGGGTAATAGACGGCCGTGCCGTTCTGCCACAGTCCGCCCTGGACCTTGTAGAGACCCGCCTCGAGGTAGACCGTGCAGATCTGCGCCACGACCAGGCACAGCCCGATGTTGTGCAGCACGGATCCCGTCTGGGTCTCCGTGCTGCCCTTCGCAGCTCGCCGCCGGGAGTCCAGGGACCAGCGGCGGGACACGTCGACCAGGATCAGATAGACGAGCATGATCCGGATGAAGTAGTTGCCGCCGTCGGAGATCGGCGTGTTCTGCCCGTTCAGAGTCGTGTACGCGATGAAAAGCAAGGGCGTCACGATGCGTGTGCGCCAGCCCAGCAGAAAGGTGACGACGAGAGCTGTCGTCAGCACATACCAGACCCAGAACATCCCGGGCCCCGCGTGCTGGAGGATGTCGAAGGGGAAGCTGTAGCCCAAGATCTCCCGGTACGGCTGGAGGTACGCAGAGCCCGGCCCCCAGACGCGGGAGGCGATGGGCAGATTGATGAGCAGCCAGCCGAGGAGGAAGACCCCGGAGGCGATCCGCATCACCGCGAACCCGTAGTCACCATGACGGTCCTCGATGAACCACGTCGTCACGCGGCGGGTCAGGCGGGCCGGGAGGTGGCGCTGGCGCCGGATCCAGGTGCGGACGGGCGCAGAGGCGGGGCTCAGCTCCATGCTGCGCTCACCTGCTCGTCGAACTCCGTGGCGGGTCGCCAACCGATGTTCGTCCAGGACTGCGATCGCGTGAGATTCTTCTCGTGCCGCTTGTCGAAGGAGGGGACGGACTCGCGCATCATCCGCACTTCGACGAGCGTCACGAAGTCCCCATACTGCTGCCGCATGTACAGGGTCCCCAGGCCGACCGCTGTGTCTTCGAGACGCTGGTAGGAGCGCAGCGTGCTGAGCTGGGCGGGAGAGTACTTCTCGGATGCTTCAGACGAATTCAGGTCGACGCCGAAGACAGGATCACCATCGATGTGATTGCCTTCCGCCATGTCGCGCTGCTCGTCGTTGAGCTTCGCGGCGGCGGACCAGAAGCGCCCGTGGATGACCTTCGAGATGCGGGTCTCCCTGTCGGCGAAGACGTTGTACTTCACGGCTTCCTGCTCTTCCGCGGTCACCTGCCGCCACGGCGTGAACTCGGCGCCGGCGTCGGTCCCGCCTGCGCAGACGTCACGCTCGCTGACGCAGGCACGGACCAGCATGTACTCGTCCTGGGAGTATGGGCCTGGGGCGAAGAGGCTCCACCCCTGGTCCAGAGGCCCGAGGAAGTAACGGTTCAGACCGGGCTGAAGCGACTCCTTCACTGGAGTCTCGGGGCCCGTGAAGGCGAGGGTCGCCCCGATGTGTGCGGTCGCGAGGGCACCGACCAGTACGAGGACCGCCGCGGGAAATCTGCGGATGCGGGGCGTTGCCATGCAGGGTGTCCGTTCTGCGAGCTTGTGGCAGTGAGATGGAGGACGGACTGATGGCCGCCGGGGCGACACGGGGGTGTCGCCCAGGCGGCCATCAGCGATGGGTGGGATTCACTCAGCGAGCGGCACGTCGAGAGATCACGACGCTCGCAGCACCCCCGATCAGGAGCAGCGCAGCGATGCCGACCATCGCGGCGGTGCCGGCGGCGCCGGTGTTGGCAAGTGACCCGGTGGGGTAGCTCGACGTCCCGGAGCTGCCCGAGCCGCTGGTCCCGGAGCCGGTGCCACCGGCGTTGCCCGAGGCGTTCGCACTCGAGTTGTCGCCGTTGCCATTGCTTCCATCGGCAGCAGTCACCGTGAGGTCCGCGCTCGCGGTCTCACCGGACTCCGCTGTGGCGACGACCGAGTACTCACCCGGGTCCGAACCTTCCGGAACGGTGACCACGGCGGTGAAGCTGCCGTCGTCATCGGTCGTCACGGTGACCGGATCGCCGACCGCATTGCCATCGGGATCGGTGAGCTGGACGGTGACATCGGTGTTGGGCGGGAATCCGTCACCGGTCACGGTCGTGGAATCGCCGTCCTCGACCGTGCCGGGGTCGACGTCAACCGTCGGATCCTCGGCGTTGTCGCTGCCGTTGTCCGAACCATTGTCAGCGGCGCTGTCGCTGCCGTTGTCCGAACCATTGTCAGTGGCGTTGTCGGCACCATTGTCGGCCGAGTTGTCAGCGGTGTTGTCAGCGGTGTTGTCGGCCGTGTTGTCATCACTGTTGTCAGCCGTGTTCTCGGCCGTATTGACCGCGGTGTTGTCGGCACCGTTGTCAGCAGTGTTGGCAGCAGTGTTGTCATCACCGTTCTCCGACGTGTTGTCCGCGGTGTTGTCCGACGTGTTGTCAGCGGTGTTGTCGGCCGTGTTGTCATCACCGTTGTCAGCCGTGTTGGCATCAGTGTTGTCATCACCGTTGTCAGCCGTGTTGGCATCAGTGTTGTCATCACCGTTGTCCGACGTGTTGTCAGCGGTGTTGTCCGACGTGTTGTCAGCTGCGTCGTCGTCACCGTTGTCGGCAGCGTTGTCGTCACCGGGCTCGTCCGCATTGGTAACCTCGAGGCCCGCCCGAGCCTCCTCACCGGAGGAAGCGGTGCCGACGACCCCGTAGTCGGAGCCAGCCTGCGTGCCCTCCGGCACCGTCAGCTCGGTGGAGAAGTTGCCGTCGTCGTCCGTGGTGACGGAGACCGGGTCGCCCACAGGGTCACCGTTCTCATCGACCAGCTGGACCGAGACATCGGTGTTCGGCGGGTAGCCCGAGCCGTCCACCGTGGTGGTCTCGCCATCCGCGACGGTCCCGGGATCGACGGTGACGGCCGGCGTCGCAGCTTCGTCGCTCACGCGAACGCTGGACGAGGCGAGATCGATGTTCACCGCATCGGCGTTCGGCAGCATCTCCAGGCTGAGCGCGTTGACCGTGAACGATCCGTCACCCAGGTAGCCGGGCTCCGGCTGCTCGTTGATGGTGATGGAGACGACCTGAGCCAGGACACCGGAGAGCACCGGATCAAGGGCCTCCAGGACCGGATCGACGACCGCGTCTAGTCCGTCGGCCAGCTCATCGGTCGTCGTCGTGAGAAGCGGCCCGACGACCGCCTGCAGGGGATCAATGAGTGCGGACTGCACGACCGGCTTGAGGGGAGCCAGCAGCGCTCCGATGCTGATCCCACCGGGCAGGCTGCCATCGATATCGATCTCAGGATCACCCTCGGCCGTGCCGGCGAGCTGACCCAGCGTCCCATCGACAGTGATGTCGACATTGCTGCTCAGGAGAGCGACCGTCACCTTGGCAGGGAGTTCGACGTGCACCTCGGTGGCGTTCAGCACCTCGGTCACGCCCTCGGTGATCTTGGTGGGGAGCGAGGCGAGCGCTTCGTCGACCGCACCGGTGATCTTCGAGATCGTGTCAGCGCTCAGCAACTCGGTGTTGGGGTCGAGGCCGTTGAGGGTATCGCCCTCGACGAGGTTTTCGAGGTTCACCGTGATGGTGCCGTCGTTGAGGTCGATGAGGACGATGCCGTTGGCGTCGGTCAGCGGCTCGTCCAGCACGGTGGTGCTGAGCTCGTCCAGGGCAGTGTCGAGCCCGTCGATGCCGACCGTTCCACCGCCGGCTTCGACCGACGCGACACCGAGGTTGACGTCGATGTCCACGGCATTCGCGACCTGTCCCAGGGCGCCGTCGGTGCCCAGGGTGTCGTCGATCGTGCCGCCGACTCCGGTGATCGTGGAGTCGACGTCGCTGGCGACGCCGCCCACCAGTGGCGAGTGGAAGCGCAGCTGGCCGTCGGCCACGGTGTAGCTCGAGGTGATGTCCTCGCCGTTCGCGGAAGCGGTCGATCCGAGCGCGCCGAGCTCGAGGCTCAGCTCGTCGACGATGTCGTCGGTCAGGCCAGAGACGCCGGCCTGATCGAGCAGGTCGGTGAGATTGACCCTCGCGCTGCCGTACTCGCCCACGCCGCCCGGGTCGGGGGTGATGGCCCCGTCCTCGCCGAGCACCCCGGCGCTGGCCGTCGAGGTCGTGGCGTCCGGGGATGAGGCGTAGCTCGAGAAGGCGCCGGCCGCGCCGAGGTACAGCAGCCCGCCACCATCGGTGTCACTGACCAGGGGGAGGGAGATCGAGCCCAGGTCGACGTTCAGGGCGCCGAGCGCCTCAACGTTCAGCGGGTTGGCGTTCGGGCCCGCGTCGCTGAGGTTTCCGCTCGCGCTGGAACCGGCGTCCAGCAGGTCCTGACCCAGCACCTGGCTGGCGATCACCTGCCCCAGCGCTTCGGACTGATCGGTATCCGCCGCGGAGGCGGAAGGGACGGACAAGAGGGTCAATCCTGCCGCCGCCACGGATGCCACCAGTGTTCGTGCCAACTTCGGCCTGGTGCTCCGCGGGGACGGCGGTGGTGTCTGCAGACGTTCCACGTTCGCTCCTGACATGAGGGTGCCCCCGGGGGAAGCGTGGGGGATGTCACGGTGTGACCCCAAGCAGATTCGCAGAGTTTGTTCAGCCGGGACAGGGGAATCTCACCGAAACCGTTGTTCGTTGCGTGATTGTTACCGAGCGGTACCCGGCACCGATGATCCGCAGCACGCCCTTCACCAGGACATTCACTCATACCGGACATCAGACGATGGTCGGGCCCGGGGCGCCGATGTGCTCGCTGCCCTCAAGAGCCCCGCGCCGGCGCACCCGAAAAGAGCGCCACGCCGGTGCTGCGCTCCGCGATGGACGTCCAGTGTTCATCGCGACATCGGGCACCGGTCACCTGCAGTGGCCGGCGGTTCCTAGCATGGCCGCAACAGAGGATGCCCGCACAGCGGGCCTGTGCCTGCGGCCCGGCTCTGCTCGGCATCCGTGTGACGACCCGATCGATTCTCTACACCGTCTCGAGAGGCCGACATCTCCGTGAACCAGCCCGGATCCGCACCGACCCTCACTGTCTCCGTAATCGGCTGCGGCTACCTCGGCGCCGTCCACGCGGCGGCCATGGCCGAGCTGGGGCACCGTGTGATCGGGCTCGACGTGGACGCGCAGCGGGTCACCGCCCTGAGCGCGGCGCGTCCGCCGTTCCACGAACCGGGCTTCGCCGAGCTGCTCACCCGCACCGTGGCCTCGGGCCGTCTCACCTTCACCACCGACTACGCAGATCTCGCCGGGGCCGACGTCCACTTCCTGGCACTCGGCACCCCGCAGCGGGCCGACGGCCTGGGCGCGGACCTCTCCATGATCGAGTCGGCGCTGGACTCCCTGGTCCCGCTGCTCGCGGCGCGCGGCGGGGCGCGGACACTGATCGCCGGGAAGTCCACGGTCCCCGTGGGCACCGCCCGCCGCCTGCACGCGCGCGTGGCCGGGATCGCCGGGGCCACGGTGGTGTGGAACCCCGAGTTCCTGCGGGAGGGCTTCGCGGTCTCCGACACCCTGCGCCCCGACCGGCTCGTCTACGGGCTCGCCGATCCCTCGGGCGCCGAGGCCGAGCACGAGGTCGCCCTGCTGGACCGCGTGTACGCACCGATGCTGGCCACGAGCATCCCGCGGAAGGTGTACTCGCTCGAATCGGCCGAGCTCGTGAAGGTCTCGGCGAACTCGTTCCTGGCCACGAAGATCTCCTTCATCAACGCGGTCTCCGAGCTGTGCGACATCACCGGCGCGGACGTCGCCGATGTCGCCGAGGCGATCGGCATGGACGACCGGATCGGCCGGAAGTTCCTGCGGGCCGGCGTGGGCTTCGGCGGCGGCTGCCTGCCCAAGGACCTGCGCGGCCTGATCTCCCGGGCGGGCGAACTCGGCGCCGTGGACTCCTTCGCCTTCCTGCGCGACATCGACGCGATCAACACCGGACGGCGGGAGTACATGCTGCGCCGGGCCCGCGCCGCCCTCGGCGACAGCCTCGAGGGCCGACGGGTGGCTGTGCTCGGCGCCGCCTTCAAGCCCGATACCGACGACGTGCGCGACTCCCCCGCCCTGGACATCGCAGTGCGCCTGGTCGGCGAGGGGGCGGACGTGTCCATCACCGATCCGGCCGCGCTCGCGAACGTGCGCGCCCGCTTCCCCTCGCTGCATGCGATCGAGGACGTCGAGGAGGCCCTGGCGGGGGCCGAGCTCGTGCTGCTGCTCACCGAATGGCCGCTCTACCGGGAGCTGGACCCCGCACGGGTCGGCACGCTCGTCGCCGCGAGGCGTCTCATCGACGGCCGCAACGTGCTCGATCTCGCGGCGTGGCGACGGGCCGGCTGGGATGCCTCCGGACTCGGTCGGCGCTGAGCCTCACCCGTCGATGCCGAACCTCACCAGTCGACGGGGTCGCGCACGATCGGGCAGGTCATGCAGTGCCCGCCGCCCCGGCCCCGGCCCAGCTCGGCGCCGCGGATCGTCAGCACCTCGACGCCGGCGTCGCGCAGGGCGGCGTTGGTCTGGGTGTTGCGGTCGTAGGTGATGACGACGCCGGGCTCGAGGGCGACGGCGTTGTTGCCGCTGTCCCACTGCTGGCGCTCGGAGGCGTAGAGATCGCCCGCGGTCGCGACCGTGCGCAGCTCCTTCAGACCCATGGCCTCGGCGACCACGTCCACGAAGCGGCGCTCGCCCTCGTCGCGCACCTCCATGCCCAGGGCGTTGTCGGCCGGGCGGATGGTGAAGGCGTGGATGCCGTCGACGATCGCCGGGTGCACGGTCGCGAGGTCGCGGTCGGCGAAGGTGAACACGGTGTCCAGGTGCATGGCGGCCCGCAGCCGCGGCATCCCCGCGACGACGATCCTCTCCACGGCGCCGGCCGCGAAGAGCTCGGCGGCGAGCTGGGTGATGGCCTGCCGGGAGCTGCGCTCGCTCATGCCGATCAGCAGCGTCCCGTTGCCCACGGGCATCACGTCGCCGCCCTCGAGGGTCGCCTGCCCCCAGTCCCGCTCGGCGTCGCCCCACCACACGCGCGAGCCGGAGAGCTCGGGGTGGAAGCGGTAGAGGGCCTGCATGAGCAGGGTCTCGTCCTTGCGGGCCGGCCAGTACAGCGGATTCAGGGTGAGGCCGTCGCCGATCCAGCAGGTGGTGTCGCGCGTGAACAGGGTGTTGGGCAGCGGCGGCAGCAGGTACTCGGGGGTGCCCACGGACTCGCGGGCCAGGTTCGCGTAGGCAGTGCGCAGGTCGGCGGGCAGCTCCGTCGTGGCCATGCCGCCGATGAGGACGCGCGCGAGCTCGGGGCCGTCGAGCGCGTCGAGGCTGCTGCGGGTCGCCTCCACGAGCCCCAGGCCCACGCGATTGGCGATCACCTTGCGGTCCAGCAGCCAGGCGCGGGCCTCGGGCATGTCCATGGCCTCGCCGAGCAGGTCGTGCAGCTCGAGCACCTCGACGCCGCGCGCAGTCATGGTCTCCACGAAGTCCGCGTGATCGCGCTGGGCGGCCTCGACCCACATGACGTCGTCGAACAGCAGCTCGTCGCTCGTGGACGGGGTGAGCCTTTCGTGGGCGAGCCCGGGTCGGCACACGAGCACCTTCCGCAGCCGGCCCACCTCGGAATGGACGCCGGAGGGGGTGGGCGCGGTCTCGACGGGACGTTCGGGCATGGTGCCTCCCACGGATCGATGGTGCCGCTCGGCCCCGAGTGGCACGGCGTCGGCGTCGCCGTCGGGGACGGCTCCGGACGTCGGGCGCTCCTGGCATGATCGCGCATCGAGACCGGGATCGGGAGGAGTTCGACGGAGGCGGGCCGGCATCGACCGTCCGGCGTCCGGGGACCCCGACAGGGACCCAGGGCCCGAAGGCCGGGGCGCTGGCGGGGATACTGGACCCGCTGCCCTCCGATCCTCCGCACGACCTCCTCTGCCCGTCCGATCCGCCACCACACCCTCGGGAGAAGCGATGCCCGCCTCCGACGCCTCCGATCTCGACCTCCGCGCCCTGCCGAAGGCGGTCCTGCACGACCACCTCGACGGCGGCGTGCGCCCGCAGACCGTCCTCGACCTCTCCCGCGAGCTGGGCATCGAGCCGCCCGCTCCGACCGCCGAGGGCATCGCCGACTGGTTCGCCGAGGCCGCGGACTCCGGTTCCCTCCCCCGCTACCTCGAGACCTTCTCGCGCGTGCTCGCGCTGATGCAGACCCCGGAGTCCCTGCGGCGCGTGGCCCGCGAGTTCGTGGAGGACATGGCGGCCGATGGCGTCGTCTACGCCGAGACCCGCTGGGCCCCGGAGCAGCACCTCGAGGGCGGGCTGAGCATGGAGGAGGCCGTCGAGGCGGTGCAGGCAGGCCTGGACGAGGGCACCGCGCAGGTCGAGGCGTCGGGCGCCCGGATCCTCGTCGGCCAGATCCTCTGCCAGATGCGCCAGAACGCCCCGCGGGAGGAGATCGTGGACCTCGCGATCGCGCGCCGGGGCCGCGGAGTCGTCGGCATCGACCTCGCCGGTCCCGAGGACGGCTTCCCCGCCTCCCGCTTCCGCCCGCAGCTCGAGCGGGCCCGCGCCGCCGGCGTCCACGTGACGATCCACGCCGGGGAGGCCGCGGGCGTCGACTCGATCGCCGACGCCCTGGACTGCGGCGCCGAGCGCCTGGGCCACGGGGTGCGCCTCATCGACGACATCGACCCGGGCGAGGTCGGTCCGACGGCCCGCCGAGTCCGCGACCACGGCGTGGTGCTCGAGGTCTGCCCGAGCTCGAACCTGCAGACCGGCGCCTTCGCCGACATGCCCTCGCATCCGGTGGACGCTCTGCGGCGCGCGGGCATGCGGGTCGCGGTGAGCTCCGACAATCGCCTCATGAGCAGGACCCGGACCAGCCGGGAGCTCGGGCGGATCGTGGACACCTTCTCCTGGGGGCTCGACGAGCTCGAGCAGTCGGCGCTCATCGGGCTGAACAACGGCTTCGCCCCCTACGAGCAGCGCCGCGCCCTGCGCGAGGAGGTCGTCGTGCCCGCCTACCAGGCCGCACGGATCGCCGCCGGATCCCCTGCCGACGGCGGCGCCGGGCGGGCGCTCTGATGGCCGCGCGCCGCGGCGACTCTCGCTCCGGCGGAGCCTCGCGCTCCGGCGGGGCGGCACGTTCGTCCGACGCCGTCGCCGCGCCCCGCATCGATCCGATCGTGCTGCGGGATCTCGAGGACTCCCCCGCCGATGCCCTCGACTCCTACGCGTCCCTCGAGGGACTGCGATTCGACGGGGCTGACGTCTCCGGCCGTGACCTGCACGGACTCGCGCTCGACGAGTGCGAGCTGGTCGATGTCATGGCGCACGAGACCGACCTGCAGGATGCCCGTCTCACCGAGGTGCGCATCGAGCGCCTGAACGCCCCCGCGCTGAAGGCGGGCCGGGCCACCCTGCACGGCGGCGAGATCACGGCCTCGCGGATCGGTGCGCTCGAACTGTTCGACGCAGACCTCGACTCGGTCGTCCTCACGGGCTGCAAGCTGGACTGGTTGAACCTGCGCGGTGCGCACCTGGTCGACGTGGTGCTGCGTGACTGCACGCTCACGGAGCTCGACCTCGGCGAGGCCGACGCGACGCGCGTGTGCTTCGAGAACTGCCGCGCCGAGACGGTGACCTTCACCGGCGCGCGCCTCGCGGACGTGGACCTGCGCGGCCTGGAGACGAGCGCGCTCGCGGGCTTCGGCGGCATGCGCGGCGCCGTCGTCTCCGTCGCGCAGGCGACCGCCTGGGCGGAGGACTTCGCCGCCCACCTGGGGATCCGCGTCAGCGGGTGACGGCTGACGAGCCGACGGCCGGCTGAATCAGCCAGCTCCGTCGGGCCCGTCGGATATGTGGCCGATCAGGCCTGGCCGGAGCACTCCGCGGCGACGAGCTCGGCGATCTGGATGGCGTTCAGCGCCGCCCCCTTGCGCAGGTTGTCCGAAACGGCGAAGAGCACGAGGCCCTTGCCACCCGGCACGGACTGGTCCTGGCGGATGCGGCCCACGAAGGTGCCGTCCTTGCCGGCCGCCTCGAGCGGCGTGGGGACGTCCTCGAGGGTCACGCCGGGTGCGCCCGCGAGGGCCTCGCGGGCCTGCTCGGGGGTGATCGCCTCCTCGAACTCCGCGTGGATCGCGACGCTGTGGCCGGTGAACACGGGCACGCGCACGCAGGTCCCGGCGACGGGCAGGTCGGGGAGGTTCAGGATGCGGCGCGACTCGTTGCGCAGCTTCTGCTCCTCGTCGGTCTCGCCCGAGCCGTCCTCGACGAGGTTCCCGGCGTAGGCGAGCGCGTTGAAGGCGATCGGCTTCACGTAGGTCTCGGGCGCGGGCAGCTCGACCGCCGAGCCGTCCAGGGCGAGCTCCTCGAGGTGATCGGCGGCGGCACGGACCTGCGCGGCGAGCTCCTTCACGCCCGCGACGCCGGAGCCCGAGACCGCCTGGTAGGTGGCGACCTTGAGGCGCGCGAGGCCGGCCACGGAGTGCAGGGCCTTCAGCGCCGGCATCGCGGCCATGGTGGTGCAGTTCGGGTTCGCGATGATGCCGCGGGGCCGATCGGCGATCGCCTCGGGGTTCACCTCGGAGACGACCAGCGGCACCTCGGGGTCCTTGCGCCACGCGGAGGAGTTGTCGACCACGACCGCGCCGGCCGCGGCGAACCGCGGGGCGAGGGCCCTCGAGGTCGAGCCTCCGGCGGAGAAGATCGCGATGTGCACGGGCGAGGTCTCGAGGTCCGCGGTCTCCGCGTCCTCGACGACGAGGTCGAGCCCGGCGTAGCGCACGGTGCTGCCGGCGCTGCGCGCGGAGGCGAAGGCGCGCACGGCGGAGTGCGGCAGGGCGCGCTCGGCGAGGAGGGCGAGCATCACGCGGCCCACCTGGCCGGTGGCGCCGACGACGCCGATCACGGGCCCGTCGGCCGCATAGCCGGGCGTTCCGGAGAAGTCGACGGCGGTGCGGGTGGTGTCGGTGCTGGTCATCGTCCAGTCCCTCCGTAGACCACTGCCTCGGTCTGCTCGGCGTCCAGGCCGAAGGCGGTGTGGATCACGCGCACGGCGTCGTCGAGCCGGGAGATGTCGGTGACCACGGAGATGCGGATCTCCGAGGTCGAGATCATGTCGATGTTGATGCCGGCCTCGCCGAGCGAGCGGAACAGCGTGGCCGAGACCCCCGGGGAGGACTTCATGCCGGCGCCCACCACGGAGACCTTGCCGATCTGGTTGTTGTAGCGGACCTCGGAGAAGCCGATCGTCTCCCGCGCCCGCTCGATCGCGGCGAGGGCCACGTCGGAGTCGGCCTCCGGGAGCGTCAGGGAGATCGCCACCGTGTCGTCGGTCGTCGAGGAGTTCTGGACGATCATGTCGATGTTCGCGCCGGAGGAGGCGACGACGTCGAACAGCAGCGCGGCCTTGCCGGGCTGGTCGGGCACCTCGACGACGGTGATCTTGCCCTCGCTGCGGTCATGGGCGACGCCGGAGATGATCGGCGCCTCGAGGCCGGGATCGGTGGTGTCCACGGACAGCTCCTTGCTGGGGTCGGCCGCATCCAGGTGCGGCACATCGGCGATGCGGACGGTGACGCCGGGGTCCACGGGGACCATGCGCTCGGCGTCGTCGGAGACGATCGTGCCCAGGCGTCCGGAGAACGAGCTGCGCACGTGGAGGGGGACGCCGTAGCGGCGGGCGTACTCGACGCTGCGTCCCATGAGGATCTTCGCGCCGTTGGCCGCGAGGTCCAGCATCTCCTCGCAGGAGATCACGGGGACCCGGCGGGCGCTGGGGACGATGCGGGGGTCGGCGGTGAAGACGCCGTCGACGTCGGAGTAGATCTCGCAGATGTCGGCGTCGAGCGCCGCGGCGAGCGCGACGGCGGTGGTGTCGGAGCCGCCGCGGCCCAGGGTGGTGATGTCCTTCGTGCCCTGCGAGACGCCCTGGAAGCCCGCGACGATCGCGACGTTCCCGGCGTCCAGCGCGCTGCGGATGCGGCCCGGCGTGACCTTCTGGATGAGGGCCTTGCCGTGCACCTCGTCGGTGATCACGCCCGCCTGCGAGCCGGTGTAGGCGCGGGCGGCGACGCCGCTGTTGTTCAGCGCCATCGAGAGCACGGCCATCGAGATCCGCTCGCCGGCGGTCAGCAGCATGTCGAGCTCGCGCGGCGGCGGGTTCGGCGTGACCTGCTCGGCGAGGTCGATGAGCTCATCGGTGGTGTCGCCCATCGCGGAGACCACGACGACCACCTCGTGGTCGGCCTTCGCGTACTGGGCGATGCGGGAGGCCACCCGGATCACCGAGGCGGCGTCGGCGACGGAGGAACCGCCGAACTTCTGCACGACGAGGCTCATCGGGTGCGGGCTCCTTCATCTCGGTCACGGGGTCGGTCGGCGTCGGGATCGTCGGCCAGTGGTGGCCGACGGACCGTCCGATCCCGCTGAAAAGTCGGGGCGCACGTGTTCCACCAGGTCAGCGCGGGTGCGCGAGTGCGCGCTGCCGTCGGTCCGGGAGCGCGCGACCGACGGTGGGCACGGAACGCGGGCCCGCGGCGCGCGGACCCGTCGTCGATTCTACGATCCGACGGCCGACGAGGCACGGGGTCGCCCGGGGAGCGGACTGTGGGGGCGAGCTGTTGGGAACCGTGGGTCCGTCTCGAGCGGGGTGTCTCGTTGGGGTATACCGCAGTGTGACGGTGTTGCGCTGCAGAAAAGCGGTAGGGGCGGATCCGGCTTGGGTTTGCGATCGCGAAGTGGCGCATGCCTACGACAGCGCGCTGTCGGCATGAGGATCGCCAAGGTGGCCTCGGAACTGCAAACTGACTGGCATGAAACCGATCCAAGTGCGGCTGATGAACGACTACGGCGCTGGATGGCCGCTCTGGATGGACGGCCTCACCGACGAGAGTGACTGGAACTTCTCGGCACCTCTTGGGCGCCGACTGACCGCTTGGGCAAAATTCTTCGACGCCCACTTCAGCTGGGAGCGTGGCTGGGATTCCGCCGCGGCATGTATGCAGCACCGCGCAGAGGGCGTCGCACTCCACCGAATCCTCGTGGCCGAGCTCGGATCGGGCTATGAAGTGGTCCTTGATTCCTGGGAGACGAAGACCTGCTGACATGGGCGGGGAGCCGATGACCTCGGCGGGTAGGTTCAAGTTGCTTGGACGCCATCGAATGCGAGGCCGTGATGACCCTGGCCGCGAGCCTCGCGGGCAGACCAAGCTCGTGGAAATCCCGTTGCTGCCCGGTTCTACGGTTGGCCCCATGCACTCCATCGACCGCACACCGCACCTGTCGCCGTGGAACGGGACGATGGACGCCGATGGGTTGGGAATCCAGCGGGCACTGTCCGACATGTTCCCTGCCTGCACGCACCCTGGAGGGCTCGCCTGGGAGATCAGCACGGGCCAGCTTCCCGACCACAGGGTCATCGCTCATTCCCCCACGGGAGTCACGGGATGGGCCGCGTTCTCTGCCGATGACACACGGCTCGAGTGCGCCCCCGAGGACGCCGCCACCACAGCAGCCCTCACGTCGTGGCTGTTCGACGTCGCCGCCGGCTCGCGGTTCAGCATCGCCGTTCATCACGAGCAGCATTCCCTGCAACAGGATCTGATCAGCCGTGGTTTTGTCGCGGAAGATCTTCCTCTCGCCGGTCTGAGCCATGCGGCCGAGAGCGTCGGAGCGCACGCGCCCTCCGGCTATCGCATACGCCCCCTGGAGGACGGTGAACAGGGGCGGCGCATCGAGACCCACAGGCGAGCATGGAAGCCCGCGGAGCTCCCCTTCACAGATGGCTCCGGTGGGGACATCGACCCGAATGCGGAGAGCAGGTTCAGTTCTTCGGCGCTCGAGAGCATGCAGGCCGCACCGATCTACAGGCGGGACCTGGATCTGGTGATCGAAGCGCCGGACGGGTCACTGGCCGGCTGCTGCACCGTCTGGCTGGACCCCGTGAGCGGTTGGGCAGAGCTGGAGCCGCTGGGCATCGTCCCCTCGCATCGAGGACTCGGCCTGGCGCAGACACTCGCACTGGAAGCGTGCCGCCTCACGGGCGAGCTGGGTGGGCACTCCGTGTTCATCAACTCTGCCCCGCTGCCCTACTACCGCGCCCCCTGGGACGCGTACCTCAAGGCGGGCTTCACCCCCATGAACAGAGGTACCCGGATGACACAGGCGGAAGACGGCCATTCCCACTGACACCCGCTCCCGACTGACCTCAAACGCACAGATGCACCCCGTTGGAATGCACCCTGGATGTCATCTACGTGGCCGCAGCTACGGCGTCACACACGGTCCACGCCAGCGAGGGACTCCTGCACAGCGCGAGACACCTCGATGGCACAGATCCGTCGCGTTGAGGTCTGCCCTGGGCAACAGTTACGCGACCGAAGTCTTCTCTGTTGCACAGGGTCCTAGACGGCGGTTCTGCGACAGATCTGCGGGTTGGGGTGTACCTCAAGTGACGCCAAGCGTGCCTCGTGACGCACCCTCACGCGCTCGGCGTGATGCCTTCGAGAAGCGCTGCCGCTCGAAGGTACTGAAGATCGCTTCTGACCCGACCCTCCACGCTGCGGCCCGGCACGGCCTCGACGAGGACTACTCGACCGACCAGATCGTGGGACACTTGCGCCGCTCGCCGCCGCTCGCCTCGCCCCTGCTCCGCTCCACCACCTTCCCGAGGTTCATCGCCATGATCGCCCCGCGCCGCCGCGTCCTCGACGGGGTCCTCAACGCACTCGCCCGTGCCCACGAGGAGCTCGTGGACCTGACGTGCACTCGCATCCACCGCGAGCTCGCCTCCTACGCCCACGTCGACGCCTCGGCGCTGGCGGAGGCCGTGGGCAGGAATCTGCGCACGGCGCTCACGGCCCTTCGCACGTCGCAGGTGCCTGATCCCGAGGAGCTGAGCGACGCGGCGCAGACCGCCCACGAGCGGTTCCTCGCGGACATCCCCGTGGAGGAGATCGTCCGCGGCTTCCGCATCTCCATCGCCCTGATCCATGAGCGGTTCGTCGACCTCGCGATCTCGCAGCAGCTTTCGGCGGCGCAGTCGGTCGCAGGCGTCCGCGTGATGTGGGGCGTGGCCGACGCGTTCACCACCCGGATCATCACCGAATACCACGACCTGGAGATCGACCGCGCCCTCCACGACGCCCAACGCCGCATGGCGGTCGTGCGCGACCTCCTGGCCGGGGTGCCCCGGCGAGGCATGCTCGAGCCGCGCACCGAGTACGCGGCTATCCGCTGCGCCGTGCCCGAGGGCGCGCCGGCGGAGCAGATGCGACGCCACCTGCAGCGATCCGGCTCACTGCCCGAGGCCAGGGCCCACGTGGTCACCGACGGCAGCTCCTGCTTCGGGATCGTGGCCGCTCGCCCCGCAGATCCCGGAGCGCCCGTGGGGCTGGGCCCCTTCGGACCCCCTGACCAGCTGCCGGTCTCCGACCGGACCGCGAAGGACGCGCTCCACCTCGCTCACGACCTCGGACGCGACGGGGTCCAGTCGATCGAGGACCTCGGGTGGCGGCTCGCCCTCGCCGCCCGTCCCGACGTCCGACGGCACTACGCGCAGCGCCTGCTCGACCCGATCGTCGACCAGGGCCGCTTCGGCGCCGAGGTCCTCGCCGCCGTGGACGCCTGGATCCGCTCGGGGCAGAGCATCCCGCGCACCGCCGAGCGCCTCGTCGTGCACCCCAACACGGTGCGGTACCGGCTGCGCCGGTTCGAAGCGCTCACGGGCGCGGATCTCGCGGACCCCGACGACGTGACCGGCGCCCGATGCGCCATCGAGCTCGGCAGCCCGGACGTGCCCTCGTTGTAGATCCGCACAAACCCGACCGCTCCAGCGTTGTCCGCTCGTGCGTGGCGGTCCGGCCCCCGCAGCTCCTAGGCTCGAGGACGACCCGTCTCCCGTGCGCGGCGACCGCCGCGAGCGACCTCGGAGGATCGGGGCGTCCGCGCGACGATCATGCGGGAGGAACAACGGTGTCCAAGGTCTCGGACGACGTGTCGGAGCAGCTCCGGAGCGTCCTGCGCGATGGGATGACCATCGCGGTGGGCGGATTCGGTCTGTGCGGCATCCCCACCGACCTCATCAGAATCGTGCGCGAGACCGGGGTCCGGGACCTCACTGTCGCCTCGAACAACCTGGGGGTGGACGGCAAGGGCCTGGGGCTCCTGTTGGAGAACGGCCAGATCAGCAAGGTCCTCGCGAGCTACGTGGGCGAGAACGCCCTGTTCATGCGCCGGTACATCGACCGCGAACTCGACGTCGAGTTCGTCCCTCAGGGCACGCTCGCCGAGCGCATGCGCGCGGGCGGCAGCGGGATCCCTGCCTTCTTCACGCCCACGGGCGTCGGCACCGAGGTTGCCGAGGGCAAGCCGACCGCTGAGTTCGACGGCCGTACCCATGTTCTCGAGCGCGCCATCGTCGCCGACCTCGGCCTGGTCCACGCGCATACCGCGGATACGGACGGCAACCTCCGCTACCGCCTCACCGCGCGCAACTTCAACCCCCTTGCTGCCATGTGCGGGCGCACGACCTTCGCGCAGGCGGAGAACATCGTTGGGACCGGCGCGCTCGCCCCCGACGACATCCACACCCCCGGCGTCTTCGTCCACCACGTCTCGCAGGCGGTGAGCCCGACGGAGATCGAGCACCGCACTGTGCGACCCCGAACCGACGAGCAGGAGACGGCCTGAGATGACCTGGACCCGAGACGAGATGGCCGCGATCGCCGCGTCCGAGCTGTACGACGGCGACTGCGTGAACCTGGGCATCGGGATGCCGACTCTCGTGGCGAACAACCTGCCCGAGGGCGTCGACATCGTCCTCCAGAGCGAGAACGGCGTGCTGGGGATGGGCCCCTTCCCCTATGACGGCGAGGAGGACCCGGATCTCATCAACGCCGGGAAACAGACCATCACCCTGCGCCGCGGCGCCTCGATCTTCGACTCCTCCACCTCCTTCGCGATGATCCGCGGCGGCAAGATGACCACGGCCATCCTCGGCGCCATGCAGGTCACGGGCGACGGCGACATCGCGAACTGGCAGATCCCCGGCAAGCTCGTCAAGGGCATGGGCGGGGCCATGGACCTGGTCGCCGGCGCGCGCCGCGTGATCGTGATGATGCAGCACACCGCGAAGGACGGCAGCCCGAAGATCCTCCGCGAGTGCACGCTGCCTCGCACCGGCGTGGGCGTCGTCAACCGGATCATCACCGACCGCGCGGTGCTCGACGTCCGGGAGGACGGCCTGGTGCTCTCGGCCATGGCTCCCGGCGTCACCGTCGAGGAGCTGCGCGAGGCCACCGAGCCGGGCTTCACCCTCGCCCTCGACTGACCCTCCCGGCGGGACGAGTGGATCGTCGGCTGCGTCGGCTCGACCGGCCGGGAGGCCTACATCTCCCGGCGCGTCAGCCTCGGGGCCGGCGCGCGCGAGAGCTCCACGCCCCTGATCGTCAACCGAGTGTGCGGCTCCGGGATGCAGGCGATCGCGCTCGGCGCAGGGGAACTGCTCGTCGGCGAGTCGGACGTCGTCGTCGCGGGCGGCACCGAGAACATGTCCGCCCGACCCTTCCTCGACTTCTCGGCCCGTGCGGGCACGCTGGGGCTCGCGACCATGTGCAACGGCTGCGGCCAGGCGGTCGCGAGCCTGTGGCGCGCGCTCTGATCCGCGCGGACCAGTCCTGAGACCTACCGGCGCGGGCCGGCCGCATGCGCGGCCGCGAACACCCCGGCCTCCGCGAGCGTCTCGTTCGCCGCGTCGAGGATGCGCCCGAAGTGCAGGTACGAGTGCAGGATGCCGGGCGCTTCGCGGTAGTCGTAGGGGACGCCGCCGCGGCGCAGGAGCTCGGCGAAAGCACGACTGTCGTCGGCGAGAGGATCCAGGGCCGCCGACCGCACGAGGACCGGCGGCAGGCCGGACAGGTCCGCCGTGATCGCACGCGCCCAGGGCGCGTCCGCGTCGGCGGGGTCCGCGTAGAGGGCATCATCGGTGAAGGCGGAGAGCTCCTCCATCGCCATCCCGTCCCAGTCCCCGCCCCAGAGGCGGCGCGAGGCCGAGTCCGCGAGGCCGAAGCCGCCGTAGAACAGCAGCAGCGAGCGCAGCCGGTCGAAGACCTCGGGGCCCGTGACGGCGCCGTCGGCGAGGCCGCAGACCTGGTCGTCCCGCAGCATGAGGGCCGCCCCGATGGAGAGCCCCGCGCCCGCGGAGTCGCCGGCGAGGGCGAGCCGGCGCGGGTCGATCCCCCACTCCTCGCCGTGCACGGTGAGATGGGCGGCGACCCCGGCGGTCTCGTGCATGGCCTGCGGGTGCTTCGCCTCGGGCGAGAGCGAGTAGTCGACGGCCACCACCACCGCGCCGCTGTGGTGGGCGAGCATCCGGTGGATGCGGTCGTGCGTGTCGAGGTCCCCGAGGGTGAACCCGCCGCCGTGGAGGAAGATGATCGCGGGCGCGCCCGTGCGGGCGGCGTTCGTCGGGCGGTGGCACCGCACCGGGACCTCGGCCCCGGCGACGGGGAGCACGACATCCCGCGTGGAGGCCATCGCCGGGCCGCCGACGTTCCAGAAGGCCCGTTCCGCCCGGTAGTCCGCGCGCGCCGCCTCGAGCGGGTCCTCGGGCAGGCTCAGCTCGGCGCGCCGGCGGGCCTCGTCCGCGTACTGGTGCTCGAGCACCCGCCGCATCTGGGGGCTCAGCGCCTCGAGCAGGTGATCGGGCAGGTCCTCGACCCGCTGCGCCGGGCTGGTGTGTCCGTCGGTCATGGAGACTCCTCGTCCTTCCTGCTCACAGCTGCGGGATGTTCGACAGCAGCGTCCGGGTGTACTCGTGGGTGGGGTTCTCGAGCACGGCGTCGACCGTCCCGCGATCGACGATGTGCCCCTTGTTGAGCACCGCGATGTGGTCGGACACGTGCCGAGCGAGCGTGATGTTGTGAGTGACGAAGAGGATCGCCAGTCCGCGCTCCTCGCGCAGCGTGTTCAGCAGCGCGATGATCGAGGCCTGGACTGACACGTCGAGCGCGCTGGTCACCTCGTCGCACACGAGCACGCTCGGCGCGTTGACGAGGGCCCGGGCGATCGCCGCGCGCTGGCGCTCGCCGCCCGAGAGGTCCCCCGGACGACGCTCGTAGAAGGAGCGCCCCAGTCGCACCGCGTCGAGCGCCTCCTCGACGACGGCCCGCCGCCCACCGCGCGGCAGCCGACGGCTGAGCTCGAGCGGGACGGTGAGCGACTGCCCGATCGTACGGCGCGGGTTCAGTGAGGAGAACGGCGACTGGAAGACGTACTGGATGCCCTGTCGGCTCTCGAGGGAGCGGCCGCGGGTCGAGCGCGCGAGCTTCTCCCCGTGCAGGCTGACGGAGCCCTCGTAGCCGTCGACGAGTCCCGCCACGCATCGGGAGAGGGTGGTCTTGCCCGATCCGGACTCCCCCAGCAGCATGAGCGACTCCCCCGGCTGCAGGGTCATGTCGATGCCGCTCAGCACGGTGTTCGACCCGAAGCGCATGCTGAGGTCCCTCACCTGCAGCAGATCGCCCCCTCGCGCACCGTCCGCCCCGTCGTCCGGCGCCGATGCGCTCTCGCCCGCGGCGGGAGGCGCGTCCCGCCCCGTCTCCGCGTACTCCAACTCCTCTGCAGTCCCGGCTCGCTGCGCGGCGCGGCCGGGCTCGGGGACCGCTCGGGTGAGCTGCTTTTGCCCCTGCAGATCGGGCACGGCCGCCAGCAGCCGACGGGTGTACGGGTGCTCGGCGTCGTGGAGCACCTTGTGGACCGGACCCTCCTCGACGAGCTCGCCGCGCAGCATGACGGCGACGCGGTCCGCGAGCTCGGCGACGACCGCGAGATCGTGGGTGATGTAGAGGCTCGCGACGTCGTGCCTGCGCGTCATGGCGCGGATGGTGTCGAGGACGTGCGCCTGCGTGGAGACGTCCAGCCCTGTGGTCGGCTCGTCGAGGACGAGCACGTCGGGCAGCATGGCGAAGGCCATGGCGATGCCGATCCGCTGCTGCTGGCCGCCGGAGAGCTGGTGCGGCCAGCGCCGCTGGTAGTCCCGCGTCGAGGGCAGCCCGACGTCCTCGAGGGCCTCGCCCACGCGGCCCTCGCGCTCCCGGGGAGAGCCGCCGTAGCCGTGGACGTCGAGGACCTCGCGGATCTGCTCGCCCACGCGCATCGCGGGGTTGAGCGAGAGGGCGGGATCCTGCGGGATGTAGGCCACGCGGGAGCCGCGCAGCGAGCGCACCTGGTCGGCGCCCAGATCCTCCATCCGCACCGGCTCGCCCTCGCGCGGGAGCAGCTCGATGCCCCCGCCGGTCCGCTCGACGCCGTCGCGATAGTGGCCCAGGCACGCGAGCCCGGCGGTGGTCTTCCCCGATCCGGATTCGCCGACCAGGCCCAGGACCTGCCCGCGCAGCAGCTCGAGGTCGATGCCGTGGAGGATCTCGTCCCCCGCGACGGCGCTCACCCGCAGTTGGTCGATCCGCAGGACAATCGAGGACGCGCCGTCGACGGCCGGGGTCGAGGCGGTGGACGGTGCGGTGCTCATAGTCCCTCCACGTTCGTCGAGGCCGTCGCCCGCGCGATGGCGTCGGCCAGCAGGTTGGTGCCGATCGTCAGCACGGCGATCGCCAGGACCGGGAGCAGGACGCCCCACGGCTGGATGCTGAGCGCGATCCGGTTCTCGTTGATCATCAGTCCCCAGTCGGCGGTGGGCGGCTGCATGCCCAGGCCCAGGAAGGACAGCGAGGCGATGGCGCCGATCGAGTAGGTCAGCCGCAGCCCGGCCTCGACGCTCAGCGGGCCGGTCACGTTCGGCACGATCTCGCGGAAGATGATGCGGCTGCGCGGCATGGCGTACATCTCGGCGGCCCGGATGTAGTCCTCGTTGATGACGTTGAGGGTCGCCGCCCGGGCGACCCTCGCCACGCGCGGTGCGTGGGTCAGGCCGATGACGGCGATCAGCACCCAGCCGTGGGAGCCGAGGACGACGATCGCGAGCATCGCGAACACGAGCTGCGGGACGGCGAGCAGCACGTCGTTGCAGCGCATGAGGATCGCGTCGAGGACCCCGCCCGCGTAGGCGGCGAGCATCCCGAACGCGGCGCCCACGATCAGGCCGATGGCCGTGGCGGCGACGGCGTAGACGACCAGCAGGGTGCCGCCGGCGAGGAACCGGGAGGCGACTGAGCGGCCCAGCTCGTCGGTCCCGAACAGGCCCCAGGACTGGAAGGGGCGGGCGGCGAACTCCGTCGGCCCGTGCCCGGTCAGCACGGGGGCGAGCGGAGGACCGGCGAAGGCCAGCACCAGGATCACCGCGGTGAGGACGATGCCGATCCGGCCCTCGGACTGCGCCCAGACGCGGTGCAGGATGGGGACGGGGCGGGAGGCCGACTCCTTGACGTCCCCCGCCTCTTCGCCCGGCACGTCGGACCGGGCGGGTCCGCCGGGGCCGCCCCCGGTGAGCGCGGCAGCAGCGGAATCGCTCATGACTGGCTCCTCAGCTTCGGATTGGACAGGATCCCGACGACGTCGGCGAGCAGGTTCACCACGACGTACACGGCCGCCACGATCATCGAGACCGCCTGGACGACCTGGACGTCGCGGAAGTTGACGGCGTCGATGAGTGCCTGGCCCATGCCGGGATAGCGGAACAGGAACTCGGCGACCACGACGCCGCCCGCCAGCCAGGCCAGCTGGATCGCGATCACCTGGGCGACGGGGCCGACCGCGTGCGGCAGCGCATGGCGCAGGATCACGCGACGTTCGGGCACGCCCTTGAGACGTGCCATCTCGACGTACCCGGAGTCGAGGACGTCGAGCATCGTCGCGCGCATCATGCGGGCGATGTACGGCGCGACCACCAGGGCAAGGGTGATGGTCGGCAGGATCATCTGCGAGGGCAGTCGCCAGGGCGCGACCCCGGGCGGGGCCATCGTCACCGCCGGCAGGACCTGGAAGACCGAGGTGGCAAGGAGCGTGACCAGCGCGATGCCGATCACGAACTCGGGCAGCGCGGCGAGCGCGAGGCTCACCCAGGTCACGGCGCTGTCACGGCGGGTGCCGTGGTGCAGCGCGGAGTAGATCCCGAAGCCGATGCCGAGCGGCACGGAGACGATCGCGGCCAGGCACATGAGCACGAGGCTCGAGACCAGGCGCTGCGAGAGCAGCGCGCTCACGGGGCCGCCCGAGGACGTCGAGTACCCGAAGTCGCCGACGAACAGCCCTCCGAGCCAGTAGAAGTATCGGACGATCGCGGGCTTGTCGAGGTCCATCTCGGCGTTGAGCGCGGCGATCCGCTCGGGCGTCGCCTGCTGGCCGAGGATGGCGCGGGCCGGATCGCCCGGCAGCAGCAGGGTCGCGCAGAAGATCACGACGGAGACGGCGAGCAGGATCGCGACCGACAGGACGAGCCTGCGCAGGATGAGTCGACGCATCAGGACACCTCCCCCAGCCACACGCGGCGGAAGGTGTACCCGGACAGGGGCAACCCCGTCGCGTTCTCCACGAGACCGACGACGTACCCCTGGTAGGCGTCGACCTGGTTGCCGAATCCCCAGATGATGTATCCGCCCTCCTCGAAGAGCTGCCTCTGCGCCTCGCGGATGAGGCTCCCGCGGGTCTTCTCGTCGAGCTCGGCGCGGATGGCGTCGATCCGCTTCGCGAACTCCTCGTCGATGAAGTGGGTCTCGTTGAACGGCGAGCCCTCGAGCACGCAGGAGACCGCCTGCGAGGTGAAGTTGCGCGTGTACCAGAAGCTCTGCGCGAAGTCCCACTGCAGGTAGTCCTCGCCGAAGAACGTGGTGGTGTCCACGCGGCGGATGCTGATCCTGATCCCGGCGTCCTTCGCCTGCTCGGCGAACACCTGCGCGGCCTCGACCGCGCCCGACTGGATCGGGGCGGTGACGAGCTCGACGTCGATGCCGTCGGGATGCCCCGCCTCGGCGAGCAGCCGCTTCGCCTCGGCGACGTCCTGCTCCCGCTGCGGGAAGTCCTTCGGGTAGTCCGGGTCCAGCGGCGCGAACATGTCGTTGCCGGCCCGGCCGTAGCCGGAGAAGACCTGCTCGATCATCTGCGGGCGGTCGACGGCCAGGCGCATGGCCTGTCGCACGCGGACGTCGTCGAAGGGCTTCACGTCCACGCGCATGGTGAAGGGCAGCCACATGCCGGTCTCGGAGTTGAGGATCTTCATCCGCTCGTCGGACCCGAGGACATCCACGAGCGCGAGCGGGATCTGGCCGATGCAGTCCACCTGGCTGGACAGCAGTGCGTTGACCATCGCGTCGGTGTCGTTGAAGTTCAGCAGCTGCACCTGGTCGAGGTAGGGCGCGCCGTCCCAGTACTCGGTGTTGGCCTTCAGCACCGTGGACTGCCCGGGATCGAAGGACGCGAGGGAGAACGGACCGGTGCCGATCGGCGCCTCCGGGTCGTATCCGCGCGGGACGATGCCCTGGGAGTACTGGCCGATGATGTCGTCCAGCGCGCTGTCGGGCTCGTGGAGGTGGAACTCGACGGTGTGGTCGTCGACCGCGACGATCTTGTCCAGGGCGGCCAGGCCCGCGGCGCCCGACTTCGGGTCGTCGGGGTCGATGATCCGCTCGAAGGTGAACACCACGTCGTCCGCCGTCAGCGGGGAGCCGTCGTGGAAGGTCACGTGCCGGCGCAGCTTCGCGGTCCAGATGGTCGCCTCAGCGTTCGGCTCGAAGGACTCGGCGAGCCGGTGCTCGAGCTGGTAGTCATCGCCGCGCAGCAGCAGCGGATCGTACAGGTTGATGACGCGGGCGGAGTCGCCGGAGTTCACGGGCGTGTGCGCGTCGACGCTGTCGGCCGACGAGCCGCCGACCAGTCCGACCCGCAGGGTTCCGCCGCGGCGCGGCTCGCCGTCCACGTCGACCTCGGGGGCCGCCGCGCGGCCGCACGCCGAGAGCAGACCCAAGGATCCGATCCCTGCGGCGCCGCCCAGCAGCGTCCTGCGGCTGGGTCCCGCCGGGACCTTGCCCGCCATTCTGCGCCCGCTCATCGCTTCCTCTCCGTCACGGTGTCTCCTCCTCGTGCGTCGATCTGGTCCGATGTCCTGCCCGGGTCCGATGTCTCGCCCGCCGCTGATGTCTCCCCTGGCACTCAGACGCCCACCGACCGTCCCGCCCACGCGGGAGCTCCGGCGAGCGCCGCCTGCGCGGCGGCACGAGTCGCGGCGGGCAGGGCCGAGGCGCGCCCCGTCCCCCGGTCGACATGGATGCCGAGCAGCTCCTCGGTGGCGACCGGCTCGCCGTCGACGGACATCTCGTGGACCAGCTGCACCTTCTTCTCCGCGATGGCGATCACGTCGCTGCGCACCTCGAGCCGGGCGTCCGGCCCGACCTCCCGGAGGTAGCGCACATGCGCCTCGACGGTGAACAGCGAGCAGCCCGTGCTCTCGCGGTACTCGGGCCCGAGGCCGAGGGCTGCCATCGCCTCGTCGGTCGCGTAGCCGAACACGAGGACGTAGTACGCCTCGGAGAGGTGGCCGTTGTAGTCGATCCACTCGGGCAGGACGGGCGTCGCGAACGTCGTGAGGCTCATGCTCTCGCCGCCGTGCCGCCTGCCCTCTCGCCGGTGCTCGCGCCCGCATCTCCGGTGCTCGCCCCCGTGCCGCCGGTCGTCGGCCTCTCGGCGGCGCCGGGGAGGGAGGCGCGCAGCTCCTGGGAGAGCCGGCGGATCGCGATGATCGAGGCGTCGCGGGCGGCGACGAGCTCGGTGAAGCTGCGTCCGGCGATCTCGTCCTCGCAGCCGTCGATGACCTTCTGGCGCAGGGCGTCGGTGAGCTCCGGGGCGGTCAGGCGGGTCCACGGCGCGAGCAGCGAGGGTCCGAAGTGGTCGAGCATGTGCGCCATGCCGCCCTCGCCGCCGGCCAGGGCGAAGGTGAGCATCGGGCCCTGCAGCGGCCAGCGCAGGCCGGGGCCGTCGGTGATCGAGCGGTCGATCTGGTCGACGGTCGCCTCGCCCGCGTCCACCATGTGCAGCGCCTCGCGCCAGAGCGCCTCCTGCAGCCGGTTGGCGATGAAGCCGGGCACCTCGCGGTCCATGCGGATCACGGACTTGCCGATCCGCTCGTAGAAGTCGGCGGCCCAGTCGACGGCGGCCGCGTCGGTCGCCTCACCGCCGACGACCTCGACGAGCGGGATCAGGTACGGCGGGTTGAAGGGGTGGCCGACGACGAGCCGGTCGGCGAGGCCCGCCTGCGAGGCCGTCGTGGCCATCTCGGTCATCGAGTACCCGGAGGTCGAGGACGCGATGACGACGTCCTGCGGGGCGGCGGCCGCGACCGATGCCAGCAGGTCCTGCTTCATGGCGAGGTCCTCGGGGGCGGACTCCTGGACGAAGCCGACGCCCTCGAGCGCCTCGGTGAGGTCGCTGTGCACGCTCCAGGCGGAGGGGTCCGCCCCCTCGGCGAGCCCGAGCTCGGTCAGGGCGGGCCAGGCGGCGTCGATCAGCCGCTCGAGCTTCTCCCCGGCCGTGGGGCTGGGGTCCCAGACGCGTACGCGCAGTCCGTGGGCGAGGAAGTAGGCGGCCCATCCGCCGCCGATCGTTCCGGCTCCGACGCATCCGACGGTGTCGATGGTTCCGGGCTCGCGCAGGGGCATGGTGTGGTGGTCTCCTCTTTCCGGGGGTGGTGCTGCTGTGTGTGGTGGTGTGGGACGGGCGTCAGTGGGCGGCGAGCCCGAGGATGTCGCGCGCCTCGTTCGGTGAGGCGACGCGAGCGCCCATGCCCTCGATGAGGGTGCGCGCGCGCTCGACCAGTTGGGCGTTGGTGGCCTTCACGCCCTTGGACAGGTAGAGGTTGTCCTCGAGCCCGACGCGCACGTGCCCTCCGGCGAGGACGGACTGCGCAACCCACGGGAGCTGATGGCGGCCGATGCCGAAGGACGTGAACTGCGCCGTGGCCGGGAGCATGTCCACCATGGCGGTGAGCAGTCCGGTGCTCACAGGCGCGCCGTAGGGGATGCCCATGCACAGCTGGTACATCGGCGGATCGTCCAGCAGCCCCTCCTCATACATGACGTTGGCGAACCAGAGGTTGCCGGTGTCGAAGATCTCGAGCTCTGGCTTCACGCCGAGCTCACGGATCCGCGCCGCGCCCTCGCGCATCATGTCGGGGGTCGAGACGTAGATGTTCGAGCCCTCGCCGAAATTCAGGGTGCCGCAGTCCAGGGTGCAGATCTCCGGGCGCAGCGCCTCGACGTGGGCGAGGCGCTCCGCCTGCGGGACCAGGTCGGTGCCGTCGAGGTGGCGGGTGGGGTCCTTCGGATCGATGACGAGGTCGCCGCCCATCCCCGCGGTCATGTTGATGACCGGGTCGACATCGGACTCGCGCACGAGGCGCGCGACCTCGGCGTAGAAGGCGGTCTCGCGCGAGCCCTGACGGGTGCGGGGGTCCCGCACGTGGATGTGGATCACGGAGGCACCGGCGCGAGCGGCGGCGATCCCGGACTCCGCGATCTCCTGAGCGGTGACCGGGACGTGCTCGCTCTTGCCCGCCGTGTCACCGGCTCCGGTGAGCGCGCAGGTGAGGATGACGTGACGGTTCATGGGGATGTCCTCGGCTTCGTGTCGTGCTGCTCTGGTCAGGGTCGTGCTGCTGGGGTCTTGCGGTCCTGCCGCGCGCGGCAGGGGGTGATCGTCGGGTCCGCCGCCGGTCCTGGCGATGCGGAGGGCAAGCGGGTGCACGGACCCGCCAGGGGAAGGCGTCAGGTCAGGGGTGGGCGGCGAGCTCGGCGTCGATGTGAGCATCGACCATGGCGAGCATCTGCTCCGGGCCGAGCAGCCCGGTGAGCACGCGGATCCCGAGCCCGTCGAAGAGCGCAGTCAGCCGCAGCACGGCGCCCTCGAGGGGCTGCTCGCGGAGGTCGCCCGAAGCGATCCCCTCCGCGACGATGTCCCGCACCGTGCTCTCCCAGCGGCCGTAGCTCTCGGCGTGGTGCGCCCGGGTCGACTCGCTGTGCGCGGAGATCGCCCAGGTCTGCGCCCAGATCGACCACTCCTCGCGGACGAGCGGCTGCTGCGGCAGCTGGATCCGCACGAGCGCGCGGAGCCGGTCGAGCGGCGGCTGGGCGGACTCAAGACCCGCGACCTGTCGGTCGTACGCGAGCTTCACGCTGTACCGCAGGGTCTCCGCGAACAACTCTTCCTTGTCCTCGAAGTGATAGTGGACCGTCGGCGGGGAGACGCCGGCGGCCGCCGCGACCTCGGAGATTCGCACCTGGGCGAATCCCCGATCGGCGAAGAGCTTCCACGCCTCCTGGACGATGCGCCGGCGCCGCAGACTGCTCGCGGCGGGCGCCTGGGACTCCCAGGCCGGCAGCGCGCTGCGCGCCGGCGCGGCCGCCGACTCCGCATCCGAGTCCGAGCCGGTGAGCAGCCAGCTGACCGTCACGCCCGTGATGGTCGCCAGGGCGAACAGCTCGTCCGGCTGGAACCGTCGAGCGCCCTTCAAGGACTTCGAGAGCTTCGTCTCCTCGAGCCGCATCTGCCAAGCGACCTCGCGCTGCGACAACCCCGACCCCTGGATCGCGGTCCGGAACCGGACCATCCGGGCATGTCGCTGGGCCGAGGCCGGTGACGGCCCGTCGCCGCCTCCGACTGCTGGCGGGCCGCTCGACCGCTGTCTCTGAGCCACGAGATCCGCGTCGCCATCCGGGACGCCTCGACGCTCGGGGGGAAGATCTCTCGATGTCACCCGGCGAGACTAGGGGCCACGTGCGGGAATCGCAAATCCTCGATTCGCCGTTAGCCAAAATCGCAAACATCATGATGTCCGAGCCAGACGCGGCGACCTCGACGAGGTAGAGCTCACGGCTCGGCTGCTGGCCGAGCGCGGCGCGCGGGAAGTGACCCGCCGCTAAGTTCGCCCCTGGGCACGGATTCGCACGCGCTCCGGGCAGACGGCTCCACTCTCACACCGTTGCGGAGTCTCCATCCCTGGCCTCATCCGCCGCACCACCACGGCCCGAGGCGCACCATGACGATCGACCGCACCCCGGCACCCTTACGCCACGAGCCAACCCCCGACACCGCGTTCTCGGCGAAGGCGGACTTCCCTCGCGGACGAGCGCGGGACGGGCCGCACCGAGCGGGGCCATGACCACGTTCGCGATTGGCGCCTCGAAGAAATCTCCGCTGAACAGCACACACCTCTCCGACTCGGGCGCCCGAGGTAGGATCGGGCCCAGATCCGTGGGGGAGTTCGGCGGCTCGACGACGAGCAGCCACCCCTCCCTGAACAGGCGTGGAGCCTTGGATGACCACCCTCGAACTCACTGACCCAGACGGCGACTGCCTCACCATCACCATCGACTGCGGATCCATCTGGATCACCTGCACCAACGACGTCGACGAGGTGACCGTCGGCCCGTTCGCTCCCAACGATCTGGGCTCGCTCTCCCGAGCCGCAGCCCGGTACTCGCGCCCGTGGGCCGAAGCCAACAAGCGGCACCCGCGACGGTGAACTAACGGTCGACCCTCGGACAACCCCGCGCACTTCTCCCCTGATGAAAAGCGCCAGTTCAGAGACGATGATCGAGTGATCGAACCTCCGCTCATCGCCGCAGCGCCCGCAGCGGAGCCCAGCACCAACTACGCCGAGCTGATCGGCACCCCATTGCTCGTCGCAGTAGCCGCGGTCATGCGTCAGTCGTCGAGGCGGGTGCTTCCGGAGTCGACGTCCACGGTGACCTCAGGCGTTTCGTGCTCGGGTCCGATGTCGAACTGGTATTCGCGGCGACCGTCGTCCCACTCGAGCTTCCAACCACGCAGGGGCCCGTCGGCCTTCTGCGAGGCCTTGTCCAGCGCGTCGTCGAAAGTCATCGGACCGGAGAGGTCGATGGCCTTCTCTGTGTCGTTGGTGCTCTCGTGCTCGGAGTGCACGACGTTCCCGCTCACGGCGTCGATCGTCACCTTGTAGTCGTCGGAGCCGGAGAGGATCTTGACGTCGTACTGCCAGGCGCCCGCCCGGGAGTCGTGGTCGAGCTCGATTGCATGGACGGTGCCCTTCCCGACCTTCTGGGTGGCGGTGTCGATGGCCGCCTGGGCGTCGATCGGGAACGTGACGTCCCGCAGGTCCGCGTCCGCGGCCGGCTGGTCGTTCACCTCTCCACCCGAGCCGCGTGCGTCAGCACCCTCGGAGGCGCCGTCCCCGTCGGAGGCGCCACCGACGTCGGACGCGGAGCTCTGCTGCGAGGTGCTCGGCGCCTTGCCCTCACCAGCGTCATCGCCGCTGTCGCTGCACGCGCCCAGTGCCGCCATGGCGAGTACGCCCGTGGCAAGGATCGCTGCGGGTCGGTGGATGCGAGTCATCATGATGCCTCCCTACATGGAATGTCGGGCGCTTCCAACGTATCCGATGGGATCAACCTCGAGAGCTCGGAGCGAGGGCGTGGTCGGAGTCCGGCCTTCGGTGGGATCGAGCGTGGCAGATGGCAGACCCCGGGGAGGCAATAGCGGGCATATCGCGACCGAGGGTTTTCAGAACGGGTTGCCAGTGGGATTCTCGCGTGATGAGGATCGCGACCTTGAACACGTGGGGCACCCGTGGTGACTGGCCCGAACGGCGCGCGGAAATGGTTCGGCAGTTCTGCGAGCTCGATCCTGACATCATCACGTTGCAGGAGACCGTCCTCCATGGCGGGCTCGATCAGGCCAGGGAGATCGTCGGGAACACGTACTTCCTAGCCCAGCAGACCGATCGTGAATCGGGCGGCCGAGGTGTGCCACCGGGTCAGGGCATCACGATCGCCAGCAGATGGCCCCTCGGGCAGGTAGTCGAGTTGAATCTCCATGTCACGGAGAGGACGGGAAACTTCGCGTGCGCTTGCTTGATCGCTGAAGTGCTCGCACCCGCACCTCTGGGGCGGGTCTGGGTCGCGAACCATTTTCCCGACTACCAGCTCGACCATGAAGTGGAACGGCAGATGCAAGCGGTCATCGTGGCTCGGGCGCTCGAGGGACTGGTTGCAGAGAAGCCAGGTCACGTGATCGTTGCAGGGGACATGGATGCCGAACCTGACTCCAGCAGCCTTCGATTCTGGGCCGGCCTTCAAGCGCTCGGCCAGATGAGCGTCTGCTACCGCAGCGTCGTCGACGCTGCAGGACGCGAAGGGAGAATTCCGACCTACGTCCCCGAGAATCCGTTCCAGGCGGACCCCGACTGGCCGTTCTGCTGCATCGATCATCTGCTCGTACGGTGCGCCAGCACCGGCCCGACTCTTCTGACGACTTCGTGCCGACGAACCTTCGACGCACCCGCTGTCAGCGACCACTACGGGCTGGTCGCCGATCTCTCCCCAGCTCCCGACACCTCGGGGATCGAACACTGAAGCAAAGCCTGCGAGCGAAAAAAGTGAAGTCTGAGCGAGCCTCACGGCCAAGGCAGGTGGGGCCCGCGATGGAAGGACGGGGCCCGGCGCTTCGGGAAGCCCTCGACGAGGAAGCGCCCCCGCCTCCCGGAGGAGATGGGGGCGCTCAGGGTTGCGGGAGTGGCTGCTCTCGCGACGCGGGGACCTCTCCGACGGTCCACAGAAGAAGCCACCTGACGAGGATGCTACGCCCGAGTTGAGAGCGCTGGTGGTTGAGTGCGAGAGAGCGCTCCCCCTACCTGCAGCACGTCCATTGTGGCGGATTCCCGATGATGGTTACCGAGCGGTCACCGCAGGGGCTACGCTTCGCCTCACCGGCCGCCTCGATGGGGGTCAAGACGGCCGGCGCACCCCATCACCGGGGAGGTCCAGGACCGTGTCATCGGGGGTGGTTCCGGACCTGGCGACCGTGGTGCTCCTCTGCTCGACGAAGCGGAGGAGCACCACGGTTACCTCAAGGTAACCCATGTCGCTCATATGCGCATATGATGTTCAACATCCGATTCGGACGGTTCCCTCGCGGCACTGCTTCTCGATGCCCGCCAATCAATGGAGCCGGCCGGCGATCTTGAAGGCATCGTCGAGAGGCATCATCGACCTGGTCTTCGCGGCGAGGTGCGTCCCGGCGTCCGTGACGTACCGGTCGACCTGGAGGATGAAGCCGTCACGGGAAAGGTGGACTGCGCCCTCGGCCCGCGAATGGTCGCTGAACAGGATGACGACATCAGTGTGGATCGAGAGGAAGGGGTCCTCTCGATCAGCGTGCAGCTGAGCGCCTGGAAAGAGGTGGGTGTGGCTCGCGTGGAGGGCGACGATGTCATCCATTGGCGAAGGCTACTCCTGGAGGCCTTCGCAAAGCGGTGCCCCCGCCCGGGCTTCAAGGACAGGAGGGGGCACCGACATCGAGTCTACTGGTTGGACGGGCTGAGCATCACGCGAACGCTGCGGCACGCGGGAAGCGCCCCACTCCAAAGGGGCTGGGGCGCTCGTCGAGCGGAGCGACGATCCCGCACGAGGCGGCCAGTCCCTGTCACGGAACTCCCGATAGCCGCCAGCGGCAAAGGCACGCCACTGCTGCACGCGGGCTGACCTTTTCTCGGTCCATGCCCCCAGCGTGGGGTCCTAGTCCTCCCGTTGGCGGTTATCTGGACCGAGTGACGGCGCGTCCGACAAGGCGAGAAGAGCCCATCTCCCACTGCATCCGGGGCGTCCGCGACCGCCGAAGAAGAGGGCTGCGCAGGTATATGGGGCCGTGCCTCCATCGGTTCCGGAGCCGATTGTCAGGTGTGCAACGAGGTCTTGTGTGTCTTGACGTTGTGGTCGCCGGGGTAGGGATAGAAGGAACGGGCCTCTGACCGGCACGATGGGTGGTGCTGAAGCCATGCATCTGCTGGGAGATGCCCCGTTCCATGGCCCACCGTATGCCCCGCTGACCACTGTCAGAAGACACCGTGCCGTCACCCAGGTGATCGAGCGCGGACGCCCAATCGCCCACGTCGCCTCGGAGTTCCGTATCGCCCGAGCCACGCTGTCGAAGTGGGTGCCTCGCTATCGGGCGAACGGAGCACCAGCGCTTGAGGACCACTCCAGCGCCCTTGGTCAGGTGCGCGGGGAAAAACGGCTGCACGTTCGAGTCGATCATGCGCAGCGGGGTGTCACCGGGTGCGTACGTTCGTACTCACTATGAGTACGATCGTACGGCGCTGTGGCGAGTCGTCGCGTTCTCCCTGCGCCGTCACGCGCTTCCCGAAAGGCGGTCTCCACACCGTGTATTCGCTCCTTCTCGCCATGATCTACGTCGCCTTCATCAGTCTCGGGCTCCCGGACTCGCTGGTAGGGGCAGGCTGGCCCGTCATGCACCGTGACCTGGGCGTTCCCGTGGGTTTTGCTGGCATCATCACGATGATCATCGCCAGCGGCACCATAGTCTCGAGCCTCGCCTCGGAGCGGGCCACCCGCAGGTTCGGCACCGGCGCGGTGACAGCCGTCAGCGTCGGCATGACCGCGGCCGCCCTTCTGGGGTTCTCCTATTCCGAGTCGTTCTGGATGCTGTGCCTATGGGCGATCCCGTACGGGCTCGGCGCGGGTGCGGTCGACGCCGCTCTCAACAACTATGTGGCCCTGCACTACGCCGCGCGGCATATGAACTGGCTGCACAGCTTCTGGGGGGTCGGCGCGTCGATCAGCCCCTTCATCATGAGCCGCACCCTCACCGCCGGTCTGGGCTGGTCCAGTGCTTATCTCATCGTCGGCGCCATCCAGGCCGTCCTCACAGTGCTGCTGATCATCACCCTCCCGCTATGGGGCAGGGTCAACCGCATCGCCCCGGATCGCTATGGGAGCGCGCACCGTGAGGACCCCGACGCCGCGCCCGCGGCATCAGGACGTGGCAGCACGCACGTCCCGCTCGCTCGGGCCCTCCGGATCCCGGGGGTGCTCCTAATGCTGGCCGCCTTCTTCGCCTACTGCGCCCTCGAGAGCACCACGATCCTCTGGGCATCGACGTACCTCGCCACCGATCGGGGCGCCGCCGCCGCCACGGCCGCCGCCTTCGGCGCGCTCTTCCTGCTGGGCATCACCGCCGGGAGGTTCCTCGCCGGGTTCTTCGCCGACCGGATCGGCGACCGGCACCTGATCCGCGGCGGCTTCATCAGTGTCGTCGCGGCCGCGGTGATGGTCGTGCTGCCTCTCGGGACTCCCGTGCTCGCCCTCGCTGGGCTCGTGCTGGCGGGGCTCGGATGCGCTCCCATCTATCCCGCGATCATCCACTCCACGCCGGCAAACTTCGGCCGGCGCAACTCACAGGCCATCATCGGCATCCAGATGGCCGCCGCCTACACCGGCTCCACCCTTGCACCGCCGCTCTTCGGAGCAGTCTCCACCTGGACAGGCATGTGGATCTTTCCGCTGCTTCTGGCCCTCCTGGCGGGTCTCGGCCTGGTCATGTCCGAACGGCTCAACCGGCTCATCGGGGACCGCCAGGAGTGGCACAGCTTGTGACACACGAAGCCGGTCACTCGCTGCCTGTGGGTGCCTTCCTCACGGGGCCCCTGCAACCAGATGTCATGTCGACCCCTCGCCTGGCGGAGTTCGGCGATACTGCCCGCGACTCAGCGCGCTGTCGCAGCTCTCCATCAGCTCGAGACGCCAAGGGGTCATCAACACCGACCTGAGTCCCTACACCTTCCTGCTGGACGAGGCCACCGACCGCGTAGGGAACATGGTTGGGCAGGCAGCGAGGCGGGACCAATCCACTACGACATCGCCTCTGCGGTGATGTGCTCGGAGGACTCCGGCTCAGCCAGCCCTTTCGGGAACTCGGCCCCATTGGGGCAGAGGTTGTCTCCGAGCCGCCGTGCAGGCGGACTACTTCGGTGAACGTGTCCTCACCCAGGACATGACCGGCATCGAGGATCTTGACGAGAATGCAGCGGCCTGAACGATGCTCGGAGCCGCTTCAATGCCCCTGAGGACGTCTCGGCATAGTCTCAATGATTCATCGAGTGCAGGGGCGCCTCCCTTGCCCTGCGGCAGCACTGGCTCACGCCCTGTGCGAGCACGCCCCATACTCGACCCCGAGACCCCATGACGCGGTGTCCACGCACCACACACGTCCGCCCTCATCCCCATCCCCATCGAGGTGCCCATGACCACGACCACCGCCTCCCGCTGGCGGCTGCTGCCGATGCGCCCCCGCGACCCCCACGAGGAGGGACGGGCAGGCTCGTCGCTCGAGCTGTTCTTCGACCTGGTCTTCGTGATCGCCGTGAGCATCGCGGGCGTCCAGCTCCACCACGCCCTCGCCGAGTCGCACGTGGCCGGCGGCGTGGGCCACTACGCGATGGCGCTGTTCGCGATCTGGTGGGCGTGGATGAACTTCACCTGGTTCGCCACCTCGTTCGACACCGACGACTGGCTCTACCGGGTGCTCACCATCGCCCAGATGGGCGGCGTGATGGTGGTCGCCGCGGGCATCGGCCCCGTCTTCGAGCACGATTCCTTCGGCGTGATGATCGCCGGGTACGTCGTCATGCGCCTGTCGATGGTCGTGCAGTGGCTGCGGGCGGCGGCGACGCCGTCCTCGACGGGCGAGGCGCGGCGAGCGGCCCTCCACTACGCCGTCGGCATCGCGATCGTCCAGGTGCTCTGGGTGCTCATGCTCCTGCTGCCGCACGGCCTGCTGATCCCGGCGGTCGTCCTCCTGATCCTCGCGGAAATCAGCGTTCCCGTCATCGCGGAGCAGCGCGGGCGCACCCCCTGGCATCCCGAGCACATCACCGAGCGCTACGGCGGATTCACCCTGATCCTGCTGGGAGAGAGCCTGCTCGCGTCCTCCCACGCGATCATCGAGGCGCGCGACGCGGAGGTCCCGCTCGCGGACCTGGTCCCGCTCGGCGCGATGTGCCTGATCGTGACCGCCGCGCTGTGGTGGATCTACTTCTGGCCGCCCCACCACGAGGCGATCGGCTCGCTGCGCAGCTCCCTGCTCTACGGCTACTGCCACTACGTGATCTTCGCGGCCGCGGGCGCATTCTCCGTGGGCGTCGAGCTCGAGGTCGATGTCGCCATGGGCGAGTCGGAGATCGGCCCGACGGCCGCCGCGTACGCGGTCTCCCTGCCGATCGCGATCTTCCTGGTGGGCATGTGGTGCGTGGTGATCCGCCGCTCGGCCGACGCCGTGGTGAGCGCCTCGATCGCGCTCGCGGTGCTCGTGGTGCTGATCGATCCGCTGGTGCCCCTGCCCATCGCCCTCACCACGATCGTCATGGTGCTGCTCGTCGCGGTGATGGTCTGGCGCAGGCCGCGGACGTCGGCCCGCTGATCCGTCGGCCCACGGACCCACGGACGCACGGACCCAAGAACCAGCTGACGCTCGGACCAGCTGAGCCGCTCTCGCTCCGGGCCGTCCTCGCCGAGCCCCTAGGCGCTCACACCTGCGCGTGCAGCTCCTGCAGCAGCGCCCGGGCGCCGCGCGTGCGCAGCACGTCGAGGGCGTGGAGGTACGGCGTCGTGAAGGCCTCATGCTCGACGAGGTCGCCGAACAGCTCCGCATCGCGCAGGAACGCGAGGTGGTCCTCGTCGTGCTTCGCGGCGGCGCCCATGACACGGTCGTGCAGACGGTCGACGACGGGCCACTCCTCGCCGTTCTCCCCCGTGCCCTCGGCATAGCGGGCCCAGGAGGCGACGATCGCCGCGCATGCGCTCACGTCGCGCCCGGCCTCGAGGTTCTCCTGGATCACGGGCACCATCCAGGTGGGGATGCGGTCGCTGGACTCGGCGGCGAGGCGGGCGAGGGTGTCGCGCACGTGCGCGTTGGAGAAGCGCGCCATGAGCTCGTCCTTGTAGGCGTCGAGGTCGATGCCGGGGACGTCGGGGACCGTGGGCGTGCCCTCCCGGTCCATGTACAGGGTGCGGGTGAAGGGGGCGAGGTCCTCGTCCTGCGCGGCCTCGTGGGCGAAGGTCTGCCCGAGCAGCAGCCCGAAGTAGGCGATGGCCTGGTGGGAGCAGTTGAGCAGGCGCAGCTTCATGAGCTCGTAGGGCTCGACGTCCTCGACCATCTGCACTCCCACCTCCTCCCAGGCCGGGCGGCCCAGGGGGAAGGAGTCCTCGAGCACCCACTGCACGAAGTCCTCGCTGACCACGGGCCAGGCGTCCTGGACGTCGTACTCGCGGGAGATCATCTCGATGTCGGACTCGGCGGTCACCGGGGTGATGCGGTCGACCATGCAGTTGGGGAAGGCGACGTGCTCGTCGATCCACGGGGCCATGGGCGCATCGCCGTGCAGGCCGGACTCGTCGCGCAGCTGCGCGTAGGCGAGGATCATGCGCTTGGCGAGGTCGCCGTTGCCGCGCACGTTGTCGCAGGACATCACCGTGAACGGGGGTGTGCCGGCCTCGCGGCGGCGGCGCAGCGCCTCGACGACGAAGCCGAACATCGTCTGCGGGTGGCCGACGGGCGCGTCCCCGCCGTCGGCTGCACCGCCGACCCCGCTCCCCTCGCCGCCGAAGGCGGTGCGCAGGTCCTCTGCGACGGCGGGCGTCTCGCGCTGGAACTCGCCGGTCGAGGGGTTGTAGTTGTAGCCGCCCTCGGTGACGGTGAGGGAGACGATGCGGGTGCTCGCCTCGCTCATGCGCGCGAGCACGGCCTCCGGGTCGTCGGGCGCGAAGAGGTACTCGGCGATCGAGCCGATCACCCGCGGGTCCTGGGTGCCGTCGGGCGCCTTCGTGACCAGGGTGTACAGCCCGTCCTGCGCGCCGAGCGCGTCGCGCATGCGCGCATCGCCGGGAAGCAGGCCCACGCCGCACAGCGCCCAGTCGCGGTCGCGGCCGGCGCGCATGAGGCGGTCCAGGAACATCGCCTGGTGGGCGCGGTGGAAGCCGCCGACGCCGAAGTGGACGATGCCGACGGACCTCTCCTCGAGCGGGACATCGGGGACCGGGATCCGGCCTGCGGCCGCGATCTCGGGCAGGGCGGCGGCGTTCAGGGAGGTCATGACGCATCCTTCGTCATCGGCGGATGGAGACGGGGCCGACGATACCAGCGCCCGGATCAGATGAGCAGGGCCCGGTCTCAGCCGAGCAGATCGGCGACCTGCGTCGCGAGCTCGGCGGAGAGCACGAGGTCGTCGACGAGGCCCGCGCGGGCGGCCGCGACCACGGCTTCGGGATGGCCCACGGCCGGGGCGACCGCCACCACGTGCGCGCGCCGCAGCTGCTCGGCGCCCACCCCGATCACGCGCTCCTCGATGCCGGCCCGGGCGACCCGCCCCTCAGCGTCCACGAGGACGCCGGCGCACTCGGCGACCACGCCCGCCTCGCGCGCCCGGCCGCGCTCGTCCTCGGAGAGCCGGCTCCACAGGGTCGAGGCGCCGGGCCACCAGGCGCCGATCGAGACGGTCGCGACGTCGATCTCGTCGGCCGCCTCGAGGGCGGAGCGCACCTCGTCCATGCCGCGCAGCGAGGCAGCGACCTCGGGCGAGTCGACGATCAGCGGGGTGGGCAGCGCCCAGATGCCGCCGCCCGCGAAGGATCCGAGCGTGTGGATGAGGGCCGAGGAGTGCGCGCTCGAGTAGCCCGGCGCGCTCAGCGGACCGACGAGCTGGACGACATCGACCCTGGGCAGGGCGTCGAGCGAGTCGGGCAGGTGCATGAGCGTGCGCGACCAGGCGACCCCGAGGCGCCCGCCGTCATGCAGGAGGTCCGGCAGCAGGCGCCCGACCTGCCGGGCGAGGGCCGCGCGCATGGTCTCGTCCACGCGCGGTGAGGCGACGACGACGCGGGAGATGCCGAGCTTCTCGGCGAGCGGCGCGAGATCGTGGCCCGACTCGGCGGGGTCGTGGATCTGGATCCGCACGATGCCCTGCGCACGCGCCTCCTCGAGCATCCGCGCAACCTGGAAGCGCGAGAGCCCGTGCTCCTTGGCGATGTCCACCTTCGAGCGGTTCTGGAGGTAGTACTCGGTCGCCAGATGCGCCTTGAGGGAGCCGTCGTCCGCGGGCATGGAAGCTCCTGTGGGTGGTCGAGGGGGCGTGATGGTCGTGGCAGTCGTGATGGTCATGGTGGGCGACGTCGTGTCGCGCCGGATCGGCGCGGCTGGTTCCGGGGAGGCCGGCCGACGCCGGGCGCCGCGCCCTCGTCCCGATTCCGTTCCGCCTGTTGCTCCGCGAAGCGTATATGACTACGCTCACGAATCAGATGAGCGCGGCCGCCCATCAGATGTGCGGCCGCTCGCGACGGCCCATCGACCGCACCGACCACCTGCGGGTCCGACTCCGACGTCGGCCCGCGACCCCGGCCCGACCGGACCCGGACCCGGACCCGGACCCGGACCCGGACCGACGTTCCAACGCGAGACCCGTCGACATCGACGCCGACACCGCCCAGAGGGGACAGCCCATGCCGCACCTCCGATCCCGCACCTCACCACCGCCGTCGGCCGACCTGGCCCCGTCGGCCCTCCGCACCACCCCCTCCCGTCCGAGCCGGCGCACGGTCCTGGGCGCGGGCGGGCTCGGCGCCGGTGCGGCGAGCCTGGGCCTGGCCGGCTGCGGCTCGGGCAGCAGCGGCGGGAAGCAGTCCATCGTCGTCGCGATCGTCTCGAACCCGCAGATGCAGGACGCGATCGGGCTCGTCGACCACTTCCGGGCGGACCACCCCGACGTGGACGTGCGCTTCGTGTCCCTTCCGGAGAACGAGGCTCGCGCGAAGATCACGGCGTCGATCGCCTCGGGCGGCGGCGAGTTCGACGTCGTGATGATCTCCAACTACGAGACCCCGCTGTGGGCGAAGAACGGCTGGCTCACCGACCTGCAGCCCTTCATCGACAAGACCGAGGGCTATGAGCCCGAGGACTTCATCCCCACCATCCGCGAGGCCCTCACCTCCGGGAAGTCCATGTACTCGGTGCCGTTCTACGGCGAGAGCGCGTTCCTCGTCTACCGCAAGGACCTCTTCGACGAGGCCGGGCTGACGATGCCCGGCCACCCCAGCTGGGACGACATCCGCTCGTTCGCGAAGACCCTGCACGACCCGGAGAACGGCATGTCCGGCATCGCCCTGCGAGGCCTCGCCGGCTGGGGCGAGAACCTCGCGCCCATCAACACCGCCATCAACACCTTCGGCGGCTGCTGGTTCGACATGGACTGGGCACCGCGACTGGACTCCGAGGAGGTCCACGAGGCCGTCTCCACCTACGTCGACACCGTGCGCACCTGGGGCCAGCCGGGCGCGGCGACCTCCGGCTTCGGCGAGTGCCTCACCCAGTTCGCCCAGGGCAACGCCGCCATGTGGTTCGACGCCTCCTCGATGGTCTCCGGGATCGAGAACCCCGACTCCTCGACCGTGGTCGGCAAGACCGACTACACGCTGGGGCCGACGGTCGACACCGAGTCCACCGGCTGGCTCTACTCGTGGGCGCTCGCGATCCCCGAGACCTCCACGAAGAAGCAGGCCGCCTGGGACTTCATCGCCTGGATGACCCACCCCGACTACTTCCAGCTGGTCGGGAACGAGGTGGGCTGGGAGGCGCTGCCCCCGGGGTCCCGCAGCTCGACCTACGAGATCCCCGAGTACAAGAAGCTCGCCGCCCACTACGCGACCCCCACCCTCGACTCGATGGACAACGCGACCCAGGAGAAGGCCATGACCCAGGAGGTCCCCTACCCCGGACTGCAGTTCGTGGGCATCCCCGAGTTCCAGGACCTGGGCACGCGGGTGGGCCAGCAGCTCTCGGCCGCGATCGCCGGCGGGCAGAGCGTCGAGGACGCCCTCTCCCAGGCGCAGACCTTCGCCGCGTCCGTCGCCCGCACCTACGGATGGGAGGGCTGAACGATGACGACCGCCGCCGCAACCGGGACCCCGCAGTCCCGCGGGAGCTCGCAGCCCCGTCGCACCGCGCAGCCGCGCGGCGCCGCGCAGTCCCGGGCCGACGGGTGGAGCCGGCGCCTGCCGCTCCTGCCCGCCTTCGTGTTCGTGGTGATCTGCACGCAGATCCCGTTCCTGCTGACCATCTGGTACTCGCTGCGCTCGCGGAACCTGCTGCGCCCCGAGGGCGAGGAGTTCGTGGGCCTGCAGAACTTCCTGGACATCTTCCGCGACTCCACCTTCCGCGGCGCCGCGCTGAACTCGATCCTCATCACGCTCGCCTGCGTGGCCGTCGCCCTGCTGCTGGGGCTCGGGCTGGCGCTGCTTCTGGACCGGAAGTTCCTGGGCCGCGGGATCGTGCGCACCCTGCTCATCACGCCGTTCCTCATCATGCCGGTCGCCGGCGCGATGCTCTGGTCGATCTCGATGTTCGACCCCACCTACGGGCTCGTGAACTGGCTGATCTCCCTGGTGGGCGTCGGCCCCGTGGACTGGACCAGCCAGCTGCCGGTGTTCTCCATCGTGGTGGCGCTGGTGTGGCAGTGGACGCCGTTCATGATGCTCCTGCTGCTCGCGGGCCTGCAGTCCCAGACCGGCGACGTGCTCGAGGCCGCTTCGATGGACGGCGCCTCCCCGTGGCAGACGTTCCGCCACATCACGCTCCCCCACCTGCGCTTCTACATCGAGCTGTCGGTGCTGCTGGGCGCGATCTACGTGGTCAACACCTTCGACCAGATCTACCTGATGACCGCGGGCGGACCGGGCACGGCGAGCGCGAACCTGCCGTTCTACATCTACCAGCGCGCGTTCCTCGGCTTCGACATCGGCCAGTCCGCCGCGATGGGCGTGGTCACCGTCGTCGCCACCATCATCATCTCGACGCTCGCGCTGCGCCTGATCTTCCGCAGCATCAACGCCAAGGAGCAGTCATGAGCACCGTCGCCGACGCCTCCCCCGCCCCGTCGCCGCGGCCCTCGCCCGCGGGGTCCGCAGCCACCCGCACGTCGGCCCCCGGCGCCCCCGCGATCCGACCCAAGCGCGCCCGCGGCACCACGACCGGACGCCTGCTGGGCATCCTCGCCTGGATCGTCGGGCTGATCTTCTTCGCGCCGGTCGCCTGGATGGTGCTCACGAGCTTCAAGCAGGAGTCGCAGGCCGCCTCGAACCCGCCCACCTTCCTTTTCACCCCGACCCTCGACCAGTACAAGGCGGTGCTCGCCTCCGGCGCGGGCAGCTACCTGCTGAACTCGGTGATCGCGACGGCCTGCTCGACGCTGCTGGTGCTCGTGCTCGCCATCCCCGCCGCCTACGCGCTCAGCATCCGGCCGGTGAAGAAGACCCAGGACGTGCTGTTCTTCTTCATCTCCACCAAGATGCTTCCGGTGGTCGCGGTGATCATGCCGATCTACGTGATCGCCGGACAGCTGCGGATGCTCGACAACCTGCTCACGCTGATCGTGCTCTACACGGCGATGAACCTGCCGATCGCGGTGTGGATGATGCGCTCGTTCTTCCTCGAGGTGCCCGGCGAGGTGCTCGAGGCCGCCTCGATCGACGGCGCCTCCCTCGTGCGCACGATGCGCACCGTGCTGCTGCCGATGGTGGCGCCCGGCGTCGCGGCGACCGCGCTGATCTGCGTGATCTTCGCGTGGAACGAGTTCTTCTTCGCCCTGAACCTCACCGCCGCCAACGCCGCCACGGTGCCGATCTACCTCATGAGCACGATGACCTCCGAGGGCCTGTTCCTCGCACGGCTCTCCGCCGCCTCGGTCATCGCCTCCCTGCCCGTGGTGCTCGCCGGCTGGATCGCCCAGAAGCAGCTGGTGCGCGGCCTCTCGATGGGCGCGGTGAAGTAAGGGGCGCGGAGGGGCTGCATTTCGGTCGGGGCTCTCTCGCGCGGAGGACGTCCGTCGCGTGTCGGGTGCGGCGCGTGTCGGTGCGGCGCAAGGACGGCCGCGGAACTCGGTCAGTGAGGACCAGAGGCGCGACCCGGTCTGACCAGGGGAATGTGGATGATCGGCCGACGCTCCGCCCCGCCGCGTGCACCCTGGGGCGATGACACGGACCCCGGAACCGCTCCAGAGCAGCCTCGGGCCCGTGTTCACCGCTGCCGAGGCGTTCGCGGCCGGCGTCAGCGCCGGCCGGCTGCGGGCGCCGGACCTGGGACGGGTGCAGCGCGGCCTCTACCGGCGGGGTCCACGGTTCACTGCCGAGGACGTCGCGCGGGCACTGCGCTGGTCGGACGCAAGCGTGATGCTGTGCGGCCCCACCGCCGCGCAGGTCCTCGGCATGCCGCTCCCCTCAGCCCTCGATATCGCAAACACCCAGCAGATCCACCTCACCAGCGTCCATGCACGGCGCAGCTCGAGGATGCTGGTCTGGCACCGCTTCACGATCGGCCGTGACGACGTCCTCGACGCACAGGGATGCCGCCTCACCGGTCGGGTCCGCACGGCGATGGACCTCGTCGAGCATCTGACGCCCGACGACCTCGTCTCGGTCCTCGATCACCTGATCCGTCACCCGCGTCCCCGCTTCGAGGGCCGCTCGGCTCCGTACGCGACCCCCGAGGGTCTGCGCCTCGCGATCGACTCCTCCCGACGCACTGGGCGACGTGCCCTGCGCGCAGCGCTCGCGCGAGCCCGGGTCGGCAGCGACTCCCCGGCCGAGACGTCGCTGAGGCTGTCGCTCGTGCACGCCGGCATTCCCGATCCCCAGCTCAACGTCAGGGTCTGGGAGAGCGGCGTCGACCTGGGGGAACCGGATCTGAGCTGGCCGGAGTGGAAGGTCTGCGTCGAGCACGAGGGGCCCAGCCACCTCACGCCCGAGCAGCTGGCGAAGGACATCCGTCGCGCCAAGCGGCGCGCGGCCCACGGGTGGCTCGAGATCCGCACCGTCGCCGAGCACCTCCGCGCCGACGGATGGCTCGCGGTGCACGAGGTGCGAGGCGCCCTCCGCTCGCGCGGGTGGGAGGGCTGAGCCGGCGCGTGTGGGAGCTGGCGCCTGGACTCTGGCCCCGGGCTCCGGGCTCCGGGCTGCGAGCTCCGGGCTCCGGGCTCCGGGCTGCGGGCGCGTCACGGACAGTGCTGCGCAACGGTCGTTATGAGCGTCCAGAACGACCACTACGCAGCACTCAAGGTCCGGGCACCGTGCCAGAGGGCGCGCGACACACGAACAGTGCTGCGAAACGGTCGTTTTGAGCCTCCAGAACGACCATTGCGCAGCACTCAAACGCAACGCGCAGCGGGAGGCACGGTGCGCCGCTCCCGCCGGCGCACCGCACTCGTGAGAACGGTGCAACCGCCCCGTGGGAGCGGGACGCCCGCGCCCCGGGCGCCCGTGTCAGCCAGCGAGGCGCGCGATGACCTCGGCGTTGAAGGCGTCGAGGTCGCCGGGGTTGCGGCTCGTGGTGATGCCGCGGTCGGTGACGACCTGCTCGTCGACCCAGTCGGCACCCGCGTTGCGCAGGTCGGTGGCGACCGAGGTGTAGCTGGTCATCCTGAGCCCGTCGACGAGTCCCGCCTCGATGAGGATCCAGGGCGCGTGGCAGATCGCGGCGATGGGCTTGCCCGCGACGGCGAAGGCCTTCACGAGGCCCACGGCGTCCTCGTCGATCCGCAGCGAATCGGCGTTCAGGGTGCCGCCGGGCAGGACCAGGGCGTCGAAGTCGTCGGCGCTCGCGCCCTTGATGGGCCCGTCGACGGGGAACTCCTTCCCGCGGTCCCAGTCGCCGTTCAGGGCGACGACGGCGCCGTCCTCGGCGGAGAGCAGCACGGTCTTCGCGCCGGCCTCCTGGAGGGCGGCGAGGGGCTGGGCGAGCTCGGGCTCCTCGACGCCGCGGTTCGCGATGAGTGCGACGGTGCGTCCGGTCAGGTCGGTCATGATGCTTCCCTTCGCTCGGGGTTCCCGCGGGGCGGGATTCGATGTCCACGCTATGCCCGTCGGGTGGGGCCGTGAAGGGGTCGCGCCAGGAGCGAACAAGGTGCCGCGCGTGGCGCCTGCCGCGCGCGTCCTGGGCACCGCGGGCCCAGAAGCGAACAGGGCGCCACGGGAACCGCGCGCGCCCCGGGCGCTCAGCGCGCGTCGGCGCGGAAGGTGCGCAGGCGCAGGCTGTTGAGCACCACGAACACGCTCGAGAAGGCCATGGCTGCGCCGGCGAGCATGGGGTTCAGCAGCCCGAGCGCGGCCAGCGGGATCGCGGCGACGTTGTAGGCGAAGGCCCAGAACAGGTTGCCGCGGATCGTGCGCAGGGTGCGGCGGGAGAGGCGCACGGCGTCGGCCGCGGAGCGCAGGTCGGCGCGCACCAGGGTGATGTCGGCGGCCTGGATCGCCGCGTCGGTGCCTCCGCCCATGGCCAGTCCCAGGTCGGCGCGGGCGAGGGCGGCCGCGTCGTTGACGCCGTCGCCGGCCATCGCGACCTTCCGCCCGTCGCCCTGCAGGCGGGCGATCACGGAGACCTTGTCCTCGGGCATCACCTCGGCGATCACCTCGTCGATGCCGACCTCGGAGGCCACGCGCTCGGCGACGGTGCGGCCGTCGCCCGTCAGCAGCACGGGGCGCAGGCCCACCTCGCGCAGTCGCGCGATGGCCTCGGCGCTCGTGGGGCGCACGGCGTCGGCGACGGTGAGGACTCCGCGCGCCTCTCCGTCCCAGGCGACGAGCACGGCGGTGCGACCCGCGTCCTGCGCGCTCTCCTGGAACCGCGCGAGCACGTCGGGCATGCGGATCCCGTCGGCCGCACTCGTCCCGCCCGCCGCGCTCGTCCCGCCCGCCGCGCTCGTCCCGTCCGCCGCGCCGGTCCCGTCGTTCCCGAGCCGCCGCCCCACGCTGACCAGCACGCCATCGACCATCCCGCGGGCGCCGCGCCCGGGGAGGGCCTCGAAGTCGGTCGCCTCGGGAAGATTCCCGATGCGCTCGCCGGCACCGCGGGCGATGGCCTGGGCGATCGGGTGCTCGGAGGAGTCCTCGACGGCGCCCGCGCGACGCAGCAGCGTCTCGGTGTCGACGCCGTCGGCCGGATGCACGTCGACCAGGGTCATGCGGCCGGTGGTCACGGTGCCGGTCTTGTCCAGGACGATCGTGTCGAGGTTCCCGGTGCTCTCGAGCACCTCGGGACCCTTGATGAGGATGCCCAGCTGGGCGCCGCGGCCGGTGCCCACCAGCAGGGCCGTGGGAGTCGCGAGGCCGAGCGCGCAGGGGCAGGCGATGATGAGGACGGCGACGGCGGCGGTGAACGCGGCCTCCGCGCCGTGCCCGGTGAGCAGCCAGACGATGAGCGTGACCAGGGCGAACGCGAGCACGATCGGCACGAACACGCCGGAGATCCGGTCGGCCAGGCGCTGCACGCGGGCCTTGCCGGACTGGGCGTCCTTCACGAGCTGCGCCATCTGGGCGAGCTGGGTGTCGGCGCCCACCCGGGTCGCGCGCACCACGAGACGCCCGCCGCTGTTCACGGTCGCGCCGGTGACGGCGTCCCCCTCGGCGACCTCCTGTGGCACGGACTCGCCGGTGAGCATGGAGGCGTCCACGGCGCTGCGACCGGAGACGACCTCGCCGTCGGTCGCGATCTTCTCGCCGGGCCGCACCACGAACTCGTCGCCCACGGCCAGGTCGCCGATCGGGATCCGCCGTTCCTCGCCGCCGCGGCCCTCGGTGCCGCCGCGCAGCACGGCGACATCCTTCGCGCCGAGGTGCAGGAGGGCCCGCAGGGCGGCCCCGGCCTCGCGCTTCGAGCGCTTCTCGATGAACCGGCCGGTGAGGATGAACAGGATGACCCCGGCGGCGACCTCGAGGTAGATCGTCGAGGCGCCGTCGGACCGGGAGATGGTGAGGTCGAAGCCGTGGTGCATGCCGGGCATGCCGGCGTCCCCGAGGAACAGGGCGTACAGCGACCACAGGAACGCGGCCGTGGTGCCCATCGAGATCAGGGTGTCCATGGTCGCCGCGCCGTGGCGGGCGTTGATGAGGGCCGCGCGGTGGAAGGGCCAGCCGGCCCAGACGATCACCGGCGCGGCGAGCGCGAGCGAGGCCCACTGCCAGTACGTGAACTGCAGCGCCGGGATCATGGCCAGGGCGATCACGGGGATCCCGAGCACGGCCGCGCCGATCAGGCGCTGGCGCAGGGAGACGAGCTCGGGGTCGACGGGCTCGGCGTCGGAGGTGTGCTCGACGGTGGACCCGGTCGAAGATCCCGGGGCGCCCGACGGACCGGCGGCGCCGGATCGCGCGCCCGAGGGCGCGGTGCCCGATGCGCTCGACGCGCCCGTCGCGCCAGCAGGCATCGTGGCCGTGTATCCGGCCTTGGCCACGGTCCCCACGAGCACCTTCGGGTCGAGATCCGCGGGCGCGGTGACCCTCGCGGATTCGGTCGCGAAGTTGACGCTCGCCTCCACGCCGTCGAGCTTGTTGAGCTTGCGCTCGATGCGGTTCGCGCAGGAGGCGCAGGTCATCCCGCCGATGTCGAGGTCGATCCCGCGCAGAGGGCCGACGGGGCCTCGCGGCGCACTGCGCTCATCGGAGGCGGCGGATGTCATCGAAGCTCCTTCGGGCCGGGAACAGAGGGGTCACGGGCGGCGCGGGATCACGCGGCCGGCGCGGATCGGCCGGCGGCACGCGCTGGGCCCGCAGCACAGCTCGGGCGACCGGCGCGGGCCGGCTCACGGCGCTGACTCAGCCGACGCGGCTGGCCTCGTACCCGGCCTCCTCGACGGCGGCCAGCACGGCCGACTCGTCGATCGCCTCGGGGCCGGTGACGACCAGTCGGCCGGTCTCGTGGCTGACCTCGATGCCCTCGACGCCGGGGACCTCCCCGACCTCTTCACGCACGGACATCTCGCAGTGCCCGCAGGTCATCCCGGTCACCTGGAACTCGGTCGTGGTCATGGACTCCTCCTCGGTTCGCGAATGCCCGGTCGGGCACACCCCGAATGTATACCCCTAGGGGGTATCACTGTCAACGAAGCCCGCGCTCCTTTCCGCGCCGGTCTCCGGTGCCGCGCTCCGACTCGTGTGCACCGTCACCGGCTCCGCTCTCGGGTACCCTGCGGACACCCGTCCCCGCCCGGCTCATCACGCCCGCCCCGTCCCCGACCCCGTCGAGCACCCCGCTCGACGCCTGGAGGTTCCCCGTGCCACCCAGGAAACCGCCGACCGTCTACGACGTCGCGACGCGCGCAGGGGTCTCGATCGCGACGGTCTCGCGCGTGCTGCGCAGCCCGCAGAAGGTCACCGAGTCCACGCGGGAGAGGGTGCTCGCCGCGATCGACGAGCTCGGCTACGTGCCCAACGCGAGCGCGCGGGGGCTCGCGGGCCGCCGCACCGGCGTGCTGGGCCTGCTCATCCCCGGCCACGACGCCCCGCCGGTGCCGCAGCCGGGATCGGCGGGCGATCATGTCGTCGAGTTCATCGACGACATGGACCGCAGCTTCGTGGACCCCGAGCGCAACCACTACTTCGAGCAGCTCGTGCGCGGCTGCGAGATCAGCGCCTGGGGCAGCGGGTATGCGCTCCTGGTCGCCTCCGGCCCCGATCTCAGCCGGAGCGTGGTGCTGGACGATCTGGAGGGTCGGGTCGACGGGATCATCGTCATCTCCCGCACCGTGCCCGATGACCTCATCGCCCGCTCGGCGCGCCGCGTGCCGCTCGTGGTGGTCGCCGGCCGCGCCGCCGGGACGGCCGATTCAGTGCGTGTGGACAACGCGGGCGGGATGGCGGCGGTGACCCGCCACGTGCTCGCACGCAAGCCCGAGGGCCCCGTGCTCTACCTGGGCGGGCCCGCGGATTCGCCCGACGGGGTCGAGCGCGAGGAGGGCTTCCGCCGCGAGATCGATGGCAGCGGCGAGACCTGGCGCATCGCGTCCACCGACTTCACGACCGAGGGCGGAGCGCAGGAGACGCGCCGCGCCCTCGCGGACGTCCGCCCGGGCGCCGTGATCGCGGCGAACGACCAGAGCGCGCTCGGGGCGCTCACGGCGCTGCGAGAGGCCGACATCAGCGTCCCGGGCGACTGCGTGGTCACCGGATTCGACGGCATCGAGGACGCGCGCTGGTCCCATCCGCCGCTCACCACCGTGCGCCAACCGATGACGGACGTCGGCGTCCAGGCGGTCCGGACGCTGCTGCGCCGGATGGCCGATGCCGAGGCTCCCGGCCAGGACCTGCAGCTTCCCGTCGACGTGCTGCTGCGCGAGAGCTGCGGCCCGCTCGGGCACTGAACGCCCGGCGGCCCGTCGGCCCCGCCGGATCGCCCCGCCCGTCGGCCCCTCGAGCCGGGGCCCTCCGACGCCCGCGCCCTCAGACGATCGGCCGCACGAGCATCCCCTCGGCGACGCTCCCGGGCACCTCGACGCCCTCGCGCCCGAGCACCCGCACCAGCGGACCTTCGCCTGCCGCGCCACTTTCCCCCGCGTCGACGTCGAGCTCCACACCGGGCACGAGTCCCAGCTCGCGGGCGGTGCGCAGCACCTCGGGGTCGGCGTCGGAGACGACGAGGACGCGGAAGCGGCCGCTGCCGGTGACGCTCGCGAGGCGCCGCGCGTCCTCGGGGTGGGCCCAGCGGTGGTCGGCATCGGGGATGGGGTCGCCGTGGGGGTCGGCCGTCGGATGCTCGAGGATCGCGTCGATGCGGGCGATGAAGGTGTCGCTCACGGCGTGCTCGAGGCGCTCGGCCTCGTCGTGCACCTCGTCCCAGTCGTAGCCGAGGGCCTCGACCAGGTAGGTCTCGAGCAGGCGATGGCGGCGCACCATCGCGATCGCGCACTGCGCGCCGGCCTCGGTGAGCTCGACGGGCTTGTAGGGGATGCGGGCCACGAGGCCCTGGGCGTCCAGGCGCTTGAGGGTCTCGGTGACGTTGGCGGCGGAGGTGCCGAAGCGCTGGGCGAGCTCGCCGGTGGTGATCGGCGGGGCGCCCCACTCGGTGCGCGACCAGATCACCTTGAGGTAGTCCTGGGCCACGGGACTGAGCTCGTCGGGATTCACCCCGGCATCGTATCGCCGGGGCCGATGGCGACCGCCGGGTCGCCCCTGCTCACCCGCCCGCGAAGGACATCGGGACGAGCGCGAGGTTCAGGGCGATGATGAGCGCGACGACGATCCAGGCGATCACGGTGACCGGCCGCGAGTTCGCGAAGCTCCCCATCAGGGCGCGCCGGCCGGTGAGGGTCACGAGCGGCACCAGGGCGAAGGGCAGGCAGAGGCTGAGCACGACCTGGCTGAGCACGAGGGCCGCGGTGGGCTCGGCGCCGATCGCGAGCACGACGAGCGCCGGCAGCAGGGTGAGCAGGCGGGAGAGCACGAGCGGGATCCGCCGGTGCAGCAGTCCGCGCATGATCTCGCTGCCCGCGTAGGCGCCCACGGAGGAGGAGGCGAGGCCCGAGGCGAGCAGGCCGATCCCGAAGAGCACGCCGACCACGGGCCCGGAGGCGGCGGAGATCGCGGCCTGCGCGCCCTCGATGGTGTCGGTGCCGGGGATCCCGGGGAGCGCCTCGGCGGCCAGGACCAGCATCGCGATGTTCACGGTGCCCGCGAGGCACAGCGAGAGCACCACGTCCCAGCGCGAGGCGCGGACCACGCGGGTGATCCGCCCGGGCGAGCGGTCGGTGCCGTGGCGGTCGCGCACGAGTCCGGCGTGCAGGTAGATCGCGTGGGGCATCACGGTCGCGCCCAGCATCGAGGCCGCGAGCAGCACGGTGCCGCCGCCGTCGAAGCGCGGGATCAGCCCGTCGGCGAGGGCGACCGGATCGGGCGGGGCGACGACGAGCCCGGCGAGGAAGCCGATGGTGATCACACCCAGCAGCCCGATGATCACGTGCTCGAAGGGCCTCTGGCCGAAGCGGGACTGCACGGCGAGCAGGGCCATCGAGACGGCGCCGACGATGACGCCGCCGACCAGCAGCGGGAGCCCGAAGAGGATGCGCAGGGCGATCGCGCCGCCGACGACCTCGGCGATGTCGGTCGCGATCGCCATGGCCTGCGCCTGCAGCCAGAACAGGAGGCGCGAGCGCCGACCCAGGGTCGCTCCGAGGTGATCGGCGAGGGTGCGGCCGGTGACCGCGCCGAGCTTCGCCGAGAGGTACTGGACGAGCATCGCCATGAGGTTCGCGACCACGAGCACCCACAGCAGCAGGTAGCCGTGGCGGGCGCCGGCGGTGATGTTCGCGGCGATGTTCCCGGGATCCACGTAGGCGACGGCGGCGACGAAGGCCGGGCCCAGCAGGCGCAGCGTGCGCCAGGGGCCGCGGGGCCTGCGCGCCGTGCCTGTTGGCGCGATGCGCTCCTCGCGTTCCACGAGCATGTCTTCCGTCATGGTTTTAACATACATTAAACTCTACCTGGATGCACAGGCGCCCACCCGAACCCTCCGGGTTGCACGAACGGCGCCCGTCCGCGCGACCCGATACCTCTCCCGGCAATGCCGCCCCGAAAGCCGCCGCCCCGCCGAGATTCCAGCAGCAAGGTCTGCCGCCGGGTCCGCACCGGACCTGTAGCGACGCCGCAACAGATCCGCCGCCCCGAAGAATCGACCGTCCCACCCCTTGCACCCTGAGATGTATGCGCATACAGTCACATTCACGTCCACCAGGACGGTCGCCACGAGCCCCACGGCTCTCCGGTCCCCGTCCCGCCACGGACTCCGGGCCGCCGCCCGATCCCGCCGAGGAGGGCGGGGTCGCGGCACCCGGCCGCCTCCCTGGGGCGGGATCACCTCGAACAACGGCGTCAGGAACACGTCCCGTGCACCACTCGACCCCACCGCCCATCGGCCGGCGCACCGTGCTGACCGGAGCCTCGGCGGCCGCCCTCGCGGCCGCAGCCTCCGGATGCAGCCTGCAGATCCGCAGCCGCCCCGATCCGACCATCGGCCCCGACACCCTGCTGTCCGGCGGGGACGCGGGAACCCCCACGTTCACCGCCAATTTCAATCCGTACCAGCCCAACGCCCGCTCCAGCGTCGGCATCCTCTACGAGCCGCTTCTGCTGACCAATCCCCTCGACGGCGAGCTCACCCCCTGGCTGGCCGAGAGCTGGGACCAGCCCGACCCCGCCGAGCTGGTGATGACCCTGCGCTCCGGAGCCCGCTGGAGCGACGGCCACGCCCTCACCGTCCAGGACGTCGTCTACACCTTCGACATGCTGAAGGAGCACCCGGCCAACGACACGAAGGGCGCCTGGTCCCGGATCGACTCGATCGAGACGGACGGCCGGGACATCCTCTTCCACCTCGCCGACGACGACTCCCCCGCGGTGGGCTCGATCGGCCCCACGCTGATCGTGCCCCAGCACATCTGGAGCGGGGTCGAGGACCCGACCACATGGCGCAACGAGGACCCGGTGGGATCCGGGCCGTTCACGCTGGGAAACTTCACCCCGCTCCAGTACACCCTCGACCGGAACGAGGACTACTGGCAGGCGGACACCATCCGGATCCAGCACATCGTCATGCCCGCGGCCACCTCCGAGATCGACCTGGTGACCAAGGGATACGACTGGGCGTACTCGTACATGAGCGACGTCGACAACACCTGGGGAGCGGCCAACGACCACAACCGCCACTGGTTCCCGCCGGGCGGCATCATCGGCCTGCACCCCAATCACGACGTCGTCCCCTTCGACGACGTCGACGTGCGCCGAGGCCTCTCCCTGGCGCTGGACGGCGACGCCGTCGGCAAGGCCGCGGCCGAGGGATACATGGAGCAGGCCAGCCAGACCGGGCTCCTGCTACCCAACCAGGAGGACCTGCTGGACCCCTCCATCCCGGATCAGGGCATCGTCACCCAGGACACCGACGCGGCGATCGCCGCGTTCGAGAAGGCGGGCTTCAGCCACGACGGATCCACGATGCGCACGCCCGACGGCGACCCGTTCAGCTTCGCCATCACCACCGCCAACGGGTACACCGACTGGCTGCGGGCCGTCCAGGAGGTGCAGCGGCAGCTCGGAGAGATCGGCATCGAGGCGACGATCCGGGCCCCGCAGGCCGCCGCCTACGAGGCCGCCCTGTCCAGCGGGGACTACGCGATCGCGATGGGCTCCTCGAACGGATCCGATACGTTCCAGGGGTACGCCAACCTGCTCTCGAGCGAGTACTACGTCCCGGTGGGCGAGAGCAGCCAGAACAACCGGATCCGATTCCGCGACGACGACGTCGACGATCTGCTGCAGCGCTACCGCGAGAGCGTCGACGAGCAGGAGCAGACCGAGATCATCCATGGGTTGGAGCAGGTCTTCATGGATCAGATCCCCATCGTCGCCCTCTACTACGGCGGCCTGTGGGGGCTGTACAACGACGGCCGCTTCACCGGCTGGCCCACGGCCGAAGACCCCTTCACCTCCCCGCAGACCTACGGCTCCTCGCCGCTGATGGTGCTGACGCATCTGCGGCCCGTCGAGAAGGAGGCGGCGACATGAGATACGCCCTGCGCAAGGTCGGTCTGTTCGCGCTCACGCTGTGGGCCGCCGTCACGCTGAACTTCCTGCTGCCCCGGATGATGCCCGGCTCGCCCGCCGACGCCGCGATCGCCCGCCTCTCCCAGAACGGGCCGGTGACCGACGAGACCCGGGCCGCGGTCGAGGCGCAGCTGGGCGTCCCGGACGGCAACATCCTCCAGCAGTACCTCGCCTACCTGGACCAGGTGATCCACCTGGACTTCGGGATCTCCTACGCCTTCTATCCCGAGCCCGTCTCCGGTCTCGTGGCCACAGCCCTGCCGTACACGATCGTCCTCGTGGGCACGGTGACCGTGCTCGCCTTCATCCTGGGCACCCTGCTGGGCGTGCTGGCGGCATGGCGGCGCGGGACCTGGCTGGACGCGCTGCCCACCGTGGGCGGCAGCTTCATGAACACGTTCCCCTATTTCTGGACGTCGCTGCTGCTGCTGTTCTTCCTGGGGTACGTCGCCCATCTGTTCCCGACGTTCGGGGCGTACTCGGCGACCGCCGTTCCCGGGATCAGCTGGGACTTCTTCGTCGACATCCTGTACCACGCCGCTCTGCCCGCGGTGACGCTGCTGATCACCTCCCTGGGCGGCTGGATCATCGGCATGCGCAACGCCATGATCAACACGCTCGGCGAGGACTACGTGACCTTCGCGGAGGCCAACGGGATCAGCGGGCGCACGGTGGCGCTGCGCTACGCGGCCCGCAACGCGATCCTGCCGAACCTGACCGGCTTCGGCCTGGCGCTGGGCGGCGTGGTCGGCGGCTCCATCCTCGTCGAACAGGTCTTCGGGTATCCGGGCATCGGATTCCTGCTGTTCAACGCGGTGATCGGACAGGACTACCCGCTCATGCAGGCTCTGTTCCTCATGATCACCGTCAGCGTGCTGGTGGCGAACCTGCTCGTGGACATCCTGTACGGCGTACTCGACCCGAGGACCAGGCGATGAGCGAGAACACGACCCGAGCACCCTCCCCCTCCCCCGTCGGACATCGGCACCATCCGGCCGTCGAGGCGCTGCGCGGGGGCCTGCGCACAATCTGGGGCAACCGCAAGGCACGGATCGGCATGATCCTGCTGGCGCTGTTCATCCTGGTCGCCCTGCTGGCGCCGCTGCTGGCGCCCTACGCCCCCAAGGAGAATTCCTTCGACCGCAACCTCGGCGCCTCCGCCCAGCACTGGCTGGGCACCACGGCGGCCGGCGAGGACGTCCTCAGCCAGCTGATCCACGGCGCCCGCATCAGCGTGATCGTGGGCTTCGGCGCCGGTTCGATCTCCACGCTGATCGCCGTGCTCATCGGACTCACCTGGGGGTACATCACCGGCTTCGCGGCCGACGTGGTGAACTTCGTGGTCAACCTGTTCCTGGTGATCCCCGGTCTGCCGCTGATGATCGTGATCGCGACCTACCTGCAGAACGGCGGGATCTCGGTGATCATCGCGGTCATCGCGATCACGGGCTGGGCCTGGGGCGCGCGCGTGCTGCGCAGCCAGACCAGCACCCTGCGCAACCGCGACTTCGTGCAGTCCGCGAAGTTCTCCGGTGAGCGCGCGCCGAGGATCATCTTCCGCGAGATCCTCCCGAACATGACCTCGATCATCGCCGGGGGCTTCTTCGGCTCCGCCACCGCCGCGATCCTCGCCGAGGCGGGCCTGGAGTTCCTGGGCCTGGGCGACTCGTCGATCGTCAGCTGGGGGACGATGCTCTACTGGGCACAGAACTCGAACGCCCTGCTCACAGGGCAGTGGGCGCTGCTGTTCGCCCCGGGTCTGTGCATCGCCCTGCTGGCCACCTCGCTCACGCTGATCAACTTCGGCGTGGACGGCATCTCCAACCCCCGCCTTCGCGAAGGGAGCACGGGACGATGACCCCGAACCACCCTGCCCAGCAGGCCGGCCCGTCGGGCGCCGATCCGGACGTCGATCCGTCGGGCGCCGATCCGTCGGACGTCGAGGAGATCCTCTCCCTCGAGGATGTCTCCGTGGTCTACGAGCCCGTCGGGGCCGCCCCCACCCATGCCGTGCGAGGGGTCAGCGCGCAGATCGCGCGCGGGGAGTTCGTCGGCCTCGTCGGCGAGTCCGGATCGGGCAAGTCCACGCTGGGCTTCGCGATCACCGGGCTCGCGACCGCGCCGGCGAGGATCGAGAACGGACGGATCCTGTTCCGCGGGCGCGACATCGCGAGCATGGACCAGGATTCCCTGCGCTCCCAGCGCCAGGGCGGGTTCGCCATGGTGCTGCAGTCCGGGATGAACGCGCTGAATCCGGTGCGCACGATCCGCAAGCACTTCCACGACATCTTCGCCGCCCACCGCCACGTGCCGCGTGCACGGCGCGAGGAGCGCGCCGCGGAGCTCGTGGGCAAGGTGTCGCTGGGCCCCGAGGTGCTGGACCGGTATCCCGATCAGCTCTCGGGAGGGATGCGCCAGCGCGTGACCATCGCCCTGGCGCTCTCGCTCGAGCCGCAGCTGATGGTCTTCGACGAGCCCACCACGGCGCTGGACGTGATGGTCCAGCACGCCGTCATGGACACGATCCGCGATCTGCAGGCGTCCGAGCGTTTCACGGCGATCCTGATCAGCCACGATCTTGGCATCGTGCTGGAGTCCGCGCAGCGCGTGCTGGTGATGCACGACGGCGAGATCGTCGAGGACGCCGCCAGCGCGGACATCCTGCACCGGCCTCGGCACGAGTACACGCGCATGCTGCTCTCGCACTACGCGGATCCGCGCGCCGAGGTGGTCACGCTGCCCGGGCTCGAGGACCGGGCCGTGCTGCGGGACGAGGACCCGTCCGACGCATCGTCCGACAACCCCGCGGACCCCTCCACCGAGCCCCCGGATCCCTCTGCCGAGCGCTCCGCCCCCACCGCGCCCCCTGCTCCCGCCGCGTCGTCCAGCGGCCCCTCCTCCCACCGCGCCCCTGTCTCCCGGCTGCGCACCGGCGGGACGGAGCTGCGGCTCCAGGGCGTGAGCAAGGTCTACCCCGCCGCCCGGCGCTCCGGCCGGGCCGTACGGGCCGTACGGGCCGTCGACGACGTCTCGTTCACGCTGGAGCCGGGCGGTGCCACCGCCCTGGTCGGCCAGTCCGGCAGCGGGAAGTCCACGATCGCGAAGCTCATCACCGGCATCGAACGCCCGAGCGAGGGCACCGTCCATCTGGGCGACACCTCCGTGGGCGACCTGGGCCGCTCCGGCCTGCGGGACCTGCGCCGCACCGTGCAGATGGTGTTCCAGGACCCCTACGCCGCCCTGAACCCGCTGAACACCGTGGAGTACACGCTCGCGCGCGCCGTCATGAACCTCACCGACGTGCGGCGCGACGGGGCGCGGCGACGGGTCCGGGAGCTGCTGGAGACCGTGGGTCTGACCCCCGTCGAGCAGTTCACCGGCAAACTGCCCCACCAGCTCTCCGGCGGCCAGCGTCAGCGTGTGGTGATCGCCCGTGCTCTGGCCTGCGACCCGCAGGTGATCATCGCCGACGAGCCGGTCTCGATGCTCGACGTCTCGCTGCGCGCCGGCGTCCTCTCCCTGCTGCGGGACCTGCGGGAATCCATCGGGGTCTCCCTGCTGTACATCACGCACGACCTGCTCAGCGCACGCCTGATCACCGACCGGATCCTGGTGCTCCACGACGGGAAGGTCGTCGAGAGCGGGCCGACGTCGCAGGTCATGCGCGCTCCGCAGGACGACTACACCATCTCGCTGCTCGACGCGATCCCCAATCCCCGCCGCGTCCTGACGCCCTGACCCCGACCCCGACCCCGACCCCGACCCCGACCCCGACCCCGACCCCGACCATCGTGCCGACACCGCACAGAAGGAGTCCCATGACCACCCTCCGCTTCCCCGACGGCTTCCTGTGGGGGGCCGCCACCGCCGCCCACCAGATCGAGGGCAACAACGTGAACTCGAACTGGTGGGAGATGGAGCACCGGCCGGACACCCACGTGGTCGAGCCCAGCGGCGACGCCGCCGACGGCTACCACCGCTTCGCCGAGGACATCCGCCGCCTGGCGGAGCTGGGGATGAACTCCTACCGCTTCAGCGTCGAGTGGGCGCGCATCGAACCGGAGCGCGGGTTCGTCTCGCGCGCCGAGCTGGCCCATTACCGGCGGATGATCGACGCCTGCCGCGACAGCGGTGTGGAGCCGATCGTCACGCTGATGCACTTCACGGTGCCGCGCTGGTTCGACCGCGACGGCTTCTGGCGCGCGTCGGACGCCCCCGATCTGTTCGCCCGGTACACCGAGCAGGTGCTGGGGATCCTCGAGGACGTGCGCTACGTGTGCACGATCAACGAGCCCAACATCGCCGCCATGCTCGCGGGCGGCGAGAAAGCGGAGAACCTGGTCGCCCATGGTCTGGCCCACCCCGACCTGCACGTGGCCGATCAGCTGCTGGCCTCCCACCGCCGGTCCCGGGAGGTCCTCTCCGGGCACGGCGACATCCTCTCGGGGTGGACGATCGCCACGCAGGCGTTCCACGCGACCGAGGAGGAGGGCAGCGAACAGGCCCTGCACGAGTACGGCTATCCTCGCGATTTCTGGTACCTCGAGAACGCGGCCGGGGACGACTTCCTGGGCGTGCAGGCGTACACCCGCACGTTCATCGGGCCCGACGGTCCGCTGCCCGTGGCGAAGGACGTCGAGACCACGCTCACCGGCTGGGAGTTCTTCCCGCCGGCGGCGGAGCTGGGGCTGCGCAGCGCCTGGGAGCTCAGCGGCGGGGTCCCCCTGATGGTCACCGAGAACGGCATCGCCACCGGGGACGACACCCGACGGATCGCCTATACGCAGGGGGCTCTCGAGGGGGTGCACCGGGCGATCGCCGACGGCATCGACGTGCGCGGCTACCAGTACTGGTCCCTGCTGGACAACTACGAGTGGGCCAGCGGCTACCGTCCCACCTTCGGCCTGATCGGCTGGGATCCCGAGACCTTCGAGCGCCGAGTCAAGCCCAGCGCCCGCTGGCTCGGCGAGGTCGCCCGCGCCAACGCCCTGACCGCGCAGGGATGAGCGGCCCGATCACCTCGGGGCGAGTGAGCCTGACCCGACGGAGGCCGCCCCGCACCCCGCGCACCACACCGCACACCGCACACCGCAACCGCACATCAGCCCGACACCGCTGAGGAAGGACGCCGAGGTCCCATGACCGAGCGCCGACCGAACATCCTGATGATCCTGACCGACGACCACGCCGCGCATGCCGTGGGCGCCTACGGGTCGGTCGTCAACACCACGCCCCATCTCGACGAGATCGCCCGCGAGGGCTGGGTGATGGAGAACTGCTTCTGCACCAACTCCATCTGCACGCCCAGCCGTGCCTCGATCCTGACCGGGACCCACAGCCACGTCAACGGCGTCACGACCCTGTCCACGCCGATGGACCCCTCGCTGCCCACGTTCGTCTCCCGGCTGCACGAGGAGGGGTACCGCACCGGGATCGTCGGCAAATGGCACCTCGGCGAGGGCCCCGACCACGAGCCGCAGGGGTTCGACCGCTGGGAGATCCTCCATGACCAGGGCGAGTACGTCGACCCGGTGTTCCGATCCCCCGAGGGCGACCGCCGACGCCCGGGCTACGCCACCGACATCATCACCGATCTCGCCCTGGAGTGGATCGACCAGTGGGAGTCGGAGCGCCCGGGCGACCCCTGGTGCCTGCTGGTCCACCACAAGGCTCCCCACCGGCCCTGGCAGCCCGACCGGGCGCACCGGGGCCTGTACGCGGACCCGATCCCCGTCCCGGCGACCTTCCACGACGACTACGCCACCCGCGGCACGGCCGCCCACCGCGCCGCGATGCGGATCGCCGACCACCTCACCCTCGAGGACGTCAAGGAGTATCCGCCGGAGGGGCTGAGCCACGAACAGCTGGGGCTGTGGAAGTACCAGCGCTACATGCAGGACTACCTCGAGTGCGTGGCGTCGGTCGACGACAACGTCGGCCGGCTGCTGGCGGACCTTCGCTCGCGCGGCCTGTTCGAGGACACCCTGTGCGCCTACGCCTCCGACCAGGGATTCTTCCTGGGGGACCACGGATGGTTCGACAAGCGCTTCATGTATGACGAGTCCATCCGGATGCCGCTGCTGATCAGCTGGCCCACCGCCCTCGAGCGCGGACGGCGCAGCACGCGCATGGTCACCAACGTCGACTTCGCCCGGACCTTCCTGGCCGCAGCGGGAGTCGACCCCGATTCGGGCATGCAGGGCAGCAGCTTCCTGGAGGCTCTGCGCGAGGACCTCCCCGACGACCCCGATCCCGCCTTCTACTACCGCTACTGGGAGAACGACGACGGGATCCACGGAGCGCTCGCGCACTACGGGATCCGCACGGCGCGTTACAAGCTGATCCGCTTCTACAACGACGGGCTGGGTCTGCCGGGGACCCGGCCCAGCATCTTCCCGCCCTACTGGGAGCTGTACGACCTCCAGGAGGATCCCGAGGAGCTGTGCAACGTGGCCGACGACCCCGATTACGCCTCGGTGCGCGCCGGGCTGATCGAGCGCCTCGCGGTGGAGCAGCGGGCGGTCGGCGACGAGCCGTACGTCCCCGCCACGGACGCCGACGGCCGGCCCGAGCGCCTGTCCTCGCCGATCGGACCGCAGCGATGAGCGCCGAGCACGACACCGAGCCTGCGACCATCGGCCCGGGCGGGCTCGCCGGCCTGGCCTCCCTCTCGAGCGCCCTCACCCGCTCCATCGGACCGGAGAACCCGGACGGCGCCCCCGGCGGCGGCGGACTCGCGACCGACGGTCCCGGTGCCGGCTTCGCCCGCGAGCTCGGCCCCGGGTGGAAGGTGCGGCCCAACATCGTCGTCGAGCCCGGCGAGCGCGCGGAGCTGGCCGACATCACCGGGTCCGGCACCATCCGCCACCTGTGGCTGACCACCGCGCAGCCCGCGTGGCGCCAGATGCTGCTGCGTCTTCACTGGGACGGGGATCCGCAGCCGGCGGTCGAGGTCCCCCTGGGAGACTTCTTCGCGCAGGGCTGGTCGCAGTACGCACCGCTGAGCTCCGTGCCCGTGACCGTGGCCCCGAACGGCGGGCTGAACTGCTACTGGCCCATGCCCTTCTCCCACGGCGCGCGCGTGAGCATCGAGAACCTCGGCGACCAGCCCCGCAACCTCTACTACGAGATCACCTACGACCAGGAGCCCGCCCAGCGGTGCACGGGGCGGTTCCACGCCCAGTGGCGCCGCAGCAACCCGCTGGCCACGGGAGACGAGCACGTGCTCGTGGCGGGGGTCGAGGGCCGCGGCCACTACGTCGGCACCTCCCTGGCCTGGGGCGTGAACAGCCGCGGCTGGTGGGGCGAAGGGGAGATGAAGTTCTTCCTCGACGGCGATCAAGAGCACCCCACCATCAACGGAACCGGCACCGAGGACTACTTCGGGGGCGCCTGGGACTTCCACGTCCCCTCCGAGGGCTATCAGGCGTTCTCCACTCCCTATCTGGGGCTCCACCAGATCATCCGGCCGGACGGGCTGTACGAGAGCCAGCAGCGCTTCGCCATGTACCGGTGGCACGTGCCGGACCCGATCCGCTTCGCCACCGATCTGCGGGTCCAGGTGCAGGCCCTCGGCTGGCGCGAGGGCGGGCGCTACCTCCAGCGCCACGACGACATCGCCTCGACCGCCCTGTTCTATCTCGACCGCACCTCCGCCGCGCGCCCGGCGCCGCCGACCGCGGACGAGCTCGAGACCCTGTGAGGCCGTGCGCGGCGCCCCGGCCGGGCTCCGGCCCCGAGGCTGCCGACCCCGGGCCTCCCGACCCCGGGACTGCGGACCATCGGACATCCGGAAGGAGAGCTGATCACCCATGCGGGTGCTGTACATCGACGTGGACTCCCTGCGACCCGACCATCTGGGGGCCCACGGCTACGAACGCCCCACCAGCCCGACGATCGACGCGCTGGCCGAGCGCTCCACGGTCATGGAGCAGACCTATTCCTCGAGCTCGCCGTGCGGCCCGTCGCGCGGATGCCTGATGAGCGGCGTGTTCGGCATCCGCCACGGTGTGCTCACCCATTGGGGCCCCGGCAGCCGTTTCCGCTTCCCCGGGCAGGCCCACACCTATTTCCGCGACGCCCCGACCCTGACCAGGCACCTGCGCGAGAACGGCGTGTCCACCGTCAGCTTCTCCTCCTTCATGGACCGTCACCAGATGTTCTGGTTCGGCGCGGGCTGGTCGCAGATGAACACGTTCACACTCAAGCAGGGCGACGAGGACGCGGACGAGGTGAACGCCGCGGTGATCCCGTGGCTGCGGGAGAAGATCCGCACCACGCCCGACCTCTTCCTGCACGTGCAGTACTGGGAGCCCCATCGCAACTACACGATGCCCGAGCGCTGGGCGCGAGAGGTCGAGCACGCCCCGATCCCCTCCTGGCTCACCCCGGAGCGGGTGGCCGCCCACCGCGAGAGCGCCGCCCCCTACAGTCCGCAGGAGCTCTTCCCGGGCCGTCGGCGTGAGGACGCCCCCACGCCGTCGATGCCCCGCCGCATCGACGACCTCGAGGACGCGCACCGGTTCTTCGACGGCTACGACGGCGCCGTGCGCTACCTCGACGACCAGATCGGCATGCTCCTGCACGAGCTCGACCTGCTGGGCGTCCTCGAGGACACGGCGATCATCCTCAGCGCCGATCACGGGGAAGCGCTCGGCGAGCAGTCCGTGTACGGCGACCACACGTCGGCCGCGAACGCGGTCCACCACGTCCCGATGATCGTGCACTGGCCGGGAGCGCCGGCGCATCGACAGCAGGGCCTGACCTACCAGCTCGACATGGACGCCACGATCTGCGATCTACTGGGAGTGCCGGTGCCCGAGGGCTGGGATTCGCGCTCCTTCGCCCCCGCGGTGCGCGGCGAGAGCGGGTGGAGCGGACGCGACCAGCTGGTGTGGGACCACGGACTGTACTGCGCCCAGCGGGTCGTGCGGACCCCGCAGTGGCTCTACCAGCGCACGTACCATCCGGGGGTGTTCGAGCACCGCCCCACGTCCCTGTACGACGCCGAGGACGTCCACCAGATCGACGACGTCGCCGACGCCCACCCGGGCACCGTCGCCGAGCTGGAGGAGGAGCTCGTCGCGTGGCGCCGGGAGCAGCTGGCCCGCACCGACCTGCCCGACCCGCTCGACGAGATCCTCGCCGGCGGTGGGCCCTACCGCTACGTCCAGCTCGAGCAGTGGATGCGACTGCTGGGCGAGCACGGACGGGAGAGCGAGGCACGCCGACTGCGCGCCCACATCGAGGCCACGGCCCGCACCTGCGTGGCGTGAGGGTGCGGGGCCGGGTGCGCTATGCCCGACGTGCCTTCAGCTGCCGGCGCAGACCCTCGACGACCATCGGCACGACGGAGACGAACACCAGCGCCAGGACGGCGACCTCGAGATTCTCGCGGATGAACGCCACGCCGCCCAGCGCGTACCCGAGCATCGTGATCAGCAGGACCCACAGCACGGCGCCGATCGCGGACCACGTGTAGAAGATGCTCCGCTGCATCTGGCCGACGCCGGCGACGACGGTGATGAACGTGCGCACGATCGGCACGAATCGCCCGATCACGAGAGCGCGCCGGCCGTAGCGGTCGAAGAACTCGATGGTGCGGTCGAAGTAGCGTCGCTTGAGGAGGCGTCCGTCGCGCTCATAGAGCTTCTCGCCCACCGCCCGGCCGATCTCGTATCCCACGACGTTGCCGGCGAACGCGGCGACGCACAGGGTCACCAGGGACAGCGCGAGCGGGACGCCGAGACCGCCGCCGTGGGAGAACATGCCGACGGCGAAGAGCAGGGAGTCGCCGGGAAGGATGGGGAAGAACAGTCCGCACTCGATGAAGACGATCGCGTGGGCGACCCACCAGAAGGCGGCGCCGAAGCGCTCCAGCAGCTGCGTGGGATCCATCAGCATGTGCAGCAGGTCCATGGGGCCTCTTCCGTGGTCACGTCTCGTGGTCGTGTCGATGTCGGGGCGCGGTGCGCAGGATGCCGGTGAGTCCGGCGCGGGCGCCGCGCACAGCGCGGGGCGGGTCGCGCGGGGCGGGTCGCGCGCGGCGGGTCGCGCGCGGCGGGACGCACGGACGCCGCCTCCATCTTCCGCCACGGTGTCCGATTCTGCGAGCGCTCGTGGTGCAGGCGTCATGCGAGGACTGTGCAGAAGCTGTGGGGGCGGGCCCCGCGCACTCCTCGGGCGTGCCCCGCACGTGGCCGGACTCGCACGGCCGCGCCCTGATGGACGGGCCGCCGGACGGATAGATTGTTCACGCCCGGCACGCGGTGCTCCCACCTCCCCCCTCTCGCCTCGCGCCGCCGCACCGCACTCGTCCCGCCCAGGAAGGCCCCCATGATCGAGATCCTCAGCCCCTCCGAGATCACCCGCGCCCGCGCGACGGGGGCGCTCGTCGGCCGCATCCTCCAGACCATGCGCGAGCGCGCCCGGGTGGGCACGAACCTGCTGGAGATCGACGAGTGGACGAAGGAGATGATCCTCGAGGCCGGCGCGAAGTCCTGCTACGTCGACTACGCGCCCTCCTTCGGCGACGGCCCCTTCGGCCACTGGATCTGCACCTCGGTCAACGACGCCGTGCTGCACGGCATGCCCCGAGACCAGGTCCTCGCCGACGGCGACCTGCTCACCCTCGACCTCGCCGTGATCCTCGACGGCATCGCGTCCGACGCCGCGATCAGCTTCGTGGTCGGCCAGGAGCGCGACCCCGAGGACACCGCCCTCATCGAGACCACCCGGCGGGCGCTCGCGGCCGGCATCGAGGCCGCCGGCCCGGATGCGCGACTGGGCGACGTCTCGCATGCCATCGGCCAGGTGCTCACGGGCGCCGGGTACCCGATCAACATGGACTTCGGCGGCCACGGCATCGGCACCACGATGCACCAGGACCCGCACGTCGCCAACGACGGCCGCCCCGGCCGCGGGCTGCGCCTGCGCCCCGGCATGCTGCTCGCGCTCGAGCCCTGGATCATGGTCGACACCGATGAGCTGGTCACCGATCCCGAGGACGGCTGGACCCTGCGCAGCGTGACCGGCGCGCGCACCGCCCACACCGAGCACACGATCGCGATCACCGCGGACGGCGCCGAGATCATGACCCTCGCGCCCGGCGCCAGCAGCTGACCTCCGCACGGCGGCGCGCACTACGCTGAAGCGCGTGATGACGACGCCGTCCCCACCGATCTCCGCACCGACCTCTCCGCCGCCCGCCGAGCACGGCCCCTCTCGCGGTCCCGGCCCCGCTCACGGCCTCGAGACCCTCCGCCCGAGGATCCCGCTGCCGGACGTGTGGCAGGCCGCCTGGATCACCGCCTCTCCGGGGGTCGCGGATCCGCACGCGGCCCCGATCTTCCGCCGCGCATGGGACCTGCCCTCTCCCATCGCCCGCGCCACGCTGCACGTCTCCGGGCTCGGCACCGTGCTGGCCTGGGTGAACGGCCACCCGGCGAGCGAGCAGCGTCTCGCGCCGGGGCTCACGAACGCCGCGGTCGCCGCCCGCGCGGTGAGCTGGGACGTGACCGCGCAGGCGGCGGGGTCGACGCGGGTCTGCCTCGCCGCGGAGCTCGGACGAGGCTTCTTCGACCTGCACTCGCCCGAGGTCTGGATGTGGTCGGAGGCGCCCTGGCGCGCTTCCCCGCGTCTGACCGCCGAGCTCCACGTGACCTGCGAGGACGGAAGCGAGCACGTGCTGCCCACCGACGAGACGTGGCGCTGCGGGACCGGTGGGCTGCGCTTCGACAGCCTGTACGAGGGCGAGACCTGGGACGAGGCCCTCGAACCCCACGGCTGGCGGGAGCCCGGCTTCGAGGACTCCGAGGACGACGAGGGCACCGGGGACACCGAGAACTCCGAATGCCCCGGCTCCCACGACACTCACGCCTCCTCGCAGTGGGCTCCCGTCACGGTGCTCGCCCCCGACCCCGCCCCGTCGGCCGCGCTGCCCCGCCCGCGCGCCGCCCGCGAGATCCCGACCGCCGGGCTGCCGCTGCGCGAGGCGATGGCAGAGCCGATCCTCGGGCAGGAGACCCTGCTGCCGACCTGGACGGACCTCGGCGACGGACGCTTCGTCGGCGACCTGGGACGCGTCGTCGCCGGCTGGACGCGTCTCGAGCCGCTCACGGACGAGCGCCTCGAGGTCACCCTCGTGCACGGCGAGCGCCTCGCGGACGACGGCTCCGTGATCGCCGAGAACGCCTTCATCCCCACCGGCCGCTTCCAGCGCGACGAGGTGGCGCTCGAGGGCCGCCCCTTCGAGTCCCACCACACCTACAAGGGGTTCCGGTACGTCGAGGTGCGGGGCGCCGTGCCGGGCCGGGACGCGGAGATCCTGGGCCGCGCCGCCTGGGCCGGCGTGCCGCTCGTCGGCGGCACGGAGAGCTCGGACCCGACCCTCGCGTGGCTCGAGGAGGCCTTCGTCGCGACCGTGCGCGCGAACCTGCACTGGGTGCTCACGGACACCCCCACCTATGAGAAGAACGGCTGGACGGGCGACGCTCAGGTGGCTCTGCCGGCCCTGCTCACCCGCTTCGACCTGCGACGCTTCCTCACCAGCTGGCTCGACGACTTCCTGGACGCGCAGCGTGAGGATGGGTCGCTGCCCGTGATCGTGCCGTCGGCCGGATGGGGCTACGGCGACGGCCAATGCGCGCCCGCGCCCGAGTGGACGACGCTGTACCCGGTGCTCGTGGACGCGCTCGAGGGCGAGTACGGCCTGGACCTGTGGCCGATCCACGGCGAGGCCGTCGAGGACTATCTCGACGTCGAGCTGGGACGGCTCGACGCGGACGGCCTCGCGGTCGGGATCCTGGGCGACTACCTCTCCCCCGGGGCCGACGGCCCGCCGCCCGAGGACGTGCGATTGGAGTCCTCGCTGCTGCTGCACCGGGCGCTGGACGTGATCGCGCGCGCGGGCCGCAGCATCCATCGCGAACGCTATGCGCGCGCCCGCGACGAGCTCGCCGCCCACGTGCTGCGCGTCTTCTTCGACGCCGAGCGCTCGCTGTTCGCCTCGGCGCCTCTGCATGGGAGCCCCCGCCTCGCCGACGGTGACGCGGCTTCTGCCCCGCCGGAATCGCCTGCCCGCTCGGGCCCGGGTGTCCCCACGGACCCGGGTTTCCGTCAGACCCCGCAGATCCTGGCCCTGGCCTCCGGGATCGTCCCCGCCGGGCACGTCGACGCAGTCCGCGCGCATCTGGTCGAGGACATCCGCGCGCGCGGCGACCACCACGACGCCGGCTGCCTGGGCATGGCGCACCTGGGCGGCGTGCTCGTGCAGGCGGGTCGCACGGACCTGGCGCTCGCGGTCGCCCGCAATCCCGCGCCGCCCAGCTGGGAGAGCTGGCGCCTCGCGGGCCACCGCACCCTGCTGGAGATGTGGGTCGAGCCCGTGCGCTCGCGCGCCCACTACTTCATGGGCGCCGGCGTGGACTTCGTGGCCCGCGACCTGGTGGGCCTGCACCGGACCGCTCCGGACTGGGCGACGTTCGAGCTGCGGCCCGTCCTCGTCCCTGGGATCGACCGCCTCGCGGTCGAGCATCGCGGGATCCGGGCGGGCTGGGTGCAGGGGGCCGACGGGGATCTGTGTGGTGACGCGGATGGGGCCTGCGACCTGGGCATCTCCCGTTCGACGGTCCACCTCACGGTGCCCGATGGCTCCCGGGCGCTCGTGCATCTGCCGGACGGCCGCCGCCTCGAGGTCGGGCCGGGCGAGCACCGCTGGGAGCTGTGAGGAGCGGGCCGCGGCGGGCGGAGGTCCGCGAACATCCCGTGCACTTGGCGTAGCAGGAGGTCGGGTGACGTGTCATATACGAGGTGACCCGACCTATGACTACGCGAAGTGCACACACGCACCGGAGACCCCGGAGATCGCGAGGGTGGATGCCTGCGAAGTCCCCCTTCCTCCACCCCTTCCGTCCTCCGCCGTCCGCCTTCCGACCCCAGGGCCTCGTCCAGTCCCAGGACCGACCGACCCCTCACCTGCGGCCGCGCGCCCCGGAGGCCAGGCGGCACACGCCGTAGATCACGAAGGAGATCGTGGTGATGAAGGGGCTGATGGGCACGGAGCTGCCTGCGGCCAGCAGCACGCCGCCCACGGAGGCGGCGAGCGCGAAGGCGACCGACAGCAGCGTCACCCGCACGGGCGAGGCGCTCAGGCGCATGGCGGCCGCCGCCGGGGTGACCAGCAGCGAGAGCACGAGCAGTGCGCCGACGATCTGCACGGAGACCGCGACGGCCGCTCCCAGCAGCACCATGAACACGACCGAGAGCGCGCGCGTGGGCACGCCGCGGGCCTGGGCGGTGACGGGATCGGTGGAGGCGAACAGCAGCGGCCGCCAGATCACCAGCAGCCCTGCGGCGACGAGCGCGCAGATCACGAGCAGCGAGGTGATCTGCGGGGTGTCGATCGCGACGATCTGCCCGGTGAGCAGGCCGAACTTGTTCGAGGCGCGTCCGGAGTAGAGGGACAGGCTGAGGATGCCGAGCCCCAGCCCGAAGGGCATGAGCACCGCGGTCGCGGAGTTGCGGTCGCGCGCCCGGGATCCCAGCACGCCGATCACGAGCGCCGCGAGCATCGAGCCGATGAGCGAGCCGGGCACCACGCCCGCACCGAGCAGCAGCCCCACGGAGGCGCCGGCGAAGGACAGCTCGCTGATGCCGTGGACGGCGAAGGCCATGTCGCGCATCATCACGAACACGCCGATCAGCCCGCCCACGGCCCCGAGGGCGATGCAGGCGATGATCGTGTTGCGCAGCAGCGGCAGCAGCTCCGCGTAGTCGGAGAAGTCGACGACCTGGGAGAGGGTCTGGGAGAGCTGGTCGCTCATCGGGACCCTCCTGCCTGTGCGTGGTCGTCGGCTGCGCGCGGGGCGAGCACGGCGTCGTCGTCATGGTGCTGGTGGTCGGGGACGCCCGCGACGAGGACGCGGCCGTGCAGGCGCAGCACGTCGACCTGGACGCCGTAGAGCTCGCTGAGGACGTCCGAGCGCAGCACCTCGTCGGGTGTGCCGATGCGGAAGCGGGATCCGGCGATGTAGAGGACGCGGTCCACGATGTCCAGGATCGGGTTCACGTCGTGGGTGACGAAGAGGACGCCCAGGTCGAGGCGGGTGCGGGCGTCGTCGACGAGGCGGGCGACCATCCGCTGGTGCGGGAGGTCGAGGGAGAGCAGCGGTTCGTCGCACAGCAGCAGGTCGGGGTCGGCCGCGAGGGCCTGCGCGATCCGCAGCCGCTGCTGCTCGCCGCCGGAGAGGCGGGAGACGGGGGCGTCGGCGTAGCGGCTCGCGCCGACCGCGGCGAGCAGCTCGTCGACCCTCTCGCGGGCCGCACGGCGCGGCAGGGACAGGCCCCAGCGGTCGCCGTCGAGCCCCAGGCGCACCAGGTCACGGCCGCGCAGGGGGAGCCCGTCGTCGGCCAGGCGCTGCTGCGGCACGAGCCCGATGCGCCGGCTCCCGCGCCCCACCTCGCGGCCGAGCAGGCGGATGCTGCCCGCGCTCAGCGGTTCGAGGCCGAGGATCGCGCGCAGCAGAGTGGACTTGCCCGAGCCGTTCGCGCCCAGCACGGCGATGACCTCGCCGCGGCGGACGTCGAGGTCGACGTCCTGCCACAGCACGCGGTCCCCGAAGCGCTTGGTCGCCCCGCGCAGGGTGAGCAGGGGCGGTGCGGCGGGGTCGTTGCCGTCCGTCACTTGCCCAGCGCGTCCTCGAGCGCGTCGAGGTTGGAGCTCATCCAGGCGACGTAGTCCTTGCCGTCGGGCAGGGTCTCGGTGACGCCGACGACGGGCACGTCCGCGTCCTCGGCGGCCTTCTTCACCTGCTCGGTCTGCGGTCCCGCGGTCTGCTCGTTGTAGGCGAGCAGGTCGACCTCGTGGTCGGCGAACAGGTCGAGGGTCTCCTTGAGCACGGACGCGGAGACGTCGTCGCCCTCCTCGACGGCCTCGCTGAACTCCTCCGGGGTGCGGTTGGTGAGGCCGACGGCCTCGAGCATGTACAGCGGGACGGGCTCGGTGATGGCGACGCCCTTGCCCTTCGCGCTCGCGGAGAGGTCCTTCTCGCGGCCCTCGAGGTCCTCGATCGCGCTCGCGAGCTGCTTGCCGTTGGCCTCGAAGTCGGCCTTGCCCTCGGGGTGGGCGCTGCTGAGGGCGCTGATGAGCTCGTCGACGACCTTGCGGACGGTCGGGAAGTCGTACCAGACGTGCTCGTTGAGCTCCTCGCCCTTCTGGGCCGTGTAGCCGGAGATGGTGACCGCGTCGAGCACGGTGGCCGACGAGTTCCCGGCGGAGGAGAGCATGCGCGCGACGAAGTCGTCGTAGCCGCCGCCGTTCTCGAGCACGATCTGGGCCTTCTTCAGGGCGAGCTGGTTGCGGGTCGAGGCCTCGTACTCGTGGGGGTCGGCCTCCGGGTCGGTGATCAGGGAGGTCACCTCGACGAGGCCCCCGCCGACCTGGGAGGCGATGTCTCCCCAGACGTTCGTGGAGGCGACGAGCGCGACGGCGGCGCCGCTGCCGCCGCCGTCGGACCCCGATCCCGAGTCGGAGCCGGTTCCGGAGCCCGAGCCGGAGCCGGAGGCGTTCCCGCTGGAGCAGGCGGCGAGGGTGGTCGCGGCGAGGGCCGACGGCAGGGCGAGGAGCAGGGAGCGACGCTTCATGGGGTGTCCTTCTCAGGGGCGAGGGCGGTGCACGCAGCACCGACTGACACGCTTACGATAATCGTTCGCATTAAAGGGTGACGGCGCGGACCGCCGAATGTGGCGCACAGAACGCGTCGGGCCGCCCGGAAGGCCCGCCGTCAGTCCCCGGGGACGTCCCTCTCGAGCTCGGCGAGCCAGGCGCGGCCGCTCACGTCCGAGGGCATCCGCCAGTCCCCGCGCGGGGACAGCGAGCCGCCGGCCAGGACCTTCGGGCCGTTGGGCACCGCGGAGCGCTTGAACTGGTTGGAGAAGAAGCGGCGGACGAACACCGTCAGCCAGTGCTTGATCTCCGCGCGCGTGAAGGCGCGGCGGTCCTCCTCGGGATAGCCGACCGGCCACTCGCCCGCCTCGATGTCGCCCCAGGCCTGGTGTGCGAGGTAGGCGATCTTCCCGGGCCCGTAGCCGCGGCGCAGCATGTGGTAGAGCGTGAAGTCGTGCAGGGCGTAGGGGCCGATGGAGTCCTCGGTGGACTGCGCCTTCTGCCCCTCCGCGTGCGGGATCAGCTCGGGGGTGATCTCGGTGTCGAGCACCGCCTGCAGGACCTCCCCGGTGTGCTCGTCGAAGATGCCCTCGCGGATCACCCAGCGGATGAGGTGCTGCATGAGGGTCTTGGGGACCCCCGAGTTCACCGTGTAGTGGCTCATCTGGTCGCCCACCCCGTAGGTGCACCAGCCCAGGGCGAGCTCCGAGAGGTCGCCGGTGCCCACCACGATCCCGCCGTGGTGGTTGGCCAGGCGGAACAGGTAGTCGTACCGCATGCCGGCCTGGACGTTCTCGAAGGTCACGTCGTAGACGGGCTCGCCGTCGCCCGCGGGATGACCCATGTCCTTGAGCATCTGGGTGCAGGCAGGGCGGATGTCGATGGTCTCGAAGCTCGCGCCGAGGGCCTCGGCCAGCAGCTCGGCGTTGGAGCGGGTGCGCTCGGTGGTCGCGAAGCCCGGCATGGTGTACGCGAGGATCTCGGAGCGGTCGCGGCCCAGCAGGTCCATCGCCCGCGCGCACACGATGAGCGCGTGCGTGGAGTCCAGGCCGCCGGAGACGCCGATGACCGGCTTGGTGCCGCCCGCCTTGTCGCCGCCGATGGCCCGCAGGCGCTGGACGAGCCCCGCGACCTGGATGCTGTAGGCCTCATAGCAGTCCTGCGCGAGGCGCGAGGGATCGTCGGGCACGAAGGGGAAGCGGTGCAGGGGCCGACGGACGGGGCCGGTGGCGTCGGCCCCCGCCCCCGCCGTCCTCTCGATCCCGAGCCGCTCGCGGTGGGTGGTGAACAGGTCGCTCGTGCCGAGCGCCCGACGGTTGTCGTCGAAGGTGCCCTGGCGGCGGCGCTCACCCACGATCCGGTCGAGGTCGACGTCCACGATCGTCGCGGCAGTGCCCTGCGGGAAGCGCTCGGACTCGCCCAGCAGGTCGCCGCACTCGTAGGCGAAGGTCTGCCCGTCCCAGGCGAGATCGGTCGTGGACTCGCCCTCGCCGGCGGCCGCGTAGACGTAGGCGGCCTGGCAGCGGGCCGACGCGCTGCGGGCCAGCAGCTTGCGGTCCTCGGCGCGGCCCACGGTGATCGGAGAGCCCGAGAGGTTCACGAGCAGCGTGGCGCCGGCGAGCGCGGCCTCTGCCGACGGCGGCACGGGCACCCACATGTCCTCGCAGATCTCCACGTGCAGCACGAGGCCGGGGAGGTCCACGACGTCCACGAGCTGGCGCACGCCGAAGGGAACGTCGGCCCCCGCCTCGCCCGCCCTGCGCAGCGTGATCCGCTCGCCGACCACGTCGTCGCCGGCCGCGTACCAGCGGCGCTCATAGAACTCGCGGTACGTGGGCAGGTTCGCCTTGGGCACGGCGCCGAGGATCCGGCCGCGATGGATCATCACAGCCGTGTTGAAGACGCGCGAGCGCCAGCGCAGCGGCGCCCCGACCACGATCAGCGGCAGCAGCTCGCGGCTGGCCTCGACGAGGGTGCCGATGGCCTCCTCGACCGCGTCCAGCAGCGGGTCCTGCAGCACCAGGTCGTCGAGCGAGTAGCCGGTGAGGCTCAGCTCGGGGAAGACCGCGACGGCGACCTTCTGCTCGTCGAGGTCCGCGAGGGCCTCGAGGTGGCGCTGGGCATTGGTCGCGGGGTCCGCGAGTGCGACCGGCAGCGTCACCGCGGCCACCCGGGCGAAGCCGTGGCCGTAGATCGAGGTCGACGGGGCGGCCGACGGGCCGGTCGGGCTGGTCGAGGCGGCCGACGGGCCGGTCGGGCTGGTCGGGGTGGCCGACGGGCCGCCGGAAACGGCATCCGACGACATGGCCGGCGCGGCGTCGGAAGGGGTGGTGGCGCTGGTCTGCGAGGTCACGCGCCCAGCGTACCCAGGCCCCGTGCCGGGTGCCGCTGCCACCGACCGGCCGGACTGCACGGCCGAGCGGCTCACGCGCGTCCGACCGTCGGCCACCTCGGTCCATCCCTGCACCCACGGATCACGGCGGAGGGAGCTCGGCTCACGGCTCACGGGATGCCTGTCCTGGCCCAGCGCCGGACCGCCGGCCCGCCGCTGCCGCAGGACGCGTCCGCCGGGCCTCCTTCACGCTTCCTCCCCAGCTCCTCCCCTGCTCGTGCCCCCCGTATTCGCAGGATCCCCGTGACGGCGGTCTCCCCACCTGCTTGGATCGAAGGCGTGAGCACCTCCTTGCCCTCGTTCGAGCCGCCGACCGGCGACTCCCCGCCGTCGACCGACGGCTCCGTGCGTCAGCCGCCGGCCCCCGGCACCATCCCGTCGGGCCCCGACGGCGCCGTCCCGTCGGTCCACGACCGCCCCCTTACCTCGGATCCCCAGCACCCCACCGCCCCGTCGTCGCGACAGCAGCCGAGCGATGCCTCGGCCGTCCCGCCGGCGATCATCGCCGCGGGCGTCTCGCGATCCTTCGGCGCAGTGCACGCGGTGCGCGGGCTGAGCTTCTCGGCGCAGGCGGGGTCGGTGACGGCGCTGGTCGGGCCGAACGGGTGCGGGAAGTCGACGCTCATGCTCATGCTCGCGGCGCTGCTCGCGCCCGACGCCGGCCACATCCGCATCGGCGGCGTCGACCCGGCGCAGAACCCGACCGCCGTGAAGGCGATGGTGGGCTGGATGCCCGACCAGTTCGGCGCGTGGGACTCGCTGCGCGTGCGGGAGGTCCTCGAGGTCATCGCCTCCTCGTACTTCCTGCCGCGCGAGGTCGCGCGCGAGCGCATCGAGCGCCTGCTGGACGAGCTCGACCTGCGGTCCCTGGCCGAGCAGCGCGCCCATGTGCTCTCCCGCGGGCAGAAGCAGCGCCTGGGGCTGGCCCGCGCGCTGATCCACGAGCCGCGCGTGCTGATCCTCGACGAGCCCGCCTCGGGACTCGACCCGGCCGCCCGGCGCCGCCTGCGCGACGTGCTGCGCTCGCGTGCGGAGGCCGGGGCATGCGTGCTGATCTCCAGCCACATCCTCTCCGAGCTCGAGGAGATGGCCGACGCCGTGGTGCTCATGGACCGCGGCGAGGTCGTGGACTCCGCGAGCCTGCGCGACCTCGCCCACCGCCCCCGCACCTGGCGCATCGAGGCCCTCTCGGCCGCCGCGCTCGACGCGGCGCTGAGAGCCCTGAACGTCCACCGCATCGAGGTGCGCGAGGGTGAGCGCACCACGAGCGGCCACGCCGAGGCGCTCATGGCCCTGCCCGATGAGGCGACCGCCGCGCGGCTGCTGCGGGACCTGGTCGCCCAGGACGCGCAGGTCGTCGGCTTCTCCCCCACCACCGGTCGCCTCGAGGCCGCCTATCTGCGCACCGACGCCGCACGTCGGGAGGGATCCCTGTGAGCACCACCGCCCCGCCTCCCGCGCCCGAGCCCTCCCACCAGGGACCGGATCAGACCGTCGACCAGCCGCCGTCGGCCCCTGCCCCCGGCCCCGCCGCGCGCCCGCGCCGCTCCGCCTGGGCCGCGACCCCGCGCGGCGTCGCGCTGATGGCCGGGCTCGAGCTGCGCCAGAAGGTCCGCTCCGTGCGCTGGTACATCGCGCTCGCGGTGTGGTTCGTGGTGCTCACCGGCACGAGCGCACTGGTGCTGGGCGCGTTCTGGCTGAACACGCAGGCCTTCGGGGACATGGCCGGGGTCTCCCGGGTCGTCTACTCGCTGATCGTGCTGTTCCTCGTGTTCGCGATGATGCTCGTGCTGCCCGCGCTGAGCGCGGGCGCGATCAACGGCGAGCGCAGCACCGGGACGCTCGCGATCCTGCAGGTCTCGCTGCTCACGCCCATGGAGATCGCGCTGGGCAAGCTCGCGGCCGGCTGGGTCACGGGCCTCGCCTTCATCGCCGCCGCGCTGCCCGCCCTGCTGCCCACGGCGCTGATCGGCCAGATCTCCCCGCTGTACGTGCTGCGCGTGCTCGTGATGATCGCGGCGATCGCCCTGTGCATCACGGCCGTCGGCATCGGGCTGTCCGCGCTCGCCTCGAGGCAGCTGGGCTCCGTGGTCCTCGCCTATCTGGTGGTGCTGGGAACCACCTTCGTGCTGCCGATCATCTGGGGCGCGAGCTCGGTGCTGCTCGTCCAGCATCGCGAGGTCACCGTCTACGAGCAGTCCTACGACGCGGAGAACGACCAGGTCGGCCAGTGCGTCCCCCGCCAGCAGCAGCGCGACGTGGTGCGCACGGACATCCCGCTCGTGCTCATGTGGCCGAACCCGATGGTGCTCGTGGCGGACATGGCGCCGTCGCTCGATCTCGACGCCTCGGGGGAGGATCCCGCGTCGTTCGACCTGCTGAGCACGATCTCGCTGGGCATCCGCTACGCCGCCGATCCCACGCATGCCTCGAACTTCAACGAGTGCTACGACGAGGACGCGCCCGGATACCCGACGGATCTGGGCAGACCGCAGGACCGTCCCGTCTGGCCGATGGGCCTGGGCGTGTGGGTGCTCGCGGGCGCCGGCGGACTCGCCTTCACGGTGCGGCGCCTGGCCACGCCGCAGCGCCGCATGGGCCGCGGCGAGCGCATCGCCTGATCTCGGGTCAGGCGGTCGGGCGGCCAGGTGGCCGGGTGGCCAGGTGGTCGGGCGGGCCGACGGGGCCGACGGGCCCGACCTCCCTGTCCGGGCCCGGTGTGCGCTCAGCGCTCGCGCAGCTCGGTGGTCGACCCCGGGATGGCATGTCCGGGCCCCCGCCCGCCCCCGCTGGTCGGGCCACCGTCCTCGGCGCCGAAGTCCGGAAGGCCGACGGGTTCGTCGCCCACTCCAGGTGCGCCCGTCGCGCCCGATCCCGTCGACCCCGCGCCGCCGGTGCCCGCAGCACCACCGGACCCGCCGGACCCGCCGTATCCCGCTTCCCCGTCCGCATCGGGGCCGACGGGCTCGAGCCCGTGCTCGCCGACCTCGGCGCGACGGCGGCGACGGATCTCGGCGAGCACCACGGGGTCCTCGGCGCGGTCGGCGCGCGTGCCGAACAGCGGTGCGACCATCGCCCACGGGGTGCGACGGCGCATGAACGCCCCTGCCCGCCCGTAGACCACATAGCGCAGGTGGCGGCGCATGGCCCAGGTGCCCGCGACGCCGACGAACGGGGCCAGCACGAGCACGTCGAGCACGAGCCACACCCATCCCACGGCGGTGAGCGCGCCTGCGAGGGCCAGCGCCATGCCCAGCACGACCACCGCGAGCAGCACCACCACTGCTTGTGCGAGGCCCGTGCGGGTGGCGACGGCGCCCTCCCACGGGTTCACGGCCACCCGGTCCGACCAGGTCGGATGGGTGCGCAGGTCGGTGACGCGCCCGCGCAGGGAACGGCTGGTGCGGATCGCCGCGAGCGGGGCGAGGCCCAGTCCCAGCGCGGTGAGCGCGCCCAGGGGCACGGAGATCACGAGCAGCTGCCAGGGCAGCTGCGCGGGGGCCTGCTGCTGCCAGCTGCCGACCGAGCTCATGCGGGAGAAGAGCACGACCACGTCGGTGATCGCGAAGACGATCCACGCGAGTCCCAGCCCGGCGGGGACCACCCACAGGCACCAGCCGCGCGCCGTCACGCGCAGGGCGCGCAGCACCGGCGCCGGGCCGAACTCCTCGCGGTGCGGCGGGAGGTGGCGGCGATCCTGTGCGCGCAGGCGGCCGGCGGCCTCGGGGCGCTCCTCGCGCGGCCCGATCATGGCCGTGCGCTCGAGCTCGCCGGGTGAGGGCACGCCCAGCAGACGGGGCGCGGAGAGCACCCGTCGCAGGATGGCCTGGACGATCATGCACAGGCCGATCCCCAGGGCCAGCGAGCTGAGGGCGCCCGCGCTGAGCCCGTCCCACTGCAGGGGCGCCTGCACCATCACGGCGAGGACCAGCAGGGTGATCACCGCGTAGGCGGGGGCGATCAGCGGCAGGGCGGCGCGCAGGGAGACCGCCCGCTGGAAGGCCCTCTCGTCCAGCAGCTCGCGGGGCCGGATCCTGCCCGCCCATGCCGCGGAGACCGGGAGCAGCAGCAGGGAGAGCGCGCTCGCCAGCAGGGGCAGGCCGAGGAAGGCGACCAGGAGCCCGCTGCCGCTGAAGCCCATCATCACGGTGGTCTGGCGCAGCGCGGAGGAGTCAGCGATCGCGGCGAGCAGCGAGAGCAGCCAGAAGGTGGGCGAGGTGCCCAGCACGTAGAGCGCGACCAGGCACAGCCACAGGGGCCAGAGCACGAGGGCCGCCGCCCAGCTGCGCCGGACCAGGCGCCGCAGCAGGTCGCGCCGGGAGTCCAGGAGGTACTCCTCCGGCAGCACGGATGCGGGGTCGGTGGGCGGCACGCGGCGGGGCTCGGGCAGGCGCAGCAGGGGCGGGCGACCGCCGGCCGTGGAGGACCAGGAGGCGCTCGGGACGTCAGGGGAGACGGGCGCGGGCCCCGACGCTGGATGCGATGCAGGCGGGGAGTACGAGGGGTGCGGAGGCTGCGAGGGCGGCTGGGTCATCGCTGCGCCCTCACACGCTCTGGCGCCCCAGGAAGGCGCGCCCCAGGGTGAGCTCGTCGGCGTAGTCGAGGTCGCCGCCGACGGGCAGCCCGGAGGCGAGGCGGGTGACGGTGATGTCCATGGAGCCGAGCAGGCGCGAGAGGTAGGCGCTGGTGGCCTCGCCCTCCACGTTCGGGTCGAGGGCGAGGATGACCTCCTCGGTCTCCCCGCTGCCCAGGCGCTTCATGAGCTCGGCGATGCGCAGGTCGTTGGGGCCGACGCCGCCGATCGGGTCGATCGCGCCGCCGAGCACGTGGTAGCGGCCCTTGAACTCGCGGATCCGCTCGATGGCGACGATGTCCTTGGACTCCTCGACCACGCAGATCACGGCGTCGCTGCGGCGCGGGTCGGTGCAGATCCGGCAGCGCTCCTCGGCCGAGACGTTCCCGCAGATCTCGCAGAAGCGCACGGTCTCCTTGACGCGGATGAGCACGTCGGCGAGCGCGCGCACGGACTGCTCGTCGGCGTCCAGGAGATGGAACGCGATGCGCTGCGCGGATTTGGGACCGATCCCGGGCAGCTTGCCGAGCTGGTCGATCAGGTCCTGGACGATGCCTTCGTACACCCTGCCACTCTAGGCGAGGGGGCTGACGTCCCAGGGCATGCGCGCCCGGCGTTCGCGAGGGGCCGATCACGCGGCTACGGTGGGCGCAGGATCGACGAAGGAGCCGCGATGTCCCTGCCCGCCCCGTACGACGCCGATGCCCCGGTGACCGAGCTGCGCATCGCGGAAGCCCCCGCCGTGCGCACCGTGGTGGTCCGCCGCGAGGACTTCCCCGTGTTCAAGCTGCCTCAGCTGATGGACGGCGTGTTCTCGCATCTCGCGGGCGCTCTCGCGAAGAGCAGGATCCGTCCGACGGGCGCGGCGTTCGCCCTGCACCACCGGTTCCCCGTGGACACGGCCGATCTCGAGGTCGGCTTCCCCGTCGACGGCGTGCTGGAGAGCCCCCTGGAGCTGCCGAGCGGCTTCACCGCGGAGGCCTCGAGCCTGCCTGCGGGGCGCGTCGCGATGCTCAGCCATCTGGGCGGCTACGGCGCGCTGGGCGATGCGTGGGGCGCGTTCATGGAGGCGGTCGGCGAGGCGGGCGAGCAGTCGCGCTTCCCGATCTGGGAGCTCTACGTGTCCAACCCCGCGGAGACGAAGGACCCGTCCACGCTGCGCACGGATCTGTTCTCGCTGCTCGAGGAGTAGCGCCGGGCCTCACCGGGTCTCGTCGATGATCTCCAGGACCTTGCCGCCCAGCACGGTCTCGGCGATCTCGCGGCCGCTGCGCGTGGCGACCTGCCCGGCGTCCACGTCCTCGTCGTACCAGGTGGCTCCGCCCGTGGGGTCCTCGTCCTGAGGGTCGGGCTCGGGCGCCGCCTCGGCGGCCGAGCCGCGCCGCTGCACCGGCTGGCTGCGGGAGGCGAGTGCGGCCTCGCGCGCGAGCGCGGCACCCGTCGAGCGGGTCGCCGGGGCGGGTGCGGCCGAGGACGCCGAGGCCGACGGGGCGGAAGCTGACGGGGCGGAGGCAGTCGAGGGAGCCTGGGCCGCGGAGGTGGCGGACGCCGCGGAGGTCGCGGATCCGGCGGGAGGGGCGACGGAGGACAGGGCCGACGACCAGTCCGCTTCCGACGATGCAGAGGGTGCAGACGGTGCCGATGCGCGACCCTCCGGGGGCTCCGCCGACGGCGACGGCGCGGGGACGGGAGCGGGGGCGGAGGCCTCGACGGCCGCCGGGGCCTGCGCCCCGTCTCCGCTGGCGCTGATGTCGACGCCGCTGCCACCGGCACCCATGTCGTTGCCGCCGCCATCGCTGTCGCCGGTGTCGCCGCCGCTGCCACCACTCGTGCTGTCGTCCTGTCCGCCGAGGGGCGGGAGGGAGCGGACGGGACGACCGGTCTCGATCGCCTTCTTCAGTGCGGCCTGCCCGTGGGTGCGCGGGACGTCGCCGGCGAGCGCGTCACGGCCCTCGTCGTGGACCTCGAGCATCTCGCCGGTCGACGCGAGGGGGCTGTCCTCCCCGGCGCCGGGTGCGGTCGCGTCCTGCACCGGCGCGTCCTGCACGTCGGCACTCCGCTGACCTGGGGAGCCTTCCGGCGGCACAGGCGACGTCCCCGTGGTCCTGGGCGCAGCGGTCTCGGACGCTGCGGCCCCTGGTGCCGTGGCCCGGCGCGCGGAGGCGGGCCTCGCCACGGGCCGATCGGCCGGGCCGGGGGTGAAGGCGTCCCGCGGATCCGGCGGGTAGGAGTCCTCGGGTTCGGGTGGGTAGGGGTCGTCGTCGGGCTCCGGCGGGAAGTCGTCCTGCGGCGCCGCGTCTGCCCACGGGGCGGATCCGCCGCGGGGCGCCCTGCCGCCGGCTTCGGCGGCGGAGAGGTTCTGCGCCGGGGCCTGGGACGAGGCCTGGGACGAGGACTGAGAAGTGGACTGGGGGCGCGCGGGGGATGCCTGCGGTCGCGGATCCTGCCGACCGGGGGCCGCAGCGCCGCGAGGAGCGTTCTGCCCCTCGCTCTGCGCGCCCCGGGGAGCCGGGGCGTCGGGTGCTCCCGATGCTCCCCCGCCGGGTCCGCCGGGTCCGCCGGAGCTGCCCGGTCCGCTGCCGCCACCCGAACCGCCGGCGGGGCCGTCGTCCGAGGGGTTCTCGTCGAGCACCGCCTCCACGGTGACGTCCTGGTGCATGATCTTCCGCACGGCTCGCGCGAGGTTCTCCGCACCGGTGCCGCGCCCGAAGGCGCTGAGCAGCCCGCCGGAGCGGAAGGAGATGGTCAGCCTGCCGCCGCTCAAGTCGGCGACGTGCGCGTGCTGGGAGACGAGCGCCCATGAGGGCCGACGGATCTGCTGCAGCGCCTCGAGGATCGCCGACCAGTGCTCACGGACCTCCTGCGCACCTCCACCGGATGAGGGCTGAGCCGCCTGGGCGGGCTGCGCCTCGGAACTGGGTCCGCCGGAGCTGGGCCCGCCGGAACTGGGTCCGTCGGAGCTGGATCCACTGGAGCTGGATGCACTGGAACTGGGCTCGTCGGCGCTCTGGGCAGGAGCGGAGGGCTGCGTGGGCACGGCCGCGGGCGTCGGGGCGCCAGAACCGGACGCCTCGGCGGGCCGACCGCCTGCCGTCCTGCTCCCGGGGATCGCCGCGACCGGGCCCCAGTCGTCGTCGGCCGCGGGCGCGGGCTGCTCGACGGTGGCGCCAGCGGACGCGCTGGGCGAGCTCTGCGGCTCCTCCGGCGCCGGCTCGTTCGGCGCGGCCGAGGGCGCGGTCTGCGCGGATCGTGCGGGCGCCGACTCCTCCGCCGACGGGCGCGAGGCCTCGGGCGCAGCAGCAGGAGCGGGGGCGGGCGCAGGAGCGGCCGACGCCGCGCTCGCGCCGCGGCTCTGCCCGGAGGCGGAGTGCTGCTGGGCGATCCTGCGGGCCTCGTCGCGGCCGGATCCTGACTGTGCCCAGCCGCCCTGTGCGCTGCGGCCCTGCCCCTCACCGGCCTGCGCGTTCCCACCCGCGTTCGGGAGCGCGGCGCGCGCGGCGGCGGCCCCGCTGCGACCTGCGGGCGCTCCACCGGGAGATCCTGTACCACCAGCGCCCGCACCAGCGGCTCGGGCTCCGCCCGGCGCACCGCCGGGGGCGGCACCGGCGACGGGAGCCGCGGCGACCTGCTGGCCGCGCAGCAGCAGCCGCGCCGCGAGCAGCTCGAGGTGCAGGCGCGGGCTGGTCGCCCCGGACATGGTGCTGAGCGCCTGGTTCACGAGGTCGCCGCTCAGCGAGAGATCGGCGACGGGGAACCAGCCGACCTGCTCGCGCATGCGCTCGAGCTCGGCGTCGGGGACCTCGGGCAGCAGCTCGTGGCCGCGCTCCGGGACGGCCGCGAGCACGATGAGGTCGCGCAGGCGCTCCAGGAGGTCCTCGACGAAGCGGCGCGGCTCGTGGCCGGTCTCCAGGACCCGCTCGATGGCCCGGTAGAGGGTCCCGGCGTCGCGCTGGCCGATGGCGGTGATCGCCTCGTCCAGCAGGGAGGTGTCGGTGAAGCCGAGCAGGCTGATCGCCGTCTCGTAGTCCACGCCGTCCTCGCCGGCGCCGGCCATCAGCTGGTCGAGCACGGACAGGGTGTCGCGTGCGGAGCCGCCGCCCGCGCGCACCACGAGCGGCAGCACGCCCTCGCCGACCTGCACGCCCTCGGCGGCGCAGACCTGCTCGAGGTACGGCGTGAGGACCTGCGGCGGGATCAGCCGGAACGGGTAGTGATGGGTGCGCGAGCGGATGGTGCCGATGACCTTGTCCGGTTCGGTGGTCGCGAACACGAACTTCACGTGCTCAGGAGGCTCCTCGACGAGCTTCAGCAGCGCGTTGAATCCCGCCGAGGTGACCATGTGCGCCTCATCGATGATGAAGACCTTGAACCGATCGCGCGCGGGCGCGAAGGTCGCCCGCTCACGCAGCTCGCGGGCATCGTCCACACCGCCGTGGCTCGCGGCGTCGATCTCGACCACGTCGAGGCTGCCGGGGCCGTTGCGCGCGAGGTCGCGGCACGAGTCGCACTCGCCGCACGGGGTGTCCGTCGGCCCCTGCTCGCAGTTCAGGCAGCGCGCGAGGATGCGGGCCGATGTCGTCTTGCCGCAGCCGCGCGGACCCGAGAACAGGTAGGCATGGCCCACCCGGCCGTTGCGCAGGGCGCGCATGAGCGGCACGGTGACGTGGTCCTGGCCGATGACCTCGGCGAAGGACTCAGGGCGGTAGCGACGGTACAGAGCGGTGACCACCCGACAAGGCTAACGGGGCGGTGGGACCCTCGGCGCCGCTGTGCACGAGCGGGGACTGGGGAGGACTCGTGAGGCCCGGCCGTCGGCCCCTGCGCTACGGCAGCAGACCGTCCAGCAGGAGGTCGAGGCCCAGCAGGTAGCGCTCCTCGACGCCACCCTCCGCCATCGTCCCCATCAGGGAGGTGACGCGCGGGAACGGGTTCTCGCCGCCGCTCTCCAGATGCGCGCGCACGCGCATGGTCCAGGCCTCCATCTCCGGTGCCGTGCGCGTGCGGAAGAGCCAGTTCTCATAGACATCGGCCGCGGTGTAGAGGAGAAGGCGGTCCACCGCCCACATCGCCCGGCGGGACCCGATCCCCGCGTCGAGCAGCCGTCCCAGCAGCACCTCGAGATCCTCGAAGTCGCCGATCCCCGAGGGCACCGCCGCGAAGTCCAGGCGCGCGATGTCCCCGTGCGCGGTGAGCACCCGGTGCATGCGCAGGTAGTGCTCGCGGAGGTCGGCGCGGAGATCACCCGTGTCGGGCACGGGGCCCACCTCCTCGCTGACCCGGCCGTGGGCGAGGGCCAGCAGGTCCTCCCTGCTGCGCACGTGCTGGTAGAGGCTCGAGGCCGTCACACCCAGGTCGGAGGCGAGACGGCGCATCGTCACCGCGTCGGTGCCGTCCACGTCGATGATGCGCAGGGTCACATCGATGATCTGCTCGGCGTCAAGGACGCGCCGCGCCCTGGGCGGACGCGGCGGCCTGGGCGGCGGGCCGGGGGTCCGCGGCGGGAGCGGGAACTGGCGGCGATCCATGGGCCGAGCCTACCCCTTGCGCCGAACACCGTTCAGGAGTAGAACACTGTTCGTCTTGTCCGAACAGTGTTCGGCCACGGTTGAACAGCGTTCCCCGACGGCCGATCCCACCCCTCCCAGGAGCCCCTCATGACCACCTCGCCCCTCACCGACTCCGCGGTCGTCGCACCGCCCTCCTCCGATCCGCCGATCCCCCGCTCGTCCTGGCTCGCCCTCGTCGTGATCCTGGTGGCCGAGATGCTCGACGGGCTCGACGCCCTGATCACGTCCATCGGCGGGCCTGCCCTGCTGGCCGACCTCGAGGGCGGACCCGCCCTGCTGCAGTGGACCGCCGCCGCCTACACCCTCTCGATGGCCTCGGGCCTGCTGATCGGCGGGCGCCTCGGCGACATGTTCGGCAAGCGCCGCCTGTTCCTGATCGGCATGGTCGGCTTCACGCTCGGCTCGCTGCTCTCGGCATGCGCCCCCGTCGCCGGCGTGCTGATCCTGGGCCGCGTGCTCCAGGGCCTGCTCGGCGCGCTCATGCTCCCGCAGGGCATGGGCATGATCCGCACCCTGTTCCCCGGGGAGCACGCGGCGAAGGCCTTCGGACTGTTCGGGCCGATGATGATGGTCGCCGGCATCGGCGGCCCGATCCTCGCGGGCGTCCTCATGGACCTCGACCCCTTCGGCCTCAGCTGGCGCTCCCTGTTCGCGGTCAACGTCATCCCCTGCGCGCTCGCGATCGTCGCGGGCATCCGTCTGCTGCCTCGCGAGGACTCCGCGCGCTCCCTCTCCCTGGACTGGACGGGCGCCGTGCTCAGCGCCGCGGCGATGGCCGCGATCGTCTACCCGCTGGTCGAGGGCCGCGAGCTGGGCTGGCCCGCGTGGACCCTGGCCATGCTCGCCGCCGGCATCACCCTGCTCGGCGTCTTCCTCCTCCAGCAGCGCCGCCGCTCGCGCGCCGGACGCGACGCCCTCATCGAGCCCAGCCTGTTCCGCAACCGCACGTTCCTCGCGGGCCTGGCGATCATGCTCGTCTTCTTCGGGGGCACCGGCGCGATCGGCATGCTCACCGCGCTTTTCCTGCAGATGGGGCTGGGGTGAGCCCGCTGCTCACCTCGATCGTCACCATCGCCGAGGCGCTCGGCATGATGGTGGGCATGGTCGTCGCCGGGAAGCTCGGCGGGACCCGCCGCACGATGGCGATCGGCATGGTGATCGCCGCGCTCGGCCAGCTGCTCACCCTGCTGGGGGTCGCCGCGCAGGGGACGACGGTGAACGCCTGGCTGCTCACCCCGATGATGCTCATCGCGGGGCTCGGCATCGGCATCGGGATGGGGCCGACGTTCTCCATCATCATCACCGGCGTCACGGACGCGGAAGCGGGGTCGGCCTCGGGCGCCCTGACCTCGGTCCAGCAGATCTCGGCCGCCCTGGGCGTCTCCACGCTGGGCTCGCTGTTCTTCGCGATCGCCGCGAGCACCGCCTCCCCTGTGCTGGGCTTCGCCCACGGCCTCGAGGCGGCCCTCGCGATCAACGTGGTGCTGATCCTGCTCTCGATCGGGCTGCTGCGCTTCCTGCCGCAGCGCGCCGCGGAGGACGCCGAGGAGCACTGAGCGCAGCGGGCCCGACGGGCGGGTGCCGGCCCGGCCCGTCGGGTGCCGGCCCGACCCGTCGGGCCCTGCCTCCCGCTGGGCGCGAGGAGGAGAATGCGCCCGTGCACATCGTCCTGTTCATCGTCCTGCTGGTGGTGACCGTCCTGGCGGGCTCCGCGATCGCGGACCGCCTGCGGCTGCCCGCGCCGATGGTCCTCATCGTCATCGGCGTGATCGCCTCCTATCTCCCCTTCGTGCCTGCGGTCCGCCTCACCCCCGAGCTCGTGCTGCTGGGTCTGCTGCCGCCGCTGCTCTACTCCTCGGCGCTGCAGACCTCCCTCGTGGACATCCGGGCGAACCTGCGCACGGTCGCCATGCTCTCGATCGCCCTGGTGGTGGTCACGACCGTGACGGTGGGCGCGACCGTGCACCTGCTCATGCCCGAGGTCCCCTGGCCGGTCGCCCTGGCCGTCGGCGCCGTCGTCGCCCCGCCCGACGCGGTCTCGGCGAGCGCGGTGGCGCGTCGCATCGGCCTCCCCCGGCAGGTCGTCACCGTCCTCGAGGGCGAGTCCCTGCTCAACGACGCCACCGCGCTGGTGGCGCTGCGGGCCGCGGTCGCGGCGATCGCCGGGACAGTCGCGGTCGGCTCGATAGGCCTGGACTTCCTGATCGCCGCGGGAGGCGGAGTGATCGTGGGCCTCGCCGTCGCGTTCGCGGTGCTCACCGTGCGGCGCTGGGTGCACGACCCGGCCGTGGACACCGGCATCTCCTTCGTCGTCCCCTTCGCCGCCTACCTGCTGGGCGAGGAGCTCCACGCCTCCGGCGTGATCGCCGTGGTCGTCGCCGGCCTGCTCATCGGCCACAAGGCGCCGCTCGTGCAGACCTCGACCTCGCGCCTCACGGAGAACGCCGCCTGGACCTCGATCGCATTCCTCCTCGAGCACGCGGTGTTCCTGCTGATCGGTCTGCAGTTCTCGCAGATCATCGCGGGCGTCAGCCACTCCCTGAGCTGGGGCTTCGTGCTGGGCGTGTGCGCGGCGACCCTTGCGGTCGTGATCCTCACCCGGCTCGCCTGGATGTGCGCGAGCCGCCTGGTGATGACGCTGTGGGTGCCCGAGGACCGTCGTCCGCCCTGGCCGAACGTGATCGTGACGGGCTGGGCCGGCATGCGCGGCGTCGTCACCATCGCGGCCGTGTTCGTGATCCCCGCGTCCGTGCCGCATCACGACGTGCTCGTGCTGATCGCCCTGGTGGCGGTGCTGGGCACGCTCTACCTGCAGGGGCTCACCCTGCCGTGGCTCACCCGCGTGCTGCGCGTGGTCCCGAACGATCCGGCGGCCGACGCCCTCGCCCGCGCGACCCTGCTGCAGAAGGCGGCCGACGCCGGCGGCGCCGTCCTCGCCGACTGCGAGGAGCAGGACGATCCCGCGGTCGTGCAGATGATCCGCGACCGGCAGGACCAGCGCACCTTCGCCGCCTGGGAGCGATTGTCCACGCAGGTGGGCCAGGAGAGCCCGAGCGACGCCTTCACCCGCATCCGCAGCCGGATGCTCGCGGCCGAGCGGGCCCGGGTGATCGAGATCCGCTCGAAGGGCAAGGTGCCCTCGCACGTGGTGCGCGAGGTGCTCGGCATGCTCGACGTCGAGGAGTCCCTGCTGGACTCCGGCGCCGAGGCCCGCGAGGACATCGTCGCCACCGGCAGCGGCGAGGGCGGCTGGTGCGAGGACCTGCAGCGCTATCCTGCCGCCGGCACCCCCGAGCCGGAGCGCGCCTTCTGCCGGCGCTGCCGTGAGGAGGGCACCGCCACCGTGGCCCTGCGCCAGTGCCTGGAGTGCGGGGAGGTCGGCTGCTGCGACAGCTCCCCCGGCCAGCACGCGACCGCGCACTTCCACGACACGAGCCACCCGGTCATGCAGTCCGCCGAGCCCGGCGAGACCTGGCGCTGGTGCTACGTGCACCAGGCGACCGCCTGAGCGGCGCCGGACAGCCCGGTCAGGTCCAGCACCCGTGCCGACGAGGCGCCCTCAGCGGCGAGTCTCGTCGTCGAGTCCTTCGCGTCCGCCGTCACGGTCGGCGTCATCGGCGTCGACCGCGTCGCGCCCGTCGTCCCCTGTGGCGTCGTCGGCGTCGTGCGTGTCGTCCCCGTCGGCGCCGTGCCCGTCGGCGCCGTCATCGGGCGACACGTTCGACTCCGACCCCGTCGGATCTTCCCCGCGCCGCGCCTTCTCCAGGCGCTCCCTGCGGTCGCGGATCGTACCGATCGTGACCACGAAGACGACCACGACGACGAGGACGGGGACCAGGTAGTCGAGGATCCAGTCCGGCACGTCGATGCCCAGGTGGATCTCCGGGATCCACCCGAACAGCAGGTTCCAGAGCCAGCCGAGGAATCGGCGGATCGGCTCGAGGATCGCGTCGACGACCTCCCGCACGGGACGGGTGACCTCCCCGATCCAGGTGCGGACGCCGCGCGTCGCCTCGTCGATCCAGGTGATGACCGGCTCCACGCGTCGGCCGATCCAGCGCGTGACCGGATCGAGCAGCCCGGACAGCAGCGCGCCCAGACCCAGCAGGGGCACCAGGAAGCGCGCCGCCTGGGCGCCCGCGGCGATCAGGCCGAAGCGCACGGGATGATCGGCCTTGCGGGCCTCGCGCGCGGCGGAGGGAGACCCCTCGGCAGGCACCAGCGGGGACCCGACGAGCTCGTCCGCGCCGACCACATCGACCTCACCAGCGCCGCCGAGCGTCGTGGTGCGCACGACGAGCTTCTCCCGGTCCTTCATCGTCCCGTTCGCGGTGGGTCTGCGCACGGTGATCGTGCTGCGGAAGAAGCCCTCCTCGAGCTTCAGCGCGAGGCCGTCCGCCGTGGTGACGTCCTCCGCGCGGTCGGCCTTCGCGAGCGCCTTCTCGCTCTTCGGGTCGTGGCGCACGCCGTCGAGGAGGATGACGGCCTCGGTGTCCAGGAAGCGGTGGCGCACCTGGGCGATGTAGTCGTGGCCGTCGCGCCGCCCCTCGTAGTGGACGTCGGCGCCGAAGCGCGTGGCGCGGTGCGCGCCGAACCCCTCATCGCTCTCGCCGGCGCCGTCAGATCCCTCGGGGCCCGTCCCCTCGACGGCCGGCTCCCGCTCCTGCGTCCCCTCGTCCTGCATGCCCTCCATCGTGCCGGGCCGACCCGGCGCCGGGATCATGCGGAAGCATGGGATCGGGGCGGACGACGGTCGTCCCCTCAGACGATCGGTCGACGCAGCACGTGGCGCAGCGCCTGCTCGAGCTCCGTGTGGACGGGGTCGAAACCGCTCCCCAGCAGGCGCGACGCGTCGACGTCCTGGTCGGCGCGCACGAGCTCCTTCGCTCCCTCGTTCCCGAGCAGCAGGGCGGGCCCGAAGGCGGGGACGGGCACGAGCGAGGGCCGGTGCAGCACGCGCCCCAGCGTGCGGGCGAACTCTCGCGAGGTGACGGGCGCGGGCGCGACCGCGTTGACGGGCCCCTCGAGGTCGTCCGCGCACAGGGCGTGGGCGTAGGCACGGGTCATGTCGTCCAGGGTGATCCAGGAGAGCACGGCATCGGGGGCGGCGAGCCGCCCGCCGACCCCGGCGAGGAACATGGGGATCTGCGGGAGCAGCGCCCCTCCCCCGTCGGACAGGACGATGCCCGTGCGCAGGTGCACCACGCGCACGCCCGCCCGCGCCGCCGGGGCGCTGCTGGCCTCCCAGGCCTCGCAGACACGGGCCAGGACGTCGTCGCCGAAGGCGTCGTCCTCGGTGAGCGCCTCGCCCGGCCGCTGGGCCCCGTAGGCGCCGATCGCACTGGCCTGCACGAGGATCCTGGGCCCGTCCGACGCTCCATCCGACCCGCCCCGCATGCGCGCGAGCGTGCGGGCGATGAGGTCGCCGCCGTGCACGCGCGACGCGAGGATCTCGCGCTCGGTGCGCGCGGTGAAGCGGGTGGAGATCGGCCGACCGGCGAGGTTCACGACGGCGTCGACGCCCTCGAGATCGGCCGGGTCGAGCTCGCCGCGCTCGGGGTCCCAGGAGATCTCGTCAGGGCCCTCGGCGCGCCCGCGGACCATGCGGATCACCCGGTGGCCGCCGGTGCGCAGCAGCGCGACGAGCTGGGTGCCGATCAGCCCGGAGGCCCCGGCGATCGCGACCACCAGCCGCGGGGACCCGGCGCGGCGGGAATGGAAGGCGAGGTCGTCGCGCAGCTGCTCGCCGCGGAAGGCGAGCATGCGCTCGATCGTCCGCCGGGCCTCGCGGGTCGGGAGACCGCCGATGCCGCCTGCCTCGTCGGCGCCGATCCCGCCGGTCTCGCCGATCCCGCCGGGCAGCTCGAGATCGATGCGATCGCGGATCTCCGAGGCCCCGGGCCCGGTCCCGGCGATCTCGTGCTGGTGCCGCCATGTGCGGAAGGGTCCGGTGACCTGGGCGTCGACGAAGGAGTGGACGGCCGTCGCGCCGCTTCCGCGATCCTCACGGGAGGCGTGGCGCAGCTCCCAGCGGGGGCTGAGCCCCCTCGGCAGCAGGGGCGGGCCGAGCCGCACGGTGACCCGTCTGCCGACGTCGAGTCCTCCTGTGTCGGGGTCCTCGATCCGGGCCGTGCCGGGCGGGGTGAGCCGGACCAGGGCGCCGGGCCGTTCGTGCCAGGCGAGGACCTCGTCGACGGGATGGTTCAGCGGGGTGCGCGCCTCGATGCGCATCGGTGCCTCCCGGCGGGGTCGCGGGTGTTCACGGTGGGGCACCACGGTACGCGCCCCAGGGCGCGGGTCCGACGGGCCGATGGTCGACGCGTCGAGCCCGACCGCTCACGCGACCAGGCGGCGGGTGATCCATCGGGCCAGCGGCGGCGCGGCGAGCATCCGACGTCCCGCCCGGTGCACAAGGCGCTGGGCAGGGCTGCGGGCGATGAAGGTCCCCGCGCTGCGCCGGCCGCTGCGCTGCGCCCTCTGCGCGAGCGGACGCATCCTCCGCTCGTACTCGGCCAGGCCGGCGTCCCTGTGCGGCTTGCTGCGGTGCAGGGCTGTCGCGAGGGAGTCGGCGCCCGCGATCGCGAGCGAGGTGCCCTGCCCCGCGAGGAGCGAGACGGCATGCGCGGCATCCCCGGCGAGGGTCACGCCGCCTCGGCTCCAGACCGGCGAGGAGGACTGGGCGACCAGGTCGTCGTAGTACTGCGCCGGTGCGTGGGCCAGCGCACGGTCCGCGAGGGGGTGCAGCCCGGCGAAGCGCGATCGCAGGAGATCCGCATCCGGGGCGGGGCGTGCGGTGACGCGGGGGTCGACCGTCTCCATCAGCAGCAGCGCCGCTCTGCGCTCGTCGCACGCGTAGAGGCCCGCCGTGCGCTCGAGCGAATCGGTGAGCATCGCCCAGTCGCCGAGCTCCGTCGCGACCTCCGGATCCTCGAACAGGAAGCTCGAGGCGCGATATCCCATCGGCACCACCTCGGCATGCGCAGGAGCGACCGCGGCGCGCACGCGCGAGCGCACGCCGTCGCATCCCACCACGAGATCCGCCGACAGCTCCTCGCCTCCGGCGAGCACGACCCGGGGTCGATCACCGGGCCGCAGGGCAGGATGCACGGAGCGGACGCGGGAGGAGTAGCACAGGTCGACCGCGGCAGGCAGGTCGGCGAGCAGGGCGAGCTCGACCTCCGGGCGCAGGATCGAGAAGTAGTGGCTTCCCAGGACCTCGACCAGCGGAGCGACCTCGATCCGCCCGTGCACGCGATCCTCGGCGTCGACGTAGCGCACACCCGCGAAGACCCGGGAGCGCTCGCGCATCCCTTCGAGCACGCCCAGACGCCGTGCGGCCTCGACGCCGGGTCCGAAGAAATCGATCATGTACCCGCCGCCGCGAGGTCCCGGCGAGCTCTCGAGGACGCTCACGTCATGGTCGGCGGCCAGGCCGTGGGCGAGAGCGAGCCCGCAGACTCCCCCGCCCACGATCAGGATCTCCATGGGATGAGCCTACGCGAGCCTACGCACCGGCTCCTGCGGTGGGGGCCCGGGCATGAGAGGACCCCTCGCGCACCTGCCAGAGCCCACCTGCCCTTGCTGCCGTCAGGCCCTGGGGGAGTTCAGTGGGGTGACACCGCACGAGGGGTCGGGAGCAACTCTACAGAACCCCAGGGGCGCGACGCATCCGCAGGGCGCAGGATGTCGTCCGCCTCACCCGCGGCCGTCGACCGAGCACCACGGTGCCGACACGCCCGGGAGCGGACGGACGGGTGCCCCCGGGGTCGCCCGCGCAGGGCGACCCGTCGCCGCTCGTCACAGGCGTGCGCACGCAGCGCCGCAGCGCGTCTCGAACGGATAACGGATGGGGATGGATCCGACCTCCGCCCACCGCAGGGTCTAGGTTGTCCCCACTGCGTGGTGACGCCGCTCACGGTCGCCCCGCCCAGCTCCCGTCCCCTATTCCCCGGAGTCACGATGTCATTCGCTGACCTGATCAGCGCGGTCGACAGTGTCATATGGTCGACCCCCCTGGTCGCACTGTGCCTGCTCGCAGGCGTGTACTTCTCCCTGCGGACCGTGTTCCTGCAGGTGCGCAACATCCCTGACATGCTCAACCAGCTGCGCCACGGGGAGCGCTCGCCCGACGGCGTCTCCTCCTTCCAGTCCCTGATGATGTCCCTGGCCGGTCGTGTGGGCATGGGCAATATCGGCGGCGTCGCGACCGCGATCGCCTTCGGCGGCCCCGGTGCCGTGTTCTGGATGTGGGCCGTCGCCTTCCTCGGGGCCTCGACCTCGTTCGTCGAGTGCACCCTGGGCCAGATCTACAAGGAGAAGGACAAGGACACCGGCGAGTACCGCGGCGGCCCCGCCTACTACTTCGAGAAGGCCTACGCGCACACGAAGGCACGGGGCTTCTTCCGCGGGTATGCGATCGCGTTCGCGATCGTCACCGTGATCGCGATGAGCTTCTTCCTTCCCGGCGTCCAGTCCAACGGCATGGCCGTGGCCATGAACGAGGCCTGGGACCTGCCGGTGTGGGCGGTCGCGATCGCCGCGGTCATCCTGCTGGCCTTCATCGTGATCGGCGGCGTCAAGCGGATCGCGAACTTCGCCGTGTACGTCGTCCCGATCATGGCGATCCTCTACATCCTGCTGGCCCTGGCCGTGTTCTTCGTGAACTTCGACCAGATCGGCCACGTGTTCGGCCTGATCTTCTCCAGCGCGTTCGGCGCGAACTCCGCGTTCGGCGGCATCCTGGGGGCCGCGATCTCCTGGGGCGTCAAGCGCGGCATCTACTCCAACGAGGCGGGCCAGGGAACCGGCCCCCACGCCGCCGCGGCCGCCGAGGTCTCCCACCCCGCCAAGCAGGGCTTCGTGCAGGCCTTCGCCGTCTACATCGACACCCTGTTCGTGTGCTCTGCGACGGCATTCATCATCATCTCCACGAACATGTACCGCGTGTTCGACGGCGCGGACGAGAGCGCCCCGACGCTCTACAACGGCGACCTCCCGACCGACACCGCCGTCGGCCCCGGATTCGTGCAGAACGGCTTCGACACCCTGCTGCCCAACGGAGGACCCACGTTCGTCGCCGTCGCCCTGGCGTTCTTCGCCTTCACGACCATCGTGGCCTACTACTACATGGCGGAGACGAACCTGACCTATCTGCTCCGCCGGGTCCGCAACGGGCTCCTGCGGCGTGCGCTGATCCGCATCCTGCAGGCTCTGCTGCTGGTCTCGGTCGCCTACGGCGCCGTGACCACCACCGGTGCCGCCTGGAGTCTCGGCGACATCGGCGTCGGGGCGATGGCCTGGCTGAACATCCTGGGCATCATCGTCCTGCAGGTGCCCGCCCTGAAGGCCTACAAGGACTACATGCGGCAGAAGCGGCAGGGGCTGGACCCGGAGTTCGACCCGCGCCCGCTGGGGATCCGCAACGCCACGTTCTGGGAGGATCGGGCCGACGGCCGCATCACCAAGGGCGAGGCGGGCGAGGAGGTCCCCGTCCCCTGACCGGCGGGGCGGCCCTCGCCTCCCCCGGCCCTGCACGATGACAGCAGCGCGTCCCGGCTCTGGCCGGGACGCGCTGCTGTCGCGATGAGCGGGCGGTGACCAGCTCGGTCCCCCGACCGCGACCGGGCTCTCACGCCGGCTGGCGGGTCCCCGGCGCCCCGACCTGGGACCACGTGCGATCGGACGGGTCTTCGCCGTCGGCCATCCCGTTCAGGGAGCCTGGGCCGATCCTCGACATCCCGCCGTGACCGTGCCGGTCACGACCGGCGGCGAGTACGCCGTCGGTGGTGCGGTCGCCGCGCCGCCCGATGCTGCGCACCTCCCAGCCGACCTCCTGCCACAGCGCCGTCGGCATCGCCCCGCGCCCGTCGACGAGCAGGCGGCGCGCCACCTGCTCTCCCGCCCAGTGCGGGTCCATGCGCAGGTACTCGGGCCAGGCGGTCGCGAGCACCACGGCGTGGGCGCCCTCGAGGGCGAGGGCGAGATCGTCGGTGGCCCTCAGCTGCGGGTGGCTGCGCCGGGCGCCGCGCACGCCGAGCGGATCGGCGACCGTGACCCGGGCGCCCTCGCGCCGCAGGGCCTCGGCGATCGCGAGCCCGGGCGCGTCGCGCACGTCGTCGCTGCGCGGCTTGAAGGTCGCGCCCAGCACGCACACGCGATGGCCGGCGAGGACCCCGCCGAGGCGCTCGCGCACGAGCTCGACGACGTCGAGGGCCGCCCGCGCGTTGATGTCGTCGACCGCCCCGAGGAGAGCATCTGCCCCTCCGGCACCGAGCTCCCGGGCCCGCGTGCGGAAGCCGCGCACGTCCTTGGGCAGGCAGCCGCCGCCGAAGCCCAGGCCCGCATCCAGGAAGCTGCGCCCGATGCGCTCGTCCATGCCGATGGCGTCGGCGAGCTCGTCGACATCGCCGCCGCTGGCCTCGCAGACCTCCGCCATCGCGTTGATGAAGGAGATCTTCGCGGCGAGGAAGGAGTTCGCGGCGACCTTCACGAGCTGGGCGGTGGCGAGATCGGTGACCAGCCGCGGCACGCCGGCCCGCAGCTGCGGGGCGTAGACCTCGTCGAGCAGGGCGACGGCGCGCGCCGTCCTCTCGTGACCGGAGCGGTCGACGCCGTAGACGAGGCGCTCGGGGCGGAGGGTGTCCGCGACGGCCGTGCCCTCCCGCAGGAACTCGGGGTTCCACACGAGAGGCACACCGGGCGACCTCTCCGCCAGGCGCGCGGCGGCCTCCTCCGCGGTGCCGACGGGCACCGTGGACTTGCCCACGACGACCTGCCCGGGCCGGACCCGGGCTGCGAGGGCGTCGATCGCGCCGTGGACCGCGCGGGTGTCGCTCGCCCCGGTGTCGTCGCGCTGCGGCGTGCCCACGCACACGAAGTGCACGTCGCAGCCCTCGGCCGCGGTGTCCCGGGGGCTGAAGGCGAGGCGCCCGGCGGCCAGGCCCTCGCGCAGCAGCTCCTCGAGGTGCGGCTCGTGGATCTCGGGCGCCCCTCTCTGCAGGGCATGAGCGCGCTCCGGGTCGTGCTCGATGCCCACCACATCATGGCCGGCCGAAGCCAGGCACGCGGCGTGCACCGCCCCCAGGTAGCCGCAGCCGATCACGCTGATCCTCATCGGGCACTCCTTCTCTCATCGGTCGCATCGAGGAGCGCCGCGGGTCCGGTCCGGCGGTCCACCGGGCGCGGGACCCGTCGGGGCCCTCCCGGCCGTGCCGACGGCGCGTCCTCGACCCCGACTCTGCGGTCCCCGGGAGCCGGGCGGAAGATTCATGAAGAGTTCCTCATCGGCGCCTCATCGCCGCCTCATCCGCGACCGCCACCGTGGATGCGGGGCACGGCGCACGACCGCGCTCCCACGCCGGAGGTCCGAGGGGAGGAGAGGACGATGACGAGGTTCCGGGTCGCGCTGTACTCGCACGACACCGTGGGGCTGGGGCACACGCGCCGACAGCTCGCGATCGCCGAGGCCGTCGCCGCCGCACATGCCGAGGCCGACCTCTTGCTGCTCACCGGCAACCCCGAGGCGGCCCGGCTGCCGACGCCGCCGCGCACCGACCTGGTCACCCTCCCCACGGTCACGAAGGACGGTGCGGGCACCTACGTCCCCCGGCGCCACGGCGGACGGCTCGAGGACGTGCTCGCGGTGCGCCGCGCGGTGCTGGGCGGCGCGCTCACGGCCTTCGCCCCCGATCTGCTGATCATCGACAAGGTCCCCGCCGGGCTCGGCGGCGAGCTGCTGGGGGCACTCGCGTCCCTCGCGGCCGACGGCGCCGGCACGCGCGTGGTGCTGGGGCTGCGCGAGGTCCTGGACGACGCCGCGAGCGTGCACCGCGAGTGGGCGCGCGACGGCACGCTCGCCGTGATCCGCGAGCACGTGGACGAGGTGTGGGTCTACGGGGATCCCGCCGTGTTCGACACCGTGCGCGAGTACGGGCTGCCGGCGGACGTCGCCGCCCGCACCCTGTCGCTCGGGTATCTCGGGCGTCGGCCGCGTCCCCGCGCTGCGGCGGGCCCCGGCACCGGGAGCGCTGACCCCCGGGGCGCAGCGCCGCCCCGCTCGCCGCTCGTGCTGTGCCAGCTGGGCGGGGGCCAGGACGCCGAGGCCCTCGCCCGCGCCTTCGCCGCCGCCCGTCTGCCCGCCGGGCACGAGGGCGTGCTGCTGACCGGCCCCTTCCTGCCGGCTGCGGCGCGACGGGACCTCGAGGACCTCGCCGCCGCGCGCCGCCCGGCGCAGGGCCGGATGCGCGTGCAGGGCTTCACCGACGACCCCGAGGACCTGCTGCACGCGGCGAGCGCCGTGGTCTCCATGGCCGGCTGCAACTCGAGCGTCGAGATCCTGGGCAGCACGGTCCCCGCGCTGCTCGTGCCCCGCACCCGTCCGCGGACCGAGCAGCTGATCCGCGCCCGCGCCCTCGCGGCCCGCGGGGCCGTCGACGTCCTGGACCCCGCGCTCGACGGGGAGGTCTCCCCCGCCGTGCTCACGCGCTGGCTGGAGACCGCCGTCGGCCCCGACGCGGCCCGGGCCGCCGCCGCGGCTCGCGCCCGCATCGACCTCGACGGCCTGGACGCCGTCTCCGCCCGCACCCTGTCCCTGATCGAGGAGTCCCGTCATGCCGCATGAGAACGCCCCCGGCCCGCACCGCGCGCCGCGCCCAGCCCTCCTGCAGGACGGCCCGCGCATCGGCTACGTGATGAAGATGTACCCGCGCTTCTCCGAGACCTTCATCCTCACCGAGATGCTCGAGCTCGAGGCCCGCGGCGCGGACCTCGAGGTGTTCTCCCTGCGCCTGCCCGTGGACGGCCGCTTCCACCCGGACCTCGCGCACCTGCGCGCGCCCGTGCAGTACCTCCATCCCGGCACGCTGCGCGCCGAGCACCTCTGGCAGGCCCTGCGCGATCACCTCGCCGACCTCGGCCCCGTCGGCCCCGAGGACCTGGTCGACCTCGCGGCCGCCTCCCCGCGCGAGGCCGCCCAGGCCCTCGACCTCGCCCGCGCCGCGCGGGCCCGCGGCATCACCCATCTACACGCCCACTTCGCCTCCACCGCGACCACGGTCGCGCGGTTGGCCGCGCGCCTCGCGGGCATCACCTACTCCTTCACCGCGCACGCGAAGGACATCTTCCACGAGGAGGTCGACGCGGCCGACCTCCGCGCGAAGCTCGCGGGCGCGGCGGCGGCCATCACCGTCAGCGACTTCAACCTCGCCCACCTGCGCGAGTCCTTCGGCGAGGACGCCCGCGCCGTGCGCCGCATCCACAACGGGATCGCCCTCGAGCGCTTCCCCTTCCGCGGGGCCCGCGCCGATGCGGGCGAGCCCGCGCACGTCGTGGCCGTGGGCCGGCTCGTCGAGAAGAAGGGCTTCGACGTGCTCGTCGAGGCGGCATCGATCCTGCGCGCTCGCGGCGTCGACCTCGCCGTGGACATCGCCGGCGCCGGGCCGCTCGAGGCGGACCTGGGCGCCCAGATCCTCGCCGCGGGGCTCGAGGACCGGGTGCGCCTGCTGGGCCCGCTCCCCCAGGACCGGATGCGCGATCTCGTGCGCACGGCGAGCGTCTTCGCCGCGCCCTGCCGGGTGGGGTCGGACGGCAACCGCGACGGCCTTCCCACCGTGCTCCTCGAGGCGATGGCGCTGGGCACTCCGTGCGTGAGCACGCCCGTCACCGGCATCCCGGAGGCGATCCGGGACGGCAGCACCGGCCTGCTCGTCCCCGAGGACGACGCCCCGGCGCTCTCCGACGCGCTCGAGTCCCTGCTCGCGGACCCGGACCTGCGCCGCGCGCTCTCCCTCGCCGGGCGGGCGCTCATCGAGGAGCGCTTCGACGCCTCGCGCCAGGCGGGCGCCGTCGGCGGCCTCTTCGCGCAGCTGCACGAGCGCGCCGGCGCCCGCGCACAGGAGGTGGGCGCATGACCCGCCTGCGGCTCGCCGTCGTCTCCACCGACCCGGGCATCCCGGTGCTGGGCGCCAAGGGCGCCTCCGTGCACCTGCAGTCCGTGCTGCGCGTGCTCGTCGAGGCCGGGCACGAGGTCCACGTGCTCACCCCGCGGCCCGAGCCGCTCGGGCATCCGCTCGCCCGTCGCCTGCACCTGCATGCCCTGCCGGAGGTCGGCCGCGGCCCGGCCGCGCAGCGCGAGCGCGCCGCGCAGGCCGCGGACGCCGCCGTCGGCCCCCTGCTCACGCGGATCGCTCCCGACCTCGTCTACGAGCGCTACGCCCTCTGGGGCCGCGGCGCGAGCACGTGGGCCCGCGCGCACGGCGCGGCGAGCATCCTCGAGGTCAACGCGCCCCTCATCGACGAGCAGGCGACCCACCGCGAGCTCGCCGACCGCCCGCGCGCCGAGGCGGTCGCGCGCGAGGCCTTCGCCGCCGCGCAGGCGATCACCTGCGTGAGCGACGCCGTGGCCGACTGGGTGCGCGCGCGACTGCCGGAGGACTCCGCCGCGCGCCCCCGCGTCCTCGTGCTGCCCAACGGCGTGGACGTCGAGCGGATCACCCCCGCGCCGGCGCGCGCTCGCGCCGAGGGAGCGGACCCCGTGCGCTCCGCTCCCTCCTCCGCGTGCTCCGCGCCCGTCACCGTCGGGTTCCTGGGCACCCTCAAGCCCTGGCACGGGGTCGACGTTCTCGTCGAGGCCGTCGCCCGCGCCGCGCCCCGCCCGCGCCTCCTCGTGGTCGGCGAAGGACCGCTGCGCGCCCGGCTCGAGGAGCGGTCCGCGCAGCTCGGCGTCGACCTCGAGCTCACCGGGGCCGTCGCACCCGACGAGGTCGCCGCGCAGCTGCACCGGATGGATGTGGCCTGCGCGCCCTACCCGGACAGCGTCGACCACTACTTCTCCCCGCTCAAGGTGCTCGAATACCTCGCGGCCGGGCTGCCCGTCGTCGCGAGCTCCATCGGCCAGATCCCCGCGCTGCTGGACCACGGCCGCCTCGGCGAGCTCGTGGCTCCCGGCGATCCCGACGCGCTCGCCGCCGCCCTCACCGCCCTGGCCGCGGATCCCGAGCGGCGGCGCGCCCTGGGCGAGGCAGCCCGCCGCGCCGCGGTCGCCGAGCACACCTGGCGCGGGGTCGTCGAACGGGCGCTCGGAGCCGTCGGCCTCCCCCTCGGGCCCGCGACCGGCCGCGCATCCGGGCTCGTCCCCGAGCCCGAGCCCGCCGCCGGGCCCCGCCCCGAGGAGGCGGGGCGCCGATGAGCCGCCGCACCCCGAAGCTCGCGGAGTCGCTGCCGATGCTCGGCAGCATCGTCCAGCGCTTCCGCCCGCAGATCCTGCGCGAGAGGCGCCTGCTCGTGCTCGGCCTGATCGCGCTGCTCGCCGAGGTCGCCCTGCGGCTCGTCGAGCCCTGGCCGCTGGCCTTCGTCATCGACACCCTCGCCCGGGAGGCGGGCGCGCAGACCGGGCGGGCCGCCTCCCTCCCCCTGCCCGTGCTGCTGATCGGCGCCGGCTGCGTGCTGCTCGGCGTGGTCGCCCTGCGTGCCGCCGCCTCCTACGGGATGACCGTGGCCTTCGCGCTGGCCGGGAACCGGGTGCTGACCGCCGTGCGCGCCCAGCTCTACGACCATCTGCACATCCTCTCGCTGCGCTTCCATCAGTCCCGGCGCACCGGCGACCTGGTCACGCGCGTGACCGGGGACGTCGGCCGCCTGCAGGACGCCACCGTGACCGCGATGCTCCCGCTCGCGGGCAACATCGTGACCCTGCTGGGGATGCTCGTGGTGGTGCTCGTGATGGACTGGCAGCTCGCGCTGGTCGCACTCCTGGTCTTCCCCGCCTTCGCGCTGCTGGGGCGGCGCTCCACCCGCCGCATCGTCTCGGTCTCGCGCCGACAGCGCCGGGCGGAGGGGGACCTCGCCTCCCTCGCCACCGAGACGCTCGGGTCGATGGCCGTGGTGCAGAGCTACAGCCTGCAGTCGCGCCTGCGCGGCCGCTTCGCCGACGGCAACTCCAGGGCCCTGCACGACGGGGTCCGCGCGAAGCGCCTCTCGGCCGGGCTCGAGCGCTCCACGGACGTTCTGGTGGGGCTGGCCACCGCGATCGTGCTGGTCGCGGGCGCCTACCGTGTGCTCGCCGGGGACGTGAGCATCGGCGAGCTCACCGTGTTCCTCACCTATCTCAAGACGGCCTTCCGGCCGCTGCGGGACATCGCGAAGTACACCGGGCGCATCTCGAAGGCTGCGGCCTCCGGCGAGCGGATCCTGGAGATCATGGACGAGACGCCCGACATCGTCGACAGCTCCTGGGCGCGCCCCGCGCCGCGCTTCCTGGGCCGCGTGCAGTTCGAGGGCGTCGACCTCTCCTACCGGCCCGGCCATCCGGTGCTGCGCGGCGTCGACCTGGACATCCGGGCGGGACAGCGCGTGGCGGTCGTCGGCCCCTCCGGTGCCGGCAAGTCCTCGCTCGCGGGCCTGCTGGTGCGCCTGCGCGACCCCGATGCCGGCACGGTGCGCATCGACGGGCACGACCTGCGCGACCTCACGCTGGACTCGGTGCGCGCGCAGCTCGCGATCGTCCTGCAGGACTCGCCGCTCTTCGCCGGGACCATCGCGGAGAACATCGCCTTCGGCGCCGCCCACGGGGCGAGCGAGGAGGAGATCCTCGAGGCCGCCCGCATCGCCGGGGCCGACGGCTTCATCCGCTCCCTGCCCGAGGGCTACGACACCGTGCTCGCCGACCGCGGGGCGGGGCTGTCGGGCGGGCAGCGCCAGCGGATCGCGATCGCGCGCGCCGCGGTGCGCCGGGCCCCCGTGGTGATCCTCGACGAGGCCCTCACGGGGCTGGACCCCGACACGGAGTCCGAGGTCATCGCCGCGCTCTACCGGCTCACCGAGGGCCGCACGACCCTCGTGATCACCCACGATCTCGCTGTCGCGGCCGACGCCGAGCGCGCCGTGCGCATCGAGGACGGCCAGGTCCGGGCCGATGGTCCGCCCGCTCGAGTGCTCCCCGGGACGGCGGCATGAGCGCGCTGCCGGCCGAGACCCGGGCGCTGATCGCCCGCGAGAGGGACCTTCCCGCCCTGGGGCTGCTGCTGGATCCGGGGGCGCTCGCCGCCCGCGGGATGCGCGTGCGATACCTGCGGCTGAAGCCCGGCACGAGCGTCGTCGCCGGGCTCGAGACGCCCGTCGGCCCTGCCTTCGCCCTGGCCACGAGCCCGCGCGCCGCCGTGAAGCTCGAGAAGGCCGCCGTCCGGGCACCCGAAGGATCCGTCCTGCACCACGACCGCGCGCTGCGGCTGCTGATCGCACGCCCGCGTGCCGACCGCCGCCTGCCGGGACTGCGCTCCCTGGCCCGCAGAGCATCGCACTCGCCCGCCGCCCTGACCCTCGCCTACAAGCCGCAGCGCCGCTGGGTCGGCCGACGCCAGGGGGCGGAGGGTGCGGCCGTCGGCCCCGTGCTGCGGCTGTACCGTCGGGGGGATCTCGCGGGCCTCGGCGCGCGCTGGCCGCGCGCCGAGGCCGACGGTCCGCTGCCGCTGCGCGTCCCGCGGATCCTCGCCGAGCACCCGCGCCGGGGGCTGCTCGCGACGGAGGTGCTGCTCGGCACCCGCCTGGACCTGCTCGAGGACGGGAGCGCACGCTGCGAGGCGCTGCGCGAGGCGGGCCGCGGGATCGCGCGCTGGCACCGCCTGCCCGTGCCGGCCCGTGCCGCCTCTCCCCTGCCGGACCCGCGAGACCTCGCCGCGCAGATCACCGCGCTGCTGCCCGAGGAGGGCGAGCGCGCCGCGGAGATCGCGGCGCGGCTGGCCGCCGCCCTGCCCGCCGACGGGCGGGGAGGCGGGCAGGGCGGGTCGTCGGCGCAGGGAGCAGGCGCCGCGGTCTGGTGCCACGGGGACTTCTCCGCCGACCAGCTGCTGGTGGGGCCGGACGGCCTCGCGCTGCTGGACTGGGACCGCAGCGGCGCGGGCCCGCGCTCGCGGGACCTCGCGACCGCCGACGCGGCCGGGCTCTCCGCATCCGCCTGGGAGGCTCTGCTGACCGGGTACGACGAGATCTCCCCCGTGCCCGCCGATCTGGGGACGGCCCGCGCCCACGCCCGACTGGCTCGCGCAGCGGAGCCGCTGCGCACGGGCGATCCCGCTTGGCCCCGCGCCCTGCGCGCGGCGCTCGCCGAGACCGAGGCCCTGCTCGAGGACCCCGCCGGTCCGTCGGCCGCAAGGCCCGCCGCCGCGCCGTCCGTCTCCGCTCCCACCCCGGCCACCGCGACGACCGCGACCACGACCACGACCACCGAGGAGCACACCCGATGAGCACCATCGCCCGCGCCCCGGGGGCATCGACCCTCCCGCTGCTGCCCGCGCGGCCCTTCCGCCCCCGAGGCTTCGAGCCCTTCGCCGAGGCCGGGTGGCGCCTGGCGCGGGCCTGGCCCCGGGACGAGGACCACCTGCTGCTGGACCTGCGGCGCCCCGACGGCGCGAGCGTCGCCGGGCAGTGGTTCCGGGATCCCGAGCGGGCCGCGCACGTGGCTCGCAGCACGCCGGGTGCCCGAGCGGAGGACCGCGTCGTGCTCCAGGGCGCGGGGGCCGATCGGCGCCTGCGTCCGCTCGCTGACCTGGTCGCCGCGCCCGGCCACCGCCTGGTCGCCCACCGGCCCGAGCGGCGGGCCGTGCTCGCCGCCCCGGACGCGTTCGTCAAGGTGCTGCGCCCCGAGCGCCTGGCCCCGGCCGCGGCTCGCGCCCGCTGGGCGGCCGGTCAGGGCCTGGGCGCACCCGAGGTGCTGGGGACGGATGCCGCCGCCGGGATCCTGCGCACCCGTGCCCTGCCCGGTCGGAGGCTGACCGACCTGCTGGACACCGCCGATGCCGCAGCGGCCTGCGAACGGGCCGGCCACCTCCTCGCCCGCCTCGCCTCCCTCGATCCCCAGGCCGAGGACGTCCCTGCCCTGGGCACCCACGGCCCCCGCGAGGAGCACGCCGTGATCGCGCGCTGGACCCGCCTGGCCGCCGTGCACGCAGGAGCCGGACGCGCAGGGGCCGGAGGCGGCTCACGCACCCTGCCCGCGCTGCCCGAGCCCCTCCGCCCGGTGATCGCCCACCGCGACCTGCACGACGGCCAGATGCTGCTCGCGGGTGACAGGATCGGTGTGCTCGACGTCGATCTGCTGGCGCTCGCGCATCCGGCCCTGGACCTCGCGAACCTGCTGGTGCACCTCGAGCTGCGCGCCGAGCAGGGGCTGCTGGCCGACCCCGCGGAGGCGGCCGGGGCCGTGCTCGAGGGCGCGCGCCCGGACGCCGCCGTGCGCGGAGCCCTGCCCGCCTGCGCGGAAGCGACCCGCCTGCGCCTGCGCGCCGTCTACGGCCTGCGTGATCCCGGGATCGCCACGTGAGGCCGCGCGCGCAGCGCGCGGCGTCGGGGAGACTGGCCCCATGACCACGCCCGCCGCCGACGCGCCGCCCCGCCGGGACCCGTCGGACGATGCCGGCGCCCCGGAGCCGACGGGGATCCGCCGGCGCCGCACCCTGAGCGTGCGCCTGCGCATCCTCACCGTGGTCCTGCTGATCACGGCGCTGGGGATGGCCCTCGCCGGTGGCACGTCGTATCTCATCGCCCGCGAGCAGGCGCAGGCGGAGGTCTACGGCAACCTGCGCCAGGAGGCCGAGGAGTTCCGCTCGAACGCGAAGCTCGCCGCCGATCCGGACACGGGCCTGGCGATCACCGATCTCTCGCAGCTGCTGAACTACACGATCAAGACCACCTATCCCAACGACGACGAAGCCGTGCTCGGCATCATCGACGGCGCCGTGCGCTGGGTGCCGGGGACCGACGACCCGGCCCACCAGAAGTCGGTCGAGGACGACGCCGAGTTCGTCGCCGAGGCCACCCGCGTCACGCCCGACCAGTCTCCGGGTGTCTATCGCGCGCACACCGCGAAGCATCCGGACCTCGCCTACATCTCCGTGCCGGTGCAGATCGAGGGCTCCCCGCAGCGCGGCCATTACGTCACCGCAGTGGACATGACCACGGCGTTCTCCACCGTGGACCGCGCCTACCTGGCCTATGCCGGCGTGTCCGCGGCGACGCTGCTGGTGATCTGGCTGATCGCGCACGCCCTCGTGGGCCGACTGCTCGCCCCGCTGCGCTCCCTGCGCACCACCGCCCAGCGCATCTCCGAGGCGGACCTCAGCGAGCGGATCCCGGCCGATCAGCTCGCCAGCCGCGACGAGGTCGCCGACCTCGGCCGCACCATGAACGCGATGCTCGACCGCCTCGCGCACTCCTTCGACTCCCAGCGCCGCTTCCTCGACGATGTGGGCCATGAGCTGCGCACCCCGATCACGATCATCCACGGCCACCAGGAGCTGATGGCGGCCGACGACCCGGAGGACGTGCGCGAGACCCGCGAGCTCACCCTGGACGAGCTCGACCGCATGCAGCGCCTGGTCGACGACCTGATGCTGCTGGCCAAGGCGCGCCGCCCCGACTTCGTGCGTCCTGCCCCGGGCGACGTCGACGAGATCCTGGTGGGAGTGCTCGAGCGCGTCGCGCCCCTGGGCCGGCGCGTGTGGACGATCGAGGGCGAGCAGGTCGGCGTGCGCACGATGGATCGCCAACGGATCGTGCAGGCCCTCGTGCAGCTCGTCTCCAACGCCCTGCGCTTCACCGAGGACGGCAGCGTCATCGCGCTCGGCGCGAGCCGAGGGCCGGGCGCGAGCCGGGGGCCGGGCACGAGCCGAGGGTCGGGCGCGAGCCGGGGCTCCGATGCGGCCAGGGCGCCCGGCGCCGTCCACGGCGAGGAGCCGCGTGCGCCCACCGGTGCGGAGGCCGCCGAGAGCGCCGACGTCCCCGCCACCACCCGGCTCTGGGTGCGCGACGAGGGGGCCGGCATCGCCCCCGAGGACCAGCAGCGCGTGTTCGAGCGCCACGGCAGCGGCGGTGCCAGGGGCGCAGGCAGCAGCAGCGGCGCCGGCGGCGCCGGCGGGGACGAGGCCCATCAGGGCGCGGGGCTGGGGCTCGCGATCGTCACCGCGATCTCGCAGGCCCACGGCGGGAGCGTCGAGCTCGACAGCGCCCCCGGCCGCGGTTCGACCTTCACTATCGTCATCCCCGATCCTGGGACGGCCCATCCGGGGAGCGGACGCGCCGCCTACCCTCCGGCCGGGCCCTCCCCGTCGACTCCCCCGCACTCGAAGGAGACCCCATGGCCGTGATCCTGATCGCCGAGGACGAGCCCCGCATCGCCGCGTTCGTCGAGAAGGGTCTGCGCGCCGCGGGGCTGGCCACGACCATCGTGCGCACTGGACCGGAGGCGCTGGACCAGGCCGCCGCCGGAGCGTTCGACCTCATGGTGCTGGACATCGGGCTGCCGGGGATGGACGGGTTCTCCGTGCTCGAGGCGCTGCGCGGCCAGGGCTCGCGCCTGCCCGTCATCATCCTCACCGCGCGCGACTCGGTCACCGACACCGTCACCGGCCTCGAGGGCGGGGCCGACGACTACATGGCCAAGCCGTTCCGCTTCGAAGAGCTGCTGGCCAGGATCCGCCTGCGGCTGCGGGACCAGAGCACCCAGCCCGAGTCGATGCGTCTGGGGGCCGATGGTCTGGTGCTGGACCTGCGCACGCGGATCGTGGAGGCCGACGGCCGCTCGATCGAGCTGTCCTCCCGCGAGTTCGCCCTGCTCGAGGCGTTCCTGCGCCATCCCGGGCAGGTGCTCAGCCGCGAGCAGCTGCTCTCACAGGTGTGGGGCTACGAGTTCGATCCGGGCTCCAACGTGGTGGACGTCTACGTGCGCTATCTGCGCGCGAAGATCGGCGCGGAGCGCATCCTCACCGTGCGGGGTGCGGGCTACCGCCTCGCCGGGTGAGGCGGCAAGGTCCTCGGATCTGGGTCCGGGTCAGTCGTCCTCGTCGGGCGAGTCGGCGGAGATCGGGGACGCCGGGCTGACGACGTGCGAGTCGTCATCGTCATCGTCATCGTCATCGCGCGAGGTCGTGCTCGAGCTCTTCGGATGCGCGGGCGCGGTGGTCCGCCGCGCGGTGGAATACCGCGAGGAGTCCCCGCTGGACTTCGCGGCGGAGGTCGACTCCTGCTCGCGCTGCTGGACCGTGAGGCGGTCTCCGCCCTCGGCATCCGCGTCGGCCGCGGCGGTCGAGGCGGTCGGCGAGCTCTCCGCCGCCCGGGTGGGCAGCCGCTGGGCGTCGGAGGAGACCGAGGAGTCCTTCTCGGCCGCGCCGTCGGCGCCGCCGCTCCCCGAGCCCCTCGAGTCCCCTGCGTCCCCCGCGCCGTCCTGGGCTCCGATGACGACCCCGCCGCCGGGGATCGCGGGCGCATCCGTGAGCGAGCCGGCGATCACGCCGAGCGGTGCCAGGGCGGCGGCCGCCGCCCCTCCGATCACGACCCATCTGCTCCTGCTGCGCATGCCTCCATGATCCCGTGTTCCCCGGCAGATGCCAGGCCCGGGCGATGAGAGTCCTCTCATCGCGGCGGCACGACCGGCCGGGGCGCCGAGGTCCGCGACGGGGCCCTCCGTCCGCCGCTCCCCTGCGATCGCAGCGCTCCCCCGTCGGCCGCCCGCCGACCCTCTCGCCACGCGAGAATCGGGCACCCACCAGCGCCTCCAGCGCCGTAGGATGGTGATGCCGGTCACGTCACGCGGGCACGATGTGCGCCCCGGGCGCGACCCACCACCGATGGAACCGATCTCGACGAGGAGAGTCATGACCGTCTATGCACGACCCGGGACCGACGGGGCGAAGGTCACCTTCGCCTCCCGCTACGACAACTACATCGGCGGCACGTGGGTGCCGCCGGTCAAGGGCGAGTACTTCGAGAACCCGACGCCCGTCACGGGCGAGGTCTTCTGCGAGGTCGCCCGCTCGACCGCCGAGGACGTCGAGCTCGCGCTCGATGCGGCGCACAAGGCCGCCCCTGCGTGGGGGAAGACGTCCGTCGCCGAGCGCGCCGTCATCCTCAACAAGATCGCCGACCGCATCGAGGAGAACCTCGAGACCCTCGCGGTCGCCGAGACCTGGGACAACGGCAAGGCGATCCGTGAGCCGCTGAACGCCGACCTGCCGCTCGCGGTGGATCACTTCCGCTACTTCGCGGGCGCGATCCGCGCCCAGGAGGGAACGCTCTCCCAGATCGACGACGACACCGTCGCGTACCACTTCCACGAGCCCCTCGGCGTGGTCGGCCAGATCATCCCCTGGAACTTCCCGCTGCTGATGGCGACGTGGAAGCTGGCCCCGGCGCTGGCCGCCGGCAACTGCGTCGTCCTCAAGCCCGCCGAGCAGACGCCCGCCTCGATCATGGTCCTCATCGACATCATCGGGGACCTGCTGCCCGAGGGCGTCCTGAACATCATCAACGGCTTCGGCGCCGAGGCGGGCAAGCCGCTGGCCTCCAACCGCCGGATCGCGAAGATCGCCTTCACGGGTGAGACCACGACCGGCCGCCTGATCATGCAGTACGCCTCGCAGAACCTCATCCCGGTGACCCTCGAGCTGGGTGGCAAGAGCCCGAACCTGTTCTTCGACGACGTCGCGAGCGAGAAGGATGCGTACTACTCGAAGGCCCTCGAGGGCTTCGCGATGTTCTCCCTGAACCAGGGCGAGGTCTGCACGTGCCCCTCGCGCGCCCTCGTGCAGAAGGGCATCTACGACTCGTTCGTGGCCGACGGCCTCGAGCGCGTGAAGGCGACGAAGCAGGGGAATCCGCTGGACACGGACACCCAGATCGGCGCGCAGGCCAGCAACGACCAGCTCGAGAAGATCCTTTCCTACATCGACATCGGCCAGCAGGAGGGCGCGAAGATCCTCACCGGCGGCGAGCGCGCCGACCTCGGCGGGGACCTGTCCGGCGGCTACTACGTGACGCCGACGATCTTCGAGGGCGTGAACTCGATGCGCATCTTCCAGGAGGAGATCTTCGGCCCCGTGCTGGCCCTCACGTCGTTCTCCGACTACGACGACGCGATCTCGATCGCCAACGACACCCTCTACGGGCTCGGCGCGGGCGTCTGGACGCGCAGCCAGAACACCGTCTACCGGGCCGGCCGTGCCATCCAGGCCGGGCGCGTGTGGGTGAACAACTACCACTCCTACCCTGCGCACTCCGCGTTCGGCGGGTACAAGTCCTCGGGCATCGGGCGCGAGAACCACCTGATGATGCTCGACCACTACCAGCAGACGAAGAACCTGCTGGTCTCCTACTCGGAGACCGAGCTCGGCTTCTTCTGATCCCGTCGCCCGTCCGGGCCCTGGATCCGGATCCCGGCGCCGGCCCCGGTCCCATCCGCCGGCCCCGGTCCCATCCGCCGGCCCCGGTCCCATCGCTCGCGAGAGGTGAGTTGTCGTCGTCAAGAGCCCCCTATGAGGACGACAACTCACCTCTCGCGAGATCGTGGCGCTGCGGCCGTGCCGGCTGCCGCGCACCACGCGCCTCCCACCACGACCACGCGCAGCGGTCTCCCCAGGAGGCCGCACATCGGAAGGAGCGCATCATGACGGATTCCTCCGCCGAGAACCCGACCCCAGCACCCGGCACCTCGTCGGCCGCGGGCCCCGCGCCCGCGCCCGCGTCCGCGTCCGCACCCGCACCCGCACCCCAGCCGGGCCAGCCGCCCGCTCCCCCGCTGCCCGAGCCCACCTCGGCCGACGACGTGCTCGAGACCGAGTCCACGATCGAGGGCGAGGACTTCTCCCGGGTGGCCTTCACCCAGGCGGCGCTCCAGCAGATCCAACGGCTCATCGACCGCAACGGCCCGCTCATGTTCCACCAGTCCGGGGGCTGCTGCGACGGCTCCTCCCCCATGTGCTACCCGGCGGGGGACTTCCTCACCGGCGACGCGGACGTGCGCATGGGACACGTGGAGGTGCCCCTGCCCGACGGCACCACGAGCCCGCTCGACTTCTGGATGAGCCGCGAGCAGTTCGCCTACTGGCGCCACACGCACCTCACGATCGACCTCGTCGACGGGCGCGGCGGCGGCTTCAGCCTCGAGACGCCCGACGGCAAGCGGTTCCTCACCCGTTCCCGGATGCTCCCGGAGGACGCGCGGGTCAGGGAGCACCTGGAGCTCTGAGCTCCCTCGACCCCGGCGCGGGCCAGGAGATCTACTCCGCCCCGCGTCCCATCTCCTGCGCGGGCCCGCGCCCCTTCGCGGGCTCGGACCCGTGTCCCTGCGCGGGCTCGGGCCCGTGTCCCTGCGCGTGCGCGATCGCGGACTCGCGCTGCTCGATCATGCGCAGCACGTCCAGCAGTCCCCGGCTCATCACGGTGCCCACCACGACCATGCGCATGGCCTCACCGGTGCTGCGGGGCATGTGGGCGATGTCGGCACGGGCCACGAGGGACATGGCCTCCGCGTAGGCGTCGATGTGGTCGTCGCCGGTCGGCACGCGGGCCTGATCGCAGGCGGACCATGCCTGCTCGAGGCGGGTCATGAGCGGGTCGGAGCGCTCCAGCACGGTCCACCCGCGGCGCTCGGCCAGGGCCCGCACGCGCGGCGAGATCCTGCCGGGTGCGAAGCGCGCGGCGTCCTCGTCGACGGTCGCCGTCTCGGCGTCCTCCGCGGTCTCCCCCGCGAGGGTGCGCTGAGCGATGCCGAGCATGTCGATCTGCTCCTGGTGCGGGGAGTCGAGGGCGTCGACGATGCGGCGCACGGCCGCGATGTTCAGTCCGCCGGCGTCGGTGAGTGCGCGGATCAGGCGCACGCGATCGACATGGCTCTCGTCGTAGACGGCGCTCGTGCGGGAGGTGAGCCGGCCGGGAGGCAGCAGGTTCTCGCGCAGGTAGAACTTGATGGTCGCCACGGGCACGCCGGTGGTGTCGGCAAGCTCGGAGATCCTCATGTCACGTCCTCGTCCGGCGGGCTGGAGCCTTGGATATTACCCATCGGAAACCATAGGTATGCGCCTGATATCAGCGTGCGGCCGCTCACCCTGACACGAGCGGCGCGAGCAGGGGCAGGACGAGCGTCATCGCGAGGGCGTTCAGAACCATCGCGGCGCTCGACCAGCCGCCGGTCACGGGCGACTCGTCGAGCGCACGCGACGTGCCGATCCCATGGGACGTGAGACCGATGGCGAAGCCGCGCGCCCTCGGGTCGTCGACCCGGGCGAGGCTCAGCAGCACCGGCGCGAACACCGCGCCGAGGATCCCGGAGAGGATCGTGAGCACCACGGCCAGAGGCGCCGAGGCCTGCAGGGACTCGGCGAGGGTGAGCGCCACGGGACTGGTCACGGACCTCGGCAGCACGGAGCGCAGGATCTCCGGGGCGGTGCCGAATGCCCGCAGCATTCCCACGGTCACCCCGAGGCTCACCACGGCGCCCGTCATCAGGGCGAGCAGCACGGGCGCGGCCGAGCGCGCCAGGGCCCGCCCGTTCGCGAGCAGCGGCAGGGCGAGCGCCACGGTCGCCGGGCCCAGCAGCAGCGTGAGCACCGTGACCTGCTCGAGGTATTCCGCGTACGGCAGGCCGACGAGCTCGAGCACCGCGGCGACCACCACCACCGTCACGAAGACCGGCGTGAGCAGGGCGGGCCGACCCGTGCGACGGTGCAGCCAGAGGGCGCCGAGGTAGACGGCGAGGGTGAGCACGAGACCGAAGATCGGCAGGTGGACGACGGTCTGGATGATGTCGTTCATGCGCCGCTCCCCTCGCTCCGCGGACCGCCGAGACGCTGGTGCCCGTCGTCCCCGCGCCGCCGGTCCTGCCGGTGCAGCAGCGCCTGCAGCACGCGGCCGACGACGAGCAGGGCCAGCAGGAAGGATCCGCCGACGGCGAGGGCGATCGGCAGGGCGTTGCGGGCGAGCGCTCCCATCTCGACGATCACGCCGACGCCCGGCGGGACGAACAGCAGCTGCAGGTGCGCGAGCAGCGGGGTGCCCGCCGGCTCGGCGACGCGCAGGATCCCGCGGGTGCGCGGGACGAGTCCCAGGATCACCAGCAGCACGAGTCCGAGCACCACTCCGGGGATCGGCACGTGCAGGAGCGCGGCGAGGGCGAGGCCGATCATCTGCAGGATCAGCAGCACCGCGAGGCCGAGCAGGACGGGCGGCACGAGCGCGCGGCGCGGCGCCGCCCCATCCGCCGTCGGCCCGTCCCCCGACGGCCCGTCGCCGATCGGCCCGTCGCCGATCGGCCCGTCCGCCGTCGGCCCGACATTCGTCGCCCCGTCCCCCGTCGGCCCGTCGTCGCTCGGCTCCCTCGTGCTCATCGGGTCACTGTCCCAGGTGGATCCCGTTGCCCGGGCCCAGAGGCAGGTCGAAGGCGAAGAACACGGCGAGGATCAGCGTCCAGGCGATCCAGAAGGGGACCACGAACGGGAGCATGCGTGCGAACAGGCTGCCCAGTCCGGCGGCCGGCTCGTACTTCCGCAGCATGCCCAGCAGCACCACCATGTACGGGTTCATCGGTGTGATCACCTGGGTCGCGGAGTCGCCCACGCGGAAGGCGGCCTGCGTGAACGCGGGCTCGTAGCCGAGCAGGGCGAACATCGGCACGAACACGGCGGCCATGATCGTCCACATGCCCGAGCCGGAGATGATGAACAGGTTCAGGACGCTCGCCAGCAGGATGAAGCCGATGACGGCGCCGAAGCCGGTGAGTCCGATGTGCTCGAGGGCCTCGGCCCCGGTCACGGCGATCCAGGAGCCGATGCCGGACCAGTTGAACAGGGCGATGAAGTTGCCCAGGATGAAGGCGAGGACGATGAACGGGAGCATCTCCTTGAGCGCCTCGGTCATCATCCGCGCGGCGTCGCGCGAGGAGCGCAGGCTGCCGATCGCGATCCCGTACACGCTGCCCAGGACCACGAAGTAGAGGAACACCAGGAACACGATCGAGTCCAGCAGCGGGGACTTCGGCAGGAAGCCGCCGTCCTCGTTGCGCCACGGAGAGCCGGGCACGAGCGCGGCGAGCAGCACGATCGCGGTGAGCACGAGGCCGGCGAGGATCGTGAGAAGCAGGCCCCGCCGCTCGGGTCGGGAGAGCGAGGCGCGCATCTGCTCGGAGGACTCGCCCGAGGTCTCCGGGGCGGTGCCGTCGGCGTCGTCGTCCTCGATGGCCTCGTCGCGCGGGATGGCCTGGCGCACCAGGCGCGGCTCGATGACGCGGTCGATGATGAAGCCGGCGATCAGGGCGAGCACGATCGAGGAGACGATGTTGAACCACCAGTTCGACACCGGGTTCACGGTGGTCGCACCGAGCCCGGAGACGGTCTCGGTCACGGAGTTCGTGATGCCCGCGAACAGGGCGTCCAGGCTCGTGGGCACGAGGTTCGTGGAGTAGCCGGCGCCGGCCGCCGCGAAGCCGCCCAGCAGGCCCGCGACGGGGTGACGGCCCGCGGCCTTGAAGACGAGGGCGGCCAGCGGCGGCACCACCACGAAGGCCGAGTCGGACATGATCGAGGCGAGCACGCCCACGATGCCCACCACGTAGGGAAGCAGCCAGGAGGGCGAGGAGCCGAACATCGCGCGGATCCCGGCGGCGAGCAGTCCGGAGTGCTGGGCGATGCCGATGCCCAGCAGGATCGGCATCACGGTGACCAGCGGCGGGAAGCCCAGATAGTTCTCGCCCAGGCTGGTGGTCAGCCAGGCCATCCCCTCCCCGGTGAACAGGCCTTTGATGACGGTGACCTCGTCGGAGCCGGGCACGCTCACCTTCACCCCGGCCAGCGCCATCGCGGTGGAGACGATCCCGGTGATCGCGAAGAGGATGAGGAACAGCATGAACGGCTCGGGCAGCCTGTTGCCCAGCCGCTCGACGACGTTCAGCAGGCGATCGGTGCGGGTCAGGCGCGCGGCGGAGCCGTCCGGGGCGGGCCCGTCGGGGGCAGGGCCGACGGGGCGCGGGGAAGGGCTGCTCATCGTCTCTCCTCGGGCGGAACGGGTTGGTCGACGGGCATCGGTCGACGGGCATCGGTCGACGGGCATCGGGCCGACGGGGGCTTCCGGCGGGGTCGATCGACGGGCGTGGTTCGACCGGATACGTGGTCAGTCGAAGTAGTGGGGCACGTCGATCGCACCGCCGGCGGCCTCGAACTCCTCGCGCACGGCGGCGGCGAGGTCGGCGTCGTGGAGCATGTCGAGAACGGTCGCGGCGAGGCCGTAGGCGCCGTCGGCCGCGGAGGCACGGGCCAGGTCCCCGGTCGCGGCCGCGGCGAACTCGCGCGTGTGCAGGGCGGTGTCGGCGTCGGCGACGTGGATGACCGGGTGCATGCCGGGCACGCGGAAGCTCACGTTGCCGAAGTCGGTGGAGGCGGCGAGGGTCTCCGAGACCACGCCGCGGGGCAGCGGGTCCCGCCCGCGCCGGCGCTGCGCCTCGACCCAGCGCCCGGTGAGCGCTTCGTTGGTGCGCACCGGGAGCGAGGGCGGGTGCTCGTCCCAGCTGATCTCGACGCCGCATCCGGTCATCAGCGCGGCGCCGCGGGCCGCGTCCTCCACACGGCGCGAGAGATCCCGCAGTGTGGAGGGGGCCAGGGAGCGCACGTAGAGGTCCAGGCGGGCGGTGTCGGGGATGACGCTGGCCCGTTCCCCGCCCTCCTGGATCACCGCGTGGATCCGGTCCGACGGCGGGGTCTGCTGACGCATCAGCCCGATCCCCTGGTACATGAGGCTCGCGGCGTCCAGGGCGTTACGACCCATAAACGGCTGCGCGGAGGCGTGGGCCGTGTGCCCGCGGAAGACGACGGTGAGGGTGCGCCGACCCAGCCATGCCTGGTCGGCGAGGTCGTAGCCGGGGTACGGGTGGGCCATGACGGCCGCGTCGAGGCCGTCGAAGGCCCCCTCGCGGGCCATGTACTCCTTGCCCGTGTGGCCCTCCTCGGCGGGGGTGCCCAGCAGCACGACCCGTCCGGGCACGGCCGCGGGGTCCGTGGCCGCGAGTCGTGCGAGGGCGAGGAAGGCGCCCACGCCCATCGCGGCGATCACGTTGTGGCCGCAGCCGTGGCCCACTCCCGGCAGGGCGTCGTACTCGGCGAGGATCGCGATCGTCGGCGCGTCCTCTCCGCCGTCGCCGCTGATCTCCGCGCGGATCGCGGTGCCCAGGCCGAACACCCCGATCTCGGGATCCAGGGCGTGGTTCTCGAGCAGCGCGGCGATCTGCGCGGCGGAGCGGTGCTCCTCGAACGCGGTCTCGGGGTGCGCGGCGAGGTCCACGAGCAGGTCGACGAGGGCATCGGCGTCGGACGCGACGGCCTCCTCGAGGCGGGCGTGCAGCTCCTCCCCCGCGCCCGCGAAGTCGGATCCGGGATGGGAGGTGGTGCGCATCGCCTGCTCGCGCGCCGCGTCGAGCTCCTCGAGGTAGGCGCCCGAGGCGGGCACGGGGCTCGCCGCGGGGACACCGGCGTCGAACGCGCGGGCCGCGTCCGGCGCCCCGCTGCGGCCGTGGGACTGCAGGTCGGCATCGGTCATGGTCAGACCCTAATGGACCGCCCCTCCCCGCCGCGCAGCCCCGGACCCGCGCCGCCTCGTCGGCCCCGACCGACCAGTGGTCCCCAGGTGCCCGGAAGACCCGATATCCCTTAAGGTGCACGCTCAACGTGCACCGCGGATCCGATCCGCCGCGTCCGGGCTCGCCGCCCGCCGCGCGTCCGGGGCCCATCTGCCCGGGGCGCCCGTCGTCCTCTACTCCTCCATGCGGAAGGCATCCCATGTCCTCCTCCCCAGCCACCGCCGCCGGCGGCGACGCGCCGCAGCGCGAGCGCGCGAACCGCGGCGCCTTCAGCGGCCGCTCCGCGTTCATCTTCGCGGCCATCGGCAGCGCCGTCGGCCTCGGCAACATCTGGCGCTTCCCGGCCGCCGCCTACGAGGGCGGCGGAGGAGCGTTCATGATCCCCTACCTGGTCGCGCTGCTGACGGCCGGCATCCCGCTGCTGTTCGTCGACTACGCGATCGGCCACCGCTGGCGCGGCTCGGCGCCGCTGGCGTGGCGGCGCCTGAAGCGCTGGACCGAGTTCATCGGCTGGTGGCAGGTGCTGATCTGCGTGATCATCGGCGCCTACTACGCGCTGATCATCGCCTGGTCCCTGAACTACATGGTCTTCTCCGTGGGCCAGAAATGGGGCGATGATGCGCAGGGCTACTTCTTCGGCCAGTTCACCCATTCGCTCATGGGGTCCGACGCGGGCATCTCCTTCGATTACGTGGGCCCGGTGCTGGTGACGATCCTGCTGGTGTGGGTCGCCGTGATCATCACCCTCGCCCTCGGCGTGGAGAGCGGGATCGCGAAGACCTCGATGATCTTCATCCCGCTGCTCGTGGTCATGTTCGTGATCCTCGTGGCGCGCGCACTGTTCCTGCCGGGAGCGATGACGGGCCTGAACGCGCTGTTCCAGCCCAACTGGGAGGCGCTGGCGGATCCGTCCGTGTGGATCGCCGCCTACGGGCAGATCTTCTTCTCGCTGTCGGTGGCGTTCGGCATCATGCTCACCTACTCCTCGTACCTCAAGAAGAAGACCGACCTCACCGGTTCGGGCCTGGTGGTGGGCTTCGCGAACTCGAGCTTCGAGATCCTCGCCGGCATCGGGGTGTTCTCCGCACTGGGCTTCATGGCGCAGGCGCAGGGAGTCCACGTGCAGGACGTCGTCACCGACGGCATCGGGCTCGCGTTCATCGCCTTCCCGACGATCATCTCCCAGGCCCCCGGCGGCGCCCTGATCGGCGTGCTGTTCTTCGGGTCCCTGGTGCTCGCGGGCTTCACCTCGCTGGTCTCGATCATCGAGGTGATCGTCTCCGCGGTGCAGGACAAGTTCGGGCTCTCGCGCGTGCCCGGCACGCTCGTGGTGCTGCTGCCGATGGCGATCGGCTCCACGCTGCTGTTCCCGACGACGATGGGGCTCGCGCTGCTGGACACGCTCGACAACTTCGTGAACTCCTACGGGATCGTCGGGGCGGCACTGGTCTCGACGATCGCGCTCGGATACATCGTGCGCGGCCTGCCCACCCTGCGCGACCACCTGAACTTCAAGGGCACGTTCCGCCTCGGCATCGGCTGGGAGACCTGCGTGAAGGTGATCGCGCCCCTCGTGCTGGGCGTGACGATGATCCTCTCGGCGGTCGAGCTGCTCACGGCCGACAAGCCGTACTCGGAGTACCCGGGCTGGTTCGTCAACGTCTTCGGCTGGGGCATGGCGATCGCACTCGTGGTCATCGCGATCGTGCTCTCGCTGCTGCCCTGGCCCGCGAACTCCAACAAGGACCGCCCCGATTCCGATGGCGATCCGATCGCACCGCCCGTGGCCGCCGACAGCGTGCTCGCCGCGCCCGGCACCCGCGTCGTGATCGATGACGGCGCCCTGCCCGACACCCCGCAGGAGCTGCGCCCGCCGCAGGTCTCCGCAGCCGGGTCCGCCCGCGGCACCGGCGGAGCGGACGGGGCCCAGGAGCTCGCCACGAGTGCGATCGCGACCGTCCGCAGCGGGCCCTCGGGCCCGGGCGGCTCCGGCGGACCGACGGAGTACGACGGGCCGACGAAGCCCGGCGGGCAGACGGGGTCCGGCAACACCCACCGCGCCGCGCAGGAAGGAGGGAACTGATGTCGGCATCGGCCATCGTCATGCTCTGCGTCGCGATCGTCACCGTCTGGGGCGGCCTCGCCGCCGCGATCGTGAACATCGTGCGTCACCCGGAAGAGCCGGAGGACTGACTCCGGCGCCGGCGGCGCCCGCGGCACGGTCCCGTCGGTCCGGCCGGGTGTGACATGCACCCGGCCCGGCCGGGGCCGGCTCGCACCACCCGGGGTCCTCCGGTAGTGTGTCTCCTGCTCTACGAGCAATGGAGGATTCGCATAGCGGCCTAGTGCGCACGCCTGGAACGCGTGTTGGGTGAAAGCCCTCGGGGGTTCAAATCCCCCATCCTCCGCCGAAGGGAACGCCCCTGATCCGCGGCATCGCGGATCAGGGGCGTTCTGCATCCGCTGGTGGCAGGATGAGCCCCATGGTGCAGGAATCCACGCCCCGCCGGCGGATCGCCGGGGCGGTCTCGCGCGAGGGCGAGGAGGCCTTCGTCGGCCGATGTCTGTCGATCCTCGGGGACGGAGAGATCGACGTGGAGCTGATCGGGGTGCTCGGCGGGAACTCCGCGGGCCCCGTCCTCGCCGGAAGGTCCGACGGCCCCCGTGGCTACTGGGTGCGCACATGGGCCCTGCGCGCCCTCCTCTACGCCTGGTCCGCTCCCGCCGAGCCGGCCGTGGTCGCGGCCACCGCCGACCCGCACTGGCGGGTGCGGGAGATGGCCGCGAAGGTCCTCGCCGCCCGGGCGTCCTCGCGCTGCGGCGCCGAGGCGGCGCTGGAGCGGCTCCGGCAGGACGGGCATCCTCGCGTGCGCGCCGCGGCGCGACGAGCGCTGGACCGGCCCGGCTGATCGGTTCGAAGCGACGCTCCCTCCTCCCGGGAGACGGAGCATTCCACGCCGCGGATGAGATGAGAGCGCAGTCGACGCAAGAACATGGAGGTGCTGGAGGTTGGCAGACGGAGCGGGGGCCTTCTCGATCGTCACCCCGGAGAGGGAGCTCGAGTTCATGGGAACGGGCGCCACCGCGACCTTCCTGCTGGACAACGGTTTCGCGAACGCCGACCGTGAGCCGCATTGGCATCTGCGGTGGTGCCTGGATCGGATGGAGGTCGGAGAGTCCATGGACGTCGGCTCCGCGCGGGTCGTCCGGGAGGCCCTCCACGACTGAGCGGCACCGCCGTCGATGTCGTCCGTGTCGTGCAGCCCGCCCGGCGGCGAGACCGCGCGGCGAGCGCGCCTGCCGCGTCGGATGCCGCTCGCAGCCCGCACGAGCCGACGGGACGTTCCGGCGGGAACGTCAGTCCCTCCCGCTCCGTCAGATCGATGGGTGACGGTGCGCGTCAGCGCTCCGGCAGGTCGTAGGTGCGCCGGATGCTCGAGCCGAGCTCGCGGATGTCCGCGCCGTAGACATGGATCGAGATCGCGGTGCCCTCCCCCGCGTTCCAGACCCGATGGAGATCCCCGGGCGGTGCGAAGCCGTCGGCGCTGCCGTTCGGGTTGGTCACCTCCGCGGTGCGCACGAGGCGCAGGCCGCCCTCCGGGTCCGGCACCTGCCCGTCGGCGAGGTGCACCTCGCCCCCGACGGTGTCCTCGACCCGGTACCGGATCTCGGCCTCCTCGCCCTCGTAGACCCCGACCACGCACCAGGAGATGTGGTCGTGCACGGGCGTCTGCTGTCCGGGGAGCCATACCAGTGCGACGATCGAGAAGCTGCCGTCGGGCTCGACGTGGACGATGTTCTGCCGGTAGCGCTCGGGGTCCGCGACGCGGGCCTGCGCCGGCAGCAGGTCCGGCACGACGAGGTGCCGCTCCAGGGTCCGGGTCACCCGCCGTGACGTCTCGGCGGCGTCGCCGCCGGCTGCGACCGCTCCGCGGATCTCGTCGATGAGACGCCGGAGCGAAGGCGGGGATTCCTGCGGCGCATGGTCGTGCTGCGCGTCTTCCGGCCGGACCGCCGAGGTCTCCTGCGCACTCATCGGCCCCGTCCCTTCTCCGAGTGCACCCCTGCGGCCAGGAGGCGCACGCTCATCAGCGGTCGTCGACCAGGCTACCGAGCGGTCCGCGTCGACGGCGCACCCGGCGAACCTCCGATGTCGAGAGGGTGACGAGCGCGTGGACGGCGCCGGCAGCGCCTCCCGTGCGCTCGGGAGCGCTCACTCCGCGGCCGCGACTCCCCCGGCCGCGTCTACCCTGGGGCCATGGCGGAACCATCCGGACACTCCCCGACCGAGACGGCCACCTCCGCGGGAGCCTCTGCGGCCACGGCCCCCGACGCCCTCCCCGAGAAGTACACCCGCGCCCTCTATACCGCGCACGTGGAGAACGTCGGCGGCACGGCGGGCGAGGTCCGCGTCGAGAACGGGCCCACGCTGCCCACGGGCGGTCCGTCGGCCGACGCCACGGGCTCGAATCCCGAGCAGTTCCTCGCGATGGCATGGAGCACGTGCCTGGGCGAGACGCTCAAGGCGGTGCTGCGCGAGCAGGGGATCGACGCCGCGACTCACGTGCACGTCGAGGTCGGCCTGCACTTCGACCCCTCGGGCGGCTACCGCTTCGCGCCGCGCGCCCTGGTGAGCATCGAGGACGTGGAGGAGGACGAGGCCCGCCGCCTCGCGGAGGCCGCGCACGCGCGCTGCCCCGTCTCCCGACTCCTCGGCCGTGCCGATTCGGGTGCACTCGAGGTCGTGCCGCCGCCCCGGAGCTGATCATCCCGGCGGCGGCCGACGAGGCGGCGAGCGTCCCGATCCGCCCCGGGAGCGGCATGGGAGCACGAGTGCACGGAGATCGCGTCCGCCGCCGCCCGGCCGCTCGCATAGGGAACCGACAGCTCGCGTTCAGCGCCTGCAGGGCTGGGACCGGTTATGTATATCCCAGGTGCTGACGGAGCGGCGAGCCACTGAGGAGAGGCTCCCGCCTGACCCGCAGCACCGGGGAAAGGGATGGCCCCGGCCCGTGGGGACGGGCCGGGGCGCTTTCTGTTCCGGGGGTTCTGCGACCGGGCCGGCCCCGCCAGCCGGACACCCGTTCACCCGAGCGCCGCAGGGCGGTGCCAGGCGATCCCGCGCACGTGCTGATCGAGGAACCCGAGGAACGTCTCGTACCAGACCTGCGCATTGCCGCGACCGGTGATCCAGTGGCCCTCGTCGGGGAAGTAGAGGAAGCGGTGGCGGGTGCGGCCCTGCTCGTCGCGCGGCGTGGCGGAGAACTCGTGCAGGTCGTACCAGAGCGCGTGGCCCTGCGCGATGGGCACGCGGCAGTCCTTGTCACCGTGGATCACGAGCATCGGCACCTGGATCTCGGCGACCGAGTCCTTGGGGTTGAAGCGGCGGTTCTGCTCGCGCATGGGCCGCTCCCAGCCGGCGTTGTCGGTGGTGCGGCCCATCGATGCCGTGTCCCACAGCGAGGCATGGGTGACCACGCAGCGGAAGCGGTCGCCGGTGTGCCCGGCCACCCAGTTCGCCATGTACCCGCCGTAGGAGCCGCCCGCGAAGGCGGTGCGCTCGGCGTCGATGTCTGCGCGGGCGACCGTCGCGTCCGCGAGCGCCATGATGTCGGTGAACGGGGCGCCGCCGAGCTCGTGCTGACCGCGGTCGATCATCTCCTGCCCGTAGCCCGTGGAGATCGCCGGGTCCGGCAGCAGCACGGCGTAGCCCGCGTCCACGAAGGGACCGGGGTTCCAGCGAGAGGTCCAGGCGTTCCAGGATCCCCAGGGGCCGCCGTGCGCGAAGACGACCAGCGGGTGCGGGCCCTCCCCCTCGGGCAGACGCAGCCAGGCCCGCAGCGCCGTGCCGTCCTGGGCGGTGGCCGAGACCTCGGTGAGGGTGCCGGGCTGCTCGACGGCGTCGGCGGGGTTCGGCAGGTCCACGATCTCGCCGCTCGCCAGGTCGATGCGCACGGGGTGCGGGGCGACGGCGATCCCGGAGGCTGAGGCGACGGCCGCACCGCCCGCGACGGCCAGCTGCGCGAAGGAGAGCTCCTGGTCCGGTCCGCCGGCGAGTCGGCGCGGGGCGGCCTCGCCGAGGCCGCCGATCCACACGGACCCGCGGCCCTCGTCATCGCCCGCGCCCACGAGGGTGTCCCCGTCGACCCAGGTGGGATGGGGGTCCCGATCCAGCTCGGGCCAGACCTCACGGCTCTCCCCGGTGGCGAGGTCGAGCACCTCGGTGCGCGAGCGGGCGGAGGCGGTCTGCGTCCAGGTGCGCTCGCGCGAGATCAGCACGCGCGTCCCGTCGGGGCTGAACTCGCCGGGCCAGAACTCGACCTCGTTCGTGGCGTCGCGCAGCAGCTGCGGTGGCTGCGTCCCCGTCAGGTCGAGCAGGTAGAGGCGGCCGACGCCCAAGCGGTCATCGAGCGAGTCGGTCATCGCCGCGAGCGCGCGGCGGCCCTGCCGATCCGCGCTCCACGCGCTCAGCCGCCCGGGCGGCATCTCCAGGTGCCGGAAGTGGAGGACCTGGCGGCGCGGGGCGTCGTCGTCATCGCCAGACGGGACCTGATCAGCCGGGGCGGTCGCCGTGGCGGAGAAGAGATCCTCGGGAAGGGCCGCGACGGCGAGCGCGCTGCGGGCGGGGCCCAGGTCGTGGTCCCAGTGGCGGGTCGGGAAGCCGTCGTGGAGGGCGGCGCTGACCTCTGACTTCTTGCGCTCGCGGGAGAGGCGGGCATGCTCTGCCTCGTCGGACGCCTGGGAGTGGACGTCGATCTCGGCGACGAGCACGCCGTTGGCGAGATGCAGTCCCCCGAAGCCGCCGGGACGGGAGGCGACCTCCCGGGCCTCGCCCCGCGAGGGCAGGGCCCAGAGCTGGGCGTCGTCGGCCTCCTCGCCGTCCTCCCCCACGCGCTGGGCGGTGAACAGGGTGGCGCCGTCCTCGGCGAGTGCCACGGACCCCACGGACGCGCTGCCGCGAGTCAGGGGAAGGGACGAGGCCCCGAGTATCTCCACGAGTGAGCTGCGGAAGGAGGTGCCCTTCGCGTCCGGGGCCGAGACCTTCGCGACGATCCTCCCGCCCGGCGTCGTCTCCAGTCCCGCGAGGCGGCGGGCGTCCAGCAGTGCAGTGATGCTCCGATGCGTCATGGCCAGCAATCCTGCCAGAGCGGGTGCGCGCGCGGGCCGCCGCGTACTGCCGACCGTCGCCGGTGCACCCCTTCGATGTCGCCCAGTGAGACCTCAACGGCCATATGGGGTCGAGACCTCATGGAGAGACATCGAAGCGCACGCGCACCCCACCGCCTCCATGCCACGCCCCCAGGGCCCCGAACCCGCAGGTCAGCGCCTCCACTGTGTCCCACCATGCGTCGTGCTTGCCGTCGCCCCCAAACTAGTTTAATGTTGAACCATCTTCAGACGCACAGCCAGGAGGCCGTCATGCAGTTCGGAATCTTCACCATCGCCGACATCACGCCGGACCCCACCACGGGGCGCGTGCCCACCGAGCACGAGCGGCTCGAGCTGATGGTCGAGGAGGCGAAGCTCGCCGAGCAGGTGGGCATGGACGTCTTCGCGATCGGCGAGCACCACAACCCGCCCTTCGTCACCTCGTCCCCCACCACGACCCTCGCGTACATCGGGGCGCAGACGCAGGACCTCATCCTCTCGACCGCGACCACGCTGATCACCACGAACGACCCGGTGAAGATCGCCGAGGACTACGCGATGCTCCAGCACCTCACGAACGGCCGCGTCGACCTCGTGATGGGCCGCGGCAACACGGGCCCCGTCTACCCCTGGTTCGGCAAGGACATCCGCAAGGGCCTCGAGCTCGCGATCGAGAACTACGACCTGCTGCACCGCCTGTGGAGCGAGGACGTCGTGGACTGGCAGGGCGAGTTCCGCACGCCCCTGCAGCAGTTCACCTCGACCCCGCGCCCGCTGGACGGCGTCGCGCCCTTCGTGTGGCACGGCTCGATCCGCTCTCCGCAGATCGCCGAGCAGGCCGCCTACTATGGCGACGGATTCCTGCACAACAACATCTTCTGGCCCATGAGCCACACCAAGCAGATGGTGCAGTTGTACCGCGAGCGCTACGAGCACTACGGCCACGGCAAGGCCTCGCAGGCGATCGTGGGACTCGGCGGCCAGGCGTTCATGCGCAAGAACTCCCAGGACGCGATCGCGGAGTTCCGCCCCTACTTCGACAACGCCCCCGTCTACGGCGGCGGCCCCTCGATGGAGGACTTCACGGCGCAGACGCCGCTGACCGTCGGCTCGCCCGAGCAGGTCGTCGAGCGCTACCTGGGCATGGCCGACGCCGTCGGCGACTACCAGCGCCAGCTGTTCCTCATGGACCACGCCGGCCTGCCCCGCCAGACCGTCCTCGAGCAGATCGAGCTGCTGGGCACCGAGGTCGTCCCCGTCCTGCGCCGCGAGCTCGAGGCGCGCCGCCCGGCCGACGTCCCCGAGGGTCCGACGCACGCGGCGATGGTCGCGGCGCGAGACGCCGAGAAGGGCGCCTTCGATGCGTCGTACCGTTTCGAGACCGGCGACAACTGGACCGGCCTGCGCGCCGAGGACCGCGCCTGACGCGCTCCGACCCGGATCTCGCCGTCCCGCCCTTCGTCATCACGCCACCTCGTCGAAGGAGGCCATCGTGCCCCGCAGCTTCCGCATCCTGACCCTCACCGCGGGCCTGTCGACCCCGAGCTCGACCCGCATGCTGGCCGACCAGCTCACCGCTGCGTCCCGCATGTCCCTGGAGACCGCTGGGGCCGAGGTCGAGACCAGCACGATCGAGCTGCGCGAGCACGCCCATGACCTCACCGATGCCCTGCTCTCCCACTTCCCCGGCGAGCGCCTGCGCCCCGTGGTCCAGGCGATCAAGGAGGCCGACGCGGTGATCGCGGTGACCCCGATCTTCAACGTCGGCCCGTCGAGCCTGTTCAAGCTGCTCATCGACGCGCTCGACAAGGACCTGTGGCGCGGCAGGCCCGTGCTGCTCGGCGCGACTGCCGGGACGGCCCGCCACTCCCTGGCACTGGACTTCGCGATCCGGCCGATGTTCTCGTACCTGCGCGCGGAGATGGTGCCGACGGCCGTGTTCGCGGCCTCAGCAGACTTCGGCGGCGCCTCGGCCGCCGAGTCCTCGCAGGATCCGCTCGCCGAGAGGGCGCACCGAGCGGGCGGGGAGCTCGCGGCGATGCTCGGCGCGGGCGTCGGGAAGACGGAGGCCGGCGGGGCCGACGGGTCCGGAGAGTCCGACGGGTCGACCGTCGCGGCTTCCGATGCGGCGTCCGGCGCTCCGGCACTCGACGCGGAGTTCTCCGACTTCGTGCCGATGGGACGGCTCCTCGGGCACTGACCGCGCCGGGTTCCGGGCATTCCGCCCGCGCGGCGGAGGTCGGCGCGACGCATCCTCCGCGAGGCCTCCTCACGCCCGGTAGCGTGAGCATGTCCCGCCGCAGCCAGGAGGAATCATGCACGCCGACCGTCTCACCGACTCCCTCTGCTACCACGGGGAGGGGCCGATCTGGTCGGCGAGCTGGGGCGGGGGCGGCGCTCTGCGCTTCGTGGACATGCTCGCCGGATCCTTCCTCGAGCTCGATCCCGCGAGCGGCGCCATCACCCGCACCGAGGTGCCGGGGCCGGTCGTCGCGTGCGTGCGCCCGCGTCGCGGCGGCGGCGCCGTGCTCGCCCTCGAGAAGGGCTTCGGCCTGCAGGATCCCGACGGCACCGTGACCGCGCTGCCCGCCCTGTGGGAGGAGCCGGTGCGGATGAACGAGGGCACGATCGCGCCCGACGGCACCTTCTGGTGCGGCTCGATGGCCTACGACCGCACCGAGGGCGGGGCGGCGATGTGGCGGCTCGGCACCGACGGCACGGCCGTCCGCGCCTGGGGCGACGTCACGATCTCCAACGGCCTCGCCCTCTCCCCCGACCATGCCCGCGCCTACTACGTGGACACCCCCACGGGCCGCGTCGACGTCCTGGACTGGGACGAGACCGCCGGGTTCGTCGGCCGCCGCACCTTCCGCGACCTGGCAGACGAGGACGGCCATCCCGACGGCCTCACGGTCGACGCCGACGGCCGCGTCTGGGTCGCGATGAACGGCGCGGCCCGCGTGCTCTGCCTCGAGGCCGACGGCGCCGTGGCCGAGCGCATCGAGGTCGGTGCCCGCCAGGTCACCGCCTGCACCTTCGGCGGCGAAGACCTCGCGACGCTCTTCATCACCACGAGCAGGGAGAACCTGCCCGACGGCAAGGACCCCGCGGCCGGTTCCCTGTTCGCCCTCGAGCCCGGCGCCCGCGGCATCGCCGAGGAGCCGGTGTTCGGTGGGTGAGGGCGTGATGCCGTCGTCGGCCGAGGATGAGCGCGGGACGACTGCTCCGTCGGAGCCGGCCATGACCGAGGCCGAAGTCGCCGCCGCGCTCACCCGCGGCCCGCGCGGGCTGCGGATGCTGCTCGAGTTCGCTCTGCGCAGCGAGCGCGCGACGCAGCCCCACCCGCGAAAGGTCGGCCGGCTCGACAAGCTCGCGCACGACGCGGCCGTGCGGCGCGAGGACAGCGTCCCCCGTGCCTACGTCCGCAGGCTGCCGTTCCTGCGTTCCACGCTGGCGCCTCTCCCGCCCGACCCCTCCCTGGAGGAGATCGCCGCGCTCATCGATGACCTCCCCCTGCTCGATCCTCGCGAGGACGTGCTGCGCGCATGCGTCGCCGACGCGGTGACGACCGCGCGCTACTGGCAGGGCATGGCCGGTGAGGACGTGCTCGCCTCGACGCCCCCGGTGAGCCAGGCCCTGGAGAGGGTCGCGGAGCGCCTCTCGCGCTCTCCGCTCGTGCGCTCCTGGTTCTCGGACATCGCCGCGGAGGATCAGCAGCGGATCACGTGGGATGAGGAGGAGCCCTCCACGATGCGTGACGGTCTCGGCTACGAGGCCAACGCGCTGCGCGACCTGCTGGAGCAGCGCGAGGAGTGGCGCGCCGACGCCCGCTCCGGCGGCACCAGCACCTGGTGGACCACTCCGCACTTCCGCATCGAGGGCACCGCAGGGGTGTTCGCCGACGGCGTTCCGGTGCACCTCTGGCTCGTCGAGGACGACTTCGGATACGACGACGCCCATGCGCAGCGCCTCGAGAGCACGCGCGGGCGACGGATCGTGGAGATCCGGTCGGAGCAGGACTGGACCGACCTCTGTCGCGAGCATCCCGTCGACCCCATGCAGGATCCGGGCGGCAACTGGCATGCGTGCACGGGTGCCGACGGCCCGTGGGTGATGCCGGACTGGGCATCGCTCGCGCGCACGGCGGACGGCGTCCGCCTGAGCCTCGGCGCCTATCTCGACCTCGCCGGGCGACCGCTCGCGGTGAGCAGCATCGAGGCGCCGCCCGCACGTCGGAGCAGGCATGATGCTCCCCGCACCGCGCTGTCCATCGTCGCCGGCTGGCACCCGGACACGACGTACTGGCTGCGCGAGGCCCCGCGTCCCGCGGATCGACCCGAGGCCTGGCATCGGATCGATGTCGACGAGGCGCCCGGCGAGCTCTCGTGGACGCGTGATCGAGGGGCACGGGGATGACCGGCCACCTCGATCCGACGCGCACGGCGGCCCCCGTCGCGAGCAGTTCCTCGGGCCGCGCGGGCCCCGCGGCCGACGTCGGCCGCTGGTTCTCGACGGGCGCGCGGCCCGCGAGCGCCGGTGCGCCCGACAGCCCGCCTGCTCCCACGCCGAGCGCACCCCGCACCCACGTCCGCGACCACCCCTGGGGCCCCGAGGACTCGTCGCTCTACGGCCTGCTGAGCACGCCCGAGGAGGTGCTCGGCGCCCTCGCCGTGCTGCGCGATCGCCCGGTCGCGGTGCTGACCGGCGCGGGGCTCTCCACGGAGTCCGGGCTGCCCGACTACCGCGGGCCCCGCGCGGTGCCGCGCACCCCGATGACGTACCAGGAGTTCGTCCGCTCGGACCTCTCGCGGCGGCGGTACTGGGCGCGCTCGACCGTCGGCTGGACGCAGTTCGGGACGGCTCGGCCGAACCACGGGCATCGGCTCCTCGCCGAGCTCACGGACGCGCTGGAGATCACCGGAGTGATCACCCAGAACGTCGACCGGCTGCACGAGCAGGCGGGCTCGGATCCGGTGGTCGACCTGCACGGGCGCCTCGACGTGGTGCGCTGCCTGGACTGCGATCGCACCATCTCCCGCGATTCCCTGCACTCCCGGCTGCTCGGCATGAACCCCGACGTGGCCGCGCGCCTGGACGACCTCGCCCGGGACGCCGCGCAGGCCCCGGACGGCGACGCCGAGGTGGACCGCACCAGCCGCTTCCGGTATCCGCCTTGCGCGCTGTGCGGAGGGATGCTGAAGCCCGACGTCGTCTTCTTCGGCGAGAGCGCCCGCCGCGAGCACGTCGCCGATGCCTTCGATCTGCTCGAGCGCTCCCGCGCGCTGCTCGTCCTGGGCTCGAGCCTGACGGTGATGTCGGGCCTGCGCTTCGCCCGTCGGGCCCTCGTCGACGGCAAGCCCGTGGTGATCGTCAACGACGGCCCCACCCGGGCCGACGACAGCGCCACGGCCCGGATCCATGGCCGTGTCGCCGACGTGCTCGGCGCCTGGGCGCTGGAGCTCGGCGTACGAGACCACCCCGGGCGCCACCGGGGTGGATGAGACCATGACGCCCATGCACGATCTCTCGTCCGCGCCGGTGGAGTGGATCTCGCGGACCGTGAGCGCCGGCGGCGTCCGCGTCGCCGCCCGCAACCCCTACTGGGACACGTGGGGCGTGACCCTGCGCGACCCCGACGGATACCTCCTCGTGCTCTGCCGCCGCGACTGGGACACCCCGGAACGGACCGGCGAGCGATGATCCGTCCCGGACTCTGCTCCATCACCTTCCGCGACCTCACGCCGGAGCAGGTCGTCGATCGTGCCGCGCGCGCCGGCCTCGCCTGCATCGAATGGGGCGGGGACGTGCACGTTCCGCCCGGGGACACGGCATCCGCCGAGCGCGTCCGAGCTCTCACCGGGCATGCGGGGCTCGCAGTCGCCTCCTACGGCTCCTACCTGCGGTTCGAGGAGGACGACGCCGCCCACCAGGCGAACGCGGAGGCCGTGATCGCCTCCGCCCGGGCTCTGCGCGCCCCGCGGATCCGCGTGTGGGCGGGCGGCACGGGGTCCCGGGAGACTCCCCCGCCGCGGCGGGCCCTGATCACCGAGCGCATCCGCGACGTCGCGTCACGAGCCGCCGAGCACGGAATCGATATCGGCCTCGAGTTCCACGGCAGGACGCTCACCGACGAGATCGGATCCACCCTTCGCCTGCTGGACGAGATCGGCGCTGACTCCGTGCACACCTACTGGCAGCCGCACCAGGACATGCCGGACGCCGAGGCGCTGCAGACGCTGCGCAGGGCGCTGCCCCGCACATCGACCATCCACGTGTTCTCGTGGTGGCCCGGCTCCACGCGTCTGCCGCTCGCGGAGCGCGCGGACCTGTGGCGCGCAGTGTTCTCGGTCCTTCAGGACGAGGGCTCGGACCGCGACGCGCTGCTCGAGTTCGTCCCGGACGACGATCCCGCGGTGCTCGACCGCGAGGCGGCGACGCTCCGCGAGCTGATCGAGGAAGGACGGGCGGGAATCCCATGAAAGCTCTGCTCGCGATGCCCGACGGCCTGCAGCGTCACATGTTCGACCGCGATCAGCTCGCTCGCCTCGCCGCGCTCGCGGAGGTCGAGGTCGACCGCGCCGCACCTGACCTCTCGAGCCTCGAGGACTCCGAGCTCGCTGCAGTCGAGGTGCTGCTGACAGGCTGGGGATCACCCGTCGTGGATGCGGCGGCCGTTGCGCGAATGCCCCGCCTGCGCGCGATCGTGCACACGGCCGGCACCATCCGCTTCGTCGTCTCCGACGCCGTGTGGGAGCGCGGTGACATCCTCGTCACCTCCGCGACCGAGGCGAACGCCGTGCCCGTCGCCGAGTTCGCCCTCGCGCAGATCCTGCTCGCCGGCAAGCGCACGCTGGCGCAGGCGGCGCAGCACCGCGCGGTGCGCGATGCGGGTCGGGAGAGGCCGGTGAGCGAGCGCCTGGGGAACTTCGGGGGCGTCGTCGGACTCATCGGCGCCTCGCGCATCGGGCGCCTGGTCGCGGAGCACCTGCGGCACTTCGATCTCGAGGTGCTCATCAGCGACCCCTTCGCGAGTGCCGAGGAGATCGCGGCGCTGGGCGGCCGGAAGGTCGAGCTCGAGGAGCTGTTCGCGCGCAGCGACGTGGTGAGCCTGCACGCGCCCGACGTCCCCTCCACCCAGGGGATGGTCACGGCGCGACTGTTCGCTGCGATGCCCGACGGCGCCACCTTCATCAACACCGCGCGCCCCGCCCTCGTGGACCGTGACGCACTGCGCGCCGAACTGCTCGGCGGACGCATCAGCGCCGTGCTCGACGTCGAGGACGACCTGCCGGCCGACGACCCGCTCTGGGAGGTGCCGACGGTGCTGATTACCCCGCACATCGCGGGATCGCAGGGGAACGAGCTACACCGCATGGGCGAGGCCGCCCTCGAGGAGGTGCGCCGCCTGGCCGCGGGCGAGCCGCCGCGGTTCCCCGTGGACCCGCAGCGGCTCGACGTGAGCGCCTGAGCGCGGTCAGCCCCTGTTCACGCGGTCGAGCATCTCTTGGAGCTGCTCGCGGCTGAACCCGCCGAGGCCGGTGAAGCGGCCGACGGGGATCTGCTCGGCCATCTTCAGCATCTCGGGGTCGGCGAACAGCCCGCTGCCGCCGAGCAGCTCCTCGAGCGCCTCCTCGCCGCCGGGGATCGCGCGGATCTCGAGCGGGGTCGAGGTCATCGTCATCTCGGGCCGGGGCTCGTCGCCCGCGATCTCGACGTCGGCCGCGAGGCGCAGATCGCGGCTCGAGGCGCCGACCTCGACCCGGTAGGTGCCGCTCTCGACGGCCCAGCCGCCGGCCGCCGGGCTCCAGAACTGCAGGTCCTCGGCGGGGACCTGGATCCGCACGCGCTCGCAGGCGCCGGGCTCGAGCTCGACCTCGGCGAAGCCCTTGAGCTCGCGCGGGGCGCGGGTCACGCGCGAGTCCGGCACGGAGACGTAGGCCTGGACGACCTCGCGGCCGGCGCGATCCCCGATGTTCTCGACGGTGACCTCGAGGTCGATGCCGCCCCCTGCCGCGGCGGTCGCCGTCAGGTCGCTGTGCGCGAACGTCGTGAAGCTCAGGCCGTGGCCGAAGGGGTAGGCGACCGGCACGTCCACGGCGTCGACGCCGCGGTAGCCGACGAACAGACCCTCGCCGTAGCGCACGCGCGAGTCCTCGCCGGGGAAGTGGAGATAGGAGGGGCTGTCCTCGAGGCGCAGCGGGATGGTCTCGGCGAGGCGGCCCGAGGGGTTCGCGCGGCCGAAGAGGACGTCGGCCGTGGCCTCTCCCCCGCCCTGGCCCAGCAGCCAGCCCTCGAGCAGGGCGTTCACACTGCGCAGGGACTCGGGCAGGCGCACCACGGAGCCGCCCGAGAGGACGACGACCACGCGCTCGGCGACCGCACGCACCTCCTCGAGCAGCTGCAGCTGGGCCGCGGGCAGCTCGATGTCGGTGCGGTCGAAGCCCTCGGACTCGACGTCCTCGCCGAGCCCCAGGAACAGCACGGCGGTGCGGGCTCCGCGCGCGAGCTCGACGGCCTCCGCGCGCAGGGCCTCGTCCGAGGAGTCCCCGTCGGCCCCGCCGGGCACGAAGCCGCGCGCGAAGGGCACCTGCTCGCCGGCGATCGCGCGGATCGCGCCGAGGGCGTCGGTGAGGCGGGTCGGGTTCACGTGCGAGGAGCCGGCGCCCTGGTAGCGCGGGGTCTGCGCGAAGTCGCCGAGGACCACGAGACCCTCCGCGCCGGACGCCGCACCCGCAGCGCCGCCCTCGACCGTCCCCACCTCGGCGAGCGGGAGGGTGCCGTCGTTCTCCAGCAGCACGAGGGCGCGGTGCGCGGCCTCGACGGCGATGCGGTGGTGGGCGTCCACGTCGTAGGTCGCCTCCGGATCGGCGGCGGCGAGCCCGCGGCGCAGGAGGGCGACGGCCTTCCCGGCGGCGCGGTCCAGGGCCTCCTGGTCCACGTCCCCGTGCTCGACCGCGTCGCGCAGGTCCTGCTCGCCGAAGGGATCGGCGGGCATCTGCAGGTCGAGCCCGGCCTGCACGGAGGCGGGGCGGTCCTCGACGGCGCCCCAGTCGGAGACCACGAGCCCCTCGAAGCCCCACTGCTCGCGCAGGATCTCGGTGAGCAGTCGGCGGTTCCGCGCGACCGGCGTGCCGCCCACGCTGTTGTAGGAGCACATGACGGTCCACGGCTGGGCGCGCGTGACCACGGTGCGGAAGGCGCGCAGGTAGATCTCGTGCATGGTGCGCTCGTCGACGTCGACGTCCACGCGCATGCGGTCGGTCTCCTGGTTGTTCAGGGCGAAGTGCTTGATCGAGGTGCCGACGCCGCGCTCCTGCATGCCGTCCACGAAGGCGGTCGCGAGCTCGCCCGCCAGGTGCGGGTCCTCGGAGAAGTACTCGAAGTTGCGTCCGCACAGCGGCGAGCGCTTGATGTTCATGCCCGGGCCCAGCACCACCGAGACGCCTCCGGCGAGGGCCTCCTCGGCGATCGCTCCGGCGACGGCGACGGCGCTCGAGCGACTCCAGGTCGAGGCGAGGCCGACGGCGGGCGGGAAGCAGGTGGCCTCGACCGAGTCGTTCAGCCCCAGGTTGTCGGCCGCGCCGGACTGCTGGCGCAGGCCGTGCGGGCCGTCGCTGACCTGGATCTGCCCGAGCCCCAGGGACGGGGCGCCGTGCAGATGCCAGAAGTCCGCGCCGCCGGTGAGCGCGATCTTCTCCTCCTGGGTGAGCGCGGCGACGTCGGCCGACGGGTCGACAGGTCGGTCGGGGGCGGTGTTCTCGGACATGGCGGTCCTTCCTGCGTCGGGACCTGCGGGCCGACGGCGCACCGCGCGCGGCCCCTGCGGATCGTGGTGATCGCACAGTACGTCAGAGCGGCCCCGCCGGATCCTGGGCACTCGTAGCATGGCCGGGCTCGTCCCCGACTCCCCCGGAGGCTCCGTCCATGGCTGATCTGAAGAAGACACTCGGCCTGCCCTCGCTGATCGCCCTCGGCGTCGCCGGGGTCGTCGGCTCCAGCTGGATCTACACGTCCTCCTCGTTCTTCGCCGACCTCGGCGCGGGCGGCATGATCATCGGCCTGCTGATCGGCGCGGCCCTCGCCGCCTGCGTGGCCCTCGCCTACGGCGAGATGACCAGCGCCGTGCCCCGCGCGGGCGGCGAGGTCGTGTGGGGGTACACGTCGCTCGGACGCTCGGCTGGCTTCGCGACCGGCTGGTTCCACATCGGCGCCTTTATCTCCTCCCTCGCCTTCTACGTCACCGCGTTCGGGACGCTGCTGGCGAAGTACGTCCCGGCGATGGACACGATCCCCCTGTACTCGGTGGGTGGCGCGCCCGTGACGCTGCCGGTGCTCGCCGCCGGTCTCGGCCTGACCCTGGTGGTCTTCGGGCTCAACTGGTTCGGGGTCTCGCTCGGCGCGCAGATCCAGGTGGTGCTGTTCGGGGCGATGCTGCTGATCGGCGCGGCGCTCGTGATCGGCGCCCTGGTGGTCGGGTCCCCCGCGAACCTGTGGCCGATGTGGACCTCGGAGCAGCCTCCGGTCGCCTCGACCCTGCGGATGGTGGTCCCCGGCATCACCTACGTGGTCGGCTTCTCCCTGGTCGCCGTGCTCGCCGAGGAGTCGAGCCTGTCCCCGCGGCGCGTGGGCCGGGCGGTGGTCGCCACGGTCGGCTGCGCCGCCGCGTTCTACACCGCGGTGCTGCTCGCGACGGCGTACGTGGGCCCGTGGGAGGACGTCGCCGGCATGGACCTCGGCACGATCGACGCCTTCACCGCGGCCGGGCTGCCGCTGCTGGGGCTCGGCGCGTTCCTCATCGCCGTGCTGGGCCTGATCACGAGCTTCCTGGGGCTGTTCGTCGCCTCCAGCCGCGTGGTGCTCGCGCTCGCCCGCTCGCGACTGCTCCCCCACGGCCTCGCGAAGGTCGACGAGCGCTCGGGCGTGCCCCGGCGGGCGCTGCTGTTCATCCTCGTGGTCACCGTGCTGCTCGGCCTGCTGGGCCCGGGCGCGATCATCTGGTTCCTCGATGCCGGCGGCGTGTTCCTGGGCATCGTGTGGTTCCTCGTGGTGCTCGCGAAGTACCGGCTTCCGCGCGTCTACCCGGGACTCGATCGCACCTACCGGGCCCGGCCCGGGTTCCTCCCGGCCGTCGGCGCGCTCGGGGCGATCCTGGTCATCGTCTTCACGCTGGTGCCCGTGCCGGGCGTGGAGATGTCGCTGCAGTGGCCGCAGGAGTACCTGATCCTCATCGCGTGGGTGGTTCTCGGCGCGATCCTGTTCGTCCTCACTCCGCGGCCGACTGACCCCGAGCGCGCGTTCGACGAGATGGTCGGCCCTCTCGCAGGGACCCTGCGGGAGGCGAAGCGGGAGCCGCAGCGGGCCGTGGTTCGGGGCTGAGCGGAGCGGCCGCGGCGGCCCCGCCCCGGCGCCGGATCATCCCGGGTTCACAGCTCGCGCATGATCTGGGCCATCCGGTCCATGGACTCGCCCGTCTCGCGCAGACCCACACGATTCAGATGCCCATGGCACACGCCGCGGCGCACCACGTGCTCGACGTCGACGTCGGCCTGCGCGAGCTGGTCGGCGTAGGCACGCGAGCTGACCCGCAGGTCGTCGAACTCGTCGGACTCGATGTACGTGCGCGGCAGGGCCGCGAGGCGCTCGGCGGAGGCGAACGCGGGGAACACCTCCGCACCGGCGTCCTCGGGGTCGCCGCCCACGTAGGCGGCGCGCATGATCCGCATCGTCTCCGGCGGGAAGCGGAGCACGGGCGGGGTGACGCCGAGCGCCGCCTCCTCCTCCGCCGTGGGCTCCGGGAGCGAGGCGTGGGCGACGGGGTACATGAGCAGGGACGCGGCGAGCGGTATGCCCTCCTCGGAGAGGCGCAGGGTCGCGGCGGCTGCGAGGTTGCCGCCCGCGCTCGCCCCGCCCAGGGCGATCCTCAGCGGGTCGGCGCCCAGCTCGTCGGCGCTCTCGCGGGCCCAGTGCACCACTGCGCACACGTCGTCGCCGGGGATCGGGGCGTGCACCCCTCCGCGTGATCCACCCACGCTGCGGGCGGGGTTCCCGCCCAGCTCCGGGGGCTCATCGCACAGGCGGTAGTCGACGGATACGACGATCGCGTCGGCCCGGCCGGCGACGCCGCGCGCGACCTGATCGGCCTCGGGCATCTCGAGGTCGCCGTGCATGAAGGAGCCGCCGTGGCACCACACCAGCAGCGGGCGCGGCGCGAACGCCGGCCCCCGCGGGGTGTACACGCGCACGGGCACCGGGCCGTGCGGGCCCGGGATCTCGCGGTCGACGGCCTCGACCGGCCACTCCTCGGCATCGCCGTAGGGCGCGTCCCATGCCGCGCGGACCTCCTCGTCCACCTCCTCCCAGCTGGCCGCTGCACCGAGGGCCCTCATCCGCCGGGCCATCTCACCCCCTGGAGGCTCCGGGGTGGGCTGCTCGGGTGCGGTCGCGGTCTGCGAGGGCGCCGGTGACGACGCTAGGTCGGCGGGCATCAGTGCTCCGATCGGTCGGGAAAGCGCTCGCGCGGGCCGCCTTTCGGGCACCGCCGCGAGCCGTGAGGGCGCTTCGATGATCCCACATCGCGGCCGACCTCGCGGTGGCGGCGGGCGCGCGCGGCGGCCGCGCGCTCACGCCAGGGCGGCTGCCAGCAGGTCGACCGACTCCTGCCCCACGAGGCGGTGACCTGCGGTGGAGACGACGAGTGCGGGGTGTTCGGAGGGGGCGGGGCAGGTCTTCTCGAGGTGCGTGCCGTCCGTTGCGTCCGTGCTGTCCGAGAGGCTCGCGCCCCACAGCCCCTCCAATCGAGCGAAGGACTCGCGGGCGGCCTCGATCGGGAAGAGCGGATCCGCCTCCCCTGCCTCGAGCACGAGAGTGCGCGGGGCGACGAGGGCGGCGATGTCCGCCATCTCGAACGCTGGAAGCAGGCCGGGAACGATGTTGCACGGGCAGTGGGGACGCGCGGCGATGCTCGCGGCGAACGACGAGAAGTAGTTCGCGACCAGGGCTGCGGGAATCGCGGTGTCGGCTGCCGCGAGGAGCAGCGCGACGGTGCCTCCGCCGGAGCCGCCCGCGACCCCGACCCGCTCTGGAGCAATACCCGGCAGATCGCGCAGGGCCGCCGCAGCGGCGGAGGCGTCGGCGACGCGGGCACCGAGCAGCGGGATGCCGTGCAGGAGATGCCGGGCCGCATCGACCGCGCAGCTGCTCTCGGCGGGCCCGTAGGGTTCGGCGCCCGGCGCGGGCGGCGTGCGACGCTCCCCGAAGGAGATCATCTCCGGCACGAGCACCGTGATGCCGCGGTCGTCGAGGCGCTGGAGGATCGCCCCGTGGTACGCATCGCCCGGACCGACGACGGCCCGCATCCCCGCGCCGTGCCCGGGCACGAGCACCACCGCGGCACCGGTCGCGCGATGGGGCGCCGGCCGCAGCAGGAGCGCGGGGAACGGATCGCGGTCCGCGGGGGCGACCTGCACGTCCTCGGGCCCGGGCGGGGCCGGCGAGCCCGGAGGGGCGGGGTCGAAGCGGTCCGCACCGGAGACGAGCGCCGCAGTCGGCGCCGGCGCGGCAGCGGGAACCAGCGCCCCGGGGCGATCGCACCCGAGCAGGGAGCGGAGCTCGGCGCGCTCGGCCTCGCGCGGGTCGGTCGGCGTGCCCTGCGGCGTCTGCGTCGTCACGGCCCCATTCTCCCGCTGCCACCTGTCACCGCCCGTCACCGCCCGCGCGCAGGTGCACTCCTGAGTCCGCAGGGCACGGACCGACCACCCCGCTTGACGAATGAATCGTTTCAGATCTACGGTGTGCATCGCCGGCCCACCATGGCCCCGCCCGCAGCCCGGAGATCGCGCCGCGGACCGCACCCCACGACCGGCCCCGCAGCACGACGAAGGAGTCAGCGCTCATGCCCATCGGCCGACCCAAGCCACTGACCGGCTGGAAGGCGACCGCGGCCGTCTCGATGTCCAACTACATCGACTCCGGCTCGATCATCGCGATCGCCACGTCCCTGGGGTTCTGGGGCGCCGCCTACTTCCCGGACGACAGCGGCCGCATCGCCGGCCTGCTCGCCGCGTTCAGCTCGAACGCCTTCGGCGCCGCCGTCGGCGCGCTCATCGGCGGCCCGCTCTGCGACAAGTACGGCCGCAAGTTCATCTACACCTACGACCTGCTGCTGTACGCGGTCGGCGGCCTGATCGCGACGTTCGCGATGAACCTGCCGATGCTCTTCGTCGGCTTCATCGTCATCGGTCTCGCGGTGGGCGCATCGGTGCCCGCCGGCTGGACGTACATCGCGGAGTCCGCGCCGACGCACCAGCGCGGGCGCCACATCGGCGCCACCCAGCTCGCGTGGTCCGTCGGCCCGTTCATCGGCTTCGGTCTCGCCGCCCTGCTCTCGCCCCTGGGTCTGGTGGGCAGCCGGATCATCTTCGCGCACCTCGTGGTGATCGCCCTGGTCACCTGGTACATCCGCCAGGGACTCTACGAATCCGAGGCATGGCAGAAGTCCAAGGGCGGACAGCAGGCCAAGGCCCCGTCGATCTGGACCTCCCTGCGCGGCCTGTTCAGCCGCAAGGCCAACATCACGGCCCTGCTGTTCCTGGTCGCCATCTACACCTTCTGGAACCAGGCGGCGAGCCAGAACGGGATCTTCCTGCCCACGATCCTGTCGTCGATGGGCTTCGGGACGCTCGCCTCGGATCTCTTCTCGATGCTCACCTGGGCCTTCGTCATCATCGGCACGATCGTGTTCATGGTGTTCGTCGACAAGGTGTCCTACCGCTGGTTCATCCTCGTCGGCGGAGCGATGGCCGTGGTCTCGTGGGTCGTCCTCGTCTTCGGGCCCTCCACCGCGGCGGCCACCGCCTTCGGCTACGCGATCCTGTGGGGGCTCTCCTCCGGGCCGTCTGCGCAGGCGTTCTACTCGGTGTGGTCGCCGGAGCTGTTCGCGACTCCGTATCGCGCGGGGGCCCAGGGACTGGTCTTCTTCACCGTCCGCGTCGCCTCGGGGATCATCTCGCTGGTCTTCCCCGTGATCCTGATGGGCGCGAACGGCCTGCTCATCGACGGCCTGATCCTCATCGCCTTCCTGCTCGCCTCCACCCTGATCGGCACGATCTTCGCGCCGCGCACGCAGGGCAAGGAGCTGCGGGAGATCGAGATCGAGCGCTACGGCGAGGTCGTCTCGGCCGGGCTGCTCGATGCCGAGGCGGGACGTCCCCGGACCGACGACGAGGGGCGCTGACCATGCACCACGACGGCCCCCGTCCGATCCCAGGAGCCCGATCATGACCGTCGACGCCGCGCGTGCGCGCGCTACCCGTCCGTGGCACGTCGCGATCGTCTGCGGCATGGCCTCCTACATCGACGCCGCCGCGATCGTGAGCTCCGGGATCGCCCTGGTGATCTACCAGCAGGCGATCGGCCTGACGAACGGCCAGGTGGGGATCCTCTCCGGTCTGCTCACCTTCTGCATCGCGATCGGCGCGATCACGGGCGGGCGACTGGGCGACCGGCTCGGCCGACGGCACGTCTTCATCGCGACGATGGCGATGGTGGTCCTCGGCGCCGTGCTCCTCGTCCTCGCGGGCACCTTCACCAGTCTGCTGCTGGGCACGGTGCTCGTGGGACTCGGCACCGGCGCCGACCTGCCCGTCTCGCTCGCCACGATCTCCGAAGCCGCGACCGACGCGAACCGCGGGAAGCTGCTCGGCTTCTCCCAGGTGCTGTGGACCGCGGGCATCCTGGGCACGACGGCCACTTCCGCGGTGGTGGGAGGAATGGGCCACCTGGGCGGGCAGATCATGTTCGCCATGATCGGGGTGATCGCACTCGTGGTCCTCGCGCTGCGCCTGACGATCCCGGAGTCTCGCTCGTGGCAGGACGCCCACGCCGAGCGACTCGCCGGGGCGGGCACCGTCCGCGCCCAGCGCACCGGGCTGCGGGACCTGCTGACCGAGCGCCTCTACCTCGTGCCCTTCGCCGCGATCCTGGTGTTCTATTCGCTCACGAACATCGGCGCGAACACGGGCGGCCAGTTCGGCACCTGGATCGCGGTGAACGTCGTCGGCGTCTCGGTGCAGCTGAACTCCCTGATCAGTCTGGTGCTGTTCCCCGCCGGCTTCCTCTGGGCGTTCCTGTTCATGCGGATCGTGGACACACCGCACCGCATGACCTGGTTCCTCGTCGGCGCCGTGGCGCTGGTGGTCTCCTACCTGCTGCCCGCCGTGCTGGGCTTCTCGCTGCCGGTCTGGATCATCATGCAGATCGTCAACGGCTTCGGCGGCGGCTTCGCCTTCGAGGCCATCATGAAGGTCTGGTCCCAGGAGTCCTTCCCGACCCTCATGCGCTCGAGCGCGCAGGGCACCACGATCGCCGTGGCCCGCGTGATCGCGGCCGTCACCGGCATCCTCACCCCGTCCCTGCTGTACGCGAACCCCCGCGCCTTCTACGCGGGGATCGCGGCGGTGGTGCTGATCGGCGTGGTCATCGGATACGTCGTCTTCCGCGGGCGCCGCGCGAACCTCTTCGACGTCGAGGCGAAGGACCTCGGCGAGGCGCAGGAGGAGCTCAGGGAGCAGGGACTCCGCTCCGACGCTCCCGCCGCCCGGGACAGGCCGCCGTCCGCGACTCCGGCCTGATGCACCGCCCGCCGCAGCCCCACCCATGCACCCCGCTCCCCGCACCCCTCTCACGAAGGAGAACCCCATGCCGCAGCTGACCGCCCTCCCCGCCCCGATCGCCCGCGACCTCGCCGACTTCTCGATCGAGGTGCCCAGCTGGGGCTACGGGAACTCCGGCACCCGCTTCAAGGTGTTCACGACGCCCGGCACCCCGCGCGACCCGTACGAGAAGATCGCCGACGCCGCACAGACGCACGCCTTCACCGGCGCCGCCCCGCGGGTCTCCCTGCACTACCCCTGGGACCGGGTCGAGGACTTCGGCGGCCTCGCCGACTACGCCCGTGAGCAGGGCGTCACCGTCGGCATGATCAACTCCAACACCTTCCAGGACGACACCTTCAAGTTCGGCTCCCTCACCCACGGCGACAGGACCGTGCGCTGCCAGGCGATCGACCACCACCTCGAGTGCATCGACGTCATGCGGGCGACCGGTTCGAAGGAGCTGAAGATCTGGCTGGCCGACGGCACGAACTACGCCGGCCAGGACTCGATCCGGGAGCGCCAGGACCGCCTCGCCGAGTCCCTGCAGGAGGTCTACGGGGGCCTCGCGGACGACGAGCGGCTCGTGCTCGAGTACAAGTTCTTCGAGCCGGCGTTCTACCACACGGACGTCCCGGACTGGGGCACGAGCCTGCTGCACTGCCTCGCCCTGGGCGAGAAGGCGATGGTCGTGCTCGACACCGGCCACCATGCGCCGGGCACGAACATCGAGTTCATCGTCGCCCAGCTGCTGCGCCAGCAGCGCCTGGGCGCCTTCGACTTCAACTCCCGCAACTACGCGGACGACGACCTCATCGTGGGCGCCGCCGACCCGTTCCAGCTCGTGCGGATCCTCTTCGAGATCGTCCAGCAGGACGCCCATCGCCCGGAGTCGGGCGTGAACTTCATGCTCGACCAGTGCCACAACCTGGAGTCGAAGATCCAGGGCCAGATCCGCTCGGTGATGAACGTGCAGGAGGCCCTGGCCAAGGCGCTGCTCGTGGATCGCGAGGCCCTCGGCGACGCCCAGCGCCGCAACGACGTGCTCGAGGCGAACGGCATCCTCATGGACGCCTTCTGGACCGACGTCCGCCCGGCGCTCGCGGCCTTCCGCGAGGAGCGCGGCCTGCCCGCCGATCCCTTCGCGGCGTTCCGCGCGAGCGGCTACGAGGAGAAGGTCGCCGCCGAGCGCGTGGGCGGCGACCAGATGGGCTGGGGCGCCTGAGCCCTCCCACGTCGGCCGGACCCGATCTCCCCTCCGCATCCTCGACAGGAGAATCTTCATGACCACTGCCCGCGAGACCATCGACGCGCTCCTGGAGCGCTCCCACCAGCTGGGCGCGGACCCGCGCACCACGAACTTCGCCGGCGGCAACACGTCGGCCAAGGGCACCGACACCGATCCCGTGACCGGCCAGGACGTCGACCTGCTGTGGGTCAAGGGCTCCGGCGGCGACCTCGGCACCCTGGAGGAGAAGGGCCTGGCGGTGCTGCGCCTGGACCGCGTGCGCGCGCTGCGGGATGTGTACCCGGGCGTGGAGCGCGAGGACGAGATGGTCGCCGCCTTCGACCACTGCCTCTTCGGCAAAGGCGGCGCGGCCCCGTCGATCGACACGGCGATGCACGCCCTCGTCGACGCCGCGCACGTCGATCATCTCCACCCCGACGCCGGCATCGCGATCGCGACCGCGGCCGACGGTGAGCGCCTGACCCGCGAGATCTTCGGCGAGGCCGTGGTGTGGGTGCCGTGGCGCCGGCCGGGCTTCCAGCTGGGCCTGGACATCGCGGAGATCAAGCAGGCGCACCCGCAGGCGATCGGCTGCATCCTGGGCGGGCACGGCATCACCGCCTGGGGCGAGAGCTCGCAGGAGACGCAGCAGAACTCCGAGCGGATCATCCGCGATGCCCAGGCGTTCCTCGACGAGCACGGGACCGCCGAGCCCTTCGGCGCGCACGACCCCTCCCGCGAGGCGCTCCCGGAGGCCGAGCGCCGCGCGAAGGCCTCGGCCCTGTTCCCGGTGATCCGTGGGCTCGCCTCGACCGATGCGCCGATGATCGGGCACTGGACCGACACCGAGGACGTCCACGAGTTCCTCGCCGGCGAGAAGCTCGCCGCCCTCGCCGAGCTCGGCACCTCATGCCCCGACCACTTCCTGCGCACGAAGGTCAAGCCGCTGGTCCTCGACCTGCCCTCGGATGCCTCGACCGAGGAGCAGGTGGCCCGACTGCGCGAGCTGCACGAGGTCTACCGCGAGGACTACGCCGCCTACTACAAGCGGCATGCGTCGGCCGACTCCCCCGCCATGCGTGGTGCCGATCCGGCGATCGTGCTGGTCCCGGGCGTGGGCATGTTCTCCTTCGGGGCCGACGCGCAGACCGCGCGCGTGGCCGGCGAGTTCTACGTCAACGCGATCCGTGTGATGCGCGGCGCCGAGTCCGTCTCGACCTACGCACCCATCGACGAGGCGGAGAAGTTCCGCATCGAGTACTGGGCGCTCGAGGAGGCGAAGCTGCAGCGCCGGCCGAAGCCCAAGCCGCTCGCGACGCGGGTCGCGCTCGTGACCGGCGCCGGATCCGGGATCGGGAAGGCGACGGCGGAGCGGCTCGTCGCCGAGGGCGCGTGCGTGGTCATCGCCGACCTGAACCTGGAGAACGCCCAGTCCGTCGCCGAGGAGCTCGGCGGCAGCGACCGCGCGATCGCGCTGCGGGTCGACGTCTCCGACGAGGCGTCCGTGGTGCAGATGGTGGCCGACGCGGTGCTCCCCTTCGGCGGCATCGACCTGATCGTCAACAACGCCGGGCTCTCCCTCTCCAAGCCGCTGCTCGAGACGACCGCGAAGGACTGGGACCTCCAGCACGACGTGATGGCGCGCGGCAGCTTCCTGGTCTCCCGCGAGAGCGCGCGCGTGATGATCGACCAGGCCATGGGCGGGGACATCATCTACATCTCCTCGAAGAACTCCGTGTTCGCGGGCCCCAACAACATCGCCTACTCGGCGACCAAGGCCGATCAGGCCCACCAGGTGCGCCTGCTCGCGGCCGAGCTCGGCGGCCACCAGATCCGCGTCAACGGCATCAACCCGGACGGGGTGGTGCGCGGCTCGGGGATCTTCGCGGGCGGCTGGGGCGCGAGCCGCGCGAAGGTCTACGGTGTCAAGGAGGAGGAGCTGGGCGAGTTCTACGCCCAGCGCACCCTGCTCAAGCGCGAAGTGCTCCCCGCAAACGTCGCGAACGCCGTGTTCGCGCTGACCGCAGGCGACCTCTCCCACACCACCGGTCTGCACATCCCCGTCGACGCGGGGGTCGCGGCCGCGTTCCTGCGATGAGCCCGGGACCGGCGTCCGACGGGGCACACCCGCAGGCAGACGGGGCCGGCGGCCACCCCCTCGCCATGGCCGCGATCGACCTGGGCGCGACCTCTGGCCGCGTGATGGTAGGCCTGCTGCGCGGATCCTCCTCCGACGGGGCCGTCAATACCGACATTCCTGCGCCCACCCGCCTCGAGCTCCACGCCGCGCACCGCTTCGAGAACGGCCTGGACCGTCGCGACGGCCATCTGAGCTGGGACATCGACGACCTCTGGTCGCAGGTGCGGCAGGGACTGAGCGCCGCCGAGCATCTCGCGGGAGACCTCGGTGCCGACGGCATCGCCTCGCTCGGCGTGGACTCCTGGGCGGTCGACTATGCCCTCGTCGGCCCCGACGGCGAGCGCCTCGGCGAGGTGATCGCCTATCGCGACGAGCGCACCGACGGCGCCGCGGAGAGCGTCGCCGACCGGGTCGACGTCGCTCGGCAGTTCGCGCTGACCGGCATCGCCCAGCAGCCCTTCAACACCCTCTACCAACTCGCGGCCGACGATCGCCTCGGAAGCTCCCCCGCGGGCACGCAGGCGCTGCTGGTCCCCGACCTGCTCGCGCTCCTGCTCACCGGTGAGCGCCGCACGGAGCTCACGAACGCCTCGACCACGGGGATGCTCGCGGCCGACGAGGACTCCTGGTCCCCCGAGCTGCTCGCGGCCGCGGGCGCGGACGAGGGACTGTTCCCGCTGCTCGTGAGGCCCGGGGAGCGCGTCGGCATCGTCCGCGCCGACCTGGCGCGCGACCTCGGCATCCGTGAGGTGCCGGTGATCGCCGTCGGCTCCCACGACACGGCGTCGGCCGTGCTCGCCGTGCCCGCCGGGGGCGGCGGGGGCGGCGGGGTCGATGGGGGCGACGGGGGCGACGGGGCTTCTGCGCCCACAGCATCCACCGGGTCCGACGACCCCGTCGCCTTCATCTCCTCGGGCACCTGGTCGCTCATCGGCCTCGAGCTCGAGTCGCCCGTCCTCACCGAGAGAGCGCGCGAGGCGGGGTTCACGAACGAGCGCGGCGTCGACGAGACCTTCCGCTTCCTCAAGAACGTCGCGGGGATGTGGCTGGTCAGCGAGTCGATCGCGCAGTGGGAGGAGACTGGCGCCCGCATCGACCTCGACGACCTGCTCGCTGCCGCGGCCGCGGTCCCCGGCGACAGGTTCCGGATCGACCCGACGGACCCGTGCTTCCTCGCCCCGGGCCGGATGGCCGACCGGGTGGCCGATGCCGCCCGCGTGATCGGCGGAGACGAGGAGCGCCCGCGCACCCCGGCCCAGCTGGTGCGCTGCATTCTCGAGTCCCTCGCCGAGACCTACCGCGACGAGCTGCACGCGGCGTGCCGACTCGCGCGGCGCTCGCTGCCGGAGCGCCTGCACGTGGTGGGCGGCGGCAGCCGGAACCGGCTGCTCAACCAGCTGACCGCGGACGCCCTGGGCATCGAGGTCGTCGCGGGGCCGATGGAGGCGACGGCGCTGGGGAACCTGGCGCTGCAGGCGCGGAGCCTGGGCGCGATCCAGAACGGTCCGGGCTCGATCCGCGAGCTGGTCCGCGCGAGCGTGGAGTTGGAGGTGTTCGCGCCCCAGGGGAGCTCGGAGACGAGCGGGCGATGAGCGCCGCTCAGGCCCTGCGCCACACCTGACGGGCGAACACCGCCGCGTAGGCGGCCGTGCACGCGGCGAGCGTGAGACCTGCCAGCGCGCGTCCGGCGGCCTCGTCCAGATCCCCGCGCAGGACGAGCACGATCGCGACCCCCGCCCCCAGGCAGCCGACCACCGCAGCGACGATGTGCAGCACTTGGTCCTGGACCAGGCGGAACAGGGCGAAGTGCGCTGCGACGATGAACGCCACCGCGGGCACGATCAGTGCGCCGTGGCCGGTGATGCCCAGCAGCATGCAGACGAGTGCGATCACGATCACCTCGATGCCGGCGAAGATCCCGGCCGCGCGGCCGGAGACGAGCCGGCCACGTGACCCTCCGGGTTGCGCGGGCACGGGCTGCGCGGGCCGCGACGGGCCGCTCGCGCCCTGCGGGACCCGTCGGCCCCGCACCAGGCCGACCGCGCCCAGGACGACGGCGAGCGCCCCGAGCGCCATGCCGATGACCGCGATGACGGGGAGGGTCTCCAGGGCGTTGGAGGACCAGGCCGTCGTCATCAGTCCCATGAACACGGTGAGGGCGGCGAGGATGCGTCGTTCGGAGGTCATGCATCGATCCTGCCGATGCCGCGGGGTCGCCGGCTCCGCTGCGCGTCATCCCCGCCCCGTGACAACCGTCATCGGCGCAGGCCCCGGATCCTCCCCGCGAGGTCCCGCACCTCTGGTCCGGGCTCGATCCGCGAGCTGGTCCGCGCGAGCGTGGAGCTGGAGGTGTTCGCGCCCGTAGACTGCGCCGGATGAGCGTCGACGAGCACCGGACCCGCTCGCCCGTGGAGGCGATCGACCGCGCGGCCCTGCTGCTCATCCGCCTCTCGGAGGCGGGCCCCGAGGGCATGGCGCTCGCGGACCTCGCCGCGGCGACCGGCATGCACAAGGCCACCGCCCACCGGGCGCTGCAGGCGCTGCGCCTCCGGGACTTCGCGGAGCAGGTCGATGGCCGCTATCGCCTGGGAACCGCCGCCGCCCGCCTGGGCGAGGGTTTCACCGCCGGGGCGCATCTGGCGCCGCAGCTGCACCCCGCCCTGGTCTCCCTGAGCGCACGCACGCAGGAGCTCGTGCACGCCGGCGTGCTCGAGGGCGCCCATGTCCGCTACATCGACAAGGTCGAGCCGGAGCGCACGATCCGCGTCTGGTCGGCCGTCGGCGGCACCGTTCCCGCAGCGGTCTCGGCGATGGGGCGCGCGCTCCTCGCCGCCGGCGGCGTCTCACGCGAGCAGGTGGAGGTCTTCACCCGCGCGACGGACCCCGCCCTGCGCGTCGACCCCGACCACGTGTGGGACGTCCTGGAGCAGGCGCGCGCACGCGGCTGCGCGTGGGAGGTCGACGAGAACGAGCCGGGCATCGCCTGCATCGCCTTGCCCGTGCTGAGGGGCGGCCGCGCCGTCGCGGCCGTCTCGATCACCGCGCCCGCGGAGCGGATGGCCCCCGAGCGCCGCGAGGCGCTCCGCCTCGCCATGCGCGAGGAGCTCGCAGCGCTGCTGCCCGCACCCCTGACGATCCAGGACTAAGCGCCCTCGCCGCGTCGCCCCCTCGCGCATTCCCGCCGTTCCCGCCGTTCTCGCCGTTCGGATGCCGACCGTGGTTTTGCTCTGATCCCAGCACGCCGTTACGCTCTACGAATCGCGCGTACCGCAGAACGAAACGCCTTTGCAACGATGCCAGGAGTGCCATGACCCCCGCCCCCACTGCCGCGACCGAGTCTGCGGTGGACCGCGCCCATCTTCGCCAGGCGTCCCTCGCCGGTCTCGTCGGCACGATGCTCGAGCAGTACGACTTCGTCATCTACGGCACGGCCTCGGCGATCATCTTCAACTCGCTGTTCTTCCCGGATGTCTCCCCGGCCGTCGGGATCATCGCCGCCATGAGCGCCTACGCCGTCGGCTTCGCGGCGCGGCCGCTGGGCGGACTGTTCTTCTCGCGCTTCGGCGACCGGCTCGGACGCAAGTGGGTGCTCGTCGCGACGCTGTTCCTGATGGGCATCGCGACCTTCGCGATCGGCTGCCTGCCCACCTACCAGCAGGCCGGCATCCTGGCGCCGATCCTGCTGGTGGTCTGCCGCATCCTCCAGGGCTTCGGCGCAGGGGCCGAACAGGCCGGCGGCGTCACTCTGCTCGCCGAGACGGCCGGCCCGCGCCGACGCGGCTTCTTCACCTCGACCGTCTTCGCGGGCGCGGCCCTGGGGTCGGTGCTGGGCGCGCTCGCCTGGATGGCGGCGCAGGCCCTGCCTGCCGACGCCCTGGCCTCCTGGGGCTGGCGCGCGGTGTTCTGGTCCTCGCTGATCGTCACGCTCGCCGCCTATGTGCTGCGGCGCCGACTGCGGGAATCGCCCGTGTTCGCCGAGACCCAGAAGGCGCGGATCGGCCAGGAGTCGACCCCGATCGGAGACGTCCTGCGCCACGGGCGCGCGCCGCTGTGGCGCGTCTTCCTCATCAACATGGGCTCGAACGGCCAGAGCTACATCTACCAAGTGTTCATGGGGTCGTTCCTGGTCACCTGGCTGGGGGTCGAGGCGAAGTTCATCCCCGAGCTGCTGCTCTACGGGGCGATCGGCGCCGCGGTGGGATGCGTCCTGTTCGGCGCCGCCACCGACCGCTTCGGGCGGCGCCCGGTCATCATCGCCGTCCTCGCCTTCCTGCTCGTCTTCCCGATCCCCGCGTTCCTGCTGATCAGCACCGGGCAGCCGCTGCTGATCGGGGTGGTCGTGTTCATCGGCTTCGTCGTCGCCGGGTACGGGACCGTCGGCAGCCAGGGCGCGTTCTACGCGGAGATCTTCGGCGCCCGCTACCGCTACGCGGGCATCTCGCTCGCGCGCGAGTTCTCCTCCGTGCTGGGCGGCGGCGTGGCGCCGCTGGTGTGCTCGGCCCTGATCACCTGGGCGTCCGGCTCGTGGTGGCCGGTCGCGATCTACATGATGGTGATGATCGCCCTGTCGCTCGTCGGCGCCGTCATGTCTCCGGAGACGCGCGGCCGCGACCTTCGGCTCGAGGAGGACGCGGTGCCCGTGCGAGCGTGAACCGGAGCCCCGTGCTCACCGCGCCTCCGCTCCGCGGCCCTCATCCCCGCGACGATCCGCGCCGCACCAGCTCCGGGCTGAAGCGCACGTGCCGGTCCACGGCGTCGACGCCCGCGCTGATCTTCTCCTCGAGCAGGGCGAGGGCTGTGCGGCCCATGAGTTCGGAGGGCTGGGCGATGGAGGTCAGCGGGACCACGGTGCTGCGGGCGAAGGCGATGTCGTCGTAGCCCACCATCGCGATCTCATCGGGCACGGCGATCCCGGCCTCGTAGGCGAAGGCCTGCATCATGCCGACGGCCACCAGGTCGTTCACGCAGAACACCCCGTCGGGCCGGTCCTCCGGGGAGCGCTCGGCGATCTCGGAGCCGGCGGCGCGCCCGGCGAGGACGCTGAGGTCGTCGGCCTCGACGAGCTCGAGCTCGAGCCCGGCCTCCGCGGCGGCGGCCTCGGCGCCCTCGATGCGGGCGGAGACCTGGTGGAGGTCCCCGCGGGCGAAGACCATGGCGGGGCGCTGCGCACCGCCCTCGATGAGGTGGGCGACGGCCAGGCGCCCTCCCTCGACGTCGTCCACGGAGACGGTAGAGCCGCTCGCGCTCGCGCCCGCGCGCCCGTCAGCACCGCGTCCGCCCTCGTCCTCGACCATCACCACGGGGGTGCCGCGATCGACGATCGAGCGCACCAGCTCGCGGTCGGTGCCCGCGGAGGCGAGGAGGATGCCGCGCACGCGCTGCTCCTCGAAGAGGGAGAGGTAGAGCTTCTCGCGCTCGGCGCTGTTGCCGGAGCTGCCCACGATCACGGCGAGCCCGGAGTCCTCGGCGGCGGCCTCCATGCCGTGCACGAGGTCCGCGTAGAAGGGGTTCGTCGAGTCCAGGACGATCGCGCCGACCGTCCGCGAGCGTCCCATCTTCAGCAGGCGGGCGGCGTCGTTGCGCACGTAGCCGAGCTCGGCGATGGCCTGCTCGACGCGGGCCCGACGGTCCGCGGAGACGATGTCGGGCCGGTTCAGCACGTTCGAGACGGTGCCCACGGATACCCCGGCCGCACGGGCCACGTCCTTCATGCCGACCGGTCGCGAGTTCCCCACGGCGCAGACGCTACCGCACGCCGCGACCGTCTGACCGCATCCCCTTCCCCTCTTGCAACGTTTCATCACTCGTGGTGGACTTGCCCGCATCGCAGCGCGCACGGCACCCCGTGCGCGCAGGCCGCACCCCGACACCGTCGTCCTCCGCAGGAGCAGCCCTCATGTCCTCCGCCCCCGCCACCGCTTCTCCCGTCGCGGCCGAAACCGCGGCAGCCACCCCCTCCCCCGCCGACCTCCTCGCGGAGTCCCTCGCGATCACCGCGCCCGCGGACACCGGCCGCCCGCCGATCCTGACCGGCGCCCTGGCCCTCGCGCAGGACGCCGATCAGGTCACCCGCGCCACCCTCCACGCGACCTCCCACGGCGTCTTCGAGGCCACGCTGAACGGGCTCCCGGTGACCGGCTCGCTGCTGAACCCGGGATGGACGGTCTACGAGCGGCGGCTCCAGGTCCCCGCCTTCGACGTCACGGACCTCGTCCACGAGGCCCCGATCGAGGACCCGGACGCCCCGGCGCTGCGCCTGGACGTGACGCTCGCGGGCGGGTGGTGGCGCGGCGATCTGGGCTTCGAGAACGCCGACGCGAACTACGGCGAGGATCTCGCCCTGCTCGCCGTGCTCGAGGTCGTCTTCACCGATGGCACGGTCCAGCACCTGCGCACCGACGAGTCCTGGACCTCGAGCCTCTCGTGCATCGAGATCGCGAACATCTACCAGGGCCAGCGCGAGGATCGCCGCGTCGCCCCGTCGGCCCCCGAGCCGGTGCGCGTCGTCGAGATCGACCGCTCGACCCTGATCCCGCAGGCCTCGCCGCTGATCACCCGCCACGAGACGATCGCGCCCCAGCGGATCTGGACCTCGCCGTCGGGCCGGACACTGCTGGACTTCGGGCAGAACCTCGTGGGCTTCCTGCGCTTCTCGGTCACCGGCCCCGCGGGAACCGAGATCACGCTGCGCCACGCGGAGGTCCTCGAGCACGAGGAGCTGGGCACCCGTCCCCTGCGCGGCGCCGAGGCGACCGACCGCATCACCCTCGCCGGGGACCCCGACGGCGAGTTCTTCGAACCCACCCTCACCTTCCACGGCTTCCGCTACGCGGAGGTCACCGGATGGCCCGGCGAGCTCGCCGGGGAGGACATCGAGGCCGTCGTCGTCGGCTCCGACATCACCCGCACCGGCTGGTTCGAGAGCTCCCATCCAGGCGTGAACCAGCTGGTGAGCAACTCCGTGTGGTCCCAGCGCGGGAACTTCCTCGCCGTCCCCACGGACTGCCCGCAGCGCGACGAGCGCCTGGGCTGGACCGGCGACATCGCCGCCTTCGCCGCGACCTCCGCCTTCCAGTTCGACGTCGCCGACTTCCTGCACAACTGGCTGCTGGACCTCGCCGCGGAGACCGCGGCGAACACCGACGGCTGGGTCCCGTTCGTCATCCCCGACCTGCTCAAGCTCGCCCACCACGACCCCGAGGTCGAGGCCGCCGGATGGGCCGGGGCGACCGCGATCTGGGGCGATGCCGCCGTCTGGGTGCCCGAGGCCCTCTGGAACGCCTACGGCGACCTCGAGCGCCTGCGCGAGGAGTACCCGGGGATGGTTCTCCACCTGCGCAGCGTCGAGAAGGCCCTCTCCCCGAGCGGCCTGTGGGACACGGGCTTCCAGTTCGGCGACTGGCTGGACCCGGACGCCTCCCCGCACGCCCCCGCCGATGCGAAAGCCGACAAGGGCGTGGTCGCGACCGCGTGCCTGATCCGCTCCGCGCGCTTCGCGAGCCGCGCCGCCCACCTCATCGGCCGCGAGGAGGACGCCGCCTCCTGGCAGGACCTCGCCGATCGCGTCCTCACCGCGTTCACCGACGCCTATGTCCACGAGGACGGCACGATCACCTCGGACTGCGCGACCGTCTACGCGCTCGCGATCACCTTCGACCTGCTGGCGCCGCGGACCCGCGAGAGGGCCGGCGAGTGCCTGGCCGAGGTGGTGCGCGCCGCCGAGTACCGCGTCTCCACGGGCTTCGCGGGAACCCCCTTCGTCACCTGGGCGCTCTCGGAGACCGGGCACGTCGAGGACGCCTACCGCCTGCTGCTCGAGGACCAGTGCCCTTCCTGGCTCTACCCCGTGTCGATGGGCGCGACGACGATCTGGGAGCGCTGGGACTCGATGCTCCCCGACGGCTCCATCAACCCCGGTGAGATGACGAGCTTCAACCACTACGCCCTGGGCGCGGTCGCCGACTGGATCTACCAGGTCGTCCTCGGCATCCGCGCCGCGGAGCCCGGCTACCGGCGCGTCCGCATCCAGCCGGTCCCCGGCCCGGGCCTCGACTGGGCGCGCGGGGCCCTGGACTCACCGGTGGGCCGCATCGAGGTCTTCTGGAGCACCGAGGGGGCCGACGGCCCGGCGGCCGACGGTCCGGCGGTCGACGGGGGCTTCCGACTCGAGGTCACGATCCCCGAGGGGATCCTCGCCCAGATCGTCCTGCCCGACGGCCGGGTCGAGGAGGTCGTGGGCGGCTCTCACGTGTTCTGAGACGGCGCGGGCGGCGCGGTCGTGCCGCGCAGCACGAGCTCGGTGGGCAGGAGACGGTGCAGCGGCGCGTCGGCGTCGTCCGCTCCGGGGTCGAGCAGGGCGTCGATCGCGGCCTCGCCGATCTCGGTGCGCGGCACGCGCACGGTGGTCAGCCCGGGTGCGAGCATGCCCGCGAACTCGATGTCGTCCCAGCCGATCACGCTGAGCTCGCCGGGGACGTCCACGCCGAGGGTGCGCAGGTGGTCGACGAGCCCGAGCGCCATCACGTCGTTGTAGACGAGCACCGCGCCCACGCCCGAGGCGAGCACGGCCTCGGCGGCCTGCGCCCCGCCGTCGGCCGTCGGCGGGAAGCGCCCCAGGTCCACCTGCTCCATGCCTGCCCGGCAGGCCAGCGCGATCGCCCGACGCCGATCGGCGTCCGAGCGGCTCGCCTCGGGGCCGCCCACGTAGGCGATCCGCGTGTGCCCGAGCCCCTCGAGGTGCCGCACGGCCTCGCCCACCCCGGGCTCGGGATCCGCGAGCACCCCCGGGAGGCCCGGATCGGTGCGGTTGACCAGGGCGAGGCGGGTGAGGTCTGCGGCTTCGCGCAGGCTCGCCTCGTCCATGCGGCTCGAGCACAGCACGATCCCGTCGACCTGCTGGGCGAGCGTCCGCACGAGCGGCAGCTCGCCCTCGGGCTCCTCCTCGGCGTCGGCCAGCAGCAGCTGCACGCCGCGCTCGCGGGCCCGCGCCCGCGCCCCCTTGAGCACCGCCGGGTAGAAGGGGTTCAGCAGGTCGGGGACGACCACCCCCACCACGTCGCGCCTGCCCGTGACCAGCGCGCGAGCGGTGGAGTTCGCGACGTAGCCGAGCTCCTGGGCGGCCTCGAGGATCCGGGTGCGGGTCGCCGCTCCCACCATGTCGGGACGCTGGAATGCGCGGGAGGCCGTCGCGACCGAGACCTGCGCCCGCGCGGCGACCTCCCGCAGCGTCGCGACCATCGGCTCCCCCTTCGTGCTCGCCCGCCCTCGTGCCGCCTCGAAGCGCCGCGGCCTCGACGTCGAGGCCGCGGCATCACCGTGCAACCGTTTCGAGGGCGGTGGGCGCACGGTCACTATATAGTCGTTCGAGCCCCGCGTTGCAAACGATTGCATCCCGGTGGGCCGCACGCCCCGGCACCCGTCCGGAACCGCCCCGGAGGCGGAGTCGGAACCGAGCCCGGAGCCCCTGCGCTCCCGTCGTCGCCATCTCGAGGAGGAGACACCATGACCACGCCGCTCACCCTGCACCCCCATCGCGCGCTGCCCGCGGACCCGGCGGTGCGGGACATCGCCGTGCGGATCTACGAGCAGGTCGCGGGTCTCCCGCTGATCTCGATGCACGGGCACGTGGAGGCGCAGGCCTTCGCGGAGAACACGCCGTTCGCCGATCCCGCGCAGCTGCTGATCGTGCCGGACCACTACGTGACCCGCATGCTCGCCTCCCAGGGCATCTCCTACGACGCCCTCGGCCTCGCGCGCAGCGACGGCGGAGCGGTCGAGACGGACTCCCGGAAGATCTGGCGCACGTTCTGCGAGAACTGGAAGCTCTACCGGGGCACGCCGTCGCGCTACTGGATCGAGCACGAGCTGGTCGAGGTCTTCGACGTCCACGAGATGCCGTCGGCCGAGTCCGCGGACCGCATCTACGACCAGATCGCCGCGGTCGTCGCGAGCGACGACTTCCGTCCCCAGCAGCTCCTGGACCGCTTCGACATCGAGATCATCTCGACCACGGACCCCGCGACCTCCGACCTCGCCTTCCACGCCAGCATCGCGGAGCAGGGCCTCGGCGAGCGCGTGGTGCCGACCTTCCGCCCCGACGCGGTCTTCCAGATCGGCGGCCCGAGCTGGGCCCGCGAGGTCGATGCCCTGGCGGCGGTCTCCGGCATCGACACCGGCGACTTCCCGGGCTTCCTCGACGCCATCCGCGAACGCCGCCGCGCCTTCGTCGCCGCCGGCGCGCGGGCCTCGGACCACGGCCATCTGCGGGCCGACACGACACCGATGGATCCGGCCGACGCCGCCGCGCTCTTCGCGCGCGTGCGGGCCGGCGAGACGCCGAGCACCGAGGAGGCCTTCGCCTTCGAGGCCCACATGCTGTTCATGACCGCCGAGATGTCCTGCGAGGACGGCCTGGTCATGCAGATCCATCCCGGGGTGCTGCGCGACCACCACTCGGGCGTGCTGGAGACCTACGGCAAGGACAAGGGCTACGACATCCCCGTGCCCGTGGACTACGCGCGCGGCGTGCAGCCCATGCTCGACCGCTTCGGCCGCGACCCGCGCTTCCACTGCATCCTCTTCACGATCGACGAGACCGTCTACTCGCGCGAGCTCGCCCCGATCGCCGGCACCTACCCCTCGGTGCGCCTCGGCGCCCCGTGGTGGTTCCTCGACTCGCCCGACGGCATGCGCCGCTTCCGCGAGCTCGCCACGGAGACCGCCGGGTTCTACAACATGTCCGGCTTCGTCGACGACACGCGCGCCTTCGCCTCCATCCCCGCGCGCCACGACCTCTCGCGCCGCGTGGACGCCGGCTACCTCGCGAACCTGGTCGCCGAGCATCGCCTGGGCGAGGACGAGGCCACCGAGGTCGCGATCGACCTCTCGACCACCCTCCCCCGCGCGGCCTACCCGCCCATCGCCCACTGAGCCGGCGCCGCGCGGCCGCCCGCGCGGCGCCGCCCGCACCCTCGCCACCGCACCGCTTCCTGGAGGTCAGCACCGTGAGCACCCTGTCCACCCCCGCCGCCGCGGCATCCGCCGCCGAGTCCGCTCCGTCCGCAGGCGGCCGACTCGTCCACCTGGGCATCGGCAACTTCTCCCGCGCCCACACGCTGCCGTACACGGCGGATGCCGGCACGGGCGAGGAGGCCTGGCGCGTCAGCGCCTTCACCGGCCGCTCCCCCGCGATCGCCGAGACGCTCGAGGCGCAGGGGAACCGCTACGGGCTCGTCGTCCGCGAGGCCGACGGCGACCAGGTGCGCCTGCTGGACGTCCTCGACGAGGTCCGCCCCGCGTCCGACGTCGAGGCCCTGCAGCGCCTGGTCGCCGATCCCGAGGTCTCCGTGGTGACGCTGACGATCACCGAGAAGGGCTACGCGGCGGGCGACGACCCCGCCGTCTCCGCCCCGGCGCGCCTCGCGCTCGGTCTGCGCGCCCGCCGCGAGGCCGGCGTCGAGGAGCCGATCGCCCTGGTCTCGTGCGACAACCTCCCGGGCAACGGCGAGGTGCTGCGCGAGGCGGTGCTCTCCGCGGCCGACGAGGACACCCGCGCCTGGTTCGACGACCACGTGGACGTCATCTCCACGATGGTCGACCGGATCACCCCGGCCGCGAGTGCCGAGGACCAGAGGATCGTCGAGGAGGCGACCGGGTTCGCCGACCGCGCGACCGTGGTCACCGAGCCCTTCACCGAGTGGGTCGTCCAGGACTCCTTCCGCGGCCGCCGCCCGGCGTGGGAGACGGCGGGCGCGCAGCTCGTCGAGGACGTCGAGGTGCATGAGAAGCGCAAGCTGCGCCTGCTCAACGGCGCCCACTCCCTCATGGCCTACGCGGGCCAGCTCGCCGGCCACGAGCGCGTGGACCAGGCGATCTCCGACCCGGAGGTCCGCGCGCTGGTCGACGCCCTGTGGGCCGACGCCCGCGCGACCCTGCCCCTGCCCGCCGCAGAGCTCGACGCCTACACGGCGGCGCTCGTCGAGCGCTTCGAGAACCCGCGCATGGCAGACGCCCTGGACCGCATCGCGGCGGACGGCTCGGTGAAGCTCACGGTGCGCGCCTTGCCCGTGATCGCGGACCGCGGCGGTCCCGCGCAGGCGTCCGGCGTCCTCGCGCTCGTCGCGGCCTGGACCGCCTTCGTCACCTGGCGCGTGGAGACCGGGACCGCATTCTCGGATCCACGGGCCGACGGGATCGCCGAGGCCGCCCGCCTCGCGGATCCGACGACGCGCGTGCAGGCCCTGCTCGACCTCGTCATCGACGGCGGCGCCCCGCAGGATCTCGTGGACGCGGTCGTCGCCGCCGAGGGGACGCTGCCCCGGGCCTGAGGCCCGGGTGTGAGGCCCGGGGGCCGGGGCCGGGTCGGGGGCCCGGCCCTCAGCCCCGCAGGACCCGCAGCACCGGCACCTCGTGCAGGCCGCGGTGGACGTCCTCGAGGGCGCGATCGAGGTCCTGCAGGGCGAACCGGTCGCCGTACAGCCTCCGGGACTCCTCGACCATCGGCCCCACATGCGGGTCGACGGCCGAGGCCCCGGCCGCGGTGGTCAGCACCGTCAGCCGCAGCCGGTGCGTCCCCGGGCGCAGACGATCGGTGAGATCCAGGCGGTGCGGTGCCCGCCAGATGATCCCGGCCCGCTCGCCGTCGACCCCGACCACGGCGATCTCCCCCACGGGCGGGCGCACCTCCGCGCGGAAGCCCTGTGCGCCGCCCGGCCGAGGCATCGGCGTGCACGACCCCAGGTCGAGCTCCACGCGGGCACCGGCCGGCACCTGCTCCGCCCCGATCCGGACCTCGATCTCATAGACGCCGCGCGAGCGCTCCGGCGGCAGCTCCCCCTCCCAGCTGTGCGGCAGGGTCACCTCGCGCTCCGTGTCCCCCGCACTCGTGAAGGTCCACGGCCCCGCGAGGGAGAGCTGCGCGTGCGGCTCCGCCCGCGACGCGACGCCGTCGACCGACGCCGCGTCCCCGTGCGCGTCCGTCCGGGCCGGCTCGTCGTCGCTCCCGATCAGCACGAGCGCCTGGTAGGGGTGCAGCTCGACGGTGATCGTCCCCTCGTCGACGCGACCCTCGTCCCCGCCCCCGATCTCGCCCTTCGCCTCGGCGCTGCCCTCCGCCTCGGCCGAGGACCGTTCCCCGAGTGCGCGGCGTCCGCCGTCGTCCGGATCGAGGACCTCCCAGTGCACCCGGCGGGTGCGCGGGGTGATCGCGACGCGGCGCACCGCGGCACCGGTGTTCGCCACCAGGTACAGGTCCCCGTCGTCCAGTCTGCGGTGCACCGTCCCGATCTCCCCGCCGTCGCCGCGGAGGGACACGTCGGGCGGGAGAGCGGAGCGCAGGGCCGCGCCGAACTCCGCCTCGGGGACCTGCTCCCGCGCGGGGCACGCCGGTGCCTCGACGGCGATCACGGTGCCGCCGGCCGCGCGCACCGCGTCGAGCCATGCGCGCGTCGTCTCCGGCATCCGGGCCGCCCGGGCGACCACCACCGCGGGGTAGGCGTTCGGCGCGAGGGTCTCGAGCGCGGGGTCGTCCACCAGGTCGAAGTCCCAGCCTCCCGTGCGGATCGCCGCCGGGATCCGGGGGCCGATGAGGTCCCGCGCGGCCTTGAACAGGTCGAAGCCGCCGGCGTGGGCGGCGCGGGCGTCATCGGCGGGCACCAGCACGGCCACGTCGGCGACCCGCTCCCCGCGCCGCAGCGCCCCGCAGAGCCGGGCGAGCGAGGCGGTGAGCTCCGGCATCGCCGGCCACCACGGATTCCGGTCGTCCAGCGCCCCGGCGGCGTAGAAGCGCCAGCCCGGTCCCGGCGCCTCGGGCGGCGAGTACGGCCACCCGTGGCCGACGAACCGGGTGATGCCCGAGAGCAGGTGGTCGTGCGCCTCGGCCCGCAGGTCCAGCGGCGTCGCGCGGAAGGAGGGCGAGTGCACCCACGTCCACACCTCGCTGGAGACCACGTCGTGCCCCAGCAGGTGCGCGGCGGAGGACGCCCAGCGGCAGGCGGTGATCTCCTTCCAGCCTGCGCCCTCCCCCTCGATGAGGTCGGCGGAGCGGTACGCGCTGAGCGTCACGGGCGGCTCGCCGTAGGCCTGGACGCGGAAGGGGACGCCATGGCGTGCGGCCCAGTCGCGGCACACTGCCAGGAAGTTCTCCTCGACGAGCTCGCCGAGGGTGCGGCCCATGTCGACCCGCAGCTGCGCGGAGGTCGGCCCCTCGCGCCCGTCCTCCTCGGTGACGAGGCGGTGCAGCACGGGCACGGGGTCGTAGCCGCGGCGCCGCGCGAACTCCTCCGGCAGCCGCGGCGTCCAGCCCGCCTCGTACACCTCGAGGCTGTCGCAGAACACCGAACCCAGCAGCGCGGCGGGCACTGCGCCGAGCAGCGCCTCGCCCACGACGTGCAGATGGTGCCGTGTCGCGTCGGCGCTCAGGTGGTCGAGCACGGGCCCCTCGGCCCCGGCCGATGCGCGTTTGACCTGCTGGCCGGTCACCTCGGACCAGGCCAGCAGCACGGTGCGGGGCCCGAGCCCCGCGGGGATCTGCAGCACCTCGGCATCCGTCGCGGTCGGCACGTGCACCCACTGCGACGGCGCCGTGCCCTCCCCGACATAGACGCCCACGAGATCGTCGCCCGGCCAGGAAGGACGCACCGGGACGTCCAGCGGCGCCGGGGAGATCTCGCGGCGCTCCCAGCGCAGGCGCCGCGAGGCGTGCTCGGGTCCGATGTGGGGTCCGCCGAAGGACCAGCCACTTCCGAGCGTCACGTCCAGCCGCAGGCCGAGCTCCCGCGCCCGCTCGGCGGCGTGGCGCAGGGCCGCGAGCATCCGCAGCGAGCCGAAGCGGTCCGCCGTCTCCCGCAGCGGGTGGACGAAGGCGACCTCGGCGCCGCCGAGGCCGGCGGCGGCCATGGCCTCGAGCTCGCGGTCGATCTCCCCGAGCTCCTGGTCGGGCCCGAACCACCACCAGCGCATCATCGGCCGGTCGGCAGGGTCCGGGTCCCGCCACCCGCGGCGCAGCGCGGTGGGGGTGCTGGCTCCCGCGTCTGCCGAGCCCGCTCCGCCTCCTGGTCCGAACCCGCCGCTCATCCCGCGCCCGTTCAGCGCGCCGGCACGGCGGCGAAGGGTGCGAGGTGCCGGGAGATGTGCGGGACGAGCACCCGCGTGTACCGGTCGTGGTGGGCGCGCAGATCCGCCGCGAAGCGCTCGCGCAGCGGGGTCCCGTCGGCGAGGTCGGCCGTGAGGGAGTCGCCGTAGCCCACGTGCAGGATCTGCCGGGCGTCGTCGCTGTCCCGCACGAGCTGGACGAGGGCCTCCGCGCCCAGGCCCGTGAGGTCCGTCGGGGTGCGGTCCTCGTGCGCGGAGACCTGGTAGGAGGCCTTCGCCCGTGCGTAGGCCTGCCGCGAGATGCCCCAGACGGCGGCGAACAGCTCGGGGTCCTCCTCGGCGATGACCTCGAGGGCGCACAGGTAGGAGGTGCCGGAGGTCTTCAGGTGGACGAGGCCGTCGGTGGCCTCGAGGGCGAGCGGGTAGATCGAGAACTTGTCGGACCCCGAGTGCAGCGAGATCTTGTAGCCGCCGTGCAGCGCGCCGATCGCGTGATGGACCTCGAGGTTGCGTCGCAGCTCCTCCCGGTCGCCGCGGAACTCGAGGCCCTTCTCGAAGCCGTCGACGTAGCGGGGGGCGAAGGAGAACCAGGTGACGCCGAGCCTCTCGAGCTCGGTCGCGAGGTAGTGGTGCTCGAAGAAGGTGGTCTGCCAGGCCGTCTCGTCGACCGCGATCTCGACCTCGACGGCGGGCTCGCCGCCGTGCGCGGCGCGCGCGGCCTCGGGTGCGTGCGCGGCCAGGTGGCGATGCAGCCGCGCGGCCTCGGCGACCGCCCCGCCGTACTTCACGGCGGCGGTGAGGATCTCCGCGTCCGACGGCGCGATCCGCTCCCCCGCGGCCTCGATGTCGAGGCCGCGGTAGCGGGCGTGGAGGTCGGTCCGGGTGTCCTCGAGCGCCTTCCACGGCAGGTCGTCGACCTGCCGCTCGGTCACGCCGCCGGTGACGTCCTGGACCATGTCGCCGGGGTCGAGGGTGAACATGCGGAACCCGGCATCGAGCCCGCGGTCGATGCCCTCGGTGGTCTTGATGTGGTCGCAGTCGGCCCCGTACCCGCGCTCCCATCCGGCTTCGACCAGGCCGAACACCGCGTCGTCGAGGACTTCCCTCGCGCTGCGCCCGAGCCGGTCCATCTCGCGGATCGACTGCTGGGCGAGCACGGGGAGGACTCCTCCCCCGGCCTCCGCGAAGGCGCGCGCCTGCCCGGCGGTCGCGAGGCCGGTGCGGTCCCCGGTGCCCACCGAGGTGCGGTGCCCGCTCACGAGCCGCGGGCGCAGCGCGGGCACCGCCGCCCGCAGGGCGAGCGCGTTGGCGTGGCTCGCGGGTCCCTCGAGGACCGCCCCGTCGGCCGTCTCGGAGACGGTCCCCTCGAACGCGGCCAGGTCCGCGGGGCGGGCGGCGCGCAGCAGCAGGCTGCTCTTCTCACGGCTGCGGACCACATCGGCCTGCAGGGCAGCGGTGTGCAGGGTCATCGGGAATCTCCTCCGGTGGGATCGGGTGCGCGGTGGCGTGGGGGCGCGAGGGCCGACGCGGTGGTCTCGTGGACCGCGTCGGGGTCGGCGAAGGGCGCGCCGATGCGGCTGAAGGGCGCGCCGGCGTGGAGCGCCCGGCCCATCCAGTCCTCGACGTCGCGGACGACGGGGTGGGCCGCCTCGCCCTCGCCGACCCAGGCGACGTGCTCAGGGCCGATGGGCCCCGGGTCGGGCCCGCTCTGGGTGGCTTCGAGGACGGTGGTGAAGGCCTCGGTGCTCTCGAGCGGGGAGAGCAGCGGCGCGGACGAGTCCTCGCGGCCGTCGAGAGGGTCGGGGCCGTCGCGATGGTCGAGGAGGTCGAGGCGGTCGAGATGGTCGAGGAGGTCCACGAGCAGATCCCTGCGACCGGGGGACTCCTGCGTGCGCACTCCGGAGGCGTCGACGAGCTCGAGGCGATCCGTCGTGTACTCGAGCCGGGCGCGTCCCTTCTCCCCGCGGATCTCGATCCAGGGGTCGCTCTGCGAGGGCGCGGTGGTCACGAGCGCCGCCTGGACGAAGGGGCCGGGGGCCGCGGGGTCCACGCGCAGGTAGGTGGTGTCGTCGGCCTCGATGTCGTGGGCGCGGCGCAGTTCGGTGGTGATCCGCGCGATGTCGCTCCTGCGGGAGATGCCGGCGATCTGCAGGGCGAGGTCGACGGCGTGGGCGAGGGGGTTGGTGGCGACGCCGTCGGCCACGCGCCGACCGTCCATGCGGCGCCTGCCCGCCCAGGGGCTGCGCGCGTAGTAGGCGCGGTCTCGCATCCAGGCACCGAAGGCGTCGACGCTGCGCACCTCGCCCAGCGCGCCGGATGCGAGCAGCTCCCGCATCCGCGCGGCTCCTCCCCCGCCGCGGGCCTGGAAGCCGACCTGCACGACGCGTCCGGCCCGGGCCGCGGCACGCAGCAGGTCCTCGTGATCGACGAGGGAGGGCACGGGCGGCTTCTCGAGGTAGAGGTGGCAGCCGGCGGCGAGGCCCTCGCGGGCCAGGCCGGCGTGGGTGGTGATCGGCGTGGCGATGATCAGCACCTCGGGCGCCTCGTCGGCGCCCTCGAGCAGCGCCTCGAGGCTCGGGAACCACGGGGCGCCGATCCCCGGTTCGGGCTCGGCGACGTCGACGACGCCCACGAGGCGGATCCGCCCGCTCTCGCGCAGCGGCGCCATCCGCCGCAGGTGCACGGCGCCGAAGCCGCGCGTGCCGATCAGTGCGATCGGCCGCGCCGCGAGGGTCCCGTCTGCGCTCATCGACCGATCCCCATGAACTCCTCGACGTCGACGGCCTGTCCGGTCTCGATCGAGGCGTTGCCGCAGATGCCAATGGAGATCGCGCGCAGGCCGTCGCGCCAGTCCGCCGCGCGGCCCAGCGGATCCGCGCCCGCGTCCTCGGATCGCCCGCGGAAGACCTCGGCGAGCATGAGCGCATCGCCGCCGCCGTGGGCGCCCTCCCCCTGCGGGATCTCGATCTCCTGGGCGGTCTCGAAGTGTCGCTGGAGGACGAGTCTCTCGCCGGCACGGCGCGCGCCGCCGCCGTCGTCATCCACCCGCACGGCGCTCGGGTCCACCACTGCCTCGCCCGCGGACGCTCCGTCGCCCTCGGCCCGTCCGTCGTCGGAACCTCCGTCGGCCCCGTCCCGCGCCCCGGAGCTCGTGAGCACGGCGGTGCGCTCGACGACCTCGAGCTCGACGCGCCCCTCGGTGCCGTTGACGGCGACCCGGTAGCCCTCCCAGGGGCTGTGGGCGTTCAGCGCATAGGTCAGGGCGAGGCCGCTGTCGAAGTCCACGATCGCCGTGAGGTTGTCCTCCGTGGTGACGCCGGGAGCGAAGACGTCCTGGTCACGGCGATAGCCGTCGTGCTGCTCCTGGTCGAGGTAGAGCTCCTTCAGACGAGGATCGCTGCGCAGGTCGAGCTCGAAGGGCCCGTGCGGACCGTCGTGCGTGCCGCGCTCGGCGGCCGGCTCCTCTCCCCTCTCCTGCGCCGCCCGGTCGCCGTAGAAGCGCACGCCGCCGCGCGCATAGACGGTCCGCGGCTGGGCGTCGATCCACCAGGAGGCGAGATCGAAGTGGTGGGAGGCCTTGTGGACGAACAGGCCGCCCGAGTTCGCCTTGTCGCGGTGCCACCGCCGGAAGTAGTCGGCGCCGTGCGCGGTGTCCAGCACCCACTCGAAGACCATCGAGACCGGCGTGCCGATGCGGCCGTCGGCGATCACCTCGCGCAGGGCGCTGTTGCGCGGCGAGTAGCGGTAGTTGAAGGTGACCCTCACGCTGCGGCCGGTGCGGCGCACGGCCTCCTCGATCATCCGCGCCTTCTCGGCATCGATCGTCAGCGGCTTCTCGACGACGACGTCCGCGCCGGCCTCGAGGCTGCGCACGATGTGCTCGGCATGGAAGCGGTCCACGGAGGTCACGATCATGCGCTCGATGCCCCGCTCGGCGATCACATCCTCGAGACGCTCGGGGCCGACGGCGGGGACGCCCTCGAGCGCCGCGTAGTGCTCGCGGTACCACTGCATGCGCCCGGGGTTCGTGTCGAACAGCGCGACGATCTCGGCGACGTCGGCGTGGGGGCCCGTGATCGCGTCGATGTACATCTGGCTGCGGTGGCCGGTGCCGATCAGGCCGTAGCGGGAACTCATGCGGTCTCCTTCGGAACGTCGGGAACGGGATGGGCCGCGCACGGCCGACGACTCCCGCTCACTTGATCCCCGTCGTCGCGAACCCGCGGATGAGGAAGCGCTGCCCGAGGAGGAAGACGATGAACAGGGGGACGAGCGAGAGCACGGACATCGCGAACATGGCTCCCCAGTCGGAGGTGCCCTGGGAGTCGAGGAAGGCACGCAGGGCGAGGGGGACGGTGAAGTTGTCCGGCGTCGTCAGATAGATGAGGGAGCCGAAGAAGTCGTTCCACATCCACATGAACGTGAAGATCACTGTGGTCGCGATCGCGGGCGTCATGAGCGGCAGGATCACGCGGAAGAAGATGCGGAAATGTCCGCAGCCGTCGATCCGGGCGGCCTCGTCGAGCTCGCGGGGGATGCCGCGGATGAACTGGACCATGAGGAACACGAAGAACGCGTCGGTCGCGAGGAACTTCGGCAGGATGAGCGGGAGCATCGTGTTCACCCACCCGGTCTGGGAGAACATGATGTATTGCGGAACGATGACCACGTGGATGGGGAGCATGAGCGTCATCAGCATGACCGCGAACGCGATGTTCCGACCCCAGAACTTCAGCCTCGCGAAGGCGTAGGCGGTGAGCGAGCAGGCGATAACGTTGCCGATCACGCAGCCCAGGACGAGCAGGGTCGAGTTGATGAGGTAGTGGGAGAACGGCTGGGACAGGGCGTTCCAGCCGTTGACGTAGTTCTCGGTGTTGAAGCTGATCGGGAACAGCCCGGGATTGCGGAAGATCTCGGTGTTGGGGCGCAGGGAGCTGACGATCATCCACAGCAGCGGATAGATCATGACCAGCGAGGCGATAATGAGGATCGCGTGGCGGACGATCGGTCCTGCGCGCCGGATGCGACGGGGCCGGGCCCCCGGCCGGTCGCCCGTGCGGTGGCCGCGGCCGACGGGCGCGGCGGAAGCGCCGGCGCCTGCGGGAGCGGAGGGGCCGCTGGTGGTGAGTTGATCAGTCATCGTAGAACACCCAGAACTTGGAGACGAAGAAGTTGATGACGGTGAAGATCGCGACGATGACCAGGAGCAGCCAGGCCATCGCGGAGGCGTAACCCATGTCGAACTGGGTGAAGCCCTTCTGGTAGAGGTACAGCGTGTAGAAGAGGGTGGAGTCGGAGGGGCCGCCAGTGCCCCCGGAGACCACGAACGCCTGCGTGAAGGACTGGAAGGCGTTGATCACCTGCAGGACCAGGTTGAAGAAGATGATCGGGGTCAGCAGGGGCAGGGTGATCGCGGTGAAGCGCCGCCAGCGGCCGGCGCCGTCGACCTCGGCGGCCTCGTAGTACATCTGGGGGATCTGGCGCAGGCCCGCGAGGAAGATGATCATCGGGGAGCCGAACGTCCACACGTGCAGCAGGATGATCGTGCCCAGCGCAGTGGAGGGGTCGGAGATCCAGCCGGGCAGGTTCGTGAAGCCGAGCATGCCCCCGATCTGGTTGACCAGGCCGCCGGTGCCGAACATCTGGCGCCACAGGATCGCGATCGCGACCGACCCGCCCAGCAGGGAGGGCAGGTAGAAGATCGAGCGGTAGAACGAGAGGCCCTTGATGCCCTCGTTGAGCAGGACCGCGAGCGCGAGGGCCAGGGCGAGCTGGAGGGGCACGCCCACGACCACGTAGATCAGGGTGACCTTCAGGGAGGTCATCAGCCGGGCGTCGTGGAACATGTCCACGAAGTTCTGCAGGCCGATCCACTTCGGGGCGGCCAGCAGGCTGTAGTCCGTGAACGAGAGGTACAGCGAGGCGATCATCGGGATCAGGGTGATCCCGAGCAGCCCCAGCAGCCACGGCGCCATGAACATCAGGGCCGGCTTGTTGTCCGGGTGCTTCTCGCGCACCCCGCCCCGTCCACGGCCCTTCGCCATGGACGTGAGCTCACCGATAGCACTCATCACTCATCCTTCCTCCAGTGGTCCTCACCGTCCGGTCCGGGACCGGTTCAGACCGTGATCGCCGACGTGAGCTGGTCCAGCAGGTCCTTCGCCGCGGCCTTGGTGTCGGTGCGGCCGAACAGGAGGTCCTCCCCGCACCGCGTGAGGATGTCCTCGAACTGGCCGCCGCCCTGCGGGGTGATCACGGGGGCGTCGCCCAGCTCGTCCGCGATCGACTCGATGAAGTCGACGGCCTTGATGTCGGCGTCGGTGAGGTCGTCCGCGATGGCCTCGCGGACCGTCAGGTTCGCGGGCACGCCGCGCTCGGCGAGCAGCAGCCTCCCCGCGTCCTCGCTGTTGACGAGCCAGTCGACGAAGGCGACGGCCTGCTCCTCGGCGGTCGTCTTCGCGGAGACCGCGAAGTACATCGAGGCCTTGTACCAGAGCTGCGCGTCGGCGGCCTTCCCGGTCATCGACGGCATGCGCAGCACGTGCACCTTGCCGCCCGCGGCGGTGTCGTAGGCGACGACCTGGTTGGACCAGGCGACCTGGAGGGCGCATTTGCCGGTGGCGAACAGGGACTGGTCCACGGACTGGCCTGCCTCCTCGACCGACACGGAGGCGTCGGGCGCGGCCTTCGTCTCCTGCAGGGACTTCGCGTATGCGAAGAACTTGGCGGCGTCCTCGGCGGCGAAGCCGGGGCCGTCGGCCGCGTACTGGTCCTTGCCGAGCTGGCGCATGTACACCTGGAAGGTCGCCTGGACCAGGCCGATCTGCTGGATCCCGTAGACGCCGTCGTCCGTGGCCTTCGTGATGTCGGCGGCGAGCGATGCGAGGTCGTCCCAGGTCCAGGTGGTGTCGTCGGGCAGGTCGATGCCCGCGTCCTTGAACACGGCGGCGTTCGCGAGCAGCACCGGCGCGTTGATGCCGGCGTTGATGGCGAGCAGTCCCTTGTCCGGCACCTCGCCCGCCGCGACCGAGCTGTCCTCGAAGTCGCTCGTCTCCAGTCCGGCCTTCTCGAGGTCGAGCAGCGCACCGCGGTTGCCGTACTCGCTGAGGTACTTCTCGTCCATCTGGACGACGTCCGGCATGTCGCCGCCGGCGACCTGCGTGGCGAGCTTGTCCCAGTAGCCCGACCAGTCGGCCGGCTCGGCGGAGATGCTCAGATCGGACTCGACCTCGCCATAGGCGTCGATCGCGCCGCGGGTGGCCTTGTCGCGCACGGCGTTCCCCCACCACATGAACCGGAGGGCGGAGGAGCCGTCACCGCCCGAGGCCTCCGAGGTCGAGCGATTGGGGCCGCAGGCGGCCAGTGTCAGCGCCGTGGGGACGGCGAGGGTGAGGGCGAGGGCTTCGCGTCGGGTGTGCACGTGATCTCCTTCGATCAGGGCTTCTGCGCGGCGGGTGGGTGACATGAATGGATGTCTGAGGGGATCGTTCGCGGCCGACGGCGCCGGCCGCGAACGGTGTGCGGAGGCCGGCGGGCGGGATCTTCGCGGTGCGTTCCGCGGAGTGTGCGGGGCCGGTTCCGAGGGCCGACCGCGAGTTCTGCGGAGGATCGGCACGGTCCGCGGCGACCGCGCGATCGGCAGATTCTAAGCAGAGGAGACCGCCCGAATGCAAACGTTCTCATACGGGCGGGAGGCGCGGTCGACCTGACCTGGGAGAGCGCTGTCCAGTCGGTCGTGGCGCAAGGCCGACATTCCGGCCGTCACCTGACCTGTGCCCGGGACGGCCACGATCGTCCGGCTCATCCGAGCTGCCCCTCGGCTTCGGTGACGGCGGCGGCGCTCGCATCGCCCGGCTTCGCGCGCCCGAAGAGGACGTCCTCCATGTGCCTGCCGAGGGCGTCGTTCACGGCGCTCCCGCCCGGAGGGGTGATCACCGGCGCGTCCCCCAGTTCGTCGGCGATGGCCTCGATGAAGTCGACCGCCTTCAGGTCGGAGTCGGTGAGGTCGCCCTCGATGGCCTTGCGCACCGTGAGGTTCGCGGGGACGCCCCGCTCCGCGAGGAGGATCTTCCCTGCGTCGGTCGAGTTCACGAGCCAGTCGACGAATGCCGTGGCTGCCCCCTGCTGCGCGGACCTGGCCGCGACCGCGAAGTACATCGAGGCCTTGTACCAGAGCTTCACATCGGCGGACTTCCCCGTCATCGACGGCATGCGCAGCACCTTCACCGTTCCGCCGAGCGCCGTGTCGTTGCTGACCACCTGGTTCGACCACGCGAGCTGGAGACCGCACGTGCCGGTGGCGAACAGCGTCTGATCGACGGACTTCCCCGTCTCCTCGACGGCGACCGAGGCCCCGGGCGCCGCCCCGGTGCTCTGGAGCTCGAGGGCGAACTCCATCCACTGCTGCAGCTGTGCGGCCGTGAAGCCGAGGCCCTCGTCGGCGAACTTCTCCCCTCCGAGCTGGCGGAGGTAGACGCTGAGTGCGGGATCGCCGGCGGCGCCGAGCTGCTGGACGCCGAAGGTGCCGTCGGGCGTCGCCTTCGTGATCGCGGCGGACATCTCGACGAGCTCGTCCCAGGTCCATGAGCCGTCGTCGGGCAAGTCCACGCCGGCCGCGTCGAAGACGTCCGGATTGGCCAGCAGCACCGGGGCGTTCACGCCCGCGTTCAGCGCGAAGAGCCCGTCGTCGACCATGCCGGCGTCCAGCGCCGACGGATCGAACTCGGAGGTGTCCACGTCGGTGTCCTTGAGGTTCAGGAGGATGCCCCGACTGGAGTACTCGCTGAGGTAGGACTCGTCCATCTGGATCAGGTCGGGCACGTCCCCGCCGGCCACCTGGGTGGCGAGCTTGTCCCAATAGCCCGACCAATCGGTGGGCTCATCGGAGATGCTCACTTCGGGATGCCCGGAGCGATAGGTCGAGATGGCTTCGCGCGTGGCCTTGTCCCGCACGGCGTTTCCCCACCAGGCGAAGCGCAGGGTGCCGGAGTCGGAGGCGCCGGATCCACCGGACGAACCACCAGGAGCGTTCGGACCGCAGGCGGCAAGGCCTCCCAGGCCCGCCAGAGCCAGAGGCACTGCGAGGACGGTGCGACGTGAGGGCATGGCGATCTCCTTCGATCTTCGCCGCCGGGTGCGGCGCAGCTGACGATCCACATGAGCCCGGCGATGTTCGGGACAGCTGCCCGACGGCAGGCCGCGCCGCCACGGAACCGTCGACACAGCATCCCCGGGAAGCGCTCTCCAACACTGCGGAGGACGCCGCTCATTGAATCGAGGACGAGCGTATGCGCAACTCTGAAACGTGTAAAGCCCTCGATGCAGAATCGTGACTGCACCCCGTACGACGCCGGGGGACCGCGTCCACGGGATGCACCACCAGGGAGCCGCCACGGCTCTTCCGTGCGCTCGTCGGTGCGCGCGCCAGCGGTACAGGAGCCCCCGTCAGCGCACCTGAATGAGGCGAGGGATGCAGAAAAGGGTTGTGGCTCGTCACCGCGCTCCAC
>NZ_VIGP01000020.1 GCF_009299795.1 Brachybacterium subflavum
CAGAACGCCCAGCGCCACGCCCTCATCGAGGGCACGCAGATTCCCTTGGATCCGGACCAGCAGGTCGAGAACGAGGGCATGCCCCTGTCGTTGAACCTGATCCGCTACCACCTCGCCCACGCGGCGCAGATCGACACCGGTGGCATCACCGTCCCGGAGGCGAGGTTCCGGTTGAACGTCCTCGTTCCCTTCCTGACCCTGGTCGGTGGGGACGACGCCCCCGGTGTCCTGGAGGACGGCACCCCGATTCCCGCGCAGATGGCCCGTGAGATCGCCGGGAAGAGTGAGGAATGGTTCCGGGTCCTCACGGACCCGTCCTCGGGTGAGTTTCTGCCGCGGCCGGCGGAGAAGTACCG
>NZ_VIGP01000021.1 GCF_009299795.1 Brachybacterium subflavum
GTTTAGAAATCAGCTCTTGCAAATGATCAAGCGCATCAGGCGATGGCAAGGGTAGAGCTTCCAGCTCATAGGCCGACACTGCGACACTCCCACTAACACAACGGAATGCCTGGTCAGCTGCCCGGCTGTTGATGAAAGCGGCTAGGACTTCGGGGCTGACACGCGGTGCGCTATCCAACGGCCTCAGCATGTTGAGATGATTTTCGACGACCACTGCGCCATGCTGCGCAATGAAGTCAGCTGGCAAAGCCGCTGCAATCAGGCGGCGATGCTGTTCCTTTGCCGTCGTGCGCTGCAAT
>NZ_VIGP01000022.1 GCF_009299795.1 Brachybacterium subflavum
TGAGATCCTGTCGATGATCTGGGAGATGGAAGAGGAGATCATGGGCCGGACGGAGCAGGTGGCATGACGGTACTGCTGTTCTACATTGCGTTGTTCGCCGGCGCCTTTTTCCTGGTGAAATTCATTCGCAAGGGCATGCAGTCGCGGCATGATTTCACCAGCCTGAAGACGGTGACATTCGGCGACGAAAGCGCCGTAAGCCCGGACCGGGCGGCGTCGATCATTTCGGTGCTGGTGATTTTTTTGATCTGGGCGGCCTTCACCGGCTCCAAGCTGTTTC
>NZ_VIGP01000023.1 GCF_009299795.1 Brachybacterium subflavum
ATCCAGCAGCGTCATCCCAAGGACCCTGAGGAGGTCTCCGCGTCGCGTCGTCGGATGGTCGTGGATCCGGGGACGATCGATGGGATGGCGTCCCTGCGGATCATCGGTCCCGCGCCGGAGATCAAGGCCCTCGCCGGCCGGTTCGATCAGGCGGCGCGGGCGATCCAGAACGCCCAGCGCCACGCCCTGATGGAGGGCACGGAGATCCCCCTGGACCCCGACGGGCAGGTCGAGACGTTCGGCATGCCG
>NZ_VIGP01000024.1 GCF_009299795.1 Brachybacterium subflavum
TCGCGAGCTTGCCTCGCCAAATGAGGGCTGCAATTTCCCGCAGGTTCAAGCTGCTGTCGGATGGGTTTTCATATACAAGGTCGAAAGATTCAAACTCGGGGGGGCGTGCCTGGCCCGATCCTAGACTATTCACTTTAACTGGCCTCGCAACTTGTTAACTGGCCTCAAAACTTGCGGCATAAGCCTATATATATATCCCAGGGCTCAATATGCCAAAGCTCCATG
>NZ_VIGP01000025.1 GCF_009299795.1 Brachybacterium subflavum
GCGGTGACCGCGGTGACGGTGAGCGGATCGCCGTCCGCGTCGCTGTCATTGGCCAGCACGTCCAGCACCACGGCGGTGTCCTGGGCCGTGGCGGCGCTGTCGCCGGCGGCCACGGGCGCGGTGTTGCCGCCGGCGCCGTCCTCATTGGCTATCGGCGCTGCGGTGTTCTCGAAGTAGTCGGCCTCGGCAATGTAGCCCGGTGCGCCGCCGCTGCTGTTT